>JBGAHG010000035.1:0-83182 GCA_044226325.1 Aggregatilineales bacterium
GGTAAAGAGTGGGACTACAAGCCCATCGGCGGCGGACGTAAACCCGCACCCGTTCGCGGCGAAATCGACGACGAATAACCTTTACAAATCAGCAGGGGTGGGCAGCAAGCTCACCTCTGTTTATTTCTGATTTTCTCCATACTTCTCCGCGAAATACTCCATCAGATACCGGTGTGCGAAGATATAACCGCCGCCCACTTTCCGCATTAGCCCCGCACTCGCGCAGTAGTCAAGGAATCGGGCATAGTTCCAAGGTGCATAGCCACTACGCCATAAACCTATACGAATTGCAAAATGTACTGTTAAAATTCGCCCCTCAACCGATAAATATAGGCTCATTATTAATGCAAAAATGGATACTAAAGCCAAAGAAAACACATAAATAGTTAGACTATTCCCTTCATGTGCTTGAGGAGGTAAGAAGAATATTGCTAATACCCCTGCACTTAGAAACATAAAGGGTATTGACAAAGTCTTGGGAATAGCTTCCCAGATAACTTGATTTGGTCTTACAATCTGCTTCTCATATGAATCATATTGAAAACCTTGTTTTAGTGAAAAGGTAACTTTCAGAACGTTAAATATACTAAATCTGGTATCTCCATCGTAATATTTTGCTCCGAAGATTAATCCAATTATTGATCCTATCAAGGTAGCAATTAAGATAATGCTTGTTGACAAACTAAGCTCGTATACTATATATGACAAACTAAGACCAAAAAATACGCCATACGCAATAGAATTCCCGATACGAATTAAAGACAATGGAATATTCGTTTCATCAGTCCAATCGATTTGTAATCCCTCAATGTAGAAAGTACTTTGATAAAATGATCGCATATTCTTAGCCAGCCACGCTAACCATTTGAATATTTTGCTTGGGGGATATTCCCCTATAGACATTGCGCCTGATCGTTTTTTTACCCAGGCATCAAACAAATGCTTGCGACGAGCTAAGCTTGCAACTTCATACATATACCATAGGGTAAATAACTCATCATTATCTGCCTGAAAATCTGAAGCCGTGGATAAAACTGGAATCTCCAAACTCACCGCACTTGCACCCTTATACGCATACGCCATAGCGTTCAGCAGAAATGGCACCTGCGACATCTCCTGCAACTCTTTATCGTCCGCCATGACTTCCCGTAAACTCGCCAGTTCAGGACGATCGAGATAAGCATCAATAATTGGCTCGCTCAATGGTTCAAGTGCGATTGCTCCACGTACATCCAGCTTGCTCGTCAGGGCATCATATTCCTCGCTGCGACTGCACAGTGCTAGATCAACCATCCGATATTGCCGTCGGAAGGTATTTATCGCGTCCACACACTCATTTCGATATTGTTCTGCAACTTCATCTAAGCCATCCAGCAACAAGAGCAGCTTTTCACCCTCAACCCATGCTGTTGCAATCTTCTTCGGCACTTGATACTTCTGCCGCAGTTCATCGACTAACCAAACTGCTAATGGCTTACGTTCTGCCGCCCACGATGATAGATTGAATACTACCGGTATCGGTTCTTCTCCTCGCCCTGACGCGAATGCGGAGGGGACAGAGGGGTGAGGGTTCTTCGCTTGCTGAATCAATTCCTTCGCCAGTTGCAGCAGCAGCACCGTTTTGCCGCCACCCGGCGCACCGAGGATCAACAGTTCGCGGTTGAGATCATTGAATACATCAAGGATGTTGGCGTTGGGCGGCAGCTCATAATCGCCATAATCCTTATGCCGCAGCACCGCCCCCGGCGCAGACGATAATCCAATTTTTGCAGCATGGTCGCGCGATTTTGTGCATCTTCCGTAGGGGAGGGTCTGTGACCCCCCTTTGTATCGAATCGTCCAAATCGTCTCCAGCCGAATATACCGATCACACCCACCACGACCAGCACGCCGACCCACACGAGCGGACTCGTTCCCTGCCGCTGTTGTGATGTGTTAATCAATGCTGCATTCGAACTCACGAGCACCACCGCACCCACGACAATCACCAGACTCGCCACCGCTGCCAGCGGCCACAGGATCGGGCTGCTGCGTTTGCGTCCAGGCGAAGCAGGTTGGGGTGCAAATTCGGATTGGCGCTGCGGTTGTATGATGGGTGATGCAGGCGGCGCGGCAGGATAGCCAATAGGGCTTTGCGAACTCATCGATTGCGGTGGAGGCGGTACAGGCTGCGGCTTAGGTGGCGCTTGGCTGGCCGGTTCCATCAGCGGAAGATCGAACAATCCGTCATCTAGAATCGCTTGTTTCTTTTCTTTTTCCTCTTGTGCGGATTTTTCACGTTCTGGCTCGTCGCGCTTCGCGTCACTGGGTTCGGGTTCCGGCCTATTAACCAATCCGCCAAAAGCATCGAATGAGGCTTGCTCCCGTGGCTGCTCATCTAAATCAACTTCACTCACAAGATCTGCTATCGCTGCTGCACCGGGTTTTTGCGGGGAAATGCTCACTTCTTCGGTTGCTGCCGGGGCTTTCTGGACACCTGCGGCAAGCTCGCTCAACCGCTGTTTAAGTTGAACAAAACCATTGGCTTGATCAGTCACGAAATCAATATACTGAATGGAGACGAAGATATACAGCGGCTTACATTCACGGTGGCGCAGCGGCACGACCGGCTTCTTTGCCACATCAAGGAAATAATCGACCTCGGACATCACCTCGCGCGAAAGCTGTGCTTCTTCCGTCAGCACCATCAGCAGCACATCCGAACTGTCTAGCCCTTGTTGAATCTTGTGGCGGAAGTAATCACCGGGCTGGATATTGTCCACATCCAACCATGTATCAAACCCCCATTGGTTCAGTTCGCTTTTGACGGCGCGGGCAAACTCGCGGTATTCGCTTTTGTAGCTGATGAAAACCTGTAGAGTCACGCAATGCTCCCCGTTGTGTTGATCTCCTCTCAGTGTAGCCGTTCACCCAAAATCAGGCAATTTACCGTGTAGATCTGGCAGCAGTTTACGGTCTTTGGCTCAGAGCTTCTTATTCGGCATTTCTTATGAATCAGGTTTATTTCCGGTTAACCCGACAAACTATTCTCTAACCATCTATCAACACTCGCCGCATCATCGCTCAGCTATTTTGGTTAGTGCCGAACCGCCGAATGAGTTACAAAATGTTCTTCCAAAATGTAACCCATTGCAGTCTCATATCCTTTAAAATATGAATCACTGGCTTGTAGTAAGTTGCTGCTGGCAAACCTGTTTACCTGTCCTGAATGAGCCTTTGAAACTTGGGATTTGTAACTTTAATCTTTTGGCAAAGTTGGCGGCGACAACCCCTTCGCCAAAATCGCCAATAATTTGAGCGCTTTTAGCCGGAAAACAGTGCGCGACAAAGACTACATGCTTGGCAAAATTGGCAAAAATTCGACCTTTGCCATTGCCGAAATTGCTGCCAGATTTGCCATCCGGCTTGAACGGAGTACTCAATATTTTAATTGACCGCTGCCAACGCCGTTCGAACGTTTTAAGTATTCTTCACGCAGCCTGTAAACGAGAAGGCGTACATCGCGAAGCCCCGTGTTCGCACCCGTAAGATCAATTCATGCTGCTCGAAGCCTTTGTTTCGCACGAGGTTGTACATCCTGGGTCGATCCACCACAACCCGACCATCGGCTGTCAGATCATCACCCATAATCGTTGCGTCCAGAGGTTTATCGTCCTGCCACACTTCGACGCTCACCGGCTCAGGATGCACAACCCGATCAATCATCTCGGCGTAGGGTGTCAGTACCGCGTTGACCTCGACCGCTTCATAGGGTACACGGATAATCGCCTCCGTTTGCCCCTGATAGGTCAGGTGTTGCTCGTTGGCCTGCCACGCCCCACTGACGTAAAACGCGTTCCGGCTGCGTTCCTTGGGCATCATATACAGCATTGGCGCGCCTCCCCCGTAACCTTCCGGATTACCCAATGCTCCACGATCTAATCCTGCTTGGAGTTCCGGAGTCGGAC
Organism: Aggregatilineales bacterium; assembly: GCA_044226325.1. GTDB lineage: Bacteria > Chloroflexota > Anaerolineae > Aggregatilineales > Phototrophicaceae > CFX2. The sequence continues at coordinate 3,948 of JBGAHG010000035.1, forward strand.
GGTAGCACACTGCGCCGGGACGGTCTTCATCGCGCAACGGCTGCATCACAGAGGGAAGTGTCAGGTTGGCATCGTTCTCGCGCAAAACGGCCTGTATCGCTTCCTCAAATAAACCGTAACCGCCTTCGCCCGCGCTCTGGTAACGGATGTAGCCGTCCTGGTCGATCAGATATTTAGTCGGCCAATAGCGGTTAGCATAGGCGTCCCACATGCTGAAGTTGTTGTCGAGGTAGATGGGATAAGTGAGTTCATGCTCACGAATCGCCATCTCAATCTGTGGTTTTTCTTTGCCGAAGGGGAATTCCGGCGTATGGACACCAACGATAGTAAGCCATTTGCTATAGCGCCGGTTCCATTCGCGCAAGTAAGGGAGTGTTCGTAGGCAGTTGATACAGCTATATTCCCAGATGTCCACTATCACGGCTCGTCCGCGCAGCCCGTCCATCGTCAAAGGACGTTCGCTGTTGAGCCACTCCCCCGGTTTGAACTCCGGTGCGCGCAGGTTGCGCGGACCTAAAAGGTTCGTTGTATCAGACATGGCGCAGCTCCTTGAATGTGTCAGTTGATTTGCCATCCGTCAACCTTACTGACGATTTGGCAAATCGACAACTTTCTATTCAAGGCTGTTGTCTTTTTGAGATCAACTACGTATGTAGAGCGTTCGAATGTCTTAGCCGACTGCGGCTAGTTCTGGAGCGCGCATGGCTAACCGTACAGCATATCCTTCGCGATGCACAGTTAAATCTGGCATCTCAGCCGTCAATGCGTAGAGCGAAGCTTGTAGCATCCCCGTCCGGTGGAACGACTCGACAGCCGCTTGGTTTTCCCAGAACAAGACAAGTTCTGCTCGTCCGGGGTCATCAAGCTGTTCAAGGAGATAACCTGCTTTGAAGCCGGGGCGCTGCCTTACAACCGACAAATAGCGCGCTTCAACGACATTACGTAACATAGGCATTTGTTCGACGGGAACATGAAGAAAAGTAACTTGGGCGTACATCGCTGTCCTCCTGCTTAATTACGCAGCCAAAGTCAGCAAGCGGGGCGTAAGGGGGCTGTTTACTCAGATTATACGTCCGATTTTTATGATGGATGCTGTTAACTCCTTAACTATTAATAATCAAAAGTCCTATTGAGGGAAAAATGAAGTTATGAAGGACGTGCAGGTAGGGCTTGTGTTACCAATTCGACTAAGGCACGTGGAACGAGTCGCCCACTGTAGAGCATCCAGAGGATAATCAGCACAACACCACCGAGTAAGAGGCACAAACCTGCCATGAAGTACAGACCTCTTAAACCTAAAATGATGCCAAAGCCCAATAGTAAAGCACCTAAAACCATTGGTGTAATTTGTTCAGTGTTTTTGATGCGGACCTGTGTGATTGTCCCGCCTGTTCGTTTGAGGAACACGTAAATGGCGCTTTTTCGTCCGCGCCGGAAACCACGTATATTGCGTGTAACCTGGACGCGATACGCGCCTGTCCCAAACGGTACAGACTTCACCGTTATGGACATCAAATAACCGTTGACTAGGCGGACGGCTTTCTGTTCAGCGTTCAACCGGGCAAGACACTCGTCGAGTGAAAGGTCTACAGTATATTGAGCAGGCATAGCGTGACTTATTCACCCATCTCGACTTTATCTACGATGCCAACAATGATTGCTCGTGCTGGCCCTGTCCCGCGTTTGCCGATAATCTGACGAGCACTACTGCCTTCATCCAGTACCACGACCACATCACCGACGCCCGATTGCACGTCATCAAGGCAAATATCGTAAGTGGTCGTGTCGCTTCCATCCAGATTCAGGCGTGTCACCAGCATCAGTTTTTGCCCATCAAAGAGTGAATGCTTGACCGTACTAACAACTGTTCCTGTCACACGCCCAATATACATGAGTTACTCCTGCGAACCTACGAATACTTTCCACGCGACGGATTTTTCGTCGTATAGCGGTCTATCATCCACGTCGTCAACAATGCCTACGATGGCTGCGTCTACTGGCACGAAGGACACGGGCAACGCAAAGGCCGCCTCTTTCGACGCAATGACGAACACCAACTCATCCATACCTGCTTGGTTGGTCGCGTCCGCTGCAACATAAATTTCACCGTCGGGTTGGCGCTGGGCGTTTAGCGGTTGCACCATCAGCAACTTTACACCGTCCAAACCCTTAATTTTTTGAGTCGCAACCAGATTGCCGACCACACGCGCAAACTTCATAACGAGTCCTCTGCTGATTTAGTCTATGTGTAGCGTAACCCACTCTGTCCGTATGCGCTACCCGATCACGCGGCGTAGATGTCCATTGGCTTGTGCCAACAGTTCACGGGCGGCTTGTGCATCCACGTTTTTGCGCTGCATGACAACAGCCGTTTTAACCTCGTTATCAGCCTGTGATAACAATTCGGCTGCGTGTTCGTCATCCACTCCGGTAATTTTCGCAACTAAACCACGCGCGCGACGCAGCAGTTTGTCGTTGGATACACTCACATCGACCATCAAATTGCCGTAAACCTTGCCCAATCGAATCATAGTCGCAGTGCTGAGCATGTTGAGAACTAATTTTTGGGCGGTACCGGCTTTCATGCGTGTGCTGCCTGCGATGACCTCCGGCCCCGGCACAACGCCGATGGCAATGTCGGCTGCATCCAGCAGGGGAGCAGGAGCATTGCAGGATATGCCGACCGTGACCGCGCCCAGTTCACGGGCATAGGCTATCGCTTCGAGGACATAGGGTGTTGTTCCACTGGCTGCAATGCCAACGAGCGTATCTTTGTCTGCAAATGCGATGGCGTCTAGGTCACGACGGGCTCCGGCACGATCGTCTTCCGCACCTTCTACCGAATTGACGAGGGCGGTGCTGCCGCCAGCCATAATCCCTTGTACCAATTCGCGAGGGACACTGTAAGTTGGCACGCATTCGGAGGCATCCAGAACTGCGAGGCGACCACTCGTTCCAGCACCGATGTAAATGAGGCGACCGCCTTGCTCGATACGGCTGGTAATAGCTTCCACAGCCTGTGCGACTTGGGGGAGTGCAGCTTCGACCGCTTTGGCTACGGTTTGGTCTTCGCTGTTGATGATCTGAACGATTTCCAGGGCAGACAGGGTGTCAATTCGCTCGGAACGCGGATTGGGCTGTTCAGTTATCATGAAACCTCCTTTTTTAGTGGTTTAAGGCTTCGGCCAGTAAATCATGTACGGCACGACGAAATTCCAATGTGCCGGGTTTACCGCGCCCCGGATAAACACTGTTGGTCAAACAGGCGACGACCAATTGATTGTCGGGGTCGATCCATAGGGATGTACCGGTGAAGCCTGTATGCCCGTAGGTTGTGTTGCTAAACAAATCACCAGCTGATGCATCCTCATAGGCTTTGATGACAAAACCTAAGCCGCGGCGCATTCCATCGGTTTCAGCTTGTTCGCGTTTAGCTTCTTGTGCTAGCGCCGTATCAATGGCGAAGGCTTGTTCCGGACGCGTCAGCCATGCTTGCCCGAAAGTGGCGACATCACGGGCGGCTGCGAATAAGCCAGCATGTCCAGCCACACCGCCTAAACCACAAGCATTTTCGTCATGGACTTCGCCCCACACGCGGCGTTTACGCCACAGCGGATCATCTTCAGTTGGAGCGATTTGTTCACGAGGGATGTGACCTTCACGTACCGGATTGAAACGTGGACTGCTGATATTGATGGGATTGATTACGCGCTGGCGAATGATTTCATCCAATGACGCACCACCTAATCGTGTTAGTGCCTCGCCCAGTAACATCAAGCCAATATCACTGTAGACGACCCGTTCCCCCGGTTGACCGACAAAGGGATAGCTGTAAATTGCTTGCAGACCATGAACCCAACGATCGGCACGTGAAACTGGATCAGATAGATCAGGCGGCGTAGGTGCGGGACCAGCCGCGTTATAAACATCTCGCCAGGCGGGTAAGCCGGAGGTATGCGTCAATAAATGACGATAAGTGATGAGTGCAGGATCAACCGTTTTGCCGACCAATTCAGCGGGAGTAGGCAGCCGGACTTTACTATGTGGATCTTGCCCACCATCCATTGCTCGAGGCGTAATTTTTCCAAACTCCGGCACGAGTTTAACGACAGCTTCATCCAGGGCTACGCGACCCGCGCTGACGAACGATAGAAAGGCTGTCACTGTGAACAGTTTGGTCACCGACGCCAGATCATATAAAGTGTCGCTGCTGGCCGGTACGCCTTCAATAGTTCCCCAACCCGCATCGAGTACGGTTTCACCACTTTTGATGACGGCCAGCGCACAGGCTGGAAATACTGTGTCAAGATTACGCTGGATCAATATTTCCAAACGGTCTTGTGCAGAGGTCGGTAAATAGTTCAAGGTTCAATCCTCGTAAATTAGATAAGGTTGACGTAATTGGTTGAAAGCTGCACAGGAAACGTCCCATTCATCAAACAGGCTGTCCAGCGAGATATTCTTTTCGACTAGACTGCGGACTGCATCGGTTCCGATCAGGCGCTCGAAATGATCATTCCAGTCGAAAGGCTGCATCTGGTAGATAGTGGTTAACACGCCCAACCAAACAGGCAGCGGTTGATAAATGAGAGGGTCAGTTATATGTACCTGCACACCACCACACAGTTCACCTACATATTTACTGGTAGTCGGCTGGAAAACATGCGGACGAAAACGGACTCCTGCCCAACCCCGGGTATTTAAAGTTTCGGCTAACGTGTAACTATCCAAACCCGGTGCGCCCACAATCTCGAAGGGCAAAGCGGTTCCCCGGCCTTCTGAGAGGGATGTGCCTTCCACTAGACACGCGCCCGGATAATGTTGCGCGGTGAGCAGACGTGGCATATTGGGCGAGGGCGGCACGAAGGTGAGGCCAGTTTCTTCCCATATCATACTTCGACGGTAGCCCTGACATTTGATGATGCTTAGCTGCGCAGGAGTTGGATTCCAGCGGGCATTAAATAACTGTGCCAGTTCGCCCATTGTCATCCCCGGTTGTGTCGGTACAGGGAAACGCCCGACTAACGAAGCAAAACGCATATCCAGCGGTGCACCGAAGGCATAACCGCCTAACGGACTTGGGCGATCCAGGATAATGACTTCGACGCCATGTTCGCCAGCAGCTTCTAAAATATGCGACATTGTCCATGTGAAGGTGTAATAACGCACACCGATATCCTGACTATCGCAGACAATCACATCGACATTCGACAGCATGTCAGCAGTGGGGTGTTCAGTCGCACCATACAAGCTGTGAATGGGGAGTCCGGTACGCGTATCAATAGCTGAATTAATGGCTTGACCATCGGCAAGAGCAGCAGCCAGCCCATGTTCAGGGCTAAAAATCGCGGTCAGATTGACTTCAGGCGCGCGGCGCAGAATGTCGTAGGTGCTGATAAGATCACTATCCACAGCGTTGAGGTTAGTGAATAGGCCAACGCGCTTACCCCGCAGTAGCGCAAATTGATTGGCGCGCAGCACTTCGATTCCAATAGATACTTGTGCCACTGATGATCCCCATTTGATGTTATGTGGAACAACCGCGAATGGTGTGTATTTTACCACTATCAGCCCACATGAATCAGAAACCAATCCAATGGTTTGGTGGATCAATCGATGCCGATTTTCACCAGCCAGTCATGGATGTGGCGGGCAATATCGGCGTAATTCTTTTCCATCATCAAGTTGTGAGCAGCGCCCGGATATTCACGATAATCCGCATGGTAATACTGAGCCGTTTGCTGTAAAGCACTGACGCTGACCACAGTATCAGCTTCGCCAGCCAGCAGGAGCATGGGCGAATTGACTACTTTGGGTGCAAACCAGAATGGTGGGTGATGCTGCAACATGACGATCAACGACTCGGGACCGAGTTTGCTAAAGAGCGCATCCGGCGAGATCACCGATGTTGGACCGAGTAAAGCGTGGGCGGCAACCTGTGGGTTACGGCAGTGTTCGGCACGACGCGTGACGATGGACAGTAGCATACCGACTGGATCAGCAGCAGTGAGATAGGTTGTCTCGCCCGTGAGGATGACTTCATGCGGCCAAGGAGCAACCAAAATAACGGCCGGCAGGTCGCCCACATATTTGAGATACCACTGCGCCAGCGCACCACCCATGCTGTGTCCGAGCAGGATGGGCTTGTGCGCGTGATGATCAATCTCGGCTTTAAGGAAGCCAAGGTAATAATCGAGGGTACAAGATTCGATAGGCGTTTGAGTGGGCGAACCGCTGTGACCGGGGAGGCTGTGAGTGTGGACTTCCCAACCCCATTCAGCGAACAACGGCCCCCATGTATCCCACGTCCATGCGCCGTGCCACATACCATGCTGCATGACGATAGGCGTGTCGTAACGGGGCTGCTTGGGACGATAGATGATACGCTCAATACCGTCCTCGATGATGTGTTCACGCGTGTAATCGGTGTGGTCGGTGACATTATGGAGGGTCGTGCCCGCCTTGCCTTGATTGGTGTGGCGAGCAAGTGTCAGTCGTACATCGCGGCTGAGCAACTGCTGGATGCCCCAAAATATCTGGTAGAGGGCGAAACCACCGACTGCCATCAGCACAAATTTGATTAGCTTGCGAAACATCACTACTCGCCTTTCACAAACAGATTAGGCAGCAACAGGTACTGGCAGCTTACCGTTGGGTTTAAATACACCAGCGAGCACTTCAGCCGCAGCTTCTAAAGAGGGTTGGCTGTCACCGGAAGTGCAGATAACGGTTTCCGCACTGGAGAGTACACCTGCATCATAGGGGTTGCGGAGGCAAACTAACACGACCTGTTTGGCGATATCAAGCAACTGTTGGGCGAGAGCTAACTGCTCGGGGTTGATATGGGCACTGCGGGTAGCCAGTACTAAGGTGCTAACGGATCGTGCGGCTTGTTTGGCCTGCTCGATGGCTGCATCGCTGTAGCCATCCGAACCGAGCGAGACAGTTATCATATTTGGGAAGTGTTTATGTACTGCGGCTGCGAAGCCAGTCACACCACCACTTTCGAGGATGCCACTATCCAACTGGGAAGCGAACTCGACCAATGCCGCATCCTGAGCCAGCGGCAGTAGACCACTATCGCGGAGTAAGACTGTACCAGCGCGTGCGGCTTCCAAAGCGAGTTCAAGATGATTCGGTTTTTTGATGATCGTGAGATCGGTAGGACGGGCAGGATAAGCGGCTTTTAGTTTGGCGATGCGGCGGTTAGCAGCTTCGACGATTTCCAGCGATACACGCCCACTTTGTGCCGAGGCAAGCAGTCCATCGTAGGCGGCTTCCTGCATGGCGCGGGTGTGCGAGAAGATGATGATATCCAAACCTGCAAGCGCTCCCAGAGTCGCTGTTTCCCCTGGCGAGTAATGGTCGGCGATGGCTTTCATTTCCATGCAATCGCTGGTGACAACGCCATCAAAGTGTAACTCTTCACGCAGCAGTCGTTGGATTATCACAGGGGAGAGTGTCGCTGGCAGTTCGGTATCCAGGGCTGAGAAAATGGTGTGCGTGGTCATGATGCTGGCGATACCGTTTTCGATGGGGGTGCGGAAAGGCTGCATATCATTTTTACGCAACTGCTCGACGGAGGTATCTAAGACAGGCAGGGCGAGGTGGGTATCAATAGCGGTGTTACCGAGGCCTGGGAAATGCTTGGCACAGGCCGCAACTCCGCCATGTTGGAAGCCGCGTACAGCAGCACCACCCATTTCTGCGACACGTTGGGAATCGGTGCCGAAGGAGCGTGTGCCGACAGCCGGATTAGCCGCGTTGTAGGCAATATCGAGGGCGGGGGCGAAGTCCCAATTGATGCCTAAGGCTTGCATCTCGACGGCCAGCATTTCGCTGACCCGTTCGGCGAGGGCGGGACCGTCAATGGCGGAAGACAGAGCCATCGCGCCGGGGCTTTCGCTGAACTGCTGGCGCATACGGGCGACGGTTCCACCTTCTTGATCGATGCCGATGAGCAGGGGATATTTAGCCGCTTCATGCAGGCTGCGGGTTAAGCGGGCAAGCTGCGCTGGGCTTTCCACGTTGCGGGCGAAGAGAATGATGCCCCCGGCACGTCCTTGACGGAGCCAGTCGAGAATATAATCGGGCGCTTCCAAGCCATAAAAGCCGATCATCAACATTTGCCCGACTTTATCTTGTAAGTTCATTGTCAATTACTCACCTTTTTAGAAATAATGACGCATTATATCGTCATTTTGTGAGGGCAGGCTATGGAGATTATTTATGTAGCTGGTGATTCACAGTTATGAAATTTGTGTCAATTTTCCGCTGAAATGACAGGCGGGAAGTCCGGCTGAGGCCGCTGAATCAACAATTTGGCACGGCAGCTGGTTCGGCTAAAACCGCTGAAATGGCACGATTGCAGCAATTGGCTCCCGTAACGCCACCGCGTGCAAATTGCCATTGTCGATTTGGTGGATGCGCGGGAAGATGCCGCCGAGAAGGCACAGGCTCATGCGCCCTAACCACAAATACACCAAGAATTTCGAGATTAATACGGAAGCGATTATCTGCATGAAGGCTCCGAGGCACTATGACCCAACGATAAGAATAGGATAGCAGAAATCGAATGGCTTCGGGTTACATTTTGGTCGCTTTTTGAGAGGGAAGCTGCCAACTTTGTAGGCGAGGATTTGAGTGTGAGGGTCGGTTGACGGTTGGAAAGTGGTTAGTGATCAAAATTGGCGGTAAAGGGTACGTTGCTTTTATCAAAATAGGCTTCATGTATAATTGCATAACTTAGACCTCTTGAGGGCAAGCGGCAGGCACTTTCTGCGGCAGCCCGTTTTATGCTGCCACATCAACATTTACTCCACAAAATAAAAGACCATAATCAGAGGAACTATGAAACCAACTGATACGCTCACGACACTTTTTAGTCACCATTTGTGGGCCAATTTGCGATTACTGGAACGCTGTGCTGACCTGACGCCTGATCAAATGGAGGCCACGATGGTGGGCGCTTATGGTTCGATTTACGAGACGCTGGAACATATCGTGCGGTCTGAAAAATCATACTTCACGCGCATCAGCACCGGCCAACCGTACCGCCGTCCAGAAAATCCACCGCGTATGGCGGTTGCAGACATGATCGACTCGATGCGTGAGACTGGAACCGGCTTAATCGAATGGGCTTCGAAGGTTCAGGTCGAGGAGACAGTGGAGGTTGATTGGGACGGCACGCCACGCGGTGTGCCCAAAACGATTTTGCTGACCCAAGCACTCTTCCATGCCGCTGAACACCGTGAACAGATCAAATCCATAATGACCCAAATTGGTATTGAACCGCCGGATTTGCAGGGCTGGGAGTTTTTTGATCAGAACTACAAGTGAGCACGAAGCCTCACTATGCTGCTGGTGGCAGGTGTGAGAGGGAATTACACGAGAAAAATTAGGAGGGTCAAAGACCCTCCCCTACGGAAGGCCTTAATAGAAAAGTGTCGTCCACTTAGCCGATAAAGAGCGGTGTTTGATTTATAGACACTTAACTCATAAAGCGGTTAATGAGGACGACGCCAAGCAGGAGCAAGCCGCCGAGAATCGTGCTGCACAGGCTGACGACAAATTCGGGGCTGCTGCGGGGTTCAACGAGCAGCAGCACCAATCCACCCCCGCCGATGAAAATGCCAATGCGCGCGAAACCTTTGAGAACTTCTTTATCCATCAGGTTTCGGATGTGCTTTCGTGATAACCGATTTGCGCTTCTAACCACTGGCGTGTTTCAGGGTGGAATATCATGGTGGAGCGGCATCCAGTATACCAGCCGAGTAAATCCGGCCTGCCGAGTGACTTGCCCGCGCCACGCCAATCCGCCAGCATTTCACGGCGGTAGACATCGGGCATTGGTAGAGCATCCATTTCGCCACAATCACTCATATCGACCCAATATTCCCAATGATGTTTGTTACGGCGGTGATGCTTCATGCGTCCGAGTTTGTAGGCCATGATGCGTTTGGGATCAGTGGTACCACCGGAAACGACCTTCATATTGACGACCGAGAACCATTTAGCAGGCATGAACTTATCCCAATCATGGAATATGGCAATCCACAGCGGGACATTCAGCGCACGACATTCGACAAACACATACCGTTTATGCTGGAGGGTGTAGCGCAGGGTGTGCCAATGATCGCGCAGAGTCATTGAATAATCTCAAGGTTTAGCTTGACGATGCTGCCCTGCGAGAATGCCAACGGTCGTAGGTGGTTCGACGTAAGGCGTGAGATGACCCTCCTGCGTCAGCGGCGTACAGGCCACGAGTTGATGACCATCACTCACGGGAGTCAGCACAGGGATGAGCGTATCACAGACGCCGGGTTGGAAGAAGTTACAGCGCGGATGAAAGGCACATCCGGGCGGAATGTCGGTCAATTTAGGGATTTCTTCCGAACGGAGGATGACAGGCTGCTTGCCGCGTGTGCGTTCGGGATCAGCTTCCGGCACCGCTGCGATGAGGGCTTTGGTGTAGGGATGGGCGGGGTTGGCGATAACGTCCGGTGTGCGTCCGATTTCGACGATACGCCCCAAATACATCACAGCGATGCGGCCTTCCCACGCGAAATATTTGGCGAGGGCCAGGTCGTGGGTGATGAACACAATTGCCACTTTGAGTTCATCACGCAGGCGGTGGAGCATCTTGAGGATGCCAATACGGATGCTGACATCGACCATGCTCACAGCTTCATCGGCCACGATTAAACGCGGGTTGACGGTCAAGGCGCGGGCGATGCTCACGCGCTGACGCTGCCCACCGCTAAGCTGATGGGGGAACTTATGTACGATGTCGCCGGGTGGTGTCAGATCCACCATGGTCAGTAGTTCCCAGATGCGCCGCCGCAGTTCAGCACGTCCGCTGACCAAACCATGCCTCTGGAGTGGAAAGCTCAGGATTTGCTCGATGGTGTGGGCGGGATTAAGTGAGGCGAAGGGATCCTGGTGGACAATTTGGAGCGAACGGCGCAGCACAGCCGCTTCTTTGCCTTTGTAGCTATCCAAGGGGCGACCATCTACCAGAATGTCGCCTTCGGATTGGTTGAGCAATCCAGCGATCATTTTGCCAGTCGTGGTTTTGCCACAGCCGCTTTCGCCGACGATGCACAGGATTTCACGCGGGTAGACGCTGAGATCGATGTCTTGAATCACCGGAATAACTTGACGATCCTTGATAAAACGGCGCTGCACATGGCGCAGTTCGACGATAGGTTCGGTGTTAGAGATCATGAGCGGTAACCTTCCGATGTGCCGCCAGGACGCGCTCGGTTTCGTAGCAGGCAGCGATATGTTCAGGGCTGTTCGGTGCGGCTTCGGGTGGGGGTGGTATGGTTTTGCAGACATCCACAGCAAAGGCGCAGCGTGGGTGAAATTTGCAGCCACCTGGCGGATTAATCAGATCCGGCGGATTACCGGGGATACTGTCGAGTTCCTCATCACCGACGCTCAACCGTGGCGCGGCATTGAGCAGGGCAAACGTGTAAGCATGGCGCGGATGATAAAAGACATCATCGACAGGCCCGATTTCAATAATTTCACCGGCATACATGGTGGCAATTCGGTCGGCAATTTCGGCGGCTACTGCGAGATCGTGGCTGATGAAAATCGTGCTGAAGTTGAGTTCACGGCGCATTTCCTTCAACACTTCGAGGATTGAGCGCTGCGTCAGAATATCGACAGCGGTGGTGGGTTCATCCATGATGACGACCTGCGGACGTAAGAGCAAACTGGTAGCTAACAGCACCCGTTGGCGCATTCCGCCGCTGAGTTCATGCGGGTAGGATTTGAAGACACGCATCGGATCGAGACGGACGTGTTCAAATAACTCGAAGGCGCGTTTCTGGGCATCTTTGCGCGACATGCCATGTGCGTCGGCGGTGTCGTAGATCATATCGGAGATGCGAATGACCGGATTGAGCGAGTTGAGCGCACCTTGAAAGACCATCGAACATTCTGCCCACAGAAATTGGCGCAGTGCTTTACCGTTGAGTTTGAGAATGTCGATTTGAGAACCGTCACGTTTGGTGTAGACGACGCTGCCGCGATCCACACTGCCGGATTTGGGAAGCAGACGCATCAAGGCAAGGTTGAGAGTTGATTTGCCGGAGCCACTTTCACCGATGAAGGCTAAGGTTTCGCCTACATGAAGATCAAAACTGATGTTGGTGGCAGCGCGTACCCGTCCGCGTTCGGCTTTGTAACTGACATCCATATCACGCACCTGTAGGACGACATCGTTGGTGGCTGTCATGGGTGTGCCTCGCAGGTTGATGTTGGCGGTAGGAGGGTCACAGACCTTCCTCTACGGAAAGCGTTATTCGGGCGCATCTTAGACACCACTTCGCAGACGTGGATTAAAAATTTCTTCGAGCGAGCGGGTGAACAGCACCAGACATAACTGGAAAATGGCAATGGCGATAATAGGGGCCATCAACATGGCAGACGCGTTGGGGTTAAAGAGCGCGCCCTGCTGCCGTCCCATGTAAATCATGATGCCCCAATCGGGTTCTTTGAGCGGGACTAAGCCCAGGATTACCAGCAGCACCAGGTTATACATGGCGGCACGGATGGAAAAGATCATGTTGACCGCAATATAGCTGATCATATTGGGGAAAACTTCACGCGAGATGATATGCCATGTCCCTAAGTCCAGGGCACGCGCGGCTTCAACATAATCACGTTCACGCAGGCTAAGTACCTGTGCGCGGATGGCGCGCATTAGAGCGGGCCAGTTGAGCGCGGCAAACAGCAGTGCCAATACAAAGTTGCTGTTCAATGTCAACAAACCTGCCAGCACTAACAGCAGGGGTGTTTGCGGAATCGTTAGGATGAAGTTGGAGATGGCCGAAAGGATCTGGTCGACGATGCCGCCAAGCAGGCCTGCCAGTGAACCGAGCAGCACGGCGAGGGCGGTTGCCATCAATCCAGCTAACACTGAAGTGATAATCAGTGTTTGTCCACCGTTGACGATGTGTGACAGCACGCTGCGACCCTGCCAATCCAAGCCGAGAGGGAACTGCGGCGATGGCCCTTGAAAAAGCGAGGTTGCGCCCGGTTGGCGGCGGCTAAACTGCGGCTGGCCTTCGTAGGGGACGAACAGCGGTCCGAAGACCGAAACGACGATAAAGAACATCACCCCTAAGAAGCCGATAAAACCTGATTTGTTGCGGAGTAACATGCGGGCAGTGGCGCGGAGACTGTCACCGAAACCGGCCATTTGCCGGATGAAAAATTCACGGTTGCTTTCTTTGAAGCTGACGTCTTCTAACTTCGCAAGTGATGTAAACGGATCCTGACGGTTGATATAAGCGTAGGAGATGACAACAGCGGTTGCCATAATCATCATCGGGATGCCACCAAGTAAACCGCAGGCAAAGCCGCTAAGTACACAGGCGATATAACCGCCAATGCCGGCCAGCCATTTGCGGTAATGGATGGCAACACCCAGGGGCACGAATCCGACGACTAGGCCGATGATGAAGCCGACAGGAGAAGCTACGGTAGCAAACATCAGGCTTCCTCCTCGCTGCCCAAGCGAACTCGCGGATCCAGCACCCCGAAGAGCAAGTCGGCCAGCACGTTAGAAACGACGACGGCAATCGTGATCACCAGGAACATGCCTTGCATTGTGGTGTAATCACGTGCATTGATGGCACGGAGTAAATTACGTCCGATGCCGGGGTATTGGAAGAGTTCCTCTACAATAATGCTGCCGCTGACCACGAAGCCGATGCTGATGGCGAGACGGGTCACTAAAGGGAGCAGGGCGTTGCGTCCGACATAACCCGTTAAGATGCGGCGCTCGCCGAGGCCACGGGCTTTGGCGACATTGATGTAATCTTCGCCCAGGGTGGATAGTGTGCTGCTTTTCATGGTGAGTACCCAACCGCCGACTGATGACAACACATAAGTTATCACAGGGAGCAGGGCGAATTTGAGGATACTGCCAATGTATTCGAGCGTGAAACCGGGTGTAATTGAAGGATCAACACCGCCGCGCATGGCTCCGGGTGAGAACCAACCCCATTGGATGCCGACGATAATAATCAATAGGAGCGGAATAATATAATCAGGGATGCCGTACAAAATAGATGAAATAACGGTGACGGTGTTATCAAGGATGCCGCCACGCCAATAGGCCATCATGAGACCTAAGGCGACACCTAATGTAAAACTTACCAATAAGCCTAGTCCAACCGAAAATAATGTCCAGGGCAAAAACTGTTTGATTTCGTCAACGACTTTTACACCCGGTGAAGTAATGGACTCGCCCAAATCGCCGTGCAGCATTTTGCCCAGATAGTCGACATACTGCTCGAAGACCGGCTTGTTAGGATCGAAGCCGAAGAGGCTGGCCGCCCGCGCGAGTGCTTCCTGATAGCCGATGCCTTGCTGCCGCTGCAACTGGTCAATCTTGATGTCCAGTGGGTTACCGGGCATCAGGCGGATCAGAAAAAAAGTGAAGGTGGTCACTGCCCATATGGTGAGCAAACCCTGTGCCATCACCCGGAAGGTATAACTTTTGCGGAATTTTCGCAGCCGTGCCCGCCAATTGGGCGTTGCGGTTGTTTGCGCGACGGGCTGCTGTGGTTGTACTGTCGCTGCCATACAGTAAGGCCTCACAATACCGATAAATTTTTTATTTTGTACTCAATAAAGCAAAATCATAAGTGTCGATCAATACAAACGAATAGTGCCGGAGATTATGACCTATAAGGGTCAATCCGGCACTAAACGAGGTCTAAAAAATCAGTTTACTTCGCATCTGGACCGGGGCTAAGCTTGCCATCCAAGAGGTACGAGATGATCCAATGATCACTACCCGTTGGATTCTTGAGAATGGGGTCGCCGTCGGCTGGTGCGCCAGAGATCAATTTTTCATTGAACGGTTCGACACTTTGCTCGACGTTCAACGGAATGAAGGGCAGCAAATCGTTAATGATGAGCGCCACTTGGTCGGCACGTTTAATGCGGGTGTCGTTATCCATGCTGGAACTGGCGTTAGTGATCAACTCGTCGAGATTGACCTTTTCGCCATTCCATTCGACATTGTAGTCGAAATTGATTCCGTTTAGACCAGCGGCTAAATGGCCGGTGTTGAAACGCTGAGTCGGGCCAAAGAATTGGCGGCTGGCAAACGGTGACTGGTTGCCCCAACTCCATACGGAAAGTTGGAAGTCGCTTTCACGGATGGCCTTAGCGGTTTCCTGCCAAGGAATGGAACGGGCGGTGATGTCGTAGCCAAAGGCGTTCATCTGGGCGATGGCATCCTGTGCCGCACCCGCGAAGTCCGCGAATTCTGCCGGGAACTTATATTCGGCGCTGATGGTCTTGCCATCTTTATCAGCCCATTTGCCATCGGCGTTCTTGGTGTAACCGACAGATTCCAACAGCTTGGAGGCACGGTCGGTATCAAAGGCATACTTATCCAGCTTGTCGATGGTGTCCTTTGAGAGCAACTGAGGCACATTGTCATCCAGCAGACCGGACATATAGACGGTGGCGGTCGCGCCTGCACCCGTCAAGAAGGCGTTCTGTTCGCGGTTGATGATCAATGCTGTTGCCTGGCGCACTTCTTTGATGTTCCAGGGGGCAACCTTATGGTTGAACAAGAGGCCGGGGCCATAACCACGCGGTATGGTAATCAGACGAATACCCTGCGCCTTGAACTGGTCAATGGTTGCCGGTGGGTAGACATCGGTGGAGTGAGCGACTTCGCCACTGAGTACCAACGGCGTGGATTGTTCAGTTTCACCTTGCCAAATCTTGATTTCACCAAACTTGACACTGCCTGAATACAGGCTGTTGGGCTGCCACTTCATGGTCAACGAAGCCGCGCCGACATCACCCAAACTGTAGGTGTAAGGGCCGCTGGCGACGAGCGTATCAGGCTTGAAGCTGCTGATTTCGTCGTTGACGGCTTTCCATTCATCACTATCACTCTTCTTACCAGAAGCAACTACATCGATGGCTTTCTTGGCAATATCCCCATATGTTACGCTTGGAGCGATATAGGTCTTGAGGATGGCGCGTTCAGCCAACGGTGAGGCTTCACCACTAAAGGTGAATTTGACGCTCAAATCATCCACTTTTTCAACAGCGGAGAGATAAGACCACTCGGACGTATTGAGGATGCGGTTGATCGAAAAGGTCGTGATCAGGTCGTCGGCGGTAATAGGAGAGCCGTCGCTCCACTTGGCACCGGACTTCAATGTGACATTGTAGGTCTTGAAGTCATCGCTGAAGCCCCATTTTTCGGCCAACAGACCGGAGTAAGTGTCGGCGTCCCAATTATAGATGGCGAGTGGAAGTTCGACATAGGACTCAAACATGGTACCGAGGTTATCGGGCAAACCATTAGAGGCAAATACGTTTAAGGTATGATCAGGTGGAAGAACATAAGGCCAACTGCCGAGCCATGTGCCTTTGGGAGCATCCTGTGCGGCTGCGGGCATCAGACCGAGGCTGAGGGTAAAACTTAGTAAGACGAGAACAGCAAACAAGCGTTTCATTTTATCATTTCTCCTCACGCACGATTGATAAATGGTGACCATGTGACTAGATCTAAGTATTGAAGAACCTCCCTAAAACGTAGTGATAACATGAATCGGTTATACCAAGAATAACCAATTAAAGTATTCATAGTTGACTATAGCGCTCTAAACGTTTAAACGCAAAAAATCCGTAAGACTAATTGACATGAAAAGAGACGCACGATGCGCCTCTTTGGTCAATCTAATGAGGGCAGATGTCCTGTTAACCCGGTGTCGGTGGTGCGCCAACCGGAGCGACCCCGACCGGGGCGATACCGCCGGGCAGCGGTGTCCCGGAAAGGGCTTGAGTCGATTGCGTTGTACAGGCTGTTTGGGCGGCGTCGCGCTTGGCTACGACTGACGCGTTATCTTGCAGCGACAGCGCACTTTGATACTGCCCAACTGCGCTGCATGGCTGCCCAATGCTTGTTAGCGTATCGCCGTAGCCGATGTATTGGCTCACCAGCAGTTGGAAGACATCGCGATAGGAGGGTGCTTGAGCATAAAGCTGGGTCAATTTGCGGATAGCCAGATTGTAATCGATGCCAATAGCGTTAATCGCATCCAGATACAGGCTGGCAATTAGACCTTCGTAATTCACTTCTGATGCGGCGACATTGCCATATTGGCTGGCACGATCCGCCAGTTGGTTGGCTTCGGCAAGCCGAGAGGTGTCTCCGCCGCGATATAGAGCCAGAGCTTTCTTGGTCAGTGCCTCAAACATCAGCGCCCGAACGGTCGACGTTTGGAAGTTTTCATCATAGCCCATAATGGCATCGAGTGTGTCAATCGCAGTGTCCCAATCAGTGGTGGAGACTGCGGACTGCGCTTGTTGCAGTAAAGCCGTCAATTCCGGTGTGGCGCTGCCGCTCGGTACCAGCGGTAATGATGTTGCGGCTTCGGTCGATCCAGCAGCCGGTTGGGTGGCCGTTGGCATCGGCGTGGGTGTCGTGGTCGGTAGGCTGATCGCGGTTGCTGTCTGAACAAATTCCGCGACACCCGGCACCGCGGGCGTGAGCGTCAGGAGATAATCGAGGCGGGCTTTAAGCAGTACCTGATTCTTACTGGCGATGTCATTGGGGATGCGGCTGATCTGATCACTAATTACGGCGTTGGTGGTGGCGGTGGCGTTGGCCTGAGCGATACGCTGCCCCGACGACCAACCTGCAAATCCGGCCAGCGCGATGATTAAACCGGCAAAGCCAATGACCATCAATCCGACGAGGCCGATTACTAAACAACCCGGTGCGCCCGAACGTGGTTCATCTTCGGGCATGACCATGATCGGTTTTACGGGTTGTGTATCATCCAAATTTTGCATACGAATTGCGTACTCCACACGTCGATAAACTCTCGGTCTGCTGCCAGCAGACGGTGGCGCATTATAGCGGAGGCGCGGCGCATGAGTCTAGCGACGGTTGCCCTACGCTGTTGATAGGGGCAATACGTCTTAACCCCATTTCTGAACGAAGGTTTCCGGCTCAACACCGAGGGCATCAGCCACACGGTTGATGTAGTTAAAGTAAGCGATGACCTGCGTCGCGTCATGGATGGCACGGTCGTCTAATCCAAGGCTGCGTAACACGTCTATATCCGCCTCGCTCATTTCTTTGATATGCAGCGTGAGCTTTTCAGCGTAAGCGAATAAAGCGGCATCGACTTCATTAAGGGCAGCTTGATGTCCATCGCGCACAAGTGCATGAACATAAGCATCCGCTTCGGCATTCGTTGGGAACCAATTGACCTCGGCACGGAGGTCATGCGCATGGGCTTGTGTTCAGTAAACACAGGCGTTTACGCGGCTGACGACAACCGCCAGCGCTTCCCGTTGGGCGCGGGTGAGCGGTGAATCGCCGTGCATCAGCGCACCATACATCTCCATCGATTCGCGCATGACGTGTCCATTAAGCGTCATAATGCGGACGATGTTCCAAACTCGCCCGGCACGTTGATGGGCTTTGTCGAGTTCGCGCTTGGCTGCGCCGGTCGCTTCATCGTCAGAAAACTGGTGAATGTAAGGCATGAATTTTACTCAGTCGTTCGATTGTAACGGTGCTTTAATGCCGTTATCGGATAATCCGCCTGCATCGTGCTCCACATAAGCCGCATCGAGATTGAAGCCGACAAAACTGGGATCAGGCAGTTCTTGCCCCAACACACGGCTAGCGAGAATTTCTCCGGCGGCGGGTGCGGACATGATGCCGTGACCCACATGGGCGATAGACAGGAACAGACCGTCAATTTCCGGCCACTTATCAATAATGGCACGTTGGCTGTCGTAGGGTTCTTGTGTGCCATCGGGCAGCGTTAGATAGGCGTTGTCGCGGTAAACATAATAGCCGGCACGGTGGTAGATACCCCGCAGGTAACGCGGATCAGCGAAACCTTCCCCAGGTTTGTGACCGAATTGGCGCGCCATGAGGCTCAAAGTCAGTGAGGGGAAACGCGGATCGCGCAATTGTTCCACCGGCCAAATGGGATCAATCAGTGCATCTGTGCGTTCGCCAACATAATTGGGGATTTTGCCAGTATTCCATTTGTATTCGTAGCCGAAGATTGCGCCACTCTGCGCTTCAGGACGAATGTGTGGAAAGGGTGCTGCGCTGATGACACAGGGCGCATCTTCCGGATATGCTTGATGTCTCCAGCCGGTGGTAAAACTCTGGCGTGGGCGCATGACAATCGGAAGTTCGATTCCAGCGGTGCGTCCGATTGCGCGAGAATTAGCGCCGGTAGCAATGACCACATTCGGCGCGTCAATGTCGCCATTGGCGGTTGAGACTCCCAGCACCCGGTTGCTTGCCGTGCGAATGCTGGCGTTTTTTGTTTCGAGCAAGATAGTCGTCGATTGGGTGGCATTAGCGAGGGCATAGACCAGCGCGTTCGAGTCCATCCATCCGGCGATGGGGTCATATTTGGCAGCAATTACCCGATCACCGAGCCAAGGATAGCGATGAGCAATGTCGTTGGCGTTCAGATATTCCGTGTGTGTTAAGCCGCAGCGATGCAGATGTTCGACATCCTCTTTGAGTTTGGCGGCCTGTGTTTCTGTGAAAGCAATGAACAGATAACCCTGTTCCTTCATACCGAGTTTGGCTCCCGCGCCAAAATAATCACCGGCGTGGTGAAAGACATCAATGCTGCGCTGCATCAAGCGGTGTAAGCATGGAGCGGCCCAACAGGTGCGGTAATTTTCCAGTGAGGCCAGTGACGATCCAGCGGCGAGTTGGCTGCTTTGCTCGATAATGACGATGCGCGTGCCGGGTGCAGCACGTTCAATGGCCCACGCGGCGGCGGTTCCGGCTGGCCCACCTCCAATAATGATCACGTCTGCTGTACGTGGCAAGTCGGCAGGCGAAGGATTAGTGAGAAAACGGGTTGTTGGAGTCATAGGTATTTGCTTCAAAATAGCTGATAAATTCACAAGCGTATAACAACGCCTGTGAAAGATACCTCATGGCTTGCAAATCCGCACATAATCCAGGTGCATACTGACTGGTACAACTTTGGACGAGCCAAAGAACGCGAAGCGACCATCCGACCATGTGTGATCCGTAAATTGGGTTAACAGTACACCGTTGATGTAGAAGCTGAATTGATCGCCAATGGTGTCCACCCGCAGTGTATTAATTGCATTATCACCGGTATGGATGGCTTTAACCTGTGTCCATTTCACAATATCCTGGTAGGTGTTATTCTCGTAACGTCCGACATAATAGCTGCCGCTATTACGAATCATGAAAGCGATAAAGTTCTTTTCATCTTGATACCGGACCCAAATGCCTATACGCGTGGTAGCATCGGAAAAACTGCTGGCGCTAACCACTGCTTCGACTCGTCCGTCGCCGAAGGTGAAGCCGCGCAAACTGCCCCAGCTGGTCGCTTCATTTGATCCTGTCGGCAGTTGATTCAGGCGTATTTCGTAATTATCGCTGACGATTTGTTCATTGGATGGTGCGCCAACGGTTTTATCTTCAAACCAATCATGAGAGGATTGTGCGTTGGTAAATTCATCTTCCAGTAGTGATTGGCAGACCGACAAAACACGTTTGCCTGATGATTGTGGCAAAGCTATAGGTGTTACCTGTGCTGTTTGTGGAGCGTCACTGCCAATCGGAGCTACAAAGTAACCTGTATCGTCGCCCTCGGCTACCCAGCCTTGTTGTTCGCTATTCTCCAACTGTATACGGAACCAGGCTTTGTTCTCGTTACAGTTCGGCCCTTCTAAAACCGTGAAGTGTCCACCGACAGGGATTTTTGTCAGCTTTTGTCCGGCAGTGGTTGGTGTGCTGCGAACGTTAACGGGAAGCGGATCGTTACCGAGAACATAGCCTGTCACACCCGGGTACAGATATGAAGGTAGTGCGGACGGACAGCTTACGATGCTGGGTTTAGTAGCCGTCGGCGGCAGCGGCGGGATAGTGGGTACATCGCTAGGCGTAATGGTAGAGGTGGGGGTGAGCGTGTAAGTCGCTGTTGGTGTATCGGTTGCTGTCGCGGTGGCCGTTGCAGTTGGTGTGCTGGTTATGGTCGCCGTATCCGTCGCAGTTGGCGTCCATGTGGGCGTATTGGTCGGGTCAAATGCCATCGGCACACCCAGGAGATCACCGGCAGTTTGCACCTGTGATGCGGCGGCGGTTATCCATCCGAGTGAACCGTCCGACAGCCTGATTTGATACCACTGTCCATTCTCACTGATGCCTGTTATATCAATCCGGTCACCAGCTTTGAGTGAGATCATTAAAGGATAGGCTGTGCTCGGGCCGAGGCGTACCGGCAAACCACGCAGCGCAACGGCCTCTGGAGTAGAGGGAGTTGGCGATGGTGTATGAGTCGGTGTGGGCGACTCGGTGGCGGTTGCCGTATCAGAAGGCGTCGGCGATGGTGTCCGCGTAGGCGTGTCGCTGGCCGTTGCGGTGGCGGTGGCGGATGGCACTGGCGTCGGAGTTATACTCGGCGTAAGCGTGTAAGAAGCAATCGCATTTTGCGTGCTTAATAAGGCGACAGCATTTTGTGTGCTGGTAGCTGCTGCGGCTGCCTGTTGATTGCCGGATATGACCAAAAACCCGATAATCCCCAATGCGACGACCACTATCGCTACTACTGCCAACACCAGCATATTGAGGCCACCCTGTTTCGGTGGTTCTAACGCTCCAGTTGTTTGATGCGGTGGAATGCCTCCGGTTGGTGGCTTGGATGGGGTAACCGTCGGCACGTAACCGGGGGGTGTAGTTGGTCCATCATACAGACCACTTGTAGGCATTGGAGGCTTTTGAGTGGGCGTGCCTGGACGTGGCGTAGATATCGGTGGTTGGATGCGCGTTGGCAGCGGTGTGGTGAAGAAACTGGTGGATTGTCCACCGGCTCCTTGAATCGACTGCTCGAAAGCGCTCGCAAAATCCCGTACTGACGGGTAGCGTTCCTGCGGTAGTTTTGCCAGCGCTTTCGCCAGCACATCTTTGACGGTCGGTGGCAAGTCCGCCCGCCATACATCCGGTGCGGTGGGCTGCTCGTTGAGATGCTTATTCATCAACGCGTAGGGTGTGGTAGCCTCAAACGGCAACCGTCCGGTCAACATATGGTAGGTCATCACACCCAAAGCATATTGATCAGTTGCCGGGGTGACGCTTTCGCCCTTCCATTGTTCGGGTGACATATACGAAGGCGTGCCCATTGCGATGCCTGTACCGGTCAGGCCGGTGGTGGCGGTCGTAATCTTGGCGATACCAAAATCGACTAAGAAGGGTGTGCCTTGATCGTCAAACATGACGTTATTGGCTTTGATGTCACGGTGGATAACCCCGCGTGAGTGGGCATAATCCAGGGCGCTGCCTAATCCTCTTAGGATAGAAGCCACTTCGCTCAACGAAGGCAGACCTTTGTCTGTTTTTATCCGGTAGCTGAGTCTCTCGGCCAGTGATCCACCATTCAATAAGCGCATGACCACGTAACTGAGGCCGCCGTAGGTGCCGTAATCATAAATCGGAACAATGTTGGGATGTTCCAAACGGGCAGCAGTTTGAGCTTCGCGGCTGAAGCGTTCGATAAATTCCGGCTGCTGGGCGAGGCTGGGCGGCAGCACTTTGAAAGCCACATCGCGGTTCAAGCCAGTTTGGTGTGCCCGATAGACCGCCCCCATACCGCCTTGACCAAGGATTTCACCCACCGCATATTGGGCAACGGTTTGTCCGGTCAGGTTGTTGATATCGAGGGTTATCGGCTGGGGTTGGCTGACCTGTGCTGGTGGATTGGCGCTTTCCTGAATGCGCCACGCTGCCGTGTTTTCCACCATTTTTGCTAACATTTCGATGGCGGTATCGACATAGACATTTTTTTCGTCAAACACCTGCACGCCATCGTGTTCCAGCAGTGCTTTGACGAAGGGTGTTGGTGCAGCGCCTAACGCGATCGGCTTATAGCTTTCCTGAAAAATGGGGATCATCGGCTTGTCTAGCCGGTGTGCCTGTTCGATCTCTCGCTGTACCCATTCGGACTCAAATGTGCCTTCCGCGACCAGACACACGAATACATCCGCTGCTTTAATGGCTTGTAATAAACGGTCAGGGAATACCCCGGCTGTGTCATTGCGGTCAGTGTCCAGATAGGCTTCGATGTGGCGCTGCTTAAGATCTCGCACGATAAGCTGCGCGAGAATAGCACTTGGCTTGCGCCGATAGCTGATAAAGACAGTCGCCATGAGTCCTCTGGGGAAAGTAGACTGAAGTAATTACCCAGATTCAGTATAAATCATTTAGGGGCTTCCCACTACCAAACTAAACCAATTTATAACCCAATCTCTAGGATTTCAGTGTAATTGAAATCGGCTTGCAAAATAATAAACGCTTGAAGCATCTCAGTAGCCAAAACATCCTAAAGAAGCGAAATTAGCTTTGCTTGTCTTCTGCCCGTTTGAGGGCGGCTTGTAAGCGCTGCTGCTGAAGTGTGGTGGTCAAATCACCGCGCGTGCGTTCCAACACACCGCGCACAATGTCAGTTTGCCGCCGCAGCCCGCCTGTAATGGCATCAGGGAAGTCGAAAGTGACGAGTTCATCGTAGATGTCATCCATCGCTTCCAGTAAGCGCTCGGCTTCGTGTGTATCGCCATCTTCACGCCGTAAAATATCGAGGATAAAGCGCCGGAGTTCGGTATCTGCTTCGGCTAAGCCGTTTAAGAAAGTATCGTTTTCGACGTTTAGTTCTTGCGGGGTTGGCAAGGCCAATCCACGCACGATGGCATAGGTGCAGCAAGATTCCACCACTTCTTTGAGCGCATCCTGCGTATAACCGGCATGGTATAAGTCGGGATAATTGGTGAGTCCCTTTGTAAGATCAGTAGCGGCGGCTTTAGCAGTCGTCATTTTGTCGGTGGCCTTGTCCCATTCGCGGCGGTGGATGGCGCGGATGGCTTCTGAACAGTGGCGTACCAGTTCGCGACTGCGGTTGACGGCTTCATCACGGGCAGCATTCTTGGTGACAAACGCTGCGCGGATACTTTCGCTGATGGTGCTGAGGTTTTCCATATCGGTTGCTTTCTATGGCGAAATAATGATTGTATGGACAGCATACCGCACCTGCCTGGAAAGCGCGATTAGAAGCATAAAAATAGGCGGACAATTCACAATTGTCCGCCTATTGATTGGCTTTGCCTGATCCTGTTATCTAGAACGGAATGTCGCCCATGCTGTCCGGCGGGGCAGGTGCATAATTGTCGTCGTAATTTCCACCGCCACCGCTGCTTGCTCGACCTTCGCCATCGCCGCGCCCACCTAACATTTGGAAATTGTCCGCAGTTAGTTCGAGCGAGGCCGCTGGTTGTCCAGCTTTATCAAGGTAAGCTGACACTTCAGCTTGCCCAACGACCATTACTTGCATTCCCTTACGCACATATTGGTTGGCAATTTCAGCCAGGTTACGCCAGCAAGTGACTTTATACCATGTCGTCTTCTCTTGTTTTTCTGCACCTTCACGTCCACCGAAGCGGCGTGTAACCGCCACCGAAAAATCCGCGACAGGTACACCGGATTGGGTATACTTGAAGTTCACATCGCGGCCAACATTTCCAACGATAATTGTTTGACTCCAGCCTGCCATTGTTTTTACTCCTCTTAAACCCCGTTTATGCAGTCAATTCGACTGTGAAATGTCTGTAATGATTTCTATGTGGTATTTATAGCACATTCGCGTAAATCACGCGCTAGAAGAGATGTGTTTAGAAATAATATTCTACAATATTTGACGTTATTTTCATAGCCCCATTTATTGGAGGTTGTCACTTTTCAATGTTTTAGAATTAATGAAAATTGTGCATTAATTGAGAAAATATTCATAAATCCTTTTTAATTAATGATGTGTTTAGGATTATGATAAATAACAAAGAAGCCTACAGAAAAGCGCGAAGACCTATGACCACGATTTTACTGTTAGACGACAATTCGGATATTGTAACCCTGCTCGAGATGGTACTTAATCAGCAGGGATACGAAGTCATGTCTGGACGTAATGGACAAGAAGGTATGAATATGTTGGAGCAATCGGAATTCGCGCCCGACCTCATCATCAGCAATTTCCATATGCCACAAATGGATGGGTTGGATTTCCTGGGACATGTCCGCGAGAATCCGCAGTTTAGTTCTATTCCATTTATTCTTTTAACGGCTGCTCCGGCTGTTCAATGGCAGCAGCAGGCCACCCAATTGGGCGCGAACGCTTTTCTCCCCAAGCCGTTTAAGATCGACCTGCTCAAAAAGACTATTCGCGCCGTATCCGAAGCTGCAAACTCTGCTGCCTGTGCCCATTAGCTCTTCTTAGCTGCAAGCTGCTCTTTGAGCAAGTTGTTGACGACCGCTGGATTACCTTTGCCTTTGAGCGCCTTCATACACATACCGACCAACGCGCCGAACAGTTTTTCCTCACCGCCGAGATAACGCTGCACCATCGCATCATTAGCTGTCAATACTTCAGCCACGATGGCGCTAATTGCGTCGCTGTCGGAAACCTGTGCCAATCCTCTGTCCTGCACGATTTTGGCAGCATCTGTGCCTGTTGTCCACATCTCGTTCAGCACGTCCAGGCCCGTACCTTTGTTGATCGTACCAGCATCCACCAGTTTGACCAGTTCAGCTAATTTGGCAGCAGTTACTTTAGTTTGTCCAATTTGTTCACGGTCGAAGCCAGCAGTGTTCATCACACTGAACAGACTGCCGATAATCCAATTGGCAACTGATTTGGCATTGGCTCCCGCTGCAACCACTTCTTCATAGTAGGCCGCGACAGTTTTATCTAACCCCAATACCGAAGCATCATACTGGCTCAGACCAAACACTTTCACAAAGCGTTCGCGTTTGGCATCCGGCAGTTCGGGTAGGGCAGCCCGTACCTTTTCGACCGATTCGCGGCTGATTTCAACGATTGGCAGGTCAGGTTCGGGGAAATATCGATATTCATCTGCACTTTCTTTGTAGCGTTGAATGACAACCTTCTGCTTGCCTTCATCCCAACCGAGTGTGGCGCGTTTGACCGAATCACCTGATTCCCACAGTTTGACCTGTCGTTCGGTTTCGGCTTTAATGGCACGGAACACGTTGCGGATGCTGTTCAGATTTTTGACCTCGGTGCGTTCGCGGTAACCGGTGTCATCCTTGTGCATGACGCTAATGTTCGGCTCCATCCGCAGTACACCTTTGGACATGTCACCGTTGTTTACGCCCAAATATTGCAAAATCGCACGCAGTTTACGTCCGAAGGCTTCGGCTTCTTCAGCACTGTTGACATCCGGTTCGGTGACGATTTCCAGTAATGGCACACCGGCGCGGTTATAATCTACCAGACTGCCGCTGTCCACATGAGTGAGCTTGCCCGTATCTTCTTCCAGATGAGCGCGGCGAATGCGGATGCGTTTGGTATAGGTTTCACCCTTTTCTGGCGTGACCTGAATATCGACAAAGCCATTAATCGCCAGTGGACGATCATATTGGCTGATCTGATAGCCCTTCGGCAGATCAGGATAGAAGTAGCTCTTGCGGGCAAATTGGTTGATGGCAGGAATCTCACAGTTGAGCGCTAAGCCGACCATCATACCGAATTGGATGGCTTGCTCATTAACGACCGGCAGCGTTCCCGGCAGCCCCAACGACAGCGGATCAACAGCTGTGTTGGGAGCAGCTTCGACGCTGTCTACAACCGGACAAGCGCTAAACATTTTACTTTTGGTCAGTAGTTCGGCATGGATTTCCAAACCGATCACGGGTTTCCAATCGCTCATGGTCATAAGATACTCACCTGTAGGGTGTGAATGGGTCAATATTGTGGGGAAAATTGTACCACGAAAGTATAGATGGCTATTCTCGTCAAATGAAAACACCATCAGCCGCAATTATTCACTGATGGTGTTTCCTGATTTTGAAATTGCCACTACCCGAGTTTACTCCGCCTAAACAAAAAGCAACCCTGATAACAAAACAGTGAGTGATGTCATTAAGGAATGCCATAACTCTTATGTCAATTCACATATACCGCAAATGTATCCTTCGCGGGATTTTGTCGTATCGGCTCGAATGCTTTATCAAATCGGGCAAATCAGACCGTACAAAACGAACCCATCCAACCAGATCAGCGTTAACAAAATCGAGGATTTAATTAGCCTGTTTAAAGAGTTGATCTTTTGCACGGCTCTTGTTGATGATTCCGAGTGCTTCGTCCATCGTGGTTACAAAACCACCGTTGTGGGAGTTGTCGACCTGGTAGGCACGCATCAGAATATCGATCATTACTTTTGTGAAATTGGAAATACTACGCGGACTCACCGTAATAATTAACCCCAAGCTTTTCTGTGCGCACATGCGTGCGGTACTGGCTTTGAGATAAGGCATGGGATTGCCCTCTGGCATCCCCACGCTATCATTGTAGATGAGGTCAATGCGGTGGGTCGCTTTTGCCAGTTCGTCAACTACCCGATCCGTTAAAATATTATAGGCTTCCCAAGAAACCTGTCCGGAGATGTCTACTCGTATAATAGTATGTTCACTATTATACCAATTAAATTCGTAGGGCATATGCGAAATCCTTGCATTAGGTTTACGATTGTGCAGGTTTAATACACGTGCGGTCGCGACAAGCATCGATAAGTTACAACTACCCGTTAGTAATACTATAATTTGTTTTGGACGGTTAGGGCGTTAAGAATCTAACCCGTTAGCGGACTAATAGCACTTTTGATCAACATTGGCATGCGTACATTTTGAGAGTCCGATAGACGAATGTTTAAACCACGAGTCACACCGCCCGAAATCGCTGCACTTGATCCTATTCGCGACCATCTCAAAATCGTTCAATGGGTTGGCGAGTATGAGTTTCCTTTTGAGACGCAGCGGTCCTTAGAATTCGCTTTATTCCGGACTTTTGCCGTCCCCAGAATTTCCAGTTTGCTTGTGAGTACCGGACACTTCGCCGCGCATGGACAAAAACGCTACGACGACACTGCGCTCATCATCGCCGAGATTGCCGAGAATGGTTATGACAGTGAACGCGGTCAGAATGCTATCCGCCGCATGAACCAGATTCACCGCCATTTTTCGATTTCTAACGACGATTATCTCTATGTGCTCTCTACCTTTGTCTTTGAACCGAGTCGCTTTGGACGTTTGCTTTCATGGCGCGAAGCCACGGATAACGAAAAGGTGGCGAATTTCATCTTTTGGCGTGAGATTGGTCGGCGTATGAATATTCACGATATTCCGGACACGATAGAAATTTTCGAACAATTCAACCGTGATTATGAGCGTGATCATTTCCAGTATGCTGAAAGTAACCGCCGGGTGGCCGAGTCGTCGGTGCAGGTGTTTTTACAATGGTATCCTGCTCCTTTGCGTCCGTTAGCGCGGAATGCCGTTTACGCATTGATGGATGATGCGTTGCTTGAAGCGGTTGGTTTCCCAAAGCCTGCTCGATGGTGGCGCTGGCTGGTGCGAAAAATCCTGCGTCTTCGGGCTGCTGTTGTTAAGTGGATGCCGCGCCGCCGTAAACCCTTTTTGCTCACCCATGCCGCTATCCGTACTTACCCTGCTGGCTATAAAATGGATGACTTAGGACCAGATGACCGCTGACACGCCAGGCAATAGGGGGTTTTGCTATGACAGTACTCTTTACAATTGAGGATCTTAGTGCCGATTGGTTAACAGATGTCCTGCGCGAGAAAGGCGTACTGGATACGGGGCGTGTGACCGATGTGAAAGAGGCATCGAGCACGCATCAAGCCTCGTTGAATTATTTTTTGAATGTCACTTATAGCACTGATGCATCGCCTGCCGCACCCAAAACTCTTTTTCTCAAACTTTCGCGACCGGAACGGTTACCGTTGACCGCCAGCGAAGTCGAATATTACACCAAAATTGTCGTTCAAACGCCGCTAAAAATTACACCTACATGTTACGCTGCCGAATACGATAGCCAGACGGGCGCTTATCACATTCTGCTAGAAGATGTGTCCGCTACTCATACAGGGCTTTCGCTGGCTTACCCGCCCATCACGGGACATGCCTTATCAATGGCGAAAACCTTGGCACGGCTTCATGCTTATTGGTGGGAAAGACCCAATTTGACCACTGTCAGCGAATTGCCGACCGAGACGGTCATTAATCGGTATGTCGATACCTGCCGCCCGGGATTGTCACCCATGTTTGATTTTCTTGGCGATCGCATCACTGCCCAGCAAAAGAACTTGATCG
Source organism: Aggregatilineales bacterium (assembly GCA_044226325.1). Taxonomy (GTDB): domain Bacteria; phylum Chloroflexota; class Anaerolineae; order Aggregatilineales; family Phototrophicaceae; genus CFX2. The sequence goes on from JBGAHG010000035.1 coordinate 33,199, forward strand.
ACATGCTTACTCAAAAATACCCGTATTGGATGAAGAAGCGAACCCGTCAAACGCCCAATCAATTGACACTCATTCACGGTGACTGCCACAACGCCAATTGGCTGATGCCAAAAAACGAAGGCGAGACTTATCTGGTGGATCGTCAACCCTTCGATTGGTCATTGACCTGCTGGCTAGGGGTGAGTGACCTGACCTACATGATGGTCCATTGGTGGTATCCAAAGTTTCGTGAACGTGTTGAAGAATCCGTGCTGCGAACCTATCACGAGGAATTATTGGCACAGGGGGTCACTGATTATACGTGGTCGCAGCTTTGGGATGATTACCGGCTGTGTGCCATTCAAAGCCTGTACGTGTCTTTAGCCTGGTGTAGTAATCGGGTCGGTGATGTCGATGTAGAAAAAACATCGTGGATTTGGTATCCCAAAGTGGTGTTTACGCTGGATGCCATACAACATCTCGGTTCGGCTGAACTGCTCGAACAATCGGTTTGAAACGGGTGTTTCGCGAAAAATGTGTTCGCCCATTGTGACGAATTTTACGGATTCGAAAAATCAGTCATCCACGAGCGCTTTGCCCTGTGGTATACTCACTCAGGCTTTGGCAGTTTATTGCTCAAATTGAGCATGGTTCTGGCCTATCCTGAGCGCCGTAATGATGACATCGGACAGCAATAAGGGTATGTTTGGTCAACGTCTGTCAGCTTTTACCGATAGTCCGAATTTGTTCTGTTAGGAGAACTTCTTATGCCCGGCAAGCACAAAATCACCGGCGTGAAGCCTATGTTTGGCAATGCGCGCAGCCATTCGTTACGTGCCACCCGCAAGAAATGGGAAACCAACTTGCAAACCAAGCGCGTTTATGTGCCTGAATTGGATCGCCATATCCGTGTCATGATTACCGCAGGCGAACTGCGTACCATCGACAAAATCGGTCTGTTGGCTTTCCTCAAAGGGCGCGGCATTTCGATCAACTCGCTGCTGTAAAAAGATGTCGGGGTTTGCGCGTGTGAACCCCCATTTACGCGGAGCGTTCGTATGTCCGATGAGCCTCGTTTTCCGATTCCGCTGACTATTTTAACCGGCTTTTTGGGTGCGGGTAAAACCACCCTCCTTAACCACATTCTGCATGGTAATCATGGCCTGCGGATTGCGGTGCTGGTTAACGACTTTGGTGCTGTCAACATCGACTCACAGTTGGTTGTCGGTGTCGAAGGCGAAACGGTCAGTTTATCGAACGGCTGCATCTGTTGTACCATTCGCGACGATTTGCTCACTGAAACCGTGCGGCTCATCCAACGTCCACAGCCGCCCGAATATATCATTGTCGAAACCAGCGGTGTGTCTGAACCAGCCACCGTTGCTATGACTTTTATGATGCCCGAACTGCAAGAATTTATTATTGTCGACAGCATCCTCACGTTAATGGATGCCGAGCAGTTCCCCTCGCTGGAAGGCGAATATCTCACTTTAGCCCGTCACCAGATTATCGTTGCTGACATGGTCGTCCTCAACAAAGTGGATCGCATAAACGCCGAGCAGTTAGACAGCTTGCGTGATTACGTGCGCGATGTGGTTCCCGAAGCCCGTATTTTTGAGACGACTTTCGGTAAAGTGCCGCTGGAATTGGTACTTGGCGTTGGGCGTTACGCGCCGGAGCAGCTTGCCGGTCATGAGTCGTCGGATGTTCATGTCCATGAAGCGGAGGATGTTCATCATCACCATAATGACGATCACCACCATGAACATAACCACGACCACAGTCTCGTTTTCAATACATGGAATTGGTCGAGCGATCAACCTTTTTCGATGGACTCTGTGCAGGCTTTGGTGGATAAACTGCCGCCTACTATCTACCGTGCCAAGGGAATCGTCTATATTCGCGACTATCCCGACTCGCGCTTTATCCTCCAAATTGTCGGTCGGCGTGGCACACTCATGATCGCGGACAAATGGGGTGATCAAGCACCTTTTACCCAAATGGTCGTAATTGGCAGCGCTGGCGGTATCGATGCAGCTGTGCTAACAGCTTTGTTTGAAGGCGCACTTGCCACCCAACCTAAGAAATCACGCGCCCAACAAACCCTCGAATCGATTGAGATGGAACGCAAAGGTTACTAACCTCGCGATATGCCTCTGTGGCTGACTTGATTCCACCGAATAAGGTAACATATGACTTTTAAAGCGCTATCCGAACGGGCCGCTGAAATCCGCACGTTGTACGGGACCTATGAACAGTCACTATACGGGCGGTCATGGACTGATGAAGAAATCGCTTTGGGGTTTATCGGTGATGTGGGCGACTTGATGAAGCTCATTCAGGCTAAAAATGGCGTACGCAATATTCCTGATTTTGAGGCTAAACTTGCCCATGAACTTGCTGACTGCTTATGGTCTATCTGCACATTGGCTTCTGTTTATCAGATTGATCTTGAGCAAGCTTTCGCCAAAACAATGGACGAGATCGAGCAAACTATCCAATCGAAATTGTAATTGCTTTTCACAAGTACCTATAACTTTATGACCCAACAACTGCCTGTTACTGTTCTTTCCGGCTTCTTAGGCGCGGGTAAGACCACGCTTCTCAACCATATCCTGCACAACCGCGAAGGGCTGCGGGTGGCAGTCATCGTCAATGACATGAGCGAAATCAACATCGACGCTCGACTCATTCGCGAGGGTGGTGCTGCCCTCAGCCGCACCGACGAAAAACTCATCGAACTCACCAACGGTTGCATCTGCTGCACGCTGCGCGGAGATTTGCTATCCGAAGTCGGCAAGCTGGCGAAGGAAGGTCGCTTCGATTACCTGCTTATCGAATCCAGCGGCATATCCGAACCGCTGCCCGTAGCTGAAACCTTTTCCTTTGAGGACTCAGACGGTGCACACATTTCCGATTTTGCGCGCCTTGATACGATGGTCACGGTTGTCGATGCCTATAACTTCCCACGCGAATTTGGTTCTCCCGAAGAACTCGGTGAACGCGGCATCGGCCTTGACGAACATGACGACCGCACCATCGCCCAACTGTTAGTCGAACAGGTCGAATTTGCGGATGTCATCGTCCTCAACAAAACTGATTTGGTAACGCCCGATGAGCTGGCACGAGTTGAGTCTACCCTTCGCCATCTGAATCCGACCGCTAATGTTGTTCGCAGCCACATGGGGCAGGTTTCCCCGCGTGACATTCTGAATACCGGGCGCTTCGATGTAAATCAAGCCGCTGACTTCCCCGAATGGCTGCAACATGACCATGATCATGACCATGCTGAAACATACGGTATAAGCAGTTTCGTCTATCGCGCCCGTCGCCCGTTTCATCCCCAGCGCTTGATGGATGCCCTCGAAGGCTCTGATTTGGATAGTGTTCTACGCTCTAAAGGACTCTTTTGGCTGGCGACCCGTCATAACATCATTGGCTTTTGGTCACAGGCCGGTGAGGTTGTCGCGCTGGAAGCAGCTGGACTGTGGTGGGCAGTCGTTCCCAAACGTGAATGGCCGCAGGATCCCGCATTCTTGGATGAGATCAACAGCGTTTCCGAAGGCGAATATGGAGATCGTCGACAGGAAATGGTCATTATCGGTGCGGATATGAATGAGGCTGCGGTACGTGTGGCGCTGGACAACTGCCTGCTGACTGACACCGAAATGGCGCTCGGTTGGACGGGCTGGCGTAAACTCCCTGATCCCTTTGACTTATGGGACGAACCTGCGTAGCTTGATTGCCTTCCTACTTGGTTACGGTTCTGTTCGGGCAAAGCGATTGGTCGCAGCGATTAACGCCTCGGTCATGCCGGGATCATTAGGTGTATGACCCGCATTCTTCACGATGATGAGTTCACTCGTTGACCATGCCTGCGCCAGTTCCCAGGCATTTACCAATGGGCTGCCCAAATCCAGTCGTCCGTGAATCAAAATAGCCGGAATACCAGATAATCGATTAACCTCACGCAGCAGTATGCCATCCTCCAGCCATGCGTTGTGGCGGAAATAATGCGTCACGATACGCGCACGTGCCATCTGAAAATCAGGTTCTAACCATCGAGAACTCGGTTTTGCATCAGGATCTACGGAAAGCGAAGCGGTTTCCCAATCATGAAAATCCTTAGCTGCCTTGGCGCTTACTGTAGGATCTGGATCGTGGAGGAGTTGATAATACGCCTCAACGAGATTAGTATCCCGTTTATCCTCAGGGACGCCTGCACGGAAGCGCGCCCATTGCTCAGGAAATAGCGGAGCCACACCGTGATATAACCACTCGATTTCTGATTTTCGAGTCATCGTTACTCCGGGTATGACCATTTCTGTTACGCGATCAGGATGTGCTTCAGCATAAGCAAGTCCTAATGTTGAACCCCACGAGCCGCCAAACACCAACCATCGCTCAATCTTAAGATGCTCTCGAAGGGTTTCAATGTCTGCAATCAGATGTTGAGTTGTGTTACGCGAAAGGTCGAGGTTACGGTCACTGGCGTGAGGTTTGCTGCGACCACAGTTGCGTTGGTCAAACAGAACAATTCGGTAGGACACGGGATCAAAGTAACGGCGCATTTCCACCGTGCAGCCTGAGCCGGGGCCACCATGTAAAACCACTGCTGACTTACCCCTGGGATTGCCACACACTTCCCAATAGATCTCATTCCCATCCCCAACGTCAAGCATCCCGTATTGATGCGGTTCAATTTCAGGAAAAAGGCTGGTCATATGATGCTCTTTCTTCCGGCGAAATGTGCCCATAAGATTGCTGTCTATAGCAATCTTACCTAACCGTATAATGCTGCCACAGGTGCAACATTTTTGCGCCTTTTCTCGTAAATAATTGTAGCGAATCGATTATTTCTGAGGAGATTAATCATGGCACAGCGGCAGAAGTGGGAATATCTATCGGTATTTGTCGAGTCCGAAGCCGAACCTGTGATGGACTATTTGGAACAAATCAAATCGTGGAAAAACGGTGTACCGCGTAATACCCCCGAATCGATGATTCCGCGTTTGGATGCTTACGGTCAAGACGGTTGGGAATTGGTTCATATGCAACCAGTCGCGGTGGGCCGAAATGCCGATGTTTTAGCAGCCGATAGCGGACGCGGTATTGCCAGTTGGACGAGCAGTTATTTCTGTGTCTTTAAGCGTCCAGAAGCATAACTATAACCTGAGCCGTTCGAGCAGCGGCTTCAACGCAGGATAAGCTGCCACTTTTTCTCGCAGCATCGCTTCCAACGGTGGCTCATCCTGCAACACACTCCGACATAACAATACTGCGTCATCAAGCTTATTTTGCAGTGCTAGGCTAATTCCTACCATCAAGCTGTAACCCATATCTTTTGGGAACACTTCGGCCACCAGGCGGTAATCTGCTTCGGCTGCTGCGAGTCGCCCCGCTTCAAGTTGGGCAGTAGCGCGGCTGCCGACGATCATTCCCATGATATTCCGTGCGATAGGATTTTTTACAGTATCCAATTTGTGTTCCACTAAAGCCAGGGCTTTGCTGTAATATTCAATCGCCGCCGGGGAATCATGCATTTTATGTGCCAGATCACCGGATAGTTGCAACCAGCGCCATGTCTTTGGCAGCATCGCCAGCAGTCTTTGTGCCTTTTCTAATTCACTGACTTGATCATATAGCATTAGCAGACGTTCGGTGATGCGGTCATCATTCACGGCAAGCTGATGAGCCTGTTCGGTCGACTTAACTGCTTGTAACCAATCGCCCAATCCCATCTGCCAGATGACGGATTGCTGAACGTAATCATCCGCCGTTTTTAGATCAAGTTTGTCGATATCTGCCAAAGCTGCTCGCGCATAATCATCACCCGGCAGCCGCATCAACACGGATGCTCGTAGACGTAAAGCTGTCGCATCGTTCGGATTCGCTTCCAGATGTGGATTCAAAGCATCGAGCGCATCAGCTAACTCGCCCGCACGGATGAAAGCCTCTGCCAGTTCAATTGGGGTATAACGCGCCATAGTTATGTGGGAGGACTAACGAGTTTGAGCAGCACGGTAAAGGTTGTACCTTTGCCGACTTCACTCTCCACAGTGATTTTGCCGCCGTGCAGTTCCACAATCTCCTTAATGATTGCCAACCCTAATCCAAGTCCACGACCGCCGGTTCGGACTTGATAAAACGGCTCAAAGATAAATGGCAAATATTGTGGTGGGATGCCATCGCCTGTATCGATGATTTTCATGATCATGCAGCCTTCGTTATCCGTTCCTGCCTGGCCTTTTTGAACAGATAGAGTCACCGAATGGTCTTCAGGCGTATATTTGACTGCATTCGACACCAGATTCATGATGACCTGCATCATGCGTGTCTGATCAATCGATACGTATACAGGCTCGTTTGATAATCGGTCAATGAGCCATACATTTTTCGCCTCGGCCTCGGATTCCATAATCAGGATTGTTTCACGCACAAAGCTGGTGATCTCGGTCACATCATCTCTTAGATTAATCAATCCGTTTTCAAACCGCGTCAAATCCAGCATGTCCTCTACCAGATGTTCCATATGGGCGATGATGCGTTCCAAAATACTGATGTTATTTTGAAGCCGGTCCGGTTGTGCTTCCAGCAAATGAAGCCGCAGTTTGAGCGCTGCAATCGGGTTGCGGAGTTCATGTGCCGCATGACCAACAAAGCTTTCTTTTTGGGCATCTAAGGCTTTTTGCTGGCTTAAATCGCGGAAAATAGAAACTACGCCAATAGGCCGCCCATCGCTGCCTTTTAATCCCGTCACAACCATACCGGTATCAACCACTGTGCCATTTTTGCGCTTGAGACGTCGTTCGCCTTTCCAGATTCCCTTATCCAAAATGGTATTGAATATTGCGGTTGTTTCATCTTGGAACTGGTCAGGGGTAACGTCATCTGGACGCAGTTGGTCGAGCGAACCCATTTCTTCGTTGCGGTAGCCGAATAAGTCAAACAGCGCCGCGTTACTGAAGCTGTAGGACAGATTGCCTTCGTCCTCGTCATATAAAACGCCCTGCACCCCTTCGCCAATTGATTCGAGGATCGCCTCGAGTTGGCTGCTTTTTTGTTCAAGTTCTGCGGTACGTGCTGCCACTTGCTGCCGCATTTCATCCGCATGTTGGCTTCGGGCTTCGTAGCGGTTAGCGTTGCCGATGGCGATGCTGGCCTGGTTAGCGAAAATTTGTAGCGTTTCGCTTTCAAGGGTCTTAAAACCATTTGGACGTTCGGAGTTGAGAAAAATAAATCCAATAACTTGATTATCAACCTGTAACGGCGCGCTCAGCACCGAGCGCACCCATTGTGTCTGGGGGTAGGCCACCCAACTGGGAATAGTCATGGTGTCTGATATGAGCAGCGGTTCTTTGGTTTCGACCATCTTTCGCAGATGCTCAATATCATCTACCGGCAGCCGAACATTAACCAGTTCGTTGATGAATTGCGGATATTTCGCCGACAGCGTACGGACGGTAGTCGCTTCGTTAGTAATGCTGTCAATTAAATATATAGTCGAAAGATCGCTAGGGATGACGTTTTGAATCAGCGTCAATATACGGTCCAAAACAGTCTCGATTTCCAGCGTGCTGGTCAGAAGTGATGCCGCATCACGCAATGCTACAGCCAGTTGACGTTGCGAGGCTGTTTGGTTCGCCTCCAGCAGCATTTGAGTGCAGTGTAACAGCAGGCGTGGATGAAGGTTCGTGACAATATTACTCGCGCCTGCATCCAGTGCGGCATCAATATTGGCTTCGGTTGCGACGTAAATAACCGGGATTTTGAATTCGTGGACGAAGCGTGAACAGGTTTTTAAAGCGATGATTTCAGGTTGTAGACTGATGACAACCATGTGGATGGAGTCTAGTTGAGCGAGTGCAAAAGCCGTTGGGCCATCTTTGGCCTCAAGCACTACAAATCCGCCTTGGAGGTATATTTGGCACAGCCTTTGCCGGATGTCCGGTTGATCTGCTACCACAAGGATAGTTGGCATATCAAATTATCACCGTGTTGAGGCTATCACGTTGAGTCCAATGCGAAGAGTCTCATTATAGAAAGCGTTTAAGGTGATAGTGCAACAACCGTGCAATAGCATTTGTTGATCTGCGACTGCGACGTAGTCTTTCACCCCCCAATCCTAAATATTCTAATCGACATAACGGCTTTTGTCTAATTGTAACGATCCCAATATCGCCCCAATTAGCCATGACGGCGCATGAACCGTCGCAGCCGCTCCAGCGCAATTTCGATGTTCTGTCGGCTGGTAGCGTAACTGGCACGGACGAATCCCGCGCCACTGGCACCAAATGCGCTGCCCGGTACCAGCGCCACGCGTTCTTCATATAGCAGTTGTTCGCAAAATTGCTCATCGTTCATGCCGCTGGCCGCCACGCTCGGAAAGGCATAAAATGCCCCGTGTGGTTCGAAGCAGTCCAACCCCAATTCATTGAAGCCGCCCACAATCAATTTGCGGCGTAAATCGTATTCCCCGCGCATATCCTGGACATCGCCTTCGCCGTGTGTCAGTGCTTCGACTGCTGCCACCTGTCCCATTGTCGAGGCCGACATAATCAGATATTGGTGCAGCTTGCGAATCGCTTCCATAATTTCGCGCGAGGCCGATACGTATCCGATGCGCCAACCCGTCATCGCGAATGTTTTACTCATGCCGCTCATCAAGATGGTGCGGTCATACATCCCGGGAAGGGAAGCGAAGTTTGTGTGTTCGACGCCATAAATCAGCCGTTCATAGATTTCATCTGATAGCACAATCAGATCATATTTTTCCGCCACTGCTGCGATTTCCATCATGCGTTCGCGCGACAGAATAGCGCCTGTCGGATTATTTGGATAGTTAATGAGAATAGCCTTGGTTCGCGGCGTAATCGACGCCTCTAGCATCGCGCCAGTGACTTGAAACCCATCTTCAACAAAGGTTTTCACTGCGACGGGTATGCCGCCAGCCATATCAACTGCCGCCGAGTTCGCCACGAAGCAGGGTTCCGGAACGAGAACTTCGTCACCGGGGTCGAGGATTGCACGCAGCGCCAGCCACATTGCCTCGCTTACGCCCACCGTCACTACAATTTGATCTTCAGGGTCATAGTTCACCCCGTACAAACGTTCAATGTAGGCCGCAATGGCGCGCCGCAGTTCAATCGTACCGCTGTTATTGGTGTAGGCCGTTTGCCCCATCCGCAGTGACTCGACGCTTTTATCAATAATGTGGCGCGGTGTCACGAAATCGGGTTCGCCAATCCCCAACGACACCACATCTTCCATTGTCGCAGCGATATCGAAATAACGGCGGATACCGGAAGGTCGAAGCTGCTGTACCGATTGTGAGATATAACTGCGGGTTCGGATCATGATAACCTCGGTTGAGAGGGCTGCACATAAGCAGCCAACGATGTTAATAATTCTAAGTGCGTGCCTCATTATAATCCGTCATAGTGTAGAAACCCTCGGGCATCCGCTACCAATTTCTACCAAACAATTGGACACTCTGTAGGAATAGGATGTTTGCAACTGGCCTAAGCCAGCTTCAATTCACTATGGCAGCCAGAACGGTAACTCATCAGTGGCATCATTAAAGCTGACGCGCCGGAGATTTTGACCATCCGCATCAATAATGTAAATAGCGTCGTTGCGGCTTTCGTGGTTAGACCCAAATGCGATTTGTTCTCCGTCTGGTGACCACACCGGAACATAAGCATAGGTTTTGTCGCTAACTAAATGGTGTTCGCCCTTTGCAATGTCAAGGATATACAGGCGGTTGAAGCCATCCTCAGTAGATTTATACGCCAGTAATCGACCATCAGGCGAGAAATCAGGCATACTGTCTTCATAATGATTATCCGTTAACTGTTGTATCTTGAGTGTTTCCCGATTAATGAGGAATAACTCATGATTTTGGATAGTGTTTTCCATGCCCTCAGGTACCGCAGCAAAGGCAATCTGCAAGCTGTCTGGTGACCATGATAATGTGGGAAAACCAATTTCAAACTCTCCTAACGGTTGTCGCTTCCACGCGGATGTGCTGAGTAATTCAAGCAGCCAGCGTTTCGATTTCTTTTGATACGTCCACGAGGCAATCCATGCACCGTCCGGTGAGGCTTTAAGTGTGTTCGACCCAGGACTCCCGATATTCGTATCTTTCCCACTCTGAAGGTCGACAATATGATTGTAGCCATTACTAATGTAGCCAAGTTCAGTCGGCTTGACTGTGCGGTTGAACGGGAGCACGTTGCCCAAAATATAACCTGCTGCTAGACATAGGGATGCCATAAATAAAATTCGATAAGCATTAAGTCCTAAAAGTAATCTCATCGTTTAATACCTCCTTTAGCGCCGCTCGGACGATGGCCTGAAGTACCCTATTATCTTATGGACTTAGCCAAAGTTGGGCTTGACGCTTAAGCGACGCTTTGCGGTATAAACCGACTGGTTGACAAAGTACATGAACATAGATAATATAATGAACACTGTTCAGTAAGTCTCTGTGATCTATGAAAAAGCAAGCTTCTTCCAGCGGCGAGACCCGTAACAAACGGTTGCGCGAAGCCAGTTTACAGCGGCGGCATCAAGAAAAGCAGGAGGTGCGTCAAGCCATTCTGACCGCATCCACCGAGCTGTTTCTTGAGCATGGCTATCATAATTTTTCCTTGCGACAGGTGGCCGAGAAAATTGGCTATTCACCCGGAACAATTTATCTGTACTTTCAGGATAAAGATGCCATTCTCTTTACCATTATGGAGGAAGGGGTTGTGCGTTTCGCTCATATGCTCGTACAAGCGGCTTCTGCTACGGATGCCCGTGAACGCCTGACACATATTGGCGAGGCCTATATCCGGTTTGGCGTTCAAAATCCTGCCCACTATCAACTCATGTTCATGCAGCGACCGGATTATTTGGCGCGTGCGCCCCAAAATACGCCTCAACCCATTCTTGAGATTTTTGATTTGTGGCGCAAAGTGGTTGAGGATGCGATGCAGGCTGGTGTTCTTCGCCTCGGTGATCCAACCAGTACCGGCGATATTTTGTGGGCGCTCTTACATGGTGTGGTAGCGATCGCCATTTTGATGCCTAACTTTGACGAACGTCGCATCCACGATATGACTGAAAAAGCACTGGAAATGCTCACAACTGGTTTACATAAAACCTAGCGCCTTATATTTTTGAAAACTGATGAACACCGTTCATTAGATAACTACATGTCATTACCGGTAATTGTAGTCAGAGATTAGGAGAACAGTATGCAGCAGCAAACAGCAACAGGTTGGCACGTCGCGAATTGGGGATTTTGGGGGTGGCTAGAAACCGGTCTCAAGTTAGTCGGTATCGTCGCCGGGTTTATAGTCTTCTTTAGCACAAGCAGTGTGAATGGTCTGACGATTGGCGGTAATCCGCATCTTGCAGCGGTCATTTTGACTGCGTTACTGGCTCTGGCGATGATTGGTGTCGTTTTTGTCCGTATCTCACAAAAAGAACTGATCTCTATCGCCTACTCCATCATTAATGCCTTCGGACATCTTGCTCTCTTGATAGCCCTTTTACGAATACCACCTCAAACCACACTGCCCATCATTTTCGCCGTGATGTTTATTTTGGGCGAACTGGCTAAGCAGCGTTTTCTCGCCATATCCGGTTATGTCGAAGGCGGCTCGAACACCGCGACGATGGTTCGGTTTTCCCGCATCATCGCCGTGACTTACCTCGTCCTAGCCATCCTTCTATTGATTTGAATTACCCGACAAGCAATGTCCTTAGGACTATGTTTTCGCATGAATTCCCGCTCTATAAACATAAGATGAATAGGGCGGGTTTCCATGAATTTACGTATGAAAATGGCCGAATGACATTCTGCCTTGACCAGGAACGCATCACTTCATTTCCTACTGTAACAATTACCCCATTTCATCAGACTGATGTGTATCAACGTAAACGTTATCAGGAGATCATCATGTCATTACCGGCTTTGCAAAATTGGGATGTGACCCGTCAGGCGCTGCATTTGGCCGCACAGGTAGTTGGTGGCATAAAGAAGGTTAGTGTTCAACCACTGCCAAACTATGCCCACCTTGGCCTCTACATTGTAAAAGACGGTCTTACCACAGGGCGTCTCGCTGATGTTGGCGAACTCCGTCTTAACCTCTTGCAATCGAGTATCGTTTACACGTGTCCTGAAGGAGATGTTTCGACAGTCGCGCTCCAGGGGCACACACAGGCATCACTCACCGGAGCTGTTCTTAAGGCAATGAATGATGCTGGACATCCCGCCACGTATGTCGATACTGCCCATATTGCCGATCAATCGCCCTTGTTGGTTGATGCTGTCACCGCTGCTAACTATCAGCAAGCGCTTTACAGCATCTACACGGCGATCAGCCGTTTTCGCGCCCGCCTAATCGGCAGTATGTCACCAATAATTATTTTCCCGCACGGCTTCGATGCTTCTTTCATATGGTTTGCTCGTGGCTCGGTAGAACGCAGCGATCCGCATCTCAACTTTGGTTTTTCGCCGGGGAGTGCTGGTTTCGCGCGTCCGTATATTTATTCTTATGCCTCGCCTTTGCCCGCAGGTTATTTTGATGTGAAGCTGCCCACGCCTGCACGTTTCGTTCGCGATCCGTGGAAGGGCATTGTTATTGATTACGACCAACTTGCTGCCGAGACTGACCCCGAATTAGTGCTCGAACAAGCGCTCGTCGATATTCAGACGGCAGTCGCTCCACTGTTGGTGTAAAATAGCACTGTAGTTCGTTAATAAGTGCTATAGAGGTGAACTGTGGATAACCAGACGGCAATCGGATTGCTAAGTCTTTGCGGTATTGTCGCGGTTCTGATTTTGCTTGGGTCCTTTTTGGTCATTCGCATCATGAAGTCCAGCGTATTTGGTATCGCAAATATGGTGCTGCGCTCGGTCACTGATCCTACCGAAGTAAAAACAACAACGGTTCGGACGCAAACAGTTGAACGTCCTGATTTCCGGGCCGCTGCCAAATCAGTCGATTTTGATGCGGCGGTTGCCACGCATAAGGGTGAGGCGGCTCCTTCCATTCGTACCAATCCGGCAGCCCCCTCGCCTGAAATAAGTGCCAGCGCTTTTACTACAACGCACGTCACCACACCCACCCCGGATTTGCATACCCAGCGGAAGCGTATTCGGCGTCAGCATGTTGACGATGAAGAAGATGGTGAAATATTTGAAGGTTTGTTGGGGGACTAGAAGACTGTCAGACTTCATCTAAATCCGGTTTATAGGTTGCAATCCACTCCCGCAGTATCGACTGTAAAGTACTGCGGGTCGTCAACCGTTGAGCCTCACTATAGGCGGCATCATACAGCAGTACGCCCTCATTGTCGCCAACCGGCGGACGAGCATCACCGCTGTAAAAAATGTCAAACTTTCGCTTGATATGGTAGTAATAAGACTCGGGATTGAAAACAGGCGCACTAAACGTCAGCCGCTTTTCACCGATCACAATGCGTGTTTTGCCGCCATTTCCGAGTGCCCATATCCCTAGCAATCGCAGTGTTCGGAAATATGTGTAGCCCTTCGGTTTATGCCACATCACTGATCCAACCCACTGCTCAGGAATTGATGTGTCGCCAACGGCGGACATGGCAAGGCTTCCACTGAAAGTTTTCGGCCCATAAGCGCTCATGTTAGTCGGCGGTCGTCGTTTGATCGCACTCAGCAAACCGGCAGCATTCAATCCGTCCAGTGCCATTGCCAGCAAACTTTGGACAGGGGCGCTGGTTGCTTGTTGTTTGTGCTGCTCGATACGCTTGAGGATTTCGGCGTATCGGGCAGCTGGATCATCTTTGGCAGGCAAAAAACTAGTCTTTCATTACTCGGATGCGCCGGAAGCCAAATACCAGCACGATGAACCCGATCAGTACAATAATACGGTGAACAAAATTATTGACGGTTGCATCAAAAAGATTTAAGTATGCTGAGCTTCCTAACGTGGCGATCAGATGGGCAAACCCCAATATGATTGCGCCCGATACGATCAGAGTCAGTGAACTCCCCACAATGCCGCCGATTCCACGTACCGTCCAAACCATCCACAAACCAGCCAGTACCAGAACAATATCCATCACCACATTCAGCGTCGATAAACCCCCGGGATCATGTATCACGATTAGCTAACCTTTCAGAATATGTTTAAAGAACATCGAAGAGATCGTATATTTTGAGTTCACTGACCACTTTCAAGACATGGGCATCAAACTGTTTGTCTACAGCTTGCATTTCCTTGATGACCATTTTCTTGCCAATCAAGCCGACCGCATAAGCAATACCCTTGGAAATCAACGCTCGGTATATATCCGCGTCATTTGTATGCAAATCAATGTCGATTTTGCCTTCGACCATCGTAACAGGCCACACATTGCGTTGTGCTGTGTCATTAATGATCTTATCCAGATTGGATCCCAACCGTTTGCCCCCGAGCTGCACCATCGACGTACGCAGTGATTCCATTTGCTTGACAAAGTACGTCTGCATGTAGGATTCGTCTGTGGTATCGATTCTCCGGTCAACTGTATCGAAATCATTATTGTTGACGATCACATCCTGTATGGGCTTGATCGTGATATCTGCTCCCACAAATGCATTTTTATCGTCTTGAGTAGCGGTTGCGCTCCACATCGCCCCGATGACGGTTCCGAACGCATCCTTCATGTCGATACGCTGCTGTTCGACACGTCCTCTCTTACCAACCTGCTGAATCAATTGATCGGTAAGTTGCTTATTGATCCCAAGTACTTCATGCACCGGTTTACCAATAATCGTGCGCGCCTCGTTGTGATGCCGTTTGAGCAGCCGCAGACACGGTTGGTCAACGAAAATAACTTGTCCCAGCGTATTGGTCATCAGTAAGGCTTGTGTGGTTTCAGTTGGGGCAGTCGGCGCGGCTGAAAACGTATCCTTGTTGGTTGCTAATGCATAGCCCAACGCCGAAGCCAGTGCCCCCGGCGTGGCATAGCGGGTCTGTGGCGATTTCGCCATCGAGCGGTCGATTACATCCTGAATGTCATCCGGGAGTTCCGGTTTCAGTTTGCGGATGTCAGGTACGGGTAAATTCATGTGTGCCATCAATACACCCAGTGGCGTGGCGGCCTCAAACGGTACGTTGCCCGTGAGCATCTGGAACAAGGTGATGCCTAGGGCATATACATCGGCGGATGGCGTCAATGCTCCCGGTTCGGCTTGCTCTGGCGCCATATAAAATGGCGTACCGAGGATGCCTGTACCGGTAAGTTGACCGGACGACTCGCTCAGTTTTGCCAGTCCGAAGTCAGTCAGATAGGTATTGTTTTGCTCGTCCAATAGAACGTTACCGGGTTTGAAATCACGGTGGATAACACCCTTACGATGGGCATAATCCAGTGCGTCCGCCATCTGCCGTACAAGACGCAGCGTTTCATCCGGTGCAATGGCACCTTTGCTTATCAGGTCGGATAATGTGCCGCTGCTCATATAAGCCATGACGATATATGGCATCCCATCATGTTCGCCAAAATCATAAACTGGCAAAATATGCGGATGTTGCAAGCTGGAAACAATCTCGACTTCACGGTAGAAGCGTTCGAGGAATTTGTCTTCGTGTGTCAGGGTGCGTGGCAGCACTTTGATGGCGACCGAACGCTTCATTGACGTTTGAGTTGCTTGATAAACGGTGGACATGCCACCCTTACCGATTTGTGCCGTCACTTGATACTGGCCTAAAGTGTGTCCGACCAGATCAGTCATAGTTCTTCATCCCGTGTGTAATAATGAAATTTGCTTGTTAACAGTATAACACCAGTACTAAAGTAACGCTCAAATGGGAAGCGAAAATCTACCAAAAATCTACCATTATGAAGGACTGATCACTTGGTCGCTGGCAGTTCTCCAATCAAGAATAAAGCGTAATCACCGTATGTTTCATTTGCGCGGCTGCCGAGTTCCAATGTCATTATGTCCGTCGTGCCGGGTGCCAGCATCAGCCCTGCGTCTGATCGATCACCTATAATGGCTGTGCTTGGACCGTCATGCAGCGTTACACCCGCCTTGTTGAAGGATGGTACGGCTTTGCAATCACCACGTCCGGCGTCATCACACTCCAGATTACCGTTGGTCCACTTCATATACGGATCAAGACGGCTGTCTGCTGTAGCAACCATATAAACCATCAATGGAGTTAGTTTTGCCAGTGGGCCGATACGAACATCAAATGTATCTGTATTGGTCGCTGTCCCGATTGTAAAACCATCAATAACGGCGATATAACGCCCCGCAGCTCCATTTTTACTGGCGATAGTGACGCTCACAAAGCCAGCCTTATCCGCGCCTGCGAAGCTCAATTGCGAGGCCGAAGATAAAGTGTCTTTTGTAATGCTGCGTTCGGCTTCGCCGGGTAGTGTATAAGTATCTCCGATGGTCGCATCGGCGTTGGTGTTGCAGATTTTATAGGGATCTTGCCCCGGCACATCAAAATTCAGGCGAATAACCGGTACAAATCCATCAATACCATAAACGGTTATCCGGTAACGTAGGTTAGGGCGGGGATCTTCAGCAAAACGTAGTGAGGCTACTGTTGTGGCCTCAAAGTTTTGGCAGGGAAAGGTCACATCTTCGTATTGGTTCGAGTTGTTGCTTTGGTCGGGTGGATTTGCCTTGCGTACGCGGATAGCATACCGTCCGATTGTGGTTCCCTTCTCGTTGCCGACGCGTGTCGTAACGATGGTGTACTGACCATCTGCGGGAACTTTGTAATCCAATGATATCGAGTGATTTGGCTCGCCATCGTTGCTTTTGGCTACAAGGTTGCCGCTCGAATCAAGGATGCCAATCAGCGGGGCAAGCCCATCGGAACCGCCCATTTCGATGACCATCAAATCGCCAGCCGATGCCTGGATATGCCACCAGTCATAAAAAGCTTTACTGGTGATGCTGTCCTGTTCGACCGAATCATAGGTGATGTCGGTAACGGTCACCGAATCGGGATTATCTTGTGCCAATACGGGTAGGATGCTTGTGAAGATGATTAGGCCTAGGATAATTTTTCGGAGCATATTGGTTTCCTTCTAGCGCTATCGCCTTTTATACTATACCTGTTATGTACACTTTTGATGTAAGGGGATTCTATGCGAATACGGCTTCTTGTGTTGATGAGTCTTTGGGGAATGTTGGCTGTTTTCGGCTCGGTGACTGCTCAGGATTCAGGAACATCTACACCAACCGCGATGGCACACGAAGTAATGCTCATCTCATCAAGTGCGCCCGTTTTTTGGAGCCCCGACAGTCATTTTATTGTAGTGACGCTCTCTATAGATTCTGCATCGCAGGGAGCAAAAAAGAGCATCAATAATAGTTATGGTGTATTCGATGTCCTTACTGGCAAGTTTCTATTTGATGTGCCTGTATTTATTGATTGGCTACCAGATAGCAATTACATTATTGCCCGTGATGGGGATAATATGGATGCTCAGGTTCGTGAGGTGCAAACCGGCAAAGTGATGGCTATTTTACAGGGGGCACAAATCGGCTGGAAGTGGAACACTAATCATACGCAAGCCGCGAGTGAAAGCTCGGACAATAACCTTCACCTTTATGATGTTGCCTCCGGCACACTCTTACAAACATGGCGCAATATATTGGTCAAGGATGCGCTCTGGAATGATGATGGTAAGCTAATTGCTGTTATCGGCCTCGACACCATCCTTCGTGTTTACGATGTGATGACAGGTTCGTTGAAAGCTCAATTGCTGGGTTATCAGCCAGTGGGTTGGAGTTCGGATGATCGCCAATTAATCGTTACGCCCAAAGAACGAACCTTCCCGAGCAAATTGGGACTCTGGACGCTAGAGAATGGTGCTGCGGTCATGTTTGATGTTTTGAATCTAGGCTATTTGTGGTCGCCTGACCGAAAACTGCTTGCTATTGCTGGCACAGATCAAAGTGTTTATATCATAGATACAACAACCCGGAAAGAGGTACAAAAAATAGCAGGCTTCCAGTCGAATATTCAATTGTTTCGCTGGGATCTACCGGACAGATTAATCGTCGTCACCGGCGATTATGGCGCTGGAATTAACCCTGCCTTTGAAGTTTTTAATCTTCAAACAGGTAAACGCACCCTGAAAGCGGATTTTGATATAACAGCGGCTTCACATATTACAGACGACCGCTTAGAAATAATTCAACTGTGCTCAAATATTTGTAAACTTGTGTACGATCTCAATACAGGCCAGCAGCGATCTCGAACTGATTTTTCCTCATCTAAAGTTTCATCTAGCGTTCTTGTCAGCCCCGATTACCAATGGGTCTTGAATACGGTCTATCCTGATGGTGCGCCTGCTTCGACACCGGATCAATTTTTGCATCTTTACAATCTGCAAACGGCGGAAGTATCCGTCTTACCCGGTTATAAGGATTTCATTTTATACAGCACGTGGAGTCCCGATAGTCATTTTTTCGCGGTTGCCAGCCAGAATTCTGTTCGCATATGGGCTGTTGAACCCCCTTAGAAACGTGTAGGGGCGAGTCATATGACTCGCCCCTACAACCCCCAAAATTTCCCGAATACCAAACGGGGAGATTATTTAACTTCGACGACTGCGCCTTCAGCTTCCAGCTTCGCCTTCGCATCAGCGGCAGCATCCTTGCTGACACCTTCGACCACGTTCTGGGGTGCGCCTTCAACCAAATCCTTGGCTTCTTTCAAGCCCAGGCTGGTGAGGGTGCGGACAACCTTAATAACGTTGATCTTCTTCGGGCCGCCATCCTTAAGGACGACGGTGAATTCTGTCTGTTCTTCAACAGGTTCAGCGGCAGCAGCGGGACCGGCTGCAGCAGCCATCATGACTGGGGCAGCAGCGGCGGCGGTAACGCCCCACTTTTCTTCCAGCAGCTTCTTCAGTTCGGCTGCTTCAAGGACGGTTAATGCGCTCAGTTCATCGACAATTTTGTTCAGGTCGGCCATTTTCTTTCCTCTTGATTCGTTCGCGTTATTCTTAATTTAGGTGTTGGGCGATTAGCACGTATTGGGCTAACCACTAAATGCTAATCGCTACTAAGCGGCCTCGTTCTTCGAGACATAGGCTTGTAGCACCTGCGGAACAGCGGCCACGGCACTGTTGATGACACCGGCCAGACCCGAAGCGGGTTGGGAGATGAGACCAATGATTTGTGAGCGCAGTTCATCCAGCGACGGAAGGTTGCTAACAGTATCGACCTGTTTGCTGGTCAAAATTTGACCGGCCATCACGCCGCCCTTGATTGTGAACAGTCCTTCGTAATCCTTGATGAAGCCCAGTGTAACCTTTGCGACTGCCGGGAAATTGGCTGCGCCGAAGATAACACCGGTCGGGCCTGCCAGCATATTATCTGGGATGGGCCAACCTGCTTCCTTCAAAGCGATTTTGAACAGCGTGTTTTTGACGATGACATATGCACCATTAACATCACGCAGTTTGTCGCGCATGGTATTCACCTGCGACACAGAAATGCCCTTATAGTCTGCCAGCACGAAGCCGGTAGCCTGACCGAGCAGCTCGCCATATATACCAACGAGTTCTTCTTTACGATCTTTTGAGATTGCCAAGCGGTTTTCCTCCTTTCCTTGAAAGATAGGCGTTTAGTCTCTCGTTTTCGTCAAGATCAAACAGCCTGACAACAAAAAAGCGGCTTCGCACAAAGCGAGGCCGCCATCTTTAAAAATGGAAACGGTTTCCTCACCTCGGCAGGGTATTAAGCGTGAGCTCCTGCTGTCTGTGGCAAAGCAACTAGGTTGTTGTTGATAGGAATTATAGGGGATCGTCACAAGGGTGACAAGGGTGGCTATAACAGGCGGGGAGGGCAGTGAGCGGCTAGCAGACGCCAGCCGCTGTTTATAAAGTGGTCACGTTAGACCGCCAGTGCCACGAGTTCGTCTGGAACCGGCAAACGGTGTTTGCTCAGGAATGATGCTAAGGCCGGTGTCAAATCACTGACCAGCCCATTATAAGAGCGTTCCAGTTCGCACAAATGCTCCACCAACCATAGGTACATATCAGCCTCGGTGCGGCCCTTCATATGCGCCAGCATATCATACTTGCGAATCAGAACGACAGTCGTCAGATAGACATTTTCGTACCAATGATTAGCCGCTTCTTGTATGCTTACCGGGCATTCTTCACAATCGGTCAAGAATGCGCCATGCAAGTTGATATGTCCGATGAAATCGTTGTAACGCGTTGGTTCACTCAGCATCAGATTTTCGTGCTGGTAAACATAGCGCAATCCGGTTTCATCCAGAAAAGTCATGTAGGCTTCTGCCGCGTCCATCTGCGTGGTGACAACTGTCTTATTCAGGCAAAATGGCACATCAACTTCGGTCACGTAAGCCTGAATGGTTTTCTGTCCCATAGCCAGCGCCACTGATACCCGATGGTTACCGTCACGCACGAAATACACCTCGCCAACTTGATAAACCTCAATAGGCGGCAAACCCATATTACCCTCGGCCTCGGCGTAAATGCGGCTCCAACGTTCTTTATTGATCGCACTTTTGGGCAGAAACGTGCCCGTAAAGTCGGTATAACGACCTACGCTGCCGACAATCGATGTCAGCGGTATATCCTGTAACCCTCGGTAAAGTTCTTCACGCAGCCGTAGGCGGGTGCGTACATCTTCAAAGCTCAACAACTGCGCGGGCTTGCCTCGCAGATGCCCGATAATTTCTTGCCAGAAGGCGCGTACGGCAGCACTTTCGTACTCCTGTACACCCTTAACGATATCCATCGCATTATTCATTGTCATAATCTCCGAACTACATCGCAACACGCGTGGGGGGACAATTCTCAAGAGCAACAATTCTAAGCGTGTAATTTTGTGTAAATGTGTGTGTAGCAGTTCGGTTGTTCAGAGCGTCTGGATATTTTTCCTTTATTTAATTCATCCTACCATTTAACCAATAAAATTCTGTGAAAACCATGTTAAGTCTTCACAGAGAAATTGGTTCAATATGGGTCAATTATACCACACGACGTAAAAGAGATTGATTTGCGGGAGGGTTTTGCCCTCCCGTCTTGAGTACTATGAAGACGCTGCGGGTGGTGCTGTGATCGGAGACTCAGCCAATTTTCCGAGTTCTTCATCAATATACGACGCGAAAAATGTGTACGGTTGTGCGCCGCTGATGAACCGTCCGTTTACGAAGAAAGCTGGCGTTCCGTTAACCCCCAATGTTTGGGCATCGGCCACATCTTTCTTGACCTTGTCTAGATACTTTTGCGAGTCCAGACAAGTGGTAAACGTATCTACATCAATCCCAAGCTGCTGCGCATACGTGATGAACTGTTCGCGGGTCAGCGCTTGCTGGTTCTTAAACGTCAAATCATGGAATTCCCAAAACTTACCTTGATCGTTCATGCATTGACCAGCCAACGCTGCAACCAAAGATCCTGATGTCTGGAAAGGATAATCACGGTAAACCAGGCGTACCTTGCCGTCATAATTCTTCAACAAAGGATCGAGCGTTTCCGCAGCAAATCGACCGCAAAATGCACAATGGAAATCTGAAAACTCAATGATCGTAACTGGAGCATCCTTCGCCCCGCGCACAGGATCATTATCCATGCTTACGGTATACGTGTTACCCGGCACTAATCCCGCGACTGCTTGACCACCGCTGCCGCTTGATTCCGCAACTGCCTTGGCTGCGCTGGTGATAAGCGCTTGATTCTCTACACTGTTAGCGTTAAACAGAGCACTGACCGCCGCACCACTCAGAACCGAACCGAGCGCAAAAAAAGCAATCGCGATTACCACGTAATTAAACATCACGCGCGATACGACGATTACAGCACCCGGATCAGCATAAGCTGCTGTAGACGAGTCCGCTTTTGCTTTGGCTTCCACCGATACCGTTTCAGGCGGAACCGGGGTCACATGTGAAAGATGATCTAGGTTGGGGGGAGGTAATGTTTCCACAAGCGCCTCATAATAAACTGGATGAGCTTTTCATACTATTATGTACCACCAAATCAGTCTATAGGCAAAAAGGAGTAGGACAATAGGCACATTGGAGGACACAAAAGACCAAAAGTAAGCTAGAATATAGATGCGTTCAGTTCAATATAGCTTACAATTTCTGCGAGCAAATAAGTTTTCTCAGGAGCATTGCCTTTGAGTGAAGAGTCGGCACGTCTGTTGGAAGGGCTGGTCATAAGTGACCAGAGTGGATTTTTTAACGTCGAAATTTCAAAAGAACACATTATTACTTGTCGTTTGCGGGGACGGCTGATGGAAGAAGCGCAGTCGTCCGACATTGCGGCCATTGGTGACCGTGTTAGTGTTCAACTCCTTTCAGACGGAACCGGCACAATAGAGGCTGTGCTTCCTCGTACCAGCGTGCTTTCCCGTGCAATGCGGACAGAAGGCAAACGTGGTGCAGGTGAATCAGAACGCGAACAGGTCATTATCGCTAACGCTGATCAGGCGTTATTTGTGTTCGCAGCCGCTCAGCCGTCTCCTAATCTAAAAATGTTGGATCGTTTCTTAGTCGCTGGTGAGAAATCCGAGATCGAACGCTTGATGATCGTTGTCAACAAGATGGACTTGGAAGACAACTCGGTCACGAAAGCGCGTTTCGCTCCCTACGAGAAGATGGGATATACCGTCCTGTACACCAGCGCTCAGGATGATTTGGGCGTGGATGAAGTTAAATTATTACTAAAAGATCATTTGTCGGTTTTCACCGGTCCATCGGGTGTCGGCAAGACCAGTATGCTCAATAAAGTTCAGCCCGGATTAGGTCGTACTGTGAAGGCTGTTAGCCAGCGTCGTTCCGAAGGTATGCACACCACCCGTGACAGCGTACTCATTAACCTTGATATGGGCGGGCATCTAGCAGACACACCCGGTATGCGTTCGTTGACCCTATATGACATTGAGCCGGAAGAACTCGACGGCTACTACCGCGATATTGCCCCGTTTGTGAGTGCTTGCAAGTTCAACGATTGCAGCCATCATAATGAGGCAGGCTGCGCAGTACGGGCGGCAGTCGAAAACGGTACGATTGCCCGCGCTCGTTACCAGAGTTACCTCCAACTGCGTGACGAATTAGAGGAAGCCTACGCTGTCTATTAACGTCCGATTGAGATAAATGGTTAGAAGCCGTTTGAAAAGTCTGAAAGTTCTGGACGACATATATGTCGTCCTTACAAAAGACAATGATTTGAGTGGAAATTTGACATGTGGGGACGCGATATATCGCGTCCGTTTACCAATAACCACTTTTCAAACGATCTCTTAGAAACCGAAATTTCTCATAGGGGAGGTTAATATAGTCTCCCCTGTACCTTCCTCAAAATCCTTACTCTAAACTCATTTTTGATTTTGTGGGGCGGGTGAACTGTTTGATGGTTCGCCCGTTACTCGAATCATCAATTAAGGTAGCCACACGCTTGGTACGCGTCTCCTCTTTTTTTGCGCTCACGACCCACCACAATGCAGCTTTCCGATATGAACCGGATTGAGACTCAAAAAAGTCCCACGCTTTTTGATTCGCCTTGAACGCCTTTGTTTCTGCCTCGGTCAGTTCGATCTGATCACGTTGCTCATGAGAGTAAATACCGGATTTATTCTCGCGGCGCTTCTCGAATGCTTGCAATCCTGCTGGCTGCATACGCCCTTCTTTGGATAAAGCTTCGACGCGTGCAATGTTGATAGCACTCCAGATGCTGGTTGCTTTGCGCGGCGTGAAGCGGATGGTGTAACTCACATCATCCACACTTTTGCGTATGCCATCGATCCAACCGACGCACAGCGCCTCATCGACCGACTCCGGCCATGTGATGCTCGGCCTACCGGAATCGTTCTTGTAGAAGCCCACCAACAGTTGTGTTTCAGTCGTATGATGTTGCTTGAACCACGCCTGTAAATCAGCCGGCGTGGCGAAAAAGGTTGGTTTCATGATTAACCTCTTTGATTTGAATGGGGTTACTCAAAACTGTACTCGAACGTAACCGGCCAATCTTCCTTCTGGCCTTCGAGGTTCATTTCGCCCTTGCCGGTCAAGCCTTTGAGGTCATCCGTACCGGAGCAGGGTACAATAAACCACGTACCTTTTGTGGAATGGCCCACAAATGTGCCATTGCATTGAATAACAAAGCTGCCAGATCGTCCCGCAACTTTCCCGACGATTTGTTCCATCCCGATGGCATTGCCCGTTTCATCTTCGCGGTAAATCATTAAATACTCGCGTTGGCCCTCGCCTTCAATATCACCTTTGTACACTGTTTTTACGCTGGCACGGGTAATCTTGGCACCTTTAATATCGCGCGCCACTTTTCCGTCCCATGTTTTCTCATCCCACCCTTTGATCTGAAACGTAGCGCTCGCAGGCGTACTCATATTGCTTCCTTATCTGCTCGATGCCTTTAGCCGATGTATTCCTGAATGGTTTTCTCCAGTGGCTTATTCATAATCTTCAAGTAAATCGTGATCTTACCGAAGAAAATCAGGAGTGCTTGAAGATAGATTTCAAGCTGCATTTCGACCGGCACTTTGAAACCGCTGGAACGGTCAATGATTTTCTTGAAATCGTCGTCAGAGAAAGCTGAGAGGGTGGCTTTGAGATCGTCATCCATCTGCTGATACCATGCGACCAGCTTGGCGACGCTGGTTTCCATGTCGGGTTGAGGGTTGCGATAAGAGAAATCCTGCGTGAAGGTCTTAACGGATTGCAGGTAAGCATACTCGATGTCGCCAATTTCACGGCATAGTGCGCCCAGCGTCATAGTTTGACCACCGGGCGAGAATTTCAAATCCGCGTCCGTGAGCGAACCCACCAGCCCATTGCGCATCCCGTGTGTTCCTTCAATCCACGACCATTTGTTTTCCATGTAGCTGTTCATTGCTGCACTCCTTTGATATGAACATTTGTGCTTATTAGGATAGCACAAATTTGCTGAACGTGGATTGTAAAAACGCGACAGGATATCCAGCGCGAAAACGATGGCCTGTTGGCGCTTTGCCTTTTGCCGAAACAAAATGACAGTATTGAAACGGATTCAGCAGGTCAAATGAATCGTATCCTGCGCTCGCATATCGCCTGTGTCTCGCCTCATCACCGTATGAATTTTTCCCCAATCTCGTAAACATCGGACGTAAAATGCGAATCTCCGCGTATACTAAGAAAATTAAACCTGAGAATATGCCGTTAGGAATCTCTATGAGTATCGAAACACCCTTGGTCATGATCGTTGAAGATACGTTGGATGCTGCTACATTAATGCAAATTTCGCTGCGACGCGCTGGTATTCAAGATATTCTTCACGCCGAAAATGGGCGTATGGCGCTTGACTATTTGGAGATGTACACACCTGATGTCCTCATTCTGGATATTGGGATGCCGGATATGAGTGGTTGGTCGGTGTTAGAATTTATCAAGCAGAAGCATGGTGACACCAGCTTTCCGGTAATTATGCTCACGGCATTTGATGACCCCGCCAATAAGCTCATCGGCAAGCTGCAATCACGGGTTTATCGTTACCTGACCAAGCCCTTTGTTCCCGACACCTTAATTCAGACGGTGAGGGATGCGATTTCCGCGAAGCAAACCCGCACGGCATAGTGCCTATTGAGTGACAGTATAAATGCTAAGACGCCCACAAGGCGTCTTTTGTTTTGCAAATAATCGGTGATTAGCCAGTAGGTGTCGCGGTGGCATCGGCAGTCGAAGCAGCTAAACCCCAGATTTGTATCGGGCCAGTGGCATCCACCAGCAGCAGTATAAAACCATCCGGTGACCAATCCGCATTTAGGATCTGCCGCGTGCCAACATTCAAAGTAGCCCGGTTAAGAGTCGCCGCCCGCATCGTGCTGACATCCCACAGGTTAACATCACCACCCAGTACAGATGTCACCAGCAGATCACCTTCATGCGAGAAAGCTGCCGCATTGACATCGCCACCCGCGCCGGGGAGCGTGTTCACCAGCTTGCCTGTTTTGGTATCCCAAACCGTCAGTGCTTGGATGCTGCCGCCGTTGACAAGATATTGCCCGTCAGGTGAATACAATACGGCGTCGGATGGTGTGCGTGGGCCAGTGGTTAATGTCGCTAGCAACTTGCCATCTGCCACATTCCATAATGTGATCTGTCGATCTTCACCGATGGCAAGCTGTGACCCATCCGGCGCAAAAGTCACTTTTAAGCCTGCAACTTTGATCTCCGATAGAAGTTTTTTTGCCTGCCAGTCCCACGTTTTGACGATTTTGTCGTTGCCGATCGTTGCCAGGCGAGTGCCGTCGCTGGAAAACGCCACACCTGTAATATATTGGCTGTGTGCTTGGATCGTAACTAACGATTGGCGCGCTTTGACATCCCAAACTTTAACCGTGCCATCCAATCCACCGAGCGCCAGATAACCATCAATCGCATCGTAGGCAGCAAAACCGTTAAAGGCAGGCTGACCCTGAATAGTCTGTGTCAGCCGACCGCCGATAGTATCGTAAACACGGATTTGACCGGTGCCGTCAACCGTATATATTTCGCTTTTATCAGCACCATAATAGATCTGTGCTGCATCCAGTCGCGCCGTATTAAACAGCAGTTTGCCGCTGATCAAATCCCAGCCAATTACTTGTTCGTTATTCAGTCCGACCAGCCGCGATCCATCCGGCGAGAAGGCATAGGCAAAAACGGTACTGGCTGTGCCCTGAGCGTCCAACCGACCTAAGTATGAAATGCCGGTGACATTAGCGAGTTTAATCTCCTGACCAACCGGAACCCATGCGGGTGGCGGCAGGGTTGGTAAATCGCGCTGCTGTGGCACAAATTCACCGGGGGCCGATGCTGTGGGCGTTGGCGTCGGTGTCGTCGGTGTACAGGCAGCGAGCACCACCAGAAACAGCGCACTTAACAAACAGGCGTGAAAACTGGTCACAAACTTTCGCATAGGGAGATGCTCATTTCGTAGAAACGGTAAATTGATGTCCGGTTGCTGCCTTAGGGCGTTAATGGGCCTTGATGCAAAGTCATACTGCCTGCCAGCAAGCCAAAACTTTCGATCTGGCCGAGGCCGCATTCATCCTCATAAGGATCGACTTGTCCACTGCCGTTGGCGTCGTTGCCGTTCATTAACCATGCGGCAATCGTAGTGGATTGGTCAGCAATTTTCACAGCCTCTTCGATAGAATTCATCGTAAGCATCTGTTTTTCGATGTCAACAATTTGACCAACCCACTTGCGTGCGTTCGCGACGCAAATGCGAACCGATTCGATATTGCCATGCAGCGCGTTGCTGCCACCCGGAGCTTGGGCAGCGATATTCAGTTCTTTCTCGATATCATCCAGAAACAGAGGCACACCTTTTTGGAAACCGGGGTTATTGCCACGTCCATCATTGTCATAGTCGATTAGCGTACCATTGAAAATATTGATGGTGTGTTCATTATGCAGATGCATACCGCCGACGGTGGTCGCGATTTGCGCCAGTCCGGCATGTTGCTTCCCTTTGTCACCTTCTGCTAAGACGCTGACGAGCAAACCTGTCAAAGGACTGTCAGCGGGCACACTACCTGTTGAGCCAGTGTAGGTGTTGTTCGCGATAGCCGCTGCTGGAATACCATCAGGGTCAGTCGTGTAAATGGCGGAAAGCGCATCCATCACGGCGGATGGCAGGCTATCACCATAAGCGACCACACCTGCGGGTTGCTTGCCGATGGCATTCTTTTTCTCGCGGGTGACAATGACCGCGTTGTAAAGCGTGGGTAAGGTGCGTTGAGCGATGTCGCTGTAAGGAGGTAGTACACCGCTGCCGAGAGCATTCAAAGTCAGTTGACCCAACTTGAGCGTTTTATCGTTGACGGTATTTTTGAGCCACGCGACGTAGGTTTCATCCCCGCCCGGTGCATTTAAATTTTGTACTTGAAGGGTAACGGTATCTCCTGCGCTGTTCTTACTGCTGAAGTTCAAAGTACCGAAGCTCGGTGCTTGTGTCACAGCGACAGCGACGGCGGTCGGTTCTGCGGTTGGCGAGATTTCCCCGGCCTCTGACGTTGCTGATACCACACCAGTTGGTGGCCGGTTGGTGATCACCAGCACCACCACAATCAGCAGCACGGCGATGATGGCAAATCCGCCCAGCAGCACCAGTGAATTTGGCCCCTGCTGAACAATCAGCGTTGGCTGTGGAGGTGAGGCGGGTGGCGGCGTCATATAGGCCGTAGGCGTCGGGCCATTGGTGATTTCGAGGGTTTGGTTCGGCGTCGATGACCGGCTCGGTGGCACTAAAGTCAGCAGTTCCTCGCCACGTGCCGCTCGCGCGAAATCGTCCGCGAACTCAGTCGCACTCGCGTATCGATCATCTGGCTTTTTTGCCAGAATCCGCTGCATGACATTTTCCATCTCAGCGGACAGGTTTTTATTCACATTACGCGGATTGGGCACTGGTTCTGTAATGTGCTTGATGACAACTTGCATCGGTGTGTCAGCAGTGTACGGTTGCTCACCTGTGAGCATTTCATAAACCACAATACCCAGCGAATATAAATCGGCGCGGGCCGTGATGTCGGCTTGTCCGCTGCCTTGTTCGGGTGCCATATAAGACGGTGTACCGACTAGACCGCCGGTTTGGGTAAGCCCAGGGCTGGTTCCATCACTGCTGTCGCCAGCCACAATTTTGACGATGCCAAAGTCCGCCAGCAGGACGTTCCCCTCTTTATCCATCAGAATGTTATCGGGCTTAATGTCACGGTGGACCACGCCTTGGCGGTGGGCGTAATCTAGCGCCCCGGCCACTTGTCGCAAAATGCGTTCAATCTCAGGCAGTGGTACTGGGCCTTTATCCAAAAGCGTTGCCAGCGAGCCACCCGCCACATAAGCCATCACCAGATAAATAATGTCGTCTTCAACACCATAATCGTAAAGTGGCAATATGTGCGGATGTTGCAGACGGGCAATCGTTTTGGCTTCCAGTTTGAAACGGTCAATGAATTGGTGATCCAAACCCGGATGCGGCGGCAGCACTTTGACAGCAACATAGCGATCAATATCTTCGCGGTATCCCTTGTATACCGTCGCCATACCGCCCTGACCGAGCAGTTCGGTGATTTGATACAAACCTAAGTTACGTCCGACCAAAGAGGCTGCCACTACTTATACTCCCACGCCATATCTAGTGTCTGTTATGTGTTTGTGCTCGTTGCTTCTTAACGCAGTTTCAAGCTTATTTAGATTGCTTCGCTCACAATATTATAAGGGGAAGACTTGAGCAGAGCGAATATGGATTTAATAACAATTTGAGCGTGTTCCCCTTGAGAAATGATGAATGTTTTCATGGGTTTCTTAATATTATGTTGAAATGACAATAGGCAGGCATCATTGAGAAGGATGATTAAAGACCATACAACGTAAGCCATACGCGATACTTATGTCGGTAAAATGGATCCTTCGACGGGCTTATCAGTAAGATACCCAACCGGCACAAATTTTGTTCTCTTGGTACTGAATACAGCTATTTATGGGGAATAGCCATAGGTATTTTAAGGACAACTTAACATTTTCTTAATCTATGCTTATTGATTTTAATATTTATTTAACATAAACTCCTTTTGTGCATGTGACATGGTAATCACCGAACAGTGCCGCACCGGGAGTTTTCGTATGACCCAATGGATAGCGATTGCGCCAATTCTGCTGTTGATCGCCGCGCAGGATATTTTGACCGGCGTATTTGGCGCGCCCAGCATTGTTGCGACCATGATTGCCTCACGTGCTATGACTCCCTACCGTGCCCTTCTGCTTTCCACATTTGCCCAGCTCATTGGTCCTCTCCTATTTGGTGCTGCGGTCGCTGCTGCCGTAGGCCGTGATGTCGTCGATTCCTCTGGGATTACTACCCTTATGCTTTGTGCGGCGTTAAGTTCTACGGTGTTTTGGATGGTATTCGCTTGGTACCTCAAGATTCCTTCCAGTTCGACTCACGCCTTGGTAGGTGGATTATTAGGTGCGGTTTTGGCGGGATTAGGCCCGTCTGCGATTCATGGTGCAGGCTTGCTGAAGATGCTGCTGAGTCTGACGCTTACCGCGCCCTTAGGCATTGTAGGCGGTTTTGTCGTAGCACGCTTATGTTATTGGCTGGCACGCGCATCCACCCCGAAAGTGAATTATGCCTTCAATCGTGGGCAAATCATCACTGCCGTTTTTCTAGGCTTCGCTGTCGGCAGTAATAATGCTCAGAACGCTATGGGTATCACCACGCTTGGCTTGTTGGTCGGTGGTTTCATCACCAAATTTGAAGTGCCGCATTGGGTGATGATTGGGAGTGCCATCTGTCTGGCGACTGGCAATCTGATCGGAGGGATGCGTTTAATGAAGACCATGGGCGCACAATTTTTTCGGGTACGACCCTTGCATGGGTTTAGTGCGGAGGTTTCATCGACGTTGATTATTATCACCAGTGCGCTGCTAGGTGGTAATGTCAGCACCACACACGTCACCAACATGTCTATTATTGGGGCCGGCGCAGGTGATCGAATCGCAATGGTTCGCTGGGGTTTTGTGCAGAAGATGCTCATGGCATGGGTCTTGACCATTCCCACCACAGCATTGATTGCTGGCGTCCTTTACCTCATTATCAGTGGCCTTTTGCATTGATCCTGTACATGATTGACTGAACAACCGTATTCAACTCAGCACTTCTTAGGATTATGGTTTAAATTCACAAACCTGCTCTACCAAACACCAACCCTCTACCAACCGTCTTAATAATCCCGTTCCCTCAAAATGGTTTATGCCACACCCAGGAACAAGTTACAAAATGTTCTTCCAAAATGTAACCCGTTCGCATTAAGCCTGTTGTATGATTTTCGAAGGGATTTCTGCCATAGTATGGCGTCCGCTGCATCTTAACAACCTGAGTCTGCTTTTCCCTGTAGCAAATCAAAACGGGTGGTCCATGACTTCTTATGTTACAAAATCAACTTGTCGCCGCTGATCGTGTAGCTATAAACGCGCTTCGAAACCGTCCATTCCCAATAAATGAACGAGGCGCTGGCGACCAAAGATTTTTTGGCGAATTTGGCGGCAGTACCCCCTTCGCTAAAATTGCCAACTTCGCCACCATTTTAGCCGAAGAACAATGAACGATGATCGTAAGTTAATTGGCAAAGTTGGCACAAAATCGATCTTTGTCGCCAAGTTTGCCATTCGAATTGAACTTAGTACACAGGACTTAACACTCAGCACTTGTTTTATACGTGAACACTACAAAACATCTCCGAACCCGAAGAATTTTGCGAATCGACGGTACTTCGTTTCCTCGAAATTGCCGTCAAAATGCTTTTTCAATAGTAGATTGGTGCATTTTATGGATCAATTTGAAGGTAGCTGTATATCTAGTAGGGCAAGGCATAAATGCCTCACCCCAATTCCAACGGATTATTCGTTGAATGCTGGATTAACCCATACCCGTGTGCCTTCATTAAACGAAGGTGCTGGAAAAGTCACCAAATCAATGCGCCAGGGTGTGAGCTTCAACAAACCAAAGTTTTCATGTTCAGGCTTGATGAAATCTTGCGCCGGATCAAAACCCAATGGCTCCGGCGCGTTCTTGAAAAGTTCCCAAACACGCCGTTTCTCGCCAGGATCCGTCATCCATGCAGCTTTACAATCAGCGTAAATCGGCTGCATTGGGTTGGTGATATAGGCCAGTGACACATAAGGATTATTCGCTAGATGCCTCGCTTTGTATGAGTCTCGGTGTGTGCAAATCCATCCGGTTGAACCTTCCCAATAGGGATGCAAAATACGGGAGCGTGGACGCTGATGTTCATCAATCGTCGCCACATTACAATGTACCATCGTGTGTGCGCGTTGGATAAAATCGGCCTCAATCTCAGAGAAATGTGTGACTCTCAAAATGTTTCGCTTTCTGGTTATCGCAACTAGGATTTCAATCGAATTGGATGGAGAATCAAAAACCGCCCGGGCATTCCTGGGCGGTTTGGAGATAGCGCTTCACAATGTCAAAACAGCATTCATGCTGCTTAAGAGATGACTGTGTAGATGCGAATCGCCGCCCACAAAGAGAGGAATAATGCCCGTCTTAGTAGTGCCTTAGCGAATCGCACTGTTCATGAAATCACCTTCTGAATATATGGACGATCTCGCAGGAGTTATCACCGCTGCGATGGTTAAAGTGTAAAAATAGCTGGCCGTAAAGTCAAGCATTAAGTTAGCCCTAAAGAACCGCCAATCCACTTCTTAATCGGTTTACCTAAGCTCATAGTTGAGTTTTCGCAGGGAGGTGAAATGAAACCATTTAACTACGATCAGGACTTTACGTCGATTGATTTCCGCACGCATCCCGAAAAATATCAGATAGGCAAAGGTGAACAAGGCGTATTAATGGTCGAGCCGTACAAATCCGAGATACTTCCGCACTGGCGCTTTAAGACCCCCGACATTGCCCATGAGTCTGCCGAAAAAATCTACCAGCTATTCCTAGATTACAAAGCGCAGGGTGACTTTGTGGGTATGGACATGGCGCGTAAGTTTTTACAGATGGGTTATACCCGTTCACGGCGCTATGCCAACCACAAAACCGGCCACAAGTACAACGCTGAACATGAGGTTTTGCCGCGCGAGGAAGATCCGATCAAAGCCGAGTCTGCGCGCATTTTTTATGAGAAGTATCAGCAGGCCAAAACAGACCCCGAATATCTGCGATTGAAGAAGGCCCATCAATCAAAATATGAAACAGATAGTTAAGGAGATTGATCAGGTGCCGGGGCTGGCGTGGCGCGCGTATTCAGCTGGTGAAAGTCCGACGATGGTTTTGAAGTCTTTAATAAAGTGTGCCAGATCAAAATAGCCGAGTCGCAGCGCCATATCTGTACAATTAGTAGCTTTATCTTTTATTAGTTGGTCAGCCGCATCTTGTAACCGGTAGCGTTGAATTACCCACTTTGGGCTAATACCCACGTATTGGTTAAACAATCGTTGAAGTGTGCGCTTATTCATGGTGCTACGCCCAACTAATTCATCAACACGCATGATGCTGCGATCCATGATGATAGCGTTGATAATTTCATTAATAGGGGCGATATGGGGGTCGTGCTGTGGCGTTCGCTCGCGTAGAAAATGCTCCAGTTGTGCCAATGCGTCTGCGTCTTGTTTTGCCGAAAGAAGGCTGCGTTCTAAATTATCACCGTTAGTGCCAAAAATGTGGGTTATAGGTGTAACTTTATTGGTGAATTGTGAGATGGGTGACTGCACAAACGGGTAAAATCCACCCGGCCTAAATTTAGCCGCCACCACCCGCCCCGAGTTGATTAATGTGCGCGTAAATTTTCCTGTGACCACGCCAAATAAACCAGATTGATGTTCTTCTATCGCAAGGTTCACTGATGGATAGGGCAAAACATCTTGTGTATATGGTGCTTGGCCTCGTAAATCCCAATGAATAATCCAGTACCATTCAACAAAATAGGCTAAATCAGTTGAAGGGGCGTGACGTGTGAGCTGGAATTTCTGCTCTGCAATGTGGGGATTCAAAATCCCTTTAGCATCGATATTTTTAGGAGAATTCATTGTTGTTTGAGTACCTCGTTCAGCCAATAAAACACTAAAGGCAACCGTTTTGGTCGCCTTTAGTATATCAGCCCTTAATTATAGGTTGTCTGCTGCTCTCTCCATCTATTAAGGAAGCGTCACCGGCGCAGGCAGTCGGTAACTCCCTTGCACCTTTCCCGTATTATCCTTAAGCGTCACCACATCACCGGGTTGGAAACCGGGTTGGGTGCGGTTCCAGAAGAGGGCAATGGCGGTGTCTTGTCCTACACGGCTGTAGACCGTTACCAGGCCGTTAGAGAACAGAATGCGTTCAGCGAAGGTATAAACGTTACCGCTGGACGTCTCAATCGTCCAGCCTTTGAGGTTCACATTGTTGCCGTTATTGCGGATGGTGATGCCTTCGGCTGTGATTTGTCCCGCGCCAATAACCTCAGCAATTTCCACTTTTGCGTTTGTTGCAGTAGGTGGCAGAGTCAAAGTGGGACGTAGTGTTGGTGTCGCAGTTGGGCCTTCGGTGACTTCAGCCGTTGCTTCAGCCGTTGTTTCGGTTGAAATTGAAGCTTCGGCGCCCAAGGTTGGTACAGGTGTCGTTACTGGCCCGGTGAGTGGGCAGCCTTCCAGCGGCACGATCAGTGTGTCACCAATCTGGAGAAGCGACGCGGTTTCGTCATTCAGCCCGTTGACTTCCATCAACTTGAACGGGTCTGCACCGTATTGCTCCGCTACAGCGAACGGTGTATCGCCTTCAACGAGCGTATGCAGAATGCATTTATCGGGTAGAACAGTCGATACGCCGTTTGGCGATTGGGCGTCACTTGGATTGAGCGCCACAGCATTAGCATCAATCGTGCCGACTGCTTGAACAGACGATCCATCGGATGTAACTAAAATGCCAGTGGGTAATATCACGGTGCCGGGTTGCGGTGTTGCTGTGACAATCTTAATCGTTGGACCAGCATTTGGGTCTGTCGTGGCGGTGACTAAAATTGGAACTGTGATAACCAGTTGACTGGTCGTTGGTGGCGGTGCATTTGAAGTCAGTAATCTATTTACGGCGTAGATGACTGCTGCTGTAATTAGAACGTTGAGAATGATAAAAGTAATGAGCGAACGTCGCCGCATGATGAGCCTCGTTTTCGAACCCTCGCCCCCATTTTCTCTCCTTAACTAAGCTATGGAAAGAAACATCTCGAAGGTAAAAGTAT
Source organism: Aggregatilineales bacterium (assembly GCA_044226325.1). Lineage (GTDB taxonomy): Bacteria > Chloroflexota > Anaerolineae > Aggregatilineales > Phototrophicaceae > CFX2. The sequence goes on from JBGAHG010000035.1 coordinate 67,928, forward strand.
TTTTAGCTGTATCCCCATTACAGGATATTAACACAGTGGGCTAATGGGGGCAATTGACGGGTTAGAATGCGGTTAGAAAACGTTGGGTAAGCCCTGTGATATGCATGTTGTCCGAGTGGGCTACGGACGGTTACAATAGCCGCTTAACCGACTGGGCTATCGAGTTGTGGAGGCGTTAACATTATGACTTATATGATTGACGGGCATAACCTTATTGGTAAGCTGCCAGATATATCACTCGATGACCCAAATGACGAAGCCCTGCTAGTACAAAAATTGAATGGATTTGCCGCCCGCACCGGAAAATCATGTTTAGTGGTATTCGATCATGGTCTGCCGGGAGGCAGTTCGCGTATGTCCACCCGCAATGTACAAGTAGTTTTTGCTTCGGGGCGTTCCTCGGCTGACCGTGTAATGGTCGAGCGTATCTACAAAATTCAAGACATAAAGGGCTGGGTAATCGTCACCTCCGATAATGATGTCATGTCGAGGGCGCGCAGGCGGGGCATGGAAACGATGCACTCGGAGGAATTCGCGCTAATGCTCGAAGCACCACCACCTAAGATAGAGGACGAAGGCGAGGCAACAGATGTAAATCTATCATCAGCCGAAGTTGATGAATGGCTAAACCTGTTTGGAGATGGTGCGTCTCCTAAAGATAAGAAGAAAAAGAAATAGTCTCAGGAATAGTCTTATGGCACGGCGTTATGACCATTTTCGGGACAAAGCAATCGAACTGCGTACTCGCCACAATATGACTCTAGCTGATATTGTGGAACGGTTGGCGCTGCCCAAAACAACCATCTACTCGTGGATCAAAGATTTGCCCATTCCGCATACCGAAAAACAAAGTGATGCGCAGCTTGCTCGCGCTGCGCAGGTCAAACAGAAATATGCGCTTTTGCGAGAGGCAGCTTATCAAGAAGGCGTGTTACTCGCACCTGAACTGTTGAAAGATCCAACTTTCCGTGATTTTGTGGTGCCGTATATGGCGGAAGGCTCGAAACGTCAACGTAACAAATTGGGTTTTGTGAATTCGGACGCTCGAATGGTCAAACTTGCACATATGTGGTTAAAACGACTATCAAAGCGCTCATTTTTCTATTCGTTACAATATCATGTTGACCACGATGTTGATGAATTGAAGCAATATTGGGCGGAAATACTGGAAATATCTCCGGATGACATACGTCCAACGCGGAAATCAAACAGCAGTCAACTTGCAGGAAGGCAGTTTCGCTCAGTACATGGTTTACTATCTGTTGAGACAGGTGATACCTATTTACACGCAAAGATGCAAGCGTGGATGGACATCGTAAAAAGTCAGTGGTAATATATTCTCTATTCGGGGCGTAGCGAAGCCTGGCATCGCGCCTGCTTTGGGAGCAGGAGACCGTGGGTTCAAATCCCGCCGCCCCGACCTTAACAACCAGTATTTTATGTTATAATCCTGCAATCTGCGGGTATGGTGTAGTGGTAACATACGACCCTTCCAAGGTCTTGTCACCGGTTCGAATCCGGTTACCCGCTCTCAAGGGCGCTTAGCTCAACGGCAGAGCAGTCGGCTCATAACTGATTGGTTGAAGGTTCGAATCCTTCAGCGCCCACAATCTGTAATAACGTTGAATTAAGAACCGGCCATTGTGCTGGTTTTTTGTTTTGGCTTTGTTCGAACAAAGTCTGGCATAGGCTGGTTAAGCTGCAATGAATAACAGAACGCAAAATAGTTCTAATTTTCACGAAAGTATGAGATAAACATGGCCGAATTGAGTGCGGAAACCCTATCTCCACCACAACGTGAGCGAGTCTACCGCCGTAATTTCCTTCTTTTTCTAACCGACGGTATTTTATTTACAGTAGCAATGAGCATTATCGGGCCAACTACGGTTATCCCTGATTTTGTTCGTCACCTGACAAACTCGGAAGTTTTGATTGGGCTATCGTCCAGCATCTTTGACGTGGGCTTTACACTGCCGCAGCTATTCATTGCCCGTTATATCGTGCGATCTGCACACAAAAAATGGTGGTTTGTAGGGCCGAATATTCCGGTACGTTTCGCAATACTAATCTTTTCGATTGTGACAGTGCTACTCGGTAAAGATCGGCCAGCTTTAATCCTGATCGCGTTTTTAATTGGTTACGGTATTGCTGCTTTTGGAGATGGTCTTGTTGGCGTCCCTTGGGCAGATATGCTTGGCACCAGCCTGGATGACCGCTGGCGCGCCCGTATGTTTGGCATGATGTCTGCTAGTGGTGGCGTTATTATGCTGGGTGTATCACCGGTTTTGGGCATAATCCTCAGCAATGGCGGACTGAGCTTCCCCGATAATTACGCGATGCTCTTTGGCCTGGCAGGTGTATTATTCGTAATTTCTATTTTGCCGGGGATATTCATACGTGAATTACCAGGTGGTAAAGCTGTTGAAAAGATTCCTTCGCTAGGAGAATTTTTACCTGGACTTGGGCAAGTGTTACGTACTGACGGCCCATTTCGGACCATTATCATTACCCGGATGCTCACTAACTTATTCACAATGGCGGGACCGTTTTATATTGGTTTTGCTACGGTACAGTTGGGATTGTCGAGTACCGTTGCTGTGCCAACTTTGCTGGCAATGCAAACCATTGGTAATGTGAGCGGTGCAGTGGTTTATTCATGGCTCGGCGCACGTAATAATTTGCTGTATATTCGGTTGGCACTGACCGGTGCAGTGTTGTTACCTATCAGCGCGTTATTAGCTGCATCCGTTGGACCGCTCCCCTTATATATTGGTTTTTTTGTATCAGGACTTGCGTTGAGCAATCTAGGCTTCAGTTATCAGAATTGGGTTATTACTTACGCCACACCCGATCAGAGACCGACCTATGCCGGGCTTTTTAATACGATTTCTGCTGTCATTTCACTAGCTGCGCCGTTCATCGCAGGGACGATTGCACAAAAACTGGGCTACGAAGTGCTGTTTGTAGTCGCTATCGTAATGGTGTTGTGTGCGCTGTTTGTATCGCTGCGTTACTTGAGCAGTCCGCATATTGAGCCGTCATCCAGTGTCATTGCGGCTGAGTAAAATGACTTACTGTAAGAGTTAGTTTACATGCTGCCACATAATGTTAAGTTCTACATTTTCACGCGTATACTCAAATGGAATTTGTGCGACGACGTACAGTGCTTTGACAGCTGTACGTTGTATGTTGCCTGACAGCGGAAAAGTTGAATTATTAGCACTTGTCCATCCTAACGAAAGCGCCTCATCAAATCGGCTCCCAACTTCATAAACCCGAGCTATTGCTCCTTTTCCTGTCGTCAGCTTGAAGTTCACCTGCACTTTCTCACCCGGCTGGCTATTGAGCTGAGTTACTTGAAGTGGTTGGTGATAATTAACTGTGAGATTGAGAGGTTCATTTTCGTCCAACACAGGTATCTTTATTAGGTTTGAAACCAGATTGTAGTTCTTTGATGATTGCGCGAGTACACGAAATGTGTGTCCGCCGAGATAATAGAGTTCAAGGTTGTTGATGCCAACAGCTCCATTCTCGCTGTTTGCCCAATCAATATACTGGGGTAAAAAGAGTTGCTTTTCGACATCCGGGAACGTTTCCCGTATGAAAGATTGATGAGCCACCCAAAGAAAGTTACCGTCAGCCGCTTCATCTTCAATTTCAACTGCAAAGGAAGCCGCAGGGTCAACGTCCAGCGTGTAAGTTTGATAAGATTGTGAGCTGTCGGGTATACCAAGTATCTTTTCACCGAGGTTAATGGCTTGTGGGGTAATTAAATGCGCGGTGATTTGGTAAGTCGCGGCACCGTCGAGAACACGCACTAGGGTTATGGTTACGTGTTGCTGGTTTTCGCCGTATGATGGGAAGAGTTCGTAACTATTTACGGGTCTATCACCACCACTGCCACCGTATTTTATACAATGAGCTTCATCGGGTAGGGAGTCATCTGTAAAAATACAGTGCCCCGAAAAGACCAGTTTATTAGCACGATATTCAATCATAACGTCTTGATTGACTGGAATATCAAATGTATAGGTGACTGTTTCACTTTTCCCGCGTAGTTGACCGGATACCATCTTGTTGAACGGTAATGGCTTTGTAGTCAGCGGGTTGGAAGTGTTGGTTTGGGCGAGTATGAAGTTTCCCCACGATTCAGTCATCAATAGAATGAGCAACACGACAGCAAGACGAAAATAGGTAAGAGGCGACTTATTAAACATTGCATTTCCCCAAGGTGTGATAGCGGATCACTGATGAGAAGTGTACAGTTATTGTGATTTGATGACTTCAGACTTTAGGCGGGATTCTATCCTCGTTAAGCGCAATCAGGAAGAATTCCGTGAATTTTTGAGAAGGCTGATAAACGTATGGACTCTCTCGAAACCACGATCAATATTCACGATGAGCGCTATATTGCTAACAGTATGCACAATCGTGCTCTTATCAACGAACTGCGCGAACGTTTGACCGATGTGAAACAGGGCGGAGGTGAGCAATATCAACAACGACAGCGCGAACAGGGAAAGCTTTTCGTGCGGGATCGGATTGATAAGTTGCTAGATCGAGGATCGCCGTTTCTCGAATTGGCGCCCCTTGCAGCGTGGGGTTTATATGAAGATGATGCCCCGAGCGCGGGGATTGTTACGGGGATTGGTCGAGTAAGTGATGTCGAGTGTTTGATCGTGGCGAATGACGCGACGGTTAAGGGTGGAACTTATTATCCGATGACCGTGAAGAAACATCTACGGGCGCAGCAAGTGGCCCTGGAAAACAATTTGCCATGCATCTATCTGGTGGATAGTGGAGGCGCATTCTTGCCTATGCAGGATGAGGTTTTCCCCGATGCAGACGATTTCGGACGTATTTTTTATAACCAAGCGGTAATGAGTGCGGCTAAAATCCCTCAGATTGCTTGCGTGATGGGAAGCTGTACAGCAGGTGGAGCTTATGTACCTGCTATGTCCGATGAAACGATCATCGTAAAAGGTACAGGAACGATCTTCCTCGGAGGGCCACCGTTGGTGAAAGCTGCGACAGGCGAGGATGTGACGGCTGAGGAGTTGGGCGGAGCATTTGTACACACCCATCAATCGGGCGTAGCGGATCACTTCGCGGAGGATGATGACCACGCGCTGGAAATGGTGCGCGATATTGTGGCGACCCTTAACCGGCGCAAGAAGATTGATATGGACATTACTCAGCCGGAAGCGCCTTTGTATGATCCACAAGAACTTTACGGGATTCTGCCTGCTAGTTTCCGAGAAAGTTATGATGTGCGCGAGGTCATCGCGCGCTTGGTTGACGGGAGCAATCTGCGAGAGTTCAAAGCCAATTACGGCACGACATTGATTACGGGATTCGCGCGAATCGAGGGGTATCCGGTAGGAATCATCGCGAACAACGGCGTGTTGTTCAGTGAGAGTGCCTTGAAAGGCGCACATTTCATTGAACTTTGCAGCGCCCGTAATATCCCACTCCTGTTCCTCCAAAACATTACTGGATTTATGGTGGGTAAGGAATATGAGCAGCGAGGGATCGCTAAAGATGGAGCGAAGATGGTTCATGCGGTTGCGAACGCGCGCGTTCCAAAACTGACCGTTATTATCGGGGGGAGTTTTGGGGCCGGGAATTATGGGATGTGTGGAAGGGCTTATGCACCGCGCTTCCTATGGATGTGGCCGAACGCACGCATCAGTGTAATGGGCGGAGAGCAGGCTGCGAACGTTCTTTTGACGGTTAAGCGCGATCAACTTAAGCGGCAGGGAAAGCCGGATTTGACCGACGAAGAACAAGCTGCTTTCAAACAGCCGATTCTTGACCGATATGAGACTGAGGGTAATCCCTATTACTCGACGGCGCGATTGTGGGACGACGGCATCCTTGATCCAGTGGAAACCCGGCGTGTTTTGGGGTTGGCGCTGAGTGCCTGCCTGAACAAGCCCAATGAGGAGACGCGCTTCGGTGTGTTCAGGATGTAACGGGAAAAGTCCTTGTTTAAAGGCATTAGCTAAGAGCTAATCCACTTCATAAGCGGGGGCTCGGCGGCTAGCAAGCCCCACGCAGATTATTCTGTGATAGTTAAGGCGTAAGCGTTTCGGCTACTGGCTGTACCTCGAATAAGTTGGCGACCAGATCATACGAATGTTTACGGGCGGCGTGGTCATGAACCATTGTTAGCACCATGAGTTCGTCGGCTTGTGTGCGTTCGATGAGGGGCATGAGGCGTTCACTGACTGCTTCGGGACTGCCGACAAAGTGGCGTTCTTTGAGGCTGTTCATCTGCATGAGTTCAACTGGAGTCAATGCGGCTGCTTTGACTTCGGCAGGGCTGGCAAGCGGTCCAGAACGTCCAGTTTGAATGCGTAGGAAGGCATGTTGTACAGAAAGTGCCAGGTCGTCGGCTTCTTCGTCAGTGTCGGCGCAGATGATGGATACGGCGAGGATCGCGTGAGGTTTGGGGAATGACGCAGATGGCTCGAAGTTATCACAATAATTTTTCATGGCCGGTATGGCTGCGCTTCCGTTGATATGGTGGGCGAAGGCGAAACCCATGCCGAGTTCAGCCGAAAGCTGCGAACTGTAGCCGCTGGAACCGAGCAGCCAAATCGGTGGGAGTGGTACATCGTTGGGGTAAGCGCGAATGGCACGGAAGGGATGATTTGCAGGGAATGTACCGTTGGCAAAGGCCAGAAGATCGGCTAGTTCTTCGGGGAAGTTGTCAGCGTTCAGGTTTTGCTCGGAGCGACGCAAGGCTAAAGCAGTCATCATGTCGGTACCCGGTGCGCGACCGATACCCAGATCGATGCGTTCGGGATAAAGCGCTTCCAACATACGGAAGGACTCAGCGACTTTCAACGGTGCATGGTTGGGGAGCATGACTCCGCCTGAGCCTACGCGGATATGTGATGTTTCGCGGGCGATTTGACCGATCATAATGTCGGGCGTGGTGCTGGCGATTCCGCCGGAATTATGATGTTCTGCTAACCAATAACGGGTGAAGCCGCGTGTATCTGCAAACCGGGCCAAATCAACTGTATTGCGGAGGGCCTGTGAGCTGCTTGAACCCGATAGAACAGGAGAGACATCAAGAATGGAAAGTGGAATGGTCATCGGTGCATGAACCTCATTTAGACGGTCTATGGATGGGTATCATTCAGACGGATGAAGAATGTGAAGTATTACTGTTTAGCACTCACGAGGTAATTACTAGCCGACAAAATACCAGAATCCGGCTTGCGAAATCCTAAACAATAATGAAGAGTTGTTAATTTCGTAAATTTTTCACAAAAATTAATGCTATTACGTCTCCCGCTGGTTATACTGAGACTATTCCTAATTATTTCAGTCGTAGCGGAGATTATTATGCAGCCCAATATCCTAATCGTTGACGACACAGTTGAATACGGAGAATTGGTGCAGGCATCATTGGTGCGGTCAGGTTTGCAGGCTGATTACGTCCATAACGGTCAGATGGCGTTGGATTACCTGAATGAACGTATGCCGGATGTGATGCTTCTGGACATCGGAATGCCGGGGATGAACGGTTGGGCCGTGCTGGACGAAATAAAGGTGCGATATCCACAAGCGACCTTCCCTGTGATTGTGCTGACAGCTTTCAATGATCCGGCGAATAAGCTGGTGGGTAAGTTCCAACAGCAGGTTTTCCGTTACTGCACGAAGCCTACCGATTTGCGAACGCTGGCGAATACGGTTATTGAGGCCACACAGCGACAGGTCACGGTACATTAATTCGTTAGTCCATCGACAATATAAATCAAAACGTGTGAAGGGGTGCAAATGCGCTCCTTTTTGTTTGGCGGCAACGGCGGCGGTCAGATAAAGTGCTGAGTTCAAGGTAGGGCAGCATTAAGTGGTGGAGGGTGGTCAAAACCCCACCCCACCCCAACCCCTCCCCGAAGCGTCAGGGAGGGGCTTTAAAAGCTTTTAGAGTTCACTGCGAGTTATAAACATCACAGAAACCAGTCTCCACTGTTTAGCGGGGCACTACCGAGTTCAATTCAGATGGCGAAATTGGCAAGATCATTCGATTTTTTGCCAGAATTGCCAAATAATTCGTTATGCTCGTGCGCTATCCTTCGGCTAAAACGGTGACAATGTTGGCAATTTTGGCAAAGGGGGGTGCCGCCGCCAAAATCGCCAAAAAGTCTATAGTCGTCAGTATCCAGCCCGATACCGATAGTATTGTTTGTTTGTGATGGCTGACGGCAGTCCGGTGCCGTTTGCTGCTTGCCCGCGATTTCGAGTGAGAAATTGATGCTGTTGCAGTACGTCGGTTTTTATGAGGCGATTGAGCCAGGTGTTCAGACCCCCGCCGTAATAAACAAAGGGCATCGAAGTGCACAGAAAGCACAACAGGCGGCAAAAGCAGCAAAAGCGGCAATTGCACACTAAGGATTTTGTGACGATTGCGCACAGTGTGGATGTTAAGCTGCGTGGAGTACCCCTAACCCGCTGGAGTACACTCAGTCGGCACTTACCTTCCGCCCGTAATAAGATCCACAGGAGGCTTCGCAGGGGGAAGGGAGCAATACAATCGACCTGATTCATATTTTAAGAGATATGAGGCTGTAATGGGTTACATTTTGGAAGAACATTTGTAACTTCTTCCAGGTGTTGGCGTTAACCATTTTGAGGGAGTGCAATTGGGGGAAAGGTTGTGAGATGGTTAGTGAGCGGTTTGGGAGATTTTTAGAATAATTAGAAGGTTATATTAATGTGATCGGTTTTCTTGATTCAACCATATTTGAAACCGGAGTGATAAGCGTAATATTTTGTAATCGATTTTGATTGAGAAAAATGGTACAATCGCCCTTAACAAATGATAGCAACTTTCAATAGGGAGGGGTGAGATGAAGCAGTGGGAAACGGGCGTAGACATTGCCATCCGTAAGGCTATGGAAGCGGGCGAGTTCAATAATCTCCCCGGTGAAGGCCAACCTCTCGACCTCAGTATCGATCCCCATACCCCGGCGGACATGCAACTTGCCCACAAAATCATGAAGCAGAACGGCATCGCCCCAGACTGGGTTGTGCAAAGTAAGACTTTAACAGCCAAGCTGGATTCGTGGCAGTCGCGGTTGAATGCGGCACACAAAAATTATGTGAAGACCAATAATGTGGTGGCATGGTTAACCGCGAAAGAGAAATTGGGTGAGGACGCAGAGAAGCTAAATAAAGAAGTGATGGCGTTTAACCTCAAGCTGCCAGCGGGGGTAGCGCACCGTCCGCTGCTGAGTTTACAACGGGCCCTTGATCGGCTTTCGAGTAAATGACATCACTCCGACCATAAAATAAAAATATCCAGTGGAAAAAAACGCCATTTATCATGACAGAATGGCGCTATGTCAATCAGGGGCAGAATCAATAAAGGCGAGGGTAGAGCCTCGCCTCTCGAAGACAAATTTGATTGTTAGACCTTGGTTTCTTCCGCTGCCTTGACTTCTTCGGCGGCTTTATCTTTCTTGTTGCCTTCTTCCAATCCCTTGCGGAAGTTAGCCACAGCGCTGCCAAGCTCGCCACCGATACGGCCGACGCGCCCAACGCCAAACAGCAGAATCACGATCACGAGAATGATAATTAGTTCTGTAGGACCTAAACTCACAGTAGTTGCTCCTCTCAATGCCGAGTGTTGACTATTATAACACCGTTGAAGGTGGTAGGGGGTAGTCCTGATGAGTCATTTCTCATTATTGAACGGTATTTGGCGGGATCAGTGTCAACATCATCTATGCCTATTGCCCCACACGAACGGAAATGCTAGACTCATGGTTGGAGGCAAATTAACGTGCCAAAACAAGCCCTTTATCTTAAATTTCGTCCCATGTCCTTTGACGACATGGTTGGTCAGGAACACATTACCCGCACTTTGCGGAACTCGCTTAAGACGGGGCGAATTCGTCATGCTTATCTTTTTAGTGGACCGCGTGGAACCGGTAAAACGACATCGGCGCGTTTGTTAGCGAAGGCTATCAACTGCCAAAATCCTGATCCTGATAAGCGTCCATGCAATGAATGTGCAGCCTGTATCGCAGTTAATGAAGGTCGTTACCTTGACCTGATTGAGATTGATGCTGCGACGCACACGGGTGTGGATGACGTCCGTGATCTGCGTGACAAGATTGCTTTTTCGCCGGGGGAAGGTCAGTACAAGGTCTACATTATCGACGAAGTTCACCGTTTCACCGGTAACGCCTTCGATGCGCTCCTCAAAACGCTTGAAGAACCGCCGGAACATGCCATATTTATCCTGGCGACAACCGAAATCGATAAGGTTCCGCAAACCATCAAGAGCCGCTGTTTGCCGTTTGAGTTTCGTCTGTATTCGGTGACCGAAGTGGCTGATCGCCTCGAAGAGATTTGTCGCAGTGAAGGTTTGCATATTGACCGTGATGCGTTGGAATTGGTGGCGCGGCAGGGTACGGGCAGTATGCGTGACAGTATCAGCCTGCTCGACCAGATTGTGTCCGACCCGGATGAGGTCATTACGATTGATATTGTCGAACGTATCCTCGGAACAGCCAGCTTGGGTTCGGTCAAAGATGTGGTGGCGGCGCTGATCGACGAGGATGCGGCGCGTGGTTTACATGTGATTGCTCACGCGGTGGATTCGGGTTCCGATCCGCGCCAATTTGGTGAGCAGGTCGTCGAGCATTTACGTGCAGTACTGCTGACGCAAACGGCGAGTGCTGATCTGGTGGAAGCATCCAGTGAAGACCGTTCCTTATATGAAGATCAAGCAGTGCTGATCGGTCGCGGACGGTTATTGGCGGCGATCAAAGCGTTTAATGACGCGGTGAATAATTATCGCGGTGGCTGGCAGCCACAGTTGGCGTTGGAATTGGCGCTGATGGAGAGCCTGAAACAGCAAGAAGTCACGGTGGATATGGGCGCGAATTATGCCCAACCGGCATTTGCTCCACCGCCGCAAGCGGCGCAACAAGCGGCTGCGCCTCCGGTAGAGACGATGCCTCCGGGCGCGCCACCCGTAATTGAACCGGCTCTGATCCGCGAGAAGTGGAACATCGCGCTCAAGGCGTTGTACCGCTACAGCAAAAATGGGCCAGACCTGATGCAGTATTTCCGTGTGGTGAGGGTGGATGGGAACACGCTGTATCTGGGGACGGATAATACGCTCTATTATGAAAAGCTCCAGTATCCTGAAAAGATTCAAGTGTTAGAGCGAGTCTTTTTTGAGGTGCATCGCGTCCGTTTACATGTTCGTCTGACGATGGTGAGTGGTAATGAATTGCAGGATGCACCGGTTGAAGCGCAGGGGTTTGATCCGAATGACCCGCTGCTTTCAGAGGGCGCGCAACTGGGGGCAAAGATCACGCCTGTGGATAAGCCCAAGCGTAAGAGCGAAAAGACCAGCGAATAATATCAGTCAATTTACCGTAAGGGCAAAGGGCATCACAGCCATTTGCATCTAGACGACACTTTTTCGACAGTTACCTTAGTATGAGGAGACTACAATGGCAAAAGGGAAGCGCGGCGGTTTCGGTGGTGGTGGCGGGATGCCGGGTGGAATGGCTGGCGGTATGGGCGGCATGATGAAGCAGATCCAGAAAATGCAAGAAGATATGGTCGCTGCCCAAGAAGCCTTAGAGAAGGAAACAGTCGAGGTTTCGGTCGGTGGTGGCGCGGTCAAGATTGTGATTAGCGGTCATCAGCGGGTGCAGTCGATCACCATTAATAAGGATATGATCGACCAGACCGATGACGAATGGCTGGCTGACCTGCAAGAATTGGTCATGCTGGGGGTTAACCAAGCGATTGAGCAAAGCCAAGAGATGTCGGCTCGCCGTATGGAAGGGATCACCGGCGGGTTGGGTGACAATCCACTGCTGAGCGGCTTGCTGGGCGGCTAACTGATTCGTATTTCCTCTACGAACACAGGCTCAAGGCACATGTGCCAGATGATGGCTGTAAACTGAAATTAGGGCAGAGTTATTCTGCCCTTTTTCATCCTGTTCGTTTATAGGTCATGCTGCCTGAGTAAAGTGTTCATCTGTGAAAATCCACTTCAAAGGTTTGAATGCGCTGCGCTTTTACGCGGCAGTTTCAGTTGTCGTCCACCATATCATGTATAACCCGCGCGTGTGGTATGGCCTGCCCGATTTGCCAGATACGGTTGGTCGTTTCTTCATTAATGGTACAGATGCAGTACATCTCTTTTACGTACTCAGCGGCTTCCTGATTACCTATTTGATGCTGGTGGAACGCGAAAAGACTGGAACCGTCTCGGTTAAAAAGTTTTATCTGCGGCGGGTGCTGCGCATCTGGCCGCTGTATTTCGCTCTGATACTGGTTACGGCTTTGCTGCTTCCATTGATTATCACGAACTTCAAGAATCCGTTGGCTACGCCGCTGCTAGCGATTTTGCTGGTGTTCTTTCAAGGAAATATCGCCTTCATTCTTTATTATCCATTTCCGCCGCTGGAACATCTGTGGTCGATTGCGATTGAGGAACAGTTTTATCTGGTTATTCCGCATATCGGGAAGTCGGGCGCGAATCTGGTCAAGGTGTTCATCGCGATTATTGTGTTCTGGTGGTCGTTGATGGCGATCACGGGCTGGTTGATGCCCGATAACTTTTTCACGATTTTGATTACATACACCCGGTACGACTGTATCGCGATCGGGGGTTTGTTCGCGTGTGTGTATTACTTTAAGTACGATGTTATCAAATGGATTTATCATCCGGTGATTAGTGGGTTATCAGTTGTAGTGCTGGTTCTGATTGCTGTGTTTCTGCCCGAAACAATTGGCATTCCTTACACAGTATTTACTGCTTTGTCATTTGGTGTGCTGATCCTGAACGTGGCAACCAACGAACGCTTCTTCTTAAAGCTCGATTATCCCTGGCTCGAATATCTGGGCAATTTGTCGTATGGGATTTATATGGTGCATCCTTTTGTGCTGCTGATTTTCCTCAATGCAGTACATATGCATATGACTGAACCGATATACCAGTTTGCTATTTATCCCGCTATAATTACTGCAACAATTGTTCTGTCGTGGCTGTCGTATCAGTATTTCGAGACGCCATTCCTTCGGCTAAAAGATCGTTTCAAGGTTGCACGATAATCCTAAGACTAGCCAGATCCGATTCATGGCAGCCAATTGAGGAGCGCTTCATTCATGTGGATGTATGATTTCAACCTGTTTTATGAAGCAGGACAGCTAGTTCTCAAGGGCCAATCACCTTACAGCATTTTTGATTTTAATCCGCCGTTCCCATTTGCTTTATTGGCTGTTCCTTTTGCCCTTTTTCCAAAGGAAATCGCTTATCTCCTGTATGTGCTCCTTGTCCTATTTGTTTTGTTTAAGGTCATGGGAAAGCGCGGCTTTATAGCTTTGCTGTCTTTTCCAGTTCTCTTTAGCTTATTTGTAGGGCAGGTTGATCTGGTGCTGGCTCAGGCAACACTGCTTTTAGGACCGTGGTCGTTAGGATTATTAATCGTTAAGCCGCAGGTCGCCTTTATCGTAGCCCCCTGGTTTATACGACAGTCAAATTGGAAAAGTCTTTTAAATGCGGGTGCTGCTGCTGGTGTTTTGATACTCGTGTCATTTTTGATACGTCCGACATGGTTTGTGGAATGGCGGGCACGTACACCTTCATTAGCCAGTTATGCCATTCGTGATTCGTCGCTGTATTATTTGATTGCGGACAAAAATTTAGTCGCATCCATCTTGATTGTTGTTTCCCTGATTGTCGCGGTACTCGCCTTATTTATTCGCCAGAGACAAGTAAGCTGGTCCTTTACCAGTTTATTTGCTCCACTTTCTAATATCTATTCGGTTTCGGTTTTAGCCGAGTGGTTTGGTTGGACAGAAGTTGTCCTATCCTGGGTAATCATGTTTGCGCTGGGCGGTAATATCCATAATGGAGCACCGATGTTTATCATCAGCCTCAGTATTCTTATTAAGAGCAGATTTGTTAAACAAGCTGATCAAAAGCCGGTCGTGCTTGAATCAACATGACTAAAAGCTATACTTTTTATTGTTTTAATGTCGGTTAAGTTATTAAGGTTGCACTATGGCGAACGCTATTCCTGAACCCGTTTCAAAGTTGATTGATGCTTTTTCGCGGCTGCCCGGTATTGGCCCGAAGTCGGCCTCACGGCTGACATTTTTTCTGCTGCGCTCGCCGGATGAGATGACACTCAAACTGGCGGACGCTCTCACTAACCTCAAGAGCCAGATTAAGTTCTGCTCAACTTGCTACAACATCACGATTGACGATCCATGTCCTATTTGCAGTGATCCGCGACGAGATCATCATGTGATTGCGGTGGTGGAGGAACCATTGGATGTGACAGCGTTGGAACGAACAGGTGCGTATGATGGTGTTTATCATGTGCTGCATGGCGCAATTTCACCGGTCAATGGCATTGGCCCGGATGATTTGAAAATTCGTGAGCTTGTCAAACGGGTGGAGAAGGGTGACGCTGTAGAAGTGGTGGTGGCGACCAATCCGGGTCAGGAGGGTGATGCGACTGCCTTCTATATACAGAAGGAACTGAAGCCGCGTGGCATTAAAATCACCCGGTTGGCGCGGGGTTTGCCAGTGGGTGGCGATATTGAGTATGTGGATTCGGTGACACTCAGCCGTGCTTTGCAGGGAAGAAGCGAGCTTTAGTGCAGGTCTTGATACCCAATATGGCAAATTGGTGGCAAATTTCACAAGTCGCCCTTGACGATAGTTCTCCCGTGTCATATAGTAACCCCCGTTCACAAGAACGACCAACTTAACAAGGTAATGCCGGACAGTCCGGGAACGCAAACCGGACTGTTTTTGTCCCTAAACACCGAATATGAAAAACTGGTTTGAAAACAGTTTGAAAAAGGTGTTGACAGACCCAAAACGGCATGATATAGTTTATCTCCCGTTAACAAACGCAATTTAACAGTTGTGATTAAGCAATTTGGGGAACTAAATTGTTTAGTGTAGTGCGTCAGGAAATGGTGATACAGGGTTGTGCAAAATATCCCAAGTATCCCAAATGAGTTTTGTGAGAAATTACAAATTCGACTTGACGAACTAGAAAACGGGAAGTAGACTTAACACAACCTTAACGCATAGCAATATGCGTGGACGCAACTTAACAACAGAAGAGTGAGATGGAAGAGACGCAGTGGATTAGCACTGCGGAAAAACAAAAACTAATCAGCCAAGTAACAGATCAAGGCAGTAAGCCTTGTCAGTTTCGAAGAGTAAGCAATCAAACGGAGAGT
>JBGAHG010000036.1:0-83113 GCA_044226325.1 Aggregatilineales bacterium
GAAGGAGTAATGGATCGTGTCTCCCAAAACCTCGATTGACCGTAAGGTTGCCCTCTGTTACGTTCGTTTATCCGTTACCAAAGATTCTAGTGATCTGACCAGTCCGCAACGCCAACGTGCGAACATTGAAGCTGCCTGTAAAAAATACGGCTGGCAACCAGAATGGTATGAGGATGCGAAAGGTCATAAGTCTGCTACTAAAGAAGAAAATCGCCCCGCTTGGATTGCTCTCAAAACACGCCTGTCTGATCCTGACGTTGTAGCCATAGTAGTGAATGAACAATCCCGCGCAATGCGAAATGCATGGCGGGCAATTAAATTATTTGAAGAACTTCCTGATTTTGGCGTAAAGCTCCACCTTGCCGCAATTGATCGAACAATTGACATAAGTACCACTGACGGACGTATGACTGCGTACTTTCAGGCTTTTATGGACGATTTATATGCTCTTGATGCGTCACGTCGAGTAAAAGATAGTGTTGCCTACCGAAAAAGTAAGGGCGAAAGTATAGGCATTCCGCCATTTGGGACAATTCGTGATGACAAAGGGTTTCTAATTCCTTCTCCCTTTGGTGCTTGGCTCATGCCAGATGGTACTTTTGATAGTGGTGAACGAGGTCAAGAATCACCGCATCCAAACGCAGTTTGGCACGGTTATTATGAATGCGCGAAGCTCATTTTGGAACTCTATCAGAAAAATCTGCATGGCTACGGTTGGATTGCTGAGAAACTCAACGATGAAGGTTGGGCATTTCGTGATCGATATAATAAGCCACGTTTTCTTACACAAGATGATGTTCGGCGTGTGACTTCAGCGTGGCGCGAATATGCCGGACTAATTCAGCAAGGCAAAGCGCGAAATCGGATTGCCGCTAAATTAGAAAATCCTACAAGTATTCTCTTTGACACTGGTCGAGCGGTATTTGATCTGGATTTGTTACGCGGCGTTGCCGAAACCCAAGAGAGCCGCAGTGTTCTTCTGCGTCCCGAAGGGATGGTATATAACGCCCGCATTTTCCCTTTGTCTGACCTTTTGTACTGCGCCCAATGCGAATCGGAGGGCAAGGAGAGCAATAAGCAAAACACACGATCACGTCTAGTTGGACATCAAAAACCGAAACAATCGATGCGATACCGACATTCCGCACGTCGTCGTTGTGGATGTCACAATCAATCTGTACTTGCAGACGAAGTTGAAGACGATTTTCGAAATTTGGTGGATAGGTTACAAATTCATCCAGGTGCTATTCATTTGATGTCCGAACTGGCGATTCAATCAGAATTCGGTGGATTGGGTCATGAGAATGATTCTGAGCTAGAGGCGCAAAAAAGTATTGCAATCGCCAAGCATCGACGTGCGCTGAAGAATAACCTCACATTATTTCAGGCGGGAGAAATCGAAGCGGAAGAATATTACCGACAGAAAGATCGTCATGAGCGACAAATTGCTTATTGGGAAGCTCGGACGACAGATAAACAGAAACTCACTCTTGAACTTACGACCTCTATGGAGATGTTACGCCGATTGAAAGAATTTTGGGATATAACTGATGGTGAAGATCGAAAACTACTGGCTCATAGCTTCTTTGACGAGATCATATACGATCTCGACCAGCGGAGAATTGTCGATTTTAAGATCAAGGGTTCGGCAGAACCATTTTTAGTTTTACGCGCTGCGCTCCATGAGGATAATATGGGGCAGGAAATGAAAAACCGCTTTAACAGCGGTTTATCAAGTAGAGGAACATCTGGTAGTCCCAACGGGACTCGAACCCGTGTCTTCACCTTGAAAGGGTGACATCCTAGGCCGCTAGACGATGGGACCAACAAGACGAAGTGTACCAATCTGTAATCCCTGCGTCAAGACAGAAACTTTAGCGCTGAGCTATTTGTAATAGCTGTTCGCGATCATGAAGATGCAGTAACCCTAATCGCTCGCGAATCGCGACAAGTTTTTCAATGTTCTCGCGACTCAAACGATTCTTTACCCCACCTAATTGTTGTACCATATAAATGATTTTGGCACTATGTTCGAGGTTTTCTAGTCGTAAATATGCATCCCATAGACTTTTGGCTACAGTTAATGAACCATGATAGGCTAACAATAGCGCGTCGTGTTCTTGTATAGTTTCGGCAATTGCCTGTCGGTTTTCGTCACTCGCTGGGCTGGCATACGGCAGGGTAGGAACAATTCCTAATAGCATAATCATCTCAGGAATAAGGCATTGCGTAAAATCATATCCGCTAATTGTAAGTGCAATTGAAGTAGGTGGATGTGCATGAACGACTCCCTGAATATCTGGACGTCGATGATAGCACTCCAAATGCATGACAATTTCGGATGTGGGACGTAAATCAGGGTTGGTTTGATTTGCAGAGGCAATGCTGCGGCCATTCATATCAACTATAATCATTTGATCCGGCGTCATGAAACCTTTTGCCAGGCCGCTAGGAGTTGTGAGAATATGTTGGCTATCTAGGCGAGCACTAATATTTCCACTTGCGCCATCAACATAGCCATTGCGGTGCATTAACTGCCCAATCAAACATATTTGCTCACGCAGTTCAGTTTCACGCATGAGGTCGGAACCCACCAAAAACGGCTAATTCAAAGATCTTTAAGTAACACGAAACCTGTTCATAGCCAATTTCACGCATCCAATTCAGTTGTAAATCAAGAGGTGCCAGAATATTGGCATGTTGATCTTCACGCTCCCTGAAACGCTGCTCTGTTTCTTGTGGGCTAATATGTGGTTGATGACGTTGATTGTGAGAAACTAGGGAATCAATAAATAATTCATTAAATAATTTTTCGTTCCAATGATTGTCGGGTGCTATATGTTCGATATTGATGAACACTCCGCCTGGTATTAGCAAATTAAAAATCTCAGAATATAGTGCTTGTTTTCGAACATGAGGCTGATGGTGGATTGAGAAGCCCGAGACGATTGCGTCAAAGGGCGCAAGAGTACTAACTGATTTTACCCAGTCCGAATTGCCATAATCAACATTCAAAAATTGTACTTGCATCCGACTAGCTACTAACTTGTGCTGTGCGGCTTCAATCATTGGCTCTGAAAAATCTAACAATATACCCTGTGAATCGGGATAGTGAGCGAGTAAAGTGTGGCCCAAAATGCCGTCACCACAACCAATATCCAAAAATGTTCTTAGTTCGGGTTGTGCTGCACGGATAACGCGCATCATCACGTCAAGTTGCTCTGCGGCAAGCGGAATGGCACCGCGCATTCCTTCCAAATACCCATGTGCTACTTCTGCAGACTGCCATATATGGTCACCTTGCTCGCTCATTTCCCAGCTTACTCCGTGAAATTCAAGCCTAACTGCACTCCAAATCGAGTATTGCCTCGAACAAGAGTTGCCATGTCAGCATGAAGTTTTGCGATAACGACTTTCTTAACAAGTTGTCCGTTTTGCAGATTTTGTGTACCAAGGTCAATAGCGGCTTCTACGTCTGAGACAACACCTGTAAAAAACACTAATCCCTTGCCATTAAGTCCGTCGGCGAGACGAACTTCCATCAATGAAACCTGTGCGCCTTTCACGCCCCTGTCTGCTGCGAGAATTGCCGCAGGAACTGTCCAAGTTTCAACGATACCGATAGCATCATTGATTTGATTCTTCCGTTCACCGGCGATGGCACGTACGACATCAGGATGAACGCCTGGAAGGAAAATATGATCGTTTAACGCGTCTAGAGCATTTTCCTGACCGGCTTTGAGGGCTTCTTCGACCTCAGCTACGCTGCCTCCAACTAGAATGAGATAGCGCCCTGGTTGGACGGTTCCAGCATGAATGATATCCAACTGCGCTCGTTTGACCATCGCATCCCCTGCGAAAACGCCAGCGGCAATACTACTAAATTCAAGCAGCGCTAAAGCCGGATCAATGACAAGTTCTTTCTTGGGGATTTCGGAGTCACTCATAAACATTCGTTACCAGTCCGCGACAGAACCATCTTTATGCCTAAGCTGTGGAGTATCCCATGTACCATCATTAATTTGTTGGGTTAACGCTTCCTCGTCCAATTCAATTCCTAATCCGGGCTTCTGAGGAAGCGCGATATAACCATCAATGATTTGGAAAGGGTCTTTTAAATAACCAATTCCTGTTGTCACATGCTCTTGAACCAAAAAGTTAGGTATACAAGCGTCTAGCTGTAAACATGCTGCTAATGCAATTGGCCCGAGAGGGCAGTGCGGAGCGATAGCACTAAAATACGTCTCAGCCATGGCTGCGATTTTCTTGGACTCTAGAATACCCCCTGCATGAGATATGTCTGGTTGCAATATAACTGCTGCCTGTTTTTCAATCACTTCACGAAAGCCCCATTTCGCGAAAAGCCGTTCACCTGTTGCTATGGGAATGGTGGTGCTGCGCGCAACTGTCACCATCGCATCCACATTTTCGGGAAGTACTGGTTCTTCTATGAACATGGGATAGTAAGGTTCGAGGGCTTTTGCAAGTCGTACAGCCATCGCCGGACTGACTCGACCGTGAAAATCGATACCGATGTCCACTTTAGGGCCAACTGCGGCCCGTAAATCTGCGAATCGCCTAACACAGTCCTCTAATACGTCTTGCGTATCCACAATTTCCATTGCGCCAAACAAGCCGACTTTAAGCGCGGTGAAGCCGGCCTCAGCCGACACCTTTGCACTGTTTATATAATCGCCGTACGTTTCACCGCCGACCCATCCATACATGCGTATGCGGTCACGCGTTGCACCACCTAGTAGTTGGTAAATGGGTTGACCTAACCATTTGCCTGTGATGTCCCATAGAGCTTGTTCTATCCCTGAGAGGGCACTGCATAAAACAGGCCCACCACGATAAAACTGCCCTCTATAAATGGCTTGCCAATGATGTTCAATGCGGCGTGGATCTTCTCCAATTAAGTAACGCCCGATTTCATGGACCGCCGCAGCAACTGTTTGTACACGACCCTCAACAATAGGTTCCCCTAATCCAATAATCCCTTCGTCGGTATGAACTTTGAGAAAAAGCCAGCGAGGTTTAACAAATATAGTCTCAAGTTTCGTGATTTTCATTTTTGCTCATCTAAACAATTCGGAAGCTATCTTTAAGTGTGCATCGGCGTAAACGGCTGAAACTACGGCAAGTGGTTAAACCTTCCCCAGTTGGGCTGGCAATAGTGAAGGATGTGTACCCTTCGCCACCCCAACCTAAACCCGCCAAACTTGGCGCGTTTTTAACGAAAATTGAACTATCGATTGCGCGTGCCATCTCAGTCAGATGGTCAATATTCTTGCTATGCATAACCGCAGTGTGACGGAAACCATGTTCGGATCGTACTGCTAAATCGATCGCTGAAAGCACGTCAGGCATTGGCACAACTGGCATGATGGGCATCATTTGTTCTGACCAAACCAACTGATGATCAGGTTCTACTACTGCAACGATTTGCCGTACCTCACTCCCTACATTAATGCCGATTTCTTTAAGAAGAACACTGGCATTTTGTCCGATAAACGATTTGTTCATCAATGCAGGTTTACCCGGCCCGTGGTCTTCTTCGAATATGGATTTCATCAATCGCCTCAACTGCCATGAGGTGATCAAATACCCACCATGCCGGGTCATTGCTTCCACTAAACCATCCGCGACGCTCTCAACGACAATCGTTGTCTTTTCAGTCACGCACACGAGATTGTTATCGAAGCTGCCACCCCGAACAACATCACGACCAGCTTGCTCTAGGTCAGCCGTATTATCCACCACCACTGGCGGATTACCTGGCCCAGCGCAAACGGCGCGTTTGCCACTTTTCATAGCCTGTCTGACGACGCCGATGCCTCCAGTAACCGCGATTAATCGTATTTGCTTGTGAACCATTAATGCTTGCGCTGACTCGATAGTTGGTTCAACCACACACGTCAATAAATTTGTTGGCCCACCTACACTTCGTATTGCTTGATTGAGTAGCTGAATTGTATAAGCACTGCATTGTTTGGCGCTTGGGTGTGCATTGAATGTAACCGCATTGCCTGCGCTAATCATGCTAATGCTGTTATTAATAATGGTACTGGTGGGATTAGTAGTTGGGGCAATGGCTGCAATTACACCATAAGGTGCATATTCGGTCAGCGTTAAGCCATCATCTCCTGTCCATACATGCGATTCGAGAAATTCTGGCCCTGGAGTTTTATTAGCGGTTAAGAGGTTTTTTTGAACTTTATCCTCAAAGCGACCCATACCGGTTTCTTCGACCGCAAACTGAGCTAGTACCTCTGCATGTTCACGGGCAGTTGCGCGCATGGCTGCCACCATCTGTTTCCGCAATTCAAGTGGCAGATCTCCCAACTGTTCATAGGCAGATTGCGCGGCTGCTACGGCACTATCAGGATCAGAGAACAATCCGTCGCCTGCAGACGGATGAATGGGGATAGGCTTACTGGCTCTAGCCGGGGCAGGGGCAGAAAATCCCGGATCATTTAGCTCACGCATCACATTACTAATGATGCGGCTGATTTGTGAATCATCTATTGAGTTTTGCTCAGCCATTATGTTCTATGCCTTCAATCGGATTCAAGCACGGGTAATGTTAACCTGAAATGGGTGAATCCGGTAGCGGTATCGCTCTTGGCGCTAAATGTTCCGCCGTGTGCTTTGATCACTGCATTCGCAAAAGGTATACCCATACCAACGCTTGAGCGACTGCCCGCTTGACGATTTTCCCATTGAGGTGCACGTTCGATCAGCGATTGTTCAAACTCGGGGAAAATCGGGCGACCCGTGTCTGTGAATAAGATTTCAATTGTTTTGCCGATGCGCTTAGCACTAATTTTGAGCAAATCGTCGCGGACTGTGAACTTGATAGTATTGTCGATGAGCGCACTAAATACGCGTCCGATGAGTTCAGTATCTACATCGGCAATCAAATCCTCATCAGTGGGAATATCACTCTCAATGCGGATTTTTTTGATTTCAATACTGTAAGCGTCATCATCAATGGATTGGAGTAGTAACGTTCCCACATCTGCTGTTTCGCGATCCAATTGATATTGGCCGAGTTCGAAACGCGCCAAATCCAACAAATCGCAGACCATATTATACTCACGGCGAGCTGCCACAAGTGCGCCCTTTAGGAGTCGCACAGTGTGCGCCATATCTTCATCATCTTCATGGAGTGCAATTACCATTTCGAGAGTACTAATGATAATAGCGGTGGGACTTTTGAGATCATGACCAAGTAACCATGTTGTACCTGTGATATCTTTGATCCCGGTTCCAAGGAGATTGCCTGTAGCAGGTGTGATGTCAGTCATCAATCTTCCGTTTTCAACTTAGGAAACCAGTGCAAGTGCTTCATAGACCATCACCGGTTCGCTTCGACCTTTTACACTTCTGCTGCCAATTAAATGAGATTGAACCAAGTTGCGGAGTTGATTGTGTGTCGCTTGGCTCAGTAAGATTTGCTCATTGTTGCTGATCGCTTGCAAACGTGATGCGAGATTAACGGTATCACCCACGGCTGTAAAATTCATACATTGAGGAGTTCCAACATTCCCAACCACTGCTGTACCAGTATGAATGCCAAAATTAATTTTCATGCGATAAGGTGCTTCGAATTGCTCTGAAAACTTGATTAGTTCGTTACGGATAGTGATTGCAGTACGGACAGCTCGTAAAGCGTGATCTTCTTGGAGTAAAGGTGTATTGTACAGTGCCATAACCCCGTCGCCAATGAATTTGTCGACAGTACCACCTTCTCTTTGAATGATGCTCACCACAAGTTCATGATAACGATTCAGAATGCCCAAAAGTTTTTCGGGCTCTGTCTTTTCGGATACACTCGTAAATCCTTCCAGATCACTAAAGAGTACAGTAACTTCCTGAAGTTTTCCGCCAAGTTTGATGTTGGAAGGATTTTGAAGTAATTTTTCAACTACACTTGGTGATACAAATCGCTCAAATGTTTGACGCACCATTTCCTGGGTTCGCCGTAGTGTGTCAGTTTCACTTTTTGCACGTATTCGTGCGGATACCCGTGCAGCTAGTTCACGTGGACTGTAAGGTTTAGCGATGTAGTCTTCTGCCCCTAAGCCTAATCCCTCGACACGACTTTCAACATCGGTTTGTGCAGTCAGCATTAACACCGGAATATGAGCGAGTTTCGGGTCAGCTTTAATGACTTTGCAGACCTCAAAACCGCTCATCCCCGGCATATTAACATCTAAGATAATCAAATCAGGGATTTGAGACTGTGCTGCCGCGACCGCACTAGGACCATCTATGGCTAATATCGATTCATATCCGATACTTTCAAGAATATCATGAACCAATTGGCGTGCATTAGGATTGTCTTCGGCGACGAGGATTTTGGACATTATTTCTTTGCCGCAAGTAGGGTAGTAATTTTAACGAGTAACTCGGGAACATTGATTGGTTTTGAAACATAATCATCGCATCCGGCATCAATTGCCCGTTCACGATCTCCGGACATAGCATGTGCAGTTAAAGCGATTATGGGAATATGCTTAAGTTGGTCGTTCCGTTTAATTTCGCGTGTTGCGGTCCAACCATCCAAAATGGGTAGTGATAAATCCATCAAAATTAAGTTGGGCATCTCAGATTGAGCCAAAAGCACACCGTGTTGACCGTCATGAGCAGGAATAACACTATAGTTTAGTGACTCCAGAATGTCAGTTATTAGAGTCATGTTATCACGGTTATCTTCAACAACAAGAATGCGACTGTTACTCATTACATGTTCCATTCCATCATCAACACACGAAACACACTTATCATAGCATTAATTAGAGTATGCTGCTTGTGTTAATTGTCGAACATCAAGTAACTCGGGGATTATTTACATTTAACAATAAATAGGCAACACATGCTGTCCAGCGTTTAAGGATTGATTTTATCTGAAGACAGCTTTTCGTACATCACCTGATTATTAATTTGCCATGCATCGACAACTGCCATAATGACGGCGTCTATTGGTTTGTTATCAGTTAATAAGGTTTGCCGTGCCGTACTTCCACTGGCAGCCAACACATATTCCCCGTTAGCAACCCCAATCGCATCGACTGCCACCACATAGCTATCGGTCAGCTTGCCCTCTGGCGTTATCCTGCGGACAATACGAAGCAGTAGACCAGCCATATTTTCTGTCTTATTACTGGCTACCACTGAACCTACGACAACGCCGATAACCATTTGTAGTTATTCCTTACGACCGCTAGTAGGTTCGCGCCCTACAACCCCTTCGATAGCTGCCAACGCTGCGCCATAGCCTGCCATGATATCTTGTTCTTCACCACCCAGATAGACACGTCCGAAACTTCCAAATGCTTGGACCTCAAGGATGTTGATATTAGCAGCTTTTTCCGCTTCATTGGCGGCTAATGCGGCGTAAGCAGCCGGTTCAACTTCAAGTACGTACATCGTTTGACCGGCTAGAATCATCTGACCATGTCGCAAACGATTAATAAGTTGGGTTTGGTAAGCATCAATATTGCGTATGATTTGACTGGAGATAATTCTTGGTTTCAAACGATCTTGCTCGCGCACACCAAGCGACTCTAAAATAGCTTCGCCAGCAGCTCGTGTTTCAGCCTGACTGCTTGAGTGTACCTCCAGTAATCCATAAAGCCGTTCAACGATTTGCATTCCGGGACGAACACCAGTCGCTTTTAGCGCCACATCTGTGATGCGATTGATCTCAATGCCCGGTGAAATCTCAATCCACAAGGAAGCATCGCCGGGGACCGGCAAAAAACCGCGTGCTACGGTGCCCAAAAATGCGGCATGTTGTGGTTGCAGGGTGTCCAAAAAAACATAACTTCTTAAGTCGACGGTCACGGTTTAATCCTCCGGGCAGACGCAGGTTCAGATGGCTCAATTGAAGTAATTTTCGGCGTGGTTCGCTGTAATTCATGTGCGGAATCGGATACGCCTAACAACGCCTCTAAGCGGGCAATCGTTTGGTGCTCAAATTCCTGATATTGGCAAATGTCGCACTGCCATACGGCAGTATTCGGTACGCTTACCAGCATATTGTTATAAATTGTGAGATATGTTGTCCGTTTAGGATGGCATATTCCTATTTGGCAATTCGGGCAGGGGAAAGCAGATGTATCTGACATGATCCCTCTTTTCGGGTACTATCTAAGGTGAGGATGCGCCCGTCTCACCATAATTATACGATAAAACACCCCACTCCGCAGGGGGCCACCAACGTACTATTGCACTTCCGACAATTTGCTTACGCTTAATTGCACCAAATGACCGTGAATCCCGACTGTGATTGCGATTATCCCCCATTAAAAAATATTCATCTACACCTAAAGTCCAACTTTTGTCGGGACACGAAGTGCTTCGGCACGGTTCATTCAGATAAGGCTCAGTGAGCTTTGTATTGTTAATATAAACGGATTGATTGCGGAATTCAATTGTTTCACCCGGTAATCCGATTAATCGCTTAATAAGCCTGTCTTCATCGGGCGTGTAATTGTTTGGCTCGAAGACCACAATTTCCCCGCGTTGTGGCTTGTTGAACATATAACTCACGCGGCTAATAAGCAGTCGTTGTCCCTCGACTAGATTAGGTTGCATACTAATCGATAAGACAACTGATCGCGGTACTGCCATTTCAAGCAGGGCATAAACCGCGATCAAAAAAAAGAACAGATTTAATAGCTCTCGGGGTCTACCTTTACGGCGTAGCCTTGGGCGAGGAACTTTTCGACCGGGAATGCTCATTCAGTTTTGGGTCACTATTGCACAAATGGGTTGTCAGGATAACGCGAAGTACCCACCAATGCCCAATCCTGAGGCGGCCAATAGCGAACCAATGCCTCTCCAATCACGCGGTCACGGGTGACCACACCAAATGCACGGGAGTCGCTGCTGTGGTTACGATTATCACCCATGAAGAAATATTCGTTATTTCCAAGTTGCCATGTGCGGTTAGGGCAGCGACCAGCTTCGCATGGCTCGTTAATATATGGCTCATTCAATTCTTTACCATTGATATAGACTTTAGTGTCGCGGATTTCGACAGTTTCGCCCGGAAGTCCGATTACGCGCTTAATATACGGAGGCTCGTCTGGAGGTTGCCCCGGTGCATTAAATACGATGACTTGTCCGCGCTGCGGCGTCCCAAAAAGATAATTCACTCGGCTAATCATCAACACCTGCCCGGTATGAAAAGTTGGTTGCATACTTGGGCCTTCGACGATAAAACGCACTGTAGCTAAATTCACCAGCGCATAGATCGCACCGATTAAGATGATTGTCTCTATAATCTCGCGCCCATACCCGCGCTGACGTAGAACAGGGCGTTGCGCGGTGACAGCGGATTCTACAGTTGAAGTTGTTTCGGGTACTGTTTCCAAGTGATGTTCTCGTTTATAAATGTGAGGTAAATTGTCCTGATAAAAGCACTCAAGTAACAAACCAATATCAAGTCGTTTGTTACATCGCAATATCCATAGGATTATAACCCTGCGTTCATTGTGCTGACAATCCTGTGCCTATTCCTCTAATCCTTTACTTCCTTTATTGCTGCTTAAGTGTCGAAATTCGTCGTCTGTACTATACTGTGTGTAGAATATCACATATGTTTAAGCTCATTGATACTGATCGCGAGGGATATTTTGGCAGGTGAACGCATTCTCATTGTGGATGATGGTCGTGAAAATCGCGATTTTATCGTTGAATATGTTATTGAACCAAATGGTTATGTCCCGTTGATAGCGCGTGATGGTCAAGAAGGTCTTCAAATTGCGCTTCAAGAACGCCCTGACCTCATTTTGCTTGATTTACAAATGCCCAAATTGAACGGGATAGAAGTTCTAGAGCATCTGATGGCTGCTGAAGCCCATATTCCGGTTATCTTGATGACTTTTCATGGATCGGAAGAAATCGCTGTTGAAGTATATCGTCTAGGTGTGCGCGACTACGTCAAAAAACCATATACAGTCGAAGAAATGACTGCCGCGATTGAACGCAGCTTGACCGAGGTGCGCCTACGAAAAGAAAAAGAGGCATTGACCGAACGATTGCTTCAAGCCAATCGCGATTTACAGGTGCGCCTAAAAGAACTTGATGTTCTTTATACGGTCGGCAAAAGCGTGACTGAACTCACGAATATGAATGAGTTGCTGCCTCGCATTGTGGATGCTGCCTCTCATATTGCGCAAGCCGAGGAGAGCTATATTTACCTGTTAGAAGGTGAGCGCCTGATGTGCCGTGCCCATAAACGGCATAATGCGGGGCGTGGTCGTCCTGCTGATTTTGAGGCGCTAGACCCTATCGCTACGCAAGTAATGAAACATGGTAAACCGATTTTGCTCGGACCTGAGCAATTATCACAGCAAAGTCAAAAGACCTATGCAATGGCCTACGCGCCCATGACTTTGCGAAATCAGGTAATGGGTGTGCTGGGCGTCAGCAATCTCACCCCGGATTCGCATATTTTCACCAAGCATGATGCCGCACTGTTAAGCACCCTAACCGATTATGCTGCCATCGCTATAGAAAACGCTCGTAACTTTGCTGCGTTACGCGAAACCAAAGAACGTGAACATGATCAGTTGAGAGGCACTTTCGAGCGCTTTGTCCCCCCTTCAGTTGTTGACCGCGTACTCTCAAATCCCGAAGATTTGAAGCTGGGTGGTACTCGGCAGGAAATCAGTGTTTTGTTTGCAGACATTCGTGGCTATACATCATGGAGCGAAAATGCCCCCCCAGAAAAAGTAATCGAAATGCTGAACGATTATCTGAGTCTCGCCGCCGAGATTATTCTCGCGTGGAATGGTACGCTGGATAAGTTCTTTGGTGACGGCCTCATGGCGATTTTTAATGCGCCAAATGAACAGTCTGATCATATTCACCGTGCTGCCGATGCTGCGCTTGCCCTGATGAAAGCGGGTGAAGAAATGCGCGCTCGACGTGGTGATGATCTTTCGTATAGTATTGGTGTAAATGTTGGCGAAGCAGTAGTCGGCTTTATAGGAACGGATCGTGCCGTCAATTACACAGCCATTGGCGATGTAGTGAATACTGCTAAACGTCTCCAGGAATTGGCTCCGGCGGGGAAAATCTGGGTCGAATCGGCTGTGGTCGAGCGACTTTCCGGGATGATACAAGCTCAGCCTTTGGGTGAGGTCAAAATGCGTGGACGCAAGAAACCGGCTTTTGCCTTTGATCTACTTGGATTGAACTCTAACGATCGGTGATACAAAAAGGCGTTTCCGAATATTGGAAACGCCTTTTTTGTTATTACTGACCGATGCGCCTTTTGGGCTTAGTTGTTTCTTCTAACATACCATCGCGTGGACGGAAACTCAAACGGATAGGCGTTCCCTCAAATGGGAATTCAGCCCGTATTTGATTTTCTAGGAAGCGTTTGTACGTAAAATGTACCAGACGCGTATCGTTCACATGAAACAAGAATACCGGTGGATTTACCGCTACTTGAGTAAGGTATAGTAGTTTGAGACGCTTGGTTCCCTTGGTTGGCGGTGGATGCTTTTGCACCGCTGCTCGTAGCAGACGGTTAAGCTCAGATGTCTGAATGCGTTGGAATCGGGCTTGCCATACGCGATGAGCTGTTTCTAACACTTGATGCACCCGCTGACCGGTAAGTGCGCTGATGAAAATGACCGGTGGTTCCGATAAGAAATCGAACTTAGCCCGGATATCATCAGCAAAGACGTTCATAGTATGTTCGTCTTTTTCAACTGCATCCCACTTATTGACGATCAGTACGACGCTCTTAAACGCGTCTTTGATATATCCGGCTATATGCTGGTCTTGATCCGTAATGCCATCTACAGCATCAATCAGGAGCAGGGCAACATCAGCCCGTTCCAATGCTTGCATGGTTCGAATGACGCTGTGCTTCTCCACCCCCGGCTCAATTTTGCCGCGCCGACGAATACCAGCGGTATCAATTAATCGGACGGTTTCGCCGTGCCAGTTAATTTCAGTGTCAATTGCATCCCGTGTGGTACCAGCCTGTGGACTGACAATGACACGCTCTTCACCAATGAGCAAATTGAGCAAGCTGCTTTTGCCGACATTAGGCCGCCCGACGATTGCAATACGCATGATGTCATCATCGTCATCATTGCCCATGTCGGGGAGGTCTTTGAATGTCGCAACAACGCCATCCAACAGATCGCCTACGCCCAAACCATGATAGGCACTGATGGCATATACCTCGCCTAGGCCCAGCGCATAAAACTCAAATGCATCGTCCGTACGTGTAAGGTTATCTGCCTTATTCGCTGCTATGAAAATGGGTTTCCCTTCATTTCGTCGCAGAATCTGGGCAATTTCTTCATCTGCGGCTGTGATCCCATGTGTGGAGTCCACAAGCAAAATAACAACATCAGCTTCTTGTACTGCTAACAGCGCTTGCGCCTTAATTTGTGGCACAAAATCAATGCTGCCTTCCGCTAACGGAGAGGTGTCACGTGTGCCCTTAGGTTGGTAAACTTCGATGCCGCCGGTATCAACGACGTTAAAAGTCATTCCATTCCATTCGCATTCCGATTGAATCCGATCTCGCGTAGTGCCCGGTATGGGGTCAGTAACCGCCATCCGCTCACCGACGAGTCGGTTAAATAATGTGCTCTTGCCCACGTTTGGGCGACCTACCAGCGCGACCAATGGTCTCCGCGCCATAATGCTATTGCCTTTCATTCACATACGAACAGGGTATGTCACAGACATACCCTGTATATTATTCTAGCAGATTGAATCGGGGATTCGTAGGGAGAGAAGAAAGTGTTAAGGTTGAGTGGTTGTTTCAGGTGTCACAATGCTGCTGTCAATAATCTGAACATCGACTTCGCCCGGAAGCACGGAGACACCCTCACTAGGAATTTGACCTTGCCCTACCGCTACAGTTAACGGCAAAGTATAGTTGCCCGGAGCGAGGCCGTTCAAATCAATTACCACGCCAATATCGTCTGTTGTTAGCTTATTAACCACTTCTTGTGGCCCATTGACCAATACTGATACCGTGTTGGGTGAAGTTTTCGCCTTTAGGTTGTCAGCCAAACCTAATATCTTTACGGGAATGGCTTCGAATTGCTTACTGGTAGTGACCGGCTTTATTTCCACATAAACTGTAATATTTTGACCTGAAAGCAGCAGTAAGTCTGGATTCGGCAGGGTAATCGGAATAGACACCTCAAAGCTGGTTGTGTGATCACGCAGATCGATTGGCTGGGTCGATAGTGTATCTTCCATTGCTGCCAATAGGCTAGGAGTACCACTAACGAGTATCGATTGTGGTTCGTAGCTAAGTGTATTCAACACATAGCCAGTTGGTGGCATTCCTTGAACGTTGGGACGAACGCTTACTTCGCGTACATCTTCCCTTCGTCGTATATTAATACTAACGCGAACCACTTGCGGATCGAGTGTCACATCATTGACCACATTACCGTCAGCATCTACCGGATTTAA
Source organism: Aggregatilineales bacterium (assembly GCA_044226325.1). GTDB lineage: Bacteria > Chloroflexota > Anaerolineae > Aggregatilineales > Phototrophicaceae > CFX2. Next base: position 15,475 of record JBGAHG010000036.1, read on the forward strand.
GCGTAAATCAACTTCTAGTGGATTCCGTTGCTGGCGAAGATCCAACTCCACTTGTGCAGCTACAACCTCATTGACATTGCTTGAGGCACCGCTTGCCAGCACCTGGTTCAAATTGACGTTGAAAGTTGGTTCACTGCGTGAATAGCCTGCAGGTGGCTCACTGGTTACCAATGCGCGCAAAGGAACTTGACGTTGCGTAGCGTCTTCCAGTATGACTCGCATTTGGTGTGGCGAAATATCGAATACCGTCGCTTGCTGGCGCGCCAACGACGCTTTAAGTTCGACGAAATGTTCGCCTGCTGTTAAACCACTCAAATCTGCACTTACGACGATCTCATCGCTCGTCAACAAATCCAGTACCGAACTCGGCGCACGGATTACTACACTAGCCTGTCGGCTGGTGGTTGCCGGGTAAGTGATGAGTAATCCTGCATCAGCATTCATGTGCACTGGAATGCGTTCGCGGTATCGTTGCTGTTGAATCGGATCAGATTGTAGTGTGGCAATCATCCAAATAAGAAACGCTAGTATCATTGAGCCGACGAACCACACGATGTTGTCGAAAATCAATCGGCGGTTAATGGTAGCTGACCGCTGCATTACGCTTGTTTCCGTCGGTTACGCCGTGCGGTCAAAAGAGCTTGCCCCCGCTCGATGAGTTGAGTAAACGCATTGCCGGATTTCTCGCGATCATCACCGTAAAAGGCACTTAAAATCGTGCGGAGTCGTTTGCTGTCTAGTTTGGCAATCATCCGACCTGCATTAGTGATTGAAATACGTCCTGTTTCTTCAGATACAACCACGCAAATAGCATCACTCACCTCACTAATGCCCAGTGCCGCACGATGTCGGGTTCCTAGTTTGGGATCAGGTAAGTTTCGGCTGGCCGTCAAGGGTAACACCGAAGCGGCGGAGGCCATACGGCCATGCTCGTCAATGATCGCTGCACCATCATGTAGTTCTGTCTTTGGCCAAAAAACGGTTAGTAGGAGTTGGGATGTGACATCGCTGTTCAAAGCAATGCCTGTTTTAATATATTCTTCAAGGCTGCTTTGGCGTTGTAGAACGATTAGTGCACCATGCCGCCGCTCGGAAAGCTTTTCGGCCGCTAGACTGATTTCTTCGATAACGCGCGCGCGAACAGTTTCAGGGGCCTGTCTGTTAAGAAGTGTACCTGCTCGACCTAGTCGTTCTAGCGCACGTCGTAATTCTGGCTGGAAAATAACGGGGATTGCTAAACCCATTACCACCAATAGGTTTTGGGTCAGCCAGCGAAGTGCCTGCAAATCAAGTACGCTGGAAACCACCAACAAACTTACGAGCAGAAATAACAATCCCCGGAGTAGGGCGATTGCTTGTGTACCCCGAAAGAAAAAACTTGCACCGAAAAACACCAGCCCTACTAGAAAGATGTCCAGCAGGGCTTTCCATGTCAGGTTATCCAGTGCCCACAGCAATTCCACGCTTAACCACCCAATTGCACAAGCAATTTGCGGTAATCTTCAACCCCGTCTGGGTTCAAAGCGATAATCTGTCGAATGGTGTTGGTTGCCTCTTGATGTGCGCCAGCTTCGAGCTGTAGCTCACCTAGTGCGTCCAATTGCCTTATAGCATCGTTTTTACGCTTGAGTTGCGTATAAATAGCTGCCAATCTGGAACGCAAACCCGTGTCATTCGGGTAAGTCGTCACGAGTTCTTCAAGTAATTGCGTAATGCGGTTTGGCTGTTTATTTTTGGCGTAAATCCGCAGCAAAGCGTCTAGTTTTTTGATCGCTTCCGTCGGGCTATTTTGACGATAATGTAAATCGACCAGCATTCGATGGGCTCGTTCATCATCGGGTACGAGCTGTATAATTTCATCATATGTCTTTTGCGCCTTACGTATATCCAGACGCATTTGGTCAATATCGGCAACCCGATGTTTAATCCGTATAATCTTGTCGGGTGAAGCACCGACACGATTTGCTAGTCGTTCTGCTGCCCCGAATATATCGCGGGACATATCAAAGTTACCGAGTTGATGATGTGTATCAGCCAGATCAACATATTGATCAAGCGCTTCGTCCCAACGCTGTTCGCTTTCAAGTAATTCAATCAGGCTTTCACGCACTGAAATATCCAGCGGAGCCATTTCCAAAACTTCGCTTAAGATCGAAGCCGCACGGTCATTTTCGCCCCGTACCAAATATGTTTTTGCGATCACATTATATTTGTTGATTGCTTGCCTGACGCGGCCTTCCTTCATCATGATCTCTGCCATGCGCACATGTACTGGCAGATAAAAGGCCGAGAATTCAACTGCGCGGTGCGCCTCATCCATTGCCAGAGTATATAGGCCTTGCCGGGTATATCGGTCGATGCGTGATACCGCTTCCGTCAATTCATTGCTGCGTGTAGCCACTAAAATATCGACGACACCTTGTTCGCCTTGGTTGCGTAATGTGTCTTCCAGTTGGCGCCGAGTTTCACCGATGCGCTGCTTCCATTCCTTGCCGGTTAGTAAATCATTGAAACGTTTGTTAATGGCCGTCAATGTTTCGACAGGACGATTTTGCAATACTTCTAGTAGATGCTCATAAGAGTCGGCAATTTGCATATCCGTTTCGCTTGACATAGCATGTGCCGAGTCAACCGCCTGTGCTGCCTGCAACAGATAATTGATAGCTTGTTTATGCTTGTTCAGCGCATAATATGCCTTGCCCAATGCATGAAACGCCCCGGGTGCAAGTTGGGGATGCATGGCGGCTTCCCCTAGATGCTTAATGGCTTCATCGTGTCGGTTTGCTAACACCAGCAAACCTCCCAAATTCATTTTGAGGGCAGGGTGGTTCAAGCGTGCTTCTGCTCGCTGATACGCTTGAATCGCTTGGTCATTGATGCCTTGTCGCTGTAATTCCAATGCCTGTAAAGCATCACCACCAGAAGCATCCAGCGCGCCGCCTTCCATCACGAATGAGGCAAGCATCGCCATAGCGTATGTCATAGTCTCGCCAATTGGCCCTAACGGATCGGCATCCGCAACCGTTGGCACTTTGGTAGTACTGGCGTTAGGATCATTTTTCCCTGCATTATTGGTATCTTTTTCGGCGGCAGGCAAACTCATATCCGAGCCGCTTTCGATGGCTCGTAAAGCATTCAATGTGGTGACGTTTTTCGGATCAAGTTTAAGCGCGCGTTGTGCTGCCCGTAGTGCTTTTTCGCCTTCGCCCAAACGTTGGAAGTTTTGCGCCAGAACTAAATACTCACGAATGGACTTGGCTTTTTGCCCCAAACGTTCGTAGGCTTGTGCCAGCTTAGCATGGATCGCTACCATACCCGGTGTCAAGCGTGTGGCCTGTTGCCAATTGAAAATTGCTTTATCGAGATCCCGCTGCCCGAGATAAATTTCCGCAACGTTGATATACTGTTGAGCTGCTTCTTTAAGCCGCCCCACCTTTTCCAGCACATCTGCACTTTTTTCCAGCGGAATAGGGTCAGTCGGGTTAATTTGATGAGCGCGCGTATACACGCGAAGAGCATCATCTAATCGCCCAACTTCGAGCAGTGCCAACCCTAAGCTGATGTGGGCTTCATGGTCATCAGGAAATTCCTGAATCGCTTGACCATAAGCGGCAATCGCCTGAGACCAATCTTTGTCCCAGGCAGCGTTATAACCCATATTCATTGCGCGTTCGTAAAGTTCACGGTTTCCTGGCATAAGCTCTATCCAGCATCCATCTACTAACCCAGTAATTCAACCAGAATTGCTTTTTGCATATGCAGCCTGTTCTCGGCCTGCGGGAAAATTACTGAATGTGACCCATCTGCTACATCATCCGTAATTTCGTGTCCCCGATGCGCTGGCAAACAGTGCATGACAATTGCATATTTATCAGCTTTATCAACTAGTGCTTTATTCACTTGATAGGGCTGAAGCATTTCCATGCGCTGCGCTGTTTCCTTTTCCTGTCCCATGCTCACCCATGTGTCAGTATAAATAATGTCCGCGCCCTCAACGGCCTTAACCGGATCATTAAACACTTCAATTTTACCGCCATTTCGTTCAGCGATAGGTGCAGCTGCTTCGAGTGCCTCTTCGGATAGCATATACCCATCAGGTGAGGCGATGGTGAAATGCATTCCAAAATGAGCCGCCGCCAGTACCAATGAAGCTGCAACATTATTTCCATCACCCACGTAGGCTACTTTCAGCCGCTCAAGCCGCCCGAAATGTTCATAAATCGTCAGCATGTCGCCCATCGCTTGGCAGGGATGATGGGCATCACTCAGACCATTAATCACCGGTACATCAGCCCACTTTGCCAATTCAACCACATATTCATGGTCAAATACGCGTGCCATAATCCCTTGCGTATAAACCGCTAGCACGCGTGCCACATCTGCCACGCTTTCGCGCTTGCCTAGACCAACTTCATCGGGGCCAATCCGCATCGCATCGCCGCCCAGTTGCTTCATTGCGACTTCAAACGAAACGCGTGTCCTTAACGATGGCTTTTCAAAGACCATCGCCAAAACTTTTCCCTGCAAGACTGGACGATTGCCGCCCGATTTCCACTCAAATTTCAAATGTACTGCAAGATCAATCAGTCCCCATAATTCTTTAGTTGACCAATCGGATAGGGTGAGGAAGTCTTTCATGTTGTTCCGTGTTGTTGAGACATTAAATCAAATACATCGCACTATGAGTGCGAGTATAGCATAGATACTTTGCTGGCGAAACGTAATTACTGAAGGTTTTCTATTAACTTATACGGAAAATGCAGCCTTATATGCTGCTCATATCGCGCCAGTTGTCGCCCACATTTGCATTTGCACGCAGCGGAGCGTCTAGTTTGTAAGCACCTTCCATAACGCGCACGACCATCGTGCTCGTTTGTAGAATTTCTGCCTCCGGTACTTCTAACACTAATTCATCATGGACCTGCAAAATCATACGACCCTTAAGTTGGCTTCGTTCGAGTTCATGATACAGGTTAATCATTGCTTGTTTCATAATGTCGGCGGCGGTTCCTTGAATTGGCATATTAATAGCGACCCGTTCTTCGCCTTGAATCGCGACCTTGTTGCTGCCTTCTCCTGCATTTCGCAAAATCGCAAAATCACGCTGCCGTCCAAATAAGGTTTTGATCGGCCCTTTACGTGCTGCTTGTTTTGTTGCTTCGAGATACTTTTCCACACCAGGAAGACGCTCAAAATACGTCTTGATGAACGCTTGTGCCTCCGCCAATGTTAATTTGCTGTCACGTGCCAACCGGAAAGCACCCATACCATAGATCAAACCGAAATTTACACGTTTAGCGAAATTGCGCTGCTCTTTCGTCACTTCTTCAACCGGAATGCCGTTCACAGCGGCGGCTGTGGCGGCATGAATGTCTTGCCCCTGCGCGAAGGCTTCCAACAGTGTTTTATCTTGGCTGATGTGTGCTAATATCCGCAGTTCAACCTGGCTGTAATCTACCGACAGGAGTTTGTGACCCTCTGCTGCCACGAAGGCTCGCCGTACCTCACGCCCCAATTCAGTGCGGATAGGGATGTTCTGCAAGTTGGGATTGCTGCTGCTCAAACGCCCCGTAGCGGCTCCAGCTTGGTTATAGCTGGTGTGTACCCGTCCCGTTTGCGGATTAATGAGTTCTGGCAGCGTATCAACATATGTCCCCTTCAGCTTGGTGACTTCCCGGTAATCTAGAATCTTGTCAACGATAATGTGTTGTCCACTAAGGGAATCGAGTACATTGGCATCTGTTGAATAGCCATGCGTGGTTTTCTTAAGCCCGTCGGTAGGAAGTTTTAGCTTATCAAACAGAATATCATTCAATTGTTTGGGGCTGTTAATGTTGAACTTGCCCTGTCCACTCACCGCATAAATATCTTCTTCCAATTGGCTCAGCATTCCGTTGAGTTTGGCGCTTAACTCACGCAGATAATTCGTGTCGAGTACCACACCCTTCCGTTCAATGGCTGAAATCACCGGAATGAGCGGCAATTCGAGATTGTTGTAGAGATTCAGTAAATCAAGCGCTTCCAATTTTGGACGCAGGTGATCCGTCAGGCGATAGGTGATAGCTGCGTCAGCCGCCGCATATGGAGCAACCCGCTCAATCGACACTTCATCCATTGTGATTTGTTTTTTGCCAGTGCCGATCAATGAGCTTATCTCGGTCATATCGACTTCCAGTTCTTGCCGTGCAAGATTCTTTAGCCCCAAGAATTTGCTATCAGGTCTGCGTAAAAACTCTGCAATCATGGTGTCGAAAGTGATTGGCTGTACGTCCACCCCATAGCGTTGCAGCATCAGCAGATCATAATCGGCATTGTGACCATATTTGCCAATTGCTGCGTTTGTTAGTGGCTCACGTAAGGCATCCATCACAGTCTTAATCGGAAGTTGCTCACCCGACTTGTGACCGACGGGAATATAAAAGCCGCGATCACCGTCAACGGCTACGGAAATGCCCACCAGTTCTGCACTCATAGGATCGGTTCCGGTAGTTTCGGTATCCCAGCTTATGGCACTTGCCGCATTCAGCGTGTTGACTAACGTCTGCAGTCCCTCCTCATCTTGCACAACAACGGTTTCAACAACCGGGGGACGTTGGGCTTCTTCCGCCGGAATATCGCTGATTACACCGGTATCGAATAAGCTGAGTTGTGCGCCAGCCTTGGGCAACCTATCACGCAAGCCGCGGAATTCAAGAACGGCGAACAGTTCATCAACTTTCCGCGCATCGTAATCATGCGTATGGCAGGCTTGCAGGTTGAGAGTGATCGGTACGTCTCTTTGGATTGTCGCTAGATTTTGGCTCAAAATTGCCGAGTCTTTACCTTCGATGAGTTTTTTCTGGTTAGCGCCTTTTATTTCATCAATATGGGCGTAAACATTCGCCACAGTTTCGTAATCCTGGAGTAGTTTGGTTGCCGTTTTGTCGCCAATACCTTTAACACCTGGAATATTGTCGGATGTATCGCCGACCAGACCCTTCCACTCCACCAACTGCCAGGGTTCAAGTTGATATTCTTCACGGAACCGCGCTACATCGTAGACCGCATCTGCTTCACCTTTGCGCGGGAGTTGTACCGTAACATGCTCCGTCAGCAGTTGTAGAATGTCACGATCGCCCGTCACGATACGTACGTCGACATTTTGCGCTTCAGCTTGTGGCGCAACCGTCCCGATGACGTCATCAGCCTCGTATCCTTCCATAGCCAGCAGCGGCATGTTGAAGGCTTCAACTAACTGTGCAATCCGTTCCAATTGCATTCGCAGTTCAGGCGGCATTTTTTCGCGCGTGCCCTTGTATTCACTATATAGTACATCGCGCCCGCTCAAACCCTTGTCAAAACTCACTGCGATATATTCCGGCTTATTCTTCTGCATGATGTCGAGCAGGGTACGTGCAAAGCCGTAAACAGCGTTGGTAGGTTCTCCACTTCCTGTGGAAAATCCTGCTAGGGGCAACGCAAAAAATTGCCGATAAGCTAATGCATAACCGTCGATGACATAAAACATGGGACGCGACGCCATAGTACATCCTTAATGAGGCTGTTATGAACATTTGGGCTAATTGTAATCGGTTTATGAAGACTCGGCAATGACGACAGCGTTTGTAGTAAAAAGGGCGCATAGGCGCCCTTTCACCTACATCATACGTTGAAAGTCCACGAACTCCTGTATTTCGTCAGGGGCAAGTTCGCGCCCGGGCGAAAGTACCAGATAACTATCTGCCCATAATCCCTGTGCTTCAAGGTTACTGTCTTGTTTTTGGGCAATGCTGGCGGCGCGTTGTTTGAGTTCGCGTATCACGGCGTATGAAGGCGTTTCGCCTGGAACATTTGCATACAGATAAATATATTCGTCCTGTACCTGCAATTGCTCGATTTGCCATCTCAGTTCACTAAGTTGCGTCATCAATCCCGCGGTTATCGACTGGACCACTGCGCTATTCAACCTCTGTTCTGGATCACGTACTAACCATACGTAGGCATATGGCTCCAGTGCTTCTTCCACCGCTTGTATATCGCGGCGTTGGGCAGGGGTAATTGCGACAGACGTTGGTTTGACTTCTGGTACTTCACCTAGCGCTTTAACCAATCGCTGTCCTTGTTGCCGGATGACCCTTAATGGCGTTGAACCTGCAAATATCATCGATAGGATAAGATCATCTTCTGTCCCGGTCGAGTACAGCATATATTCTTTACCACTGCTCGGCAAAGTAATGAACCGTAACCGTGCGCCTTGGCCACCTGTTCCCCAGTCATTATTAATAACTGCGCCGAGTTCAATTGTGTCTTGCTGCGAAAGATGCCCCGCCAGCGCAATAATCGAATTGTTGCGTGTCAAAATGGTGCCTTCTGCACTAACTTCAAGTGATACTTGAGTTAAATTCAGGGCTAATTGTGCAATGCGGGCTTCTTCGCTTACTGCCGCTGGATAGGTCTCAGCAATTGCTGCCGGTTCCTGTTCAACTGCGGATGGAACATCCCATGCATCATTGAAATTCGCAACGATTGGCTCAACTTCTACTGGCGCGTCCCACTCATCGCTGAAATTTTCTGTTGTCGGTTCTACTTCAAACTCTGACACATCCCAACTCTCAGCCGCTACAGTCTCAGGCGTAAATGTTTCTTCTGGCAGCACACTGCTAAAGTCATCCACATTTTGTGGCGGCTGGGCAAGGATAGTTCGTGTATCAAAGTCATCCGCGGTTGCTTGGTCAAACTCTGCTTCAACGTGAGGTGACTCGAATTCGACTTCAGATGGTTCAACTTCAACTGTGACATCCGGTTCATTCCAGTCAAATGCGGTTTGGTTATTGGATGATTCTGCCTCTTCATCATATTGCGATGTCTCGCCATATTGAGCATCTTCATCCAAAATGCCCGAGAACATATCCGCGCCAATAGCGGTGGTCGGTTCGTGCATAACGGTTTCGTCAAAGTAACCGGGTTCGACCATTGTTTCCGCATTTTCATCAACTGGCTCAATCGCTTCAAGACTTGGCTCGGAAGCACGCGTTGTCCATACCTCGCTTAGTGCTTCGTTCGTTTCAATGGCCGGTAGTTCAGGCGGGACACCTTCGATTGGCGACATGATCTCGTCGGGTGGGAACATTTCCGGCAGGAAACTTGGTTCACCCGGCCTACGTCTTCGCGGAGTTTTTACAGTACCTGTTGGTAATTCTGGCACATCAGTTACAGGAGCGTGGAAAGCTGTAGTATCCATATCCCACGAAGGCAGCGGACGCACTTTCAGCTTATGCGATGTTAGCCTGTCATTGATGTCCGACATTAATTGGTCGAGCGAAAACTCGCCCGGCATCGACGTGTTTTCCTGGGTTGATCTTAGTACCACCCCTGCGACGGTAGCACCATCGTCGTCATCGTTGTAATCAAAGTTGAAGTCGTAATTCTCGCGAATGGGTTTAGGCGCAACTGGAACGGAATCCGAATCAACCGTTGTAGATTGTAGAAAATCTTCAAAATAGGTGACGTCCGGTTGTTGCGCCGCAGGAGGAAGCGTTGGCTTTTGGGTCGGTTCTGGCTTGGCACTAGCATCTGCGTCATTGAGGAGCGCGAGCACATCCCTGAAGTTGCTGTCTGAAATACCAACCAGCAAATCACTAACAGTGCCATTTTCTTCCAGCGTCGGTAACGGCGGTTCTTCCTGTGCCAATTTGCGGAAACTGGTTTCCTTGAGTGGTCGTATAGTCGACGGTTCTTCTTCCGGTAAATCAGGTGGAATTTCCACCTTAGGCAGCAGTCCCGTCTTTGTCTTCTCGATTTCCTTCAGCACCGAATCCATACCGGTTGTTAGCACGAAATCAAGGAGTTGTTGCTGTTGTCGGTCAGGTAACCGGCGCTGCGGTTCGTCCCGCTGCATGGATTTAACAAGCCCTTCGAAATCCACCTGCCGCTGTTTCTTCGGTACTTCCGGATTATCCGGCTCAATGGCTCCAAGTACATCATCAAATGACTCTGCATCAAATTGTCCGCTGTTGGTAGCGATAAATTGACGTAGTGCGTCCGAATCTTTCGTAGGTACTGAAGGCGTATCCATTTCATCTGGAGGTGGTTCAGCCATGCCGAAACTTTGTAATACTCGATCGAGCGATGAAAACTCGGGCGGAGCAGGTGGTACAGGTGTGCTGTCCAGTGGTCGTGTCCCAAGCGGATCATATCCGGCTTGGCGCCCCAAATCCCGCGTCTTGGGCGAATCGGCATCATTGTCAAGTCGTCGCGTATCGACCGGATAACTTTCCGGTGGCATATTTGGAAGAATTTTCGTAACTGGCTTATCTTCTTCGTCCGCACTATTGTCTAAATTTCGCGTTTTGAAGCGATCCATATCCGTGGCTTCTTGCGCCGGACGGTCATCCATAAATGGTTTTGTTTTGGGCGGACGCAAATCATTCAGTTCAATTTCAGAGTCTTCAAGGTTGCGGGTCTTGAATGGATCACTCTTATTCACTGTTGGCTGAATTGGTCGTGGATTATCGATAAACGGTCTTGTTACTGGCTTACTGCGTTCACTGTCCGGTTGATCCACAAATGAATCAGGCCTCAGTGGATTATTGACCAGTGGCTTAGTCTGCGGCTTATCATCTTCCACTTCCGCTGAATTATTCAATCGGTTCGTCTTAGCTGGATCATTTGAGCTTAAGAGCGAACCTTCACCTAAATTCTGCGTCGTGCCCATCTGTTGGCGCTTGATACGTTTCTGCTCACCCAGATTACTGGTGGTCATTTGACTGGATTGAGTCGGTAGTGGAGCAGTTCCAATACTATCGGAGGGGACTTCATCCAGCGCATTTTGGACCAGTGGCAGTAAATCCCGTGCTGTGAAGGGCGATTCAATGGAAGCCTGCACACCGAGATTATGCATATCCCCTGCCGAAAGCTGCGGCGTGACGATAACGGCAATATCAGGTTGAAGCACTCTCAACTGTTGGACAATCCGCGCACCTGAACGTCCCGGCAAATTAAAATCAACTAGCGCAATATCCTGTGGATGATCGCGTAGAAAATCAAAAGCAGCCTCCGCTTTTGTAAAAGGATGCACTGCAAAGCCGCCGGTTTGTTCAAGTGCTTGCTTGATCGTAACGGCGAAAACCAGTTGCTTGTGAATGACGAGTAATCGTGTTGCCATAGTTGCATTCTATAAGCGCTTGAACTTTGAGTCAATTTAGCTGGGAAATCCGGCTGTTATGCGAGACAAGGTTGATTTGTCAAACCTTGCCCCGCCTAGCTTTTAGGATACGGTGATGAGCAATGTTGCCGTGTTGTTAACTTCACTAATTTCATTGACTTGACTATTACTATCGATCGTTGCAATCAGTGTGTAGGTCGTAGCTAACGTATAGGTAATGTCAATGTTGAGCGAAATACTCTCACCAGCATTCAGGTTTGCCACCACACCCAAATCTGCGTCTGACCCATTCGGCAGTTTGATCTTATTAGCGAAGCTGCCAGATGGACCGCTGCCCGTATTAGTAATTGTGATCGAATAAGTAACTGGACTCGCTGCAATGGTTGTACTCGTTGGTCCCGCAATGCTGGAAATGACAAGATCAGCTTTACCCGGCGTCACGGTAATCGTCGGGGATGGTGTCGGAGTCTTAGTAATTGTCGGCTGTGGCGTCGGCGTACTGCCAGTTGGCGTCGGCGTTGGCGGCACAGTTATCACTGGTACTGACGAGCAGATGCCATATATCGATGTGTACTGTCCGCTGACCCAACCGACATTGATTCCATAACGAACTTGCCACCACGAATTGTCACCGATGCGCCCAATAATCGGGACAACTGCCCCGCCTGCGACTAATCCTACACGGTCATAAACAGTGCCTGGGCCACTGCGTAGATTTAAGCCCGTATTAGTTAGTGCGCGGCAGGTTGGATCGTTCGGATCGATTGCAGGCACATTATCCACAGGTTGTAGCGTGGGTTCAATCTGCGTTTGTGCCGACTTGACCTTAATGTTGACCGATGCCGGGTCGCTGGCAATTGCGCCTCGATAAGCTACCACTTGCAGATTTACATCACCTTCGACGCGTGGCGTATAATCCAATATTACTTGGAAATTACGCTGTCCCGAGGCTGATTCAGATGATACTGTCTTTACGATCTGATTATTTGCGATAAGCTGCATCCGTGTGACGCCTACTGCATCCGTTGCATTAGCTGTAACGAATACTTGAGTCCCTACCGTTACTTCCGCACCATCGCTCGGCGAAGCGATCGTCACTACGGGCCGTCCACCGGCATCTGCTGTTGGCACATCGAGTGGTTCATCTGTTGGCGGTTGGGACGATAAATTGCAGCCGCTAACTGCCAGCACAATCAAAATGATTAGAAAACGCGCATAACGCATCATAAGTTACCCCGGTTGCAGGCATAATGTTACTCTCATAATCTATCTTGCATTCTATCACTGCCTGTCTGCCCCTGCAACGCGCCTTCCCGACGCATTCCCCATGCCTTCTAGCTGCTCATAAATGGTTATTTGCCCGTCTATAGTTAGCTTGGTAATATCTTCACAAACTTCAGATGCAGCACATCCTTTTTTGCTGTTCATATTTATATTAAGTGAGGAATTATGTCTGTTCCAATTGGGGTTCAACTATATTCATTACGCGATTCCCTTGCCACTGACTTTGAGGGCGTTATTCGTAAGGTTGCAGCGCAGGGCTATGCCGGTGTTGAAAGCGCAAATGCAGCTTATGTCAGCACAACTCCGCAATCGGCGGCGAAACTATTCCAAGAATTAGGACTTCAAGTTCCAAGCGCCCATATTGGTTTGCCGCTTGGCGACAAGAAAAATGAAGTTCTGGATACGATGAATTTGCTTGGCTGCAAAAATCTGGTCTGTGCACATATTCCACCCGAAGAATTTGCATCTGAAGATCGCATCAAATTTCATTGTGAAGAGCTTAACCAGGCGGATGAGGTTGCACGGGCGAACGGTATGCGGCTCTTCTACCATAATCACTGGTGGGAATATCGCCAGCAGGTCAATGGTCGTCCGGCTTATAAAACGATGTTGAAATATGTCGCTCCGACGGTCAATTTTGAAGTAGACACCTATTGGGTGCAGGCCGGTGGCGCGAATGTTATTGATATTATTCGTGAATACGGCAGCCGCGCACCCTTGCTGCACATCAAAGATGGCTCGACCAACGAGAAAGATTCGATGGTTGCAGTAGGCGATGGGATTATGGATTGGTCATCGATTATTCCTGCTGCTCAACCTGAATGGCTCATTGTCGAATTGGATCGCTGCGATACCGATATGCTTGAAGCAGTCGGGCGTAGCTATACGTACTTAACCTCGAAAGGCTACGCTCATGGTCGATAAAGTAAGGGTCGGTATCATTGGTGTTGGTAACATTTTTCCGCAATACATCAAATGGTCTCGTACCTTCGAAATTCTGGATGTAGTTGCTGTTGCCGATATGGATTTCAGCCGCGCACAGGCTAGAGCCAAAGAATTCGATATTTCTCATGCTTATACCGTTGATGAACTTCTTGCGGACCCCGGCATTGAAATTGTCATCAATCTGACTGTGCCCCAAGCACACGCCGAGGTCAGCCTTACTATTTTGAACGCTGGTAAACATGCTTATGGCGAAAAGCCGCTGGGCCTCTCGCGAGAAGAAGGTCAGAAAATTCTTGCCCTCGCTGCTGGGAAGCATTTACTTGTTGGGTGTGCGCCGGATACGTTTCTCGGCGGCGGCATTCAAACCGCCCGCAAAGTCATTGACGATGGCCTCATTGGTCGTCCTGTAGCCGCTACTGCGTTTATGTTGAGTCACGGCCCCGAAAGTTGGCATCCTAATCCCGAGTTTTACTACAAACTCGGTGGCGGCCCCATGTTCGATATGGGACCATACTATCTGACGGCGCTTATCAACTTGCTTGGTCCTGTTCGTCGTGTAACGGGTTCGGCACAGGTATCTTTTCCTGAGCGTATAGCCACCAGTAAGGAAAAATATGGCCTAAAAATTGCGGTCGATGTTCCCACTCACGTTGCGGGTATCATGGACTTCGCCTCCGGGGCGGTAGGAACCATCATCACCAGCTTCGACGTCTGGGCTAACCATGTTCCATTAATTGAAATTCACGGTTCAGAAGGTTCGCTTAATGTGCCCGATCCCAACACCTTTGGCGGTAAAGTGCTGTTGCGTCGTTGGGATGAAAAGGAATGGCGCGAAGTCGAGCACTCGCATAGTGATGAGGTCGGGCGTGGCATTGGTGTAGCCGATATGGCATATGCCATTCGCAGTGGACGCGCCAATCGTGCCAGTGGGCAGCTTGCTTTCCACGTGTTAGATCTTATGCAGAGCTTTCATGACGCATCTTCACAGGGGCGGCATGTCGATGTTGCCAGTACGGTAAAGCAGCCCGAAGCCCTTCCAATAGGTCTTGCAGCAGGCACTCTCGATAGCTAAATGAATTGTTAACTCTAAAACAAAAAGGACATGCCTTAAAGCGTGTCCTTTTGTTGTGTAGCGGTTTTATCAGTGGGGTAGGATTGCGAATGAGCGTCAGAGGTTGATAGATTAAAATTATCCTGGAGATATCTGTTTCCTACTAAGCATACTGCTGATGACCTTGAACACTATCGTTGGTTGAAATAGGGTTGTCGGTGGTTTAAGCAAATTCATTACCTGCATGAAATGATCTGCGATCTCGGGATGCAATGGCATGATATTGATGAATTGTTCGATGTATTTTTGCACCAGACGGTCGCGCCATCCAGTCTTTCCGCCTACTGTTCCTGGGTAACGCAAGTCTTCACCGGTTGCCATTAGCCAGGGTGTTTCAATCTCTTTTGCTAATTGTGCTTGGAAAGCTTTTGCCATCCCTTGACTGGATTGTCCAGCATATTCGCTAAGTAGTTTACCCAATGCCACTGCTTCGATTGCCCCTACTGTCATCCCCTGTCCATAAATCGGGTTGAAGGCGCACGCTGCATCACCCATTACGATAAAGCCTTCCGGCCAATGCGTGAATCGTTCATAGTGCCGCCAGCGATTTTCAGTACGCTGATACCCGTATATATTTGAGATTGGCTCGGCATCGCGGATAATCTCGTAAATCGCGGGCGATAACAAATGTTGCGCAAAGTCGAGGAAACCCGCCTCGTCGGTTGGTGGATAATCTTTATTTGCGCCTGCTAATGTGACGATACAATCCCCATTCTCAATTTCCATGATGACGCCGCCGCGAGGAATATTGGGCGGTTTTGACAGGATAGTGAGCATTTTCTTGTCTTTAGGGAATGCCTCTGGACGTTTATACCAACGTGTTGCATACCCCAAGAATGAATTGATAACCGTTTCTTCAACATCTCCATAACCCATGTCATGCAACCATTCCGGTGTGCGCGAAGTGCGTCCACTGACGTCCACCACCAGATCAGCGTTCAGTTCAGTAGCTGAAGTAGGTGTGTCTTTGGCGTGTATTTCTACACCAGTTACACGTTTATTGTGATCTGCCACCAACAAACTTTTAACTTGTGTACGTTCCAGTATTTGGATAGATGGATTTGATTTGACACGTTGTCGAACGCACCACTCGAGGAGGATCCGGCTGATTCCATGTGTCTCTAATCCGCTTTCAAAAGAGGGCATCCATCCGCGTTCCACATAAGTCGTGGCTTCACTTCCCCAGTGTTGCGTGGTTGCACCATTTGCTGTCATTTCTCTTTCAATGCCCGGAAATAATGCCTCTACGATTTGTAGGCCTTTGGCCAGCAGTACGTGTAAATGTCGCGCTTGTGGTGTGCCATCTCGTAGTTCAACAGCTTCTGGAAATCGGTCGCGGTCTACGATCGTAACATGTTTGTAATGATCACTGAGGACTCGTGCTGCCAGCATTCCCGACATACTGCCACCAATAACAATCGCATGTTGCCTAGTCGCATCCATAATCGAGTTCCCTTATGAATCTGCGTGATATGTTTTTGATACGTCGGTTGCCATCCAATTGGATTTCGAACCGTATGCTTATTCGCTTGCGAGTGCTAACACCTTGGTATAACGCTCCACCCAACGTACCGCTATTACCCATCCAATCAGTGGAATTAGGCTCAAAAGACCGGTTACCAGCGCAACTTGCGGCGCATGTATCGTGCCAATGGCATCCAATACGCGTCCACTAATTAGCGTGCTAACCGTGACCGCCAGATAGTAAGCCGCCCAATCCAACGAGAACATACGCCCCATATATGAACTGTCGGTACTCATCTGGATAGCAGTCGAACTGTAAGTCCATGTCGCCGAACCGCCCATTGCTCGTACCACCAGTGCCAACGCTGCCAGCCACAGGCTCGGGGCCAACCCCAACAATATCCACCCCAATGTAACCCATATGAAGCCAATAATCATAAGTCTTCGCATCGTAAAAACACGACCATTATTATAGCGATTGAGTATGGATGGCCCCAGCAGAGCACCCAATCCAAAGGCCGCATACAGAATACCCAACGATCCGGTTCCGTTTTCACCCATCACAAATAATGCTGTACCGTAAGCGATCATCATCGTATCAACATTACCAACACTGAGTCCGAATTTGACCAGTAGCAGAATCCCAATCTGAGGGTGGCTGCGCACATAAGCCAATCCATCTTTGAAACCTGTCTTATGAGCAGCTTTTGTTAACTTGGAGTCTGGTGTGGGTTCGACCTTTTGTTGCACATGAACTGTCAGAAGAATAAGGGCAGAGACTCCGAAACTGGCAGCGTCTACGATCAAAGCGGTTGTTGTCCCAAACGCCGCTGTAATAATTCCGCCGATCATCGCCCCAATAGCGAGCATCACCGACCAGGTGACATTGCTGAGTGTATTGGCCCTTAGGAGTTGATCTTTAGGTAGCAGCGCTGGCAGTAGGGCAGACCGAGCCGGTTCAAATATCGCTGAAAACACAAACTGAAAAATGGTCGCCACATAAATAATCCACAGTCGGTCTGCCGACGTAGCAAACAATAGAGATATGCCGATTACCGTACGCAGCACATCACTAATAATCAGCAAGCGCTTGCGGTCAAACCGATCAACCAGCACGCCAGCAAATGGACTAACCAGAAAAGGTGGCAGCACCCGCGCCAATAACAAACTGCTCACGGCTAAACCTGATTTGTTCGTATATTGTGCCACCAATGCCGACAGGGCTATGATGTTAAACCAGTCTCCGAACAAACTTATAATTTGTGCAACCCAAACCCGTGTAAAGTTAGAATTTTGCCGCAAAAAGGGTATATAAGAGCGCAATCGAAAACCTCGGAGAGTAAATTCTATCTGCCAAGCCTACCACACTGCTCTCATGCCACCTAATTCCACCTGACTTCGTCTACGGCTTCTGCTGTAGAATACGCACCGCACATCAATGGGCAATAGATTCTGCCCATATTTGCAACGTGCCAATCATTGTTTTGTGCATAGCCGGCAGTTTTGCCACCAGTAGGAGACTCGTTTTATGCTCGAACTCGTTAAGGTCATCATCCTCGGTATTGTCGAAGGTGTGACCGAATTTCTCCCCATTTCTTCTACAGGGCATTTGATTGTTTTTGCTGCCCTGCTTAATTTCACAAGCAGTAAAACGTTCGAAATCTTTATTCAGATAGGTTCGGTGTTTGCGGTCATCATCTTCTTCCGTGCTGAACTCTTAAAGCAGGTTGCGACGGTCCCAACTGACAAAGGTGTTCAGCGGCTTTGGCTGAATATCATCATCGCCTTTATCCCGGCGGGGGTCGTAGGTCTACTATTTGCTGACAAAATAGATCAATTACTGTTTCGGCCCATCGTTGTAGCTATTTCGCTGATCATAGGCGGCGTTATTTTTCTCTGGGTGGAACGTCGCCCCCACTCCCAACCCACAACAGTAAACCTGGAATCGATCACCCCTCGTCAGGCACTAGCCGTTGGTGTTTCCCAAATCTTCTCGCTTATCCCCGGCGTTTCACGCTCCGGTTCGACCATTGTAGGTGGGATGCTCTTTGGACTAGATCGTGCCGTAGCGACACGCTTTACCTTTTTTCTCGCTATCCCCACTCTTGGTATAGCCACGCTGTACAAGCTGTTCAAGAGCCTCAGTACCCTTCAAGGTAACGATTTGGCTAACCTCCTACTGGGCGCCGTTGTCGCTGGTATTGTTGCATGGATTGCCATCCGTTGGTTGCTTAACTACGTTGCACGCAACAGCTTTGTCGCTTTCGGATACTATCGTATTCTCGCTGGTATTATTATCATTTTGTTGGTGCTAATACGCATTGTGCCAGCCTAAAATATCTCAATACTTTGCATCAAATTCTCAGTTTACAATGAGTTGAGAATGGGGTGGATTGGGTTAATTTCAATTCAATTACACTTCGTATAAAACTGAGCTCTGGATAGCGTAAGTTGAGGCTATGGTCATGGATAAGACCCCCACCAAAATTCTGGTTATTGAAGATGCCGATGCACTCCGCAAAGACATCATTGAAATGCTCACCTTTGAAGGTTTTGAGGTAAGCGGTGCGTCCGACGGGCTTGAAGGTGTTCGTAGCGCCCGTGCCAATCGGCCCGATCTCATTATTTGCGACATCATGATGCCGCAAATGGATGGGTTTGGTGTCTTGGCCGAACTCCGTAAAGATGGTGCTGGCATCAGCATTCCCTTCATCTTTTTAACAGCCTTATCTGACAAGAGTGAAATTCGCATTGGTATGAATTCTGGCGCGGATGATTACTTGACCAAACCTTTTACCGCCGTCGAGTTAGTAAGTTGTGTTCGTCAACGCCTCGAAACCAAAATTGAGCGCGAAAAAGTGACGAAAGAACGCTTGAACGAACTTCGAGAAAATATCATCCTTGCCCTGCCACATGAATTACGCACACCGTTGACTGGCATCTTAGGCTTTTCGGACATCCTTCTCATGGATGCTGATGTCATGTCACCTGATAAAATCACCGAGATGGCCGGCCACATCTATAGTGCTGCACAGCGCCTCTACCGTTTGACCGAAAATTATGTGGTTTATACACAGCTTGAAGTCCTCAAAACGGACTTGGCTCGTGTTGAAGCCATGCGTAGCTTTGCGACTGTCAATCCACGCCCCTTGATTGAAGACATCGCTTATCAGCGCGCACAGTATTATCACCGCGAAGCAGACTTGGAGTTGGCGATTAGTGACGACGTCGCCATTCGCATGATTGAAGACAATCTCAAAAAATTGGTTGAAGAACTGACTGACAATGCCTTCAAATTTTCTCAACCGGGCAGCGCCGTTCAATTATCGGGTGTACTGCTTGATGATTATTACCTGCTCACCGTCACCGATTATGGTCGCGGTATGACTCAGGAAGAAATTGAACACATTGGCGCGTTTATGCAATTTGGACGAAAATACTTTGAGCAGCAAGGCTCGGGTTTCGGTCTCGCGATTGTTACGCGTTCCGTACAATTGCATGATGGCAAATTCCATATCGAGAGTGTGCCCAACCAATACACACGCGTGTCAATTCATCTACCTGCCGTTCCGGCTTGGGAATATGACCGCGATAATGTGAAAGGTAAGAACGGATTTTAATGAGCGCCCTAGCTTGCTGAGAATTCGCTTGAATGGTAGACTGACATCATTTCACAAGTCTAAATTGTTTAGACTTCAAGGAGGGCGACATTCATGCGTTCGTACTGGAAAAAGACTCTCAGCTTTTTCGGCTTTGCAGCCCTTCTTTTATCGCTTACGGGTTGTTTTCAATCAGCGGGGGGCACATCTAGCGGCCTTTCTATAGCGCAGGCTGGCCCAACTTTTACACCTTTCCCGACCGATCCGCCCATCGTGCAAGAAGTGGTCGTGACCGCGACTCAAGATCCAAATGCTTTAGTTCAAACTTTCCCAACACCAGATCCTAATTTGAGTGGAATTGTCATTCCAACTACCGATCCGAATGCTGGATTTACTATTCAACAAGCTGATGGTTCGCTCGATCCTTTGGAAATGACAGCAACCTTCATCGTGCAGCAGGCGACTGATACGGCTGGTATTGAGTTGACTCAAACTGCTCAGGCCATATTTGGAATTCCGACAGCCACTGCTGCACCTCTATTTGCGACGGCGACCGTAGGTGGAAATGTTCCCACGGGCAATGGAGTCGACTGTATTCATGAAGTTAGTGTTGGTGATAACAACCTCTATCGCATTTCACTCAAATACGGTGTGACACCTCAAGAGATTGCCAATGCCAGTGGTTTGGCGAACATGAACTTAATCTATATTGGGCAAAAGCTAACTATTCCGGGCTGTGGTAATACTGGTATTATACCTCCTGCGACCACAGTGCCTGTAGATGGTTCTACCGGCGGTACAGGCGGCCCTGTTGGCTCGACCTATGTCGTACAGCAAGGCGATACGCTCTTTAAGATTTCACAGCGCTTCAATGTGCCCGTTACGTCTATCGCCAATGCCAATGGTATCTCGAATATCAACCTGATTGTCATCAATCAACAGTTGGTTATTCCTTCGTCATAAACAAAGCTGAATCAGGGCAGGGCAGCATCAAAGCTGTTCTGCCCTTATTATTCACCTCATCATTTTTCCCCTTTTGAAAGTGTTTCCCCAAATGAACGAAAAAATCCTTTCTACTAAACGTATTTATTCAGGCCGAATTGTCACGTTGGATCTTTGTGAAGTGGAACTGCCGGATGGACAGCATCAGATCCGCGAGATATTACGCCACTCCGGCGCTACCGCCTTGATTGCTGTTGACGATCAAAATCGTATTTTGCTTGTCCGCCAGTTTCGCAGCGCTTCTGCCCAAATCATGAGTGAAATTCCGGCGGGTGTTCTCAATGTGGGTGAAGATCCAATGATGGCGGCTATTCGTGAATTGCAGGAAGAAACAGGCTACAAACCGGGGAAGATCGAACCACTTGGGGGCTTATATACAGCTCCCGGCTACACTACCGAATATATTCACCTCTTTGTCGCAACCGAACTTATTGAATCACGCTTGCCTGCTGATGTGGATGAGTTTATCGAGGTGGATCATGTGACATTAGCGAACGCCTTGACCATGATCGAAACGGGTGAAATTCAGGATGCCAAAACAATCATCGCCTTACTCAAGTATGCGCGCCAACATCCCACAGCGTAGGCACGACTTGCTGTTCTCTATTGTTCGACCTGAACAACCTTGTCAAAGAGCATATCGCCAACAACCTGATTAAATTCGACACTGGCATGTGCATCTCGCTCCGATACGACACGCTCATTTAATGGCATTGCTGCTGCCGCATCAAACAGTTTTACTATTGCTTGATTATCGGTTCCTTGCTTCTCAAATGCTTGTGCTACCCGGTCAACATAAGGAATGCTATGGAACGGGTCGAGCATGTTGGGGAATATGACGACAATCAACTTCGCGCCTTTTTGTGTTACTGCATCGGCAAATTGTATAAGCTGTTTTTGATGAATCGCCCATACTGTAGAATTGTCATACATTGAATACAACCAATCCCAATAAGTCTGTGTACCTTCTTGGACTGGATTTACTCGTGCTATCAATCGCCAGTACATAAAATTAGCGAGATATGACTCGTTGACCCACGGAGGCATGTTTCTTGTCGGATCAAGTTTCGGATCAAGCCCAATGCTCAATGCCGCGTTTTCGATGTCATTCAAATAGTATTGCAACACGACCATATCTACTTTTTTGAACGGATACTTTTGCAGATTATCAGTCTCCTCAAGGGTACTTGCTCCCGGCTTTCCTAGGTTGACTATCGCATAGTCATTACCCAGCCGTTTACCGAGCACATTCCCAAACCGATCGTCAGGATTAACGATTCCCCAGCCCGCCGCGAACGAGTCTCCAATTACTAATATGGTTTTGCGCTTTGCCAATGTCTCTTGAGTCCAATCAGGGTCGCGGTAACCTAGCGCGTTTGTATGCCAATATCGTGACAGCCAATTTTGGGATGCTAAAGTAGGCAAGCCATCCGACTCAGCGTAGACAAATCGGAAGTAACCTTCACCTGCTGCCAATAATAGCGCTATAGTGAAATAGGTGATTAGCAGTCCACGCGCCGGCCCTTGCAGCCATTTCACGCGTTTCTGAAATGCGGCTGCCACCATCACGATGCCCAGCAATATGTATGCGACAACAAATACCAGCATTGAAAGGTTCCCTAATTGATCTCATAACCCGTATCAGCCTAAGGCTCTTGCTGTATACTGTCAATTGCTTATTCAAACCACAATTTTAAACAATTTTGAACTTGCTACAGTAGAATAAATGTACTAAAATAGAATTGGGTTGAGTGTTGATAAAATTATCCTCTACGTATCGACTGCTGTTGCAATTGCCTTTTTCGCATAATTTGCATCATTTCAGCGGCTTTCTCCCTTAAAGTCACTGCAAAGGCACACCAATTGGCACGCGGCAGCTAAACGTGAGTGTTTCGCTGCACTCAGCAGCATCAGCCGAACCTACCGCCGTTCATAATTGTCAATTCAGCGGTTTCTTCCCCTCTTTTCGCTTGCCATTTCGGCGGATCAATTGCCAAAACTGCCAATTTTGCTTTTGCATGTATCTTCTAATCTCTAATTTTATCTGTTCTTAGCACTCAACACTCGTAAACTGTTCCCTTGAACCCCCAACCCCCGACTGCTATAATGATTTTATTAGAATAGAACTGAGTTGCGCCTGTAGGCGCATTTTGTTCGGAAGGACGAAACCGCATGAACGAGTTATTAAACTCACTACAGGCTAAAGCCCCGGAACATCCGGAACTTGCGCCCGGTGACACCGTTAAAGTCCATGTTCGCATTGTTGAAGGTGACCGCGAACGTATTCAGATATTCCAGGGCATAGTTATTCGCCTACGTGGGGGTGGAAACAATCTAAATTTCACCGTCCGTCGTATTGCTAGTAACAGTATCGGCGTAGAACGTACATTCCTCTTCTACAGCCCTCGCATCGAGAAGATTGAAATTACACGCCGTTCCAAAGTGCGTCGCGCCCAACTCTATTATCTTCGCGATTTGCGTGGTAAGGCCGCCCGTTTGAAGGAACGCAGAGGCTAATTTCGTGAAGCCCTTAATTGGGGTTACGACTTCCACCTTTACCAGCGATCAGGGATGGGAATATAACCGTGCTTACGTGGCGATTATTCAAGCCGTAGAAGAAGCCGGTGGTCTGCCCGTTCTAATCCCCATAAGTATTAAAGACGAGGCGCTTCGTGGTATTTACGAGCGCCTCGATGCTGTTTTGCTCCCCGGGGGGGGAGATATGCGCCCTGATATTTATGGCGCACCAATGAACCCTTTGACGGATAATATCGATGATGCCCGTGATCATATCGAAGTCAATTTGACTCGCTGGGCCGTTGATGATGATCTACCCGTTCTCGGCATTTGTCGAGGTCATCAAGTTGTGAATGTTGCTCTCGGTGGTACGCTCATCCAGGATGTGCCCTCTGAAATAGGTACGGACATCTCGCATAATGTGACCGAACCCCGTAATTCTCGCCCACACGATGTCAACATTGATCCCGGCAGTCGCCTCGCTGGCATCCTCGGTACAACCACCATCGCAGTCAACAGCCTGCATCACCAGTCTGTTAGTGTCGCGGCTCCTGATATGTGTGTAACTGCCTATTCGCCCGATGGTGTGGTCGAAGCCATCGAAATGCCCAATAAGAAATTTGTCCTCAGCGTCCAGTGGCATCCCGAAGACCTTTATCGTGATGATCCCGCCATGAAGCGCCTTTTTAAAGCATTTGTCGAGGCCGCTGCTGGTGGCGCTTCTGCCTAAAATCGGGGTATTTGACTCCGGTATCGGTGGGCTAACTGTCCTCCGCGAAATTCATCGCTTGCTTCCCGGCCATCCCACCATCTACGTCGCCGATCAGGTTCATCTGCCTTACGGTCCGCGTCCGGTTTCTGAAATTCAAAGGTTCTCAGATCACATCACACGGTTTCTGATCGAACAAGGTGCGGTTGTCATTGTCATTGCCTGTAATACTGCCAGTGCTGCCAGCCTCGAATATCTTCGCGGCAAATATCCAAACACGCTTTTTGTGGGGATGGAACCCGCCGTTAAGCCTGCTCTAGAAGCCTCTAAAACAGGTGTAGTCGGAGTCCTTTCGACCCGCGCTACTGCCGAAGGGGCACTTTATAAACGTTTACTCGAACGGTACGCCGAAGATAAGCGCGTCATCACTCAAATCGCCCCTGATCTTGTTCGTATCGCTGAGGAGCAGAGCCAAAACACGGCTGACAGCCGCTCCGTTATTTCAGGCTATATACGTCCGTTGATTGATGCCGGCGCAGATCACATTGTCCTCGCCTGTACCCATTTCCCATTTTTGGCTGATGCTATTCAGGATATCGCGGGGCAGGGCGTCACGCTTGTTGATCCAAGTCCCGCTGTTGCCCGCCAAACCGCCCGTCTTTGGCCTACCCGGTCTGTCTTTGAACAATCGTTAAATCGTTATCTAACTTCCGGTGATGTTTTAGGCTTCCAACTTTCCCTCAAAGCATTAATTGGGGTTGAAGATACTGCTACTCGTTTTCAATAACCCAAGGATAGTGGACTACTCGCTCGTCTATAGCGTTCGTGTATTTTGAGCGCTCGCGGGCTTCCATTTCAATATCCTCTACGCTCATACCGGGTCTTAATTCAACTGCTAATCCGGCCCATTCATATAAAAATAGATACTGCTCTGGCTCAATAACACCCCAATACCATGCTGCGAATACATTAATCGCTTTCAAACTTCCGGTTAGCACAACTGTATATTGATCACGATGGATACCGCCAATTAATGGCTCATTGTCAATCTCAACCAACCAATCAGTTAGATAGGTCTGTGGCCTTGGGTGACGAATATCTAATTTGATGCTAGACCATCCTTCGCGTAGTTTTTCCTTGAACCATTCAGCATCAATTTTGAGAGTTGGTGGTACGAGCTTTTTGTACTCTTGGGGCGGCCAACAGTTAAACTGCCATTCAAAAGTTGTGTATTCTGGGGCAGGGCTAATAATGTGGACTCGTTTGCGTGAGATTTCTCCATCGCTCAAATCCAGTAGCTGCCAATGAATATTCTCCAGAGGATCAAGTGCTTCTCGGTCAATATGCCACCAACCATCAGGTGCAATGTGGTCAAATGCTGCTACTCGATCTAACGCGTTGAGCGCCGGCGCTATATCGGTTCTCATAATCCCTAATCCATAGGCTGACCAAAAGCGCATATCTGGCTCAGGATCGGAGAGCAACTTGATATAATTGGCAACGAGCGATTCTTCAGAGAACCATGCTGTATGTTCAATCGCGTCCTCGCGGACTCTAAGGTTGTCACTTTGGTCAAACATCACTTGTCTAAGCGCAGGAATGGCTTTCGGATCTCTAATTCCCTCACATAGAGCTATTATCGCAAAATAGCGTGTTTCGGCTGACAGAGTTTTGTCTTGTACGAGGTTCATGATGAACGGAAGCGCCCGCTTACTCTTAAGATTGCCAAGCGCCCGGACTGCATTTTGAGTAGTGGTTCGTAGTCGGTTTTTAATGCTTTAAGTAAAGGTGAAACAAATCGTCGTCGATCAATCCAAACGAAAAGTCGGCTGATTTCTTCGCAAATATCAGCCCGAAGTTGTGGATCTTTTGTATTGTCGCCAAGAAATGTAAATAACTCTGAATACGTCAGTATTTTTCTCCGACGTAGGGCTTTGATTACATCATTAGCCCACGCTTCTCGATGGAGATCGTGAAGTAATTGATCGTTTTGGAGTTGGTTTTATTGAATTTCAAGTATCTAGGCCACGATCAATTGAGTTGAGCTTTCTGTTCCATCGCTACACGTCTCACGGTATCAGGCGATTTGAGAGGAAGCACGATATAAAAGGTGCTGCCGAGAAAGTTTTCCTCGTCATGACCGGGACTTTCCGCCCAAATGGTTCCACCATGTCCCTCAATTACCCCCTTGGCAATCGTCAGCCCCAAACCCGGCCCCGCGCCCATGAACTTATAGGTTCCCGTTGAATGTAAGCTTGGATCATAGCCACGATAGAATTTCTGGAAAATCAGGTCGACATTTTCTGGACTGATGCCGACTCCGGTATCGGTAATCGCGACCATGATTGAAGGAGGTTCATTATGTGTTTCAGGCGTACGCAAACTCGCGGTCACTTCGATTCGCCCTTTGTCTGGCGTGAACTTAATGGCGTTTACCACTACATTGCGAAACGCTTGTACCAGCCGTTGTAGGTCTGCCTCGATGGGGGGTAGGCCTTTTAGCCCACGTGCTGAAAGTGTCAGTTTACGCTGCTTAATAGCATCCGTGAGCGGTTCTACTGCCATCCGAACCACTGTTTCAATAGTCGTTTGTGCGAAGCGCAAATCCATCGCGTTGACATCAAGCTGGCTCACATCCAACATGGCTGAAATCAGCTCTTCCATGCGCTCGGTTGCTTTTCGCATGTTATCGATCATGCCACTGGTCTTCTCTGTGTCCAGCATTCCTTGTCCGTTCAGCGCATCCATGATGTCTGTGTAGCCGCGTAGTTGAGCCAACGGTGTTCGCAGTTCATGGCTGGCGATGGTCACAAAGTCGGTCTTTACAGCGTCAAGTTTGCCCATTTGCTGGTTAGCACTCTCCAGTCCACTATTCAACCGTGCCGTATCCTCATTGAGTTTGCGAAGGTCGGTTACCAATCGAGCATTTCTTAGCGCCACGCCGGTCTGATTGGCTAAGGTCGCCAGCAGCGCGAGATCATGTGGATAAAAGGGCGAGTCGTTTATTTTTGACCCACATACTAGGATTCCAGTTAAATTACCCTCGACAATAATTGGTGCATAAGCGCTCGTATGCAGGCTTTGGAAAAAATCTCGTTCTATATCCAGCATCGTCTCATATTTGGGGCTGTATTCCATTTCAAATTGGGAAACGGGGCCTTGCAGGGTGGCAAATTGCTGATAAAGAGGACTTTTTTTGTAGAGGACACCCCTCAAGTTGCTCAATTCGACAAAACTGCCCTGCATCGGTTGTAGTTCGACCTTGCCTTCGCCTGTATCGTTAACAAGTAGCAGCCCTGATCGGCGTACCCTCATCATCTTATTGAGCGTGTTTATGATGGTAGCAACAAGTGTTTCCAACTCAACTGAGAGCGATATTTGTTGGCTGTACTGCCGGGTGACAAGCCCTGCATCAGTTAGGTTCCCACGGAATATGGGGTTGATAACCAATTCCACCAACTTACGTATTGGTACGTAAACTGCCCCTACGATTACTGCAATGACACCCAACAATAGGTAACCTTCAAGCGTATGGGGTAGGTTTAGGGTATGCGTGAAGTATAAAGCAATGAAAACAATAATTGCAGTAAGACCAACGAGCAAAGTCGTGCGTATAGCGCGATTGAACGCATTACGTATATCAATGACCTGATATGTGACGCTTCCGTATATGACTCCAGCACAGCCTACGAGCAGCGTTATTACACCAAGCAGAATCAATAAGGTCGTGCCGCTTACCAACAAAAAGCAGCCCAGAAGCAGAGTAAAGCAGTTTACTGCCCAAAACAGTACGCGATTAGCAATTTCTGGGAGGCTTGCGCTAGAGTATGACCATAAAATTATTCCCACCAGCAGCACACTTGCGATCAGAAATCCGCCAAATAGGATCCAGGCTGAGACACTTGGATGTTGAATTGCTTGAACGATCCAATCGCCTTCGCCCACTTCGGTTGGGGAGGTTAAGATTCCGGAAATCAAGAAGCTGACGAGCCAGATTATGCTGAGCCCGAGCCAGAGGCGTGGTAGAGGACTGCTGTCAAATCGAATATCTTTAAGTACAAGGTATCCATACACACTCAGGATGCCAATTATGAGCGCTGAAATTCCAAAACCGCGTGTAAACGATAGATGGTAATTTGTAAATTGAGGAATGAGCAAGAAATCGGATAGCGCGGCTAACAGTAGCAGGGCGGATAGCCATAATCGACCGACACGAAGTTGGTGTCGTTTGATCTGAGCATAAATCAACAAACAGGCATATAGACCACTACTTACGGCTAAACCTGCATTAAAAACTGAATCCATGTCGATTCAAACCTTGAAGAGTACAGCGATTGGTTTATTCAGTACTTTACTTGAGAATATAGTAAGTACCTTTCTTCGACCCAACTTTAAGTAAAATGCCTTGTTCAACCATGTCTGCAAGGTCAAGACGTAATGTTTCTGCTGAGACTCCCTGACATAGTGAACGATACTCACGATTTGTGATTGAGCCATGATCGCGGATATATTGTAGTGCGCGTGCCTGGCGATGATTAGTATTCCGCGCCCATTCCGGAGCTTTTTGTTTCTCACGCTCGTTATATAGTGTAACCGCAAAGCTGTAGGGGCGAGCATCAAAATAAGGCGGTTTGTGTCCTGCTTGCTGCATGACTTCCATCATACGGTCAATACCGAGGCCTAGTTCTTCGATATAACCCCATTGGAATAAGCCATTGACGATGCGTGGATTGCGGCTGAAGTGTTCCTCTACAATATTTTCAACTGTAATGAAGCCCGGCAACCCACCCGGAGAAATTACTTCCAAGCGATCCGAGTACATACGAATTTCAATGCGCCGACCCTTCAACCGATAATCTCTATGGCAAATGGCGTTGACGATGGCTTCGCGCACCGCAAATTGTGGGTACTCATAGGTTTCTTCACGTTCGAGACCCTTAACGACCGCGCTGACGGCCATCTCACTCCAGATCAGATTCCACGCGTTTTCAATGAGACGCGGGAGAGGGCCGGTGAGTTCTTCTCGTCGAGTGTAACCCGCTAATCCATTTTCGCCGCGCGGGGTTTTACCGACGAATTTGGCGAATACGACGCTGCTCTGCGGTATCCAGTGCTGAGGATATTCGCTAAACATCAGAATGCCGTTGACTGTCGCCTTACCATCATTATCGGTGGCTCCGACTTCTTTGAGCAAGTCAGCAACCTTACCGTTATAGGGACGTTTGGTACGTTCAGCGCGTTTGGCAAGATACTCGGTAATCATTTTATTGCTGAAGTCATCAATGGTTGCACCGGGAACCGTTTCCGTTTCGAAGTCACCGGTGTTTTTGGCGCTAGCCAGCTTGAGGATTTCTTGGCCGCCAAGCGGGCGATTCTTTACGCCGCTGCGAATCAGGACGCGCCCATCCGAGATCGCATGGAGTTCGATACTACGGGGTACACGTAAAACAAAGACGGTTCCTTTTTCACTCTCGACTTCTTCCCAGTTGCCGATCACAACGGGAGGGTTACAGGCCGAATCTGCATCGCGCAGGGCTTTTTCAAGGCTTTTGGTTTCAATCTTTTTAGGGGCAATCTCGCCATCTTCTTTCAGCCCAAAAATAATGGTGCCGCCTTCTGTGTTGGCAAAGGCGACAAGCGTTTCCGCAATAATATTTACCTCGGCTTTTTCAAGAAAGGCGAGACGTGGACCCTGCTCGGATTTTATCAGGTCGAGATTTGGCATATTCTTTAGTTGGATTTTTGGGCCGATGCAGCCCGCACGGATGTTTTATAATGACTCATTTTAACATAGTTTATCATCAGTGATAGTCTGCGTTGATGGGACATTCGGGGTATACTTCTGCACATGAAACCTAAATATCTGCTCAACCTTGTTAGTGACCAACTTCATACTTTACCGCTCGTGGTGCTTTACCTCACTGACGGTTGTAACAGCCGCTGCGTAACATGTGACATTTGGCGTAACCCTCGCCGCAACATGAAAATGGAATTGGTTGAGGAAATCGCTTCAGCGTTTCATGAGTTACAGGTTCGGTGGGTATTGTTAAGCGGTGGGGAAGCGATGCAGCACCCCAAATGGCCTGAAATTGCGCGACGTTTTAAAGCTGAAGGTACCCATGTCATGCTGCTTACGAATGGGTTGCTGTTACGCAAGCAGGTTGATGAACTGGTAGGTAGCGTAGACGAAGTTATTGTAAGCCTCGATGGAGGTACCGCCGCTACCTATGACTCTATTCGTGGGGTTGATGCCTTTGATCTGGTATTGGATGGAATACGGGCAGTTCGGGCGCGCGATATTCCGGTAGCGACACGCACGACTCTTCAAAGGGCTAATTTTCGTGAAATGCCACAAATTATTGAGGCCGCGAAAAGTGCGGATGTCAACAGGGTAAGTTTCCTAACGGTCGATGTGAGTAACCAATATGCTTTTGGACCTCGCTTTGCGGCTGATCCAGCGCTGCAATTGGTAGCCTCAATGGGGGTGGGATCGCCACCCGAGCATGGCCCAACTGCAACAGCGCTGATGCCGGAAGATGTAACCGAATTCGCCCAGATTGTCGAGGAAACGATTACGCGGTTTGCTTCGGATTTCGAAAGTGGTCTGATGGGTGAATCACCTGCAAAACTGCGGCGTATGGTGAAGTATTTTTCTGCGCTGACGGGAGAAGCGGCGTTTCCAGGCCCCCGGTGCAATTCTCCCCATGTTTCGACGGTCATTGAAGTGGATGGTAGACTTCGTCCATGCTATTTTTTGCCGACCTATGGACAGGTAACTGCCGCAACCGGATTGAGTGAAGCCCTCAATACATCGGCTGGACAGGCACTTCGCCACGCTTACCGGTTAGGTCAACGCTCTGAGTGTGAGCGCTGTGTTTGTCCGCTGTACAAAGGTCCACGTGCCTTGCTAAGGATGTAGAGTATGGTATGAGTATCATTTTGGTAGTGATAACGACCATTAGCATTATTTTCTTGGTTCGTTCAACTTTAATTTTAGTAGGCTACTTAAAAGAACCTATATTACGCACTTTTTCGGAATATGGCCCACGCGAAAAACTGTATATGCCGGGGCAACCGCTATTGGCGTGGAGCGGGGCATTAAGTTTTTGCGCCGGATTGTGGGCTGCTCCATTTCAAGGTCTTTCAGCTACACTCACAACTCTAGGGGTCTTAACGGGGTTGGTTGTGGCACTCGGCTACACATACGCTGAACAAGCCGAAAAAATCCACCTTAAAATTCTTAAATATCCAATTTGGTATCATGATTTACGTGAGCGTACAACGCGCTACGAGCGGCGCCGACTCGCCTATATGTGGTTGCATTTACCGCTGCGCGCGAGGCTTTCTTACAACAGCAGCGACCGAATGTTCCTGATATGGGCAGACTTTGTTATTATGGGAACGATAAGAGAAGAAGAACTGAACCCCCGCGAAGAAGAATTTTTCTATACAGGCCATTAAGTATGTTGAAATCCGTTTTGAGACAACTGCGTTCTCCTGCTCAGCGAGAAACATTATCCAGTTTGGCAGCATACGAACGCTGGGCAGAGCAGTATCCTCCACATGCCCATAATGCCTTGATGGAAGCTGAAGAGGCGACTGTGAAGCTGTTATGTCCATCTTTAGCGGGCCAATGGGTGTTGGATTTGGCCTGTGGGACCGGTCGGTATGGTTTGATCGCCGAGCGGGAAGGCGCACGGGGCACAGTCGGATTTGATAATAGTATGCCGATGTTACTGCAAAACCCGATGCTATTGAAGGCGGTTGCGACCACCGAGAAAATTCCGTTGGCTTCGGGTTCGATTGACGTGGTGTTATGCGGGTTGGCGCTGGGACATTTAAAACAGCTAGACACGAGTATGGCTGAGATCAGTAGAGTGTTGAAACCGACGGGATGCGCGCTGGTGAGCGATTTTCATCCATTCATCTTTTTAAATGGGCAGCAGCGCACATTTACAACAACTGACGGTCAATCTTTTGCTGTCGAGCATCATGTTCATCTATATGCCGATTACCATGAGGCTGCACGGAAGGCAGGACTGCGAATTGACGCCGTTTTGGAACCGCGTCTTGGTCAAACACCAGCCGTACGTTTCGCAGCAGACTCCAAAACACAGGCGGGAACACCGATTATTATTGCCTACCGATTTGTGAAAGCAACTTAAGCGGTTAGGCTTTGGGTTTTCGCGTCAAGATATAGACGCCCATGATTCCCGCGAGAATGGCGGGTGGGATGCAAAGCGAGGCGAATAAACGC
Organism: Aggregatilineales bacterium; assembly: GCA_044226325.1. Classification (GTDB taxonomy): domain Bacteria; phylum Chloroflexota; class Anaerolineae; order Aggregatilineales; family Phototrophicaceae; genus CFX2. Next base: position 47,506 of record JBGAHG010000036.1, read on the forward strand.
GCCATCGCATCCATTTTGAATGAACCTAAAACGACCCACAACACAATAAATAAGACTATCGCAAGTACAGCTAAGACAGCACCAGCAACACCGGCGCGGGTTAGGTTGCTGCCATTCAAGGGTGAGGGGGAATTCGACATATGATCTCCAGATTATTCCATCTCCATTATATCTAAAGTGGACGCTCAATATAGTGCAAAAGTGAGCAGTCCGCAGTTTACAGGCGTCAATCGAAATCACGAATGATTCGCGGTTAACGCATTTGGCATGATAAACCTTTTAAGTGTGAAAAAGTTAAAGATATTGCAAAATGCAATTGTTACAACGATTTTGGGTGACCGGTTGAAAGAGAAACTTCACAAATTCCTTCACGTTCTTCAATATCACCCACAAGATTTCCTCCGGTCGCTGTGCATTTTCTTTCTCTCCACTCAAACGGGGCAAGTCCATATGGCAAATTCGGCAGCAAATGCAGCAAATGCGGCAATGGCAAATGGGGGTTTTTGCCAGAATTGCCAAGCAAAGCCAGAACGATTGTTTTTTAGCTTATGCCAAATAATTCGTGGCGGCGGCATTGTCAGTGATGCCACAACGCTTAATCTGCCACAAACCTATTTGTGATGTTAAGATGCGCTGAGAAAATACGGGGAGATTTCAATGTCAAACCCGTATAATCTCTATGTACAGCATAAATGATTTGAGAAAGAAACGGGTTACATTTTGGAAGAACATTATGTAACTCTTGCGAAGGTTTGGCGCTAACTTTACACGAGAGGATTTTGTGGAAGTGGTTGGTGCATAGTTGATAAATCGTTTGCCGACAAACCTAAAGTAAACTTATGTCATAAGAAGTGATGAGCTAAATATATAGCGGACTCAACTTCGGAAGTGCTTCACAAAGTGAGAGTAATGGTTAGGACGTTATTCAGCGGCGGGTTTACGCGATTTTATGATGCGTACAAGCCAGGCCAGGCCGAAGCAAAGGGTACACATCAAGACAATGGCTGCTCCTGAGGACACATTTTGATAGAAAGATATGTAGAGGCCAGCCACACCGGAAGCGATGGCGATGAGTGAGGCGATGAGCATCATGCGTGGAAGGCGATTAGTGACGAGGGCGGCGGCAGCGGCAGGCGTCACGAGCATGGCACTCGTCAAGACGACACCGACGACCTGAATACTGGTTACGACCGTGAGCGATAGCAAAATAAGCAATAAGTAACGCAGGCGATCTGCACGTAAGCCCATAACTTCGGCATGAGTCGGGTCAAATGAAGACAATTCCAGTTCTTTGTGGAAGGCAACGAGTGCGATCAACGTGATCAGTGTTACACCAGCAATTAGCAGTAAATCACCGGTGGTGACACCCAAAATGTTGCCAAAGAGAATATGGGTTAAATCCCGGAAGGAGCGAGTTGTGCTGATGAGCAGGATGCCCAGGGCGAACATGCCCGTGAATAGAATTCCGATGGCGGTGTCTTCGCGGACTTCATCGCGGCGGGAGAGCCAGCCGATTCCGAGGGCTGTCAACAAACCGGCTACTACGGCACCTCCGAATAAGCTCCAGCCATTCAAATAAGCAACGACTAAACCCGGGAGGGCAGTATGGGCGAGGGCATCGCCAATAAAAGCCATACGCCTCAGGACAACATAGACGCCGATAGTGGCACAGGTGATACCGACCAAAATGGCAGCGAGAAGTGCCGTTTGCATAAAGGAGTATCGGAGCGGTTCAATCAGCCAATTCATTATCCGACCTGCTCCCTGAAACCGCTGTGTAAAGCGAGTGTATTCGGCGCTGCCATGTCCATTCCTACAAATGATCCGGGTGGTGGTACTTCATGTCCATCAACTAAGTAGAGGACAGCGTCAAAATCAGTTTCTAAACGCCCGAGATCATGGGTTGCGGCGACCACCGTTTTGCCTTCATGCTTAAGCTGTTTCAATACATCGTCTATAATTGCGCGCGTGTTTGCATCTACAGCATTAAGCGGCTCGTCGAGCAGCAATAAGTCGGCTTCTTGAGTGAGGGCACGGGCCAATAAGGCACGCTGCTGCTGTCCGCCGGAAAGCTGTCCGATTTGACGGTCGGCCAAGGTGGATAAACCTAAGCGCTCGATCATCTTATCCGCAATGATCGTATCCTTGACTGTGGGGCGCTTAAACCAACCTAAATGAATGTAGCGGCCTGTTAAGACCAATTTCCGAAGACTGATGGGGAAGCGCCAGTCAATTTCGCCACGTTGTGGTAGGTAAGCGACGCGCTGACGGCAAGCCGTGATGGGCTGACCGTAAACTTCGACCGAGCCAGATTGGATGGGCAACAGTCCGACTATCGTTTTGAGCAAAGTAGATTTGCCCGCACCGTTCGGGCCGACAAGTGCTATGCGAGTGCCGATGGGTACACATAAACTCACGTTATCTAAAGCATGGCCTTGATCGCTAGTGGGATAATCAACGCTTAGGTTATGTATATCAAGAGCAGGCACGCCCAATTTGTTTGACGATTTATACTTCCCGCCATATGGGAAATGAAAAGATTGAGTCATAGATTGTTGTTTGTCTCCCACATCTTGACGTTGATGCAAGCGGGAATATTTCGTGCTGTCTAAAGTTAGTCTGGGAAGTTCGTAATGATACGATGTATCATATAGAAGATTATCAGATTTGAGTTATTGGAGCAAGGGTAGTTTCGCCCGATTGTATTGTGAAAGCTGTGATGTTGATCATAATCCCACGTTGGTTACAAAACTCCTCCACAATCTCTCCAGATTCTCGCGTGATAATGAAGCTATATCTCGAACTATGACAACTAAAGTAGATGAATGAGTGTCGTAATGAATGAGGATGAGTCATGTCTGTTATTCGATCATTAGTGGTTCTGCTGGTTCTGGTGATAGTTATTCCTGTGGGCGCGTCATTCGTAAAAGAACGCCAAACCGCACGTCAAGAAGCTGCAGAACAAACACGATTGCAAAATCTGGCGCGCTATACAGTTGTATCTGGTGATGTGCAGCGTTCGGCCTCGGCCTTAGGAACAATCGAAGCCGACACAGTCGTTGACGTTGGCTTTCAAACATCGGGGAAAGCTGCCGAAGTTCTTGTGAAAACAGGGGATTACGTACGAGCGGGTGATGTTATCGCACGGCTCGCCAGTGACACCCAGCAGATTAACTACGAGCAAGCAAAATTGGCGCTGGAAAAGGCTGACAATGCGTTGGCAGACTTATTAGGTCCGGTGGATGAAAACGATATTAAAGTGGCGCAGGCCAATCTCGCCAGCGCTCAAGGTGCATACAGCTCGGTAGCCAATGGTACGAACGATGCTGATATTACACAAGCACAACTGCGTTATGACCAGGCGAAACATGCCCTGGAAGTCGCTCAACAGAAGCGCAGTGTTTCGGGTGGTTTGAAAACTGACCAATTCACCCTGTTGGACGCGCAAGTCGGTGAGGCATCATTCAACGCGGAAATTGCCCGGCTACAACTGGATCAAGTAAAAACCGGTAACACAGGCAGTCTGACGGAAGCAGGTGCCCGGATTGCTTTGCGACAAAAACAGCTCGATCAGACTCTTGCAGGGCCGAGAAAATCAGTCATTACCAGCGCACAAATCAGTTTGCAGCAGGCAGAGGCTCAGCTCCGCGATGCCGAAACGGCGCTCAACAGGACAACTTTGCTCGCTCCAATTGATGGTGTTGTGACCAGCGTGGACATCGAAATTGGGCAGCCGGTGATTACTGGTAAACCCGCTATCCAGATTAGCAAGCTGAATCCGCTGGGATTAATTGCACAGGTGGACGAAGAAGACATCAACCAGATTAAAGCGGGTATGTCCACATATGTCGAACTGGATGCTCTGCCAAACGTTCGTCTCCCTGCATCGGTGAAGCAAATTGAAATCATGGGTACCGAGGTCAATGGTGTTGTGAGCTATGATACACACTTCGCCTTAGATCAGGTCGACCCTTCGGTGCGCGTCGGTATGACAGGCGAGGCATTTGTGGTGCTCGAAGCCAAACAGAATGTACTGACTGTGCCAGCTAACTTTTTACATGTCGAAACTGATGGGCGGGTCTTTGTGGATGTACTCGATTCCAAAAATCAGCAGACACACATGGAAGTCAAGTTGGGATTGCAGGGTGACGATAAGAGCGAAGTGCTTTCCGGCGTGCATGAGGGCGATGTTCTGGTAGTGGAACAGACCGCTGCCAGTGGACTTCCACCAGCCGCAAGATGATAGGGCTAACAGTGAGGACATTAACAGGGTACAAGATGAAAACATTTAACGGATTTCAGGCGGTGATGCGATCCGCAGCCGTAATCGGGGCAGTTGCAGCAATTGGATTGCAGCCTATGACGGCAGCCGCACAAAACGTCACACCGACTGATACAACGGTGGTGCAGCAGGGTAGTCTGAAGATTACATTGAACGCAACGGGATCGCTCGCGCCGGTAGATGAGGCGGATCTTGCTTTTGAGCTTTCCGCACCTGTAACAGACGTTTTGGTGAGTGAAGGTCAACACGTCAAAGCTGGCGATGTACTGGCAAAAATTGAATCCACCAACGCAGAGTCCGCGCTGCGAACGGCGCAAATTGCCCTGGCGCAAGCACAGGCGGCTTACGACAATTTGACGCAGCCCCCACGCGATGTGGATGTGGCAGTTGCACAGGCACAGGTGACGCTGGCGAAGGCATCTATCTATGCGGCTTCGCAGACTGCACCGACCACCGACTCAAAGGAAATTGCGCGGCTGCAAACCGAAGTGGCGAAAAATCAATTATGGCAATCGCAGCTCAACCGTGACGTGCAGTTGGCTCCGAACCCGGAATTTCGTAATGGAAATGGTGGAGCGCAAGCGGGCGAAATTAGCGCCAATGCTCAGGTGCAAGCACAGGAATTTAACGTCGAAATTCAGACGTCGGCCTATCAAGACAAATTGACTCAAGGGGCGGATGCGGGTTCATTGACGAGCGCAAGTGCGTCATTGGTGCAGGCACAGGCCAGCCTGGATAATTTGATCAATCCTGCGGATGCAAATGAACTACGTCGCTCACAGATTGATTTGGAGTCGGCCCGGTTGGGTGTGCAAAAAGCGCAGCAGCAGTTGACCTTAACTACACTGGTCGCACCGATTGATGGACTGGTGGCGAATGAAAATCTTACAGTCGGTGAAGCCCCACCCGCCATGAAGGCAGTTATCTTAATCGATGACAGCCACTACACCATTGACCTGTCGATTGATGAAACTGATATTGTCAATGTAGCGGTCGATCAGCCTGTCAACCTCAATGTTGTGGCGCTGAAGGGTACTACCGTCACAGGAACGGTGACCAAAATAGAGGCTGCCCCGAAAATTGATGGACAGTTGGTGACCTACACGGCAACGGTGACGCTGGATTTCACCTCCGCGCCACTGCGCCCCAAAATGAGCGCGACAGCGACCATCACGATTGGCGAAGTCAAAGATGTAATCCTCGTGCCGAACCGTTTTATTCGTGTTGACAACAGCACCCAACGCACCTATGTTACCGTTGAACAAGATGGGAAATTCACTGACATGCCGGTGACGATTGGTGTCCGTAATGAAACTAACAGCCAGATCGTAAGCGGGTTAGATGTCGGGCAAACTATTGTATTGCTGCCGGGATCAACCACAACAACGACGCAAGGTGGTTTGTTCAGACCGCCGGGTGGTGGCGCAGCAGCAGGAGGAGGTTGACGATGGTCGGATGGTTTCAACGTAGCAAGACGGTGATTAAAGCGCCAATTAGCAGTGGCGAGAACCAGAAAAAGACGGTCATTGATATTCAAGACATTACCAAGACATACGATATGGGCGAATTATCCCTGCAAGTGCTAAAAGGTATCAGTATGCATGTGCAGGAGGGCGAATTCCTGTCGATCATGGGACCGTCGGGTTCAGGCAAGTCGACGCTCATGAATATTCTGGGTGCGCTCGATCAACCGACATCAGGTCAATATTTCCTGGATGGCGAAGATGTAAGCAAATTGAGCGAGTCTCAGTTGGCTCGCGTCCGCAATAAGAAAATCGGCTTTGTGTTCCAGAACTTCAATTTGCTGCGGCGTACTTCAGCCGTGCGACAGGTGGAACTGCCATTGATTTATGGTGGTGGTTCGGGACGTACGAAGAAGGCCAAAGCAGCCCTGGAATCGGTTGGACTAGGCCAGCGCATTGACCATCTCCCCAGTGAATTATCGGGTGGGCAGCAGCAGCGTGTGGCTATTGCAAGGGCGTTGGTCACCGAACCCGCGATGATTTTGGCTGACGAACCAACGGGTAACCTTGACAGCCGCAGCGGTACCGAGGTCATGCAAATTTTCCAACAACTTAATCGAGAGCAAGGCATTACGATCATATTTGTGACGCATGATCCCTGGATTGCACGCCATACTAACCGCGTGGTGATGCTGCGCGATGGCAAAATCGTGGCGGATCGGGCGGTCGCACAACCGTTGGTGGCAGGCGAATCGGAACGTCCGTCGGAAGCCCAAGAGTTAGAAGGTATTTTTAACGATACCTACTATGGTGGCGGGCAAGAGGAATATACCTAGACATGAACGTCTTTGAAGGATTTCGAATTGCCCTCACCAGCCTCTTTATCAACCGGTTGCGGGCAATACTGACCGCTATGGGCATCATTATTGGTGTGGGTGCGGTAGTGGGCCTCACCAGTTTGGGACGTGGTGTACAGGACTATGTATCCGCGCAGTTTGAAACATTAGGTGCAAATACCTTAACCGTTTCGTCTACGACGAACAGCAGTCAGACTCGTACACAAGTTAAGCCATTAACCGATCAGGAAGCGATTGCCATCGCGCGGTTGCCCGGTGTTAAGCAAGTATCGACCGTCTATAACGTGCCCGGAACATTGGTCGCTGGCACTGAAACGGCCAGCCTAAGTATGAATGGCGTTATACCTGTTTACGCGGATGTGAACAATTGGCATCCCCGTAACGATGGCGGACGGTTCATCAGTCAGACTGATGTGGACGATACTGCCCGGGTTGTCGTACTAGGAGAGAGTACCGTCAAGGACCTGTTTGGAGATAAAAACTATAACCCGATTGGTCTGCCGGTACAGATTAACGGGCGCATCTTCACTGTAATCGGGGTCATGGAAAACCGTTCGGCAGCTTCTCCCGCCGATTTAAATGCGGCGGCCTTAATTCCCATTACGACCGCCCAAACGCGATTAGCTGATGCTCGGGTGCAGGGCGGTGACTATAAGGTGACGCAGATTCAAGTTGTTGCGAACTCCAAGGAAGAAAACGAGTCTGTTCTACAGCTGATTAAGAATTATTTAGTCGAAGCCCATGACATCGTTTACTCAGGAGATGAGGATTTCTCGGTCACCAATCAGGCCGATTTGCTGAGCAGCATTACCCAAATTACAAGTTTGCTGACTGTATTCCTGGGTGGCGTCGCAGGTATTTCGCTGCTGGTTGGTGGCATTGGCATCATGAATATCATGCTGGTTTCCGTAACTGAACGCACCCGTGAAATTGGTCTCCGTAAAGCAGTCGGCGCACAGGGCCGCGATATTCTCGGCCAATTCTTGATCGAAAGTGTCATTCTTGCCCTCGTGGGTGGAGCGTTGGGCATTACATTAGGCTGGCTGATTACAGTGATTGCAGGTGTTGTTGTTCCGACTTTGAAACTTGGATTGACGCTCGATTCAGTGATGTTGGCAACGGGTGTCAGCAGTTTTGTCGGCATTTTCTTCGGTCTGTACCCTGCCAGTCGGGCAGCACGGATGCGTCCGATTGATGCATTGAGGTTTGAATAGTTATGTACTCGCTGATCGAAAATATTCGCGTTGCAGGCATTGCCCTACAGATGAACAAGCTGCGGGCAGCGCTAACCATGTTGGGCATCACTATTGGTGTCGCCGCAGTCATTTTGTTGGTATCAGCTGGACAGGGTGTGTCGGCCTTTGTGACCAAGCAGTTTTCGAGTGTTGGGTCAAATTTGATGATTGTCATTGCACAGCCGGATAAGAATGGCAAGTTGACACCTTTGACGACCAAAGAAGTCGAGGCCCTGTCTGATCCTTTGAATACGCAAGACGTCTCGTATGTGATGCCAGAGAATCTGGTGAATTCAGCCGTTGTGAACGAAGGTAAAACAATGACTTCCGGAATTCAAGGGGTCAGCGCTAATTACCTGAGTGTCATGAATCGCAAGGTCACGAATGGCCGCTTCTTCACACAGAAAGAATTGGATGGTCAGGAACGAGTCGCTGTTGTGAGTAAGGAAGTCGTAGATCGTTTATTTGATGGCGCCACACCGGTTGGTCGTAACGTTCGCATAGGCAGTGTGCGTTTCCAGATCATTGGCGTACTCGACGCAGCCGCTTCCAGCTTCGGCGATGGTGCAATATTGGTTCCCATTACGACCGCACGAGCGCGTTTGGGTGTCAAACGTAGTGTCACCGGGGAATATCGTGTGTCATTTATCCTTATGCAAGCGCGCGATAGCGACAGTGTAGACGCAGCCATCAGTCAAATTACCCGCACGATGCGTGTAGTTCGAGAAATCAAGGCCGGTGAAAAAGATACCTTTCTTGTGGTAAGTCAGAGTAGCGTCATTGGCACTCTGAATAGTGTGATCGGCCTGTTCACGATCTTTCTGGGTGTCGTTGCGGGGATTTCACTTCTTGTCGGTGGTATCGGTGTCATGAATATCATGCTGGTTACAGTGACTGAACGCACCCGCGAAATCGGTTTGCGTAAAGCTGTAGGTGCCCAGAACCGTGACATTGTTATTCAGTTTCTAATGGAAGCGATGGCGCTGTCGCTTATTGGTGGGGCAATCGGTGTGTTGATTGCGGCGGGCATCGTGAGTGTTATTGCTGCACTGGCGACCACTTTACCCATCAGTGTCCAGTGGTCGAGTGTCGTATTGGCGACGGTGATTTCGGCCAGTGTCGGTATTTTCTTCGGTATTTATCCGGCGCAGCGGGCGGCAAAGCTGAACCCGATTGATGCGCTGCGGTATGAGTAGCTACAGATAGGAATGGGTGAGCGGATGGTCATTCTACTGATTATTATGGGCGCACTTTTCAGCCTAATCTTCGGAATTAACAACATTTCGAGGACAGCACGAGGGCGCGAAAAGGTTAGTTTCTTCGAGACGCTGATCGCATTTTTGGCGCTGGTGTTTCCTGTTCTGGCCTTAGTGTCGAACAACAATAGTACGCAACCGCTGCAATTGGTCAATATGGCTGCAATCGGGTTAGCCGTACTGGTAATTGCCATTGGTGCGATTACGTTTATCGTTGAGCGTTTGAAACCGACTCGTCCGCTTGCACAGCGACGGAGTGTGCTGGGTATGGGCATTGGAATACTGCTGATAGCCGCGACTTTTGTTGTTCCGGTGGCCAGCAAGCTGCCATTAGCAGCCAGAAACCGCAATGTTGCAGCGAACGCACCGGTCATTGCTGGTAACGTCAACGTGGCGGAAGTTGCCAGCCCGAACGCAGTAGTTAGCAGCCCAACACTAGCTAAGCCTGTTGAAGTTATACCAACACGTACGCCGGATGTGACGATGCTCCAGATGAGTGCAACTCCTACGCGGTTAGCCAGTCCAATGCCGACCGCAACCAATACCCCGTTTATCATTGCGACTTCGGCACAGGACAGTAATTCCGATGTAGGGCAGCCCACAGGAACTGTACAATCGGTCGCCGCACAAATCATAGGCTGTATGATTGTGCCACGCCAGAACGTTAATCTACGTAGTGCACCGGGGACGACTAATCAACTGCTGCTAACCATTCCATTCAGCACGACACTAAATGCCAGTGCGAAGAATAAAGCGGGTGATTGGTGGTACATCAGCTATCAAGATCAAAATGGTTGGGTCAGCGGCGAATACGTGAATGTGAGCGCCGATTGTGCGCGTTTGCCCACGAAAGCCGGTTAGCCGGTATAAAACTGCGGTATTGAAGATTGCTGAGGAAAAGTATGTCAACTACCAGTACGGTTCAACGGATATTGGTTGTAGACGATGATCGCGAAATCGTCAGGTTGGTGCGGGCTTACCTTGAAAAAGAACACTATCAGGTTTTCATTGCCTATGATGGTCAGACGGCACTCCACATGGTACGGCACGAACGCCCCAATCTGATCGTGTTGGATTTGATGCTGCCTGATCGCGATGGCTGGGAGATTACGCGGACCATTCGTAACGATTCGTCGTTGCACACGATGCCGATCATTATGCTTACAGCTCGCATTGAAGATACGGATAAAATCGTTGGATTAGAGTTGGGCGCTGACGATTACATCACCAAACCTTTTAATCCGCGCGAGCTGGTGGCACGAGTCCGGTCAGTGCTGCGCCGTACGCAGAGCGGTGATAAGTTGGAAAAGGATACTGTTTTGCAGTGTGGATCGCTGATCATGGATATTGGTCGGCGTGAAGTCATCGTAGATACGCATCCGATTGAACTGACTGTCACAGAATTCGAACTGCTGCGTGCCTTGATGGAACACCCCGGTTATGCCATGACACGTGCCGATTTGATCGAACGCAGTCTGGGTTACGATTATGAAAGTGTGGAGCGTTCGCTCGACAGCCACATCAAAAACCTCCGCAAGAAAATTGAGCCCGATCCCCGTCATCCCACCTATATTCAAACCTTATATGGGGTTGGCTACCGCCTGGTCGGTCCGTAACGATGAATCGCTTATGGGTGCGCCTCAGCCTCGCATTTGGCAGCGTCGTATTACTAGGTGTGACTGTGATCATAGTCGCCAGTGTAATCATTGCACGGAGTGGCATTCGCGAGTCGATTATCCTCCAGGAGTATCAATCGGCTGGTGGTCTGGTTGATCGGCTCCAGAATTTTTATAAGGATCACGGTACATGGGATGGTTTGGAAGCGGTACTTCTACGCAGTAGTGAAGAGTTCGCCGTTGGACCACGCCTCGGATTGATACTGGTCCTCATTGATAGTGAGGGGAATGTTCTTTACGATTCCGCAGCCACATCAACCAACCCGGAGACGCGCGATGTTGATAGTTTAGTGTCCAAAGTGCCTTTGCAGGTTGATGGGCAAATCAAAGGCTACATTAGCCTGGAAGAACCGCCAGGCCAGTTCCCATTACGACCTGATCAGACCCGATTTGTTTTGGAAGGCTTAAGCACTGCTTTGATCATTGTCGCTTTGACAGGCGGCATAATCGGACTTATCTTCGGACTGATGATAAGCCGAAGCCTGACTGCGCCCATTAGCCGATTGGCCGAAGCCGCCCGGGCAATTGGCGCACGTAACCTCAGTCGCCGCGTCAAAGTTGAAGGTACCGTCGAAGTGATGGATATGGCGAACGCCTTCAATGAAATGGCGGCAGCATTGGAACAAACCGAGAACCTTCGTCGCAATTTGGTGGCGGATGTAGCCCATGAACTGCGAACACCACTGACGGTACTACAGGGCAATTTGCTGGCAATTCTGGATGAAGTTTATCCGATGGATAATGTCGAAGTTGCGCGGCTTTATGATCAAACGCGTTTACTCAGCCGCTTGGTTGATGATCTCCATGAACTGAGCCAGGCCGAAGCCAACCAGCTTAAATTGGACTTGCATCCCGTTCAGATTGACGATTTGGTGAATACTACGGTCGCCAAGTTTGAATCCTTAGCGGAGGCTGAAGGGATTGCGCTGAAAGTCGATATGGCTTCTGATTTACCTATGATCATGGCGGACAGCGGTCGCTTGTCACAGGTATTGCACAATTTGCTTAATAATGCGCTCGTTCACACTTCAAAAGGTGGACAGATTACAATCCGAACAAGTTACAGTAGCGATAAAATGAATTTGCAGGTTAGCGATACCGGTGATGGCATCCCGACGGAGAATTTGCCGTATATATTCAATCGGTTTTACCGTGTTGATCCATCCCGCAACCGGAATACGGGTGGAACGGGCTTAGGATTGGCAATTGTCAAAGCGATTGTTGAAACGCATGGCGGCCACATTAGTGTTACAAGTGAAGGTCAAGTAGGGAAGGGCAGCACATTTACCGTCGAACTACCTCTATTGAAGGCATCTCAACCCCTATCTGCAATCAAGGTCTAGAGGCCATCACTTCATAGTTCTCTATCAACATGCCTGTTAAAGTGCAGTACGCGCCTACTGACTGACTATAAACTGCCTGATACGATAAATCTTGCTTGAGTGCCTCTTTCTGCCGCCCGTGTGGAGTATTTCTCGGCTGCTGATTTTCTTGTTCATTGATGTTATCAGTTGTCAATGGGAAATATCGATTTTGATTTAAGACAAATTTAAGGTGAATTTGAGAGCCAATTAAAATATCAAAACGCTTGTGAAGGTATTCTCAATGTATCGGTATCTTGTAGTGAAAGTAGAGAATACACATGACCTCTGACAAACACACGACCATTTCATCAACCCTTGTTGGTGCAGCCATCGCGCTCATCGTCGTTACGGGTCTCATCCATTTAGTGACCGCTCCGGATGATTTTACCGAAGCCGCATACAAAGGCGCTATGTTCGTCGCCAATGGTATTGCCGCTCTTATCGCTGCCGCTGGCATTTATCGCGGTTCTAAGACATGGGGTTGGGGCTTGGGTTTGCTGGTCGCTGGCGGAGCACTCGTCATGTACGTTGTCAGCCGCACAATCGGCTTGCCTGGTCTAGGTGTAGATGATGCGTGGTTTGAGCCAATTGGTGTGCTATCATTGATAGTCGAGGGTGCGTACGTGCTACTTGCCTTGAAGGTTCTCTCGCAGAATCAAGCGTCACAACAAAACGGGCCTCGTCTGACCACAGGCTAGTTCTCCACTCACGCGATGCGTTTTTTCAGCCCTCACCATTGTGCGAGGGCTTTTATGGTTTAAAAATAGGACTGTTTATGCCACATCTCTTACTCATTGATGACGATACCAAACTGACTTCTCCCTTGCGATCTTCTTTCGAGCGGGCGGGGTATGATGTTTCTGTGGCGCCGGATGGACACACCGGCCTTAGCAAAGCGTTGGTCGAAAACCCTGACGTAATTGTCCTGGATGTCATGATGCCTGGTTTGGATGGCTGGACAGTTTGTAAAGCCATCCGTGAACGCAGCCCTGTACCGATCATCATGCTGACGGCGCTCGATGACAGTACCGACCGCATACGTGGTTTAGACTTAGGTGCAGACGATTATCTGGTGAAGCCCTTTGGGTTTCAAGAACTTCATGCTCATGTAAAGGCCATGCTGCGTCGTGTGCAGTTGACGGCGCAGCCAATGACCACCAGCCGACTCCGCAGTGGACAGATTGAAGTTAATGTTCAAACGCACGAGGTTAAGCGCGGCGGCAATCTGGTTGGCTTACGCCAAAAAGAATATGACATTCTCTTACTGCTCATGTCGAACGCCGAACGGGTCGTCAAACGTGATGAACTTTTCGACAGGATTTGGGGAACCGATTGGTTAGGTGACACACGAACATTGGATGTCCATATGAGTTGGTTACGCACCAAGCTCGAAGAAGATCCCACACACCCGGTTTATCTACAAACGGTACGTGGAGTAGGCTATCATTTCGCCGCACCAGTAGAGACGGATTATGTTTAAACCCAGTATCAGCAGACAGTTATTCTTAACCTTTACTACCATAACCACTGTTGGTGGCTTGACCCTCTTTTTCATTGCCGGACAGCTATTGCAAAATGCCACCTTCGATTATTACAAACGTGATGTTCTGACCGAAGCGGTTACCCTGTCTGGTACACTTTCAGGTGGCAATCACAGCGATCACGATGGTGATAACACTGTGCTGTCTAATCCGATTGGGCAATATGCGCTGCGGCGGCTGCAATCCGAGCCCGATTGGCAGTTTTATGTAGTCAATCAACAAGGGCAAATTGTTCCTAATCCGAATACGCAAGATAAAACAGTCCCATCTGTTGATGCCAATACCGCAGAAGTTCAATCAGCGCTGCTGGGCAATGAGGCGCAAGCGATTCGGAGCGCTGCCAACAATAAAATTTATCTGTATTCGGCTGCACCCATTCGTTTTGGTGACAACGGTATTCGTGCGGCGCTGTGGTTGGTTGTACCGATGGAGCCTGCTTATGATCTTGTTAACCGGCGCTGGTTGCAATTAGCGGCTATTTTGCTACCTGTTATCGGGCTGATTGTGGTCGCCAGTTTGTGGGTGGGTCAAACGCTCACGCGTCCGATTCGGCAGCTCCATATGGCAGCGCTGCGGATCACAGCTGGCAATCATGATGAAAGGATAGTCATTAAGCGCGAGGATGAAATCGGGCAGCTGGCATCGGCGTTCAATGTGATGCTCGACAGCTTACACGCGCTGCTCATCGCACAGCGTAGTTTTGTCAGCAATGCTGCCCATGAACTGCGTGCGCCTTTAATGAGTATGAAGCTGCGGATCGAGGCCCTGGGTGACGACAGTATACCCGCCGATGAACGTAAGAATTATTTGAGTGAAGCTGCTGATGAAGTTGAGCATATGGCTAGTTTGGTCACTGCATTGCTGACTCTGGCGCGGTTGGATGAAGGCAAGCATCAATCCAAATTAGAACCATTTGATACGGCGGCCTTTCTACATGACACAGCTCGTTCATGGCGTATCCGCACCGCTCAGACAGGTGTTGTGATTGAATCAAATATTCCTGATACGTTGCCAGACATCGCACTTAGTGCTGCCGATCTTCGTATTGTTCTCGATAATTTACTGATTAATGCTGCTAAATATACACCTTCCGGTGGGCAGATCAGATTGTGTGCTCATACAGAACCTGGGCAGCTTTTCTTAGAGGTCAGCGATACGGGCGAAGGATTTGCTTCCGAAATTGCCCCGCATCTATTCGAGCGTTTTTATCGTGCCAACCTTGATCGCAATAAATCAATACCAGGCAATGGTCTGGGACTTGCGATTGTAGACGCACTGCTTAAACAAAATGGCGGTACTATCAATGCCAGCAGCGGCGGTATTGGTAAAGGCGCAACCTTTACGATCCATATTCCACTTGCACCTGTCCCGGCCTGATCAACTGTGACCATTTGCTTGCAAGGCGACATTGCCCCGTCCTACTGGGGCGGTCGATTTTGCTTGCTCACATGGCTGGGGCATCCCTCCCGGGCATCAAATGCCTCGTACTTTTTGCATTGTTGTAATGGCGGCATTTTTGCCGTCTACCGAGAACCACTTCCACGCTACTGGTGAACTAAAATACCTTTATAGTAGAGATCAGATTGCCGGAAATTCGCGGCGGGTAATCGTCTGGCGCGCCACAAATAGGTGAACCAAATCGGATATATTTTCTGATTGACGTGTAAAAACTTTTGTTCTAAAATAGAGTGTGTAATTGTAGAGGACAACATACTTTTTGAAATCATCTTCGGATACATATCTATATCACCTAACCTCGTTCAGTCGATGCTAAAAACCATTGCAACGGTGGCAGCGGCAGACTTACTGGCACAGCGGTGGCATTAACCGTACTTCCCGCCGTATTTGTGTCACATCAGTGGCAATAGGTGAGGCTTCCGCCGTACAAGAGTGTCAATACGGCGATTTCTCCCGACGCTCCCGCCAAACAATTCGGCGGAAGTATGGCAACTTTTGCCGAATTTGCTGCTAAATTCGCATAATGTGAATCGACTTTCCGGTTTTGGGCTGAATGAGCCTGCTGGCCATGACGTTCGACAGAGAATCAAAAAGGGGCAGATGAGCCCCTCCGAAATGCTGCGCCTGATTGAACTAGGCCCGTTTTGGTGTGTGTTTCGGTGGCTTTGAACGTGCTTTGTAAACACGGAAAGCGGTGAAGCCGGATACTAGCAGTACCCCTAGCAAGAGCAAAACACGAATACCAAGCCGTTCTGAGTCTGTGCCTGCTAATAGGCCATGTGCTGTCGCTAGTCCGAACGTAATATAGCTGGTGAGGTGCAGCCACCACCAATTGCGATGCCCCATACGGTCCTTGATCCAAAAACTGGCTGACACCGCCAGCATAATCCAGACTGCTAAAGTACCCAAACCCACAGCGAATGATCGATAAGGTCCGATAAATGGAACCAGTACATCTGCAATCGTGTACGAGAAATACTTGTCTACCATCAGTAACAGCGCATGGCCGATGGATAAAATGACCGCCAGCCATGAAATTGTGCTGTGCATCAACATAGTTAACACGCCGGGGGACCAATCACTGACTGCGCGACTGCTGACTGCTAAACCCCATAACATAGAAACGGTCAGCAAAACGTAGGCCAGAATACCTGCCGAACGGATGAGATGCCATGTAATCTGCGTGTCTGCGGCCAGACTTGAACTGAACATGCCCGACTGCAACATGACGACTGCGGCAACACCAACCACAATGATGCTAAATAGTAGGGATAAACGATCCCACCAGCGTGCTTCCTTAACCATGATAACCCCCTATACAGGATATGTGAGCCGGTCACTTCACCGGCAGTATGTTTTGCTTTTATTGAACGAAACACAACTCAAAGGCGTGTGTTGCCAAGACTGACCCGTCATCACAAACTGCTAAAGCCGAGGCATTCGGTTGTTGATTAATCCATGCCAGCCCTTGCTGGCTTCCAAGCAACATAACTGCTTTAGCATATACTTCTGCTGTTGGCGCGTATGGGTGCATCACGGTAACCGCCATAACATCCGTTTCAGCGGATTTGCCGGTGCGCGGGTCGATAATGTGATGTTGATTAAGTCCGCCGCGCTGCCAGTGGCGAAAATCTTTGCCACTGGTCACGATGCTTGCGTTACGCACAAGAACGTGCACGATGTCGCCTTCACGCCCGCCGGGTTCTGCTACCGCAACTTCCCATCCGGCTGAATCTCCTGGTGTGCCGCGTGCTGCCATGTCACCACCTACGTCCACCAAACATGGGCCATAAACAGCTAAGCGTTTCGCGACTTGTTCGGCTGTCCAACCTTTAGCTACACCGCCAAGATCTATTGGGGCAGGGATACATACCCTGTGCTGCGCGGTGTTGATTTGTATCGTTTGCCAATCAATCACAGGTGAGATTGAAAAGGGTGCATCAGATGATTCAAGCTGCTCAAAGCTGCGATCATAACCAGCTGCAATTAGTGCATCATGAAGCAGCGGGTGATACAGACCATTTGTTATTCGTGCGCCTTGCTTGGCAGCCAAAATGTTGGCGAGCAAGGTTTCACTCACATCAACCCAGTGCCCGGCTTGTTGATTTAAACGTGAAAGTTCACTTTCGGGTCTAAAACGTGAAAGGATAGCCTCATAGGCTTCGACCTCTGCTGGAACCGCCTGGAGCAAACGCTGCCCCTCCAGGTCAGTTTCCAGCCAGACGTTTACCTGACATCCCATCGCCCGAAAAGCTGCGGTATAGCGGGTCATCTTATGCCTCTAACTCTAACGGCTTGAACGCGTGGTCGGTACAGATGGAACAGTGACTTGTTGTACGACCTGTGCGGTCGGAACCACTGCTACAACAGTGGTTGTCGTATCTGTACTTGCCTGACGGATAGTCGTCACCGTTGATGTTGCTACAGTTGAACCAACACTATCTGTCGTAGTGCTGGCAGTAGTATTAACGATTGCGGTGCTGCTGCTGGCTACGGCACTGCTTGATGTTGTATCGAGCAATATGAGACTCTGTGCGCCGACTACCATTGCTAGTGTACTACCCGCCACCAATGATGTGCGAACTGCGAAGCGTTTTGCGGGTGTCATTCCTGTTGCCATTTTGATCTCCTTAACACGATCATCTTACAGTTTCAGGATATATCTAGATGGAACAGGCCATTTTAACTTCATCTCAAACTAACCTTAAATCCAACTTAACTTGTTTAGCAAGATAATCTTCATAAGAAATAATAAACCACCGACAAAGCGGTGGCTATCTAGATTGAAGGGAAATTATCTGAATTACCGGCTGGAATGGGTACGTGGACGAAACAAACTCCGTTGTGAACTTAACGATTGCTGCTGATTAAATTGCGATTGTAATTGTTGATTAAATATGTCGTCTTGATTTTGAAATGAGTCGTCGTCGCCAGAAAAAAATAAGGTGGGTGCGTTGCCTTGCCGGATCACAGTCACACCGGAGGATGAATCAATTCCAGAGTTTGAGTCCGATACTGCGATGCTGCTGCCGCCTTGCGTCATTCTACCTGCTTGCACATCAACGGTTATGAGAGTCTGTGCGCCAACTATTAAGGCTACTGTGCTGCCAGAAATTAATGAAGCGCGAATTGCAAAACGTTTTGTGGGTGTCATTCCGGGTGCCATTATGATTTCCGTCCTTTTGTGTAATGATTAAAGTTTAGTGTTTCTCTCGTTCGTATAGATTAATTGCCCCTCAAACACACCTTAAATTTGGCTTAACTTTCTGCATGTTCGATCATCCATCTATGTAAAAGCACATAATCCTATTTCTTTGGACCATTGGATTTGCCACTTATACACTTCTTACTATTGGGCGCATGATTTCGTTAATCTCGTGACCAGTTACGGCGGAATCAAGTCTTGTTTTTTGAAAAGTTGTGGAAAAGTAATGCATGGGAAGTCTGTACAGCAATATGAGAATAATTAAGAAAAAGTCAATTAATTACGAAGGATTGAAATTCCTGTTGACACAAAATTAATTTAGGATGTAGATTAAATATATCAACAAGCTATTATCAACTATAAGAAAGAGAAACATGTTCGTCCATCACTCAATGCACAAAGATGAAAAAGGCCAGACCGCTCTCGAAACCGCCATTATCCTGATCGCTTTCGTCGTGGTCGCTTCCGTGTTCGCCTTCACCATTCTGTCCGCTGGTTCATCGTCAACGGAAAAGGGCAAGCAGGCTATTCAGGCCGGTTTGGAAGGCGTCCAGTCCTCCATGAACGTTAAGGGTTCGATCATTGCTGAAGGCAACGCCGGCAACACCGCTGCTAAGAACGCTATCTTCACTGTATCGTTGGTCGCTGGTGGTTCACCCGTCAACCTGGCCACAAGCGCTAAGGAAGTCGTCATCGGCTACAAGGATCAGAGCCAGTTTAAGAATGATGTCACCTGGACACTCAACTGGATCGTCAGCAAGCAAGCTACCCCCGATGACATGCTGGAAGAGGGCGAATTGGCCGAACTTACAGTCGATCTGACCGGATTGACCAATGCTCTGGCTGCCAACACCGCCTTCAACCTGGAAGTCAAGCCGCCGAAGGGTGCCGTTCTGAACATCAATCGCACCACACCCGCCGCGATCCAACCGGTGATGGATCTGAACTAAGCTTCAGTAGTCGTTCTGGCACGGCCACCCAATTCCATAACTTCTAAAATGCTTCAAAAACTGAGGTCACATAAGTTGGCCTCAGTTTATTTGCCTACTTAATTGGTCCAATAAATTATGTTTGTGACGTAATGTGGATGTACCCCGATTAGACAGACACACGAAATATAGTTCCGAAACCAAAGCGACGGGGCTGAAAGCGTACCGGGAACGGATGAGTTTGCGCGGCATCCAACGGGTATTCGGGCTGTGGCGCAAAACAGTGCTGCGTTGGCTGGAGGCGTAGGTGGCGCAGTTGCCCTCACTGCTGGAAACACGCTTGCCCGCTTAAGCTGGACTTTATCCAACTATAACTTAATAAGACTTTAACGGGTTATATTGGTTCATTAAAGTCTGAGAATCTTTTCAAAATGAGCAATTTGAACCATAGTAACCCTTCCTGCTCAAGAATGGATAAAGTCGAGTTAAGTGGATGTGGCAAGCCATTCCGACTGCTTATCAATCACTCCCCATGTTCATCAATCAGTGGAAAGCTTATTTACTCGTTTTACCAGCTGAGCATTGTCATCTAGTCAACAAAGGCAGTGGTCTGAGCAATCACCGTGGACGTTGATACAACAAATTGCGCCAATGAAATGGCCGTTATATACGTCGCACTTTATCCTTCTCCAAAGAAGACGACGATCATGATCTGATTACTCCTTGGTTTATTCTTCAATACAATTTGTGCGTACGTTCATCACTTACCTTGTCACCACTACCATAAATACAATAGGCGGTAGGGAGAGCAGAAGGCTCTCAACAAAATCCTCCGACTCCGTCCATAATTGATTTTTGTACCATACCTGCAAAGGGCAACATAACTCAAATGAAGGAGGATTCTCAAGCGAAAACAATGCTAAATGCATGCGATTAATTATGTCTCACAAAGTATGTTTGGATTCGCGGTTAAACACCTTACGGTTAAATTAACCATTTCGGCCGCCTTAATGAGTCGTAAGGTGGAATCACCAATCTTAAACATCTTTTGAATCCCGCGCTCGATAAATATATCTTCCATCACATTGAAATTACGAGTTGGTCCATATAGATGCAGCATGTAATGCCGTTCGATTGTTTCGCCGTTAACAATGATCTTCGCTTTGGCAAATTCTGGCTGCATATGGTAATGAGCTCCAACCCGCTCCTCAACATGATGAAATAGGGTACTGGACTCGTAGTCAACCCCGATGAGAAGTACAAAGCCGGTTGCGCGTTGAGCCAGTTTCCCATAAGGTGAGTATTCATCGCAGGGCGTCACCGAATACCAATGATCCTGCGTTAACTCGCTGGCATCTGCGCCGATTGCTGCCGCGGAATGTGTCGGGTGCAAGCTGCGTATCGCATTCGGACGTTTACGAAATGTCTCAGGGATATTCCCTGTCCAGCAGGCACTATTCACGGGATCGAAAATCGGTGGATTTTTTGGTGAAAGTCGTTCACTGCCGGTGAGTGTGGGAACAAGTATGGTTCCCGTATTGCCAACCACTTCTAACAGCGCATCAATTACCGCATCGGCTCCGCCTTCTATATGACCGAAGCTGCTCAACGAACTATGGACCAAGACCTGACTGCCTGACCTTAAACCACCGGCCTTCAAGCCATTTGCAATGTCGCTCGATGTGATATTTGCCATGTAAATTACTTTCTCTAGATCAAACGGCGTGCGGCGTCGAGGCTGTGCGGTACACCTATGGTCAGTGGATCAGCAGGACCTTCGTATTCTAAGGACAGCCAGCCTTGATAGCCGTTGTCGCGCAATACCCCAATTATTGCCGGCAAATCTACCATGCCTTCACCCGTTACAGCGCCGGTGAAGGTAGTGCCATCAAGACCCCGATAAACATGGACGGTCTGTCCGGGATCAGGTGACCGAAAATCTTTGAGATGGACAAGCGCCGCTAGTGGAGCAAGTATTCGTGCGGCCTCAGTCGGGTTTTGACCGACCAATAAGAAATTACCTGTGTCAATATTAGCACGCAAAGCAGGGGAGTTGACCTGCGTGATGATGTCTTTCACCTGATCACTCCGTCCAGCGATCAGGCCATGATTTTCCAGTGCTAAGGTGACCTGATGCTGTTGGGCATACTGCGCGCTTTCCGAAAGCCCGTCGATCACCCAGCCAATGCCCTGTTCCAGCGTATAACCTTCTCGATAACTTCCACTGAAGACACGGACGAGGTTCACCCCCAGTTCATTAGCGACATCCACGCTATGCTTCACGGTTGCGAGTTGCCTGGCACGTTCGGCTTCATCTGGTTGGAAAAAGTCGTTGCCAATAGAATAAACGCCAATCTCAAGCCCGTTATCCGCAGCTTGTTTTTTCGCCTGAGGAATTTCCTTCTTTTCATCTTTCCAAAAATAATCCAGTAGTTCGATACCCTGGACATTTTGACGTGCGGCAAAGTCAATAAATTGTGGCAGGTTCATGTGCCCCGCTTTGACCGTTTCAACAACACTCCACATGCTTAGGCTGAGTTTCATCGCAATTAAGTCCTTATTGTGAGGGGATTAATCTCTATAGGATCCGGTATTTACAGCTTGATCGTTCCACCTTGTTCGATTGATTTGTAGGCCGCATCAATCACCTTCATGACTGCAATACCCTCTGCGCCGCTGACGGACGACGGTTGACCAGCCGCCACACAGGTTAGGAAATGTTCTGCTTGTAGCGTGAACCGGTCAGGTTGATTAAATGGAAGTTGTGTCAACTCGGTCTCTTGTGCCAGCCGATATCGTAAGCCGCCACTTTGCCCATAATCGATAATTGCTTCTCCCTCTGTCCCATAGATTCGAAACTCGGCTTCTGAGACTGGCGTCACCCAACTGCAATTCAGTGAACCGGCAGTTCCGCTCACGTTGGTCACCAGTATTGAAGCACTATCTTCTACATGAATGGGGAGCGAAGTCGAAACACTCGCGCTGACACGGCTTACTTCCTCGCCTAGAATGAACCGGAAAATATCGATGCTGTGAACCAGCGTATCGATCAATACACCGCCGCCAGCGATTTCTTTTTCGGTGAACCACGAATGACCGGCGCGATCGAAACGAAATCCAAAGCGGTTATAGATCTGTACGACTTTGCCGAGACGACCTGCGGTAATCATGTCACGAGCTTGTTGTACGGATTGATGAAAACGGTGACAAAAAGCGAATTGCAATATACCGCTGCTGCCAGCCATTGTATCCACGATGGCTTCGGTTTCAACTAGACTACGAGCAGGTGGCTTTTCGCACAATGCAGAAATATTGTGTGTCGCTATGGTTTGGACTATCGGCCCATGCATGTCCGGCGGTGTACAAATACTCACCGCATCTGGTTTGGTTTTATCCAGCATCTGCTCATAACTCGGATACGCTTGAGTTCCATATTCTGCTGCTTTCTTCTGTGCCGATGCAAGCTCAATATCTGCGATGCCAACGATCTCGCATAAATCTGGCCAATGGGCATAGGCTCGGAGATGTGTGCCACCAATACCCCCCGCACCGATAACAG
The DNA here is from genome assembly GCA_044226325.1 of Aggregatilineales bacterium. Taxonomy (GTDB): domain Bacteria; phylum Chloroflexota; class Anaerolineae; order Aggregatilineales; family Phototrophicaceae; genus CFX2. The sequence continues at coordinate 70,331 of JBGAHG010000036.1, forward strand.
CCACGCGTAGTTTTGACATGAACGTGTTTTGTCCTTACTAAGGTTGGTTCGCGTTATCCCTTAATCCCCGTCAAGGTAATACCTTTAACGAAGGTCTTTTGTGTGAAGAAAAACAGTACCAAAATTGGAAGCATCGCCAGCGTCGATGCAGCCATCATCAATTGCCATTGGGCGCCAAACATGTTTTGGAACAGCTTCAGACCTAGCGATATTGTCCACTGATTTTGATCGGTCAGATAAATCAACGGCCCCAGGAAATCACGGTAAACATTGACAAATGTAAATAACGCTACTGTCGCCAAAGCTGGACGCATCAGCGGAATCATGATGTAGCGTAAGATGCCGAACTCGGAGGCTCCATCGATTTTGGCAGCATCGGTCAGTTCTTGAGGGATTGATAACAAGAATTGACGCAAGAGAAAGACAAATAAGGCGTTTCCAAAGAAACTTGGAACGATTAAGGGTAAAAATGTGCCGATCCAGCCGAGTTGTTTATATATGATGTACAGCGGAATCATCGTGACTTGGGCGGGCAGCATGATAGTGCTGAGGTAAATCAGAAAGACCACGTTGCGCCCCGGCCAACGGATGCGTGCGAACCCGTATGCAATCAGCGTGCAGGACAGAATCGTTCCGATGATGCATACAATTGCGATAAAAAAGGTGTTTCCCATATAGCGCCAGAAGGGAATGTAATTGGTCGCCGTTATGAAGTTCTGCCATTGCGGATTCATCGGCAGCAGACTGGGTGGCTGTTGGAAAACTTCCTTATCTGTTTTCAAAGCGGTTACGATCAACCAGTAGAGTGGAAAGACATAGATGATCGCCAGAAATGTACAGATGATATAGGCAACCGTTTTCTTGATACGGTCCTGGATAATGCGATTTTGCCGCCAGTTTCCGGCGACAGCGGCATGGATGTTGACCGAAATAGTATGGGATGACATAAACTTATCTCATTGATGGAGCTTATTGTTCATAACGATAGATACAGCAGTGCGCAACCTTTGCCTAGCCGCCCTCTGCATAATAATGTACCCAAAATCGTGAGCTAAAGAATACAACACCTGTTACTACAAGAATGATGATAAACAGGACCCATGCCTGTGCGCTGGCATATCCCATTTTAAATTGTTGGAAAGCGTTCTGATAAAGATACATGGAATAAAAGAGGGCCGAGTTCGCAGGGCCCCCGGCGGCTCCTTCGCGTGTGGATGTCAACACCCACGCTTCGGTGAAGTACTGGAAATAACCGATAATACTCATAATCAGCGTATAGAAGATCACAGGACTAATCATGGGCAACGTCACTGACCATGTTTTTTGCCATGCGTTAGCGCCGTCGAGTTCCGCCGCTTCAATCAATTCGGCTGGCACTTCTTGCAGCCCAGCCAGATAAATCAGAATCGTGTTTCCGCCAAACCATGCTCCCATGAAAATGAGCGCTGGTTTGACCCAGTGCGGATCAGCCAACCAGCCAATAGGTTGTATCCCAAACAATTTCAGAATGACGTTAAGAATTCCGTATTGACCGTTGAATATCCACAGCCAAACGATGGCGGAAGCGACGACCGGTGTAATGGAAGGGGCATAAAAAATAGTGCGATAGATGGCAAGTCCGCGAATTTTGGTGTTCAAGAGGAAAGCCATTGCTAGATCAAAGATGATATGAATCGGCAGGGCAATCACCACCATCACCAGTGTATTGCTAAGTCCGATCATAAAGACGCGATCTTTTAGCAAATCGCGATAATTGTCGATCCCGATCCAAAATGGCGGTTGGAGAACATTATAGTCGGTAAAGCTGTAATAAAGAGATTGCAGCATCGGCCAGATGACGAACAACAACAGCCCTATGAGTGCAGGTGAAATAAAAAGCAGTCCTATCAGTAATGAACGCAACTGCGGTCGATTCCATCGAACTCTGCTGGCTCGGGGTTGCGCTGCGATTGCTGTCATAAGCAGATGCCTGTAATTTAATTTTGCTTAAAACGATATTGTCTGATTGCGCGAATACGAACTCTGTGGGCAAACAGGGGTGGATTGTTACTTCACCCCTGCTGCGGATTGCATACCTAGGCCATTCCTAGTTTCTGCATGGTCTTATCAAGTTCATCCTGTACTTCTTGCGTGACACGATCCATCGCTTCTTGCGCGGTTTCAGTGCCGTTCTTGACATTCGACTCGGCTTCTGTCAAGCGTGTCTGATACAGATCATTGACAGGCATCTTGTCCGGGCCAAAGGCGTTCTTGCCGTTTAGCAAATCGAGTGCCAGCTTGAAACGGTGATCGCTGACGAAACGATCTGCGCCCGCTGGTGCGGACTTCGGCGGTACGTTGTGGATAGCATAGCAGAAGTCGCCCATTTGGGTGTCTTCGCTGAGCCACTTGATAAACGTCCACGCCGCTTCGGGGTTCTTGACGCCCGAGGGGATGGTAAACACGCTGCCGTCGAAGGTCGTGCAATTCTCGCGACCGCCATCGGGTACCGGGTAGGCCATCATTTCCATATCGAGATCAGGAGCGAATTTCTGCTGGAATTGGATGAACCATTCGCCGCAGGCATAGATGTTCTCTGTGCCTGAGAAGAAGGAGTTTTGCGGACTCATAAAATCGCCATAACCGCTGATGAAGGCTGCCACCTTATCCGGACCCAGACGCTTCCAATAGCCTGCCATCCAGTCGAGCGCGGCCACAATCTTCGGATCGTTGGCCGTGATCTTCTTGTTGGCCTCGTCATAGAACGTGCCGCCGAAGACATGCCCCCATTGCCAGATATTGGCGGGCAAAATGCCAACCCGCGTGATGTTGCCAGAAGCGTCAATCTTTTCCAATTTCATCGATACGTCGTCAAGTTCGGCGACTGTCTTTGGCGCAGCTGTTACACCGACCGACTCGAACAGCTTGGGCGAATATGCCAACACTTGCGAGTTGGCCGTGACCATCAATCCCCAAAGCTGGTCATTCCACTTCCAGGCCTCCCAGAATTGTGGGAAGTACCCGGTACCATCAATGCCATCTTTCTTGGCATAATCAGTAATGGGGGTCAACGCTCCACGGGCAGCAATGGATACCAATTGACGCAGCCAAACCGCCGAAACAACATCAGGAGGATTTCCACCCGCAATAGCAGTCAATACTTTGTCGTATTGACCGAAAACGGTGGTCATATTAACGAAATTATCTGGATGCTCTTTATTAAACTGATCGACCAATTTTTGGAGTTCGTCGAATTCAAACCCACTCCAGCCCGTCCAGTAATTGAGGAATGCTTGGTCAGCGGCTGCGCTCGCGCTGACACTCCCCACCGGTAATCGCATCATCGCTGCGGCTGTACCGCTGGCAATAATGGCTCTTAAGAAATCACGACGTGTCAACGTACTCTTCGCATTTGTATCCATAGTCTCTCCCTAGTAAAAATAGGCTAATCTTTCAACTTCGGATAATCATAACTCTGCGCAGAAGTTATGCTTGTTGTACGCAACCACTCATAATGAGACATTCCCTACCTGGACAAAATCGAAATTGAAGTGTCAACCGTGAAATAATAACGACAGCGGTCGCCCCGGATGACAGACTTCGAGAATTCGATGGGCTGGTGATCCCTGGCATAAGCGGTAATCGACACGAGCATGGCTGGTAAGCCGCTCTTCAGATTAAAAAGTTCCGCTTCCTGCGTCTTTAACAGCGTAGGCTCAAGGGTTTGTTCCGTTTCAAGGATGTGAACGCCATAGCGCTGGGCCAATACATCGTAAAGACTTTGGACGCTAAAATCTTGTTCAATTAAGTCAGGATAAGATTCATGAGGTAAGAAAGACTTTTCGAGCATCAATGGCTCGTCGTCCAATAAACGCAAACGTACTAGTGAAATGACCAGCGCTTTTTCCTCTAGCCTCAAGCGTTGAGCCACCAGTGGACTCGCAGGAATGATTTCTAGTGTAATGACACGGCTAGTTGGCTTATGTCCCGCATTGCGGAAACGCTCACTAAAGCCTGTTACGGCTGGAATAAAAGGTGTTCCAATATTCTTTTCAGTAACGAATGTTCCCACGCCACGCACTCGTCGCAATACCCCTTGGTTACACAATTCGGTAATCGCTTGCCTTAACGTCATGCGATTGACTGCGTAAAGTTCACTGAGTTCGCGCTCTGACGGCAGCGGATCACCCGCGCGAACAACATTCGTCTCGATCAGTTCTGTGATGTTTTGCTGAATCTGATAATAAAGCGGTATCGGACTATTCTGATCAATCCTAAAGTAACTGAATTTCTGTGACATTTAGTGGTCTACACCTCTATACCAATTTAGTATATCAACTGTTTGACGTTTGTCAAACAGTACGCGAGTAAAGCAGTGAATTGGATCATTATAGAGGATTTGTCATATCTGAAAACGGCACATTCCACTCGATAGGTACAACATTGGCAACCGTGTTCGATGTGTATGGACGGCAGCTAACTTTGGGGATCACGCAGCCTTTCAACAAACCGCGCTGTAATAAGCTGTGGTCGTGTAATCGCTCCGCCCACGACGACCGCCACCGCACCATAAGCCAGCGCTAGCCACGCATCGTCCGGTGTCATAATTCGGCCTTCGGCAATCACCGGAATTTTCACCGAGGCTACCATTGTGCGCAGCAGTTCAAAATCAGGTCCAGTCAGTTGAGGGCTGTACGGTGTATAACCTGCAAGTGTTGGTGCGACGAAATCAGCACCTGCGGCTTCGGCTGCTAAAGCTTCTTCGAGTGTCGAAACATCCGCCATGACCGGACGGTCCAATTCCGAATGGATACGCCCGATGAGTTCTGCAACACTGCTGCCGTCCGGTCGGGAGCGTTTAGTTGCATCCAGCGCCACAATGTCGGCACCCGCTTCCACTACGCGGCGTGCGTGGTTAAATGTCGGTGTGATATAAACACCTACGTCACCATCTTTATCAATGCCGATCAGTGGCAGCGAAATCGCCTTTCGGATCGCCCGAATGTCCGATTCTCCATTGGCACGGATGCCAACCGCACCACCTTGCCAGGCAGCAATTGCCATTTTTGCCATAATTTCACCGCCATAGAGGGGTTCATGCGGCAAGGCCTGACAAGAAACAATTAACCCATTCCGCAGTTGTTTAACAACCTGTTCGTTTGTAATCATTATGATTCCTTAATTGAATTAAATAGGTTCTAAATCAAAATCAATCTCAAAGGTTCGTTTCCAGGGCAGTCGCACGCTGTGTGGCACGATTCGAAAACCCATGTTGAGTGGAGTCATCGCATCTTGCAAATGCGCTTCAATCCAATCTGAAGTTGCCCCGATCATTTCTGCGTTCGGTTCGTTTTCACCTGTCTTTGCGGTCAACCAATCGGTTGTCTGGTTGCGCACATCGCCCATATACAACCAATCTTCGGTCAGCCGGTGGGACAGAAAACGCCTCTGGGGCAGCGTGTCACGGCCGCTTTGCCAGGCGATGCAGGCTTGTGCGACCGTTGTGCCGATGGAATTTCCCGCTGTGTTCCACGCGCTGTAGGCATCAAGCTTTAACAGTACATCGGATTCGCGCAGCATCTCGACAAATACATTATCCGCGCCATTTGAATGTGCCACATCAGCCACAACCGCGGGTTTTCCGCTGTCAATCCACGCTTTCAACCGTGTGACAGCGGCTTGCAAATGTGGTGTTCGCTCACCGAGTTCTGTTTCCGAGTAAGGCAGAGGCCAACCGATCAATGACGCGCGTGGAGGATTGACAAGCAGGAGGATATCGCCGCCATTTACTTGTATGCTACCGCCTGCCGCCTTGATTTGTCGTTCAATCGTAACTTTGACAGCCGAGTCCTCAAAGGCAGCCGTAATATTTTCGCCGCCCGGTATGGCATAGTCAATTTGGAAAGATGGTGCACGATTTTTCCACTGGTTAATCGCACGCGCGACCATAATACTCCCAATCTCATCCGCGCCAGGATACATCAGCAGCTTCTCACCGAGGTTGAGTTGTGCCGCCCACTGCCCGAGCCAGCGTTTCTCGCTGGAACCAAGACCGAAAACACTGGTATCATCGGAACTGATGACGAGTAAATCAAAAATGCCATCTGCCGCCAAACCAATCGCCGTCAGGTTGACAGTATGATTACGCAGCCGCCTACGCAGAAAATCATTGACCACTGTTTCAGGTATTTGACTCCGCAGTTCTCGGACTTCATCGCTGACGGCTTGTCCTTGTCCTGCGCGGTCAAGGAATTGAGACAGCATATGTATTTTCTCACCGTAGTTCGCCCAGTAATCGGGTTCTTCTACCGCGCTGTTATAATGAGGGATACGTGTAATGATGTTGAATCCCAAAATTCGTAACGATGGATATTGAGCCTTCAAGTCGCGGATGATTTCTACACGGCTCACGACTGTCGATACCGATTCGTCACTCGTACGCGATGTGATCAAACCACCGTAACCCAAGGTTTCACAGCCTACAATCAGCATATTCCATTGATGCGCTTCTGCTTTCAACCACTTAATTAATGCATCACTGTTGGCCGGCGTCCGAAAGTCGCTTAAAATTTCATTGGGCGGCAGTATCAATTCGGCTCCGGCAATCTCAGCCAAAAAGCGCGGATAGCGTGTGTTTACAGGTCGTTCATCCAACGGAATTAAGCCAATTTTCATTTCATTTTCTCCCATGCAAGCCAAGCTGCTCCAATAAGTACGGCGTTATTCCCGAGCTGTGCCAGATGTATTTGAACCTTTTTGGAGGCAGGCAGCGGATTTGCACGCAGCGCCTCTTGAAAAGGAGTCCACCAGAATTCGCCCAAATCTGCCACCCCGCCACCGACGATCAAGGCTTGTGGATTAAATACGTTGACCAGTCCGCTGATTACGGCTCCTAGGATGCGAGCACCCTCCACAATCACCTCTTGGGCCAAGATATCGCCTTGTTGAGCCGCAGCCACAATTGGCCTTAAATCCGTAGTCTCTTCAATCTTCCTAAGTTGGCAGTATCGCCGCGCCATCGCTGGGCCAGCCGCATACGCTTCCAGATGCCCGGCTTGACCGCAGTTGCACATCCGATCACCGTTCCACACAGCCATCATATGACCGAGTTCTCCGGCTGACCAATTGGTGCCGCGCCACAACTGTCCGTTCAGGATTATGGCCCCGCCAACACCGGTCCCGACGGCCACATATAAACTGCTTTGCAAACTACGACCCGCACCGAATGCAAGTTCAGCTACAGCCATTGCATTGACATCATTATCGACTACTACGGGAAGACCAAACTGATTTTGCAGCGGTGTTGCGATGCGGGTTCCTGCCCATGCGGGCAAGGTCTCAACGGCATACACGACATCTCCGGTATCGACATTGATTTGCCCAGCCGCGCCAATGCCGATACCAATAATCTCAGTCCGCTTCTGAACTGCGGCATCCAATAAGCGTTGGATCACCTGCGAAACGGCACTCATGATTGCTTGCGGACCTTCGGAAGCAGGCGTCGGAACTTGCTGAAGCGAAATATGCTGACCGCCATGGTCAACCAGCGCCCCGGCGATTTTGGTCCCACCGATGTCAATCCCAACAGCGTATTGCCTAGTGTTTGTGTGGTTCATTCTTTGACTGCCCCGGCTGTCATTCCCTCTATAAATTGGCGCTGCATCAGCAAATAAACAACGATCATCGGCAGGGCAGTTAAGACGGTTCCGGCCATAATTTGTCCCCAACTCGACGTATTCTTGGACTGCAATTGCGCCAATCCGATTGGCAGGGTGAACATCGTTTCAGAACTGATAGTCAAACGCGGCCATAAGAAATCATTCCACACACCCATAAACGTGAAAATGATGAGTGTCGCTAACCCCGCACGCGCCAGTGGGAAAACAATCCGCCGGAAGATACCAAATTCACTGCACCCGTCGATGCGTGCTGAGTCCAATATTTCATCGGGAATGGATTGAATGAACTGCCGCAGCATGAATATGCCGAAGATGCCAGTTAAATTGGGAACGAGAAGCGCCGCGTAGGTATCGAGCCAATGCAACGACGACATTAGACTATATAAGGGGATTAAATTGACCTGGAATGGAATCATTAACCCCAAGAGTAGCAGGAAGAATACCTTGTCCCGTCCGGGAAAGCGCAGCTTTGCAAAGGCGTACGCCGCCAGTGTATCGAAAAATACATGTGCGAAGGTCGCTCCTGCTGCCACTAGAATGCTGTTCAACAAATAACGCGCAAAAGGCACGCGTGTGAAGACACTTAGATAGTTATCGAGCACAAACGGGCTGGGTATCCATTGAGGTGGGTTGGCAAAGATGAATTGTTCGGATTTGAATGAGGTGCTGACTGACCAATAAAATGGAGCGAGCATAATCAACGAACTACCAATGAGCAATCCGTACAAAATGAAACGCTGTCCCCACCAATTCGATGATTTCTTTTTGGGTGTCATCATACTCATTTAGTCGCGTTCCCTGAAGTAGCGCCATTGGATATAAGAGAAAACTACAAGGATGATAAACAGGACATAGGCTATGGCCGAGGCATAACCCAGGCGCAAATCCATAAACTTGGTATACAGGTAATAGACTAGCGTGGTTGAACTATTCAGCGGCCCTCCCGCCGTCATAATAAACACCTGATCAAATACTTGGAAGCCGCCAATAATGCCGATGATAAAAACGTACAGTAGCACAGGCCGCAACCCCGGCAATGTGATATAAATCAAACGCTGCCAGCCATCCGCGCCGTCAATAGCTGCCGCTTCGTAAAGTTCCTTCGGAATACTTTGCAGAGCTGCTAAGAAGATCACCATCTCGAAACCGAATCCCTGCCAGACGCTGGTGATGATGATGGACATCAGTGACCAGTGCGGATCAGAGAGCCAACGTATCGAAGCCAGCCCCAGAACGGCCAATAATTGATTCATCAAACCACTACGGTTATATAACATACGCCAAATGGTGGCGACGACAACCAGCGAAGTCATGACTGGTAAAAAATAAGCTGTCCGAAAAAACGCTCGAAACCGCACATTTTGATTGAGCATCAGTGCGACCAACAACGCCAGAGAAGGGCCGATCATCATGCCAACGAACGTAAAGACCGCCGTATTCTTCAGCGCTTGAAAAAACACCGGATCATCGGTCAACAATTGAATGTAATTATTGAGTCCGATGAAAACAGGTGCTTTCGTTCCAGAAAAATCGGTAAAGCTCCACCATAACGAAACGATCATTGGAATAAGCAAGAATACAACCGTGGAAAGGACGGGAACAGCAATAAATAAATACGCGACGTAATGCTTACGGATAGCGTTCATCGGTGATCTTAAGAGAACGGTCATCAGGCTTACTTACCCCATCAAGACCATGTGAGGCTGCTCACCGACAGGAAAAGAGCAGCCTCATCTACCGGCCTGTGTTATTGACTGAGAATCTTATTGACGGCGCTCACCCCATCATCCAAAGCAGTTTGTTCGTCCTTTGCGCCCAGGGCAATCTCATCCATAGCTGTTGTGAATGCTTTGGAAATGTCGTTCCACTGCCGAACGTACGGGAATGGACGTGCAGTTCCTAGCGCATCAAGGAAAACCGAGAACACCTTTTGATCACCGAAGTAAGGATCAGCGGCGTTGATTTCGTCACTCTGCAATGCTGCGGTCAAAGCAGGGGCTGCCCCTGCATTTTTGTAAACGCCGATCTCATTCTCGACTTTCAAGGCATATTGGATAAATTTCCATGCGGCGTCCGTGTGTGGTGCGCCTGCGGGGATAACAAGCCCTGTGCCGCCCAGATATGAACCGGCTTGCTTGCTAATTGGATGTGGCGCGACACGCCATTTTCCGGTCATCTCGGGGGCTGCACTCTTCATGATGCCCATAAAATATGGCCCATCCGAGAACATCGCGATACGACCATCTTTAATACCTTGAATCAGTTCACCTTCTTCCGTTGTCCAGTGAATAGCAATGTTATTTTTGATGAGTCCGGCGTAGAACTTGACTGCTTCCACAGCTTCGGGTGAATTGAAAACTGCTGCCGTATTATCCTCATTGAGAATGCTGCCGCCATTTTCATAAATCCATTGGGCAGTATGGAAGGGATCGCTCAAAAAGGCGTAATGGTTTTGATCGCCATCAATCAGTTTGCTGGCAACATCTTCAAATTCTTTCCAATTCGTTGGGACGCTCAGCCCTTTGGCTTCAAATAAGTCGGCGCGGTAATACATGGCATACACGTCGAAGTCATACATCATTGTGAGAATTTGGTCGCCATAGGTCATAGCTTGCAGTGCGCCCGGTTGGTAAGCATCTTTAAGGGCAACGCCGTTTAGTTGTTCATTGGACAGCGGCTTGAGGTCAGTCAACGCTCCGACGGAAGCCAGTGTCGGCAGCCATGTCATATCCACTGTGACGACATCCGGTTTTTCTCCACCGGCCAAAACGACGTTCAGCCGTTCTTGTGTCGTTGCCCAATCGAGGGATTCGTACTGAATCGTAATATCCGGGTTTGCCTGTTGGAAAGGTTCAATCAAGGGTTTAATAGGCGTTGCTTCGCCGTAGTAATCCCAAACGGTGATAGTTACCTTATCCTGTGCTGCTATGGCGCTAATGCCCATAGCGGACATGATCATCAGCACTGGAAAAAGCACAAACACAAACTTTCTTTTCGACATGATCTGCTCCTATTGATACCTAAGCGAATGTAGAGCGTCTGTTGCATCCATTCCATGTATGGTGCAGCGTGGGGATATTGAAATGTCGCAACTGGTTTTATATAGCTATTGTCGCACCTCAACTTCATCCAGGAAGTACCACGCTGCATTGCCGGTTTTGACCTCAATCCGCACATATCGCCCTGTGACGTTGAGTCCAGATACGGTGTACTTTTTCGTCACTGCGGACGTGTCTACCGCCGGTTTTTCGACTGTCCCAACTGGTGTGAAATTCTGGTTATCGGTAGAGGCATAATACGTGACTTGTTCAGGTAAGAAAATTGCGGGGCCGAAGTCTTGCAGCCAATGCGAACTGATTTCATGAAATTCGATACCGGATCCTAAATCAATGGTGAAGAAGTAAGTCTCATCTGTGTTACGCGCCTGCCATGCGGGATCTGTGAAATTGGTTGAGGCTGCATAAACACCATCCGTCAATTCCTGCCCGTTCGTATCGACATAATTTGTGTCGGCGGCTAAGGATGTTTCATAGGCTTTGTTCAAAGCAAGATTAGTTGCATAGGTTGTGCCAGCCAAGGTTGTTGCCGAACTCGTTTCACTTGACTTTGATTTGTTGCCTGTCGCATCAAAAGCCACAACTTGATATTCGTAGGCGGTATCAGGATCTAGCTGGGCATCGGTGTAGCTGGCAGTGTCTTCATATAAAGTCATCACCAGCTTTGAATTGCGATAGATTTCATAGCCCACTGTACCGGCATCATCGCTCGAAGCCTCCCACGTCAGTTGTATAGTCGTGGCGTCTTCTGCTTTTCCGATCAAATGTGTAGGCGTTGATGGAGCAGTTGTGTCGAGTTTATTCGACAGGACATAATTCGAGTAGGCTGTGTAGTAGAGCGGATTGACCTGTTGAGGACTAAGAAAGTGGTTAAAGCTGAAGCTCACAAAATTGGAGACATATGGCTGGACAGCCTTCATATCAGCCACGATTCCTTGGATTCCCATCGGTTGGTTATCCAAATTGAAGGTTTCGCTATCTACCCATAATTGAGCTGCTGTTTTGCTGGCGACAACCGCATCTTTAGTCGCTTTGAACCAGGCTGGCAAATCACTAACAGTGGCATGTCCAACCCCAACACCATCTTGGAGAGCAACAATATCGATTTGTGAGTGGCTTAGAATATAAGTCCACATCTTTTGCCAAGCTTCAGGCGTTTGCCCACCGGAAACATTGTAGAACGGAGCGATTATGATGGGCTTATCTGCTGACAGGCTCCGCAGATGCTGGCCAACTTCAGCATAGAATTGGCTGAGTGCCTGCCATGATGATTCGGCCATGAAGTTGAAATTATCGGGCTCAAAACTCAGGTACCATCCCGTCAGTGAAGGGTGCTGTTGATAGGTCGACCACAATTCGTCAGCGACCTGCTCCGCGATAACCGCTTCATTTTTCAGCCACGTATCATCGTTAGCATAGTGGTTCCACCAATCGTCGCTAATTTGTAAGCCCAGATAGATGTCAATACCGCTTTTATCCGCCTGGGTTAGGGCGATGCCAACCACATCCTGTTTTGTATTTTGAGTGTAGCCGTCCAGTTTCGACGGATATATCGTCGTTTTATGCAGGCTGTCTGCCGTCCATTGGATGATCAGCTGTGTTATACAGACCTGTTTCATATTATCCAACTCGGTTACCCACTGCGCCTCAGTCCACTGATCACCCAAATTAGGTTGCAAGAAACTGCCTGCGAAATGGGGATTGTCCGCACAAGTTCCAGTTGCGGTTAATGATACTGTCTGCTGAGCATTCAATGAGCCTGTAGAAAGAATTATGGCTGTGACGAGAAACAAAATAGGCAGCGAAAAGGTGAAATATTTTTTCATCATGTGTGTTGTAATGCCGAACTGCTTCAAAAACTCATTCCGATCTTTGTGGTATATACATCTATACCAGAGAGTGTAATTTGATTCACTTTGTTTGTCAAACTGTCACTTTGAAAATTATTTGGCGTAAAATTTTCAAAGATAAATGGCGCAGCATGTTATGATGAACAACAATGTGCAAGCCTTCTCACTGTAGTTATTTCCCCTCACCAATCGAATTCCTCCTGATAGCAAATTGAGAGC
>JBGAHG010000037.1:0-80286 GCA_044226325.1 Aggregatilineales bacterium
TGTCTGCCCAACATCAACGTCATTTATACCGGACAGCAGCTGCGTGTACCGCCGAGTCCAGTGGTGCTGACACCTGTACCTGTGCCACCCAGTACGCAAATTTATAACGTCCGCATCAGCTTCCAACGGTTTGACAACGGCTTTATGTTCTGGCGGGCAGATAACGGTGAAATCTCGGTCTATATCGGTCAGGTGAATGGCTCAACCCTCAGTTATCCGTCGTATACCTACGGCATACTCCCTGATAATCCAGTCAATGAGGCTACACCTGCCGGCCACTATCGCCCCATTTTTGGTATTGGCAAAGTGTGGGGCAACTACTTCAATGTTCGCAGCAACCTGGGCTGGGCAACCACACCGGAGACTGGCTATGTAACGACCGTCACACGTGTCGGCAATACCTTCAACTTCATCCTGCCGGATGGTCGCGTCGTGTATGTGGCAACCAATCGCACCTGGACGACCAGCGGTTCACCTGCTCCGTATCCGACAGCAGTTCCACCAACACCGGTACCGGGGCCAGCAGTAACCACTACAGCAGCCAGCTACCAACCCTTTGAAGGCGGCTTCATGATCTGGGAGGCGCGCACTGCCAACATCGTGGCCTTCTATAACAATGGCTCTTCTGTGAACGCCACCTATACGGTGTTTCCGGCGTCGCAGTATGGGAACTTGTCTGAAAATTCGATTCCGATACCCGCCCCGGCTGGACGTGTGCATCCAGTGGCAGGGTTCGCTAAGGTATGGGGCAACTTTGCAGAACCCTACAATAACCTGGGCTGGGCGCTGACACCGGAGCAAGGTTTCACCGCCACCTTCGTCAGCAGTTCGAACAGCACGCAATCGCAAACCTGCTTTGTGCTACCCGATGGCCGTCCAGTTACCTACGTCCGACTGAATACGGGAGTGCGTTACTGGTTGTTCTCGGGCGCTTGCTCGTAAGTTAGCTGCGATTGATTAATCACACAGGACACAGTGCCCAATAAGCCTGTGTCCTTTTTATCTCCTCCCACTGCAATGACCGTAACTTATCAAAACCAAATATAGAATCCGACAAGACCTCCAACATTTTCCCGATTTGAATCAATCGTTTGACGGATGAAAAGCAAAATCGCTCAGCCGTATAGTGGTCATAGGCTAGCTAAGCCAATTCGTATCACTCGCCTGTCACAGCCTCATTTTAATGGCGAGCGCTGTGTACATCCGTTGAATTTGGGGGGAGTTTCATGAACACATTATTATCCATTTTGACCCGCCGCTGGATGCCCGGCATTCTAGCGGTGCTATTCGTGCTGCCAGCCGCCTTCAGTCTATTTGGGACGCAGGTAGCAACAGCTCAAGCCTGTATTGTACGGACGGACTGGCCGGTATATACCGTCGTCCGTGGCGATACACTCAACAAGATTGCCCAACGTTCTGGCACAACAGCCGGAGTATTGGCAAGCGCAAACTGCCTGCCTAATATCAACACCATTTATGCCGGCCAGCAGCTGCGTGTACCGTCTGCTCCGGTGGTGTTGACACCCACACCAGTGCCATCAAACAGCGCAGTTTACAATGTCCGCGTCAGCTTCCAATGGTTTCAGCGTGGTTTCATGCTGTGGCGTGCCGATAATGGTGAAATATCGGTCTATGTGGGACAGGAGAGCGGCGCGACACTCAGTTATCCATCGTATACCTACGGTATGCTGCCCGATAACCGGGTCATAACGCCAACAGGATATACAAGCCCAATTTTCGGTATCGGAAAAGTGTGGGGTAACTTCGCCAACGTGCGAAACAGTATTGGTTGGGCGTCAGTGCCAGAAGTCGCTTACGTAGCAACCGTGACCCGTACCGGTAACACCTTCTTTTTCAACCTGCCCGATGGACGGATTGTGTATGTGGACGCCAACCGCCGATGGGTTACAAACGGTACGACACCTATTCCCTATCCGACGACCGTTCCAGCAACGACCGTTCCACCAACACCGACCGGCCCTATCATCACGAACACCTATGGGTCTTACCAACCCTTCGATAACGGTTTTATGATCTGGGAAGGTAACACATCGAATATCGTCGTCTTTTATGGCAATGGGAACTACACGGTCTTTACAGCAAATCGATATGGCCGGTTACCGGATAATCCAATTACATTGTACCCACCGGAAGGCCGCTACTATCCCACTTTAGGCATCGGTAAAGTATGGGGCAACTTCCAAGAGGTACGCAGTGGACTTGGTTGGGCAACCAGCGGTGAACAGGGAATGCCTTCACTCACCTTTGTCTCAAGCCAGTATGCGAACCAGAGCGTGACGAGTTTTGTCCGGCCCGATGGCGTAACCATCACCTATGTTCGCAAGAGTGACGGTACGCAATACTGGACTCCGCGATAGAACGCCTCACATAAACACGATAAAGGACACGGGCTTATTGGGCGCTGTGTCCTTTTTTGGTTTGGGCACAGGCACAATTTGATACACTTAATTAACAATGTACGCTAAAATCACGAAACCTTGGTTTTTACAAAATAAACTTTTACGGATAACACTTTATGACGACACAACCTGCCCAACTGCCTTCGATTCCGGTGGACAGTATGCCAGCTATTAAAACTACTCGCAAAGGCCGCTGGTGGCGCTGGGCCGTGGGTATTCCGCTGCTATTGATTGCTGCATTACTGGTGGCGATGGCTTATTTACCTGTGCCGGAAGATAAACCACTGCCGCTGGCACAGCAAGGTGGTGGGGCACGTCAAGAAGGTGGCGCGATCAATGGTTTACAAGCAGCATGGCCGGAAGCTGCCGCACCTGATCCACAACAAGCGGCGTTGGGTAAGCTGCTGTTTTACGATCCGATACTATCAGCAAATGATGATCTGGCCTGTGCAAGCTGCCACCATCCTGACATGGGCTTTAGCGATGGCAAGCCAGTTTCGGTGGGGGCACACGGTGAAAACCTGCGCCGTAATGCGCCGTCATTGTGGGACGTGGCCTACGCGACCAGTTTATTCTGGGACGGACGCGCCAAGTCATTAGAAGATCAAATGATGACACCGCTGACCAACGAAAACGAGATGGCAGCAAATCCAGACGAATTGGTCACACAACTTGCCGCGATTCCAGCGTATCAGCAGGCGTTCGGCGCGGCATTTGGCGATGGTTTGACAATCAAAAACGTCGGATCAGCGATAGCGGCTTTCGAGCGTACACTCGTCACCCATGATTCACCCTTCGATAAGTTCGCGGCGGGTGATTTTAATGCGCTAACTCCGGCACAGCGGCGTGGTTTTAATGTGTTCCGCAGCGCGCAAACCCGCTGCTTCGAGTGCCATACATGGCCGACGTTTACCAATAATACGTTTAATGTGTTAGGCGTACCGGACACCAATCCACTTAAGCCGGATTTGGGGCAGGTCGAAATCGTCAATGGGCCGGACTCGACGCGTGCTTTCCGCACACCGAGCTTACGTAACGTCGCTCTGAGCGCACCTTACATGCATAACGGCGTGTTCACGACACTGGACGAAGTCATCGATTTCTATGCTAAGGGTGGCGGGCCCGCCTTTGGTGTCAAAGTAGCACCAGATGAGTTTTTGCAGGGATTCACAATTAGTGATCAACAGAAAAGTGATCTGGTTCAATTCTTATATGCCCTAACCGATGAACCGAGCGACCTGATCAGCATTCCAAGCAATGTACCGTCCGGTTTGCCGGTGGTGCAGCATATGGATAACCCTGCCCGTGCGCTGGTGGAACGCTCAACTGTCGCGCCTTCGGCTGTAGTAGTTCCTCGTGAAGCACAAACGATCACCGTCCATGCGGGCGAAACGATCCAGTCAGGTGTCGATCAAGCGCAGCCGGGGGATACGGTGTTGGTCGAGCCCGGGATCTACCACGAAACGGTATATGTCGATAATCCAAAGATTAGTATCAAGGGCATTATCAACGGCGAAGATCGTCCGTGGCTGGATGGCGAAAAGAAACTCAGCGACGGATTTAATACAACGGGTGATGACTTCACGCTGGAAAATTTCGGCGTACGGAATTTTATCGGCAACGGTGTGCTGACGACCCGCACCGAGCGCGTGGTCTACCGCAACAATATCATTCAGGACACCGGTTTATACGGGTTGTATCCGGTGGAAAGCACCGATGTGCTGGTCGAACATAACGTGGTCAGCGGCATTGCTGATGCGGCGATTTACGTAGGGCAAAGTCGTGGGCCAATCACTGTGCGGAACAACGAAGTATTCAACAATGTGACGGGCATCGAAATCGAGAACAGCACCAACGCAGAAGTTTACGACAACTATGCCCATGATAACAGCGGCGGCATTCTGGTGTTTTTGCTGCCCAATAATCCGTCAAAGGTGGGGTATAACACACGGGTATACAACAACCGCATTGAGAACAATAATCATGCCAACTTTGGCAAGCCAAACTCGACGGTATCCAAAGTGCCGCAGGGTACAGGCATCATGATTATGACGGCTGACAATACCGAGGTATTTAACAACAACATCAAAGGCAACCAGAGTTTTGGCATCGCGCTGACCAGTTTGTATACGCTGTATACGCGCGACACCGTGTTTGATCTGGGTGCGATACCGGAAAACAACTGGATTCACGATAACACCTATGAGCATAATGGTTATGACGCGCAAGGGTTGGTGAAAGACCTAGGCCTGAGCGGGGCTGATTTGATGTGGACGGGCGAAGGCTGGAACAACGCATGGGATGAACCCACTGCAAGTAAATTTCCACCGCTGTTACCGGGTCGCAATTGGGCTGATCCGGCTAAACGTATGATCTGGCATGTGTATGATATTTTGATCGGGATGCTGCTGTGAGTGGTCGTTAGTCTCCCGTCATTGGTCGATCGATTGGGGTGAGGTGATATGCTTCACCCCGCGTCTAATAAACCGCTCATGTTGTTCACTGCTACTGATGCTTCCTTTTTGAGCCAGCCACCTTACAATATCCCAGCATTCAAACGGTGAATATGAAAAGAGAAGCATCCTTATGAAAAACAAATTCGTTCCTATTCTCGCGCTGGCAGGAGTCCTGATTATGGCGGCGTGCAGTCCCAGCGCGGCGACACCGACCGCTCAACCCCCTTCAGCTTCAGAACAGAGTACACCAACGCCTGAATCGCTGGCTGCCCCGGGTGCGGCTTCATCCGCTAATGGCACCGGTGGCATCGCGCAGCAGGCAGTCGCCTCCTGTACGGACGTTACCGATCCGAACATCAGTATGCCTGCCAACAGCAATCAGCAGCAGTTCGCCGCGCCGGAACAGGTCACCGACACGACACATATCTACTGCGCGATTGTGATTACTGAACACGGACGCTTTATCATCCAGCTTGAGCCGAAAAATGCGCCAGCGAACGTCAACAACTTTGTGTTTCTGGCATCCAAGGGATTCTATGACAATCAGGTTTTCCACCGCGTGATTAGTGGCTTCATGGCGCAAACTGGCGATCCAACGGGCACAGGCAGCGGCGGTCCTGGCTATGACAATATTCCCCTAGAAGGCAGCGGCCCACTCAAATATGACAAGCCGGGTGTGATCGGCGTTGCCCGTACTAATGATCCCAATTCGGCAGGCAGCCAGTTCTTCATCACCCTCGCACCGTACCCCTCACTAAACAGCCAGTACACGATTATTGGTAATGTTGTGTCGGGCATGGATGTTGTCAACCAGATTAAGATCCGTGATTTGGATCAAGATCCGAATGCCAACGGCATCGTCCCTGAAAAGCTGATCAGCGTCCGTGTGGTGGACATCGGGGCAAAGTAGACGATAATCGGTAGTCCATCGTTTTTAGCTTAAGGCAGGGGTGAGGCAGTGGCTTCACCCCTTTTATTTGGGATTACGCTTTGATCGTGGTTTTTTCAAGCTTCTTCGTTTTGTGGTCAATTACTTTTTGCATGTAAGAAATAGCATCGGGCGTCTTGCAGTTAGTCAGGCCGTGATCGACCTTAACTTTACCGATGCGTTTGGCAGTCGCAACGGCGTTGGGTTGTAAAGTCGGATTGCGTGCGCCAATAGCAATCAGAGCATTATTCATGGAGTGACGCGTGCGATTTTTGGCGTTGTGAAGATCACGCTCGATGATGGCTAAATAGGGTTCAAAATAAGAATCGGGCAAGGTTGTATCGTTACTCGCAAGTGAACCCAAAATATCCCACCCTGCTGCCGCGATCCATTCGTGATCGGCTTGTATCCATGCCTCGGCTTTCTGCCAGGCAAGGGGTGTTTTGGCAACATAAGCACCAAAAGCATCGGTGATGACATAATTATTGAGGGTCTGCACCCATTTATCCAAGGTGGTGGAGTCTGCCTTGTGCGGATCAGCAATCAGCAATGCTAAGATTTGGGCGTCATGGATGCCACTGGCCCACAAATCAAGGGCGATGTCATGGTTTATTTTGAGTTTCTTCTGAAACTTGCCGAGATCGGAATAACTGACGCCATAGACATTATCCCCTACCCCATGACGCTTATAGGTTTTGCGGGCTTGCTCGGTGCCTAAACGTTCCATTTCGGTCAGAATGAGATTTGCGTTGCTTACATCCACAATCGGCCTCCTTGTTTTTTATCGCATTGTATATGGATATTTGTTCTAGCGCAACAGGATTAGAGACAGGAGGAGACACAAAAAATGAGCGACCAATACAGTCGCTCATTGACAAACAAATCGTATCACAGGGGTAAGAGGCTGTTGTTAACCGCCACTGGCCTCTGGAGTAGCATCCATTGACATCGTTTGCTCGGGCGGTGCATGTACGGGCACACTCAGCTTAAACTCACCCGCGTGAGCAAATGTCAGGGTCAAATCGATAGTTGAGCCAGAAGCCATTTCTTGAGTCAGGCCAAAGAGCATGACGTGTTTGCCGCCGGGTTGGAGGATGACCGCACTACCAGCGGGAACAACGAGACCACCCTCAATGGGACGCATTTGCATAACATCACCACTCCCCATCGTCATCTCATGAAGTTCAGCGGTCGCGGCAACTGATGTTTTGGCACTGAGAAGCGTGTCGTCGGTTGAAGTCAGATTAACCAGAAGCGCATAGGCCGCACTGTTCGGCATACCGGGAACGGCAGGACGCGCCCAAGCCCCTACAATGTGAACCCTAGCGCAGCCTTCAGGAACACTATTCACGACAGCAGAAGGTGTGGAAGTTGACGTCATCGCCATTGCCCCCATATCACCTGATGAGGCAGGTTCCATCGTCATATCGGAACCGATGCCGCCCATTGCATTTTGAGTCTGGCTAGCATCGACAATTCGTACAGCCACCTGTACTTCCCCTAGATGCTCAAATTTGAGAGTCAGTTTGAGGCTCTCGCCAGCCACGAGTGCTTGTTTCAGATTGACCAGCATGATGTGAAGGCCACCGGATTTTAATTCTTGATACTCGTGTGCTGCGACAGCAATCCCGCCTTCTACGGGCTGCATCTGCATGACATCGCCTGTACCCATCACTGTTTGATGGAATTCGACGGCTTCGGCGGCATCGGTGCTCGCGCTGATCAGCGTGTCGGGCTGATTACTGAGGTTCGCTATAAAGCCATAAATCACACCGTTAGGCGCCCCGGCAGGAGTTGCAGCTGCCCAACCGTTGAATAAGCTAGCAACATCACAACTCGCATCAGTTTGGGCTGAGACAAGCGAGGTGCCGAGAAGTAAAACACCAATTATGGAACAAATGAACAAGAAACGAGATTTCATAATATTTTCCTTCATGAGGTCAGAGCTAATCGCATTAAAGGAACCAGATGCAAAACACTCGATTCCTCTAATTACTTCCATATGTTCTCGTAATTCCCTTTAAACGGCTTACCTTTGGCAAATCGATCCGGCGCAAAAGGGGAAATATCCACCGTTTTGGCAGTGCCATCGAGAATCAATTCCGCCATACAACGCCCAACCGCCGGTGACGTTTTGAAGCCTGTCCCGCTGTGACCACAATCCAAATAAAAACCTTCCGGTCCATCTGCACCCAGTAAGGGATGTTGGTCGGCGGTGATGCCATCGTAACCCCCGTGCGCACTGTGTAAGCCGCCTTGATCCATAACGGGAATACGCAGACAAATGCGGTCAACTGCTCGCTCTACAAATCCGGGTTTGGCATGATCGGTATCGGTATCAGGCGATTCGCCCAGCGGATTACCATCTTCTAGTCCGACCAAGGTTAGTTCGCCTTCAGGACGGAAATAGAGATCTCTTGGAAAGTCGATCACGGTGGGATGGGATGGGCCGATTTCAGCGGGACGGGCGACAAACATGGTGTCGTGCCGCCATGTATCATAATGAATATCAAGCCCAACCATCTTGTTAAGTTGACCGGCCCATGCACCCGCCGCATTGACAACTACGGGTGCAAAAAAGTCACCCTGCGTAGTTTCCGCGCCGACGATCTTTCCGCCGGTTACTTTAATGCCTATGACAGCACAATCCTGTACTAGGCGCGCGCCCTTATTACGGGCAGCTACCATCAACGCGCTGGCTGTATCACTGGGCATGGCGTATCCGGATTCCGGCTCGTAAGCAGCTACATCGAAATCATCAGTTAGGAAGCTAGGCGCAAGACGTTTGACATCCTCCGCCGTAATCACCAAGGAAGGAATGCCAATACGCTGATGCATAGCGACATTGGCTCGCAACTTATCCTGCTGATCTCTGGCGACGATTTGGATAAACCCGGTGCGTGTGAAACCGCAGTTACCACCCACCATATCTTTCCAATTATTGAAATATTTGAACGACTCCCACGCCAAACGTGAGTCAACCTCATTATCATAGTGCATCCGAACGAGGCCGCTCGAACGTCCAGTAGCGCCTGCGGCCACAAAGTTCTTTTCGAGTATGATGACGCTTACGCCGCGCTGTGCCAGGTGAAAGGCCAAACTTGCGCCCTGCACCCCACCCCCGATAATGATGACATCCGCCGTATTAGACATAAATTCTTTCCTTGTCGAGCGCTTGATAAGGTTGACAAAACACGACAGTTAAAGTGTGTGCCGGTTCAAGAAAACCGATCTACAGAATTGTTTTCAGGTCGGCCAAGATGTCACGATTATCGGTTCCGTATAGGTACTGCACTTTAAGCTGTCCATCGGCTGTGATCAAAAACAGGGATGCAGTATGATCAATCAAATATGAGAGTGGTGAATCACCAATCTGGCGCTTTTCGGCAACCACTCCGAACTGCTTCATCAGCTGCTTAAGACCCTCGCCATCGTCGCGCAAACCAATGAAATCCTGATGGAAGGCATGAACATAAAGTGTCAAATTGTCGAGGGTGTCACGATCCGGATCGACCGTCACAAAGACTATTTTGAGCTTGTCTTTGGGTTCTTTTAAGGCTCCGTACACCTGCTGCAATGCGGCAAAGGTGGTCGGGCAAAAATCGGGACAGCTACGATAACCGAAATAGAGCAGGATGTTTTGACCGCGATGTTCGCTTAAGGTGAAGGGGGTACCATCGGTCGACATCATGGTGAAATCGGTGAGCATACGCGGCGGATCAAATACCGCACCATGCATTTGATCGGTATTTTGTTTGGCAGCGTTGCACCCGGTTAAGAGTCCCGCCAATAGAATGATCCACAGCCATCTTTTAACCATATTCACCTCAATAACCTCAAATAACGTTTATTCATCCACGATGATACTTATCGAAGCTCTCACGTTGACACTGCATTTGCCTTGAAAGGTGGCAGGGCGCGTAAAGGTCTGCCGGAGTGTTTCGCCAGCACGTACCAGGTAGGGGCCAATGGTGTGGTCTACGATGTCGTTGTTCTTAATGACGAGCGTATTTTTACCACTTACCTTGAAATACACTTTGGTGGGCATAATATCCGGGGCCTGCCCCAACTGCATAAGGATCCGCGTCCCTTGAGGAATGACAATCACTATTTGATGGGTGGGATCCGTATCCATTGTCTGATTTTCACTGACGCTGCGATATTCGGCTGGGCCACCGGGGTTATCTACGATGGTCGAATAGACATACAGTTCAAATTGTTCGCTCACAGTTCCCAAATTATTGGGTAGCGTGGCACTAACCTCGACCAACCACTGCCCCGCCATCGGCCACATTATCGGTACATGGTAGACGTCATCCTTATGGACAATAGTCTGCATATCCACAGGTAACATGCCTTCCATCATCATGTTGGCAGAGACGGCCACATCAGCATCAACGAGTTTTCCATCACGGGTGACAGCGATCGTCAATTCGCTCGGCCCGATGATCATGGGGAACGGTTGTGACGACATTGTAATCTTCACCGGTGACGGAGCGGGTTTATACAAGAAAAGTATGAGTCCAATGACCGCAACGACCACACCGATGGCAACGATGATCCGATTTTTCACATCCGCCTCTTGGAATCGAAAGTTACAACTTCCATCACCGTCCGATCATACGCGATATTAGCAAAAGGGAAGTATGACAGAAATCATCTAAATATAAGGTGAATTGTCCTGATCGAGAGAGGCGCGGGGCTGTGCGCCTCTGTTTATCACGACAACGAGGCCGTTTAGCCAATCAGGCGGATTTGAATGGTTGGCGAATCACAGTTTTGAGTTTTTCGGAGGAAGATTTACGTGGATCACCCAGATAAATTTCATGATGTTTGCCGGATGGCTTGCCATAGTGTTCAGCGATATAGGCATGAACACGGTCAATATTGGGTTTTTCGGCGCTGTATGGCCCGATATGCATCATCTGGGCAGCACGACCTTCGTCGTAACATTCAAAGCGACAGTGGGGCAGCAGGGCAGGATCTTTCTTACGGCGTACTTCCACAACCGCCGCTTCATAAAATTCTCGCGTGATATGCTCTGGCTGCATCAGCATGAGAGTCCATCTCCAAGTGCTGCGATCACTGGTGGTGGGGTCAACTGGAAGCATCCCTTCCACCCACCACAAGCCTTCCAGGGGCATCACTCCATAATCCTGCCCTAACTGCTGTTTGCTGGCGAATTTGAGTGTGTAGGACAGCGCATACAGAACTTCGGCGCGGGGCTGAAACTCTTTTTCATTATTGGGGTCACCCATACCATCCACCATGATGAAGTTCATGGGCGGAACCACCACTTCCGAGACAGTTTTGGACGACGGGTTATACAATTCTTTGAACGTTTTCTTGAGGTTAAGTTTGATCAACATGATATCCTCCATTTGGATATTTAGTGGCAGCCTTTTCAATAGGCCACTGCACTTCAACAATCGGCTGATTGTCGCTGCCGGCTGGTTTGAGATAGATTTCCCGTGACGCGCCCGCAATCCGATAGCCGTTGGCTTCTATCCACTTGCCAAGTGCCTGATAGGTATCGGTCAAGCCGTCATAACTGCCGATATGGATAACGCTGGCCGCCGAATGAACCGCTGGCAAATCGCGAACGGCAAATTTACGTCCATCCGCCAGCAAGAGATCCCAGGTGACGGAGGCAGCAACCGGAATTACCACTTCTAAGTCCATATCGGTGAGTTTGAATTCTTCATCGTGGTAGATGGCTTGAGGCGCTGCAGCGGGTTGTATGCCCTGCTGGCCTAATGCACTAAAGCCATCGTTGAGGAGCCGACCGACATATACCGGCGTGGGAATAATCTCACGGATGGAAACGACATGCTGCGGTTCGATTGATTTGAGCACGACATCTTGATGTGGCATTTTACCTTCCTTCTCAATTTCGCGGAGGCGTGCAGCCACCCGCGCTAAACGGGCAAGTTCATCATCGACCTGTTGTTGAATTTTGGCCTGCTGCAACCGGAACATGCCGCGCATCTCGTCCACCGACAATTCTTCGTTGAGCAGACGACGGATTTCTTCCAGTGATAAGCCCATATCCTTCAGCGCTAGAATGCGATTCAGGCGGGGCAGTTGATCCAGCTCGTAATAACGGAAGCCGGTAAAGCGGTCGATATGGGCAGGCTCGAGCAGTCCTAAATCAGCGTAATAACGCAGCGCTGAAACGGGAATCTGGCAAATTTTAGAAAAGTCTCCGATTTTGAACATAAACCTTCCTGAAACAACATTACTGATGTGTCTATGATTAGTGTGCCATCTCAAGCGGCTTGAGAGTCAAGTGATGTTTGTCAGATTAGTTAGTAGCCTTCAAATCGAAATCGCATTAGAGTAATAGTGTCTCTCATTATGCACATGGAGGTAGATACAGATATGCGCAGCGCTCGTCGTTTGGTTCTATCATTAGGTACTTTGGTTTTATTTCTAATCAGCATTTCCGCCCTGACGGTTGCTCAGGATGCTACGGCTGAGGCCACGCCGGAGGCAAGCGCCGCAGGCGATTTGACGTTGACTTACAGCATCGCGGCCAGCGGTGAAATTTCCAACAGCACAGTTTCGCAAACATGGACTTTAACTAGCGCTTCGGCTGATCGTTTATCGATACGCGTTGAACGCACCAGCGGCAATTTGCTGCCCGATGTTTCGATTCTGGATGCAAGTGATCAACAGCTTGCAACCAGCTACGGCAGCGACCAAACCGGCGCAGCAGCCGAAATCAAGAATTACACATTACCGGGTGCAGGCACTTACAAAGTGTTGGTGCAGCGGGTCGATGGTGGCACAGGAGTCACGCAAGGCCAGTACAGCATTACCGTTACACCACGCGCAACAGCCGAAGGTAATCCTAACAATACCGTTTCGTTGGGTGAGATCACAGCGGGTACGCCAATAAACGGGGAGCTAACTGGAACCCAATGGTATCAACGTTACACCTTCAACGCGGCGGGTGAAGATGTTATTCGTGTAATCGGCAAACGTACAGGCGGCACTCTTTTTCCCGAAGTTGAGATACTGGATTCCAACGGCACATCACTCAGCGTGGGTTACACCGATAACTATAACGGCGATAACGCACAAATCAACTCGTTCGCACTGCCACAAGCCGGAACCTACACCATTGCGATGACCCGTGCCAGCCGCTTCAATGGTGAAACGGCAGGCACATACGAAATGAGCGTCACACTACTAGGCGCAGGTGAAAGTAATCCGATTCTGGCACAACCCAAAGGTGATGTAGCCTACGACACCCCTTTAACTGGTGAGATCGGGGCACAGTGGTATCAAGACTGGAAACTGACGACTACCGCTGGCGACGTGCTGACGATTACCGCTACACGTACCAGCGGCACGTTACAACCAGAAGTCATCCTGCTCGGCGGAAGCGGCCAAGAGGTTACACATGGATACACCAGCAATACCGGTGACAATGCCACGATTGAGCGCTATACCCTAGCCGGTGCTGGCAGCTATACCGTGCGCGTCAGCCGCGTTCAAGCCAGGACAGGTTATTCAACGGGCGGGTACAATTTGCTCGTCAAATTAATCGGCTCGGGCAAAGACAGTCCCAAGTTGAAAGAAGCTAGCGGCGCGATTGAAAACAGCCAAACGCAAACTGGAACCATCACCGGCGAGATGTGGTCAAACATATGGACGTATCAAGGCACAAAAGGTCAGGTGATTAACATTAGCGTCGCCCGTACCAGCGACACCTTGAATCCACATGTGGATATTCAGGATAGCAATGGTCAAGTACTGAGTTCTGGCTATCCGAATGCCAGCCGTGACGGTGCAGAAATTAACAACTATACATTACCGGGAACCGGCGCATATAAGATCGTTGTCTACCGCGACGGCAACGAAACAGGCTACACCACGGGCGGTTACTCACTGAAGGTCAGCCAAGCAGCACAGTAAATCTAAGCCACTTGGTAGAATAATCATTAGGGCGTATCATCAGGTACGCCCTTTATATTGAACGAGTTACCTTCATATGACCACTGTCATTTTCGGCGGGACAGCCGCCTATCATCTCAAACTACACGATCATGTCCAAGTCGGCGAGCGACGGATTATTGACACACCTTACGGCGCGTCATCACCTTTTATCTATTTAACGAGCAACAATCACAGCGCATGGTTTAGCTCACGGCATGGTGAAGATGGCTTACAGCGCACCGCGGCTTTCGTCAACCACCGCGCTAATTTATGGGCTGCACGTGAATTGGGTGCAACGGGTGTCCTGTCATGGAACGGCGTTGGCGCAATCGCAGCCGGGTTAGCGGTCGGTCAGATGATAGTGCCAGATGATTTGCTGGATATGACACGGGCGCGAGTCGCCAGTTTTGAATCACCTGACCTTGCGACGCCATCAGGGCAACCATTCGCAACCGAACTGCGTCAACGGTTGGTGGAGGCCAGTCAGGTACAGGGTTACATGTGCGCCACACACGGCACTTACGTCTGCACTGAAGGCCCACGCCTAGAAACGGCTGCTGAAATCGCCACATACGGTTGGGGCGGGGCGGCGGTCGTGGGCATGACTCTTTCGCCAGAAGTTTGGCTGGCAGCAGAACTTGGCATTCCGTATGCGTCATTGTGCATCATCACCAACATGGCGACTGGCCGTTGGGCATTCGACTCGCGGCGTGATTTTGGCCCCGGCGTGGGTGTCAAAGGATTGCAGGTCACATTAGCGGCAGCCTGAATTAAAACGGGCGGCTGTCAGAACCGCCCGACAAATGCTCACTCAGGCACAGGGACCTTTTCGGTTTCGCGCAGTTTGACACTGACTTCAATGCCGTTGGCAGGGCGCACGGTGACCAACTGCCTGGGCACAATTTTCTGCCCCGGCACGAGCGACAAATCTGTCTGCTGTACCATTGTCGCCAAGATGAGTCGTGCTTCCATCATGGCAAAGCTGTTGCCGATACAGACACGCGGCCCGGCACCAAAGGGCAGATAGCCATAACGGGGTATATTTTTCTCGTTTTCGGGCGAGAAGCGTTCGGGGTCGAATACTTCCGGATTTGGGAACACCCTGGGATTACGATGTAATCCGTATATGCTGAGCGTCAATAATGCGCCTTTAGGTATGGTATAGCCGCCTAATTCGAGATCGTGAATGGGTTCACGTCCAACCGAGGGTGCAGGTGGATACAAGCGCATCGCCTCTTTGATAACCATTTCGCCGTACTTGAGGTTAGCGAGATCAGCCATCGTCGCAGAACGATCACCCAGAGCCGCGTCGACCTCAGTCTTCAAGCGTGTCATTATTTCGGGATGTTCCATCAACAAATACCACGTCCATGTCATTGCCATTGCTGTGGTTTCGTGTCCTGCGAGGAAAATTGTCATCAATTCGTCGCGCAACTGCTTGTCGTCCATCGCACTGCCATCGTCATCACGGGCCTGGAGCAACATAGACAGCAAATCACCCTTGTCGTCGCCTGACTGCCGCCGTTCATCAATGAAACGCTGAATGATCAGGTCGAGTTCGGCGATGTCGCGATACATCTGGCGCGTCTTAGGGTTAGGAAGCCAATCGGGCAACTGCACCGCCGCGTTGATACGGTCGTTGGACGCTTCCAAGATACGGGTCAACAAGTCGCCCACATGATCAGCATCACCGGAAACATCCGCATCAAAGAGCGTTTTGGCGACAATGTTCAACGTCAACTTCATCATTTCGCGGTCAAGCCGCCGCTTATCGCCATTGTGCCAGTTTGAAAGCATATGGCGAGTGTACTCCACCATAATGTCGGCATAACTTTCAATGCGTCTGGAATGAAATGCGGGTTGGGCTAACTTGCGCTGTCGTTTCCAAAAGTCACCTTCGTTCGTCAACAGACCGTTACCCAGAAACGGTCCCAAAGCGTACTTGATGAGCTTGATCTTGTAGAATTCTTCGGGGCGATCAACTAGAATCTCGTGCATCAAATCGGGGTCGGTAATGATGTAGAAGCCCACCCAACCAAACTTCGTATAATGGAAATCCCCAAACTGGGGTTGAGTGTCTTTCACGAACTGAAGCATGTCAAACTCGACACCAGACAGCACAGTACGAATGGTCTGTATAAAACCTGTCCGCACTCCCGGTGGATAGGAAATGGTCATGTTATTATCCCGTCTCACTTCTTTCATTTGTGTACTAATTACCTACATGTTAAATTATTCACAATCGCACGTCAACTTATCAGGAGTGAGGATATGTCAGTTATAGACACAAATCTCATCAACCGCACCGAGCGCAGAAAACTTCAAACTCACCAGCAGTTGTTGAGCGCTACCGCACAACTCATGATCGAAAAAAGTTACTCAGCACTAACCATTAAAGCCATCACCGAACGAGCCGATTTGGGTTATGGTACGTTTTATCTGCACTTTAAAGATTTGGATGACGTGGTGTGGGAAGTTGTTCACCAAATGGCCGAAGAAGCCCGTCTGCGAACTGAACGGCAAATTAGTACGTTACCCTACCCGATGCGTGAGTATCAATCATGGATATATTTGTTTGACTTCGCGGCACAAACACGTGTGGGAATCAGTCAAATCTTCGGACGCAACGGCAGCGCAACTCTGCTCCAACGCTACCAAGATTATCTGGCAACACTGCACGAAGAAAACTTACGCGCCGGAATTTATTCAGCTGGATTGGATTTGCCGCCTGATTTTCTGGCACAAATGATTACTGGAGCGCTCGTCCGCTTACTGGTATGGTGGGCGGAAACACCGAATAATTACACGCCGCAGCAGATGGCCGATATGATGTACCAGAGTGTCTATCGCCAAACCCCACCGCGTTAAATTATTTGGCAGTTTCTACAGGTAAGCGAACGGTAAAAGTACTACCCACATCGGGAACACTTTCTACGGAGATCGTACCGCCGTGTGCCGCTACTATCATCCTGGTCACGCTCAAGCCTAATCCAACCCCACCCGAGTCAACACCTCGCGCCGAATCTGCCCGATAGAATAATTCAAAGATGTGACCCAGATGTTCCTGTGCGATTCCAATACCCGTATCCTGAAAAATAACTAAAACATCTTTATCACTGGGCAATGTTTTTACCGTCACGACGCCACCCGCAGGCATAAAACTCAACGCATTACGCATTAGTTCCCGGAAAGCACGGCATAATTCATCGGGATCAGCATTTACACGCGGCACATATCCATTTGGTTGGAAGATGATCATCTGGTCATTTTGGCGCGCTCTGGTGGCGAATTCTCCCACCATATCGGTGATTATTTCATTCAGATCAACTGGATAGCGCTGCAAATTGGTCAATGTCGCAATCGCATTCAGGTTTTCTAGCTGCGTACTCATATGCGTCACCGACCGACGGATTGAACCAAGCTTAGCAATTGCAGGTTCATACTGTGACTTCTGTATCAAGCGATCTGCCAGATAGCGACTGGTTTCGATGGTTGCTAATGACGTGCGGAAATCATGGGAAAAGGCGGTGACAAAATCCCGTATCAGCTTGGATCGTTCACCTTCTACAACTCGATTCAGTTCTTGGGCCTCATGTTGTTTTTGGGCTGTGATGTCCTGCGCCACACCGTAATAACGGGCCATACGGTTTTCGGCTGCGTTCCACACCACATTGCGACTCAATCTTATCCAGCGCAATTCGCCTGTACTTGTGAAAATTCGGTATTCATCAACCGAGGACTGCCCCTGATAAGCTTGCCGAATACTTTCAGCAAAACGCAGCGCATCCTCAGGATGAAAAAGCTTTTCGGTGAGTCCATTATCAATATCCGCAACGTTGTATCCTGTAAGCTGGGTAAACTTCTCGGTCACCCATTCATTGCGGACCAAACCGTTTTTCTCGACCGAGACGCTAAAAGCATAATTTGGGATTAAATCCGACACCATCTTGAAGCGCGATTCACTTTCCGCCAGTTGACTGCGCCGCGCATCCTCAATACGGAAGCGATAATAGGAGAAAACCATTGCTACGGCCACCGTAACGAGATAAAAAGCAATCGGACCTTTGAGCATTTGTTCGAGGGTTAGAAACGGTATAATTGAAGGTAGTAACAGCATTATCAGGAGATGAACAGCGGCTACCATCCAGGTAAAACGAATGGTATAAAACTGGCTGGTAAACAGAATGATGAGTACTAGGAACGTGAGAGTAGATTGATAAGCTGCCAGGGTCACACCAAGGACGGCTAAGGCAAATACCAGTACGGTGGACTGAACCACCAACACCATCCCAGCAATGATGGTATATCCCTTACGAACGGCAGTGTACGATACCAGCAGCAGCCCACCGGTCATCCATGTGACAATCAGACGCAGTTCAATGTTTGGAACATCGGGTAAAAGGATAAACCGCAGCGTGAGGACGATTGTGATAATGAGCGATACAAGCAAAAACAGCTGCGCCAAAAAACGGGAGCGAATGCGCTCATCCATATCCTTCACGGTTATGGCCGGGGTGGTCAATCGCTGCCATAATTGGGACAGGGGTTTAAACCAAGTAAGGGGCGACTGTTTATTCACATCATTCCTGTAGTAACACTAACCTATTCTAATTTTACATCTGCTATGACATGCGAAACGTAATCTTTATTGGTACAGAGTATAATGAGCGACATGACACATCATCATTGGCCCATCTACGGGCACGATTGGGCCGTTGAACACCTCCGCAAAAGCATCGCTAACGCGCGTATTCGCCACGCTTATTTGATCGTCGGTTCGGAATCAATTGGCAAAGAAACTCTGGCTCGCGCACTTGCCATGACACTCAACTGCACGCATGAAGATGAGCCTGCACGCCCCTGTGGACAGTGCAGCAGTTGCAAGCGAATCGCCAGCGGTAACCATCCCGACATTATCTATTCGGAACTCGATGGAACGACAGGCGCACTTAAAATTGAAGAAATTCGCTCGGTTACGGGTAAAATCGCCCTTAAGCCCTATGAAGCCCGCTACCGGATCGCCATTTTGCGTGACTTCGACCATGCGCGCCCCCTAGCACAAGATGCGCTGCTCAAGACCCTCGAAGAACCGCCACCCCAAGCCCTACTCATTTTGCTCGCGCCATCGACTGAATCACTATTACCCACTATCACCAGCCGCAGTCAAGTGATTCATCTACGCCCGCTGCCTACCGAAACTGTTTATGACGTATTGGTGCGGGATAAGCAAGTTGCAGAAGACCAAGCTGATTTGTTGGCACGCTTAAGCGGCGGGCGAATGGGATGGGTTATGCAAGTTTTGGCGGAACCGTCGATACTCGACCAACGGACGGAAGCGCTCAACCTACTTGAAAATCTGGTGCCGATGAACCGTGCTAAACGCTTTGAAATCGCTGAAGATCTGAGCAAAGACAAGCTCGCCTTATATCCACTGCTGGAATTGTGGCAAAGTTATTGGCGGGATGTCTTGCTGTTATGTCAGGGCATTGGCGACAATCCAGCCAACATCGACCGACGGGCTACGTTGGAACAAATCGCCAGTCATACTTCAGCCGATGATACACTGACCGCTTTACAAGCCACACGCACGCTACTCAGTAACCTAACGACCAATCTCAATCTGCGGTTGGCTTTAGAGGTGATGTTTTTGGATTATCCCGGCCTGCCAAACCGATAATAATCACTGTTGCTGAACACAACCGTATTAGGGCATCTCCTACGAGGGATAGGCTGAGTGGCCTAGTTAATAAAGGCAGCGTTCAGCTATATTGCTTATATGAGGGAAGGCTGAGCCATAATATTACACCCCCGGACACGGCTGTAATCGCATTCCATATAACCTCGATGAATTCTTGTTGACTTGTGTCACGCACACAATGGTTTTCTTTTCCGTAAATTGTCACTAGCGCTTTCAGCAAAATGAACATAAGTTGAACAGCTTTTGAACTGTACGGAGGATGCGAATCATCACACAATGAGACTATAGTATTATTAGTTCATTCGAGTACCTATGATTACGCAATTTCCAACGTATGCTATACTACCTGTGCGTTCCAACCAGCGGGAAAAGGGCCGCATGAGCCAATCCACCGAGTTAATGTTACTCAAACGGGTGCAAGCCGGAGATGAGGATGCACTCTTAACACTTCATAGCCAATTCGCGAACCTTGTGTTTTCAGTCGCTTACCGCGTCCTAAATGACCAAATGGCGGCTGAAGAAGTGACTCAAGATACCTTCATGCGGCTGTGGAATAAATCCTATAGTTATGATCCAGAAAAAGGACGTTTTACAACATGGTTGCTAACGGTTACACGCCGTTTGGCAATTGATGTGCTTCGCTTGCGTCAACGCCGTGAGCCAAAGTCCGGTATGCTATTTATGGACGAAGATCCCGGGCTGTGGGAAAATATATTATCGGTGGATGGTGGAAGTGATTTGCGCCGAAATCTGAAGTCGGTTTTGGGTCAACTGCCACCGGATCAAAGCGAATTGATCGAGTTAGTTTATTTTTACGGTATGTCCCATAACGATGTCGCCGAAACAATGGATATTCCGCTAGGGACTGTTAAAACACGTATCCGTTTAGGAATGCAGAAATTACGATCTGCATGGAACCATGATGAGCCAATAAATCCAAAGAAGCAAAATTAATCGTAAGAATTGTTATGCTATTGAAATGTCAGCAGCACTAAAGTAATTCTCAAGTAATGTGCGATCTGAGCGCACTCATTGATGTAAATAAAGATGGACAGAAACGAACTCCTTGACCTGATACCGGCTTATGCTTTGGAAGCACTTGAACCTGATGAAAAACTTCAGGTTGAGGCGCTTTTGAAAAGTGATGCCGAAGCCCAGCAGATCCTGGCTGAGTATCAGGACATCACGACCAACTTGATATTGGCAACACCTGCACGACGCGCCCCGGCACATCTTCAGGATGATCTGCGGAAGCGTTTGGCGGCGAATCGTCCCGTACAAGCAGTGCCATCCGTCTCCAAGCCCACTCAGCGCCGCCGACCGAGCATCTGGCTACCTTTGCTGGCAGCCGCTGCTATTATTGCGATTGTTTTCGGTGCAATAGCCTACCTAAATCGCAATCCGGCTGAAAGACTGTATAACCAAATCAAAGCTATGCCCGGTTATAAAACAATGCCCATTCCCGGTCCGGATGGTACGACTCCTACCGGTGAAATGGTAGCCTCGCCTGATGGTTCGCAGGCTGTCATCCGTATGACTCGCTTACCTGCCCTTCAATCGGATCGCACATTCCAGTTGTGGCTTATTGATGACAGCGGCGCCCACAGCGGCGGGTTATTCCCGTTCACTCAATCCGACTCGATTTACTATGTAGCTGTGCCGCTGGCTAAAAATGTGCTGGATTACAAGGCCTTCGGCGTCTCGGTAGAACCTAGAGGCGGCAGCGAAGCGCCTTCTACCACACCTATCGTCGTGATCAGTACCGCCTGAACTATCTACGGTATCCGGGCTTTTTCGTTAATCAACTCCATCAACGTTCGTTCTTCTGGCGATAGTCCAAATGGTGATCGGCTGGCGCGAAAGTGCTGATACATGGGGACAAGCTTGCCTGCCGAGTAGGCTTTCATAATCAACGGGTGAATATAGTACTTCACGCAAACTGACCGGGTATTACCCAATAACTCGGACACATGCTTCACACAATCACGGCAGATTTTATCGCTCGGTTCGTCGTCGCATTCCTCACATAAATATTTGATCGCCAATACCGAGCCACCCCATGTACGAAAGACTTTGGCGGTAAACGGTTCGCCAGAAATCTCCTCAAGGTAGGCGTTTACGTCCGCTGAACCAATCGTCTGATGATCGCCGTTTTCATCATAATATTGGAACAGGTCATAACCGGGAATATCCCGACATTGTTTGACGATCTTCGCGAGTCGTTTATCTGCCAGCGTAATTTCGTGTTCTTTCCCACTTTTGCCCACAAACTCAAACGTAACCTTATCGCCTTTGATTTGGGCGTGGTTATCTTGAAGCGTCGTCAGACCATACGAGTCATTGGCTTCGACATATTCGCTATTTCCAATGCGTATGAGGGTTTTTTCCAGCAGACGAACGATGGTCGCTAACACCCTCTGCCGCGATAGACTGTGTTCCCTTAAATGAGTTTCGGTAACCTCACGTATATGTGGCAGTGCTTTACCGAATTTATACAGTAAGCCGAATTTTTCCTGGCTGGTCATCTTGTTCCAACGGGGATGGTAGCGGTATTGTTTGCGGCCTTTGCTATCACGTCCCGTTGCCAAGATATGACCATTCTTATGTGGGCTGATCCACACTTCGTGCCACGCCGGAGGGATCACAATCGATTCAATCCATTCGCGCGTGGATTTGTCGTGTATCACATTACCTTTAGTATCCAGGTAAACAAATCCGCTGCCTTTTTTCCGGCGGGTAAAGCCGACTGCATCATCAGAAACATAACGCAAATTCGTATTATTAATCATCTCGGCCAAGATTACACACGACCTCATCTATTGTGATTAACTCGATTACTTCGTAGTGTAGAACCTTCACAAGGCGATTAAATGAGCGTGGTAGGCAGCAGAAATATAGGCCGTTTGGTCAACCTGATTCTCTTGAAGGCAGTTTGCAAAAAGGAGACAGCCTTTTATACTCAAACACAAAGCAAAGGATAATGTTCATGCTACCGACTGACCGCGCTCATACGTTTGCCAATGCACCCATGCAAGACCTACTGAGTGTCCTGCTGCGCCAGCTTAAACGTCCGTTGGGTACGCAAGGCTTTAGACTGACTGATGCGGAAGCCAACCGGCTGGCAACCGAGCGCGTTGAGGGTAAGATTCCGCAGCGCAGCCTCGAATTAGTGGGAGCGTTAGAGGGAATTGTGCATGAGAGTGAAGCCGTACTCACAGGCTTAGGGTTAACGTTTGTTACTTCACTTGATGCCGATATGAGTACCCTGGGCGGTTGGCAGACCACAGCCGAGTTTCTAGAGATCGCTAATGAGAAGGCCAATGCTGAACTTCGCATCACCCTCGGTGCAGCACTTGATATGGCCTTCGTCGGTGATGAGCAGTATGCACCTTACTTACTGTTTCTGGCAGAAGGTGATCATGGCGACGAAACAGTAATTGCTCAACGCATACTAGCCTTTACTACCGGAATTCCAATTGGTTCCACCGATTGGCTACAACGTGTACGCTCATGGCTTGACGACAGCCCTTGAATAGAGTCTAATTGTAGTATTGATGTAATTAAAATACTCTAACTATTACATTGCCTGTGGAGCAAACTACTATGTCCGAACCCATTGTTATCTCCCAACGCGATGACACCTCGATCCTTGAGGACATTTATCACCTGCTTGCCACCTATCCTCCGCTTGCCAATGATCGTCATGCTATACAGGTCAGCGTCCAGGACGGCGCAGTCACCATTAGCGGACATGTCATGACCACCAATACACGCCGCTTTTTTCTGACCCGCTTGACCAGCATCGAAGGCGTAAAATCGGTAAATGCCGAAAATTTACATGACGATACAGCCATACGCATAGAACTCAGTTCGCTTATTCCGGCGGGTGTACAGGCCAACATCCGTCACGGTGTCGTCATCCTATCCGGCGAACCACCGCAGAATATTGAAGACCTCGCCAATAAGATTTTAGCCATTCGCGGCGTGGAAAAAGTTGTCAGTGGTTTCGGCGGGTAGCCTAAGATTGATGTTACTTAGCGACAAGCCGCTGTAAATTCATGCGAATCTTATTCGTTGCCGCTCTGCATCACCCCGAAGTCTTGCAAGCAGCTATTGCTGCCACTCCACCGGGACAAAAGCCACCGCTGTTCCCAACCAGCGCCGCCCAACACTTCTGGGAGAAAGCGCTCAACAAACGCGGACATGTAGTCGATGTGTTTTATCGCAATCTGCCGGCGTGGGGCGGTGAGTTGAAGTCGCAGCGCTTCACAAACCGTTGGACGCCAGCGCGAATGGCAACCGCTATTTCGCATCGCATACCGCCTGAGTTTAATCCTGATTATCGCCTACGCAATCAACATCTGATTGAAAAAGCCCGTACCATTCGCCCCGATTGGTTATGGATGGTGGGCGACAACACGGTCATAACCGCCAGCACCTTGGCGCAGATCAAAACTGAAACGGGCTGCAAAATCATTTACGCAACCGGTACATCCCCGATTGTATTTTCGCGGGCTATCGAACGGAAAGCAGCTCGTCTATACGACCTTGTACTGGTCAATGATTATTATCATGGTATCCAATGGCTGGAATTAGGGGCGCATCGCATGGATTGTATGCCGATTGTGGCCTGCGATCCCGATTTCCATCACCCTTACACCCTTAGCGACGAACAGCGCAAAGCCTTCACCTGTGACGTGGCTTTTGTCGGGACGCTTATTCCTGATCATCTTTACAGCCAGCGTATTCAAGCACTGGAAGCTTTGTATGATTTTGACCTTGGCGTATGGAGTGTACACGATATTCCTGCATCATTACGTCCGTTTGTGCGGGGCGAGGCGCTGGGCGAAGACATGCTAGAAGTGCTTTCCGCTGCAAAAATAACCATCAATACTCACGGGGATTTTATGCGTTATGGTGGCAATATGCGGCTGTTTGAGGCGGCTGCGGTCGGTGCATTCCAAATCGCGGATCACCTGCCGGGTGTGCAGGAGTGGTTCACCGATGGCGAAACCATCGTCACGTATAAAGACCTTGATGATTTGCGCAGTAAAATACGCTACTATCTCGACCACGACAGTGAACGTGAGGCCATCATCCGACAAGCCCGGGAACATGTTTACGCCCATCATACTTATGACCAGCGTGTGCTGCGTTTGGAAGAACTTGTCGGTACTGTATGAATCCCCTTAGCAACCTCAAGGTTAGCCCACACCATGCCTGATGTGTCTATCGTTATCGTCAATTACAACACCCACGAACCTCTGCGGCGCTGTCTTCAATCCATTCAAGCCGAGCGCGGCACACTGGATATTGAAGTCATCATTGTCGATAACGCCTCCAAAGATAACAGTGCGGCAATGGTGCGGGAAGTCATGCCAGAAGCCATTTTGCTTGAACCCGGTCACAACACATGGTTTAGTGGTGGCTACAATATCGGATTCCAACAAGTAACTTCGGATACCGTCTACATTCTGAATGCGGATACACGCCTGCAACCCAACGGACTCCAAACCATGCTGACTTACCTAAAAGCACATCCGCAAGTAGGAGCCGTTACATGCCGCATGGAATATCCTGACGGTGGATTACAACAAACCTGTTCACGTGTTCCAGCTTATATTGATCTCCTGCTCGGTTATACTTTTCTGGGTGTTTTATTCCAGCCGTGGCGAGATCGACGGCGGCAGCATATGTGGTATACCGGATGGGATCGAGCAAGCGCCCGTCCGATTGAAGTTGGCCCCGGCTCGAATCTATTGTGTCCCCGATCAGTCGTCGAGAAAATTGCAGGCTTCGATGAGGGCCTCAAATTGTACTTTACGGAGGATGACCTGTGTAAAAAAATCATTGATGCGGGCTACGCGATTCATTTTGTGGGTGAGGCACTGCTGCTGCATGAAGAACGCGCCAGCACCAGCCAGGTATGGCGATTGGCATCGCACATCTATTTTGAAGATTTATTGACCTTCTGTCGTAAATATTATGGAAGTATACCGGCAACTCTACTTCGCATACTCGTCGTGCCCACCCGCTTTGCTATGGGCATTGCTCAACGCTGGCGTGGAGAGCGCAGTACGCTTTAAGACTGGCAACTCCATCCGCTTCCTTGTAGACTGACACTTTGAATTTCGCCTATAAAATAAACGGTCGATCACGATGACTGAACCTATTCAATTCGGCTCTCGCTATAATACGACACGTAACGCCTGGGAAAATATCTGGGACAGCGCCTCGGTAGACCGAGAACTGGAACTGATGCAGGTCACGCGGGCAAAAGCCACACTGGACGCTTATACTCCCTATCTTAAAAAAGATGGCATTCATCTGGAGGCAGGCAGCGGCCTTAGCGCTGTTATTATTACCTTAAAGAAAATGGGCTATAACGTGGTTGGTCTGGACTACGCCGAGAATGCCCTCCGCACATCACACGCCTATGATCCAGCGTTGCCGCTGTTAGTCGGCGATGTTCACACGCTGCCCCATGCCACGAATTCGTTGGATAGTTATCTATCGTTCGGTGTTTTGGAACATTTTGAGCATGGGATGAAACCGGCTCTAGCAGAAGCTTTTCGTGTTCTGAAACCCGGGGGCATTCTGGTGTTGACGATTCCCTACCCCAATGTGGTTAACCGCTTCGTGGCATGGCGGCGCAAACGGCAAGGTACTACAGTTCTAAATGATGACAGCTTTTTTGAAAGCACTTACACGCGCGAGGTACTTAGCCAGAATGTAACCAGCGTGGGCTTTAGGTTGGAACAGGTCATACCCACCAGCCACTCATATACTTTGTGGGGATTAGGGGGACCATTCCGTGCAAAAGGCTACTATCAGACCAGCGGTTTAGCTGAAGCTTTAGGCGGACTTCTTAAGCTCGTCCTTCCCTGGCCGTTCAACTTCACTACGCTCATTATCGCGCGTAAACCGTAAACGCAACGCCTCTAAAAATCATTTACCGTTTCTATGATGATGCCTGCTTTTTGGAACGGCAGCGCCTCCGCATGAGGTACACCGGGGGTGGTGATAATACGCGCAATGTCGCGCGCGGCCGCATAAGTGTACGGCGCGACTTTACCCCATTTGCTAGCATCTACAGTGATCACCTTTGTGATACAGCGACTCATCAAGGCCCGCTTCATTTCAGCTTCATCTGGACCAATCTCCGTGATGCCCGCGTCAAAAGTAACCCCCTGTGCGCTAAAAAAGCCCAGATTGAGATTAATGTCCGGCAGCGAACCGGGGTTGCCTACAACGGAAATCGAATCACGTCGCAGTGTGCCACCGGGCAGCAGCACCCGAATACGCGGCGAGTCTAAAAATTGTTGGGCGATTACAAGGCTGTTGGTGACGATGGTCAGCCCATCATAGCGTTTGAGATAAGGAATCATGGCAAAAGTCGTGGTACTCGAATCAAGTGCGATACCATAACCATCTTTGACCAGCGCGGCAGCACAGCGACCGATTTCATCCTTCTCGCCCTTATGTTTGCGACGGCGAATGTCAAACGACAATTCGGCAGCAGTGGTGCTGGGTGTACGCAGCATAGCCCCGCCGTAAGTGCGTTCGAGGATACCTTCATCCTCCAGCGCACGAAGATCCTGCCGGATCGTCACCTCACTGACCTTTAGCTTTTCGCTTAAGGTTTTGACACTCACACGACCGTCACGCCGCAAGTCATCCAAAATAAGCTGACGACGTTCCTGTAAAAAAAGGGCATTTATCATTTGATTTAGCTCTACTTTTGGGTAACATTAATTTGAAAGAGAACGAAAATAAATGGAACTCCCCTATTCTACAGAATTTTTATGTGAAAGGACAAGTTTTATGGATTTCAAAGCTGATTATGACCGTCTGGCAGATAAGCTAGCGGCAAAAGGTATATCG
The DNA here is from genome assembly GCA_044226325.1 of Aggregatilineales bacterium. Classification (GTDB taxonomy): domain Bacteria; phylum Chloroflexota; class Anaerolineae; order Aggregatilineales; family Phototrophicaceae; genus CFX2. The sequence goes on from JBGAHG010000037.1 coordinate 27,331, forward strand.
GTCGAGGACGTAAAAGCCAAGCTTAAAGCGCAACATATCGAAACTCCATCATGGGGTTATGGCAATGGTGGTACGCGCTTCAAGGTTTTTGCATGGGAAGGTGCCGCCCGCAACATCTATGAAAAAATTGACGACGCCGCGTACATTCACAAGCTCAGTGGGATTGCACCTTCCATCGCCATCCATATTCCCTGGGATAAGGTAGATGATTATGATGCATTGGGACAGTATGCCAAGCAAAAGGGCATCGCTATCGGCGCCGTGAATCCCAACTTTTTTCAGGACGACCAGTATAAATTGGGCAGCCTCACCAACCCTTCCCCGGCCATCCGTGAAGAAGCGATGGGGCATATGATTGAATGCTGCGAAATCATGGGGAAAACGGGCAGCAAACTGCTCAGCCTATGGTTCGCTGACGGCACGAACTACGCCGGACAAGACAGCATTCGGGAACGGAAACATCGTTTGGAACAAGGATTGATGGAAAGCTATAAGTACCTGCCCCCCGGCAGCCGCATGTTGATCGAGTACAAATTCTTCGAACCCGCTTTCTACCATACCGATCTGGCGGATTGGGGCATGGCCTACGCCATGGCACTCAAGTGCGGCGCGCAGGCACAGGTACTGGTTGATACCGGACATCATGCACAGGGAACAAACATTGCTCACATTGTCTCATTCCTGTTGGATGAGCGACGTTTGGGCGGCTTCCACTTCAATGCACGCCGTTATGCGGATGACGACTTGATTGTCGGCACGAACAATCCTTATGAACTGTTTGAGATTTACACGGAATTGGTGCAAGCCGGAGAACGTGCTGAAAACGTGGCCTATATGATTGACCAAAGTCATAACATCGAGCCGAAATTGGAAGCGATGCTCCTCAGTGTCCTCAACTGCCAAACGGCATATGCCCGCGCGCTGATTGTTGACTATAAAAAGTTGGGTGAATTGCAATTAGCAGGTGATGTGTTGGGCGCGCAGCAGGTGATGGTGGATGCTTTTGACACCGATATCCGTCCGCTGCTGATGCAAGTACGTACCGAAAAAGGTCTAGACCCTAACCCGCTGGCCGCCTATCGTGCCGATGAGTATGTGAAGAAAGTCGCCAAAGAACGCGGCCTCACCATCTCGGCAGGCAGCGCACTACAGTAGGAACTGTTTAGGTAATCACTATCAATAGAGCCTAAATAATTCAGGCTCTATTTTGATTCTTTTCGGACAATAAATTGTATGCTGCGTTGACATTCGGGACAAAATACAGGTTAGAGTAAGCGACAGGCGCAATTTCCTGTGCAAATTTAGTTAGTGTTCGAATAAAATACGGCGCACCAACTATCACCATTGTGCCACGATTCAAAAGCCCAATTTCTTTGATCCGACGTACAGCCTGCAAATACTGCGTTGGGATCTGCATAGCTGCTTCATGATAATCAACGATGACATCGACTGTATAGGGAACGGTCTTCAACAAACGAACGCCTTCATCAATCATGCCAATGAGTTCATTCGCGTTCCAGGGTGATACAAAACGGACAATGATTAATCTATGGTCATCATTTCCCCATGTAAGGTGAATCGGCATTTGCAATCCCTATTGCGATACTTATAGAAACTGTCTCGATTACGTCCGCTTGAAGTAGCCAGATCGATAATTGATTCGGCGTCAATAGCACTATAGTACCGCAAAAGCGACCATACATTACACAAGCTTTTATGCAATGTGTGCATTTTAAGGTTAAAAGTGTAAAAAGTTTCGTGAGAAGAAACGAAAACACAAACAGATTTCGATTACGATTGACAGCGGTACTGGCGAATTTCATGTCTGCAAATGCAGTACAATACCCCATCAGGTAAGCGCTATGAGCCTCGAATCAACTTACTGGACTAGCGCATCAACAACAGCCGCTGTGATTTCGTCCATGTGTGCCACCACATGATCGGCCAAGGCCAATACATCCGGCGGCAGATCAAAGCCTTCGCTGGGCGCAGCAATCACAAACATACCTGCGTTATGGAGAGCGCGCACACCAGCGGATGAGTCTTCAATTCCAGCCGAGTTTTCGGGGAGGACATCCAACAGCCGCAGCGCTTCCAGGTAAATATCCGGCGCAGGTTTGCCATTGGTGATGGTATCGCCATACACACGCGTTTTCAGCAATTTTCCTAGTCCACTGCCATCCATCGCGTGGTCAATCACGGCTGTCGGTGAACCGGAAGCCAACGCCACTTTGTAACGCGCGGCCATCCGTTCGACTGCCCCAATTGCTCCCTCACGCAGCGGTAACTTCTCGTCATATTGAGCCAATACGCGACCAATCACATCACGGATGATGTCATCCAATGACCAGTCCAGCGCCAAACGATCCTTCATCACCTGCGCCCACTCGACCGTATTGCGCCCCATACAGGCGCGTTGATCATCCATCGACCAGGGTTTATGAATTGCGCTCGCAAATCCTTCGCGTGCTACCTTCCAATAAGGCTCGGAATCCATCAACACGCCTTCCATATCGAAAACCACAGCTTCTATCGGCATAATATCGTCAAACTTTCCCGGGGTTAATATTTGCAATTTATAAGAACATTTGCCCTTGCAAATCAGCCTCAAACAAGTATATCCTGATCGTATACAAATTCCTCGCAATTATTGAAGCGAACTTCGCGGATAAAGATAGCATTATGTCCCAGCCCATTTTGATCACCCCTACCCTCCTCCGCAACCTTGTCACCTGCGAACGGCGCGGTTGGCTGGATACCTTCGGCACAAAAACAGATCAGCAGGAGGTTACGCCCATCGGTGCGCTTTACGGAGTCGCCCATGAAAAGGCCATTCAATCGGTTGCCAGCCCGAATATTGACACCATGCCGGTGGCTACATGGGATGATGGCGTCACGCTCACCAACGAATTGATGTACGACGAAGTGAGCGTGATCATCGGCGCGTATATCGAAGCTCGATACGAACTCGAAAGTGGTGTGGAAGTCAGCTTACGGGGGCGGGTTGATCGCCTGACGCGAAATACTGAAAGTCACCTGTACGAGCCAGTTGAAATTAAGCAATATCTGGCGATTGGTAAAGGCGATGAACTCCAACTCGATTTCTACCTGAATATTCTACAAAACATGCAGGAAGCCAAGCTGCGGGGTTATTTCTGGTTGGGTTCGGACGCGCAAAATCACCCACGCTACGTAATTCAACACATCTTAAATCCTGCTCACCTTCAATTGATGCTGCGCCGCGCCTATACCGTCCTGACCAAAGAGGATGCGCCGCCGGTTAACCTGGTGGCACACTGCAAAGAATGTCCGTGGTACAACGCCTGCATGGATGTTGCCAAAAGCAACCTTGATTTATCGCTGCTGCCGCGCCTGAACAGCCAAGCCCGCAAACATTTAGAACGCGGTGGCATCACCAGTTTGCAGCAGCTTGCAGCCCTGTCGATAGAAGAACTTCAGCGGTTCAAAGGCATCAAAAAGACGGCGGCTTCACACCGCGCCAATGCCCTTGCCTTTGTGGAAGATCGCCCCGTTTGGGTGAACGCGATGCCGGACGTGCTGCATCAAGGCGGCTGGATGTTCGACCTTGAAACGGCGGCTTTGCCCGGTGGTGATGGAATGCCCTGGTCGCTCGGCTGGTCGGATGAGGCAGGCAACAGCCAGATCGCTATTGTCGCACCGGATTATCCCCAGCAACGGGTGATGCTGCCGCCGATTGGGGAACTGATTACGGTGCGGGATAAAGATGAGGCGTGGGAAGTTTTTCATGAAAGTGTCGGTGTGGATGACAAACCGATTTATCACTGGTCGGGGTTCGATGCCGGCGTGATGCGGGCTACCGCTCCGGATGCCGTCAAAAATGCGCTTTTAGGGCGAATGCACGATCTACACGGCACATTCGTCAATACGGTACGGCTGCCGCTGCGCAGCTACTCGATCAAGAAGGTGGCGGCCTATTTCGGCTTTAGCTGGAAGGGTTATGCCGAGTGGTGGGCTGCTGAAACCGATTACCGCAAATGGTTGATGTCCGGTGAAACGCAGCATATCGTCAATGCCTGTGAGTATCAACGGGATGATGTGCTGGCGCTGGCGGTTGTCTGGAAATGGCTGATCGAGAACCATCATTTGCATACCCATACCGAGAGATAAACTGGAACATCATTCGCAAAATGCACACAGATCGAATCAGCTTGGAATTGACCACCTGGCAAATTTGGCAGCCCACAGGACTCCCTTCGGTCGCAATTTCGGCAATGGCAAATGTGAGATTTATTGCCAAGGTTGCCCATGCAGAACGTGCGGCAAAAGCGGCGAAAGCAGCACAGGCGACACGGATTTTTCTGCGGGTTGCGCGTGGATGTGGATGTTAAGCTGCGTTTGGGCGTAAAGAGGGTTTGTCAACGCCAAACCCCTACCGATCCCTATGAATATCATAGTCGAGGTAGAGAAGGAATGGGTTACCATTTGGAAGACCATTTTGTAACTCTTTTGCGGTGGTGGCATTAACCGTTTTGAGGGAGTGGGATTATTAAGGCGGTTGGTGAGTGGTTGGAATTCGGTAGAGCGGGTTTAAAAATTTAAATGTAGGACATAATAAAATGCAATTAAGCCGCCAAGATCGAGGCAATTAGAAAAAACGTCCGACAATGAAGCAAGTGAATATGAAATGAGCGACGGACACGTCATGCCATGTTCCTACGAGAGCGATTGTTGTTGACAGGCTGTTCTCGTTCATTTCGAACCGGGGATGAGGGTCATTGGAGGAGGCGCAGAATCAAACTGTTTATGGCATAATTTAAGCTATGAACCCACTCAAATTTTACACCGATACACATGTCCCCAAGGCTGTTGCTGTACAACTTCGCGCACAAGGTATTGAAGTCATTCGTTGTGAAGATATCGGGTTGGAAGAAGTTGAAGATGTGGAGCATCTGGAGTATGCAACGTCACAGGGATGCACACTGGTTTCGCACGATTTGGATTTTGTACAACTACACAGCCAATGGCTGCATGATGGGCTGCGTCACTGCGGAATTGTATTGTTTAGCCGTAAATTTCAAGGAAATGTCGGAAAATTGGTAACGGAACTTGCAGAATGGCACGGTCTAATTGCCGACAGTGCGGGAACTGTTGAAACCGATGTGTACAATAAGCTCATTGAGATTGTGAGGTAAGTGAATGCAACAGGTTAATTATCCGCCAATTGAACATATTGAAATCCGTCAAGGTCAGGCACGAATCAGCGGACGACAGACGAAAGTCAAGATGGTTATCAGCCGCTTACTTGATGGAACGGGCGCAACAGTTGAAGAGGTGATGGAACAATACAACCTGAGCCGTGCCGAAGTTTTGGCCTGCTTAAGTTATTACTACGACTATCAAGAGGCTATTGAAAAGCATTTTGAGTCTCAAGAGCAAGCCGCACAGGCAGCGGCCATTCCACTTGACGAACTGGTTGGGCAGCTTAGAAAACGTAAATTGGGGCAATCATAGCCGCAGAGCAGGCGACCCGAGCTGAGAGATCAAACTAATATAAAGTGTCTATGAATATACAGGTATTTTTATCTCAAATTGGGGATGAGTATCAATGGCCGAGGTAGAAAATAGAAATAAATACGGGAGGATACATCGGTCCTCCCATACGGTGCAAATCAAGGCTATGGCAAAAGCAAATCGGCTTACGGGGTGAGAGTGGCCTTGCCATCCGTAAAGTGAATCACGTCCAAGGCAAAGGGCAAGCTGGGTTTGGAGGCGGTCACGGCCAGCGAGAATTGATCCCAATTGGTGACGTACAGCTTATCCGGCGCGGCGTAATCCACGTCACTCGGCCCGCGAAACAATCCAGCGACATAAATGAGTGTTTCACCCTCAAGCCGTGCGATGCCACGCTGGCCTAGAGCAGCGAGATAAATCACCCCTTGCGGTGTCACGGTCAGCCCATCAAAGCCCGGTGGATTAGCACGTCCCTTATGCCAATACAGCAGTTCGCTCTTATCCGCCGCAGCAACCGGCACACGATAAAGCGTGTCGTTGATACTGTCTGTAATCACAATGGCATTGTTAACAGCATCATAAGCCAATCCGGTGGGCGCATAATGATCAACACCATCCAGTTTGGGCGGAGTCCACCATGCCACGCCACCCGTGCCATCGTTATTAAAGCGCCAGACTTCGGCCCGTGCCCGATCACTCACATAGACACTGCCAGCAGCATCGAGCGTCACGTCATCGGGGCTAACGAAGCCTTTGGCATCTGTGATATTGGCGAAAGCGGTCACTGTGCCATCAGCCGCCATGCGTTCGACACTGCCGCCGTCCGTGCGCGGATCGGCATCCGTCTGATCGACGATATACAGCGCGCCATCTGGTGCAACGGTTAGTCCGGTAATGGCATTCAGTTTTTCGCCTTTGGTGGCGACGGTACTCACTTCGCCCTGCGGCGTAATTACCCACAACTTACCGGTCTTATAACTGCCGGTGTATACCCGCCCATCGGCTGCCACAGCCAATGCGGCTGGATAGGCGTCATCGTCTGGCAATGCCGCGAATTGTTTCACGGTAATGTCCGCGCTGAGCGACTGGGCGATAGAACGCTCGCTCGGTGTCAACGTCCCCCGAATCAGCAGCACAGTAATGGCGACCAGCACAAACAGACCGCCACCGAAAATCAGGGCGAAAATCAAAAGGCGCTGCCCACGCGGCAGTCGCTGAATATTTTGCAGCACGTCATACCCCCACACGTCATACTTTCGAATGTGGGGCTATTATAACATTCGCAACCGGCGCTTAAGATGCTGGAAAACAAAACGTTATGATGCTAATTGAGCATCACAACGTTCAAGATTGTGATCAATGATGTAAGGTTTTGGCGGCTTACTGTGCGGGTTCAGTGGAGAGCTGTGCGCTGAGCAACTGCACGACCGTTTGTGTGAACTGCGGAGTATTAAGCGGCTTGGTCAGATAAGCATTACCGCCCAAGGCATTGAAGGCTAAGCGCGATTCGTAATCCGGAGTGGCGGTGATCATGATATAAGGTACGTCGCGGGTGGTAAGGTCCTGTCGTAACGCCTTGAGCAGATCAATGCCCGTCACGCGAGGCTTCACGGCCTCGGAAATAACTAACGATACCGGCTTCTTGAGCATATATTCCATGGCAGCGCTGCCATCAGGAACCGAAACTGTTCGCAGCCGCAGCCGTGACATCAACACTTCATAGAGGCGTGTGATCTGGGGTTCATCATCACTGAGCAAGATCGGAGCGCAGTGGGTGAACGTTTCCAAATCCAACACTTCGAATGACATCGGTACTTTGCCCGTTTCGGGGACGCTGACATTACCTGTCATACCGGTCAGGGGAGATCTTTCTGAGTTCAAAAGGAATGTTCTCATTAGCATTCACCTTAGGTCTAAACTCTAGTCCAGCACAGCTCAGAAATGTTACAGATCAGCATGTGTATTGCGATGTACACTTCTAGCATAAGTCTGCTTTTGTGAAATAAGTAAAAAGAAATTCACAGTCTGAAATATCTTAATGGTAATTAATCTCATACTCATCTCACGTCACAAAACATCCGGTTATTTAGATCGCTATTCTGATTTCACTTATCCTAGCGTAACGCGTCATTGTGGAGAAGCGGTGGAGAATTCGGGTAGTTTTCTGTAAGATAATAAAGTCTAGAACGAGGACAGAAACAGCTTATGGCACAGTTTACAAGACGCCTGGGGACAGCCCGTTTTGAGGCCGATGAATATTATCGACAGGCACTCGAAGCCTTTCGTAAGCGCAGTTACGACACCGCTATCAATGACATGAATGACGCCATCGCCCTTCAGCCGCGCCGCGCCGAGTTTTATGCCGCGCGTGGATTGTTCTATCTGGAAGATGGGGTGGATGACAAAGCGCAGGCTGATTTTCAACAAGCGTTACGCCTGTATCCGCAGGAAATGTTGGCCCACTATGGTCGTGGTGTCATCGCCTATAAAACGGGTAATATGGAGGAAGCCTTAGCCCACTTTTCAGATGCTTATAAAGGTGATCCCAAACGACCGGAGACACTCTACTATCTGGCTTTGATTTATCACCGGCAGAAGCAGCATGAGGTTGCACGGCGATTGATGGACGTGGGTTTTAACAACCTGCCGTCCGAAGACAAACGGCGTGGTGACTTTCAAAAGTGGCTGCGCGAACTTGACCGGATCATTGCTGCCAGCGCAAAACCGGGCGCACCCAAAATGAACGTCATGGGTAAAGCCGATGAACCGAAACTGTTGGAATAAGTCTGAACCCCCTCATCCGAAGCACCCCTAACCCCAGCCCTTCCCCCGAAGTATCATCCACAGGAGGCTTCGCACGGGGAAGGGAGCAAATACAATATTTAGGGCAGAGGTGGAGCAAATGCAAATGGTTATTCACTTCGTATTATTCAAGGAGTTCACGCATTATGGCAATGTTTACCGCCGAAAAGGCATTACGGGCGATGGAAAAAACACCGCTGGTTCTCAAATACATTCTGCATGATATGACCAACGAGCGCGCCAAACAATTGGCCCCCAGCGCTAAGGGTTGGAACGCAGTCGAAGTCATGTGTCACTTGGTCGATTTTGAAGAAATCTTTTTCACCCGCGCCAAGCGCATGATCAGCGAAAATAAACCATCTTTTGAGTCATCCGACCCCGATGGACTGGCAACACTACACGACTACGCTCATCAGGACATCCAAGATATGTTCGAGCGATTTGTACAGTTGCGTAAGGAACACATCGCGTTTCTGAGGCCCTTGCAAGAAGAAGAATGGTCACGGCGCGGTATCCACTCGGCAGCAGGCGTGATTACGGTACTTGAGCAGGCCACCAACATGGGTCTGCATGATTTGAATCATATCGCGCAAATGACTGAGGCGTTGGGAAGTAAATAGGTCGGGGTTGGGGGCAGTGGCAGGAAAAATGCGAACCCTCCCCCGTAAACGAAGGAGGGAACTCATGCGGATTTAGTCTGATTTTCGCAGCAGTTACTTCCCCAGACGCTTTTTCAATTCAGCGGTGAGGGCAGGAACAATCTTGTACAGATCACCAACCAGGCCATAACGCGCCAGTTTGAAAATCGGTGCTTCACCGTCCTTGTTGATGGCGACGATGACCTTGCTGGATCGCATACCGGCCTGATGTTGAATCGCACCGGAAATGCCAGCCGCGATGTACAAATCGGGGGCGACCGTTTTACCTGTTTGCCCGACCTGATGGGCGTAGGAGATATAACCGGCGTCTACCGCTGCACGGCTCGCGCCAACGGCTGCTCCCAACGTATCCGCCAGCGGTTGCAGCGTATTGGCAAAACCATCTTTGGCTTTCCAAACGGCTGCATCCCCACCTGCCGGTGCATCTTTGGGATTGTTCGCCATCGCTCGTCCGCCGCTGACGATAATCGCCGCGTCGGTCAGGTTGACTGTACCAACTTCTTCTTCAAAGCCTTCGATCTTGGTGGCAATATCGGCCTCTGCCAGGACAGCTGGCACGGTCGTGATTTCGGCACTGGCTCCGGCGTTCGCTTCATTGGGCTTAAAAGCGCGTCCACGCAGGGTCAGGAATTGAGTACCCGCCGAACTGCCGACCGCTTCACTGATAATCTTGCCGGCATACACCGGACGAGTCACTTTAATGGCGCCATCGGCTTGTACTTCAAAGCTGGTCGCCTCAGTAATCAGGCTGCTGTCGGTATCGGCTGCTGATGCTGCCAGCAGTTCACGCCCGCGTGCTGACCCGATGGCTAACACCGCTTTGGGCTTATTGTCGCTCACTAATTTGCTCAAGAGTGCTGCGTAAGGCTCCAAACGGAAGCCATTCAGCGTGGCATCTTCACAAACCAGCGCCTTATCCGCGCCATGTGTTCCCGCTTCTACGGCTACGGCACTGGCATTCTCGCCAAAAACCAAAGCTGTCAACGGAACGTTCAACGCTGTGGCAACGGTTTTTCCCGCACCTAACGCTTCCCAACTACTGTTGAGAGCCTTGCCTTTAAATGTCTCGATCCATACATAAACTGCGCTCATAATTACAGCACCTTCTCTTCCAACAAACGGTCAACCAGCTTGGCCGCCTGTTCTTCGGGCGTGCCGTCGATTATCTCGACCTGTACATTCTTGGGCGGCAGATTCATAAACGATGTCACTTTGGACTGTGTTGGCGGCAGCGTCACACCCAGATCAGCCAATGACCACTCGGGGATCACGGCCTTGGATGCCTTGCGAATGCCGATAAAGGACGGATAACGCGGCTCATTGATGTCCTTCATGACGCTGATAACCGCTGGCAATTTGCTGGTCACCGTTTGCTTGCCCTGCTCCAACAAACGCTCTACCTTAATGGTCTTGGCGTTGAAATCGACCGCGATGATTTTGGACACATAACTGAGCATGGTCCAGCCCAGTTTACGGGCGGTCTGATAAATGTGCTGATCGGTTCCAACATCGACGCTTTCCTTGCCGCAAATCACCAGATCCACATCGCCTATTTTCTTGACCGCCGCAGCCGCAGCAGTCGCAAATCCAAGACTGTCTGTGCCTTCTAGTGAAGCATCCCAGACGCGAATGGCGTCATCCACGCCCATTGCCAAACTGTGCTTAAGCGACTCGTTATTGAACTCGGGGCCGATGGCGATCACGGTTGCCTTGCCACCTGCGTTCTTGGCCTGCACAATGCCTTCTTCCAGCGCATATTCGTCCCAGGGATTGACGACTGTGGCCGCGTCGCCCCAACCGACTGCGCCGTTCGCGCCCACTTCAACTTTCGCCGCTGTATCCGGCGTACTCCGCGTAAAAACTACGACATGCAAGGTAATACCTCCTCGAATGCTTCCAATAGCTATTTAGCGAGTATTGTACTCGAAAACATCTAAAAATCGAATCGTGATTCGATTAGCTTCTTGTCAACAGCCGTTATTTGGCGGTGGTTTCATTCCATTTGTATTTCCCTACTTCTTCCCTTCGTTAAGTTGCTCGTTACAAGTAGTTGCTGTATGCTCAATCTAGCAACTGAAGGAGAGCATCAAGATGTCGAACCCATTAGTAGCCTACGTTAGTGGTATCCCGTCGCGTCCCACGGTCAAAGTGCGGAATGGTCCCAGCACGAGCTACGACCCGCCTCTATTTGAAATCGCGGTCGGTACGTCCAATTTACCCGTATTAGAAGTGCGCCCCGATGAGCAGGGAACAAACATTCAGGGCAGAACCTACCAATGGTTTCGCCTCCAATTCCCTAACGGACAAATCGGCTGGTCGCGTGATGACTTGCTCACCATTAGCGGTGATGGTACGCCTTTCGGTTATGGCGTCATTGTTACCCCTACAGTAGCCGGAAATCTCATCCGATCATTCGTCCCTAACATCCCAGCCGCGCCCATCGCGCCAGTTGGTGTTGTACCAGTTGCGCCAGTCGCACCGATTCCGGCTGCCCCGGCTGCGCCTGTACCGGCTACTCCAACTGCCCCGGCACCCCCCGCGCCGACATTACCCTCGACACCGACACAGCCCGTCACACCTATAACCGTAATGCCGGTTACGCCACCCGCACCCGCCGCGCCAGCGCCAACAGTTGTTGTAGTTCCGGTCGTTATACCCGTGACCACTACCGCGCCGGCCGTACCGGCACCGGTAGTGCCTGCTGCTCCAGTGGCACCTGTGGCCCCGCTCCCGCAGCCTTCCGCGCCCGCACCGGTCGCGCCAGTTCCGGCACCGCCAACCAACCTACCTACCGCTATCATCAAGACGATGGGCGCGGCACCTACGCGCAGCGGCCCAAGCACCACCTTCCCACGTACCGGTGTGCTGCTCAACCGCAACGGACGTTACCCCATCCTGCAAGTCCAGCGTGAAAATGCCGGACAACAGTATCGCTGGTTTCAGGTTAGCAGTGGTGGACAATCCGTTTGGATACGCGAAGATCTGGTCACTTACGACGGAGAAACAAGCGCATTCGGTCTGCCAACCGATCTCTATCCAGCACCGATGAAAGATAATTATTGGTGGGTTCGTGGCTACAATATGCTGCCAAATATGGATCAAGGTCTGGTACAGCATGACGGTTGGGATATGGGCGCCGCTACGGGCGAACCGATTTACTGTGGGCCGAACGGCGGCACAGTCGTCAAGACCAATGTTTGCGCCAAATGTACGCCCGATAAGCCCAACGCAGCCAGCAGCGGCTTCCAGATTGGTGATCCGGCAATCGTCAGTGATCCCGGTTGGGGTTATGGTTACGGAACCTATGTTATTGTCTGGTACACCACTGCCCAACTACCCCAATCAACGCGTTCCCTGTTAGCATCACGCGGTTTTGGCGATACCCCTTCTGTGGGTGTCATGTATGCCCATCTCGCGCAGAAAATTGTCAACGATGGTCAAGTGCTCACACCCGGTCAACAAATCGGTATGTGCGGCAACACCGGTAACTCGGAGGCTACCCATGTCCATCTGGAAAGCCGCGCCTCCCGAAGTTCGCAATTCATCGGATGGGCCAACATTCGCAGCGGCGTGATGGATGATGTCGCCCTGTTCAAACGTTGAAACCAGAGTATTAACTAATGGTGCAAGTCTAACCCCCTCATCCCAGCCCTTCTCCCCCGCACGCAAGGGAGAAGGGCTTTAGGACACTCTTTTGGGGCGAAAAACAGTGTGCAGAGAGGGTTACAAAAGATCACAACTCACACTTGCACCACTGGTTATTAATACATAGGCACGTGGTAGGGATGCGACAATAGCAATTTACAAATTAGTGTGGTGTTTAGTTAGCGGGTGAGGCGTGCCTCATCCCTACATCAATTCCAATGGTTGCAGAACATAATTCCCGATCATTGATGACCACACTAATAAGCTAAACGCCATTATCACTTCCATTTGTATCGAACTTATTACTATCGCAAAAAGGGTTCATAAAATGTCAACGACTCCTTTTTTGGTCACCGTGCGCGGCATCCCGAACAACCCGATTATCAACGTTCGCACAGGCCCCAATACCACCTACACCAAATTACTCGAACTGGCAGTCGGAACGGCTAACCTGCCTGTTCTGGAAGTGCGGGCTGACGACCAGAACACCCAGATTCAAGGACGCACCTACCAATGGCTGCGATGCACACTCCCCGGTGGACAAAACGGCTGGGTACGTGATGATCTCGTCACGGTGCAAGGTGATGGCAGACGCTTCGGCTATCCGGTGGTGACACAAGCTACCGTCGCAGGATCATTGACCCGCACGACACCGCCGCCCGCCGGATTAAGTACACCTGCTCCGGCAACCCCACCACCATCCGTTACTCCACCCGCTGCGCCATCCGCACCGGTCACACCGCCAGCACCCGCTGCGACCACGCCCGTTCCGGCGACTCCGGTTACGACACCCGCACCTACCACGCCTGCCGCGCCATCACAGCCAACAGCACCTGCTGTACCGGTTGCCCCGAATGTCGGTTCGCTGGATCGGGTTCGCCGTGCCGCTTTTGCGATCACCTCGGCCTTTGAAGGCGGTGGATACGCCACCTATCAAACCTACGACAGCGGGATCATCAGCTATGGACGCTTCCAATTTACGTTAGCGGCGGGCAGCTTTATTACCGTCATCACACGCTACACCACTCAAGCCAATGGCCCGACGGTTGACGGTCTACGCGGGTATTTGCCGCGCATCAACGCCAAAGATGAAAGTCTGCGCAAGGATGATGGACTGAAAACGTTGTGTAAAACGGCTGCCACCGATCCCATCATGCAGGCTATTCAGGATCAGGTGGCGACCGAAAGTTACTGGGGCGATGTGATCGGGCTGAGCATCACGCCGCGCAACATCAAGTCGGCGCTCGCTTATGCGCTGATCTTTGACACAGCCATCCAACATGGCAAGTACAGCTTCCTGATACCCAAGACAGAAACCGATCTGGGTGTGCCCAACAAGTCACGCGTGGGCGAAAACGGCGTCACCGAGCAGCAGTTCATCTCCAAACTGGCACAAAACCGCAGAGATAATCTGTATGCACTGGCGGCCAAACTCAACTTGCCCGGTATGCAAAAGCGCGGCGATTTCTGGGTGAATCTGGTCAATTCCGGCGACTGGAATTTGCAGGGCGACGCAAACGGTAACGTCAACATCAACGGCAAAATTGTTCAGGTGCGTAATCCGGCATGATTACATCTGATTGACAATCATTTTCTTCATTTGAAGGCCCGTAACCGACGCTGCGCAGCCTCGCTGGTTAGTTCACGTAAGGCATCGGCGGCGACCCAACGCGCAGCTTTCGAGTCCAGTTGTTGAATGCGGTGGGCCGATTCAACCGCTGCCCCATTCAGATAGAGATTGCGCTTGCCAATCTGGCGGAGCGCCCAATTGACCGCTTTTTTGACGAAGTTGCGGTCATCGACTGCCTCACGCTCAATGATGGGCAAAAACGCGATCAGCATATCATCGGAAGCTTTCTTATCATGAACAGCGAGGGTCGCCATCAAAACGAAACCAGCACGTTTGATAAAGGTTTCGGGGCGCGCGCTCCATTCGACCGCTTTGTTGTAGGCGAAAGGGGTCTTATCGAATAGTTTGTTGCAGCATTGATCCACTACATCCCACGAGTCGAAACCGGCAGCCCATGTTTCCATCTGGGATTCAGTCACCTGCTTGGGGTCATCAATCAAGGCGGCTAAAATCCGTGCTTCATGCCAGCCTGTCGCCCATAACTCAAGCGCCAACGCGTGCTGCTTACGGAGTGTTTTCGACAGCGGGGTTAACTCGGTCATCGGAATGCCATAGGCGTGTTCCGAATTAATGCCGAAGCGTGCCATTCCCGCTTTGTTTACCGAATTTTCCCGCGCTGCCATCCAAGCCAGAATTGTCTCAACGTCCATAGCCCTATCCTACATGATCCATATGAGCAACCTGTCCGTCTTCTATTATACGACTTGATCCATTTTGAACGTTGTGACCCAACAAAAAAGGCCACTCATTTCCGAATGGCCTTTTTATATGACTTTAAACTTGCGACTACGAACTAGCCTTCTGCAGCCTCGCCAGCTTCTTCTTCGACAGGTTCGAGGAGCAGTTCACCATCTTCGCCCACGTTGACGCGGACTTCGTTGCCAATCTTGAACTTGCCCGCCAGAATACCATCGGAGAGTGCATCTTCGATCTCATTCTGGATCAAGCGGCGTAAGGGGCGCGCGCCAAATTCGGGATCGTAGCCCTTTACCGCCAGCCAATCGCGGGTGGCATCGGTGACATCAATCGTGATGGCGTGCTCAATCAAGCGCTCGCTGACCTTATGTAGTTCGAGGTCAACAATTTCCTTGATCTCTTCGCGTGTCAATGAACGGAAGATGATACTGGAGTCGACGCGGTTCAGGAATTCGGGACGGAACGTGCGCCGTACCTGATCCATCACGCCCTTCGTCATTTCGGCATACATCTGCTTCTCGGCCTTGGCATCGTCCTTGGGCATATCGAAGCCCAGTACCGGCCCGCGCTTGATCGTATCCGCACCGACGTTGCTGGTCATGATAATGATGGCGTTGCGGAAGTTGACGGTACGCCCACGCGCATCGGTCAACTGGCCTTCTTCCATCATTTGCAGCAGCATGTTAAAGGCTTCAGGATGTGCCTTCTCGATTTCGTCAAAGACTACAATGCTGTAGGGACGGCGGCGGATGGCTTCCGTCAACTGTCCGGCATCTTCATAACCGACATAACCGGGGGGCGCACCGACCAACCGTGCGACCGAGTGGCGTTCCATGAATTCGCTCATATCAAGTTGGATGAGGGCGTCTTCGCTGCCAAAGAGGAATTCGGCCAACGTCTTGGTGAGTTCGGTCTTACCGACACCCGTCGGCCCGAGGAACATAAATGAGCCAATGGGACGGCGTGGGTCTTTCAAACCGGCACGGGCGCGGCGCACAGCCTTGCTGATGGCCTCAATGGCCTCATGCTGGCCGACAATGCGCTTGTGCAGCGCACTTTCCATCGCCATCAACCGTTCGCTTTCTTCACCGGCGATACGCATGATCGGAATACCCGTCCACATCGAGACGACTTCCGCCACGTCATCTTCACCGAGACGCGGTTGGTTGGTTTCTTCATTCCAGTTGGAGCGGAATTCTTGCATCACTTCGCGCAGGTTATCACGCTGAACCTTCAGCCCGAAGACCTCTTCGCTTTGTGGATCATCCTTCTCCATCATTTCCAGATCCTCTTCGATCTGGGCGAGATCACGCTCGGCCTTACGGACTTGCGCGGCTTCGGGACTCTTGTACATACGCAAACGTGCCGCGCCTTCGTCGATCAGGTCAATGGCCTTATCGGGAAGGAAACGATCCGGCACATAACGCGCTGACAGGTTGGCTGCGGCTTCAATCGCTTCGTCAGTAATTTCGACGTTGTGATGCTCTTGATAGGGGATCTTGATGCCCTGCAAAATTTCGATGGTTTCTTCCACCGACGGCTCATCCACCAGGATTTGCTGGAAGCGCCGTTCGAGCGCGGGGTCACTCTCGATGTGCTTACGATATTCGTCCAGGGTTGTCGCGCCGATGCATTGCAGTTCGCCACGTGAGAGCGCCGGTTTCAAAATATTGGCTGCATCTACACTGCTGCCAGCGCTGCCCGCACCGACCAACATATGGACTTCATCGATGAACAAAATGCTATCCGAAGACTTGAGTTCTTCGATGACGCGCTTGAGGCGTTCTTCAAACTGACCGCGATACATCGTACCAGCGACCAGTGAACCGACGTCCAATTGCAGGACACGCTTGCCCAGCAGCGGCTTCGGGGTTTCGCCCATGACGATACGCTGCGCCAGGCCTTCAACGATTGCGGTCTTACCGACACCCGGCTCACCGATGAGCGCTGGATTGTTCTTGCGGCGGCGGCTCAAAATCTGGATGACGCGTTCGATTTCAGTCTCGCGTCCAACGACCGGATCAAGCTTGCCCTGTTCGGCCAGGGCGGTCAGATCAGTTGCCAATTGATCAACCAGGGGTGTCTTGCCACCTTTAGGATCACGCGGGGGACGTGGTTCACGTTCCTGGGGGGTATTGGTCTGCACAGGGCTTTCTTGCAGCACACGACGGGTTTGACGGCGTACTTCTTCCGGGCTTACACCCAGCCGCTTCAGCACATCAATCGCCACACCTTCTGATTGGCGCACCAACCCCAGCAGCAGATGTTCTGTGCCGATGTAGTGATGTCCCATGCGGCGGGCTTCATCAACAGCCAATTCCAAGACGCGTTTGGTTCCAGGCGAAAGTTCGGCAGTTGTCGCGGTATTGCGGGCAGTGGCGCGGGTGAGTTCTTCAACCAACTCCTCAACACGTCGCTGCTCCAAACCGAGGTCACGCAGCACACGCCCGGCTACGCCACCTTCTTCGCGTAATAATCCCAACAGTAAATGCTCAGTCCCGATATAGTTATGGCGCAGCCGTTCAGCTTCTTCCTGGGCCAGGCTAAGTACCCGGCGTGCGCGCTGTGTAAAGCGTTCCATCTTATTGTTTGGCACGGTTTATCCCTCCGCCACCTGTGGCCGAATAGCCACTTTTTTGACTGATTGGATGATGTCCACAATGCACAATCATTAAATTTAATTTTACCTATTATAACAGGCCAAGTCATTTCCTGTACATTGATGCAATATCTACGTTGTATTAGAAACGCCTAGATTTGTGTGCATCAGCTTACAGTTTTGAAATGAACATTAACCGTAATGAAACAGGGGGCAGCATCAATTGCTCCCCCCGTGCAAACATCTATGTAGAGATATACCATGCTGTGCCAATTACGGCAACCTGCTCATTGGTCTAGGCTGATCCTATCCCCAGTCAATGTCGAGGTATTCCGCCGAGTTGACCTTCTTCAAGCTCAATCCCAGGCGGCGATCTTCAATGTCCATCTTGACGACGCGCAGGGTTACGGTTTCACCTTCTTGCAGCACTTCGCGAGGATGATTCACGCGCTGGTCGGAAAGCTCCGAAATGTGGACAAGACCTTCGATCTCGGGTACATCCACCAACCGCACGAACGCGCCGAACTTGGTCATCTTGGTGACGATGCCCTGCACCAATTGTCCAATCTGATAATTGATGGCGACGGTATCCCAGGGATCAGCTTCCTGACGTTTCATGCTCAGGCCAATGCGCTTGTTCTCGGGGTCAATGCTGATGACCTCGGCCTTCACCTCTTGCCCAACCTTCAGGAATTCCTTGGGATGGGTAACGTGTTTCCACGACAATTCAGTCAGGTGAACCAGACCTTCCGCCCCGCCGATGTCCACAAACGCACCGAAGTCTACAAGGCTTACAACGCGGCCTGTCCGCACTTCGCCCACCTGTAAGCGGTGGATGAGATCTTCTTTGCGGCTTTCACGGCTTTCACGTGCAGCCATCCGTTCCGAAAGGATCAGACGGTTACGGGCACGATCCACTTCCATGACCTTGACGCTGATGGTTTCGTTGACCATCTTGCCCCAGCGTTCTTCCGGTGTCTCTCCATCCAGCAAGCGGCGGCGGTCACTACCAATCTGGCTTTGCGGTACAAACCCGCGCAGCCGTCCGAACCGCACAATTAACCCGCCCTTGTTGTACCCCGCCACGTGGCTTTCATAGACTTCTTGGCTCTCGCGATATTCTTCCGCCCGCCGCCAGTCCAATTCTTCAAGCGCACGGTTGAGCGACAGGAGCGGCCCGCCATCTTGCGAGTGTGGATTAATCACGAATACCGTTACGCTCGCACCTGGCTTGAGCATATCGATGGTTTCGCGGTTCATCCGTTCCAACTCGCGACCGGGGATTACGCCCTCGGCCTTAGCTCCCACATCCACGTACACTGCCGTTGGTGATGTTGCGGTAACAATACCGTCAATAATATCACCACGCTTGGGTCCCTTCTGGTCAGACGTATCCTGCGCCAGCCAATCACCCTCCGCCGGAACCGGTGACTCAGACGCACCTTCCGACGAAGCCTCCACAGTGGCGGATGGCACATCAGCCGGTGCAGCCTCAGCCTGCGGTGGAGCAGTTTCAGCTTGCGACGAAACAGTTTCTACTTCCGGCTGCGCTGGTTCACTCACTGAAGCAGCATTCGTCACTTCAGTCTCTTCCAGCCCTTGTCCATTTGAATTCATGATTTTGTCTCCGCACACATGGGTACTCGGCGGGTTATTATAGCCGCACTATCAAGAAGAATCAAACCACTGTATACCAACTTTCTTATGCAAGTTGAGTTAGAGGTGAACCGTTAACAACTCTCTTGACATAAACAAGCTCATCTTATACGCTAATGAAGCGGGCCGCAGTTGGTGGGTTATCGCTGTAAACGAATTCGCCCATCAGCACTTCATTTGCCCGCACCTTCACTTTTGTTTTGATCATACAGATCGAAGTGAGCAGGTTATCCGGTCCACAGTCGGTTAAGATTCCATCACGTTCATTCACGCATATTACACTTGTATCTATCCCATTCCTAAGAATCGAATTGATATTATTCGGCGTTTACCAGTACCTGCTTCAGCGTGGCCTCATCCACATTGCCACCGCTAATGACTACGGCTGTTGGACGATCATCCAAGGGCAGTACAGCGTTTAGTAAAGCCGCGACACCAACTGCCCCACCGCCCTCCACGATCCATCCCGCCTTGACCATCAGCCAGTGCATCGCTTGTGCAATTTGCTGCTCGGTCACTAATACACAACGGTCAACCACCTGACTGGACAGTTGAAAGGTGATTGAGCCAACTTCAATCTCACCGGAAAGTGCTTCGGCTAATGTTTCCCACACTTGAGGACGATTCTCGCCATATAACCAGTTGTAGAGCGCTGGAGCCGACAGCGCATTCACCCCGACCACTTCAATCGCGCTGCTCTGATTCTTAACTGCCAGCCCAACGCCCGAAATCAATCCGCAGCCGCTTGCAGGCACAATTACACGCTCGACATCCGGTAGATCATCAAGAATTTCCAACCCAATTGTTCCGGCTCCGGCGATGACCCGTTCATCGTTGTAAGGCGATACAAAGGTCAGTCCTTCGGCCTGTTCCAATCGCCGACCTTCCAATTCCGTTTCGTCATAGTTGTCGCCAAATAAAACCACTTCTGCACCGTAACGTCGTACACCATCGACCTTGCGTCCGGGTGTGTGCGCGGGCATGAGGATTTTGGCGGGCAAACCGAGCAAATGAGCGGCATAGGCCACCCCTTGTGCATGGTTACCTGACGATGCGGTGACGATGCCCCTGGCACGTGCCGCTTCATTCAGTGAGAGCATGGCATTCAGCGCCCCGCGTATTTTGAACGAATGGGTGCGGTTGGCGCTTTCCAGCTTCAACCAGACATTCGCGCCGAGCTGTGGCACATGCTCGAAAGGTGTCGGACGCAAATACCCCGCCAGCCGTTCGCGGGCGGCCAGAATATCAGATGCTGTTACCATGAAGTTGTATCCTTTCAGACGTTGGTGGGCTGCGCCAGCATATAGGCACGCTGACTTTGATGTTCTTCAGAATAAGGGGTACGTTCGGTCACGATTTTTGGCGTGAAGCCTGCCGCATTCAGATAAGCCCGCATCTCGGCTATCAGGAAGAATGTGAAATCCAGTGAGACTGGCTTATCAAAGAATTCATCCATATGGCGTACTTCGTCACCAATGTGGAAGGCAAGCAGCAGCAATCCATCCGGCTTCAATACCCTACGGAATTCTTTGAGGACAAGAGTCACGTTCGGGCGCGGAATATGGATTACCGAGTAAAAAGCGGTTATGCCTGCCAGTTCGCCATCGATGAATGGCAGCGCTCGCATATCGGCCTGCTCAAATCGTTGGCCGGGATTAAGCAGCCGTGCCTTCTCGACCATTTTGGGCGAAAGATCAAGGCCCATCGCTTCCACACCCTGTTCGCGCAGATAGTGCGCAATCTGCCCCGGCCCACAACCAATGTCACAAACCAGACCCTTTCCCTTTAGGGTTTCCGCAAACATAGCCAGGAGATGACGGTCAAAGGACTTGTAATTTAGTTCGTGAAATAGGTGCTCGGCATAACTCTCAGCAACGCGGTCGTAACCGATTTGAGTATCACTGGTCATCTTTACAGCTCCCGCAGCGCAGTAACGAAAGCGGTGTCATAGGCTTCGCGAACCACAACGTCTAAAACCTGGGGCGCATCGCCTTCGGCACTCACTGTCGCCAGACCCACCAACTGCCCCTCGATTTGATAGCTGTATACGGTGCGATCAATCTGCCGCCACCAACGCCGTAACATGGCGTGCGCGGTTTCCTTATCTGGCAGATTACGTTCATGTAAAAGCAGCGCCACCGCCGCGTCCAGATCATCAGGATGATAGGGGCGCAAACCCTCTACAGGTGTCTGACTGTCACGTTCCCACTCGCTGCGTAAAATCCGCATCGGCCACTCGTCCCAATAGCGGCCTTCGTAATGCAGCATATTTAGTAAACGGCCTTCATAGCGGAAGCCCACGCGCTCATAGGCGCGGAAACCACCCTCATTGAAGTCATACACGCCGAGATAAATCTTGTCCAAACGCAGGACGTCGAATCCATACATCAACAGCAGTCGTACTGCTTCAGTACCATAACCTTGCCCACGTTGTTCCCGTCCAGCCATCCAAATACCAAGCTCGGCATGGCGGTTACGGAGGTCTATTTGCTGAAGGCTGCACGCCCCAACAAAATGCCCATTTTCACCAAGCGATTGAATACCGAAATAACGCAGGTTTGCCCCAGGATTGGCGATAATTTCTTCCCAAAAGGCGCGCACCTGTACATCCGTTAAGGGTGGGCTGTCGCCATCCGTGATCAGTTGTAAATCAAGATCGGTATAAGCATATTGGATTACGTCCAAATCGCTGCTTTGTAAGGGGCGGAGTTTAACTTTTTGTCCGGTTAAATGAAGTGGCATGTTTTTATTTTCAGATTAGCTCAGCATTAGGCTGACAGGAAATATTGATGTTAATCATCTACCGAAAATGGATTTCTTGCGAGTCCAAGAGTGGACTTTTAGAGGTCAAATAAAACGAAGGGAGGCGGACATATTGCCCGCCTCCCTTACATGATTACGTTTGACTAGTACAACGGTTAGCCCGAAGCGCCAGTGCCTGTCATTCCATTACGCAAATTCATATCCCAGTTAGGATCTTGCATCTTGGTCGAGAAGAATGATTCGAGGCTGGTACGCAGTTGGGTACAAGCCGGATCTTCACCCGCGATCACAGCCGAATTCAACATAACGGTTGAGGGTGCCATTGTAGGATTGGCGGCTGCACCAGAAGTATCAGCCGTGGCTTCCACTGAGGGAGCAGGAGCCATCACACCACTCATGTCAAACAGGGGGCTGTACTGACCATAGACATAATTGCCGAGGCTTACGTCTGCTGGCGCATAACCGAAATAGTGCTCGGCCAAACCAGCCAGCAAAATAGTCGATGAATCACAGCTCAGGGTTCCTGTACCTTGAGTTGTGGTTGTGGTATCAGTGCTGCCAGTTGAACCAGAATCGGGTGTAGCAGTTGCATCTTGAGCAGCCGCCGGAATAACCAAAGCCAATGCCATCACGCCCGCCAGAACTGGCAAAAGCAGTTTCTTCATGCCCTTCATGTTGATCTCCTCAACTTTTTATCGTTTCCAACGATGTTCGTCGACGAACAAAGGTCAGTTTAGGACTGGAACTTACAGCCGAGATCAGCCATGTGGTCAGAATTGGTCTAGTCCATGTTATAGGCTGAAAATAGGTAAACTTGCCAGTGTCATTTAACGGTCGCACTCACTTTAGGCGACAGCTATTCGGGTGAAGATGAAGTGTTGATTAACTGAGGGTGGGTATATAAGCCAAAATTCAATATCTTCAAAGAGCATAGTGAGCTTGCTAAACAAAACGTGGGCCTGAAATTCGCCGACATTAAGAGGCCATCGAAAGCGATCAACGGCCTCTTAAAACCAGATCAGTTCACATCATTTAGCTTCCACTGACGGTTGGCAGTGAAGCGCATGAGGTGGAAGCGGTCAAATAAGCATTGTTGACCCAGCCTTTTTGCCCATTGTAGGTCACGCTGTACCAACCATCGGCAGTACGGCCATCAGCGGTCACCGTCGTACCAAAGGGAATGGACAAGTACACCTTGCTACCATCGGTGGTTGGCTGATCACGCAAGTTCAGGTTGTAATCGACCACGAGGGAACAAGCAGCGGCTGTGTTATTAACAGTTGTGGTTGTGGTTTCGGTGCCGACTATCTCAGGCGTCGCCGTTATGACTACAGTCGGGGTGGCTGCTGGGAACACGATTTGTGTCGGTCGAATAACGGTTGCCGTGGCCGTTGGCTGTGCTTGACTGGCCGTATCGGATGATGGCTGCTGCTGAACCTGAGACGTATTGGTGACCAACACTGGACCGGCATCGGACGCGTTTCCGTTGACTGCACTAGTCGCTTCGGCGGTAGCCTCTGGTTGCATATTCGGCGCACCAGGTGGGGTTGGTGCTTGTCCGGTAATCAACTGCGGCAGCAAAAACTGCTGCGCCTGACCCAACGTACCCTGTACCAATTGGGTAGCCATCGCGGTGGTATCGCTGCCCAGGGTGCTGATCATCTGCGACTGCTGTCCACCCACCTTAATCAGTGTATCGAGAGATTTGGCAATGGCGCTCACAATCGGGTCGAGTTTGCCGTTGTTGGCTTTAACCAGATCAGCGATGGTGCTGCCGGCCTGAATCTGAGTAACTATTTCGTCTGCGCTAAGGCCAGTCTGCGCGGTCAGCACAGTGGCAACTTCGGTCGGCGTGCTAGCTTCCACGCTTTGGGTCGCTTCCGCGGCAGGACTGCTACTGTTCTGATTGGCTGATCCAGCGGATGTCTCTGCTGAAACAAGGACGAGGCCGGATTGATTGGCTGTGCTGCGCGTGCTGGATGCGGCAGCAGTCGTATTTGACCTGGAAGTGCTGGTCAACGATAGACCGAATACACCCAGCGCCAGCAAAAGACTTAAGCCAAGACCGAGCATTCCATATGAACGACTGCGATCACGTTTGGCATTACGCCGCTCGATGAACAATGTCAGCAAGCTGGCGACAAAAACGATGGCGGCATTAATCGCCAGATCATTCACCAGCGAAGCCAACGCAGTCGTATCACTGGACAGTACATAGGCAATCAATGGTGCAGCGATACTGACCAGTGCCAGCAAAATTGCTATGGTGCCCTGCCGCTTGTGACGCAGGGTTTGGCCGAGCGCGAACAAAGCATAGATCACAGCCAGGAAAGGGAGATATGGGATAAGTGATTGAAGATTCATGATTGATTACCTTTACTCGTAACGCAGCGCTTCAATAGGATTGAGTTTGGCTGCTCTAGAGGCGGGATAGACTCCGAAAAATAGACCAATCGCCGTCGAAACACTGACGGCAAGGATGATGTTGGGGATTTGGACAATTACACTGAGACCATCAACAAGGGCACTGATTACGGTGCTGGCAGCGGCGGCAATGCCTACGCCGACGATGCCACCGATCAGTGTGAGCACAATGGCCTGCGTCAAGAACAACAGGATAATGTCAAAGTTTTGGGCGCCAGTCGCTTTACGCAGCCCGATTTCACGTGTGCGCTCGGTGATGGTGACGAGCATGATATTCATGACATTAATACCGCCGACGAGCAGCGATATTCCAGCGACCACACCCAGAAACAGGGTAAGGATCTGAACGGTACTGGTGAGTGACTCGACAATGGTTGAGGCTGTGAATACGTTGAAGTTATCGGTGCCACCAGTCGCGATGCCGCGTTCTTCGCGCAGCACCTCTTTGACGCGATCTTCTACAGTGCTGATATCGTCCACATTTGTGACTTTGACCAGAATGGTGCTGACTTCACTTTCGCCAGTGGTGGTGCGGGTATTGTTCAAGCGCGCTTGAAAGGCTGTTATCGGCATTACGACCGTATCATCATCATTGGTCGTGCCACTCTCGTTTAATACGCCAATCACCTGAAACAAAACATTCGATACACGGATGGTCTTGCCGATTGGATCAACCCCTTCGCCGAAAAGATTGTCCGAAGTCGTCTTACCGATGACCGCAACCTGCGCGCTCTGACCATATTGCGCCTGAGTGAAAAAGCTGCCCGTTACGATGGTGCGACTTTCGATAGCCAGGTAGTCGGTCGTTACCCCTACCGTGCTGACGGTGAATTCATTGTTCTCATAGACCACCGAGTAACTGCTGCTATTCTCCGGCATGACCAGATCAACGCCGGCCACACGATCGGGGTTAGCAAGCGTATCTGCCAAACTGACCGTCAAAGCATCGAAACGCCCGCTGGTACGGGTAGCTGAAATACGCAGGATGTTGGTTCCAAGCCCTTCGAATTGGTTGGTAATGTAGGTCTGAACACTTTGACCCAGCGACAACAGGAGTACAACGGCGGCAATACCAATCGTGATGCCGAGCACTGTGAGGAATGAACGCAGCTTGTTCGTGCCTAATTCGCCAATGGACATGCGTAAGTTATCGAAGATGGTGTGTAGCATCATTCAAACCTCAGTGCGTCAATCGGACGCATAGCGGCTGCACGATAAGCCGGATACATCCCTGATACGATCCCGATCAGGCTGCTAATGCCGGTCGCAAGAATGACCGAATTCAAGGTGAGCGCAATCGTCAACTGTGTGGCAAGGCGTCCGGCGATGAGCAGCACGACTTCGCCAAGGAGAATACCGATGCCACCACCGAGCAGCGCCAGCAGAATGCTCTCGATGAGAAATTGGCTTAATATGGTGCTGGCCTGCGCGCCGACCGCCTTACGCAGTCCGATTTCACGCGTCCGTTCAGTCACTGATACCAGCATGATATTCATGACACCGATACCACCCACTAGCAGGGAAATACCCGCGATGGCGCTCAGGAAGATCGTCAGTGTATTGAGGGTCGAGGTCAGCGTATCCTGAATGGTCGCAGTGCTAAAAACATTGAAATCCGCAGCAGTCGAATCGGTTATGCCATGTGCCTGCATCAAATAAGCTTTGATCGCTTTGGTGGCGGCGGTAATCTCGGTCGCATCGGTCGATTTGATCTTAGCCTGAATTGAACTGACGCGATAACCTTTCCCGGCAACGTGGGCATTCGCCAGCCTTGTTTGGGCGGTTGTGACTGGAATGAGAACGGTTTGGTTGGAGCGTCCGGTCGTAGAGCGCGTCTCCATGACACCGATCACGGTGAAGACCTGATCACTGACGAGGACGGTTTGCCCTAACGGATCGTCAGTTGAGAACAGTGCTTTGGCAGTCGTTGGATCCAATACGACCACACGTGCACTTTCATCAATATTTTTCTGACTGATGAATATCCCTGTGGCTATGTTCCAATCGTTGATTTCAGAGTAATTGGCTGTCACACCCTGAATACTGGGGCTGGAACTGTTCGCTCCTGCTGAAACAGTTCCCTGCACGTTGTAGCTATAGGCAACAGCGCTCAGATAACCCCCTGCGCTGGATGACAACAAGCCATCCGCATCCGCGGTTGTGAGGGGCTGTGTGCCTGTGGCGGTGTTGCGGTTACGGGCGGCGCTGATCTGCAAAACATCCACGCCTAACCCTGCGAACTGGTCGGTGACATAATTTTGCAGACTGCCACCCAGGCTCATCAGGCTCACCACGGAAGCCACACCGATCATGATGCCAAGTGTCGTCAGCATCACACGCAGGCGATTTGTTCCGAGTGATGTGATCGCAATCCGGAATGTTTCGAGTAGGTTCATGTCAGTTATATTCCTCGGCTTTGCCACCGTAATAGGCGTTCTCGAAGACCGTCGCCAGTTCTTCAGCCTCAGATGGGCGTTCTGCCGTTTCCGCATCGAGCGGTTCTGTGATCGGCTGATCGGCGATGACAAGACCGTCACGCAGCATGATCACGCGGTTGGTATGACGTGCAATCCAGGGATCATGGGTGACGAACACAGTGGTGATCCCTTGCTCACGGTTAAGCTTCTGGAAAATCTGCATGACTTCTTTACCGCTGCGTGTGTCCAGGTTACCGGTTGGCTCATCCGCTAAGATCAACGTCGGTTCATTGACGAGCGCACGTGCAATGGCTACACGCTGCTGCTGTCCGCCGGAGAGTTCACTCGGCAAATGTTCGAGCCGGTTGCCCAGTCCGACGGATTCGAGCGCTGCTTTTGCGCGCTGTGAACGGCTGCCTCCACCTGAGTAAAGTAGAGGCAGTTCAACCTGACGCTGAGCCGTTGTCCGTTTGAGCAGATTAAAGTTCTGGAAAACGAACCCGATCTTCTTATTGCGGATGCGTGCCAATTCCTGTTCTTTCAATTCCGCCACATCGATTCCGTCCAACCGATAGGTTCCAGTGGTCGGCTGGTCGAGTGCGCCGAGAATGTTCATGAGTGTGCTTTTGCCGGAACCCGATGGCCCCATGATGGATAGGAATTCGCCCGGTTCGATCGTCAGGTCTATTCCTCTTAGAACTTGTAGATCCATCTCACCAACGTTATAGGTCTTGGTGATGTCTTGAATGTCGATAACTGCTGTGCTGTTCTCATTAGGCATGTTCATGATTAACCTCCCGGTCCACCACTGGGCGGTGCGCCACCGCCCCCACTCGGAGGCGCACCGCCAGCACCGGGGCCACCGCCAGCCAATCCGCCGAGTAAGCCGAGATTGGTACCCGTTGTAGTCGTCGATCCGCTGCTGCCGCTTGATAGAACGACGAGTGTCTGACCAATCTTTAGACCGCTTGAAACCACACTTTCGCTATCAGTCGTCGTGCCGAGCGTTACCGGAACGTCGCTGTAAACACCGGCAGCCGTTTCAACCTTGACCGTGGTTAGGTTTGAGGCAGCATCCGTTGTAATGAAGCGGTTCGGGATTACGATCACATTGGTGACTTCTTTGAGGATGACATTGGCAACGGCGGTCATACCCGGACGAACGGCTTTATCTGTTGCATCCAGTGAAACTTCAACCGAATAGGTCACCAGATTGCTGGTGCTCGATGGTGTAAGGTCAATATGGGTTACGGTTCCGCTGATCTGGGCGTTGTCCAGCGCTTGCACCGTGACGTTGACCTTCTGCCCAACCGATAACTGCGGGATGTCTTTTTCATCCACAGACAGGGTGATGGTGTAATGACTGGTATCAATCAAGCTGATACCGCTAGAAGTGCCGGGTATCTCGCCGACTGCCAGATCAACGGAAGCAATGACACCATCAAAGGGTGCGACGATCCGGGCATCATCTTTAGTTTTCTGGGCGGCATCCAGCGTGATTTGTGCTGTCTCGACGTTAATTTCGGCTTGACGAATTTGTGTCTCCGTTGAGCCTGCGAGTAATGTATTGAGGCTGGCTTGAGCGCTCATCAGTTGAGCATTGGCTGAACCCAACTGGCTTGCGTCCGCGCCATTATTTGCTGTGGCATCCGCAGCGGCTTGCTGCGCCTGCACGTTTGATTCGGCTGCCGCTAAACTGGCATCGGTCGCAACTTGATTTGCATAGGCATTCACTTGATTTGGACGTGCATTGCTCGTGCTAATATCCCGATTCAACTGTGACTGCCAGAGCGAATTCTTAGCGATTTCTTCCTGCAACTGTGCAATTTGAATGTCAGTCGCGCTCGATCCGGTTTGGGAGGCCGCACTTAATGACGCTTGTGCTGCCTGGATACTCAGGTTGGCGCTTTTCACATCGAGGTCACTGGCCGGTGCTTTGAGTGCATCCAGTGAGGTTTGTGCCGATTCCAGATTCAGTTGGGCATCGCGAATTTGGGCATCGATGTCGATTGTGTCCATCTCTGCCAGCACATCGCCTGCTTTAACGGTGTCGCCGACAGAAACCAGCACTTTGGTAACCGGTGCGGATGCGGCGAACGTCAGGGTCTTGGTCTGCGCGACCGTCAGCGCTCCGGTCGAGTTGAGTGCCTGGGTCAATGTAGCATTTTGTACATTGAATATTTCTGATACAACCGCAATCGGTGTGGTCGTTGGCACAAGCTCGGTAGAGGAGCGCGCCATGACGTATCCTGCCGCACTCGTCCCAATGATTAACAGTGGCAGTCCAACGAAACGTATCACCTTAC
This sequence comes from Aggregatilineales bacterium, assembly GCA_044226325.1. GTDB lineage: Bacteria > Chloroflexota > Anaerolineae > Aggregatilineales > Phototrophicaceae > CFX2. Next base: position 56,421 of record JBGAHG010000037.1, read on the forward strand.
GCAGCACGCCGGATTTAAGGCGACCGCTCAACCACCAGATCAAGATGGCACCGGACAGCGCGATTACCGCACCGCTGGCTATCGTCATTATCAATTGTTGACTCATGAGTTTGTACTCCCTATGGCTACTTCGCCCGTCATGCCGATGCGGACACGATCATCTGTGGTATTCAGCACAACCCGCACATCGTAGGTGACGATCCCGTCTGAGCTTTTGGTACTCACCCAGCCCACGTTATCGACTGTGCCGGCGATATTGGCGTCTGAGAGCGCATCTAATTGAATGGTGGCGTTCTCGCCAACCGAAACATTTTTGATGTCCAGTTCATTGACAGGAACCGTCATTTGCAGCTTGGAGGTATCGGAAATATCCATGACGGCTGTGCCGCTGCTGACCGAGTCACCTTCCGCGCTGTTGACTGCGGTTATGTATCCCGAGATCGGCGCAATCAACTGCGTTTTCAGCAGGGCATTCTGGGCGTCATCAACTTTGGCCTGGGCGCTGTCAATCTTGAGTTGTGCGCTCTTGATTTCAGCGTCAGTTGGTCCCACTTGAAGTTCATCCAACTGCAATTGAGCCTGCTGAATCCGGACTGAAGCTGACCATAACGAAGCGCTGTTTGGTTTTTGCGCGGCTTCAAGCTGCAACTGGGCAATTTGTAGGTTAAAAGATGCTTGACCAATCTTTGCCTCTTGGAGCGTGATTTCGTTGGCCGTTCCATCCATATGGGCACGCTCGGTTTGTAGAGCGGTGAGCGCGGCCTGTGCCTGATCGACCTTGATTTGATACTGTGTGATCTGATCAGCGGTGGTGGCGTTCGCAACCGAGCTGTAACCAGCCTGTGCGCTGGCGACATTGGCTTTTGCTACCGCCAATTCATCGGCAGTGGCTGGTGCCATCAATTCGGTCATCGCAAGCTGAGCGCTCTCGAGGCTCAACCTGGCCTGGTTATAGGTGTTCCAGGCATCAGAGGAGTCCAAATCTGCCAACACTTCGCCAGCTTTGATGTAGTCACCGACGATGGCATAGACTCCGGTAATTTTTCCACTGGTCTGGAAATAAAGGGATGTCACCGCATTGGCTTCAACCGAGCCGAGGGCAGATATAGCGCTGGTTTGGGCTTGGGGGACTGCGGTTGCCTGGCTAGCCACAGCTGGCGCTGTAATGATAGCTGTTGCTGATATTTGTCCTGTCTGTTGGCTGCTGACCGCATTGATACCGCCCGCAACAAAGGGCAGTGCTATCAACGGGATCGCCAACGTGAGGAGGGTTTGTCTCACTGTCATTGATATCTCCCTGTAGGTTTACTGTATGACCTAAGGGTAGGTGAGACATGTTCAGAAGATGTTCAGAAGGTGTTTGGTTGATTTGAACTTTGCGATCTGCAGCCCGGTCGTGGTTCAGAGTACCTTGAGCAGAGGAGTACAGATATACAGACTGATAAATATGCTGATCACATCGTCAAAATTTGGTTTAAATAAGTGGTGTAAATTAGAATACACAATTTAAGTTAATGCGACTGTCACCGAATATAATGGTTTTATCACTGAGTTTTCGCACTCCAAGTAAAGTGTATTCTAATCCGCCACTCAACATCAGACCGCGATCGGCTTAGAAGTCAGAAGGCCCATGATAATGGCGACCAGAAGTGTCACAAGCCCTATCCAACCGCCAATAAGCAATGACAGACCTGCACCTACAAGCATAATAACACCCAGCATCCGAGCCGTCTCTCCGTCAACTTTGCGGTAACGCGTGATTTTGAACTCTCCCTGCCGATAAGCTGCAAGACCAAAGATAATGAGCAAAAATATCATTAACATAGTAACCTCCTGAAAACCAATGAAATATCTTCCACCCGCTGTGCTTGCCTTTTAGTGACCAGGCGTAGACAGGGGTATATTTCCAGCCTCAATCCATAAAATCGTTAAACAGATTCCAAGCTTTCCCCGGCTGCGTTTGTATGAATACTATCTTTTGCATTCACAATTCCGGTTGGACAGCGGTTTCCCCATCCATCCAGGAACAATCCATCCTTCAGGACACACACGACTTCACAGTTATTAGGACAGCCACCACATTCGATGCCAACCGTCTTAAATTCAATGTCTTTGATGTTAAAGTCAAAATATCGGTCTTGATGCCGCCGATGAGCCAACATCGCTACCCCGATCGCGCCCATCAGATGCCCGTATAGGTCAACAATAATCCGATGGCCGGTGATCTGTTCAAAGGCTTTGACCACGCCGACGTTTTTGCTCACACCACCCTGAAACACAATTGGTGATGCGATATGTTTGCCTTTGCCAACGTTATTCAGGTAGTTCAGCACAATCGAATTGCACAAACCGGCGATAATATCTTCTGTGGGATACCCCATCTGGGCTTTATGTACCAAATCAGACTCGGCAAATACGGTACAGCGTCCAGCAATGCGAGTCGGATTATGCGAACGGAGCGCATAAGACCCGAATTCCTCCACCGCGATATTCAGGCGCCGCGCCTGTGACGCCAGGAACGAACCTGTTCCAGCCGCACACAATGTATTCATGGCGTAATCGGTGACGACGCTGTGATCCAATACAATGATCTTGCTATCCTGCCCACCAATTTCAAAGATGGTGCGCACGTCGGGATGATAAGCCAGGGTGCCGATGGCGTGGGCGGTAATCTCATTTTTCACCACCACTGCCCCCAGAATCGTGCCGATGAGTTCACGGGCAGAGCCGGTTGTTCCTACAGCAGCAATCGCCACTTCTTTTCCAAGCTGGCGTTCGATGCTTTCCATCAAGCGCTTCACGGCCTGAATCGGATTGCCTTCTGTCCACAAATAATCCTGTGCCAGAATCTGGTTGGCCTCATCGAGTACGACCGCTTTGGTCGAAATCGAACCAATATCCACACCCATATATGCCTTAAGCTGCTTGACCATTTTTTCCCTCCCGCATCGTCAGCATGTCATAAAACGCTTCGAGCCGGGTCTTAATTCCGGTTTCCGAAGTCAGCGAGTCAAAACTGAAGTACAAAATTGGAAAGTGAAAATCCTCGGATACACGGTGCAAAGCTGGCATGGCATTAATCTCCGGCATACAGCCGAAGGGCTTCACATGAACCAAACCGTCAAACCCCTGCTTAGCGAAGCGAACAGCCTGTGCCACACTTTCTGTGCCGTGTGCCCCGACCTCATTATGCAGATAAGGCGCGGCATCCTTCAGTAAATGGTGCATATGACGCTCGTAAAAGGTGTAGTGATTAATACTGCCTGAAACAGTCAACGGACGGTGCAGTTCGATGCCATATTGGGCAAGCTGCTTTTCAATAAAGAAATTAGAATACGGCTCCAGCACCACGTAGAACTCTCCCACAAATCCTACCCGCAGCGGCTTATCCGGTTTATTGACCTCCAGCGTTCGGAACTGGGCCGCAAATTCACGCTTCACGCGCCATACATCCCAGGTCGTCTTGCAGTGATCTAATCTGTACAAAAAGTGCTGATGCAGCCGCTCGAAAGAGTCTTTTTCAACCTCGAAACCAATGTTTTTGCGAATATAATCTTCAATCTCGTCAATCGCTTTGGCCTGCTCATAGGCCATCAACAATGTTCCGGCGATTTGCAGATATGTCAGATGTGGATAAAGCTGTTTTACAAACCGGATAATGCTCAGGATGTCATGGTTATTGGTCATCTTGATAAATTCGAACTCATAGCCTAATTCTTTCAGAATGGCACGCTGGATTTCCCCATAACACCCCAACCGGCAGCCGCCCCCTATTTGAAACAGGACGTTTGCGCCGTTGTCGAGCGCCTCGATAAAATTACCCAGCATATATTTGAAAGGTACACAAACCGACTCGGGGCTGTGTTTCGCACCAATTTCCAACGTCTTTCTGGTGATCTTTGGTGGCATAATCACCTCATCACCGATCAGCCGTCCAATCGTATTTTCAGCAATGTAGTAGCTGCCCATCAGCGGAAAACAAACGCGTCGGGTGGTCATACCGCCTTCTCCTTTCTCAGTAACAGAATGTCGAGGAAACTTTCGAGGCGTGTTTTGAGTCCCGCATCCCCTTGCAGTTCATCCATATTCAATACGCACAACGGTAAATCGTGAATCATGTGCTGGCACAAAGTGGCGATCAATGCATCGGGTCCACAGGGGAACGCCATCAAAAAAACGATGCCATCGACCTGTTTCCGGTAAAACTCAATACCACCTAAAAGTTCTTTGTTATAAGTCCAGTAACAATCGGTTGAAAGACGTGGCGATAATTCTCTTGAAAGCTGTTCGTTGATTACATCGGCAAAAATGACCTGTGCGCCCATCGCTTCAAGCATACGGGTCACCAACTTGCCGAGCATGGCGTCATAGGTTACATACGGGTGAGCGACAAGCAGGATGCGGCACGCGGGTTCAGGGATACTATCCAACAACGCCAACTGCTTATCCAGTTCGGCCTGCTTGTGTTCGATCAAAGCGCACACCGCTTCGTTATAAGCCTGACGGGTTTGTGCGAGGCTGCGGCCCAGCTTCAACCCGATTTGGATCATTCCCGAAAGCTCATCCATCTGTTTTTCCTTATTGACGTTGTATTCCAGAATGGATACGTTCTCAAAGGTGTTACGCACGATGTCGCCTAATGCGGACAGTTTGACGCACAGATATTCCTCTTTGTACAAGCACTCGATACGCGGAATGAAGATATAGTCCACTTTCCCAATCAAATATTGAATGTGGCCTAGATAAATCTTCACCGCGAGACAATTCTCATCAATCGAGTATCGAATGCCCTGGTCGAGGATGGCCCGGTTGGTATTGGGACTGGTGATGATCTTACAGTTCAGTGCCTTAAAGAAATGGATCCACATTGGCGCATATTTGTGATACAGAAGCGCACGCGGAAAACCAATTTTGACATCTTTTTCCTGTGACATTCTTTAATCTCCCCGACTGTTGGATGTCTGGCAAAGTTAATCGCGCTTATTGAGTGACAGGCATCAGTGAGCCTCACTCAACCGGAGTCTATTGGCTTATTTACGACTGTCCCTGTCTCACCCACCTGGATCGGTTGGAAGACAGGGTAATTGACGATAGAAACTGCCGGAAACATCGTTGCCCGTTAGCGCAGTCGCGTATTCATTTTTCGTCCTTCCTTCTAACGAATTGACCCGTTTCAATCCCTATCCTCACCATACAATCTTCCCTGTCCCGGCGTCATGGGAACGCTGTCTCGTTCAAGTCCTGATTAAAGTCGGGACAAAGAAAGGACAAATGACTGGCGACATCGGGACATCTATTCCTTATAGTGCGAATAAGAGGCCTAACCGGATTCCTTTTGTTAGGTGAATTCCAAGCAGCGCCTATGCAAGTTGATTGGTTAATGAGCGAATGATTTAGCGTGATGTGTGTCGCGCAACTGTAATCCGCGCAGAACACAGGCGTATCGATGGCATTTGACTGGTGCTTTAGCCAAAGTACGGTAGACGGAAAGGAGTATAGAGACGATAGGCAAAATTGAGGCTTAGCGAATGAAACATTTCTATTTTCGTCTGAAAGTGCGGCATCCACTTCAGATCATGAATCGCCGGAACACGCTATGAATAGGCCCGCTCAACACGTCACGCGATGGTTGGTCTTGGTCATCGTATTGCTCATGTATGCAGGAGCAGCTATTTTCCTCCTGCTTCGTATGTCACATCCCTCTGACGGAACAAGACTATGGATACGCCCTCAAACGACAGCAGCGAGTCCAGTATCAGCCTTGCCGTTAAACTCTGAAACCAGCGATTTACGGGCAAGCGATAAAGTAATTGGAATTGATGGAAAACCCATTACCTACTGGGCTGATATGTTTCTGCAATTCAACCTGTCGCACCCGATTTGGGACTTCGGTCGTCAAGTCATCTACACGGTCCAGCGGGATGACCAACGGTTCGACATTCCGATTATGCTTAGCCCCTACCCACTCAGTCTTATTTTGCGCGAAAACCTGTTGACCGTATTATTTCTCATTGCAATACAAGTCGCTTCCGGCTGGTTATTTATACATCGCCCGGATGAACGGTCTGCACAGACGCTGCTTCTGGCATCAAGCGGTTTAGCAGCCTTTAGTGTCTGCTGGTTCCTGGGCACTGACCTGGTATTATTTGTCAGCGCCAGTCTTATATTGGTTTATTATCGTGTTTTGACATTCGTTTTGTTGATGGTGATGTGTGCCGCCCTATTGCATTTCACCCTTCTGCTTCCTCGGTTGCAGAGTGAAGAGGCTTTGAAACAGCCTATCGTATGGCTTATCTATGTGATCCCATACCCCTTGTATGCAGTGTTCCTCATACTCTCCTACACAACCGATACTTTGGAATGGATGCGTCTGTGGGAACAGGGCATCTGGGTTGTCATGATTGCCTGTCTTATAACTGGCTTATTTGCAGCTGGAATGAAGTATCGTTATTTGCGTAATGTATTGGCGCGAAGGCGATTGGTAACCGTGATAGCGGCCTTCATCATGACAGCCGTTTTGGCGATTATGGAGGGCTTAATTCCTTTATCCGTTGGCAATGAAGCAGGCTCCAATTGGGAAGTGATACCCCTTGTCACACTTCCAATTGCACTGAGTCTGGTCCTGGCGGTACTGTTCTACAGACTGTTTGATATTCGGATTGCCATCCAGCGCACTTTGGTTTGGAGCGCATTAACGGCGGTAATTGTCACGGTCTATATCGGGGTGGTGGGCACGCTCAGTATTCTGTTTAATCAGCGTAATGATCCCATCTTGGCCTTAGTCGCGACCGGTGTGGTGGCTGTTTTATTCCATCCCGTACGGGAACGTTTGCAGCGAGTCGTCAATAAGCTCGTCTATGGCGAACGGGATAGCCCTTATAAAGTCATCACCGGACTGACGAAGCGGCTTGAGGGGGCGATTGTCCCGCAGATTGCCCTCAATATGATTGTTGAAACGCTCTGCGAAGCGCTCAAATTACCTTACACCGCTATCGAACTCGTCGAGAATGATACTTACATCCTGATCGCCGAATATGGTTTAGGCGCTAGTATTCCGGCCAATGAATGCCTTTCCTTTCCTCTGAAATATGCCGAAGGAACATTGGGCCGCCTGTTAATTTCACCGCATCAATCAGGAGAAGGGTTATCGCTTCAGGATCACCGACTCATTTCAGGTTTAATCCATGAAGCCGAGGTCACCATTCAAACGGCACGACTGACCGTTGATCTTCAGCGATCACGTGAAAAAATCATTGTGGCAAGAGAGGAAGAACGCCGACGCTTGCGCCGCGATTTGCATGATGGGCTTGGCCCCAGCCTCGCCAGCCTCATGCTTCAGGTGGATACTACACGTAACCTGCTCCACACTAACATTCCCAAAGCGGAAACCATACTCGTGGAACTTAAAACACAAATTCAGAACGCCATCGCTGATGTTCGCCGTATTGTATATGAACTGCGCCCACCGATACTTGATGAATTAGGACTCATCGCCGCACTCGAAGAAAAAGCACGTCAACTGGGGCAATCCGCCAAATTAATCGTCAAAGTAGATGCCCCTACCTTACCCCCATTACCGGCTGCCATTGAAGGTGCACTCTATCGCATCGCCCTCGAAGCCCTGACCAATACCATCCGTCATGCTCAGGCTACTGAATGTACCATTCGTATTGAATTGAATGGCGAATTACGGCTTGAAATAGTTGATAACGGCAAAGGACTTCACAACCAGGGGCAGCATGGTGTCGGCATCCGTTCCATGCAGGAGCGCGCTGCTGAATTGGGAGGTAAGTGTGTCGTCGAGATGTCTCCGCAGGGGGGTACCCGCGTGTTGGCAGCACTCCCGATTAGATCACTTGTCATTCCTCAAATGGAACCAAAAGGATAGTTAAAATGGATACCATTCGTGTACTCGTTGTTGACGATCACCCCATGTTCCGCAATGGGCTGCACGCCCTATTAGACTCGCTCCCACAGATGAAATGGCTTGGAGAGGCCGGTAATGGACGAGCGGCTGTCGAAATGGCACTGCTTCTTCAACCTGATGTCATCCTCATGGATATTCAACTACCCGGGATGAATGGCATTGATGCCACCCGACAAATTCTGCATGACAGCCCCCATATTGGCATATTAATCGTCACCATGTTTGAAGATGACGATATGGTATTCGCAGCCATGCAAGCGGGCGCAAGAGGTTATCTCCTGAAAGGATCAGACCAGGAGGAAATCATCCGCGCAATGCAAGCCGTAAGCGAAGGTCAAGCCATCTTTAGCCCGGGAATCGCCCAGCGGCTTGTTAATTATTTTTCTAAACCTCGCGTGCCGACTTTTCTACCGCAGGTCTTTCCAGAATTGACGGATCGTGAACGGGAGATCCTTGACCTGATAGCCGCTGGAAATAACAACACGGAGATTGCTGAGCGATTGGTGTTAAGCAATAAGACCGTTCGCAATCATGTATCCAATGTCTTGAGCAAACTACAGGTTTCGGATCGCGCCCATGTGATCGTCCGCGCAAGGGAGGCCGGGCTTGGGATTGATAAGTGAAAGGTTTGCTATGTTACTGGCCTCCACGTTAATAGTAAGTTCAGGAGTTCTCTATGGGGCATAGATTGTAAAAGTGTCGATTGTGCTCCACTTGCCGCAGGTTGATTCGGCTGTTCCGGTACAGGCTCGTACATGCCAGAAATAGGAGTCATTTGGCAGCGTTTCCGGCCACACGAACGACAAATTACTGCCCGTGTCGTAAATGATCGCACCGCCAAACGTATCCGAGGTGGCGACCTGTATTTCATAGCGACTGGCTTGCGTGACACTGGTCCACGTCAGGGTTGGCGTATGGGTGGTGAAATAATTCCGTGTAGGCGCTGCATTGTCAGCGGATACATTTAGAGTAAGGGTATGAGTCAAACGTGTCCCCAAAGAGGCCGATCCGCTGAAACCGGGTCCGTTCTGAGTGGCAAAACTTAAGATAATGGTTTTACCGCTGGTCAAAGATGCATTAAGCAGCGTAATGACCGCTGATCCTGAACTATTACCGGCAGTGATATTGACGGTTTGTACACCAAAAGGCGCATAATCGACACCCGCTACAGCCGTTCCACCACTGACCCACACATAGGCTTTAATTTCACCCTGACCGAGAGATGAATCCAGCATAATCGGAACCGGATAACTATTGGCACCAGGGCTAGCGCTGCTTTCACCCGAGGCGAATTGCAGCGTATGGACGACACCACCAGCCTCAAACGCACCGACATCGCAATCACCGTTCTGGGGTGAGTTGACCGCACCCGCCGTATTAATCCCGCGCACGACGCCCCGCTGATCAAAGCCAGTGCATGAGCCTGTTGCACTATCCAGCGCCGGACTCGGAGCGCTGATGGCATAGGTTTTCGTGTTACCGCCGTTATCCACCAACGAACCAATATTCAGGGTCGGGCCTGAAACAATGGTAAAACCCGAACAGCTTGCGTCATCTGCCAAATTGCTGGCACTGGCGGGGGGTGTGCCATTCCCAAAGAAACAGTTTCCACCGGCTGTCGATTGCGCAGCGATGCTATCTGAAATGGATACAAGCCCTCCCGGATCAGTGATATAAATACCGCCACCGCTAGGAGCCGAATTGCCCACGAAGGTCATATGACTGACCATCATAGGTATGTAATAGCCTGATAAGTAAGCTCCACCACCTGTTTGTGTAGCGCTGTTACCACTGAAAGTGCTGTTGCTCAAATAAACGGAGCTAGCCAGTGCGGCACCACCACCGAATCTTGCAGAATTACCTGAAAAGGTACTGTTGGTAATAATGGCACTCCCATTACCACCTCCAAATATGATGCCACCGCCCCCTGATGCTGCCGCGTTGCCGCTAATACTACTGTGGTCAATGGTTACACTTCCATAGTCCATCCCATAAATACCGCCACCATTACCGCCCGACGTATTGTTAGAAACCACACTATCCACAATAGTTGTGTTGCCCGCTAGCATGGCGATTCCCGCACCATAACCTGCCGCCGAATTATTGGAAACGGTGCTGTCATAAATATTGACCGTGCCATACTGGAGAGCCAACCCACCACCGTAATCAGCATTATTCCCTGAAATGATACTGTTGTTTAAGGTGACTGTACCTTCGCTGAAAAGGCCACCGCCGAAATGAAATCCGGTCGTACTGGACTTACCCCCGCTGATAGTCAGGTTATCGAGCGTCAAAATGCCAGCAGGCGCTACCCGTAGAATACGGAAATTAGGTGTGCCAACCACAGCACTGCGGGTAATCGAATGTCCATGACCTTCAATCCGAATATGACTGGTAACAGCCGGTAAACCACTATCGCCATAATCCGGGCTGGTGTCAGCTTTGGCCGTCAGTGTGATGTCACTGGTGAGAAAAATGGTGTCTGTCCCATTGGTGTTATTGGCAGCGGTGATGGCAGCCACTAAATCGTCAGCAGTGGCGACCGAATAATTCTGCCCGTCTCCTGTATTGGCATCAGACGCAATAAGCGTCACGGTATGCGTCAACTGCGATCCCAATCGTGTCGGGCCGCTGAAGCCGGGGCCGTTCTGCATGGCGAAACTGACCACAATGGTCTTATCGATAGTCGCATTTGGATTGAGCAGTGAGATATTGACCGAGGCGAATTCACTTCCAGCCGCGATGCTCACCGTTTGGACACCAAAGGGTGCATAATCGACACCGGCTACAGCTGTTCCACCGCTGATCCACACATAGGCTTTGACGGTATCGGCTTGATAAAGAGTGCTGTCTAATTGCAAGGGAACTTGAACGGTATTAACTGTACCAATGTCTACACTGCTGGCTGCTGTCGCAAATTCCAAAGTGCGAATATTACCGCTGCCACCCGCCTCAAACGCGCCAACATCACAATCACCGCTTCGTGGCGAGTTGACCGCACCCACCATATTAATCCCATGAGGAATGCCACGCTGGTCAAAAGCGCTGCATGTAGCGCTGGCACTATCCAACGCCGGACTGGGAGCGCTGATCGTAAAGGTTTTGGTGCTGCCGCCGTTATCAGCGAATGAACCCATGTTAAGGTTTTGGGGCGGGCTGGCGATGTTGGTGAAGCTGGAACAAGTAGCGTCATCCGCTAAATCAGCGGCATCTGCGGTCAGTGTGCTGTTTACTATGGCGCAGTTCCCACCCGCTCCGGATTGAACAATGAGGCTGTTTCGGAATGTAAGCGACTGTGTATTGTTAGTATTGGTAGTGTAAATGCCGCCGCCAGTAGGCGCAGTGTTGCCCGAGAAAGTCACATTAGTGAATGTGATTGATCGGTTATCAGCTTCGAAGTAACCACCGCCACCGCCATAAGTGGCCTTGTTGCCAGAAAACGTGCTGTTGCTCACCTGTGTGTTGCCTAATAAGGCAGTCCCACCACCAAAATCAGCTGAATTGTTGGAGAAAGTGCTGGCAGTGACCGTTCCGCTCCCGTTTGCATTCCCGAGGCCGCCACCCGCAAAAGAAGCTTTATTGTTGGAAAAAGTCGTCCGGTCGATGATTTCTATGCCATCGAAGAAATAGATGCCGCCGCCCGCACCGGATAGATTATCAGAGAAAATGCTGTCACGAACGGTTAAATTACCCATATGGTTATCTATCCCGCCACCATGACCTGCATTCCAATCGCCCGAATTCTGAGAAAAAGCGCTGTCGTAGATGTTAGCTGTGCCGCTCAGGACATACAGCCCCCCACCATCTCTGGCGGAATTAGACAAAATCATGGTATGAGTCAGGTTGAGAGTACCTTCACTGAAGATAGCACCACCGCAGGCGATTCCGCTGCCACAACCATTGGCCGTAGTACCGCTGGTAGCCTTCCCGCTCGCCAAAGTCAGGTTATAAAGGGTTAATGTGCCTGTCGCCGCAACGCGCAAAAAACGAAAACCGGTAAGGCTACTTTGAACAATAAAATGCCCCTGCCCCTCAATCGTGATGTCGCTGGTAATGGCTGGTAAACCGCTTTTGCCATAGTCGGCGCTCGTCTCAACTTCTGTGGTGAGGGTAATGTCGGCTGTGAGCAGAATAGTATCCGCAGCAGGATCAGCGTTTGCAGACGTAATCGCAGCCACCAGATCATTGGCAGTCGCGACCGAATAATTACCCGCCAGTGCAGGCTGTGGTGCAGCAGCGAACGCAGTAAAAATGAGAGTTATTAGCGTGGCAGCTAACGTGTATCGCCGTTTCACAGGTACCTTTCGACGGGGGAGCGATGATTTTAAATCTATTTGTTAGTATAAACGCAATCCTAATCATTGTTGGCTAAGGGTATTGACGAAAAGTGCCTAACACACAAAAGTTCCGAAAAGAAAAACACTTTCTGAACTCAATTAGGGTAGCACCACGTCATATGGTGGACATCGCATTTTCGCTGAAAAAGTGCATCTAGTGAAACTCAAACTTGTATTGGCTCCCTCCATCGCTTGCGGCTGAGGAGAGGACACCTTTTGCGGGAATGTTATTTTTAAAGAACAAGTCCTCCCGTAGGGGAGCACCTATGTGTGCTCCCGAATTGAATTTTCTTGATTACGGTCTCCCTCATTTTCAAACATGTCCTCTCCTCAGTCGCTTGCGGGGGAGGGTTGGGGTGGGGGTAAATTTCGCTGTCCACCACTTAATGCCGTCCTACCTTTGAACTCAATTAGAATGTCTAGCGAAAATCGAATAGGTTATATGAACACGCGGGTGTCCAGTCTTGAATGCCCTATTTTGTAGGGAATGGTTTCATGGATTATTAATGACTACAAACCGGAGATAGACTGGTCATCTTTTGTGTCGTCAGCAAGTCGGGTAAACTACTAGCGGGTATGCCATCGTCGTGGAGAAAGTCTGATTGATTGTGCTGAATTTATACCCGCGATGACTGCCGAACAGTCGATATTCGTTCGATTCAGACGACAACTCTTTTTTGTTCCCAATAATCGTTTTTAAAGGATTCAATAATCATGGATAAAATACGCTTAACACCCCAGCAGTTGGCCTTTATGGATACCTTCGGCTTCCTGAGCTTTCCGGGTCTGCTCAAGGACAAGATCGAGGCTATCCAGCAGGCATTCGAAGCCGTATGGACGGAACGTGGTGGAGGGATGGATGGCAAACCACATGCAGGTAAGATGCGCTCGGTCATCGTGCCGTTCATCGATCAGAGCGAATACCTTTCCAGCCTGCTCGACGACCCACGTGTCAACGGTATTTTTAGCAGTCTGCTCGGTGACGACTTTAATTACATCGGTAGTGATGGCAATTTTTATGTCGGTGATACGATGTGGCATTCCGATCTGGATTGGTCAGGCGGTTCCATTGGTACACCACGCCTCAAATACTACAAAATGGCCTTTTATCTCGACCCGTTGACCCGTTCTAGTGGGGCGTTACGCGTTATCCCCGGCAGTCACCGTTTCGGTGAGGATTATGCGGAAAGTCTGGAGAAGCAGATCCGGCAGTCACAGACGGTATGGGGTATTAGCGGCGCGGAAGTCCCAGCCATCCCCCTGGAAACCACACCCGGCGATGTTGTGGTTTTCAACTTCGCTACCAAACACAGCGCGTGGGGTGGCGGCAATCAGCGTCGTATGTTTACCATCAATGCCACCGCCCACTACCAACCGGAAGACATCGACTATCTGAAGGGCATCATCAGTGGTGCAGCACGCTTCTGGATTGATTCGGTCTACGGAGAGAGGATGCTGCGTACCGCCACCCCGGAACGCATGATTCATCTCCGTCAATCGCTGGATAACCAGGGGCATCTCCCGGAGGAAGTCCGCAAAGCCAAATTGACCATGACCGAGCCAGCACACGGATAACTGGCTTGCGAACAAGCATATCTTCCCGTAAGTTTTGGTGTCGTCATCTGATTTTTTCTTGTAGGTGTGTAGCGATGTTGATGGTTCATCCCGATTTTGACTATTCGGAATAATCCAGCACTTTAAAAGCAAAACAGGCGTATTCACTTCGGTAGTCTACGCCTGTGCATGTTGTGGTTAGGGTAATCGTACGGACAAATACAATAATACGCATCTCCGAGAACTAAATGGGTTTGCAGTTCAGAGCCTCATGAGACTCATGCAGCGCGCTGCATCGGTTTCCCCGACCTTTTCAGCCGCCGCTAATCGCGGGGAGAAAATGGACCTCGCTCGTTTCAGACAGCTTGTGACGCAGGCCCACTGTACTCACCTCACTATCGACAACGACCGCCATACCCGGGCGAATGAGTCTATCTTCGCAGAGCCGCCCTTCTATGCCGGGAAAACGCGCCTCAAGTTCGGTAATAATCTCACGAACTGAATGACCGGGAACCACCAGCTTGGTTTGACCGCACGTTATGTCTCTGAGCAGCGGCGGTATAAACACGATTGCCATACGCTTTATGCTCCATTGGATTCGTCTTGTTTTTTCCACAATGCCGTTAATACATTGGCCGGTGACATTGGAAGGACGTCCATACGTACTCCGACAGCGTTGTAAATGGCATTGGCAATAGCAGCCGGCGGCGGCACGATTGGAACCTCGCCCACCCCACGAACACCATAAGGATGATGTGGATTGGGAACTTCGACAATGACCGTATCGATCATGGGCACATCAAGGCTGGTGGGTGTCCGATAATCGAGCAGGTTTGCATTTAACAAACGACCGTCTTCACTGTACATGTACGTTTCGTTCAGCGCCCATCCGATGCCTTGAACGACACCGCCCTGAATTTGTCCTTCGACAAAATCCGGATGAATGGCTTTGCCCGCATCCTGGAGGGCAGTGAAACGCAAAATATTAACCTTACCTGTTTCCGGATCGACTTCGACATCAACGATATGACATGCCACACCCGGACCTAAGCCCGATGGTTGGACAGTGACATTCACCATCAATGCCCCGCCAAGCTGCCCTAACTGCGCGGCGATTTCCTTAAAACTGATGCACTGACCATCGGCTCTAAACTCGCCATTCCGGTACACAATCGCATCCGGTGAGACGTCCCAAAGCTGGGCGACCCGCTGTGCCAATTCGTTAATAATCTTTTTGCCGATTTCATAAGCAGCCCAGCCCGTCGCAAAGGTGGTACGACTGCCATACGTGCCTTCGGTCTCTCCAACTGAGTTCGTATCGCCGATCTGTGGCACAACCTGACTAGAGTCGATGCCGAGCGTTTCGGCAAGCTGCATGGCGGTTGCCGTGCGCTGTCCACTCAAGTCAATCGAGCCAATCAAGAGTGTGACGGTTCCGTCGGGATTAACGCTGGCAGAGGCACTTGACTGTCCACCATAGTTGTCCCAGTAACCGCAGGCAATCCCACGTCCCCGATGCGAACCTTCCAATCGTGCTGAATAGTGCGGATGACTGCGCGCCGCTTCTAATGTTTCTAACAAGCCTATACGCGGGTGCAGTAAGCCATCGGGACGGCGATCACCTTCCCGCGCACAATTCAATATGCGGAAATCAAGCGGATCCATGCCGAAGTGCCCGGCCAGCTCGTCAATCAGCACTTCAGAGGCAAAGGCCGCATTCGACGCCCCGGGGGCACGATAAGCGGTGACATGGGGTTTGTTGACTACCACGTCATAACCATCGATATGGATATTTTCAACTTTGTATGGCGCCAGCAGCAAGGCCGCTCCCGCACCAATGAACGAACCGGGATAGGCACCTGCTTCGTAAGCCAGATAGGCTTCAGCGGTTGTGATATGACCCTGAGCATCTGCCCCGAGTTTGATGCGAATATAGGAGCCTGAAGTTGGCCCCGTCGCTGCGAGGACTTCGGCCCGGTTCATGACCAGTTGCACCGGACGATGACCGCTTTTCTTTGAAAGCAGCGCTGCAAGCGGCTCCAAATAGACCGAGATTTTGCCACCAAAACCGCCGCCAACTTCAGTCGGGATGACACGCACATCAGCCACGGGCATCATCAAGATATCGGCAAGCTGGCTGCGAACGCCGAAAGATCCTTGTGTGCTGCACCAGACGGTTAGCTGTCCGGCAGCATTGTAGATAGCGGTAGCGTTGTGCGGCTCGATGTAGCCCTGATGGACGGAGGTCGTGTTGACTTCGCGTTCGACGATCACCGCTGACTCGCGAAAACCGCGCTCGACATCTCCGCGCAGATGCTGAAGGTGCGATGCCACATTGGTTGGAACGGTACCTTTTTGTCCCATTTCGTCTGTGCGTATGCCATCATGCAAGATGGGCGCACCGGGTTTCATGGCCTCGCGTACATCTAGTACCGGTTGCAAAACCTCATAATCAACTTTTATAAGCGCTAAAGCCTCTTCGGCAATATGGGCGTTGGTGGCACATACGGCGGCTAACGCATGACCAAAGTACAGCACTTTGTCTCGCGCCAGCACATTGTCACTCTGGTAGCGGAGGTTGGTGGCACCACCTTCTCCAGAACTGACCAATTTGTCGGCCACGGTAGGGAAATCCGCAGCGGTGACAACCGCTTTCACGCCGGGAAGGGCTTCGGCCATACGGGTGTCAATTGACCGGATTATGGCGTGAGCGTGGGGGCTGCGAAGCACTTTACCATAGAGCATGTTCGGTAAGCGGATGTCTGCGCCGTACTGCGCGCGACCGGTCACCTTGTCGGTAGCATCATACCGGTCTTGACGTGTGCCGATAACCCGATAAGTGGTTTCGGCTTCCACTGGATGGAGTGTATCAGTCATGGCAATTCCCTCATGATTTGGGCTGCATCAAGAACAGCGCGAACGATTTTGTCATAGCCTGTGCAGCGGCAAAGATTACCTGCCAGCCACAGGCGAACGTCATGCTCGGTGGGATTCGGATTGTGATCAAGTAAGGCTTTAGTGGCGATAATCAACCCCGGTGTACAAATGCCACATTGTAAGGCAGCGTGTTTGAGAAACTGCTGCTGTATCGGATGCAAACCATCCGCCCGCGACATCCCTTCAATCGTCAGGATCGTCTTACCCTGTGCCTCGACACCCAATACAAGGCAGGAATCGACTAACACACCATCCATAATCACGCTGCACGCGCCGCAGTTGCCGTTATTACAGCCTTCTTTGGTCCCTGTCAAACAAAGTGTATCGCGCAGAACTTCGAGCAAGCTTTGGCGCGGCTCACACAGGAACTCAACAGCCTCATCATTGACCCGCGCTTGAACCTGCACCTTGTTAAATATCATCATTCCCTCCCAAACTCTGTCGAGCACGTTCGGATGCAGCAGTCAAGGCACGTCGTGTCAGTACTGCGGCAAGATGTTTGCGCTGTTCCACTGTTCCGCGCACATCACTAATCGGTGTAGCAGCTTGCGCGGCGAGCTGCGCCGCCTGATGGATCATTTCTTGAGAAGTGGGTTTTCCAGCAAGAAATTCGCCCACCCCGGGAATAAACAATGGAATCGGCGCGACAGCCCCCAACGCCACCCGCACAGACCGGAAATGTGTTCCATCGTCGTCCAGAATGACGGCGGCACCTGCCCCAACGACAGCAATATCCATCTCATTGCGCGGAATAAAGCGCTGGTAATGCGCGCCAAATCCTCGAATGGGCGGTTTAATGTGGAAGCTAACGACAAATTCGCCTTTTTGCAGAACCGTTTTCCCTGGCGCAAGACAGAAGTTCTCGACCGCAACGGAACGGACACCGCCCGGCCCCGCGATGAGGCACTGTGCATCGTGGACGATGAGCGCAGGGATCGAGTCGGCAGCGGGCGAGGCGTTAGCGAGGTTGCCGCCCAGCGTGGCACGTCCCTGAATTTGAACGCCGCCAATCAACATGATGGCATCAATCAGACCGGGGTAGTGCTTGGCTATTATGGGGTCGTTACAGATGCGCAGGCACGATACCGCAGCACCAACCGTCAGACCATCAACAGAATTGTACGTGAGTTCATTAAGTTCAGGGATGTGCTTGATGTCAACCATGAGGTCGACTACCCGGCGGTTCTCACGCATTTGAGCAAGTAGATCGGTGCCACCAGCCATAATTCGTACTTGAGAATCATCCTGTGAAAGCAACCTTGTTACTTCATGGACACTTTGAGGAGCAACATAGTTAAAAGCCTTCATAGGTGGTTCCCTTATTATAAATTTTTTAATACTTTAACATATATATGACAAATAAAACAAACGGTTGAAAATGTATACCCTTTCCTCTAGGCGTTTTTATCAATCTATTCACGGCGATTCGCATGATGATATGCGATTGTAAAAACAGCGGGCAAATGAACGGAAATGGAACTATTTGCTCTGCCATCTGAGCTACCAGTCCGTGACGTGGACTGGAGGGGATTCGAACCCCCGACTCAATAAGCCATAGCCTTCGGCCCGTGTTGATACGGCGATTTGATTGTTAAAGAGCGGGCAATGGGGGATGTTGGAGGTATGGTCTAGCCACTTTTGCGCCGGTCGAAACCGGAGGGAATTGCACCCGTCGGATACAGAGTCCGAAGCGATAACCAACATCATTCGGCCCGCATACGAGCCATGACATTTAGAATACGGACGAAGTGCTGGAAGGGCGAAAATCTACATTATTTCTGTAGAAATACTCACCACGAGCGACCCGCAAAAGCGGATAGGATTTGAACCCGGTAACCCTTACCACACGGCCCGTAAACTGATCCTATTGATGATTAAAAACTGCGGGCAAAAGGGGTGACATGGAAGATGGGGTAAGCCCCAAAGTGCTTTCGACCTCTCAGCCACATCTAGCCCGAAGACTAGACGGCGGGATTCGAACCCGCGAGGTGTTTACACACCTACTCGCATGTAAGGCGATAATCCACATCGGACGGCCCGCATTGATAGTCTGGATGGCCGCGTAAAATTACGGACAAAAGGGTGACATGGCGATTGCCTTAGACCACTCGGCCACACCTCCATGATTGGGGAGGTGACGGGATTCGAACCCGCGATCCTTTTTACCAGGAGATAACCCATGTCATTCGGCCCGCTCGCGACCATTTCCATTTTCAGATGGGGCGCAGTCCGTTCAACCACGCCCCTTCAAAACTTGCATTTTGACTCCCCTTCGCCATGAGGGAGAGGGGTTAGGGGTTAGGATTTTAGATCTCACCCCGCGCAAAGTTGCTGATGACCTGCGGCGCAGCCGGGTCAAACCCGACCACATCCATCATGCCTGCGTCATTCGGGTCGGCGATGGTGAAGCCGTTCGAGGTCATCCCGACGACCACCAACTTGGCGGCAATACCCATCTTCTCGCGGTATTCTGCCAGCGCCTGCACCGGATGCATTTGCGGATTTACCCACGTTTCGCTGTCGGTGTACACCACGAACATATCCACCTTGATCTTGTTCGCCAAAGCGTAGATCATCGGCTGGGCGCAGTCAGTCGCGCCGAAAGGCAGACCATGGGTCATCCTGATGACATCATCCAGACGCATGTTGGCCGAGATGTTCAAAGGCACGATCTTGTCCTGAAACGAAACCATCGAGTAGCGTGGCTCGGTCTTGGCCGTAACCAGGGCCATCGCAGCGCTGGCGTCACGCGGAGTCAAGCCCGGCACACCGGCAACGGTTCCCCCGGTCATCGATCCCGACACGTCCAGCGCCAGCATCATACGCTGGTTGGCTGGCTCGACGTTCTGGAACGCCTTGTAGAAGGCATTGTCCAACGCATCCGTAATACGGGGAGTCGGTGTCCACTGACCATCGCCACGCATCCCACGCCCTTGTCCATAGACACGCAGCGCCGAGAGAACAGCAATCGGGTGGATACGCGCCTTCCGCAGCAAATCCGCGTCGCCCAATCGCTTGAGGACAACTTCCTCCGCATCGCTCAGGGCGGTTAGCAAACCAACCTTCGCCATGACACCCAAATTACGGATCATAGCCGTCAGCGGCATCTTGACCAGCAAGGCTTCCCAGACAGCAGCATCGTTCAACCACTGGGTCGGGAGCGCTTCACGTGGCAGATCGTAGGCTTCGATCAACTTAATGACGGTCGCCAAGTCCTGCGCCTTTTGCACCTGCTCGAAAGCCCAGATAAACGCCAGCGCATCCTCGTCGGGCGGTGTGATGTCCCGCGCCCAACCAGCTTCCTCAGCCTGAGTGATCCACTTGTAGATCGCACCGTGCGTACCGGTCACCGGCTTGGGGTGAGCCAAACGCAGGGTGTCAGTGTGAGTCCAACCGTCACGCTGACGGTACTTGATCACCTGATAAGCGAGGCCGCGAGCATCCCGCGTCTGATACCAGCCAGCCATTCCCTTACGGAGTGCACGTCCCCACCCGCGAAAGGTCTGGACGAAAGCCGCGAACTGGAACAGATGGGTTCCGGTACGGCACACTTCCGGTAGGGCAGCCAGAGCCGCCTGCCGCGCCACCAGATTACCCTTCGCGGCGACCAAAGCCAGCGCGAAGATAGCGGTGTCGTTCTTGGGCGCACGTCCTGCCGCCGAGATCGTGACAATTTCCCGCACAACGCGCAGCCCATCTTCTTGAATACAGGCGAGGAGGTTGTTGGCGTTCTCAATCGTCAAGGCTTTCTCGGCGATGTAGTACGTCCCACCTTCGCTGCCGAGCACCAGAAAGCGTTGCAGGCGCTTCCAGTTGTCTATCGGAAAGCTGTAGCCGCCCGCCGAGTTTGCGACCTGATGCATACTGGGAATCGGCTGATTCTGCGGCGTCTGCTTGGTGTTGAGGACGTTCTTGAGATAATTTGCCATGATGCACCTCCCGTTCCTTTTGTCGGGATAAAGTTAGGTTGCGGGCAAAAGCTCGTGTTGGACAATGCTCTGCCGCTGAGCTACACGCCCCATGATTTGGAGCGTGAGAGGATTCGAACCCCCGACCCTTCTTTTTTGAAAGATAACCCAATCACTCCGGCCCGCGAGAAGCACTATAGCACGAGTGGTTACAAGGTATCAATAGAGTTCATATAGGGTCAATTGTGCAGAAATCTATATATTTATCACGGCATCACTTGGTGTTAAGTTATCGCCTAAACAAGACTCTCTGTGTAGGGAAGGCTCTAAGAGTCTTCCGTTTCCCATCCCGCCTCCCCGTTGACCGCACCTACCTGATTAATGGCATTATACGAGGTGTAGAGACACTGCCTTTGAAGCCGCTTCAGCAGGCTTGTCTTCTGGTTAGCTGAGGCGCTTTAGCCCCCAGCGACAAAAACCCACATACCATTATTATAAATAAAGTTTACTTTCGGTTAATCCGACAAATTATTTTCCAACCCGCCGCCAACCCACTTAACAATCTTGCTCCCCTAAAATGGTTAGCGCCAACACCTCGAATGAGTTACAAAATGGTCTTCCAAAATGTAACCCATTGCCTCACCACATCATGTATTATATCGATAGGGGTCTGCCTCGCTCCCTTCCCCGTGCGAAGCCTCCTGTGGATGTTACTATGGGGGAAGGGGTATTTCTCCCACGCACCTTAACATCCGCCAACGCGCACAACCGGTAAGCGAAGCAATCCTTTAGGGCACAAACGATCTGTGCCGCCTCTGCCGCCTTTGCCGCTTGTTCTGCTTTTTAGCACCCTTTTTTACTCAGGCCGCCACACTGGCAATCGTTGTAAATGTTACAAAAAACGACTTATTGCAATTGCAATCGAAGGGAATATCCTGTGGCAATTCTGGCAAAAAACCTGTCTTTGCCATTGCCGAAATTGCGACCGAAGGGAGTCCTGTGGGCTGCCAGTTTTGCCAATTGTCACTGATGCTGTTGGCGAATCGCTTTTCTGAGGCTCACGTGTACCTGTTTTTCTCCCCTCTGCCACGAAATGGAAAGGGGCTTGGAGTGAGGATTTGTTTTCGCCAGCATCAACAAGTTAAGCAGGGAGTTGGTCGTAGCGGGTGGTGCCTTCGATCTCCAGAACAAAATCGGCACCAAAGGCTTGTGCGGGTGTCAGCGCACCTTTATAGCTGCCATCCAACACACGTTCAACCACGCGGACGCCAGCCACCATCGTAAATTGGTAGCCTTCGAGCGTTTCCAACCACGCTTCACAGGTTTGGCCTTTGGCATTACGAACCGTCACATAAACGGCAGAACGCCCCTGTTCGCGGGTGTGTTCGCTCGGCCCCGGCAGCATCCGTTCAATCTGGCGCGAGGCGAAATTGCGGACTGCTTTAATCTTCAAAAGATTGACGAGCAGCGAACCAAAAATCGGTGAGAGGCGCATCATCAGTGGAGGAAGGCTGAGATAGACTTTGATGTTAGGGATGCCCGTTGTGCGGTAACCGACTTCAACATCGCCCCACGAGGCTGGCATGACGGTTTTGGTCGCATGAGGAAAGCGAACACGCCGAATCCCTGCACCCATGCGTATCCGTTCCAATTTTGTGTTGCGGCGTTCAAGCGTACCAATCATCGGTAAGAGTTCGACCATTGATTTGGCGGTACCGGCACTCAATCCACTGCCTGCACCAGCCCCACCCGCAAGGGCATCAACGGCAACTTCTAAATAGAGCGCATCGGGCAGCTTATCAGCGACATATTTAATCAGGCAGTCGCTGGGAATCACATCAAAGCCGACGCCGGGGATAATGGCGATGCCTTTTTCGCGGGCAGCGGCATCATAACGGTAGGCATTTTGGTAAACCGGCACTTCTCCGGTAATGTCCAGGTAATGAGCGCCGGTTTGCAGGCAGGCACGCAGGACAGGATCGCTGGTGTGGATGAATGGGCCAGCGGCATTGTAAACCAGTTCGACCGAACCGACCGCTTTATCTAAGGCCTCGGCATCGTCCAAGCCGACAGCGGCATAGTCCAAACCCAGACGCTCGGCTAAGGGGCGCAGTTTGGCGGCGGAACGTCCGGCCAGCAGCGGTTTATGCCCGCGACGAACGGCTTCTTCTGCCACTAACGTTCCGGTATAACCTGTCGCGCCATAAATCATCCAGTCGCCCATGATCGCTCCCCTATTAATGAAAGAGCGATTGTAACACTTTCAGAAGCACTTCACGACTGAATGGACTGCGCCTTGAAGAATTCCCAAATGGCAGCGGAAGCGTTAAAATCCATACTGGTCAAACCCAGATCGAAGGAACTGTCAATAGGATGACCCGGCCAGGTATGCCCACCATGAAAGACACTGTAAAGCAGAATGGGCTGCTTACATTTGAGCGCGTCCTGCGTCAATAAGCGTGTGCCATCCAAAGGATTGAGATCCACGACTTCTTTGATCGGCCCTAGATCGGTACAGCGGTTATGCTGTCCCCAAAACTTGAGGGTGTCGGCAGCCGATAAATAGGCTGGTTGAATACCCATCCAGGGCACAATCGGATCATCAGTACCCTGAACCACCATAACGGCTTTGGGTGGCGCGTTCTGACATTCCAACAAGATATAGGTGGGCATGGTCGAGGCGACGGAAGCGACCGCCGCAAACTGTGTCGGCAAGACACAACCTAAGCGATAGGACATCATGCCACCACGCGAATAGCCCGCCGCATAAACACGCGTGCGATCAATGTTGGCTTTCTCGGACACTGATTCGATGAGATGGGCTAAATAGCCAAGATCGTCGATGGCCTTCAACTCATCACCACGATTATCATTCCAGGCACCATTAATGGCATCCGGATAGGCGACGATGAAACCTTCTTTATCGGCAATGGCGTCAAAACCAGACCAGGACTCGATGCCCTGCCCTGTGCCGCCCGCGCCGTGTAAGATCAGCACCAGTGGTACAGGTTTTTCAGATTCAAAGTATTTGGCAGGCACATGAACAGTGTATTGGCGGCGTAACGTACCCACTGGCTGGCGCACGGTATACGTTCCGGCTACCTCAAAACGAACGGCAGCAGTGGCTTCGGCAGTCGCCTCACTGGTCGCTTCAGCCGCCGATGCGGAGCGTGTCGCTTCGGCGGTAGCTTGAGGCGGGGTGG
>JBGAHG010000038.1:0-77152 GCA_044226325.1 Aggregatilineales bacterium
CTGAAAAACATTTCCCAGATTGAACATACCCGTCATCGCAGCCTTGCCAACTTCATGGTCAATCTGGTCTGTGGCTTGATCGCCTACTCTCACCAACCCAAGAATCCTTCTTTACATCTAGTCGGTGATACTGAATTCGCCATTCTTATCCATAACTGACGTTAATTAGCCTTATATGGACTCCCATGATCTGGGTAATACCAACCTAACCCGATAGTTCACGCGCTGTTCAAATGCAACCATTTAGGCGGGCGAATCGATCTGTAACTTTGGCATCGTCACACTTGAATATAAAGATTGAGAAAAACTGATCAAACCCACAACAAGTGCCGCTATCAAAACTTCTTCGTAGCCTACCATATAGGAAAAGTAGGGAAATACGAGCAGTCCCGGGAGCAAAAACATCACGAGCGCGAATGCCAATATCAGATAGATAAAGCGACGACGAATAAATACACTCAACAGAGGCAACAGCCAGAAGAAACTGAGGTGTGTCAGTGACGTTTGCAGGATCGATTCCGATTTCGCCAGCAAGTTACGAATCAATAGATTGGGATCGTTTATGACCGTTTTGATAAACAAATTACGTACACACTGATAATAATCGGCGCTAAGAATAACAATAGTAGGTGAACACTGCTCTTGTGCATGCCTAAACCCGACGTCATCCAGCCAGCGCAAATCTTCACTGTTGGTGACATAACCCAGCCCTACATACAGGGCGTGGGAAAAACTATGCCCTGTGTCAACAGGGTTAGGCGGGTTATATACACCAAAACGCCAACTCAGTGCATTTCTAAAGGCTAGAATGGGCACAAGAGCACTGACCAGAAGTACTACTAGCAAAAGCGGTACGCGCATATACCAACGATAACGGGCGAGCAAATACAACAAAACGACTAGCGCCGGGAAAAGCATGGATACTCCGGCATTAGCGCGCCCCAAGTAGGATAAACCGCCTACAAAACCCCAGATGGCAATACCTATTACGTATAGAAAGGTTTCCCATCGACTTCTACCCGGAACCATTTCAGCGCGAGCGACAAATGCCAATATCAAGGCGCTGGTTACAATGGCCGCCCCTCCCGGCACCCAATACATAGTTGTGAGCAAGGACTGATAAAGCGGAACAGAACTGAACAAACTGATAAATATCCCAAAAAGAAGTCCTGCAAAGATTGAACGATAGCCAATAGCAACAAACAGCGCACCAGAAGCTATCGCACCCGCAACCAATAACGCAATAAAATGCTGATACGAATCAAGATCCGGTCTGAAAAGCCCCATTTGCACCACAACCCCAAAGGCGAAACTGAGACCAATGTCATCACCGTTCGTTGTACTCTCCAGCGGCTTTAGATCCTGAGTACATAGGTTGCAACCCTGCTTTAATCCTTCATTACTACTTACAACAATCATTTTGCGGTAAGCGCCAGTCCAATTGTCCCAACCATAATCAACGGTAAACGGGTCGTGCATAACAACGCCATAATTAAAGGCACCGAGGGATACAACAATAATAAGAAATAGAATGACTTTTATGCGCTGAGGAATGGCTTTCCATAGATCAATCGTACTCGACAATATTGCTGAGATAATTTTGCGACCGCGTTGATCTATCTGGGTGGCAAGAAATATGACTACAAATCCGGCAATAAAGACCAAGTCCATATTTGCAAAACGCGCAGATTCGACAGGCGGGATACGAATCACATCGGCAAACATATCCTTAGTATTAGTCTGCACGGACAGCGTAACCCCAGAAAGTACACTCAAACTCATACCGCACAAGATGAGAGCGAAAGTTAACTGGCGTAACTGCTTTTCAGGCAGCCATACTATTGGTAGTGATTTCCGACGTGCGATAAGCAGACTGATTGTGATGAGTACAAAAACACTCCCCATCACAACACATAACAACTCATACGCATCAAATCCCTGAGGCGAAAATTTGGCTGAATCGCCAATTGCGCCCATAAAAAATATAAATATACCCAGACAAAGAAACACCCAAGGAATTGTTTTGGGTGTCTCGATCATTGGAAAAGTTTGGTCGTTTTGAACTTCAGTGAGCATCAGCAACGTGCTTTCATCTATGAGTTGTTAAAAGTACCATTTCAATTTTCCAATATCATAGTTTAAGGTACCTCTTTTTCCTATTCTCATTGTTATCACAGCCTTTCGTAGATGGAAAACTGCCCTAATTCATATACTTTTCGCCAATTGGTTTGAACGTCATTCACCACATCACTTAGGCCGGGAATGAAAATAACACCCCAATTGCGCCACAAGTTATCAATGACTACAAAACGTGCCTGATGATAATCAGGGTTAAAGGCCAAGCGTTCCGGCGGAATTTTACCCGGTAGATGAGGGGTGGCGACGTGGTCAGTGGCAGCGACAGCCATCTGGAAATCTTCGGGATGACCACCGAACTGCCAACCGACTACCGGCGAGGCGACGATGACATCATTCTTACTGACGTGAGTGTTAATAAAAGCCGCGACTTGTTTCGCGTCTGAGGGGTTAATGAGGAATGAATCAATATCGGTGGCATAGCCATTTTGAACAGCAGCGACCGTCGAAGGCACAGACGCGATCAAGAGCGAACCAGCAAAAAACAGCACCACAATTGTAGTTACAGCGATTGCAAGCGTGCCTTTCAATCCAACGATTGAAGGCAGATTCTCGCGGCCCGCTTCAAGTAATGCCCCTGCCCCATAACGAACCAATGATGCGATGCCCAAGGCAATAAACGGCAGCAAGGGAATCATATAATAGGCACTGAGGTTATAGAGGGCATTGGTGCGACCGATAAATACAATGGGTATGAAAAAGAACAGCACCACGATCCACCGCAAGCGCGCCGGTTGAAGGGCAAACAGGCCGATTATGCCAGCCAGAATCCAAGCGCCACTTCCAACGAGGGTTTGGTAATTATTGAACAGAGTTATCCATTGATCATTGAGGGAGACTGTCGGAATCAGGCGGGAAATGGTGAAGCTCAGGTCAAAAAGAAAAGCGTTGGACGAACTGGTGAGCATCACAATGGTGTAAATGACAAATGGGACAAATAACAGCGGCACGCTCCAAAGCAGGTGAACAAGACGGCGAGAGGCAATGATTATGAAGGGGATGACGAGCGCAAATACCCATACCTCGGCAACCAAACCTATGCCCAAGACGAACGCCCCTATACCCAACCACAATAACCGACCATTTGCTAAATAACGATCCAACGCTAGCACTGATAACAAGAGTAATGGGGGAAGCAGATTATAACTAAAGCCAAAGCGGCTATACAAAACAGCCTGCGGGTAAATAGCGAGAACTAAGGCAGCCAGTAGAGCGAGTACTACTCCAGCGCTAGGGCGGACAGCAAGATACAAGAGGGCAACCGACAAGACGCCTAACAGCCCCGTAAAAGTACGCAATGCCAGCATATGATCGGGGTTGCCTGAGAATTGAAAATAAGTGGCAAGCAGGATGTGAAAGAGTGGCAAGCGCCCGAACATCAGAGTCGAGTCTTTGATGAGCATATATTGTGTTTCACCGGCAAGGCGGTGATTAGCAATGTCGATATGCGTGGTTTCATCGGTGTACCAACCGGGATTTTCGGCTACATTTGTTAAGCGCAAGTACGCAGATAATAACAGAATAATCAGCAGCAGAAAGCCTTCAGTGATATATAGTGCAACGGGTGGCGCTGTCAAAATTAACGGTTTAGATGATGCGTTCGTGGTCATGATTATCTCCCCCATAATATTTATAGTCGTATTGAGGAGAGATTGTTCAGCGTCACAGAGCAATCAGAGGCGAAACGTCAGAAACAGCTTCAATCGGTTAAATTGGCAAATTATGCACAAATGGCAATTATGGCACATCAATCCGCTGAAATGACTGGCGGGAAGTCCGGCTAGTGCTGTCACGTTTGGCACTCCTGGCAGCGGCTGCTTCGGCTAGTGCTGCCGCGCGCAGCGGAAACAAGGGGCGAAAGCGCCGCTCTGGCAAGGGGTGTGCCGCCGCAGTGACATTACGCAAGAGAGCCGCCGAGATTTGCAGCGATGATTGCACTTTGCGAAGAATTAAGTGGTTTAGGTACATGATTCCCCCTAAGAATTGCGAACTTCCGTTCTTATTTTAGCACAGAGTTTCTAACAAAGTCAATAAGGTTGTCACAAGTAGGGTTACCGTAAGTGGAGGTGGATGAATTTGGCCTTAGCAACCCACCTCACACCAATTCCAAAGCATTTTTTGAGGGCAACAGTATTGCAGCGGTGAAGGAGAATAATACAAAACATATACCCCGTTCATAGGGGTTAAGTGAGCGTCATGCTATGCCCTTACCGATATTAGCATTAAGGGGCATTACGAGCGTGCCGTCAGGTTGGATATAGGGAGCAAGTGTGTCCTGCATATCGTGGGTGATTTGATCTGCCAATCTGGTTTTAGCATCGACATCCAAGTGTGCCAATTCCTGAATAACGGCAGATGAACCAATGATAGAAGCCTGGATAAAAATGCTCATACTTGGAAAACTAATAGAATGTGTTACTGGTATGACTTCGACATTACTGAATCCTGCTTCGATCAACGCAGTACGGAGGGGTTCGACTTCACCAAACGAGAATGGCGCTGCTAAAGCAGGCAGCTTCATAATCCCGATCAGTACCTCATTAAAAATCCGGTAAACAGGATTGTGCTGAAGTGATTGTTGGACATTCAACACCAATCGCCCACCAGAAACGAGTATACGCCGTGTCTCGCGCAGCGCTGCTACTTTATCCGGAAAAAATTGTAATGCTTGATGGCAGAGGGTCAGATCATAAGCAGCATCTGGTAAGGGAAGCGCCAAAGCACTACCCTCACGCCAATCAACCGATGCGCCTTGAGGCGGTGGCAGACTACGCGCTACGGCGAGCATAGCCGGATTTATATCGACAGCCGTTACAGCCCCCTGATGGCCGAGCAGCGGGGCAATGGTACGTGCTACAATGCCCGTCCCACAGGCGAGATCCAGCGCCCGTTCGCCGAATTGCGGCTGTGCAACTTGCAGCATCAAATCCACACCGGGGATCATGATGCCGGGAACCATGTATTGTTCGTAAGCCTGCATGGGATTCATGTCGAGCAGCAGATAGCGTTTTTCCATAGCCAGTATTCCTCGCATAGTAATTTATGGAGTATGGATCAAAAACAGGAGAGCCGATAGACCCTCCTGTAGATTTAGCTATTTGAGATCGCCCATAACTGAAATGGAATAGTTAGCTGCCGTCGCGTTTGTGCCATTCGTCTTTGAACAAGTCGAAGTGCCCTTCATGATAAGGATGATCAGCAAATACAGCTTCATTCAACTCGACACCAAGACCGGGTTTATCCGGCAGCGCGAAGTAACCATCAACCACTTCTGGCACGCCGGGGGCAGCCGTCTTGACCCATGAGTCGGCAAAATCATTGAAGTGTTCCTGAATCATGAAGTTGGAGGTACAAGCGGCGACATGCAAGGCTGCGGCTGTGCTGACGGGTCCGCCGACATTGTGCGGAGCGACGAGGACATTATAAACATCAGCCCACGCTGCCAAGCGTTTCACCTGTGCCATGCCACCAAAGTGGGTAATGTCCGGCTGGATGATATCGACTGCTTGCAGATCAAACAGCGGACGGAATTCGTTCATGGTATGCAGGCGCTCACCAGTGGCAACCGGAATTTCGACCCGTTCGGCCACGCGTTTGAGTTCAGGCAAGTTTTCGGGTGGGCAAGGTTCTTCAATCCAAGCAGGGCGAAATGGCACCAACTTGCGTGCCATGATGATGGCAGTAGCAGGGTTAAAGCGGCCATGCATCTCGACCATGATTTCGCGATCAGGGCCGATGGCATCGCGAACTGCTTCGATGAGCGAGGTTGAACGGGCCTGCTCATCCAAACTGAGTTCATAACGACCCGCGCCAAAAGGATCAATCTTCAAGGCTAAATAACCACGCTCGACCACTTTGAGGGCAGCGGCATGAAAAGCCTCGGGTGTGCGCTCGACGGTGTACCAACCGTTGGCATAAGCTTTAATTTTGTCGCGAACTGCGCCACCCATCAACCGGTAACAGGGCTGGCCCAAGGCTTTGCCCATAATATCCCAGCAGGCGATTTCGAGGATGGATAAGGCAGACATGGTGACTTCACCCATGCGGCCAAAGTCGTTGATGGTCATGCGTGATACGAGTGACTCGGTATCAAAGGGGTCAATACCGATGGCATAACGCGGAACAGCTTCGGTGAGATAGCCTAGGAGCGCATTAGTGCGGTTATTGAGGCGTACTTCACCCAGACCGTAAATACCGGCGTCAGTATCAACCTTGACGAAGGTAAGATTGCGCCAAGGTGTCCCAAGAACTAAAGGTGTAACAGCCGTGATCTTCATGATAACTCTCCGGGTTGCAACCAGATTTTGGCAACTGATGAACCATGCAATAATTCTTCGAAACAGGCTTTGCCAGCACTGAGAGGTTCGACACGAGTCCATTCCGGCCTGAGGGCAAAACGTCCGGATGCGAGACCGTCGAGCGCCACTTTGAAATCAAGCGGGTTATAGGCGAACGAGCCATAACTCACAATCTCGCGCCGGATCAAATCATTTATTGGCAGCGACGACTCGGCTTCGTGCAGCCCTACCCACGAGACACGACCACCCGCCTTGACCGCTTTGGCACAGCTTACGCGTGTACTGGTCGCGCCGACCGCATCCACCGCGATGTCTACCGAACCGGTCCACTCTTTTAAGTTGACTGGAACTGCGCCAAGCGATTCGACCATCGCCAGTCGTTCGGCATTAAGGTCAGCACAGTAGATGGCTTTCAGCCCATAGACTGCCAAGGCCTGCACGGTCATCAACCCAATCGGCCCTGCCCCAACAACCAGTGCAGTTTCACCCGGTTGCGGTGCGACTACCCGAGCAGTATGTACGGCACAGGCCATCGGCTCGGTGAGGGCAGCAACAGGCATAGAAATATTGTCGGGGAGCAGCAGCACATTGACCGCAGCAACGGCCACATATTCGGCATTACTGCCAGGAAGCGCAGCACTGAGTAATTTACGTTTCGGACATAATTGTTGATGACCGGTCAAACAATACTCGCATTGACCACAGGTGACCAGCGGATTGGCTGTCACACGCGAACCGATTTGCAGATCAGGGCGAGAGAGTGCGGCTTGCTGACCCATTTCAGCGATCAAGCCACTAAACTCGTGTCCCATAATCAGCGGCGGTTTACGTAGAGAGTTTTTACCCTCGAACCCGCTGAGTTCCGAACCGCAAATACCGGAATATGCCACATGAATTAGCACTTCATCAGGGCCAATTGTGGGCAGTGGCACATCATGCACCGTCAATTGATAAGGTGCATCATAGACTAAGGCTTTCATAATAATCCTTTTTTACTGTGGATATTGAATCGTCAGGCCGCCATCAATCACCAGTTCAGCACCGGTTAAATAGCTGGCTTCGTCACTGGCGATAAAGGCAACCAAATTAGCAATTTCTATGGGCGTGCCAATGCGACGCACCGGCTGAAAACTGAGGATACGGGCTTCATAGGCGGCAGGATCGGGCTGGGATTGTATCCAGGCTTCAACGGCCTCCGAACGAACCCACCCGGGGCAAATAGCATTTACGCGGATATTCTGTGGACCGTAATCCAAAGCGAGACTACGGGTGAGTCCAAGTACTGCTGCTTTGGCTGCGGCGTAAGGGAAGTGTTTGGCAGCGGTTACATGGGCATGAACACTCGACAGATTGACAATCGCTCCCCCACCCTGTGCCTGCATATGGGGAATGGCATGTTTACTGCACAGCCATACACCTTTAACGTCCACGTCCATCGCCGTGTGCCACTGTTCTTCGGTCATCGTAGTGGCTTCGTAGCGGAAGGTGATGCCTGCGTTATTGACTAAAATATCGAGCTTACCGAAGTGCGTGATGGTTTGATCGATGGCTTGCTGCACATCCTTTTCGCTGGTAATGTCAGTGCGTATAAACAGGGCGCGGTGCCCACTGGCAGCTAATTCATTCGCAACCGCTTTACCGGATATAACGTCCATCTCGGCGACCACAACTGCCGCGCCTTCCGCAACCATTTTATGGGCGATGGCGCGACCAATACCCCGGCCAGCACCGGTGATGAAAGCAACTTTTCCTTCTAAACGTCCACTCATATGTTGTTTCCCAAATAAAAGCATCAACGTCAATAAACATATATCCGCGAGATTATGCACTAGAGTTCGTTTTTAAGCATCCTCCACACATATCCAATGCCGGTTGTTTGCCAACACTGCTGAAAGTATATGATAAGCTGCTTAAATCTTACATCAGTGCTTAAGCGTCGGTGAAGCGTTGTTGACAGCCTACGCTCAGATCAAGATAATAAGGCACTGGAACTTTTGCACTAAGCCGTACGTTATTATAGAGTGAGGATTGTGCAAGGTTCAGCGTTTAACGTTACTTACAGCCAACCAACGGGAAGCAATCACGCCGTTATGAACAATCGACAAATTCAACCCGTTCGCAACCGCGACCTTCAAATTATCCGTCAGGCGCGACCACGTGGTGTGCTAGGCCAAGTGTGGAGTGTTGCCTTACAACCAAACAGTTTTTTTCTCGCCCTGCCGCAAGCGCCCAGCAGTTCACGCCAATGGTTTTGGGTCGCGATCCTGATTCTGGCACTGAATGGGTTTAGTGCTGTGCGCCAAGAAGCGCTCGCCAACGGTTCCGGCGGAGGGGGCGATGCTGCCCCGATCACACAAGATAATTCCGGCGGATTTTCAGGCAAGCCGGGGAGTTTCCCCATCTCGCCGAGTGGCGGTATCTCATCCTCACAAGGTGGTGGATTTTCGGACGGATCAGGTGTTGATCTTGGTTCGGGTGCGCCCACGGATGCCGCAACAGGGACAACAGACATTACGTCCACATGGGTAACAGCGCTTATCAGTGCAACCACGATTCTGGTCGGCTGGTTCGTACTGGCACTGATTTTATGCGAAGTACCGCTGTTCAACGGTGTGCGCCCCAGTTTTAGTCAAAATCTGCAAATCGCGATTTGGACAACTGTGCCGCTGGGCGTGATGGCGGGGTTGCAGGTGATTTATCTGGCCGCCGGTGGCAAAGTGGGTGCTGGAGGCATTTCGGGCTTGCTAGACTACTGGAAAGGCTATAACGATTTATCACCGATTATACGCAGCATTTTACTGTCATTGACTTCGCGATTGACGGTATTTTGGATTTGGTCGCTGGTGCTGATTTATATCGGCGGACGTATGGCGTTGAACGGCAAATCATGGGCGGTTGCACTGGTGGTGGTGGTGTGGGTGTTGATATTGGTGCTCGTACCTGTGCTGACAGGCGCCATTTCAGCTCCGGTAGTGGTGAATAACGATTTACCCGAGCCCATCACATTACCGAGTGACAGTGAGAGTGGTATTCTCCCAGAGGTGACACCAAATGAGAGCGATCTGTCATCAACTTTAGTACCTGATAATGGTGACCAAAGTGGACTCATTGCGCCAGAAGCTACCCGTGATTTCAGCGCGACGAATAGTGAGTCTGCTCTTTCCACAAGCGAACCGACGGTAGAAGATGGCGCACCAGATTAGTCCAGTGATACGCTGTCATAACGAATGAGACATTAGGCGACTTATGGCTATTACACCATCCCTTCAATCCGCCCCACCCATTGTGCAAGTCCGTGGACTGCATAAAGATTTCCAGCTTGGCGAAGAATGGGTACACGCGCTCAGAGGGGTCAATCTGGATATTCCAATCGGCCAGTTCATCGCGATTATGGGGCCGAGTGGTTCAGGTAAGAGTACGCTTTTGTATATGCTCGGTGGCCTCGACCGCCCTTCTGACGGCAAAATTGTCGTGGCGGGAAATGCATTGGACAGCATGAATGGTGAGGAGCTGGCAACCTTTCGACGCGAGACAATCGGGTTTATTTTTCAGGCATTCCACCTCGTGCCGACACTGACCGCATTGGAAAATGTGGCGCTACCGGGAATTTTCGCAGGGGCTGATCGTGATGTCCGTGAAAACCGAGCCTTACGCATTCTCACGGCGCTGGGTATGGAAGAACGGCTTGACCACCGCCCCAATCAACTTTCGGGTGGTCAGCAGCAGCGTGTCGCTATCGCACGGGCACTTTTCAACGATCCGCCAATCATCATGGCAGATGAACCAACAGGGGCACTCGACAGTAAAACAGGAAAAACAGTCATGAATATGCTGCGATTTCTGTGCCGCCAACAAGGTAAAACGATTATCGTCGTCACACATGATCCGAGCGTTGCCAACTATGCCGACCGTATGATTGGCCTGCGAGACGGTGACATTATTGAGGACCGCCCGATCCGCCAAACACGCAGTGTTCCTCCGCCTCCAGAGGTCAAGGTCAACGGCTGGAGTTTGGTCGAAGAGGCAATGGTCGAGGAATCAGACTATGTGGATTAGAAGCGTTCAGCGTTTGTTATCAGTCCCCCGCCGCCAGTCACGGAGGCAAACCTTCACACTATGGGCATGTGTGACAGTGCTCGTAATTCTAAGCATCGGGATGGTTAAGGCACAGGAAGCCACGCAAGAGCCAATACCACCGATCACGGTTACGGCAACGACGCCCAAGCAGATCCTTGCCGGACAGAGCGGCATTCTGGTGATTACCGGCACCAACTTCCGTACTACAACAACGGTTACGCTGGTTGGGTCGCCAGCACTGGCAGTTACACTGGTAAGCGCTACTGAACTTCG
The DNA here is from genome assembly GCA_044226325.1 of Aggregatilineales bacterium. GTDB lineage: Bacteria > Chloroflexota > Anaerolineae > Aggregatilineales > Phototrophicaceae > CFX2. The sequence goes on from JBGAHG010000038.1 coordinate 10,785, forward strand.
GGCGGCCATCCCAAGTACGTTAGCTGCGGGGCAATACATTATTTCGGTGGTTGATTCACAGGGTGGCAGCAGTTCGGCCTTTACGTTAAACATCGTGACTCCGCCGCCAGCAACTGCTGTACCCGTTCCAACCGAGATCCCCCCTATTCCGACAGCCATACCCATACCGACCGATATACCGGGTGCGCCTGCACTATTGGTACGAAGTTTCTCGGCAAGTCCCGCGACAATCAAGCCGGGTGATACGACGACTTTTACGTTCGACATTGTGAACCAAGGCAGCCGCAACGCGCAGGGTGTCTCAGTAGCTGTTGATCCGGGTGGCAAGTTTGTCGCGGCGAATGGTCAGTCTAACGTGCTACTGCCTGATCTGGCGGTTTCGGCTGCGTTTAGTGTGCGGCTGTCGGTGATTGCAGCCAATGATACTCCGGACGGACCGCAAACGGTCGGGCTAACGATTAGCTACCGAGATTTCAGCGGCACAACCTACACTAGCAAAGGTTCGCTAACCGTCAACGTGACGGCAGTGCCTCAGGCTTCACAGATTACACTGGCCCGTTACCAGTTCAATCCAAGCCCGGTTATACCGGGTGATCCAGTGACGGTAACCATTTTGCTCACCAACAGCGGTAATGAAACGGCTTCACAGGTACTGGTAACTATCCCAACCGACGGGATTTTGCTGGCTGGCGCGGAAGGCAACAGCTTCCCGGTTGGTGATATTAAGGCAGGCGCGAGCGTCAGTGTGGATATGCCACTGATCGTGAGCAGCACCGCTAAATCAGGGCCACAATCGCAAGCCGTTACTATCAGCTATCTGCAAAAAGGCGAAACGAAGACCGTTCCAAATGCCAGCATGACGCTGAACGTGGCGAAGGTGGATGCCCCTGCCCCGGTGATGATTGTTGACTCGTTTGACACGGGGTTTGATGTACTGACGCCCGGCCAACAATTCACGCTGACTGTCAACCTGCGGAACATCGGTAATGATGAAGCCAAGGGTTTAATTGTCACCTTTGGCGGGGTTGACTCGACGGGCGGGGGAATTGATCCCACACCAGGAGCAGGTTCTTCAACGACGACGAATCCGAGTAATACCTTCGCACCGATTGGCTCGGTGGGAACACAGAATATCGGTGACGTACCAGCCGAGAAAGATAAGGTCATCACACTCAAACAGGACTTTATCGTCAACGGCTCGGTAGACAGCGGAATCTATGCACTGCCGATAACACTGCGTTACCAACGGTCAGACACTTCGTTTTCGCAGGACAATTTACGCGCCAGTTTAGCGGTGATCGTACCGCCGCAAATACGCGTCAAAGAAGCTAATCCGATGCCGACACAGGTGAACGCAGGGGATTCGCTTCCTCTCTCGCTAGAAATTGCTAATCGCGGACGAAAGGCAGTCAACTTCACCAATGCGGTAATCACTACCGAGAACGCTGACATTACGAGCGGGGAAACGACTTACATCGGGCCGGTTCAGAATAATGACCAGACCACGCTGGATGCCAGCTTCATTCCTGTAAATGAAGGGCCGGTGGTCATCACGGTTACACTGAACTACACCGATGACCTGAACCGTCCACAATCGATCGTTCAAACTTATAAGTTAGATGCGCTTGCTCCACCTCCGCCAATTGATTTTGGCACCCCCATACCGGATTTCGGCGGCGGTGATGAGCCGACAGAACCTACCTTGAGCAGCCGTGATTTATTGGGGCGGACATTGTTGGGGTTGTTGGGGTTGGGGAGTTAAGGCGGGATTTGAGTTAACCTCCGCCTGACCTTCAGCCGTATCCGCACAGGGATCGGGGGAATACATTCAAAGACCCAATCCTAAAAGGGATATGCGATCGAAAACAGCGTGATGAGAACTTAACCAGACATGTTTTATGAACTCGGAATGTTAGCAATTGGTAACCTGAACCGCGCCCGCGCCCGTCTCGCGATGACTGCGGGGGGGGTGCTGGTGGGTACAACCGCTGTTATTTTGTTGGTTGCACTGACAGCAGGTTTACAACAAGCGGCTGAGGCCAGCATCGGCAGTAATTCACAACTTTTGGAGTTGGACGTCAGCCCGAATTACGGCTTTCGCGCCAACGACCAACAGGAGCAACCGGCGGAAATCAAGCAACTGACGGTGGCAGAAGTCAACAAGTTTTGGAAGATACCGGGAATAGCGGCAGTTATCCCGATAACAAACTTGCAAAGCGGAGAGATTAATGCCGGTAAATATACCGGTTACGCCGCCATACAAGGGATTGACCCAAAACTCCTGCCGTATATGGGTATTAGCGCACAACAGGGAAGCCTGACGCTGGAAAGTGGACAGGTATTATTAGGCGCGCATGTGGGGGATTATTTCTATGATCCCAAAGGCACAGGCGACCAACAGAACGTGAAGATTGATCTTTACACCACACCGTTCAAGCTCAAACTTTACCAATACACGGCGACGACACCTACGCAGCGGAACATCGCGCCAAAACCTGTCGGTTTATTAGCCGAAAATGACCGCTTCGGTAATTCGATGCTGATGCCCATTCAGGATGTGTTGAGTTACAACCAGTGGATCACTGGCACGAAAATCGACCCCAAGAAATTCGCTTATGATCAGGTGGTCATTCGTGCAAAGAGCCGCGAAACAGTGGCAGGTATATCAGAAGCCATCCGCAAGCTGGGTTTTCAGTCGGGCGGAATGGGCGAATATATCAGCCAATTGAATTCGTTCTTTGACGCGATGCGGCTGATTCTGGGTGGTGTGGGCGGTATTGCCCTACTGGTAGCGGCCTTCGGCGTAGCGAATACTATGACAATGGCGATTCTAGAACGTACCCGTGAAATCGGTCTGATGAAGGCGATTGGCGCAACTGACCGCGATGTGCTGACGGTATTTTTGATTGAGGCGGGAATGGTTGGCCTGGCCGGTGGTGCAACCGGCGTAGGATTGTCTTACTTCCTGCAACATCTGATTAACGGCGCGCTAGCAAGTACGGGAGCGCCTGATCCCAGCCAACCGAGCGTTGCCAATTTCTTGCCGTTTGATACATCCAAGATTGGTGGGCAGTTGTTCGTCATCAAGCCGGAACTCGCCGTTTTTGCGCTGATTCTGGCGACAGGGGTCGGATTGGGCGCGGGGTTGTATCCGGCGCTACGAGCGGCAAGACTGCCTCCGGTGATCGCGTTAAAGTCGGAATAAGAAGATTGATATTACAAGCTGCAAGGCTTCAGTCAAAATAGAAGTGATTTTGTGGCAGAGTTGTTCCCATTTTTGAATCATGTATTCCTCCAAAGTGCAGATTGTGAAGTTTCCCAATCACTTTTAGCCGAGAAGATTCGCATAATTCTTCATATTCTTCAATTTCACTGCTGTGTTTTGTGTCGTCGTTGATCACTAAAAACCAGCTCATCCCCTCGAAACATATTATGGATTGAGTAGTGAAAACGAGAAATCTGTTACAGGAATCCCACTTGTAATATCAATTTGAGGGAGCAATGTTGCTGTTGAGAATCAGCTTAATATGTCACAAATACCGTCTGTGTCGGGCTGACATGCGGCCCACAGGACTCCAGTCGGTCGCAAATCTGGCAGCAAGACAAGTGTCAGCAATGGCAAAGGTAGGTTTTATGTCAGAATTGCATACGAATGAGATTGGTCACATCTGTTAACGTCAGTTTTGGATAAGAAGCAGAGCAATTAGCAGTGAGTCGTGAACATGCGATCTCCCGCGCAATGAAGCTGTCACTGCGCGGGGGAGATGCGTCATTAAAACCAGGTGGGTAACGAGCCTTAGTGTTTACCGCGCCAGCCTTTGATCGCGGCTGAAGCAACAGGCGTATTGATACGCTCAAGAGAATTCGCGGCGGCATCACATACCCGTTTGCCGGTTGTGCTCGAAAAGCCTTCGTCATCCAAACGCTTAATAAGATCAGGAACGGCAATTTCACTGCGGATTTGACCCAAAGCCAAGGCAGCAGCATAACGTACATGCGCATCATCCGAATATAAGGCATTGAGCAAGCGCTCGACAGCACTTCCGCCAATTTCACCAAGCATCCATGAGGCCTGATTGCGTTCGAGATCACTGGCTTCATAGAGGGCGTGAATGAGCGGGTCGATGGCTTCTTCACCAATTTGTTTGAGGATTTCGATGGCAGTGCGGCGGCTGGTAGGTTTATCAAAGGCGGCCATCACTTCAAGCAAGGGTGGGACAGCATCCACTCCGATTCGGATCAAAGCGACAGCGGCAGCCGTTTGCAGGGATTGTTCATCCGACTGCATGGCGTTAACCAAGAGCGCTACCGGACGAGAGTCACCAATTTGCCCAAGGACGGCAATCGCCAGCGTTTGCAACTGAACATTGCGGCTGCGAGCAGCATCCATGAGGCCGGGAACGGCTTTTTTGCCGATCATCAGGAGCGTGGCAGAGGCCAACGCCCAGACATCATGATTCTTTTCCGAAAGCAATTGGATTAAAGCCGAGACAGAGGGTTCGCCAATCTTTGCCAGCAGACGAGCGGCCTCGACCCCTACTCCCCTGCTTCCTGTACGGACGACATTGATAAGCGGTTCAACGGCTTGCGGGTCACACGATATGAGTAGTTCACTAATAGCTACCCGCTGCAATATGGGGCTGCCACTGCGCAGCTTATCGAACAAATGTTCCGTATTGGCAATCATAGTCATCATAACAGTAAGCCTCAATGTTAATGGGTCGTGATCAGTTTAACTGAATCAACCCTAACATTTAACAAACTTTGACGTCCTAACAGCCGATTTCACAAAAAATTCGGAAATCAGCCGGATTCTAATGCTTCCGCCTTTCGCAAAAGGGTGAGCTCGTACCATCTACGGGATGGGTTAGAAGCCATTTGAAAAGATTGATTTATTCCATACGGGGCGGATCAGAGACGACGCCTCTACAGAGAACTCCATCTGTATCCCTTAAGGGCTTCCTGGATTTTTTATTTTAGTCATTACTGTTCACTTGCAGAAATCAGCCGCCAGCACGCATGAAAGCAAACAGGCTTAGTATGGTGTAATCATTAGCAGGTTCAACGGTTGCCCACGAATTGACACGATCCACATAACGCCACGCATCGTTATTAAACGGTGCAAAGACATCCTTGCCATCAGCAGGACACGGACGCTGAGCATCCCAAGGGGCTTCACTGTCATCAACAGCGGCAGGATCGTTGGGGCCATTGACAGCAGCACCTAAGAGCAAAGGGGATGTACCATCCAGCGCACCGCTGAGATTGGCGCTTTGGTGGTGCAGACACCGGGGAAAAGTCGTCCCTGCCCCAACCACGAATGACGTGCCCCATGCGTTTGCGCCAAGCGCCCAATCCATCCACTGCTGCTGCATGGCGGCGTAGGTATCGGTCTGTGACAACTCATCGTAGAGGCTGGCTTCCACTGCAACACCAAAGGCATGAGCAACGGCATCATCAAGCAATGTTGGCCCGAACGGTTGATACTTGCCAGCAAAGTTATCCAGTTGAGATTTCATATTTGCAAGCAAATTCGTCCGCACGAGGGGATCAGCATCATTAAGGGCTAAGGCGCGATACAGTTCAGCGTGTGCCAGCCCAGCAATGTCGTAAAGGTTCAGGGTATTCTGAGGAGTGCTGTAAATGTAGGCATTGGCCTGTGTTTCGGCATGGATTTGATAGAAAGAGGGGTCGGTATGCGGCAGACCAGCAGGCAAATTACCGGCAGCGACAACACGGTATAACTCGGCTGCACCCAGTTCCAGATCGTCATACCACTGACGTTCAGGATAGTAATCATAAGGGGCTACAGTCAAAATCCGGCTGGTGGGTTCAGTCAGCGCCAGATCAAACATAGTTTGGGCATTTTGGAGGCACTGTTCAGCATAGGGTTGATCGGTTTTTTGGAAAACCTGATAGCAGAGGGCGAAGGCAGCGGTCAAGCGTCCGGCCAGATTGGGGCTGATTTTTGCACCGGGTTCGTTAGCACGTAGGACAGGACGATATTTGACGAAAAAGGCAGGCTTGCCCGCTTTAACTTTGAGCTGGTCATCCGTTTCAGGCAAACGCCAGAAATCATGATCACCCAGAATTGATTGGCCGTTGCCATCCCCAATGCCAACCTGATAGTAGAGGGTTTGGATCTGGCTATCCCACATTTTATTGAGCCAATCCATGCCATAACGGGCTTCATCACCGTAGGACTCGGCCCCATCGCGCACCATCATTAGCATGAGAGTTTCGACAAAGCTGGTGGTTTCAACGAATTTGACTGTGTCACCCGCATCGAACCACCCACCGGAGACATCCATCGGCGCACCGCCAATGGGCTGTAAGGGATTGGTCAGCACGTCATCAACATCGTAAGTGGGAGTCTCATAAGCGCTGGCCTGTTTATCGGTGAGATGGGCAGGTTTGCGATTGAGTGGGCCGGATGGCACATCTTCGCCATCACGCTGGGATTGAAAGTAGGTTAAGCCGTTTGCCAGCAAGCTACTATAAAGGTTTTTGCGGGAGTCAATTTTGAAGGGCGACGACTTAGCACCACCGGCCTCGATGATATAGGTGCCAGCAGTGGTTAGAGTACTGAAATCGAGCGTATAGACGTTGGGATAGGACTCGCTCCATGAGGTGGTGGGAGCAGTTAATTTACCTCCGAGAAGAACCTTGCCAGAGTTGACATCGATAATAGCGAAATCAGGTGTGGCGGCACTGCTCATAACGATGGCCTGTTTGGGGGCATCGGTAATATAGCCAACTTGATTGACGCGCACAACGGTTTCGCCGCCTGCCTGTACAGCTTCACCACCCAAAAACAGCATGACCAACATTGTGAATACTATCCGCTGCAAGCGCATAACGGCCTCCTAGACCCATGTGAACGCGTATCTATGATACGCCTGCCGCGGCTGTGCATTCCACATTCCTATACAGTTCATTACAATGGAAATACTTCAAGTCAGTGAAAGTCATTCAAGAAACCCCTACCCCAGCCCTCCGCAAGTAAGGGAGAGAACTTATACAATCGGGAAGGAAATAGGTTTGAAGCCATTTGAAAAGATTAATTTATTCCATATAGGGCGGGCCAGAGACTACGCTCCAATGGGGAACTCCATTTGTATCTCGCATAGGCCTTACCTGACATTCCTTTTCAAACGGCTTGCTTGAATTACTCTCACTAGCAAATGCCTAATCATTCCTAATGGTGAAAGATTCATGCCCAATTACGATCAGAAAATTGCGCGCCAACTGCAACTGCCCGTCAATCAGGTTGGTGCGACACTACAACTTTTGGATGCCGGGAATACCCTGCCGTTCATCGCACGGTATCGCAAAGAAGCCACCGGCGGGTTGGATGAGGATGCGATACGACAAATTCTGGCAGCGGCAACCCTGCTGCATAATCTGGATGAACGGCGCGAGACGATTATCAGCAGCATTGAAGAACAAGGTCTGATGACGTCGGATTTGCGCGGACAGATCGACGCCGCCGAAACCATGACGACCCTCGAAGATTTATATCAGCCGTATAAACCGAAGCGGCGGACACGAGCGGGAATCGCGCGGGAGAAAGGACTGCAAGCGCTGGCCGATTTGATCTTGCAGCAGGTCAAGGGCAACCAATCGGCAGAGCAGTTAGCGCATCCATTTGTAAATGAAAATGTGCCAACCGTAGAGGATGCATTGGCGGGGGCGCGGGACATCGTAGCCGAAATCATCAGTGATCAGCCTGACGTGCGCGGTCAGGTACGGCAGAAAGCGCTGCGTTACGGGCTGATGCGGTCGAGCCGAATTGAGGATACGCCGGACGAAAAAGGCACTTACCGTTTGTATTATGAATATGAAACGCTCGTGAGCCGGTTAAAGCCCTATCAGGTGCTGGCGATCAATCGCGGCGAGACGGAAAAGGTGCTGCGGGTAAAGCTAGATGTGGCAGAGCGCGATTGGTGGCAGGCGGTGGAAGCGGCCTTCCGGCCAGATCGACGTTCGCCGATGGCAGGACAATTGGAGCAGGCAATTGATGACGCGGCGAAACGACTGCTGCTCCCTGCTATCGAGCGTGATGTGCGGACAACGCTCAGTGAGCAAGCCGAGCAACATGCGATCAATGTATTTGCCAGCAATTTGCGGGGGTTGTTGAGTCAGCCGCCTTTGACCGGACAGACGGTGATGGGCCTTGATCCCGGGTTTCGGACGGGGTGTAAGGTAGCGGTGGTTGATCCAACAGGTAAGGTGCTGGCAACGGGTGTGATTTATCCGCATGAGCCACAAAAGCAGTGGACGGCGGCGCTCAAGACACTCAACGCGCTGATTATGCAGCATCATGTGACGTTGATCGCAATAGGGAATGGTACAGCTTCGCGGGAGACTGAACAACTGGCCGCAGAATTGACACGGGCGCGCGAGGGGGTGCATTACATTATGGTAAGCGAGGCGGGGGCGAGTATCTACAGCGCGAGTCCGTTGGCGCGGGCAGAGCTGCCTGATCTGGATGTGACGCTGCGCGGGGCGGTTTCGATTGCGCGGCGGGCACAAGATCCGCTAGCAGAACTGGTCAAGATCGATCCGCAATCGATCGGCGTAGGGTTGTATCAACATGACGTGAACCAGACCCAGTTGGCGGCATCGTTGGATGGTGTGGTGGAAACAGTCGTCAACCGTGTGGGAGTGGATGTTAACACGGCCTCACCTGCCCTGCTGACTCACGTGGCAGGAATTGGGCCGAAGCTGGCAGAGCGAATCGTGGCGCATCGGGATACAAACGGGGTGTTCACCGAGCGCAGCGGTTTGAAGAAGGTGGCGAGTTTAGGGCCGAAAGCGTTCGAGCAGGCGGCGGGATTTTTACGCATTCGAGGCGGCAAGAATCCGTTGGATGCCAGTGCGATCCATCCGGAGAGCTACACGGTGGCACAGGCGGTTCTCAAACGGGCGGGGTTGAAGGCCGATACGCCTCCGGTAGAACGGGCGGTTGCGCTGACGAAATTACAAGCCGAGCAATCCTTAGCGCAGTTAGCTGCGGAGTTGAATACCGGTGTACCTACGCTGACGGACATCTTCGAACAACTGCTACGCCCCGGACGCGATCCACGCGAGGATTTGCCACTGCCGATTCTGCGGAGCGATGTGCTGTCGGTGGATGATCTGGCAGCGGGGATGACCCTGAGTGGAACGGTGCGAAACGTGGTGGATTTCGGCGCGTTTGTGGACATCGGTGTAAAGCAGGATGGGTTACTGCACCGCAGCCAGATTCCACGCGATCTGACATTAAGTGTGGGGGACATTGTGCAGGTGGAGATTCTAACCATCGAGAAGGAACGGGGGCGAATCGGGCTGCGGTGGCGGAACTCCAATTAAATCATGCTAGTTCACACATGATATTTGCATCCCAACGAAATTTGCATTGACATTTTTTGAAGTTCATCGTTTAATTTGACTAATGAGTCACAAAATGACTCATTAGTCATTTTTCATATTAGACACAGTACAATGGCAACTAACAGCCCAAAAACAGTCTCTCTCAAGGAAAAGCAACGCGAAGAACGCACAGCACTTATTCTTCAAGCGGCCTATGATGTGCTACTTGAAAAGGGATATTACGAAGCGTCAATGGATGAGATTGCGTCACGGGTCGGAATCTCAAAAGGGACTCTGTATCTCCATTTCAAGAGTAAAGAAGACCTTATTTTTATGCTGATTGAAGAAGAAATTGGCAAATTTCTATCTGTCATCGATCAGATACTAACGCAAAAAATCAGCGCACATGACCGATTAGAGCTTATTCTGCGAGCAAGCTATCAAAGTATTCAGGGTGGACGGCAATTTCTCCTCGCTTTGCGCTCAATTGGGTTAAATAAGGGGCTCATCAGAGACCATCTTGAAGAACAAGTGAGCATGGCGGGGCTTATGAATCGCCTTAGCAAGCTATTTGAAGAGGGTCAAGCTAACGGTGAATTTGATGCAACAGTACCGACATCCGTAATGGTTTCCATTTTCCTCGGACTGATGGAAATCTATAGCAACGAACAATCAGAGATAAACCAGTTACCACCGGAAAATCTTTTGAAGTCCGTCAGTCAGCTTTTCTTTCACGGTCTGCTCGCAAAATCATAAAACAAATCCATCTGGATCATCTCGTCATTATATAAGGGTAATTGTCATGCTCATCAATGCTGCAATAAAGTCGCTACCGGGTCCGAAAAGCTTCTTTGGCCTTAAAAACCTACGCGACTTGAGTCAAGAAGGTATGCTCAAGTTTGTGAATGAGTCGTGGCAGAAATATGGCGACATTTTTGAAGTGCAAGTCGGCCCCAAAAAGCTTGTACTCGTTATTCATCCTGACTATGTCCACCACGTTACTATTACGAACGCGCAGAATTATGACAAGCTAGAGAGCTATGACGGGGTTCGCAAATACATTATTGGCGACGGACTTGTAACCAGCACCGGGGATTTATGGAAACGTCAGCGTCGCCTGATGTCACCCTTTTATACCCCACGAGGGGTACAGGAATTTGCTGACATCTTCCTCCGTGATACGATGAGCATGACAAAACGATGGGACGAGCTGGCTGCCAAACACGCGCAAATTGAAATGTTTGATGAAATGGCCTTGATTACGGCTTCGATCGTCCTCAAAGCCATCTTTAGTACAGAGTCTGACCAAGATATCCTCGAAATTAAAGAATGTGTTGAAACCATGATTGGCTTTGCGGGGAGCCGCATGACCAATCCATTCGCGCTACCGGATTGGTTGCCTACAGGGCCTAATCTCAAATATCGAAAGGCACATGACAAAGTTCATCATTACATCAACACCGTGCTGGATGCCCGTTTAGCGATGAATGAATCGGAATACCCGAATGATTTACTATCGAAGTTGATTACAGCCGAAGACCCTGAAACCAGCGAGCGTATGCCGCGTGAATTGTTACGGGATGAAGCACTCACCAACTTCTTTGCTGGCTATGAAACATCAGCCCGTTCCATGAGTCATGCATGGTATGCGTTAACACAAAACCCAGATGTGAAAGCCAAACTCCACGAAGAACTTGACCGCGAATTGGGTGATGAGCTTCCAACACTGGATACCCTCAAACGGCTGCCATATACGTTACGGGTCATCAAAGAAACCCTGCGGCTTTATCCGCCTGCACCCATGTATGCGAAGGATGTCGTTGATGACGATGTGATTGACGGCTATCGCATCGAAAAAGGTTCAACTATGCTACTTTTGCCCTACTTCACCCACCGTCACCCTGATTTTTGGGATGAACCAGCTCGTTTTGAACCGAATCGACACGCCCCTGAAGCCGAAAAAGAGCGTCATGCGCAAGCTTATCATCCATTTGCGTCAGGGCAACGGGTCTGCCTGGGTAATCACTTCTCACTGCTTGAAACACATATCATGCTGGCGATATTAGCGCACCGCTTTGAACCCAAATTCTTGCCGAATTACGAGGCAAATTTTACCATTGAGTCTTTGCTCGAAATCAGCAACGGCCTGCCAATGATATTGGAGAAACGGTAAAGTATTTTAGTCACCATGTCGTCGATGCTGTTTTCTTTTTGTTGGGCAAACAAAGTTAGACCTTACTCATGTACCTATCGTAGAGAATGGTCTTCCACCTGGGCGGCGGGCAATGCTGCGCCAGACATTGTGACACGGCGGGTTGTATCACGCAAGCGACCGGACAACACTTGAATAATTCCCCGCAGCACATCGGGATAGTCTGAGATCAGTTCGTAAAAGGTGTTTTGATCAAGGCGGAGCAGATAGGTTTCCTCGACAGCTGTGACCGATGCACTTCGTGGTTCAGAATCCAGCAAGGCGAGTTCACCAAATTCATCATTTTCACCAAGGTAGGTGATCGTCTGGTCGCCATCGTGGATGCGAACGCGACCAGATGCAATGATATACATGAAGTCACCCAAATCACCTTTGCGAATGATGGTTTTGCCTTCGGGAACGGTTTCATCTTTCACAATCGACGCGATTTCAAACAGTATTGGATCGGATACGTGACTAAAAAGATCGACTGATTTCAGCAGCAGGATTTTTTCAATCGACATGAGCATTTTCCCCCTTGTTTGGGCCGATTCAGCGGGATTATTAAGCGCCCATATGGCGGTTTCACGGACAATGGCGTTCGTATCGTGAGCCGCAGTTTGTACGGCCTGTGGGACTTCCCCTGCCCCGCGTGACCGGATGCCGTACAAAGTAATGACTTTCAGCCAAGATGGGCTGTTAACGGATGTCAGCACCCGTTCCAGCCACTGATCGCGATTCAAGGTATCTTGTTCAAGGATGGCTACTAACGCATCCAAACCCTGATGGTATTCCAGATCGTTGTCGAGCAGCGAAATGACCAGCAACCTCAACTCGTGCGAAAGCGTGACATGCAGCATTTCGAGCGCGTAGCTCTGCTTCGCTTCTGAGTCTGAGTGATAATCGGCGCGAATACGCTCAACCGCTGCCGGATCATAGTTTAAGGCACACAATTGGAAAACGCGCTCACGCAACCGATCAAGCAGGTATCGTAGTATATGAGGCAGAAAGGGATCATCGTTAAGAAGCACTAACCCCTGCAAGTACAAGAGATCGGCCTGTATTTCAGTGCGAATTCGCGCCTCAATCCGTTCAGGATCAGAGGGATGAAATTTCATCTTCATCAGCGTGTTTAGAACCTGCCCGCGCACCGACGGATCAGGAAAATCGATATGAGATTCCAGCAAGGCGGTGTCGGGCAAGCGGCTGGCAACATGAATGAGTTGTGCGGCAAAATTGCGCCGCCTAGCGGTCCCTGATTCAAATCCGGCACGAACCTCGGATAATTTGTCCACAAGAAAAGGTCGCAAGCTATCATCACCGCTGCTCAATACCGCAACTGCTGTTGACCGGACTGCATTTACGGATAAGTTCTCGATGATAGCAGGCCAGAGTTGGCTATTTTTCAATTTTCCAGCGGCTATGCAGGTGGCACGCCGCACATCCATATTTTCATCTTGTAGAAGCATCAGCAGGTGGGGAACCATGCGTTGGATGCCCATTTCGCCGACTGCCTGCACAGCCAGCGTACGATCTCGCGGCGACTTTGAAACCAATAACTGCTGCAAGTGAGCTTCGGCCATTGTGATTGCTTTGGGCGTGCCGCTGCGAAGTACACCTGTAATCGCGGCAAGTTGGATGGGGAGTGCATCGGAAGCCATATAGTGGACGGTTTGATTCGACATGAAATCAGGATCGATGATGGATGCGACACGAATGGCCGTGGCACGAATGTTGAGATCTGTTTCGGTGTCTAATAAACTGCGCATCGCTGGACGCGCGCTGACCAGTTTGAGCTGTTCGATACGGCTGAGTACGTCCAAGCGTACTTCAGGCGAAGGATGACTCAGTATATGCGGCAGGGCCTGTTGTAAGGTTACGGTATCCGTCTCAGCGGCCAGATTAATCAGGTAGAGGACATCATGCGCATTACGGTCCGTCAGGGACGTTTTGAGTAACGCAGAAATGGAATAGTCTTTACCATAGAGTGGGTTTTGGCCCAAGCGGCGTTTGCTCAAGGCTTGCAGAAGCGCTTTTGGATATTCACGACCTAGAAACACAGCCGATACCGTCCAGATCAAACCGATAAGCATGGATAGATAAATAAGATGGACAGCGTTCCACTTCAAAACATCCAAGACTACGAGCAAAAGAATACCTGTGAGGCCGGTCGTTATGGGTTCAATGAAACTTTCGACCTGAGCCTCGGTCTGCAAGCGAGCAGCCGGCGGTAGGCTTTGATACAGGGTCATTTGCGCCGAATAGGTAATGGTTCCGCGTACGACATATTCACCCAAACGTGTTGCGGCGATAAAAATAAATGTGATGGTGGCTGTACCGGCGACGATGGCAACTACGGCGGTCGCACCCAGCATAAGCGTACCTAGCACCGGCACGAGAATAATACAGGTGGCAATTCCTAGACGGTTGATAATTCGGGCGCTAAAAAATGTTTGCACAATGAGCTGCGCGAGCGCCACAAAGGCAAAGTAGATACCGAGGAAGCTCGTCAATGAATCGTTACCGGGAAATTGAAACTCGGTGAAACTGTAGAAGGCATTATCAAGAAAATAATAGGAGATGGTGGCAAGGCAAGCAAAGGCAAAAATCAACAGGATGTAGCGATTCTTTGAAGTCGGAACAGGAGGCGCTGCCGCATCGTCTGTGGACAGTTCTTCGTGTTGGGTTAACAGGCGATCTCTGAACAGGCGGTTAATTAACAGAATAATTGCCAGTGATCCTAAGATGCTGGCACAGGCTGGTAGAAGCAGGTTGCGCGTTCCGATCCAACTTACAATCAATGGGACGGAAAATCCGCCGATGATGGAAGCGATGGTGTCGCCCGATCCAATCACACCAAAGAGGCGTTTACCCTGTTGAATATTAAATACCCGTGCGGACAATGACCAAAATTCCAAGTTGGTGAGTAACCAAAGAAGCTCAAAGGCGATCATAAAAGCAATGATGGGCCATTGCGCATTGGTGAGGCCAAACAATATCCAAAAGCCAGCCACCAGCACGAATTGAAAAATCAGATTGGCAATCAGGAGATTAACAAACGAGATACGTCTACCCAGCCAGTTATAGATGAAGCCGACAGACCCATTGCCGACAGCGGTCGCGATGTAGATATAAGGCAGGGTGTTAGCGCCAAATTCGGTGAGAAACAGGGCTGTAGAAACCGATAACAGCAGAACCTTATTAATACCAACCAAAAAGGAATGCAGCAGCAGTAAATTAACCAGGCGGCTTTCACCGGGTCGAATGCCTATGGTCGATGGTATACGACTGATAAAGTCCATACTTTACTTTCGAGAGCAAGTGAATGTCGGGAAAGTATACTCTGAAAAATATAAAATGGGTCGCCAGTGGAATTCCATTACGGCATCTGAATTGGGGACAGGTGCGAGGCCTGTCCCGATGGTTTATTTGTGAAATTTACAGGGGATTATGGTGTATTCAGTGGTGTAGATATGCGTGCGTACAGTCAGGAATGAATCGGCGTCGTTACCACCGAGAATTCCTTCTTCAGAATTGAAGTCGGCTTCCATGTCCTCTACGCTGTCCCACCAAAGTTCAGCCGTACCATCATAGGCCGGTTCACCACCGTCGGGCTGATGCGGCGTCGCGACATTGCAGTAGTATCCGCGTAATCTTGGCATTTTGGAAGAAATTTTGGTGTGTTCGTCAACCCAACGAACTTTAAATTCTTCCATGGTCATACCGGATTTGCGCTTTAGTAAGGCAATACACTTTATCATTTTGAGTCCTTTAAAAATGACTATTGAACATAACTCATACTATATCGAGCGACCCTCGCTCCGCAAGCAGACAGATGTAATGAAATATGACTGCGAAAAAACAATATTTCTGGACATGCCGATGGAAAATAATCGTGGTACAGCGCGGTATTGCTGTGCCAATTGCCGATAAATTTTGTACAAGTTGCACATTGCAATCTCATAGAGGCTGCGATAAATTAACCCCCGTTATGTGCAAAGGAATTATCATGTTTACTATAACGCTCTCCAAGAAAACCAAGAAGCGCAGCCCGATCTAAGTCCGGGATTTTTGGTTTCGAGAGCATCAACAACGCGAACGAACCCGCCCGGACAGGCGGGTTTTTTGTTGAAGATTTGTCACAGCGATGTAGAGCGATACGAGAGAAGATGATGAAAACATTCGTGAGCAAGCAGATGAAGCAGAGCAAGAAGCCGAACCCCAGGTCTGGATAGCTGCGCTGCGCCACGAACAATGTGAGCGAGCCGCCGTCCAGACACGCGCTGGACGGCGGTTTTTTGTTCAATTCACACTTAGAAGGCAAAATGCGGGTTAACCACAGAGGCACAGAGAGGAAAAAGAAATACTTAACCCCCACCCTGGCCCTCCCCCGTAAACGACTGAGGAGAGGACATGTTTGAAAATGAGGGAGACCGTAATCAAGAAAATTCAATTCGGGAGCACACATAGGTGCTCCCCTACGGGAAGACTTGTTCTTTAAAAATAACATTCCCACAAAAGGTGTCCTCTCCTCAGCGTAAACGAGGGAGGGAACTAAAAAGATTTGGTGATCAGTTGTTGAGCATCAGCCGAGAACATTGGTGAATGACAACGGGACACTAAATTAAAACGACTAAGGAGATTATGGAAATGTCTGCACCCACCTGCCCGGTTTGTGGAGCCGAACTGCTCGTTCCAGCAAACGCCATGAAGCATGAGTTGTTCCCCTGTCAAGATTGCGGAACCGAACTCGAAATTGTAAACCTTGATCCGGTCGCAGTTGAACTGGCGCCGGAAGTTGAAGAGGATTGGGGCGAATAAGATGCGTGTTGGGATTATCATTTCGCACGTCCGCCCTGAAGAAAAACTGCTGATCAGCGCGTTCCAAGCACGCGGGGTCGAGCCTGACGTGATTTCAGACCGCGAGATTAATCTGGAGATTACCGCCGGGCCAGAGCAAAACACGCCCACAGGTGTTCCCTGGAGCAGCTACGATGTGATTATGGAACGCAGCGTCAGCACCTCGCGCGGGCTGTATATGCTGGCAATCCTCGGCAGTTGGGGCTTAAACGCCATCAACCGCTACGAAACCGCTTCGGTCTGCGCCGACAAGTTCCTGACCACGATTGCCCTCACCAAAGCGGGCGTCGCCCAACCCACCGCCCGAACCGCTTTTGATCCCGACACTACCATGCTAGCCATTGAACAACTCGGTTATCCGGCTGTGTTGAAACCGGTCACGGGTTCATGGGGACGCTTGCTTGCAAAAGTCAAAGACGCGGACGCAGCCGAAGCGATCATCGAACACCGGCAGACGCTAGGGGATTATCAGCACCATGTTTATTACGTCCAGCAGTACGTAAATAAACCGGGACGCGATATTCGGGCGTTCGTCGTCGGTGACCGAACCATCTGCGCCATCTACCGCGACTCGCAACATTGGATTACCAACACGGCACGCGGCGGTAAAGCTTCTAATTGTCCGGTGACGCCGGAACTGGATGCGCTATGTGTGAAAGCGGCTCATGCAGTCGGTGGCGGCATCGTGGCGGTTGATGTGTTTGAAGATCCTGAACGCGGGTTGAGCGTCAATGAAATCAACCACACGATGGAATTCCGTAACAGCAGCGCACCGACCGGTGTGGACATCGCGGCGGAAGTTGTGAATTATGCCCTCAGTACGGCAGGGGTAAAAGCATGATCCGAGTGGGGATTGTCGGGGGAAGTGGGTATACCGGTGGCGAACTGCTGCGGATACTGCTGACGCATCCTGATGTGGAAGTGACACAGGCCACATCCGAGAGCAATATCGGGAAGTTTTTCTATCAGGTGCATCCGCATCTGCGCGGGAAAACACAACTGCGCTTCATCGGGCGGGACGCACTGCAACAGTGCGACGTATTATTCCTTGCCCTGCCCCACGGCGAGGCACAGAAGCACATCGGACGGTATACGTCACTGGCAACCAAGATCGTCGATTTGAGTGCAGACTTCCGGCTGAATGATGCAGAACTCTACAAGAAAGTTTACGGACATGATCACGCCGCACCGGAATGGTTGGGCAAATTTGTGTACGGCTTACCGGAACTCTTCCGCGAGAACCTCAAAGGTGTAGATTATGCCAGCGGCGTGGGCTGCAATGCGACCGCATCGACACTGGCGCTGTGGGCGTTGGTGAAATCGGGCGTGGTCACAGCGAATCAGCCGATTATCGTCGATGCGAAAGTGGGCAGCAGCGAGGCCGGACGCGAACCGAGTGACAGCAGTCATCATCCGGCGCGGGTCGGGATCGTACGACCATTCGCATTAACCGGACACCGCCATGAGTATGAAGTCAAGCAATCCCTAGCACCCTGTGGCGACTTCGATATTCGGCTGGCAATCACCAGCGTGGAATTGGTGCGGGGTGTTTCGGCAGCGGTACATCTGACGCTACCGGCAGGCATGGCAGATAAAGATTTCTGGGGGCCTTACCGCCAGACATGGACGGGACAACCATTCGTGCGGATTGTCCATGAGAAAAATGGTATGCACCGCCATCCCGAACCGCGTTTGCTGTCGGGCACAAATTATGCCGATGTCGGTTGGGAATATGATCCTGTGACGGGACGAACAGTGCTGCTGTGCGCGATTGATAACCTCGGCAAAGGGGCGGCGGGTACGGCCATCCAGTGCATGAACCTGATGTGCGGAGTTGAGGAAACAACAGCGCTAACATTCGGCGGGATTTACCCGTAGAAAATTGAACCGCAGAGAGAAGACGGAGAGAGAAGAATGACGATACATGTTTTGAAACTCGGTGGTGGGGCGGGCAATGACCATACCGCGACGCTGAAAAATCTGGCAGCACGGATACAAACGGGCGAACGATGGGTGTTGATACACGGTGCAAGTGATGCCGCGAATAAACTTGGTGATCAAGTGGGTTATCCGGCGCAAACGTTAACGACACAAGGTGGTCATAGCAGCCGCTATACCGATGCACGAACGATTGAGATTTTCGGGCAAGCGGTGGGCGGCCTGAATCAATTGACGACAGCACAACTGGCAAGCTACGGCATCAATGCGGTCGGGTTGGGTGGGCCTAATATTATCCGCGCACACCGGAAAACGGCGATCCGTGCCATCCGCGATGGGCGGCAGATTATTGTACGTGACGACCATACTGGCACCATCAGTGGGGTCAATACCACTGTTTTGAAGCTGCTGTTGGACGCAGGCATAACACCCGTCGTGGCTCCGCTGGCAATGGGTGATGAATTTGAGCGGCTAAACGTGGATGGTGATCTGGTGGCGGCGAACGTGGCTCATGCGCTGGAGGCTGATGCGCTGGTAATCCTAAGCAATGTGCCAGGGTTAATGCGTGATATTAAGGACGCCGGTTCATTGGTGACAGGCTTCCCACTCAACGAGTATGAGCGTTATGAATCACTGGCCGGCGGTCGTATGAAGAAGAAGTTGATGGCTGCCCAGGTGGCGCAGGTCGGGCGCACCATCCTGGCCGACTCGCGCGTGGAAAATCCGCTGGACGCGGCGTTGGTAGGTGGTGGCACACAAATCACACGGGAACAATTTGAACCGCAGAGACGCTGAGAACGCAGAGAGAAGACGGAGAGTGTGATGAGAAATAGGCATGAGCCTGACAGTCAAATGAATAAGTTGACTGAAGCTGTTATCGGAGCAGCGATCGAGGTTCATCGAGAACTAGGGCCTGGGTTTCTCGAAAGTATGTATGAGGAAGCGCTCTGCTTAGAACTAACTGAACGGAAAATAGCTTTTCAGCGCCAACCGCCTATCAGAGTGACTTATAAAGGCACACCGATTGGTCAAGGATTTATCGATATTTTGATTGAGAATCGTCTTATCGTTGAGTTGAAAGCAGTGGAAGAACTTATTCCGGTTCACAAAGCACAGATTATCTCAAAGCGACAGGATTATGGGTGGGGTTACTGATCAATTTTAATGTGCCCATTCTAAAAGATGGAATCAAGCGAATTGTACTAACGAATTCATAAACTCTCTGCGTCTCAGCGGTTAATAGGAATTGAGGATTTTTAAATGGCGGATGTATTAAAGCGTAAGTTGGGGCGGTCGGGGATTGAAGTCAGCGCGATGGGATTGGGCTGCTGGGCCATCGGTGGGCCGTTCTGGCGGGGTGATGTGCCGAGTGGTTGGGGCGAGGTCGATGACAACGAGTCGATCGCGGCTATTCATCGTGGGTTGGAGTTGGGGATCAATTTCCTCGACACGGCCAACGTTTACGGCGCGGGGCACAGTGAAAAGGTACTGGCACAGGCGCTCAAAGGGCGACGGAGCGATGTGGTGATTGCAACCAAATTCGGCAACCTATTCAACGAGGAAACACGGCAGGTCACCGGATCGAGCGCGACACCGGACGGTATTCGGGCGCAATGTGAAGACTCCCTACGGCGACTGAATAGCGATTACATCGATCTGTATCAACTGCATATTGGTGATCTTGATCCGTCGCTGGCTCCCGAAGTGGTTGAGACACTCGAAGGGTTGGTAGAGGCTGGAAAAATCCGCAGTTACGGATGGAGTACAGACGACCCAAATCGTGAGCGGTTTTTCGCCACAGGGGCACACTGTACCACCGTTCAAAACCAGATGAATGTTCTGGATGACGCGGCGGGGATGATCGCCGTGTGTGAGGAATTGAACCTCGCCAGTGTCAATCGCGGGCCGTTGGCGATGGGTCTGCTGACGGGGAAATATCAAGGTCAGACCACATTGGGAGCAGACGATGTGCGGGGTACGAATGCTCCGGCATGGATGAAATACTTTAAGGAAGGCAAGCCCAGCCCTGAGTGGATGCAAAAGTTGGACGCCATCCGTGAAATATTGACGAGCGAAGGTCGTACACTGGCACAGGGGGCTATCGCATGGTTGTGGGGGCGCAGTGAAAAAACCATTCCGATCCCCGGTTTCCGCACGGTGGCGCAGGTTGAAGAAAATTGCGGGGCGATGCGGTTCGGGCCATTGAAGGCCGATCAAATGAAAGAAATTGACGCGATTTTGGGACGGGAGTAATTCACCCCCACCCTGCCCTCCCCCGCAAGCAAGGGAGGGAATTAAACCAGAAATTTGAATGTGGACGAAATTATAGGAGTCACGCAATGCTCAACACACTTGCAAATTGGAATGAACTGGAAGACCAGCACAGCAGCGGAACCTACATCAAGCGCGATTTGCAGGTGGTACGCGGCGAAGGTGCGCGGCTCTTTGATGAAACCGGACGCAGCTATATCGATCTGGTGGGCGGACAGGGATCAGCCAATCTCGGTCACGCGCATCCGGCGATTGTGGCAGCGATTACCAAACAGGCACAAGAACTTATCACCTGCCCTGAACTGTTTCACAATCCGGTGCGGGCGCGGTATCAAGCAGAGTTGTGCCGTGTTAGCGGTTTTTCACGCGTGTTTCTCGCTAACAGCGGGACAGAGGCGAATGAAGGCGCGTTAAAAATCGCACGACTGAAAACCGGACGTAAGGGTGTGATCGCCGCGATGCGCGGTTTTCATGGGCGGACGATGGGTGCGCTCAGCGCGACATGGGAAAAGAATTATCGTGAACCGTTCCTGCCGCTGATTGATGGTGTAGTACACGTGCCGTACAACAACCTCGACAAGTTGAAGGAAGCACTCAACGAAAATATTGGCTCGGTGTTTCTGGAAGTGGTTCAAGGTGAAGGCGGGGTGCATCCAGCACAAGCGGGTTATTTGAAGGCGGTACAAGAACTGGCACACGCGAATGGTTCCCTGCTGATTATTGACGAAGTGCAGACCGGATGGGGACGCACCGGCAGTTTATTTGCACACTGGCAGGATGGTATTCAACCAGACATCGTAACAGTGGCGAAAAGTATGGCGGGTGGCATCCCGATGGGCGCAATTTTGTTAAGTGAGAAAATCGGGACGCTTGATCCGGCGACCCACGGCAGCACCTTCGGTGGTAATCCGCTGGCATGTGCGGCGGGGTTGGCGGCACTAGAAACCTATACAAAACTGAACCGCCAAGGCGCAGAGAACGCCAAGACCAATACAGAAGAAAACCAATACGTTCATCGTGAGGCTGATGGGGATCTGGTGCGGCGGGCGCGGAAGCTGGGTGATGAGGTACGGATGCATTTGATGGACAACGCGCCGGAAAAAGCGGTGCGCGAAATACGCGGGCGTGGGTTGATGTTCGGGATTGAGCTACGGGCGAAAGTCGCACCCGTTCTCAAACTCTTGCAAGAACGGGGTGTGGTGGCGCTTCCGGCAGGGCCAATGGTGCTGCGTTTGCTCCCACCATTGGTGATTAGTGATGAGGATATGTGGCAAGCGACCCACATTATTGAGGAGACATTGAACGATGCCTTTTGAAAATTTTAGCGTTATTGAAAGTACGCTGCGCGAGGGCGAACAATTTAGTACGGCGACTTTTGACACGGCGCACAAGCTGGAAATCGCACACAAACTTAATGACTTTGGCGTAGAATTCATCGAGATGACTTCGCCGAGTGCCAGCCCTCAGAGTGAAGCTGATATTAAGGCGATTACTAAAGAGGGACTGAAGACCAAAATTTTGACGCATATCCGGTGCAACCGTGAGGATGCAGCACGTGCGCTGGACACGGGCGTCGACGGGTTGGATGTGGTTATCGGGACATCGCCACAACTGATGCAGCACAGCCACGGCAAAAGCATCCGGCAGATTATTGATCTGGCGGGTGAGGTAATGAGTTATATTCGCGGGCAGAAGCCAGATATTATCCTGCGTTTTAGCACCGAGGATACCTTCCGCAGCCGAGAACCGGATCTACTGCGCGTATATCTGGCGGTAGCGGAATTGGGCATGGTCAACCGGTTGGGCGTGGCGGATACAGTGGGCGTGGCGACACCGACACAGGTCTATAACATGGTGCATCAACTGGTACGACTGACGCACCTGGACATTGAGTTTCATGGCCATAATGACAGCGGGTGCGCGATTGCGAATGCGACGGCAGCTTTAGAAGCCGGAGCAACCCATATTGATACAACAATTTTGGGCATTGGCGAGCGCAACGGCATTACGCCCCTAGGCGGGTTGGTGGCACGTTTGTACACACTCGATCGAAATTTCGTACGCAAATATAACTTAAAAATGCTCCCCGAAATCGACAAGATGATTGCGGAAATGTGCGACCTCGATATTCCCTTCAATAACTATATTACAGGGGCGAGTGCATTCATACACAAAGCGGGCATCCATGCAAAGGCAGTTCTGGCTGATCCCAGCACGTATGAAATATTGAGGCCAGAAGATTTTGGGCTGAGCCGCGAGATTTCGATTGGTCACCGGCTGACTGGTTGGAATACGATCCGTGATCGTGCGCGAACACTAGGGCTGGGATTGAGCGACGATGCGGTGCGCGAAGTCACCAAAAATATAAAACGGATGGCTGATACCAAACCGTTGAACCTTGCTGAGATTGATGTCCTGCTCCAGGAAGCCGAGGCGCGAGAATTAGTCGAGGCGATGGAAGCCGGGAAGTAATTTAACCACAGAGACACAAAATGCGCGGAGAATGCAAATTGTTTTTGACCGGCGGCTGTTCCGGCTGATGCCACCGAAATGGCACTTGTGCAGCGAACTGGTCGCGTGTGTCCGCCGCCGATTGTCGATTCGGCGAGTGGACGAGAGAAAAGCGCCGAAATTGCAAAACGAATTCACCACACAGGCATAATTAGCAGAGAAAAAGGAGTCAACAGCTTCAATGGCAAAAGTACATGTGCAACCGGACTGCGGGAATGCGCCGAAGAAGCTGTTCATTCGTGATTTTATGATTGCGGTTGCCAACAATAATGCCTCTTTTATGCTCGGCGCTTTGACAGACGATGCGGTTTGGAAGATCATGGGCGAACGCACTTTAGTTGGCAAGCCCATGATTGAAAGCGCACTCGATACTGTGCTGAATACGAACGTGCAAGAAATGACGATTGCTACGATCATCACACATGGATGAAGGATCCGCAAATGGCACGATGCGCTTGAATGACGGCACAGGCTATGGATTTTGCCATGTATTTACATTCAACAGTCACGGCAAGAACGCTAAGGTCAAGCGAATTACCTCGTATATAATCAAGGACTGAGCGAGGCTGCTACACCCCCTCAAACGGGTTTTCTGAACTGACAGAATCACTTTCAAACCTTTCTTGGTTGAACAGAAGCACCTCGAATTTTGGGGTTGGCGTCAAAATCCAAGGTGTTGTTGTCCGCAATTACTTTACGTCCGGCCCGTGAACTTGCAGCGACTCAATCAGATTATCGATTTGATCCAGATTGATTGAAAAGGCATCACCTCCGGCTTTATTCAATTTGCCCACGACGCCATCCCGATAGGTTTCAAATTGGCTTTCAAAGTCGGCCCCAAAATCGGAGGGCTTCGCTCGACCGGGCAGCAAATCGGTGGTAATCATACCTTCGACGACCACGTAATAGGCATCGTCAGAAGTCAGCCCGCCGAAGCGAAAGGCTATTGGGTTGATGATGGGGCGCACATCAAACGAGTCTTGCGTCAAGAAACGGTAGCCGCTGCCATTGATGAAGCCGAGTTTGCCAACGCGGGCACGGAATAACTGCGGCGCGCTGACCGTCGATAATACCGAAATTTCGCCTTCCAGCAGTCGTGAATCCGGAAAATTATCCAAGTGTTCACGCAGGCCACTAAAGGTTTTTTCGGTAGACGGTTCCTGCTTAACGAAATCCGCTACAGAATAGATGCGTAGTGAAAGCGGCAGTGTATTGCCTTTTGTGTCATTGAACGTGAATTCGACCCCCTTGGGCGCGAAAGCCTGCGCTACATCGACATTTGGATCACGCAAGACAGAGTCACGATGACCGGCATAGACTTCGGCGGCCATAGCAGGATTGAGTTCAAAGCTGATGCCTTCATAGCTGTATTCGACGCCGTTGGTGGGTACGAGCGGCTGCGGAGTATAGGGATCATAGGGGCGGAGCCAATATGCCTCGCTGGTTGATTCGACTGTCCAACCAACCACGCCGATAAAATTAATCTGCCACCAATTCATGGCATTGACACACTTCGGACCGTCGAGCACTTCAAAGGTCGAACCGGCAGGCATTTGTGCCAGCAATTTGCCACCTTTAACAGCCTGTTCGCGGACGTTATTAGCGTTACCGGGCAGCACCTGCCCCATACCACCAATGGTCAAACGTGGGGCAAGTCCATGAAAACAGCCGACGTTTTGCCCGGATTGGGCAGCCGCAAACCACTGCGGCGCAAGCATCTGGCTGCTAATTAACAGCAAACTCAAGGTCAATACTATAGATGATCGTTTCATGCTGCGTGTTCTCCTGTTATGAACAGAAAGCATCCCAAAACAAGGTTATACAGTCACTTTACGACAGGTCGTGAGGTTTAAAGAACAGGCAGAGGTTGGACTTTGGCTCAGTCAAAGGACGGAAAAACCAGGTGGACGCGAGACAAACAAAAAGCCCCTACCCTGTTGGATAGAGGCTTCATGATTATAGATACAGAAATCGTTTAGGCGACTTCGAGTTCCATTTCGGCAACTGTGGATTGGCATTCCAGCTTGATGACCGACGGAATAGGGAAGCCGTTGAAAGGCACCGCATATTCGTTGGTGTAAGCGCCGGTATCTAAGAACATCAGCCGATCACCGATATGAATTTCGGGCAGTTCAAGGTTACGGGCAACCACATCGCAGCTATCGCAGCTGGGGCCAGCCAAGGTGTAGCTCACCATTGGACGATCATCAGCATCCGCAGCCAACAAACGGGTGACGGGCGGGAAGCCTTCGAAGGTTTCCATCATGCCGTTGAACACACCAGCGTCCAGATACAGCCATTCGTCACCGCCGCGCTTGGCCTTGCCAACTACGCTGACGACCAGACGACCGGACTCCCCTACCAAACCGCGTCCCGGCTCGAGGATGAGCATGGGGTTGGCATGAGGGATATACTGGCTGACCGCGTCCATCGTCAAATCGCCGATGCCTTCGATGGTGGGAATAGAGGCGTCATGATAATGACCCGCCGGAAAACCGCCACCGATATCCAGGAAATGGAAATGATGACCGGAGGCTTCGGCACGTTCCCAAATCTCACCACAGGCGCGAATGGCATTCACCCAGTTCTGAGCGCGCAAGCACTGAGAACCAACATGGAATGACAAACCGATGGGATTAAGCCCGTATTCTTTTGCCATATCGAACAGCGCCAAGGCTTCATCACCACTAACACCAAACTTGCCTGCTAACGGCAGCACACTACCTTGATTATCAACAGCCAAGCGGACGTAAACACGCATACCGGGTGCATAGCGAGCAACTTTTTCGACTTCATAAGTCGAGTCGACCACCATCGCATAAACGCCTTCTTCATCCATGCGCTGAATAAAGGTCGGGTTCTTGATGGGATTACTGCAAATGATCTGTCTGCCGGTTGCGCCAACAGAAAGCGAACGTTCCAATTCGGCCAACGAAGCAATTTCCAGCCCGCCGCCTTTTTCCACAACCAACCGCATTACATCGGGGTTAGCATTGGCTTTGACAGCGTAAAAAATCTGACCGCCGGGAAACGAGTCCAAGAATCGGTCATAGGTCTGGCTAATTTGTTCAAAATCGAGAACGAGAGCAGGGGTAACAAGATTCGGGTTGTTTACAGTGGTGTCCATGAGGACAGTGTTCATCGGCTTCTACGGGTCTCCATTCTTGTGACTAGGCACGAATACTATACAAGATAAAGGGGCGGCTCGTGAACCACCCCTTGCTACATATTGATTCTACATCCGAAACCCCCACATGCAAGATAAAATTTGGGAGATTTCATTAAGATTTTGCGCGAAATTCTCATGACTTCCGCAGCATATTACTGAATATATCATAACGGAAGTATCAGGACTATATTACCCCAATTATGAGGGTTGTTAAATTGAAAATTTCCGCCGCAGATCAGGACTATGTAGCTGAGCGGTGGGATGTATCAAAAGCGCGTTTTAAGGCAGCCAACTGATCTTGATGTGCAGCCTGCGTCACCTGAGCGTCGGCGACCATACGGAATCCGTGATAAGCACCGGGATAGACGTGCAGTTCCGTTGGCACACCGGCTCGCATCAGGCGGCGTGCATATTCCAAACATTCATCCACGAACAGATCGATAGCACCTACGTTGATAAACGCAGAGGGTAAACCCTCCAGATGCTCGGCGCGGGCTGCCGCGGCATAAGGCGAAACATCGGTTCCTCCGGGTTCGTGACCCAAATATGATGTCCAGCCAAAGAAATTGGCATCGCGCGTCCAGATGAATTCCCCTGTATACGGATGCGGTTTCGCCAGCATACAGGTGCGATCATCAAGCATGGGTGTGATCAATAATTGGAACACCAAATGGAATTCGCCACGATCGCGCGCCAAGAGCGCTAATGCAGCGGCCAGCCCTGCGCCTGCGCTGCTGCCACCCACCGCGATCCGATGCGGATCGATACCCAGTTCATCAGCATGTGTAGAGAGCCATTTTAAGGCCACGTAACAATCCTCGACCGGGCCGGGATAGGGTGTCTCGGGAGCCAAACGATAGTCTACCGAAACAGCGGCACAGCCAACAGCCGATACAATGCTTTTGACCATGAGATCTTCCCCATCAGCCGAACCCATAATGTACCCGCCCCCATGAAGCCAGAGCAAGACAGGAACGGCTCCCTGTACCGATGCCGGCAGGTAAACCAATACCCGTACATTGGAGGCGTCTTCTGGACCAGAGATGATGTGCTCGCTCACGGAAAGAGCAGAAAACTGACCCAATTTCACAGGTGCTTGAGAACTCATGGCACGTATCTGCCCCAGGTTCTCGGTGGTGAGTACTGTGGCAGGAATATGATCAAGGATAGCAACAAGCTCAGGATCAACAAGGTGTTTGGTCGTCATCAACGCTTCCTTCATTCGTATTGTTATTGGTCATATTCTTTTTGTATTTTGACGGTATTGCCCATTTGGGCGAAATGAAATGACGCACGGCGTGCTTATCGTTAGGGGTCGGCAACGGACTGGCCTTCACTCGCAATTATCGCTACCTGGCCCACCCTGTCAATATCCCATCCCATTCGTGCCTATTCCGAGGCAGCTTGTAGTTACAGATTTCCACCGAAATGCGCGTTATAATATTCGCGTTCAATATTGAACAAGTACTTAAAATATTTCAAAAGGGGAGTTTATGATGAAGCACATACGTATTTTGCTAATAGGCCTTCTGGTCGCTGTTATTATTTTTACACTCGCAGCCTTCAGCCCTGGAAAATTGAGCACCACCAATATAAAAGTGGTTGAACATGCAGATACCGATGCAGTCACAGACATAGGGGAAAAAGGCGACACAGTTGGTGATGTACTAACTTTTGCCAATAAGGTTTTTGATGAAAAAAATGAGAAGGAAATCGGTTCAGACAATGGCTACTGCTTACGGACAGTCGTTGGTGATGCCTGGGAATGCAACTGGACACTGACACTGGCAGATGGATCATTCGTTGTCGAAGGCCCCTTCTACGACACGAAAGATTCGGTGCTGGCGATCACCGGTGGCACAGGCGCCTATGCGGATGCACGTGGTTCGATGAAACTCCATGCTCGCAATGATAAAGGCACTGAATACGATTTTGCATACGAATTTGTCAATTAGTGCCGCATCTCATCGGATATATGGTAATGAAGCGTGGCGGACGGCAAGAATGCCGTCCCTACGAAATGCAGTTTTTCGTAGGCGTATGATTACCATGTTATGGATGAGGTGGAACAATTAGCACATAACGATATGTGTAGGGTAAGCGACCTCGCCTGCCCTACTGAACCAAGCCCTTAACTTTCTTCACTAAAAATTACGATACCTTACGACTCTTTGTTTCGACTAGTGCTCTAAAATTACATATATAACAATAAACAGTCGAGGCCTTAGGTCATGCCCTCCGAAGTATCATGGTTAGTCGAAAAGCGGATTCTTTATATACGCATGTATGGATTCATGACGGGGCAAGAAATAGCAGCCCAAAACAAAATCATGGAAACTTATATTCGACAAAGTGAGCAGCTCCTTCATCTGATTTCAGATTCTACTGATATGACAGGCACGAATATGGGACTGCGCGATCTGCAAAAGATGCAGTTTGCAAATGTGCCAAATTTGGGGTGGTCTATTTACATAAGCTCAAGGATGATGGATCGTTTTTTTGCCAGCGTCATTACCCAACTGATGAAAAAACGAGGGCGTGAATTCGCTACCCTTGAACAAGGGCTTCATTTCTTGCAGGAAATGGATGATACATTACCGCAGCTCCCGATGCCGAACCTATTAAATGTGACCTAAAGCAATATCATTAGTCATGCGGAGCGCAGCACAATGCCCTACGAAATTTCATGGTTGGTTGACAAGCGCGTGATCTTTTCGCAAACATCTGGTTTCTTGATCGGAGACGATTTTACAGCACTCAATGCAGCTATGGAGGAGTACGCGCGCATGGGCGAGAATCTCATCCATATCATTAGTGACTCTACGGAAGTTACGGGCATGGATCTGGGACTGCGTGATTTACAGAAAATCCGATTTCCAGACCTGCCAAACATGGGCTGGGCAATTTCGATCAGCCCAAGACAGATGGAACGGTTTTTCGCTAGCGTTTTGATGCAATTAACCAATAAGCGTGGTCGCCAGTTTGCCACACTTGAAGAAGCGCTGCGTTTCTTGCAGGAGATTGATGACACCTTACCACAGCTTCCGATGCTCGATAAATCAAACGTCACAGAATAATCTCTCAAGAGCATCAGGCTATTCCCGTGCTGAATAGCCTGTAACCTTCTCCACAATCCACAAACCTTATCTTGCGATACTTGCTTTTCCCATTACTATTCAGTTATAGCAGACTGGAGTAAAGGGAATAAATCATGCCGTACGCCATATCGTGGTTGGTAGACAAACGCGTCATCTATACTCGTATGTACGGGTTTGTAACGGGCGAAGAATTAGGCGCCCAAAAGGTAGAAATGGAAGCGCTTCTACCGAACGGTAAAGAACTCCTCTACATTATCACCGACGCGACAGACACAACCGGCACCAATATGGGACTGCGCGATTTACAAAAGACGCAGTTCGCAGATGCCACTAATTTAGGCTGGGCAATTTACATCAGCCCGAAAAAAATGGATCGCTTCTTTGCGAGTGTTATTACCCAGCTGTTGAAAAAACGTGGACGCGAATTTGCGACTTTAGAGGAGGGTATCCGGTTTTTACAGAGTGTAGATGAGTCCTTACCAACGATTCCGATGCCAGATAAAACCGTTTAGTGCTGCTGTTTGAATTGCGGCCGGGGCTTTAATTCCACACGCGGCAGCGGTTCGACTTTGGGACGCTTAAGCGGAGAAAACAATGCTCGTAAGGATGCAAACCATGAGGCGCGCGGCGGCCTATTGGCTTTTTCGGCTTTCTTCGCTTCTTGAATAAGGCGGTCGTAGGCACGATCTTTAATCATGTCGCGATTGCGCTCCATCCGATTTTCCAATTCACGATAATCCATTATGAGTGACCTCGCCACTTGATTGCTGATGTTTACAGCCTACGCGAAGCCCGAACCTTTGTGAACCGTTTTAGTATTTACTAAATGGTTGTACTCCACAGCACAAATGTTATAGGATAGTGTTGGCCCGAGTTGGAGAGAGATGAGCGATTGTGATAACTATGGTTGTAATTACGATAGATGTAACACCCAATGATTTGGCTAATATGCGTTTTGGCTATTCGCCTATGATGGAACTCATGAGCAGTTACCGCCTGCTTTATAAACCCGAACGGCAGGGGCAATATCATCGTTGGGTAGACGAGGCACGTATCGCGATTGATGATGTCGACCTACCCTACCTTCATACTCTCGCCACCATTCCATACTATATCCCTGACTTCCTAACGGCGACTCCGGCGACAACCATCACGGATATAGAAGAAGAACTCGGCCGTTTGCGCAGTGTTCCGCTGGAAATCATCCGCAAGAATATTTCATATGCACTGGAACTCGCGGGTGATAATGAAATCCTGCTGCACTTCATGGCGTATCCACGTGAAGCAATGGAATGCCTGATTGACGAACTGCGTATCTACTGGCAGCGAACGCTCGTCCATCATTGGCCGCATATGATGTCGGTACTGGATGGCGATGTACTCTATCGAGCGCGGAGTTTAGCGCTGGAGGGAACAAAGGTGCTGCTTGATAACCTGCATCCAGAACTTCAGCTGGTGAATGACCGACTTATCTATACCGGTTCCGAGAAACCGGAATCCCACCGTAGAAATTACCATCTAGACGGAACCGGCGTCCAACTGGTACCGGGGATTTTTGTCTGCAACCTGACATGGCAGATCGAACCGGAATGGCAGCCTATGTTGTCGTACCAATCGCGCGGGATCGGATTATGGTGGCGGCAAAATGAAGCAGTTCCTGACGAGTCGCTTGAAATCGCACTCGGAGCAGGACGCGCGCGTGTGCTGCGTGTATTGGCGACACCCTCCAGCACTGGCGAAATCGCACACCAGCTTGAAATTACAGCAGGTGCAGCATCACAGCATTTGAGCCGCTTGGCGCAAGCCGGATTAACCGAGCCGCGACGGAGTGGGCAGCGCGTCTACTACCACCTGACACGGCGGGGTGAGAAACTGCTGGCATTGTTTATCTGATAGAAAACATGCTGTGTAGCGCTCATGTGTGCGTTTCCAGACACGTTCGTAAGGATTCAATGTCGGGCAAGCAGATATCTGTGAACGAAACCATCCTCAAATGAATAAGAGGAGAAAATACTCGCGTCTCCGAATCCGCTGATGCATAGATGCCACTGCCGGGCCAAACGAAGCCGATAGTATGGGCATTCTGATGGTTGTTGGGCGTTCCCAACAACAGCATTAGGTCGCCAAGTCTGAGCAAATCTTCCCTTAAAGTGAATTGGATTTGACGGATCAGGTGTTGAGAAATCAGGATACGTATTTCGGAAATAGAACCTGTTTCAAGTTTGACGATACAGTGTTCGTCTGAACTATGGGCGTCTGAAGGGGTCATAATACAGTAAAAGCCCCGCGTTTTGATCGAGTCATCTGGTTGCCCCGGGAAAATATCGGCGAATGAGGCAAATGGGCTGGAAGGCGGCGTTGTGGATCGTCCTAGCCCTCTGGTGCATAAATTTAGGATAGTAAAGCCTATGACAAGGCTGAACGCAATGAAATTGACCGGAAACAACCTCAGTGATGAGCCTTGGCGATATATTTGAGGCAACGTTTGATAGAGTGTGATTTTTTCCATAGCCTGAAATCCTTAAATGGGTTATTTGCAACCACATTAAGGCTCAAGCTTGAGGGAAGTCACCCTTCATGATGGAGGGTAGATAGAGGAGCTGGTAGCGGGATTTTCAGCTTATGTCAGCAGCTTCAATTCTTTGGCACGGGCAATTGCTTCCGAACGGCTGTGCGCGTCAAGCTTACTATACAACTGTCGTAGATACCAACGAATCGTGGTAACACTCAAGTGCAGACGCCCCGCGATCTCGCGACTGTTCAGCCCATCGGCAAGCAGGCGTAAAATCTCCAACTCGCGCTGGCTATGCGGTTGTTCTTGCATGTGAGTAGGCAAAGGTGTGTTTGCACCGTGGCTAAGTTCGATCAAGATTTCTTTCGCTACCAAGTCGAGGTCGTACGTGCGGCCACGTTCGACGGCAGCGGCCAAGGATTGGGACAACTCCCCATCCAGCAGACGCAGTTGCATTAGCTCTTTACCATCTTTGGGTACATTCAAACGCTGACACTGCTGATCAACGAGTCCCAGCAGTTCATAGGCACGTTCTGTATGCCGCTCGCCTAGAAGAATTGCTGCTGCCAGGTGCAGTTGTAGCACAATCCATGTGTCACGGTTTTGCCAGCCGCTCTTAAGAATAAATGATAGTCGCTCGAGCGCATATCGTCGCGCTTCGGCATATTCACCTAAAAAGCAGGCAGAGTAAGCTATAATACCAAGTGACGAATTAATCCCCCATCCGATACCAAGTTCCCGGCAAAAATCTAAGCTGATTTGAGCGTCGTGCCAACTCTGACGGAAATCGCCTGTCCAATGAGCGATACCGCTCAAACCCAGATGAGCAAGGGCGATACCAAAGGCGCTGCTATGCTGCTGGTAGGCAACCAGACTTTCTTGAAAGCACTGTTGTGCGCGTTGTGAAGCACCATCAATTGCCTTGTCGATGTGTTGATTGCGATGAAATTCGCCCCACTGGAACAGTACTTCACCCATCCCATAGTGATCGTCCAGTTCAGTATAAATGGCAAGACTTTCTTCCAGATATGCAGTTACTGTGGGGGAATCGGGATCAAGATTCATGAAGCACATCGCGAGGCGGTAAAGGGCAAAAGGTATATCGTCGCGGGCGTCGACCTGCCGCAGCAGGGATAGACTCTCTTCGAGTACGCTCTTTGCTTTATTGGTAGACCCTGTGAGGTAACACAAATCGCCCCAGCGGGCCATCAGTTTGCCATAGATAGCCGTGTCGCCAATGAAGGCAGATACAGCAGTCGCGAAAACCTGCTGGCCTTCTTGATAGCGGGTACCAACACCATAAAAGAACCCCAAACTGTACAGCATCGCTTCAACTTTAGCAGCTTTGCGATGGCTTACCGCCCAGTCCCATGCTGCCCGCACATTATCCAGTTCGCTATTAATGTCTTTGAGTGCGGCTTTGATCTCACTGCCTAGTAACCGCGACCACTGCCTTTCCATAAAGTGTGCATAGTAACTACAATGACGGTCACTTATCTCTCTAACCGCCTCTGCCCACTCACCGAGTCGTTCAGCGCCATATTGCCGCAGCAATTCGTGCAGATCGTAACGCCCGTCCTCACTTATCCGCAGCAGAGACTTGTCCATCAACATTAACAAGGTACGCAGTGGCGCACTGGCTACATATTCTGCTGCCTCGCGCGTAAAACCGCCTCGAAAGACGGACAGATTTATAAATACGCGGCGTTCTTCATCAGTTAGCCGGTTCCAAGTCGGCTCAAAAGCCGCGCGCATGGTGCGATGTCGAGGCTCGACATTGCGGACAGATGTTTCGAGAATGTTCAAATTATGGGCAAGTTCGTCAGCGATAGCCTCGCACGAAAGCGTCCGCACCCATGCAGCAGCTAATTCCACGCCCAGCGGCATTCCACCCACCGCCCGACAAATTCGAATGACGGCAGGCTTTTGCTTATCGGTGAGAGTGAAACTTGCGTCCGTTCGCCGTGCTTGCTGCACGAACAAGGCAACGGTACTGTAATGTTCGATGTTGGCCTCGGTGTCAGTTGTCGGGTAGTCCAACCCACCGATTTCCAGCACCCATTCTTCGCGCAGCCGCAGCCGTTCGCGCGACGTGACCAGAATCTTAACCTCTGCCACAGCCTCAAGGATTTCCGATAAGAGGTCAACACCGTCCGACAAGTGTTCAAAATTATCTATGACCAACAGGAGATTTTTCTCGTGTAGAAAGTTGAAAAGCTGTGTTTTAGGGGCTTGATCGCCATAGGGTGTGAATTGGAGCGAAGCCGCGATTGCAGGCAGGATGAAATCGGGCGAGTTGAGGGGCTGTAGGGGAATAAAACAAACACCATTAAACTGCCTACAGCGCTGCACGGCTTCAAGTGCCAACCGTGTCTTGCCGATACCACCGGGGCCGATCAAAGTCAGCAGACGGCAGTCAGGCGCGAGCAAGAGGTCAGCAATGTGAGCCAGTTCATTATCTCTGCCGATGAAGGGTGTGACCTGCGTTGGAAGGTTGAAGGTGAGCAAAACACGTCCCCCAAATACCTTCTGCATAGAAAAGTGTATCCCTCGCTTAAGGCGGTATTAGAGTGTAAGGGCGCAGGTGATGCACCCTTACGCGAATTAAGCGATTATGGATATTATTCTTCGAGGGTGCTGGTGTCCCCTTCGGGCAAGCCCATCGCTCGGGCTTTGAGAACACGGCGCATAATCTTCCCCGAACGCGTCTTGGGCAGCGCGGCTACAAATTCGATCTTGCTGGGTACGGCAATCGGCCCGACTTCATGCTTGATATGTTCTTTCAACTTATCAACCAGATCATCGCTGCCGGTGAAGCCCTGCCGCAGCATGCAGTAGGCGTAAATTACATTGCCGCGTACTTCATCCGGCACGCCGATACAAGCGGCCTCGGCCACAGCGGGGTGACTGACCAAACCAGATTCAATTTCGGCTGTGCCCAAACGATAACCGCTGACTTTAATGACATCATCGATACGACCAATGATGTGGTAGTAGCCATCTTCGTCTTTTCGGGCGGAATCGCCAGCCAGATACCATCCCTGTTGGGGGTAGGCGCTAAAGTACGTTTTGACCATCCGGTCAGGATCGCCGTAAACAGTACGGAGCATCCCCGGCCAAGGGTTCTTAATCACCAATTTGCCTTCAACACCGGGTGGACATGAATTCCCCTCTTCATCTACCACATCGACATCAATGCCGGGGAACGGCTTGGTGCAGCTACCGGGTTTGAGCGCCATAGAAGGCAAAGGCGTAATAACGAAGCCACCGCATTCAGTCATCCACCACGTATCCATAATCGGGCAGCGGCCACCCCCGATATTGTTGTAGTACCATTTCCAGGCTTCGGGGTTAATGGGTTCACCGACCGAACCCAGCAGCCGCAAACTGCTCAGGTTATGACGCTTGGGCCACGCATCACCAAAGCGCATCAGACCACGAATAGCGGTCGGCGCGGTATAGAGGATGGTCACGCCGTAGTCTTCGACAATCTTCCACCAGCGGTTCGGAAATGGGAAATTGGGCGCACCTTCATAAATGACCTCGGTAGCACCTAAGATCAACGGGGCATAGACGATATAACTGTGTCCGGTAATCCAGCCGGGGTCAGCCGCGCACCAAAAACGGTCTTCATCTTTCATGTCAAAAACCCATTCCAAGGTGGTTGAGGTATAAACCTGATAACCGCCGTGGGTGTGCAGAATGCCCTTAGGTTTGCCGGTTGTACCGCTGGTATAAAGAATGAAAAGCGGATCTTCGGCATCCATGACTTCGGTTTCACACTTGGTACTGGCGATGGGCAGCGCCATCAAATCGTGATACCAGAAATCACGTCCGGATTGCATCGTTATGTCCTGACCTGTGCGCTTGACCACAATGACATGTTCAACGACTGGTGATTTATGAACTGCCTGATCAGCAATCTTCTTGAGTTCGACAATGCTGCCGCGCAGCCATGCACCATCACAGGTAATCAACACACGGCTTTGAGCGTCTTCAATGCGGTCGGCCAGCGCGTTTTCACTGAAACCACCATAAACCACACTATGTACCGCGCCGATCTTGGCCGTTGCCAGCATGGCGATGACCAGTTCAGGAATACGCCCCATGTAGATAGTGACACGGTCACCTTTTTTGACGCCCATACTGCGGAGGACATTGGCAAACTTATTTACTTCCTGCCACAGCCGCCAGTAAGAGAGATTTTGTTTGTCTCCATTTTCGCCTTCAAAAATGATGGCAACTTTGTTTTTGCGCCATGTTTTGACATGACGATCCAAAGCATTAAGTGTGATGTTGGTCTTGCCACCGACGAACCATTTGTAAAAGGGGGCATTACTCGTATCCAGCACTTTTTCCCATTTTTGATACCAATCGAGCGTCTCGGCCCGTTTCGCCCAGAAAGCCTCGGTATCGGCCATCGACTCCTGATAAACCGCGTCGTAATCGGAAATATGGCTGCTTTTTACGATTTCTTCAGATGGGTAATACCATTCTGTGCTTGCGGGAACAAAAGCCTCGTCTGCCATGAAATATCTCCTTAGAGCAATAAGTGTATCTTTGCGAGGATAATTATAGAGGGCAGGTATCAGATTGGCTAATGATGGTCGAAAAGGAAACAGCTTTCCCATAAATAGCCGCTAAAGATGGGGATTAGCTCTCCCTCGCATGTAGGCAACATGTTGTTCCGCGCAGCCAGTCAACTATTTTGGGGCATCCTGGTCAGCAAAGTGCTATGCATGTACCCGTGAAAACTGCCAACCGAGACTTCAAACCAGATCGCGTTTCCATTCACCGATTGTCCAGTAACTTGATTTAGAATCGTCACCTCGGTTCCCCCTGAGAGCGTCGTGACTCGGGTGCAATTGGTAGCCGGACAATCACGCATGTTAGGCGTTGTGCCATTCGGAACATGAAAGGTAAACAGTGAGATAGCTCGCTGACATGGGATTTCGCCGGAATCCAGTAAAACACCTGCGACATTAATGTATTTGAAGGTCGCCCGATCAGGATATAACTCAAGCCGGAGTGCGCCAGCGGTATCATCCACGCGGTCTACACCGTTGACCATACGAGCGTCATTTCTCACGAAAGGGCGAATGCCGTGTCCGCCACTACCCACTACTAACTGAGTAATGCCCGCAGGATCAGGATTACCTGAACCATTGAGCGGCTCCCAGCGCTGATAATTGTGATCGTGGCCTGTCAGAATGAGATCGGCCTGATTGTTGACGAGCAGCGACCAAATTGGGGCCACCCGTGGTGTATCCCCTTCACTGCCGACGCTGTAGCGTGGTTCATGAAAGAAAGCCAAAGTACATTGCGATGCGTTTTTCGCCAAATCCAGCGCTAACCACTTATATTGTGGTGTTCCGGGATTCATTTGCCGGGGAAGATTCGTATCCAAGCTAATGAAATGCCATCCAGCAGTGTCAAAACTATAGTAATTAGGCGGGTTATTCCAGTATTCGAAATAACCCGGGGCCGCACCATTTGTATACTCATGATTGCCGACGGTGGGGTTGGTAATCGACCGGAAGCGCGAGAAGTAATTCGCTCCGGAACCATACCAGTTGTAGAACTCGGTATATGTTCCATCCTCATATACGTCACCGAGGTACAAAAACATACCAGGATTCCAGGATGCGACCAGATCTGAGACAGCAGTGGTTTCGCCGCTGGCACCATCACCAACCGCCGCAAGAACAAAGGGTTGATCTGCTGCTGGGGTTGGAGCGGTGTACGGTGTAAACGGGGTGGGTTGATCAGATGCACTGCCACTGGCATTATCAATTTTCAGATTAATGCTGGCCGAATTTGTTTCGATTCCGTCATTGAGTTCAGCCATAACTGACAGGGTTCTGATGCCATTAGAAAAGTGATCTGTTGGCAGTTCAAAGATGTACGGGGCCAGGTAGTCAGTCAGTACGTACTCGTGGTTCAACCAAAAAATCAGTTTCGCCCGTCGAATATCGGCAGTTGGTCCAGTCAAAGTCACTTCGACCGTCACAACTCCCGAAACCGTACTTTTATCCAGCGGATTCTTAATGCACAGGGTAATCGCGCCAGACGCTCTTTGTAAGTTGGCACAGGGTGAACTCGTCGGTTGGCTCGCCTGCAACTGGAAGGCGTTCGCGGATCCTGATTGGGCATCTACGGCAAACGATCCCCCACTGACTACAACCACAGCCGCGATGGCAATCCAAATAGTAAACGACCATGAATCCCGAAAGTGCGAAAGAAAATATCTAATATGCTGAACAACACTTTGTTGTGAGCTGCTGTTAAAATGTGTTTGACGCAACTAACTATCCTTGAGCAATTTAATTGGTTTTATGTAAGTAGAGCCATTATATTACTGAAAATTGAAGCACGCGATTATACCCTCATAATAAAAGTGTGATCGGGCAATATTCTCCTAAATGATTGATGAGTATTCGCCTACCTAAAATTAGAAGATAGCAATAAACAGGCGCTACCACACATTAATTTCGTTGACAGCTTTCGTTTACGAGTCCTATATTGTTTTACGAAACACTATTTAGTGGCTCGATCAGTAAGGTGAAAACCTTGCCGCTATAAGTTGGGAGAAACGATTATGTGTGAAAGTACAGCGCATCGTCACTCTATTTTTTGTGTTCTGCCCCCCTACATCCTGCGTGCCATAGCCGAAAACGGCACCAAGGAACAAGCAAATGCCGCCATGCAAACCCTCGTGACAGACACTACTTTTCGTGCTTTACGCAGTCAAGATATGGGTCAACCAATTCCGCAGGTATTGATGGAGGCTGTCATCTCTGGCAAGCAGCGGACGATTTACACCGCTAACCACAGCCAAAATCTGCCCGGTACAATTGTACGTAGTGAAGGCGATAAACCCACCGGCGATCAAGAAACGGATGAAGCCTATGACGGATTAGGCGCTACTTATGATTTCTACTGGGATGTTTTCTCCCGCCATTCAATTGATGATGCAGGACTAGCCCTGGACGCTACCGTTCACTTTGGCAATAAGTACGACAATGCTTTCTGGAATGGTCAACAAATGGTTTTCGGTGATGGCGATGGCGTGCTTTTTAACCGCTTTACCATTTCGGTAGATGTGATCGGCCACGAACTTACGCATGGCGTGACGCAGGACGAAGCGCAACTGCAATATTTTAACCAATCAGGCGCTTTGAACGAGTCGATTTCGGACGTATTTGGTTCGCTGGTCAAGCAGTATCAATTGAAGCAAACAGCCGACAAAGCGGATTGGCTTATCGGCGCAGGACTTCTTGCTAAAAAGGTCAAGGGTGTGGCGCTGCGCTCGATGAAAGCACCGGGAACCGCTTTTAACGATCCGATTCTGGGTAAAGATCCTCAACCGGCTACGATGAAGAAATATGTCAAAACCTTTGATGATAACGGCGGTGTTCACACCAATTCTGGCATTCCCAACCATGCCTTCTACCTCGCGGCCACTAAAATTGGCGGCTATGCTTGG
This sequence comes from Aggregatilineales bacterium, assembly GCA_044226325.1. GTDB lineage: Bacteria > Chloroflexota > Anaerolineae > Aggregatilineales > Phototrophicaceae > CFX2. The sequence goes on from JBGAHG010000038.1 coordinate 50,175, forward strand.
GAGAAGACGGGTCACATCTGGTATGATACATTGCGTGACGCAAAGCTGCGCCCGAACGCGACGTTTTTGCGGTTTGCCAAGCTGACCGTCGATAATGCTTCGCGGCTCTATGGTAATAAGAGTGCGGAACGTGCGGCTGTGGGTGAGGCATGGGCGGAGGTTGGTATCGTCGTCAAGTAATTTGGGAGGTCATGATGCGTATCACGTTCAAGACCGAGGGCGGCATCGCCTTTTTTCCCGGATTGGCACAGCCTTTTTCCTTCGACAGCAGTCAGTTGTCGAAAAAAGATGCCAAGACGCTGCAAAAGCTGATTGAAAATGCCCGTTTTTTCGAACTGCCGACGGCTGTTGGTCAAATGGCACTAACGGCAGCCGACATGCAATCGCAGAGTTTGACAATCGAAGACGGGTCAAAGTCGCATACCGTCAAGCTCGTTAGTGACGCATCACCCGAAGTACAGGCGCTGTTCGAAGGTGTCCAGACGTTTGTCACCAAATTAAGAGCGAAATCACAGGGATAAACCTTTATGAAATTCCTCTTTACGACCTAAAGAGGAATTTCGCTTATGTGAAGCAAAAATGGATTATAAGACATGGATTGTCGTGTAGGCTGTGGGGCATGTTGTATCGCGCTGTCAATTTCGTCGCCGATTCCAGGGATGCCAGAGGGTAAACCCGCAGGTGTGCGCTGCGTGCAGTTGACGAATGACAACCGCTGTAAGATTTTTGGGCAACCTGAACGTCCGGGCGTTTGTAACCGGCTGCGCCCGAGCGAGGAAATGTGCGGTACATCAATGGAAGAGGCACTGATCTATCTGAACGAACTCGAAATCCTTACCCAACCGGATAGGGCGTAAAATCTGCTGCAAACTTCCAGGTTCCATGTTCCGGTAGGTAGCAATCCTCCATAAGCAAGTTAGGAATCATCTCAATTCGGGTTATCCAAAATGTGGCGCGGCGGTGCTGAGCCGCTGAATAAATTGTGGGGAAATCAGACGACGCTCGGCGGGTGTGTTGGGGTTTTCAATACACTCGACCAGATAAGTGATACTGTTTTCACCTAACAGCGCGAAATTCTGTTGGATAGTGGTTAAGGGTGGCTCGAAAAAGGCGGCTTCAGGCACATCATCAAAACCAACAATGGACACATCTTCAGGAATACGCAATCCCTTTTCACGCAAGGCACGCATCGCTCCCAGCGCCATTTGGTCATTCGAAGCAAACACAGCCGTAAATTTTATCCCCTGCCCCAACATGGATTGCATAGCGTTGTAACCGCTCACAGCGCTCCAATTACCTTCACGGGTTGCTACCGCTTGCAATCCTTTTTCGAGGAGGATCGATTCGCAAGCGTGTTGGCGGGCAATGGCGTCATAGTAATTCGATGGGCCGTAAATCACACAGAAATCACGGTGTCCAAGATCATAAAGATGGTCAAGCAAAAGGCGTGTGCCATATTCCTGGTCAATCATGAGTGATGGCACAATCTGGTCGTGCTGGCTGTTGATTTGCACGAGTGGCAATCCACCACTGATTTGCACCATTTCCTCATAGGAAACACCACGAATAGGCTTCAGAATAAGAATCCCATCAACATGCCAGTGCAAAATACTATCAATGGCCGCGCGCATACTGGTAGTCGAGGTATCAGCCGCAATCGATAGTACCAGATCATAACCCGCAGCTTTGGCGGCACGTTCGACATTAATCACTACCTGCGAAGGGCCATAATCCTGTATATCGCTGGCAACCAGCGCAATCGTGTTGGCATGATGTCCGGCAAGGCTGCGGGCCGCTTTATTAGGGTGATAATCCAATTGGGCAATGATGTCACTGACGCGCTGGCGGGTCTCTTCAGCTACATAAGGATGATTATTAATGACGCGCGACACAGTCTGGTAGGAAACGCCTGCCTGCCTGGCAATATCACGCAGCGTAAGACGGCGAGAGTGAGTCATGATACCTATTTGATGTTGTGGACGACCGCAACCCAATCCTTGAGCCAGAGTCTGTGAACGGTCACATGGATTGTAGTAACGATTAAATAGAATTGCAAAATCAATCTTTTGAAAGTGGCCCGATGCTATAATTGGTATCGATCAATCGTTCATAGAGTTTGCCGTGCCAATCCGCAAAATATTACACCTCGATTTAGACGCTTTCTTCTGTGCAGTGGAGGAGTTACAAGACCCCAGTCTGCGTGGATTAGCCTTTGCTGTGGGTGGCAAGCCTGACCAGCGGGGCGTGGTTTCGTCGTGTTCGTATGCAGCAAGACGCTTCGGAGTGCGTTCGGCGCTGCCCATGTCCCAAGCAGCACGGATGTGTCCGAACTTGCTGATCCGTCCACCGCAGTTTAAGGCCTATCAGGCAGCATCCGAACAGGTGATGACACGACTTCATAGCCTAACACCCTTTGTTGAGCAAATTTCGATTGATGAAGCATTTCTGGATGTAACAATGCTGCCGGAGGAAGCGGAAGTTATCGCGCGGCGGCTGCAAGCGCAGATCAACAGTGAATTAGGACTGCCCTGCTCACTGGGGGTTGCCACTAACAAACTGGTTACTAAGATCGCCAATAACATTGGCAAAGATCGGGCAGGTAAGGACGCACCTCCCAATGCGATTATGGTCATTGCCCCGGGGACCGAAGCTCAATTCCTCGCACCGTTGGGTACGCGTGAACTGTGGGGCGTAGGGCCGAAAACTGCCGAGCAATTGGCGAGGTTCGGTATTAAAACCATCGGGGATATTGCGCGCTACCCTGAAAACAGACTCGTCCGGCAGTTTGGCAAGCACGGCGAAGAGTTGGCGCTGCGATCAAAAGGGATTGATACCCGTCCAGTCGAAACTGAAGGCGAAACCAAATCAGTCAGCAAGGAAACTACTTTCACCCAAGATTTACGCGATGCTGAAGTGCTAAAACGCACACTGAGGAGTTTATCAGACGGTGTGGGACGCCAATTGAGAAAGAACGGCTTGAGCGGCACAACCGTCAAAATCAAGCTGCGATGGTCAGATTTCACAACCTTAACGCGACAAGTCACTCTAGAACACCCGACTCAGCATGATAATGAGATATACGAAGCGGCATTAGCGTTATTTAGCCGCACGTGGTCTGGACGGCCTGTACGCTTAATCGGTGTGGGTGTCAGCGGATTTGAAGGTGGCGCATTCCAAACCGGATTATGGGACGCTCCGCTGCCTAAACAGGATACGCGCTTAGAGTCGGTACTGGATACACTGCGCGACCGCTTTGGCGAGGGTGTGGTTAAACGTGGCAGTGATTTATTGGATGAGGAAGACGAATAATAAACAAATCGTAAAGAAAAATGGATTGAAAGGTTGGTGTTAGCCGCGCCTCACTATAATCAGCACGATAGTCAACCTTCAACCTTTTCACGTGCGAATTCCCACGACAGATAACATCAAAGACAGGATCTGTATGACTGAAACACAAGCTGCTGAAACAAATGCGAGCGTTGGACGAACTATCGCCCGTAACACGTTTTTTGGTGTGGGGGCGCAGCTTGTACTGCGAGTGGCCTCATTTATTTTCCAAGTTGCGGTTATTAACAACTTAGGAGATGAAAACTGGGGCAAATATAATATCGTCATTGGGTGGGCGACTCTGTTCGGAGTGCTGGGCGACCTCGGCATCAGCCAATATTTAACGCGTGAAATTGCGCGCGATAAGTCTAATGCGAAGCAGCTTTTTTGGAACTCGGTGGTACTGCGTTTTCTGCTGGCAATTGTAGCAGGCGTGGTAACTACGATTTCAGCGATTATCATCGGCTACTCACCCGAAATCGTGATCGGCTGTATTCTTTTCACTACTAGTTATTTATTTCAAGCTCTGCTCGCCCCGCTGACCAGTTTGATTGTCGGTAGTGAACGCATTGATCTATCTTCGTTGTTTGCGGTCGTTTTACAGGTGCTATTCTGGATATTCGGCACGATTGTGATGGTTCTAGGGCTTGGTTTCCAGTGGATCGTTATTGCGAATGTCGTCAACATACCTATCACAGCCTTGTTGATGTTTTACTCGGTGAGGCGCAACAAACTCGGTCCGCCCCGATTCCATATCACGGTTGAAGATTGGTGGCCGCTGCTGCGTTCCAGCTTGCCCTTTGGCGCCATGCAACTTTCGCTGTCGTTCGCTTATCGTATGGATACAATTATTCTCAGCCGAACAGCGACTGAGCAAGTGGTCGGCTGGTATAACGTCGCTTATAGTTTGACGCTGACACTTTTAACCGCCACACGTGCCTATAACGAGGCTGTTTTACCTTCCCTTTCACGGGCTTATGCCAATGATCCCGATACCGCACGTAATATTTATTTTCGCTCGGTGAAAATGATGGCATTTTTGGGACTGCCACTATGCGTCGGTGGCACTATATTGGCAGCCAAAATTATCGCAACCCTCTATAAACCCGAATATGCGCCAGCGGCTCTGGCTCTAGCAATTTTGATCTGGGATATTCCGTTCAACGTGTATCATGCATTTGGGGGAGCAGTCGCCAACTCAATGAAGCGGGAGCATACGGTTTCCAACATCTTTATCGTATTGAGCATCCTTAACTTTTTCCTCAATCTTGTACTTATTATTCCATTGGGTATGATAGGCGCGTCGTTTGCTACAGTTTTGACTGACGTGTGGGGAGCTGCTCAGTTTTATTTCCTATTTCGCTACCGGTTCGGTGCAGGTTTACAATTCCGCAATCTGATCCGGTTGGCAGGTGCTGCGCTAATCATGGGCATTGTGGCTTATTGGTTAAGTCATCTGGCACTCATCAATAGTTTAGGCAAATGGGGCAGCTTACTGTTTATTATTGGTATAAGCGCGGTTGTGTACCTGATTCTTGCCTGGTTTTCAGGTGCATTCACGTTACAAGAACGTGAACAGTTTACCCGACTCGCCATGCGCGTCATGGGCGCATTACGGCGTAAATTGGGTTTCGCCACTTGATTCTATTTGTTCAAAGCGATAGTCACATCCCAACAATCATCATGAGGAAATTCCTTGAAGGTACTGATTACCATACATGGTTTCCCGCCCACCTATTACGCGGGTTCTGAACGCGCTGCGGAACGCATCGCACAATGGTTGGTCGCGCATGGGCATCACGTAGAAGTCTTCACATGCGAATCGCTGGACGATCCGCATACACATGTTGAAACGACAACTGAAAACGGCATCATTATTCACCGCTTGAATTACGATTTGAAAGCGGGTGATTATTTCCAGAATTTGTACGATGATCCGCGTGTAGGTGCTGCATTCCAAAGCATCCTCACCCAAAACACATTTGATGTGGTGCATGTGGTCAGCGGCTACTTGCTGGGTGGTCAAGTCATCCACAGCGCAAAAGCTGCGGGAATTCCGGTAGTGATAACACTGACCGAATTCTGGTTTATGTGCTACCGCTTGAATCTCTTGCGAGTCAACAATGAAATGTGCATTGGGCCGGAGAGCGACGAGAAATGTATGCGTTGTGTACTGGAAGATCAGCGGCGTTTCCGGTTGCCAAGCGAAAAAGTACCGGTCGTTATGGATGCTTTCTGGGGAATTGCAAAATATGCACCGTTTGCCCGTGAGCAAACATCCGCCATCATGCGTCGTCGTGAAACGTTGATGGGGGCGGTTGCTGCCGCTGATGTGGTTATCTGCCCATCCCATTTCTTGATGGATAAATTCAAGGAATATGGCTTTGATGTAGGCAAAGCAGAATATCTGCTTTATGGGATTAAGCAGCCTTCACCTAAGCAGCGCGCTAAGACATCCGCCCATCAAAAAGAAGGTGAGCTGCGGATCGGATATGTGGGGCAAATCAAGATACACAAAGGTGTTGAACTGCTTACCAACGCGATCATGCCACTGCTTGATGCGGGATACGACCTGAGACTGAATCTATGGGGATCAAAAAAAGGTGCTGTGGAATATGGCAATGCGCTTGAAGCCCAAACATCCGGTTACAAAGACATCACGTGGTCAGGAACCTATAACGCTGACCAGCTGTGGGATGTCTTAGCGGGGTTTGATGTGCTGGTTGTGCCATCTCGCTGGTATGAAAACAGTCCAACCGTTATTCTCGAAGCCTTCGCGATGGGCATACCTGTTATCGCCACCCGACTCGGTAGTATGCCGGAACTGATCACACATGAAGAAAGCGGGCTGCTCTTCGAAAAAGATAATACAAAAGATTTACAGGCACAAATTAAAAGGCTTTTGGATGAGCCAGATTTGCTTTCCCATTTGCGAGCTGGCATTCCTAAAGTACCTACCATTGACGATGAGGTAGGCGCGTTTTATGCTCATTATCGGAAGCTGACGGGTACCGTGTAATTTCCGTTTGCGTGTGACCTCAGCCCAATTTGGTAATCTATTTATTACAGTTCGCCGAAAATTAAGCGGTGATCAGGTAAAAGTCATGACGACACTTATTACAGGCGGGGCTGGTTTTATCGGCAGCCGGTTGGCAGCGCAACTACTTCGCAACGAACAACCCATTGTTATTTTAGATAACTTTAACGACTTTTATGATCCGGCGATTAAACGCGCCAACATCGCGGCACTGGGCAAAGATGTACCGGTCATTGAAGGCGACATTCGCGACAAAGCATTGGTCACCACGTTATTCGAAGAACACAAAATCACGCGGGTGGCCCATCTGGCGGGACTGGCAAATGTGCGTAAGTCCATCGAATTCGGGGATGAATACGCAGATGTGAACACTACCGGCAGCGTCAATTTGATGAATATCGCCCGTAAATTTCCGGTATCGGTATTCGTACAAATCTCAACTTCATCGGTGTATGGGCAGGCCAAACGCATTCCGTTTTCGGAGGAAGATACACCGGATCAACCCCTTTCCCCCTACCCTGCCAGCAAACGCGCGGCGGAGTTATTCGCCTATACATATTATGAATTACACAAACTGAATGTCACCGTACTGCGGTTGTTTAACGTTTATGGGCCAAACGGTCGCATCGATATGATGCCGATGAAAACTATCGATGCGATTTTGAATGACAAGGTCATCACAGTTTATGACGAAGGAAAACTCGAACGCGATTGGACATATGTCGATGATACAGTAGCAGGGATTGCAGCCGCACTAGAACGCCCGATGGGTTATGAGATTATCAATTTGGGTTACGGATCGCCGATTTCGCTGAATGAATTCATTCACATATATGAGGAACTGATCGGCAAAAAGGCCATTGTCGAATATGCACCAGCACCCGCCAGTGAACCTCGCATCACTTATTGCGATAACTCACGCGCGGTCGAGTTATTGAACTTCAATCCACAGGTGAAAATCGACGAAGGTTTGGCACGTACATGGGCATGGTACCAAACAGCAAAACAGGTGTCGATTAAGCCTTAGTAGGTTGTGGATGCCGCCAGTTACAGGGCGTGGATGTGCTGATGGGCACGAAGCCTAATTTCTCGACAATCGGACGGCTCATCGGGCTGGCATCGATGGTCAAAAAGCGTCTTCCATGTTGAACAGCTTCCTGTACACGTGCCGCAACCAAAGCTGTGTAGATACCCCTACCACGATAGACCTCTAGAGTTCCCCCACCCCACAAACTGGCGAACTGGCTGTTGATCGGATAATTTATCCGCGATGAAGCGACAGGCACATCGTCCACATATGCACCATAAATACTGATATAGTCGGGATGGTTGGAAAGTTCCCACGTTAGGCGTCTGGTGAGCAAATCGAGATCATGTCCAAAAACAGCCGCACCTACATCCTGAAGCGCTTGAATTAACGATGGATCAGTGATGCGTCGGATATCGTGGATGACAGGCTGCGTCAGAATGCCGGACAAATCTTGCATATCCAACACGAGAATGGTTTCGGGATCATCGATTTCAAAGCCGCGCCGCCGCAAGCGTTCAATAAGGTCGGGCGGTGTGTCATGGCTATAAAGTTTCCACTCGAAATTATGGCCGATGCTTTCAAAATAGGTGATCTCATCATTAATCACTTGATCAGCATTTTCCGGCGTGAGTTTGGAATAAAGCAAAAAACTCTCCGGCCCATTCAAATTAATCTGGCGCACAGTATGGGGAGTCACTTCACGGCGCACACCGGGTTCTTCAAAATTTATACGTTGGTCATGGTCGTAAAGCGTACGTAATTGTTCAGGTGACAGTGATTTCAATCCGCTCTTTGCCTTTGCCCACATTTTTGCGTTTGAGACCAATATTGCCGACTTCACCCGTACGGCGGAGATGCGTGCCCCCACAGGGGACATGCGCGAAGCCTGCGATTTCCCAATAGCGCTTCTGAGTCTGCTCATCACTATAGGCGCTGGTGATGTCTAAATCCGCTGCAACAAGTGCGTTAGCCTTTTCGGTGATGAGCGGAAAATACTGCGCGATATTTTCACTCCATTCGAAGTCGATGCGAGATTTATCCTGCGCTATGTGTGCGCCAATTTTGGTGATGGGTCTCAAGTGTTGATAGACCAATTCAAGAATGATTTCAGCGGCAAAGTGCAAGCGCATCAACCGATAGCGCCGTTCCCAATCAATGTGCATCGTGATCGGGTCGCCTGCTTTTAGGGCATGACCATCTGCGAGCCTGTAAATGATATTCTGACCTTCTTTCCGCGCTTGCAAAACTGGTGTTGAATTAAATGTACCCGCATCGCTTTCCTGCCCACCAGAGAAGGCGTAGAAAATGGTTTGGGCAACTGTCACATCATTGTCATTCACACTGGTGATATGGGTATCTAGATGTGTCTCATAGGGATCAGCCCAGAACAGTTTTTGCGTGACAGGTACATTAACCATCTTTATTGTGGCGCCCACCAACTTGGGAAACGTTCATCACCATCGGTGGCTGTGATGCGTGTCACGTTCGAGCCATCAGCTGCCATCGTGTACAAATCAGTATTCGCAGCCGAATCCCGAACCGAGGCGAACACAAACTGCGAACCATCTGGTGACCACGCCGGATCGAGATCATCACCTTGATTAGCGCCGGTGAGGTTAACTGCCTGTTGATCACAGACATCCGAATTGCCGATACAAGTGACATCCACGGCATAAATATCTGCATTACCGCCACGATTAGAGACAAAGGCGATTTGATTGCCAGTTGGCGACCAGGCCGGACTATAATCGGCACTGGAGGCAAGGGTAGTCAAGGGCTGCGGATTGCTGCCATCCGCATCCATAACCATAATATCGCGTTTGGCATCGCGGCCCTGAACATAAGCAATTCGCGTGCCATCGGGCGACCATACCGGATTGCCTTGATAGCCGGGGTCAGAGGTCAAGCGCGTGGGATTTTTGCCGTTGGCGTCCATCACATAGATATCCCAATTGGAGTCACGATTAGTGGTAAAGGCAATCTTCTTCCCATCAGGCGACCACGCTGGATAGAGATCATCCCAATTGTTGTTGGTAAGAACGTCACTTTGGCCTGTACTAACGTCAAGAACATAGATTTCGTAGTTTTTGGACACGTCTGACGTCAGGGCTATACGGGTGCCGTCGGGCGACCATACTGGTGTGAGGTCAGAAGCGCTGTTATCCGTCAGTGAGTTGACAACCGTTTGCGTATCCACATCCATCAGATACAGATCAAAATCGCCATCGCGATTCCATGAGAAAACGATGCGATTGGATGGTAATTGGGTACCTTGACGCGCCGATACCAACGGCGGGGCAACGAGGCAACCGATTCCTAAACTGATTAACACCACTTTGAGCATTAACCCCTGCTTGCGCTTAATCATATTGATAAGCATATTCCTTACTCCATCCCTATCGCTTTTCTCAAAAGCACTATGCCCTGTCCGCATTCTAGGCTTGCCAGACCGGGTACGAATCATCTTCCAGTTGATCTTCTGTCAATAAAACTGCATCATCTTCATCAAAACCGGTGTTGGTAGGCGTGATGTAAAGATCATTGCCATTACGCCGATTGGAACTGAATACAATATGCTGACCATCCGGTGACCACGATGGCGAACGGTCATCCGAGTCGCGGCGATGCACAGGCCAGTTGACGGTAATGCCATCAAAATCAGTAATACCAATATCACGACTGGCAGTGGTACACGGGTTAAGCGTACCGGTGCCGAGATCACTCAAGGGTGTCAAGTCTTGCGTAAGCCGGTTCGATTCGAAAGCAATTTGCTTGCCATCAGGCGACCAGGCCGGCATCTCATCATCACCAGGATCATGAGTCAGGTTTTTGAGTCCGCCACCCTGCGTATTCATGCGATAGATTTCCCAATTGCCGTCCCGATTGGTAACGAAGGCAATGTATGAACCATCACGCGGCGACCACGCCGGAAAATTGTCGTCACTATCCGGCTTTTGGGTGAGGTTTTCAGAGTCTGTGCCATCGATATTCATACGATAGATTTCCCAATTGCCATCGCGGTTACTGGCAAACGCAATCTGTGTGCCATCGGGCGACCAGGTGGGATTAACGTTATCGCCAGCATTGGCAGTCAACTGGTTCACGCTACTATCGGCAATCGTGAATACATAAATGTTTAAGTTAATGCCCTGATTTTTATTGTCCTGAATTTGAGATGCGAATGCTATACGCTTGCCATCCGGTGACATAGCGATTTTAGAATTGGATGAAACTTTGACATTAGAGAAGCGAATCGGGCCTTGTTTAAAAAGGTTGCGGACGAGGCCGCTAAAGCCACCTTCCAACAAACGCACTTCCTGATTAACGCCATCTCGTGGACGAGAAATATAGGCAATGCTGCCCTGGAACTGTGGCGACTGCGTCAGGCCCAACACAACCCCAACCGCTACCAACGCCAAGACAGCAGTAATCGCGACCCCCCGGAGGCGGTTGGTACGCCTGCGGAGGGCGGCCTGTTCACGGATTTGCTGCTCCTGCACATCCCGCAAGCGCTGCTGTTCGCGCAAACGTCCATCCGATATTTCATCCGAGATACGGTTAATAGCGGCATATAATTCGGGCAGATTATTGGCATTGAGTTCGCCGTTGAGGACATCTACATATTGTAGTTTTTCAAGAAACTGCGGGAGTCTTATATCCTCAATGCGAATAGGCAGTAATTTTTTACCTAGCAAAACAGCTTCTTCGTATTCGCGCTTACTCCAATCCGACCGTATCCAGAGATCAGAAAGCACGACGAGGAAAATATCACTGTCCTGAATTTGTTTGACGATACGCTCCCACCATACATCACCACCCGTCAATTCGCGATCAAACCACACGTTCTGATAGACACGCGCCAAAGGTTTAAAGAGCGCTTCAACAAAAGCGCGATCTTTATGAGCGTAACTTATGAAGATGTGGCTCATACGAGTCTCCTGTAGCAACGACTCCGGGGCATCAATGTGATGTAAAGTCATTATACAGGAGCATTTCTGCGAATATGAACGAGCCGGAGTGTATTCGGAGCGTACACGCGGGGGAAGCGTCGATATTCCCCTAAAGATTAGGGGCGAGAATGGCTTCTCGCCCCTTGAAAATGATACGAAATTAGCCTTTGATGCTGCCAGCCAGCAACCCACGAATGAAGTAGCGACCCAACAAAATATACACAAGGAGCGTGGGCAGCGCCGTGAGAAAAGCTCCTGCCATTTGCACATTCCACTCGACAATCTGGCTGCCGGCCAAGTTTTGCAGCGCAACTGTGATGGGCTGTGATCCTGTGTTGGTGATAGTCACGCCAAAGAGGAATTCATTCCAAATTTGGGTGAACTGCCAGATGATAACCACCACAAAACCAGGCAGCGAAATCGGGATGAGGATATACCAGTACAAACCGAAGAAACCTGCCCCATCAATACCCCCTGCTTCCAACATTTCGGTTGGGACTTCAGCATAATAATTGCGGAAAATCAGTGTGGTGATGGGTAAACCATAAACAACATGCACAAGGATCAAACCGGGTAGACTGCCGTAGAGTTTGATGCTCTGCAAAAACTGTACCAACGGAATCAGGATAGCCTGATATGGGATAAACATTCCGAACAGCATCAACGGGAAAATGATGTTTGCGCCACGAAAATTCCATTTGGCGAGGACGTATCCATTCATCGAACCTAAAATCGCAGAAAGCGCTGTAGCTGGAACAACTAATAAGATACTGTTAATGAAATTGGGCAACAAGCGTTCGATGGCGCGGCTAAAGCTTTGCAGCGTGAAAGCAGTCGGCAGATTCCACATGGTATCAATGCTGACCTGATCAATGCTCTTAAAACTGGTCACCAACACCATATAAACCGGAACAAGAAAGAATATAGCCGCCAAGATCAATATTCCATATATGACAATACGCGCTGGAGTCAAACGGGTCGAGGCTGCGGCTGTTGGAGGAGCAATTGTGGTGGTCATAATGTTGTCTCCGAACGCAGTTGGGTCACCAGATACGGAACAATAACGATGGCAACCAAAATGAGCATAATCATGGCAATCGCTGCGCCCTGACCAAACTCATTCGAGCGGAACGTAGTGAAGTACATATTAAGACCGGGCATATCGATATAACGATTATCGCCGCCACCCATCGCATAAACGAGATCGAATATTTTGAGGGAAATATGGCCGAGAATGATCATAGCACTAAGGGTAATTGGCGCGAGCAGCGGGAACACGATATAGCGGTAAATACCAAATTCGGTAGCCCCGTCCACCCGTCCAGCCTCACGCAGTTCATCCGGGATGCCGCGCAAACCAGCAAGATACATCGCCATCGTATAGCCGGACATCTGCCAACCAGCAGCGACAACCAGCGCGATCAGGGCAACATTAAAGCCCTGTTTCTCCGGCGCGGCCAAACCATTCAAACTGTTTGCGCCACCAATCGAAATCCACGCGCCCAAGAGAATTGCCAGTGCGGTGATAAAGGCGGCCAATTGAGAGCGGCGAAGTACCCAATAACGCAGCGCAAAAAAGATGACGACCCCGAGAATGATGATGGCAATAATTTGGGGTAAAGACTGCCAGTTGAATTCCAACCAGCGGTCCTGACTGATAAACCACTGAAAATTCCCCGCGGGTAAACCGACAATTTTCGGTAGGGCGTTAATGCCGCTGGTCGGATTAAATAACCACTTCCAAGCGACGCCAGTGACTACAAACGAAAGCGCCATCGGGAACAGAAAAATGGTGCGGAATATACTTTCGCCTTTGACTTTTTGGTCTAGCAGAATTGCCAGCCCCATTCCCAAAGCGAGACAAACCAAAATAAAGAGAATGGTGAAAAAGACGGTATTTACCATATCGATGCGAAAGCGAGAATTGAGCGTTCCCGTAAACAAATCCTGGTAATTTTTAAAACCGGTAAACTTGGATGGCAATCCGCTCAACTGCTGAAGCGCGTTTGAGTCCGTCATGGAGGTATAGCCCGTCCAAGCAATAAATCCATATACAAAGATCGCCAACAAGATCACCGATGGTGTGAGCATGGCAATGGCTGTGGCACGGTCACGATTCATGAAATACCTCCTCAGGGAAGAAGGCCGCCCCCTGAATAACATAGGGGCGCAGTGATTGCGCCCCTACATCAGATCAACTTATTGTGCTTGATCGCCCCTGTTCCAATACTTTGGAGCCGGATTGATCAGCGCGTGAAAAGACGGGATTAGCCGCCGACACCGGTTTGGATTGCCAAGGCACCTGCATTCGCAGCGGCTGAGGCAGTATCCTTATCCGATTGGAATTGCGCGATAATGTTCAGGAAGCCACTATCAAAGGCTGCCGGAGCAACTGCACCATGACGCTGGCTGCCGACGATGGTGTTGGTGGTCCAGTCCTTGTAGGCGCTCTGGAAGTAAGCATTGTAGAGTGTCGAGTCATTGATCTTGGCAGTGGTGTTAGCAGGCAGTGAACCCTTGAGCGGGTTGAAGATGTCCTGCGCTTCAGCAGAGCCGAGGAAGCTCAACCAGGCTTTGACATTTTCGGGATGCTTGACGCCCTTGGGCAGACCAAACGTATCCGAGAGCATCATGAAGACGCCGCTGGTGCCAGGTGAAGGAACCCAAGCAAAATCGGTTTCTGGCTTGAGGCCAAGGTCGGCGATAAAGTAGCCGGCGGCCCAGTCGCCCATCACGTTGAAAGCGGCCTTGCCATCGATAACGGTCTTCGAGGCATCCTGCCAGGAAATAGCATTCATGTCTGAGTTAGCGCAAGCCAGAACCTTACCATAGGTGTCCCAAACCTTCATCGATTCGGGGCCAGTCCAGTTGGTCTTGCCATTCCACAAACCATTGTAGCCATCCGCACCCAGAACACCGAGCGCAACACTTTCCCAAAGGTGGGATTGAGTCCAGTTTTCACCGACGGCGATAGGGGTAATATTCTTAGCTTGCAGAGCGGGGCAAGTTGTATTTACAAATTCGTCCCAATCTTTAGGAACGGTAACGCCCCATTCAGTCAGCTTAGCGGGGACATACCACATAACATTCGAACGATGAATGTTGACGGGTACCGAGTAAATGTTGCCTTCGGAGTCGCTGACGAGATCCAGCAAACCCTTGGGGAACTGATCCATCCAGCCATTGGCCTTATACAGATCATTCAACGGCTCCATACGGCCAGCCTTGACCCAGAGTGAGTTCAATTCTGAGCCAGCGTGAACCTGGAAGGTATCCGGGGGATCGCCACCGAGCATACGGGTGGTCAGCACTGCACGAGCATTGACACCCGAACCACCGGCAACGGCAGAATTGATGATATTGACATTGGGGTGCAGTTCCTTGAACTTGGCAATAAGTGCTTCAAGTCCCTTGGCTTCTCCACCGCCGGTCCACCACGAGAAAATCTCCAAATCGCCCGACAGGTTATCTTGTGCAATCGCCATGCCAGTGATGCTGAGCATAAGCGCTAACACAAAAGTAACCAATAAAAACTTCTTTCCGTATTTCATTCAAAACTCCTTAAATACCAAACATCGTCCATCATTTTTCCGGCCTGCGATTTGACTAAATAAATCAAACCTTCCTTCGATTTTAGTACACCAAGGGAAATATTGCCAGGTTATTCGCGTAGATTGAGCAACATGCACAAGAGCGAAATTTTAGAATGATATAAAACGAAAGCGAATAACGAGTACAATAACTATTCGAGTTGAATAGAAAATAAAGTTATCCTTTTCCCACTCATCAGAAACCATAGAATACGCTCATTGAGTAATACTTAGTCGCTTGAATACAAGGAATATCATGTCCCTACCCAACTCCGCTTACAACCTATTCGCCAATAATATGACGATTTGCCGCGTGCTGAATGGGCTGTGGCAGGTATCCGGGGGACATGGCGCGATTAATCCGCAAGTGGCGATTCCCGATATGCTGACTTACCATGATTCCGGTTTTACCACATGGGATTTAGCTGACCATTATGGGCCAGCGGAAGATTTTATCGGGCAGTTCCGTAAGCTTCTGGTCAACCAGCGTGGGACAGATGCACTCAAGACAATGCTGGCTTTCACGAAATGGGTACCACGACCGAGCCGGATGACACGGGAGATCGTGGAGACAGCGATTGATATTTCACTGAGGCGGATGCAAGTGGAAACACTCGATCTACTTCAGTTCCATTGGTGGGATTACGATGATCCAGGCTATATGGATGCCCTGCGACACCTGAGTGATTTACAGCAGGCAGGAAAAATCCGGCATTTAGCGCTGACCAATTTTGACACGGAACACTTACAGTTGATTGTAGAGGCAGGCATTAAGATCGTCTCGAATCAGGTGCAGTTTTCGTTGGTTGACCAACGGCCCAGACAGAAGATGATCCCATTTTGCGAACAGCATGGGATTACCCTGCTCACTTATGGGACATACTGCGGGGGATTGTTGAGTGAGAAATATCTGGGGACAGCAAAGCCAGATTACGGCCAACTCGGTACAGCAAGTCTACGGAAATACATAAGGATGATCGATGCGTGGGGCGGCTGGGGATTGTTCCAAGCATTATTGACGGTGCTAAAGCAGGTGGCGGACAAACACGACGTGAGCATCGCGAATGTGGCAGTGCATTCAATATTGGATCAGCCAACCGTAGCAGGTGTAATTGCAGGTGTGCGATTGGGGGTAGCCGAACATCGGGCGGATAATGCCCGGGTGTTTGATTTCGCATTGGATGAGGCTGACGTGCAGGCAATTGAAGCGGTGAGCAGTCGTGGGCATAATTTGATGGACGTGATTGGGGACTGCGGGGATGAGTACCGGAGATAGCTGTTAGCGATTAGCAAGACAAAACACGTAATCGTATTAACTACTATTAGGAAGTGATAACAGTTGCATATTTTGCACTATTTCCGCCGAAATGACAGGCGGGTTTGAGGGAGCGCGGCGCTGAATTGACAATATTGTGTGGCGGCTAGCTCGGTTCAATGTGCTGAAATTGCACAAATGCAGCGTTTGGCCCGGTCATGTCCGCCGCTGCAAAATTGGCAATGCCGTTGCAGCGGAGTTGAAGGAGAAAGCCGCCGAATGTGCAGAATGTGTTTTTTCCACAAAACCTCGTCAGTGAACGCGTCAAAACGACAACACCATTATAGCACAAATTTTCTTATTTAAGCGTTCAAATATACAACCGGTAGGGTTATACCAGGTGGTGAAAGGTGGTCAAAACCCCACCCCGAAGTATCTTGACAAGACAACAGTTTTGGTCGATTGAGGGAAAACGGAAGGCTCTGAGAGCCTTCCCTACGGGAGAGGAACGCATAAAACTGTCATCTCTAGAATAGAAGTATCAAGGTGGGGAGAAAATACAAGATTCGGGTGCAAAAAATGACTGTTTTTCGGCTAGAAAATGTCTCCACCGTTTAGTGTGGTGTTCCCTATACAAACGTAGGGTAGTTTGAGAGTGACTATGAACCACGAGAAGTCATATCCATACGAGTTGGGATTAAGTATTGAACAAAGATAAAGGGCGCAGTGAACTGCACCCTTTAGAGAAGAGGAAACGTATCGGTACATGAGATGTTAGCTCCCCGGTGGAACTAACATCTCGATCATACTGATTATGCCGGGGTGGCTTCGGGGGTGGCTTCAGCCGAACCGGTCTTGGCATCCGGGCAAGCGTAGGTATTGCAAACGTCCTGCGCATTGGAGGGGTCAATCGAGGAGAATGGTAGTTCGACCCACAGCGGCGGGACGACAGCTTGCGTCAAGATGAGCTTAGCCCAAGCAATAGCCTGCGCACCACCGGTCGGATAAACGAAGGTCACACCGATACGGCCCTGCATGACTGATTCGATACCACCATCAGCCGTGGGCAAACCATCGATACCGACGAACAGAATCTTGGAGAGGTCGCGACCAGCCGATTGGGCAGCGAGGTAAGCACCTTCGGCCATCGGGTCGTTGTGACCATAGATGACATCAACTTTTTCGTTGGCGCTGAGCATGGCGTCAGCAGCGGGGACAGCCTTCTCGCGCAGCCAATCCGCATTCTGGCTGGCAATAATGGTTACATCGGGATTGTCCTTGATGCCTTCGCGGAAGCCATCGCCACGATCTTTGGCTGGCGGCGCGCCTTCAAGACCGCGCAGTTCGATGACGTTACAGGGTGAAAGTCCCTTGTCTTTGCACCATTTAGCGACATATTGACCGGCTGACTTGCCGATAGAGACGTTATTGGCACCAATGAACATCGAATAGTCGGTGTTGGTGATATTACGATCAAGCACGATGACCGGAATACACGCGTTCCAGACCTTATTGATTTCGTCAGTCAGAGGTGCCGCTTCGTTGGGCGAGACGACCAACAAATCCACACCTTGTGTGAGGAAGTTTTCAATATCGCTCACCTGCTTGGCGTTGTCCTGGGCAGCGTCTGCGAATACAATATCGTAGCCTTCAGCCTTCGCTGCGGCTTCTAACTGCTGGTTCATAGCGGTACGCCAAGGTTCGGCTTTGTTGGCCTGTGACATGGCGATGGTGTAGTGATCCTTCGGCTTGGGCGGCGGACAGCTCTCTGGTAAAGCACTGGCGCGCGCTGGCAGAATGACCTTGCCATCGACCATGTCACTCGTAAAAGTCGTCCAGCCGGCAGCGGCGGGTTCGCTGGTCGCATCCTGTGCTAAGGCACGATGCAGATTCGGGGCAACCGCAAGCAAGCCCAACGCCAAGGCTGGAACTGCTGCAACCGTCAAGAACTTTACTAATCTATTTCGCATCTTTGTCTCTCCTTCATGAAAATCTTTAACTGCTTCTCTATAGTGGCGTGCCAAGCCGTGTGAGCATGTGCCTCCCTTGCAGCGCTGACTAACCTTAGGCTTCAGACTCTTCTGGACGCAGTTGTTGGAGCGCTACTGCTGCGATAACAAGCAAACCTTTGATAACCAACTGAACATTACTGCTCACGTTATTGAGTCCCATAATGTTGTCGAGTATTTGAAGAATTAAAGCACCGCCAATGCTGCCCCATATGGTGCCCTTACCACCCTGTAAACTGGTACCGCCGATAACAACCGCCGCGATAGCATTCAATTCGTAGCCGATGGATTCATTAGGGCTACCTTGATTAAGACGAGCGGCGTGAAGCATTCCAGCGATGGCCGCGAACATGCCGCATAACATAAAGACGAACATGCGCAAGCGGCTGACGTTGATACCGGAAAGCCGTGCCGCAGTCGGATTGCCACCCGCCGCATAAACATGACGACCGAAGGCGGTGTAATTGAGAGCGAGGCCGACTACCAGCGCACCGACGATCATCACAATGGCGGGAACCGGAATACCCGTACCCGCAAAAGGCTGACCGAGTGCTTTGAAGAGTGGATCGCCAAGGTTGGGGCCATAGGCTAAAGGAATGGAATTATCGGCAGAAATGACGTGTGCTAAACCGCGCGCAATACTAAGCATCGCCAGGGTGGTTATAAACGACTGTACTTTGAAGCGCTCAGATGCCCAACCGTTGACGAAGCCAATGAATAAACCGATGATGAGCATGAAGATGATAATGGCGATGGCAGACCAATGTCCGATGACGAAAGTGCCAACAATAGGCAGCGTCACAGGATGATCCTGCATCAGCAGCACACCTGCCGCACAGCCCACGAGCGCCATCACCGAGCCGACAGAAAGATCGATGCCAGCCACTAAAATCACCAGCGTCATTCCAACGGCCAGCACGCCTGTTTCCGAGGCATAGAGGATGATATTCAGTAAATTATTAGGTTTCAAAAAGAGGTTGGCATCATTGCGAACCGGAGAAATCAAGATCGCCAATAAGACAACAATAATCAGCCCGAAATAACTTTGAAATCGGAATATTAAATTAGCAATCTCGCGACGCCGGTTGGGACGAGCCACCACTGCGTCAGTCATAGCATTCATTGCGTGTCACATTCTCCTTGTGAAGCGGCATCTGCCCTACTAGCTGGCAATAGGTGCTGCTGAGGGATTCTGTATAAAGCGAGTAGCCGCATCCAGTATTTTTTCCTGCGTGGCCTCGGCCCGTGTAAATTCACCGGTTAAGCGGCCTTCGCACAGCACCAAAATCCGGTCACAAACGGCGAGTAATTCCGGCATTTCCGACGAGGCCATCACAAAAGCGGTACCCTGCTGCGCGAGTTGATCGACCAATTGATAGATTTGAGATTTCGCGCCGACATCGATACCGCGCGTCGGCTCATCCAAAAGCAAGATGTCGGGTTTCGTCAGTAGGAATTTACCGATGACCACCTTTTGTTGATTACCACCACTGAGGTTAGCGACCAACGTTTCCATATTCGGTGTGCGGATGTTGAGGTTCTTAATCTGCTCGTCAACGGCTTTGTGTTCACTGCTGCGGTTGACGATGCGGAGAACACGCGTGAATAAGCGCAGCGCAGCCAAAGTCAGATTGACACGCACCGGAAGTCCGCCGATGAGACTCTTACCTTTGCGATCTTCGGTGACATAACCGATGCCCTGCCGGATGGCATCCGCCGGATCGTGGATAATCAGCGGCCTGCCGTTGAGGGTAATTTCTCCACTGCGCTGTTTGAGTGGATGCACACCAAAGATGGTTTCGAGCGTTTCGGTACGCCCTGCCCCCATCAAACCAGCCAAGCCCAACACTTCGCCGCGCCGCAGTTCAAACGAGATGTCATGTAAAGTGCGGATGCCGGGTCGATTGAGGTTGAGGTGCCTGACTTGCAGGACGGTATCCTGCTGGCTGGTGGGCTGACGTTCAAAGGCTTCGTTGATGCTTCTGCCGACCATGTACTTAATTAACTGAGGGCGTGTCACTTCGGCAGCAGGTAATGAGGCGACCGTTTTGCCATCGCGCAGAACGGTAATACGATCCGCGATGGAGAAGATTTCATCCATACGGTGCGAGATGTAAACGATGGCTACACCCGAGGCTTTTAGGCCCATTATGACCGAAAACAGCCGTTTGGTTTCGGCTTCGGTGAGGGCAGAAGTTGGTTCATCCATCACCAGAATACGGGCATTAAGGCTCAAGGCTTTGGCGATTTCGACCAGTTGGCGCTCGCCAATGCGGAGTTGGCGCAGGGGACGACGCGGATCGATGTGGACGTTGAGGCGCTGCAAAAGGGCGATGGCTTCACGCTGCATCTTGCGACTATCCAATGTGCCGATGCGGCTGCGAAGTTCGCGACCCAGAAAGATGTTCTCGTAGACACCCAGTTCCGGCACAAGATTCAATTCCTGATGGATCATGCCGAGGCCAGATTGTTGGGCATTTTTGGTGGAGTGTAGACGAATGGGCTGACCATCAAGCAGGATTTGTCCCTCGTATTCGGTGTAGATACCATTCATAACCTTCATCAAGGTCGATTTTCCAGCACCATTTTCGCCCATCAAACAGTGGACTTCACCTTCGTGGACGTCAAAACTGACGTCATCCAAGGCCACTACGCCGGGGAAGCGTTTGGTGATGTTTTGCATCTGAAGAATGATGCGGTGCTGGGTTTGAGCGGGAGGTAAGAAATTAATATTCACACTCTAAACTCATCTAAAAATAAATTGATTTTAGGGCTACAACAATGCGCCCCTACATAGCATTAAATAGGTGATGCGCTGGAAATAGTTTTCAACATTTAGCACTCATCATACGGAGAAATGAAGCCGTAATCCTCATCCTGTAGCACTATCTTTTGGTCATCATCCAGGACGATTTTGCTGATGGCCTAGGAAATGTCGGCCTAAAGCGTGATAAACTGTGGGCAAATACGGTTTACAGGTTTTTATTGCACTTTTAAACCCCTTCACAGTGAATCCTCGAAAGTGGTTAGAAACCCCCACCCTTACCCTCCCCATAAACAAGGGAGGGAAAACGACGAGGTTTTGAAACTTCCGAAGAATTGCTACTCGATTTTAAGAATTATTGGTGAAGGGAACTATTTCCGACTTAAAAATATTTAGGTTTGCGGAAACGATCCCATCAAACCTGTACGCCGGCGAAGCTCTTGAATATGGCGGAGGCGCGCGGTGGCATTAGTCAGAGTCGGGGCGGATTTCCTCGCACGACGCATCAGTTACCGGATTCTGGGTGGCTATGTCATGCTGCTGGCGGCCATGCTGTTGGTGCTGCTACTCGCCATCAGCCGTCTCGTCAATTACAGCGACAGCGTAACTCAATCCATTACCCACGCCTCGCCCCATATCCAACTCGGCAGCACTGTTGCCCAACAAATTGCTACAGTGCGGTTGGCGGTCGCTAAATATCTGCGTACCCAAGCACCTGTTGATTACAACGAGGCCACAAATGCCCTAACGCTGCTCGGCACCAATATTGATAACGCTCTACTTGAATCGTCTGATTCGTCTCAGATTAATCCACTACGGCAGGTACAGGACAGTTATGTGACGTATCTGAATGCGTTCCGCAATCTGGTGGCGGTGATTTCGAGGCGCGAACAGCTTTATATCAGCCTGCTCAGCTTGCAGACGGCGATTGAAACGCGCCTCTACCAGATCCCGAAAATCGCTTTTACTGATACCAAGCCGGACATCGCGGCTATCGAAGCCAGCAATCAGGTAATCGCGCATATTCAACTTGCCAGCAACGAATTCACGGTGCTGCGGCTGCAACCACGCGAGGATTCAGTCATCTGGCTGCACAGTGAACTGCTACAAATCCAATTGTGGTTCGACATCCTCACTTCACATGCTGGTTCGCTCACGGATGGCGCACAGGATTTATACAAGCAAGTCAGCGAACGACAGACGGTTTTTCAACAACGCGCGGTTGATTTCATGAATATGTACGAAGGAGATGAGCGAGGGGCGCGTGATGGTTTGGAGCAAGGCGGCATCCAACTGGAACACAGCAGTAATGTGGTGCTGAATCAAACGCTGAATGCGCTCAACGGAACGGTGGCGACGCTGACAGCCGATGCCAGTTCCAGCCAACGGGCGCTGCTGCTGATGCTGGTGATCGTGTCGGTGGTGAGTATCGCCGTATCGGTGGTCATGACCTTCAGCCTGACACGTCCGCTGCACAAGCTTTCGCGCGTGGCACAGGCCATCACGGCGGGTGATCTGGCGCTTCGTGCGCGTATGAATGGGCGCGATGAAATCGGGCAGTTGGCAACCGCCTTCGATCAAATGACGGACAGCTTACAACGATCATTGGAAACGGAACGCGCTGCCAACGAGCAAATCCGCGAACAGACAGCACAAATCGCACGACAGACACAGGCCAACGCCGTTATGGAGGAACGACAGCGCATTGCGCGCGAACTACACGACAGCGTCAAACAGCAGTTGTTCAGCATCAGTTTATCGGCGGGCGCAGCGCTGAATCTGCTGACGACAGATCCCGAAGCCTCCCGCAATTACATGACCCATATCAAACAGGCGGGGCGGGAAGCCCAAACCGAGATGAAAAACCTGCTGCAAGAACTCGTCCCTGCCCCACTGCAAGGCCACCGACTGGATGAAGCGCTCGACCATTATTTGCGATCCCTATGCGACGTCCACAGCTTGAAATTAACATGGGTGGCACGCGGACAAAATACGCTGTCACCTTCCGACGAACATGCGTTGTTTCGCGCAGCACAGGAAGCTATCGCCAATGTCATCCGGCACAGCGGCGCGAAGAACTTGCATGTCGAACTGACATTTGGAACCGAGACTACTTTATTGGTTGAAGATGATGGCGCGGGTTTTGATCCGGGGGTTATTTCACCAGGATCAACCGGATTAGCGATTATGAGGGCGCGATTGGAACGGGTGCGCGGTACGGTTATGTTGCACACGACACCGGGGAAAGGAACCCGTATTGAAATGGCGATCAATCCTGAAGCAATGCGGATAGGAGAATCACTATGACAGATACCGGTCAATCGGATATTCGGATCCTCATCGTAGACGATCATGGTATGGTGCGCTTCGGTCTGCGCGGGTATCTGCAATCGACACCGGGTTTGACAGTAGTAGGTGAAGCGTCGAGCGCGGAAGAAGCCTTGGCGTTACTGGAAACGTTGGATATCAATGTGGTGCTAATGGATCTGGCGCTGCCCGAAATGAGTGGCGCGGAGGCAACACGACTAATCCGGCAGCGGTATCCATCTGTGAAAGTGCTGGTACTGACGAGTTTTCTGGACGACGACCATATTTTACCGGCAATTCGGGCGGGCGCGGCTGGTTATTTGCTGAAAGATGTTGACCCTGATGATCTAGCGAAGGCTATACAATCCATCTATCAGGGACAGTCGGTACTACATCCGCACGTCATGAGTTATCTGGCGGAACGGGTCACACATGTGGGTACGCCAGAAAATGATCCATTTTCCGATTTGAGTGAACGGGAACTGGATGTGCTGCGCTTAGTCGCCTGTGGCCTTTCGAACCACGCGATTGCTACGCATTTGGTGGTTAGCGAAAATACAGTGCGGACGCATGTCAGCAACATACTTGCCAAGTTGGATCTGCGGGATCGTACCCATGCTGCGTTAATGGCTTTGCAGAATCATTTAGTCGCTTTAAGTGAAATACAGCCTTATTTATATGATGAATAGACGACATTATTTGCTGGTGTGGTTGGGGATAATAAGTTTGCTATTGGGTGGACAGAGTCGATTAAGAGGCGCACAAGCTGATCCAACACCCACACCGATTTGGAAAACATATGAGGCGAGTCAGGTCAGCGACACTGTGATTGAGGACGTTAATCCAGCGGGGCCAATCCCGAACTCGTGTAAGCCACCAGCTGCCAAAAGCCGCTACATCATCGGCATGTCGCAGGCCAACCGCGCGGAACCATGGCGCGAAGTGATGGATAAGCAGATTGCCGAGGCCGCACAAGGTTATCCACAACTAGCGGTTATTTTTGCTGACGCGCGGCAAGACAATGTTAAACAGGTAGCCGATGTGCAGGATTTCCTGACGCAAGGCATTGACCTGCTCATTATCTCTCCCAACGAAGCCGATCCGTTGACAGATGTCATCCGTGAGGCGTTTCAGCAATGCGTTCCAGTAATTGTGTTGGATCGGGCTGTGAATGGTGACCAATTTTCAATGTTCATCGGCGCGAACAATGTGTCGATTGGCAAATCGGCGGGGCAGTATGTCGCCAAGTGGTGCGAAACCCAAGAGCGTAACCCCTGCCGCATCATTGAACTGCGAGGATTGGAGGGTTCGCCACCGGCAAAAGATCGCGGAGATGGCTTCCGCGAAGGTATCAAAGATCATCCACATGTGACGATTGTCGCGAGCCAGAATGCCGATTGGCTGCGCGAATTGGCACTCGACCGGGCAACTTCATTGTTTGAGCAAAATCCGCTGGTAGATGTAGTGTATGCCCACAATGATCCGATGGCAGAAGCGGCGATTATTGCAGCACAAAATCGAAAAATGGATGTGAATAACATACTATTTGTGGGGATTGATGGACTGCCGACCGCCGAAGGTGGAATTGTCTCGGTGTTACAAAACCGGCTTGGCCTGACTTACGTCTATCCGACAGGTGGCAAGCAAGCTATCGATTGGGCAGCACGTATATTGCTGTATCACGTCAACCCACCACATAAGATCGAACTGTCGTTCAGCGAAGTTCGTGCGGATAACGCGCAAATTATATGTGATCTATATCACTGTCCACAGGCAACGGATACGCCTTAACCTGTTTTGAAGGTAATCATCAACGCCACAGCAGCAACCGTCATGATGACAGCGGTCAACCAGCCCAAGATATTGGTGGCGTGTCCATTAGTACGCTCGCCCATGATCTTTTTGTTATTGGCAATCAGCATGATGACGATCAACAACGGCGGCGCAAGGAAACCGTTTAAGACGGCTGTCCAAAAGAGCGCCGTAATAGGATTGATGCCCAGAAAATTGATGAGCATTCCCACTAGCGTCGCAGCGACGATAACGGCATAAAACTGCTTGGCGCGGTAAGGTTTTTCGTCAAGGCCGTACTTCCAGCCAAAGGCTTCGGATACCGCATAGGCGGCTGAACCCGTCAGCACTGGCACAGCCAATACCCCTGCCCCGATCAAACCAATTGCCAGCAGAAATTTTGCAGCATCACCCGCTAATGGGCGCAGTGCTTCGGCAGCATCGGTCGCGGATTGCACATCGGTCTTGCCACTTTTAAAAAGGGTGACCGCGGTCGTCAGGATAATAAAGTACATGACCAAATTAGAAAGCAACATGCCGATGTTGACATCCCAAAAGGCATATTTCAGTTCATTATCACTGGCACCTTTGCGCTGCCACAAACTTTTACGCCCCATGCTCACTTCTTCTTCAACTTCCTGACTGGCCTGCCAGAAAAAGAGATAGGGCGAAATGCTGGTCCCCAAAATCGCCACGAAGGTCGCAAGGAACGTGTTATCAAAGTGAAGGGTAGGAATTAAGGTGCTGCGTAACACTTCGCTCCAATCCGGTTTGGCGAAGAAGGCCGCGCCGATATAAGCGAACAGCGCCAAGGTCAACCATTTAAAGGTGTTGGCGATCAGCTTGTACGAACCCCAGATTTGCAGCGCGAGAATCGCCAGTGTGATAGGAATAATCATCAGCGTAATGGGAAGCGGCACAATCAAATTGATGGCAGCGGCAATCGCACCGATATCAACGCCGGCATTGACGACGTTTGCAACAACCAGAAAAAAGATGACGGGAAAGAGCAGTTTTCGGGAATAATTTTCGCGCAGGACTCCAGCGACACCCTTGCCACTCACCATGCCAATTTTGGCACAGATAAATTGGACAGCAGCCATCAAAGGAAAGGTAAAGAGCGCCATCCAAATGGTAGCGAAACCCAGCGACGCACCCGCGCTGACATAGGTTCCAATGCCAGAAGGGTCATCATCCGACGCACCTGTGACAAGGCCGGGTCCCAAGATTTTGAGAAAGCGTTTAAGACGATTCGGTTCATGTTCGATGGCTGCTTCGAGAGATCCGGTACCGCCTGCCGGTTCTTTATGCGGAATGGCAGGTGCGCCGGTTTCATTTACGTTTTCAGACGCAGGTGACATCTTGCTACTCCAAAAGAGATTACAACCGATCATTACTGTACCCAAGCGGCAGATGGCAGAATCAGTGTAGGGCGCGGGATAACCAAGAGGCCAGTGCTAAACGTAGGGTTTCCTCATAGCCAGTTCACCTACGGGAAGCGAAATAGTACCTCAGTCGTGAAGCCTAGATTGGTAAAGCCGAGTAGTATGTTTATATATTCGCACACTCAATTGAGGAATTTTATGAAACGCACTGTTAGCGGACTTATAGGCTTGTTGGTTGTGCTCGTCAGTTTGCGACCGGCATTGGCACAAAATGAGATTGTGATTACAGCATGTGACTATCAAGCTGTCGTTAAAGTATTAACCGACGGTGGAAACATCATTCTTGACTGTGATCGCAAAATCCAAATCTGGCCGGGTAAGCCGCTGACCATCTGTCACTTTGAAAATTATTTGGCGTAAAAATAGCAACGCTAAATGGCGCAAACTTTAGACCGTACCGACGACTAACCCATCACGAGCAACTTCGACCACTTCACGCGAGATCATCTGCAAGCGATTAATCTTCATCACTC
>JBGAHG010000039.1:0-72154 GCA_044226325.1 Aggregatilineales bacterium
GAGACAAAGCATTTGGCACAAGCCAAACAATTGGATACGCTTTTTGAACAACAGGAGAAGATGTTAGGCATTCCCGACGACTCGTTCGATAAAGTCGTCGGTCAAGTCACGGGTGTCAGATGAAATCTTGTCTTTTACACATTATGCATCCATGATGCGTTTCAACTGTGCATAAGTTGGGGCGGTCGTCGCGCCACCGATACCCTGCACCGAACAACCGCCACAAATATTGCCATAGCGCAGGCAAACATCGATGGGCTGATGCTCGACCACGTACGCATGGAGGAAGCCCGCGTTAAAGCAATCGCCTGCCCCGGTGGTATCAACCACCCTGGGGATCGTCATCGCCGCAGCATGAAAAACCTCACCCTTGTGGATGGCCCATGCGCCATTTGCCCCATCTTTGACCACGACCATACGTCCATCGCACCACATCCCAATTTGACGCAGCGCCGATTCAACGTCGGATGCACCTGTCAGTAACAGAGCTTCACGGGCATTCGGCATAAAAATATCAGTGGTATTAACGATTTCGTGCCATGCGTGAGACTCTTTGAGCATCGGCACATCCTGACAATCCATCGAGACAGTTGCGCCAAGGGTATGCGCTTTTTCGACCAGCGGCAGCACTTCATCGGGCAGCATGAGGCCGCCAAGATGCAGGTGGCTGAAGGTACAGCGATTCAAAGTTTCCGTCCAATAGCTGTGCATATCATTTTCGTCGGGATCAATGAAGGTGACGAAGGCACGTTCGCCATGCAAAGCTAAGGCGGTCGTGACACGGCGGTAGGGATGATCCAAATTTCTGGCGATGGAAAGATCAATGTTTTCGGCCAGGGCGAGGCTGCGGACAAATTGGCTGTAATAGTCATCACCGAAGTGCGTTGCCCAACCGATATTTGTACCCAAACGACGCAGGGCAGCAGCGGTGATAAACATCGCTCCCCCGGTTGCGATCAAATTTTGGGAGTAAGTCTCATGACCCAGTACCGGCATGTGATCGAGGCCGGTATAGATCATGTCGAAGAAATAATCGCCGAGCAATAGAATGTCGTAGTGCATGATGGACTGCCTGATGGTGAATGAAATAATAGGGTGAGTTTAAAGCACAACTGTAACATTGCCACTCGATTGACCATTATAGTTAATGGCAATTGGTGAGCGTCAACAGGAGGATATATTCATTCATGAAGAAAATACTGGTTTTCCTCATATTCTGGTCATTATCGGCGAGTCAGGTTGGGGCACAAGAGGCTGTTCAAGTACCGGATTTAACCGGTATGAACGTTCCGCAGGCGGCGGCAGCACTCAACCGGGTTGGATTAGCGCTGGGCAATGAAACAGGTGAGGCATGGACAGCCGACTCCGGTTTGGAGCAGAACCGCATCAAGGCACAGTCGGTCGCGGCAGGACAAACGGCAGCAGGCGGCAGTGCCATCGACGTCACAGTGCTGCGGTCGCCAAATGTGGCTCTGGTTTACGACGACAACGATCTGACGCTGATCAATAAAACGGGTGGCAACCTCGATTTGAGCGGCATCATTTTTAACACGTTGGATGGTAATCCGGCTCAGTTCGCCGCATCACGATGGGCTGGATTGGTTAAGAATGGGGATTGTACACAGATCTGGTCAGTGGGGCGTAACGGACCAAAGGGTTTGGACGAATGCGGTACGATACAAAATTGGTTGATCACAAAAAATGGAGCCGAACATTTTTGGACAGGCGAAGGCAATACTAAACAATTCGCGGTGACACAAAACGGTATCCAACGCGGACAATGTGCGGTTGCCAACCCCGGACGATGCGAATTTTATATCCCCGGCGGAGCCAGCGCGGACGTAACCAACTACATCTATTTTGCTTACGGCACACACAATGCCGCTGTCATCAACCAATCAAGTGACCGTTGGATGACGCTATCGGGCTTCATTGTTTACAATAATTTCACCCAACAAAAAGGGCTGACTGTTCCGCTGGGTGATATGAGTTTGTACAGTGTCAAAAACCCTGTAGCACGTGCCGGACAACTCGCACCGGGGCAATGCGTGCTGTTTACCGATAGCAGTCCCGATGGTAACACACCCCCTCAACCCTGTGATGTGATCGCCCGGCTGGATATTGGTCCCTCATTGATTTTCTGGGGCGCGGCGTTTGATATGCAGGGAGGCGACAATCAAAAGCATACGTGTCCGGCGGCGACTGCCGGTAAGCTGACGTTATGTGTGATGCCGCGCTAGCAGATACGATCACAGAAAACAGTGGAGGATCAAAGACCCTCCACTACCCGAATACTGTGTTTAGGGCGCACTAATCGTCGTCTTCATCACCATGCTTTTTGTGTTTCTTATCGTCGTCACCTTGATTGTTGTTATTGCTGGTTTCACAGCGTTTACGCCAACCATGTGCGGGTGCCCAGGGCGGAGGTGGATTGGCACAGGATTTGTCATCATCACGCCAGACCTGACCGGTTGAGGTGTTAATCTCAACGTTGATGATGACGATGGTGATGGCGATGATGGTGATATTGCCATTTACTACGCCGCCCTGGGGTGTACCTTCAACGTGTACAATATCACCGACTTGAATGATAGTCAGGTTAGGATCATTCGGGTCGAGCTGGATATTGATGTTGTAGATGGTGATGATATTAATGTTGATGGCTTGGACAGGCCCTTCAATGACGATGATGATCGGGGCACCGGGTTGAGCCGTTGACTCGGGTGTCACCTCAGACGTAGCTTCCAACGTAGCTACTGGTGTGATGGTCGGGGCGGATACCGGTGTAACGGTTGGTGTCGCTGCGGATGTTGCCATAGGGGTTGGGGTGATCGTGGCAGGAATTGAACAGCCGACCGTCAATTGACCCGCGTTATAGCTGACAAGGATAGTACTCAAGTTGACCAGTGTTTGTCCGATTGTATCCGTTGGCGGTACATTGAAGGGTAACCGACCTGTGAAGCCCGCGAGTACTGCATCACCCTGGGTGATGACACCTGCGACAATTGATGAGTCCAGTCCTTTAGCGGTGTTTAGTTTAGCGGCGATGAGCTGCTGTGCCAGAATCAGGCTGGCATCACCGGCAGGTGGCGTGTTGAGCAAGATAATAAGTTCAACCTGTGTATAGGTTTGGCTGCCGAGCATAAGCTGTGTGACAGGCCATGTGGGTGTATTCTTCCAATAGCCCTGCCCGACTGGACAGGTTGAGTTGTCCTGCGCGGCAATCTGCCCAACCATGAACGTAAGTGATAAAGCTACGGTTAACAGCAACGCCAGATAAACAAAATACCTTTTATTGAACATGGATACCCTCCTGATAATGTTCTTATAGCCATTAAAACGAGGGATCAGCACAGATGTTACAAAGCGCCATGTAACATTAAGGCCAAAACCACGTTATTACGGGTGATGCAGCATCACGAAATTTCGAATATGCTAGTCTTATGGAACCTTTAGCGAACGAAGGCCAACTGATCGCGCAGGCACAGGCTGGTGATAAGGATGCCGTCAGCACCTTGTACGAAGCCTATGTTCAGGCCATACATACCTATATTGGTTACCGGGTTGAATCCGACATGATTGCGGAGGATTTAACAGCGGAGGTCTTCCTGCGCATGGTCCAAGGCTTGCCGAAATACCACGACAGCGGCGCACCATTCGGGGCATGGCTTTACCGGATCGCGGCAACACAAATTGCCGATCACTATCGCCACAACAAGCGCATCGTTGAGCTTTCGGATAACCAGCCAAGTGATGATACCGATCCTTTTGGTAAGGCTGCCAAGAAAGAAGAGCGGGCAAGATTACGTGAGGCGTTAGCCGCACTGCCACCGGATTTTCAAACGCTGTTGATTTTACGGTTTATGCAGGGGCAAGCTCATCAAGTGGTTGCGGCAACCTTGAATAAATCAGAGGCAGCGATTCGGGTGATGCAGCATCGGGCACTGAATGCGTTGGCGCAACAGTTAGGCGCAAGCGGTAAGGTTCGGAGTTATTTAAGGGGCGAGGACTCCTGATGAGCGAGCAGTTTAGTAATCCAGAACAAGCACTGATTGAACGGCTGCGCCGTGCACCGCAACCAGAATTGGCAGCAGACGCGCGTGAGTTGATTCGTGCCCGTATTCTGGATGTGCTGGATCATCCTCCTGTCCCGGCTCATCGCCCTACCCTGCTGCGACCAGTGGTTGTCATGGCTATCGTATTGGTTGTAGGGGCGTTAATCGCAGGCGGGGTATTATTTGTATTATCACGACAGACGCAGCCAGAAATTACGCCGACACCGCCTGCTACGCTCACAATGCCAGCCCCGACTGTCACTCCGACGATAACGTTGACCACAACTGTCACGCCAACGGTTACGACACAAGCGACGCAAACCCTTATTCCTACAGCATCGCCATCTGCTATTGTGGGAATAATCTCGGTCGTTGAAGGCCCCGTTGAAAGCGTCGATGGCAATGTCATTACTATTTATGGAACGCCGGTGCAACTTCCGCCAAATACAACGGTTTCAGTCGGTGATGTTGTACGGGTCGAAAGCAACAGCCAAACCGGGACAAGTCAGGTGATTATCACCGCCGTACCGGTTGTCCATGCGACGGCGGCTGCCAATCCGAATCCGCCATCGAGTGACGGATGGCAGGATGACGGCACTTGCTCACATCCGCCGCCTGATTGGGCTCCGGCGAATGGATGGCGTCGACGCTGCGAAGGAAAAGAGAAGCCCAAGGATAATAACGGCAAGCCCAAAAAATGATCAGCAGCACCCATAACAAGGATGGTCGGGTGTTCGCCTGATGCCATAGGCAAGCTATAATCATGCGAATACATCCCGTTTATTGAAAGCTAGAGAGCAATGTTCAATGTCGCTGATCATCCCCACCGTCGTTTAAATCCGCTGACCGGTGAGTCAGTGTTGGTTTCACCGCACCGCAACAAACGTCCCTGGCAGGGTAAACAAGAGCCGCCGCCGTCGGATGATCGACCGGAATATGATCCCAAGTGCTATTTATGCCCGGGTAACACGCGCGCCAACGGTGAACATAATCCACAGTACAGCTCGACCAATGTTTTTACCAATGACTTTGCGGCACTGCTGCCGGATACGCCTGATGCCCCCATCTCATCAAATCCGTTGTTGCAGGTGCAGTCGGTACGGGGAACCAGTCGCGTAATCTGCTTTTCGCCGCATCATAATGTGACCCTGCCGGAAATGCCCGCTGCGGAAATTCGCAAAGTGGTGGATGTTTGGGCGGAACAAACGGCTGAGCTTGGCGCACAATATGCATGGGTGCAGGTTTTCGAGAATAAGGGCGAGATTATGGGCTGCTCGAATCCGCATCCACATGGGCAGATCTGGGCAGGCGATTGGCTGCCGAATGAAATCGCGACCGAGGATGTGCATCAACGTGCTTATTTTAAGACACACGGATCACCGCTGCTGGTTGATTATACGGCAGCCGAACTCGCTAACGGTGAGCGTACTGTCGTCCAAAATGATGACTGGTTGGCAGTCGTGCCGTTCTGGGCCGTATGGCCGTTTGAAATCCTGCTGATGCCGCGCCGACATGTGCTGCGGCTGCCGGATTTGAGCGACAGTGAACGGGGCGGATTGGCTGATATTTTGAAGCGGTTGCTGACGCGATACGACAATTTATTCGAGGTGTCGTTCCCTTACTCTATGGGCTGGCATGGCGCGCCGTTCGGCAGTGATGACTACAGTGGGTGGCAGCTCCACGCCCATTTCTACCCGCCGCTGCTGCGCTCGGCGACCGTCAAGAAGTTCATGGTGGGTTATGAGATGATGGCCGAATCGCAGCGCGATATTACACCTGAACAGGCTGCGGAACGGCTGCGCGGCTTAAGCGAAGTGCATTACAAGGCGCGCTAATAAAACGGCTACGGATTTTTGACAGGAAATGGCAGCACGATCTTGAAGATGCTGCCCTGCCCCACTTTAGTTTCTTCCAGATCAATCCGCCCATCGTGCATTTCCACGATTTTGAGGGCAATTGATAAGCCTAAGCCAAATCCGGGCGTTGAATGGGCTTCGTCCTGCCGCCAGAAACGCTCGAAAACATGCGGCAGCGCATCGTCAGGAATACCGACGCCTGTGTCTTTAAACTCCACTACTGCATGGTTTTCATGCGAATAGACGGTAACTGTAACCGTCCCCCCTTTGGGTGTGAAACGAATAGCGTTGTCTAACAAATTGCCAAAGGCTTCTTGCAACCAGACTGGATCGCCAGCGATAGTGGGCAACTGTGCCGCGGGGATAAAGGTTGAGGTAATTTCCTTCTGGGCGGCTTGATCCTGCGCCGCGTTGACCACCCGCCGCACCCAATCATTCAAGTCGACAGGTTGGATGCTAAGCGTAACGGTGCTATCGAGTTTAGTCATGCTAAGGACCATATCCAACAAGCGTGACAACTGACGGATATGGTCAGAAGCACGGTCAGCGTAAGTCTGACGTTTTGCTGCGTCCTCGGTCTTGGTCATTAAATACAAAGCCGTATTAATGGTCGAAAGTGGCGTCCGCAATTCGTGAGAGGCATTCTGAACAAACTGGCCCAAGACGTCGGCACGTGCCGTTTCCATCACCAGCGCATAACCCTGCTCTTCCAGAATTTGGCGCTCGGTAATGTCACGGATAATCGTTAGCACTTCATCCTGTCCGGAGACGACCATACGCGCTTCAAAATATGCCGGTTTGCCTTCACGCGGCAAAGCATATTCATAAATGGCTTCTTGCCCTGTTTTCAGTACACGCTTCATATGATAGAGCTGAAGTGACGCAATATCGGATGGCATCACTTCGCTAATGTTTCGTCCTAAAAATTGTTCTGGTGGAATAGCGAGGCTGTTCAAATCAGCCGAATGATAATCGAGAAAGTTGCCATTCCGATCAAACCGGAACATCAGGTCGGGGATAGCACTCAGCAACGCACGATGTCGTTCTTCGCTTTGACGCAGTGTGATCTGAGTTTGCTTCAAGCGAATCAAATGTCCATAGGTGCTGCCTAGAAGGGATGATAGTTCATCCTGATAAGAACGCGGCGGTTGATGATTAATGAAATTATCTGTAAGTAGATAACCGATAGAAGCTTGACCATCCCAGAGTGCAGCGCCGGTTTTCCAGCCTGTACCAACCTGAATACCATTGTCAAAGATCGGTGTATCTTCCCAAAAAACAGCGTGTTTTGGGCTATTGAGAATAGGCAGGGTCCAATGGGTATCGGTAATCACCTCATGATAATAACTTTCGTCGCGGATATTTCCATCAGTATCTACGCCATAAGTTCCGAACAATTCACCACTTTTGGGGTCAATGACAAATAACACGACACGATCGATGTTTAAACGCTGCTGGGTGAGACGCACCATACTCGAATAAAGGGTTTGCAAGTCGTCAATTTGGGAGAGCATCAGAAAGAGTTCTTGCAAGGCTTTCATATCTTGCAAAAAGGCGGAATCGCGCATTTCCATCTGCTTGCGCTCGGAAATATTCCGGTTGATAGTCAAGACTTCTTCCGACCCTGAAGCGACCATGCGTGTTTCAAAATAGGTTTGTTTGCCTCTAAGCATCAACGAATATTCGTAGAGCGCTTCCTTACCTGTATCCAAAACGTGCTCCAAATGCTCCATATGTACTACTGAAGCTTCCCGCCCTAATATATCGACGATTCTTCGTCCGATAAGTTGTTCAGGCTTGAGAACCAACATCTCCGGTTTGGGCGCATGATAATCAAGATATGTGCCATCACGGTCAAACCTGAACATCAAATCGGGGATGGCATTGAGTAAAGCGCGCTGACGTTCCTCACTGGCCTGTAAGCTGTTTTCGGTCTGTTTGCGGCGGGCGATTTCGTGAGCCGCAGCTTCGTGCAAATTGAGATTATCCAGCAACAGCGCTACCATTTGGGCAAAAAGTGTTCCCTGCTGTATCTCTTCCGTTGCGAAGGGACGGTTTCGCTCGATCCGGCTGAGATCCATGACCCCCACACAATCGCTGCCTACTAATATCGGGAAACAGGCCACAGCGCCGGTTGGTGAATTGTCATAAATGGCACGACGTAACGGATAGGTCGAATAGTCGTCAATGGTCACGACCTGCTGTGTATCGTGGGCCTTCCACACAAGCGAGGCTTCATCCCGTTTTCCGCGATCACCGAGCATGTACTGGATATTGGCTGTACAAGCATGGGTGACCATCTCGTCACCCTCTTTGAACAAAATCTCGACATAAGGCGCGTCAATAATTTCGGATATATGATTAATGATGGATTGTAATAAATCGTCCCGGTTGCGCCGGTTAAGTAAATCAAGTGTGACACGGTGCAAAACAGTCAGGTATTCATTTTGACGCCGCAGCGTTTCCACCGCCTGTTTATGTTGGCTGATGTCACGGACCATACTCTGGATATGCAAAGGCTTACCCTGAGCATCACGCACCAATTCCGCACTAATTTCCCCAAACAACTCCCCGCCGTTTTTTTTACGAAAACCGCGTTCGTAAGGCGGAATATGCTCACCGGCTAATAAGCGAGTGAGGATTGTTTGGCTTTCGGGATACTCCAGTGATACATCTTTTAAACTCAGTTTGCGTAATTCATCAAGGGTATAGCCGAGCAAATCAATGGCGCGTGCGTTAGCATGGGTGTAGTTGCCCTCTAAATCGATGATAAAAACTGCATCATGCGTTTGCTCGAATAAGCCGCGATAAATAAGCTGCATGTCATCCATTCGGTCCAGATCCTTCAGTTAACTTATTCCAGAGATAGCGGAATCGCATGAGTGTTGTTTGTATGACCATGTGCGAGATTCCTTAACGCGTGTCGAACGTTGGGATGCAATCAGCATGAGGCAGGCATGTTATATTATAAGACGTAATAAACATTAATGCGCCTTAATACACATCAAAATTTATCCAATTATGGAAATCAGGTAACTGTGACCTTAGTCGGGGTTGTTCAACCAACAGGGCTAAATGTGGCGCACCAGCCGCGGCGCTGTGTCAGAGGAGATAATACTGCAAGCAGTCCACTTGATCCCAAGGCATACGCTCGTGCTGCGCGTTCCACCTCAAAACGTAGGCTGCTGTTATGCGTCCTTCATTGTGGGCTGTAAACAGCTATTCAATATGAGCGGTACGGCGCATCGATAGCTGCTACATTTCACCATAGTCTCTTGTAAGAGCGGCTAGTCTCACTATAATGTAAGCAATTTGACTGTTCGCATCTAAGAATGGAAGCCATTTCATGAACGACCTTCTATATCGACTTGACGGTAAACGATCCGGATTACCGACAGAGATTGCAAATCTTTCAATCACCAACAAAAAAGGTGAACTGATTTTTATCGTCCGCGTTAATGCTACGGACAGTGTTTCGCTTGAGGTATTCGACTTTGACGAATATTCTGACGTCCTTGGCTACGGGGTTAAGATGGCTAAACTGATTCGAGCGGCCAAATGCGCTGATTTTGAAGCTGTTAAAACCACTGTAGAAAACCTGGTAAAGCTTGAAGCGCAAGCAGCGACCTAGCAAAGTAATCATGAGTAATCGTAAACGGGAACTGCTAGAGGCGGCCCAATGGCAAGCGGGTCGCCCTCAAATTTTGACTGCTAGTGAAGCTTTTGCCCAACGCTCGGATGATCAGCATTTTTATATGGTGACCTGGTGGGGCGATGTGCCAGCCGGTTTTAGCCGTTTTGAATTTACAGGCTATATATCAGGTGCTTTCGAGATTAGTTATGTCAGCGAGGGTAAAGAAGTCGTGGATGCCCTCGAAACGGATGAATTGGTGTTGTTATTCGACACCGAAGAATAACTATGTAGCAGCGGCAGTACGATCCTGTGTGCCATAAGCCGTAGTAACTACAGCAGTGTCAAAGATAAGTTTCAGACGCATAGGCTGAAGTAATGACATCGCCGGGGTTGAATAACTGCATGAAACCACGAACGGCATCCTGTTTGGTTTCGCGGCCAAGCTCTGGCATGAAAAACACACGCTCCGTGAAATCAGCGATTTCCTGCACAACCCACTCATAACGGTAATAGGCCATCGCCAGCCAATTAACAGTGGTTTGACCATACCCTTTTAAGAAGGCTTGTTCCGCTGTGGTCAAAGGTGAATCGGCAGCACGTCCGCCGATAACAAACATGAGATCACGTTCTTTGGGGGCAAAGAGGGTTCCATCCCAATCGACAATAAATAACTGCCCTGCCCCGTCAATAAGTAGATTGGCGGTGTGAATATCAGCATGACACAGCACGAACGGTAATTGTTGCGCTTGAAGCAAGCGACCGAGTTCTTCAGTGCGGCTGAGGATATGTGCGATTTCGTCACGGTGTGCTAACCAGTAAGCCGCAAGCTGCTGCTCTAGAGCATCCGTGAAAGTGGCTTGCAACACCAGTTGTTGAGTCTCCCAAATGACCATCATCCAATGTGTATTCGGAACAAAGGATTCTTGCAGGACATTTGATGTGATCCAGGGTGGTAAATCGGTTGAGTGTATTCTATTGAGTATTGTGCCAAATTGTGTCCATTGCCCGGTGGATAGGCCGACATCCATACCGGTTTTACCGTCAATGAAGGGGTACATGATCAGAACAAAGTTTTGTGTTGAGGCCCACAGATTATTGTTTTGATCCGGTACTGCACTTACAACCTGTGTAATGCCAGATTTGTGCAAAAAATAAGGCACTAATACACTGGCTGGCACAATACTGTGGCGTTTCACTTTCAGAAAATAAGCGGACTGATTATCAGCCAGGACTTTGTATACCCATGCGCTGGCGTCGTTGCCAACGGGCAAGAATTCAAGCCTGACACCCTGTAAACCGTAGTGCTGTTGTAAGCAGCTGATGATCAGCTCGTCAGGCAAATCGGGCTTTTCAAGCATGGTGCATTTGAGCGCTCAACATCTGGATATAGCCCTGCATCAGCAGTCGGAACGATTCATCAAGATCGAGCGGAAGGCCAAAACCGCCTGCGACTTCGAGGGATGCGAAACCATGTACCAAACTGCGGAAACCCCTGACCATATGCAATGCCATTTCATCATGAAGGCCATAGTGAGCCAAAACCTTTAGAGAAATGTCGACGGCTTCGTCTTCGGCTGCACGGCTAGCTGTATCGCTGTCTTCGGCTACACGCAGGGTTGATGTGTACAAACCGGGATGGGTTTTAACATACGCACGATAGGCATCGGCCATTGCCATTACGGCGTCATCACCTGATTTGCCCATCACAGCACGACCTAACTCCCGTGCAAGCTGCTGCCTGCCCAGCAAGGCAAGCTGCTGTTGTAATCCCGGCATTCCACCCACATGGTTATACAGTGATGGCACCGCTATTTTAAAATGCCCTGCTAAAGCTGCCAATGTCAAGGCATCGATACCGTCACGGTCGATAATTTCGGCGGCGGCATGTACTACCATTTGAGGGTCTAGTCCGGCTCTACGCGTCATGTGAAACCTCGATTGATTTCAGGAAATCGACAATAGGTTGAGCAGTCTTATCAATCATTTCCACATGTGGATAATGCCCCGCTCCATCGACAATCATAACCTTACCATGTGTTTGTTCGCCTAACCAATTGGCTTCGGCGACAGGATCTTTAAAGTCGGGGTCTTTGGTGCCCATGACGACAAAAGTCGGCACTTTCACTTTAGCTGATCGATCTGCTGAAGGCTTATGCGAAGTAAAAACCAGTCCACGTAAGGCATTCAAACGCCCCGGTTCGCGCAGGTTCGCCAGCAGTTTTTGACGATAGGTCGCAAAATCAGCAGGTTTGTTGGTCGGGAAAAGTGAATTGTAGTACATGCCCCACGAGAAGGCTCCCCACAACGGCATAAACATTACACGCACGAGGGCTGTCATATAGGCGGGCATGGGCGTATCACTGACGGCTGGCCCAAGCAGCAACAGGGCGCGTACTTTATCAGGTTGTTCGGCTGCTACCCAAACAGCTGCACCGGCTGAAATGGATGCCCCGGCGATAATGGCACGATCCACTTTCAGGTGGCCGATTAAGGCTAGAATGTCTCTGCCGATGGCGGGTATATCATAATCCGAGCTACCGACACTGCTTTCGCCGTGACCACGAATATCCATCGTCACAACGCGATAACCGGCTGCAACCAAATATGGGCTGAGCAGACGGAATTCTTGCCGCAAGTCGCCCATACCCGGTACACAGATTATGAGTTGACCGTTGCCTATATCATCATAGGCAATGGTTCCCTCAGAAGTTATTAGAAATTGAGTGGTCATAATCATACCTCGTTCATTGGCTAATATATTTAGAATATAAACTAAGTATATTAGTTTTGTCAATATCTTCTCATCTCCCATTAATCCGTTAAGATTTGGCAATCAATCTGGTATTCAAAAGGCGATTCAGATACTATTTGACTTATACATCATGGAAATTGATAAGGAAATAAAAATGCTGCTGCGTAAACTAATTTCTGTCTCAGTCGTACTCGTTTCGGCGGTCACACTCATTTTGACGGCACTGCCTCAAGAAGTGGCTTATGCCTGTCGCCCCTGCGTCTGCAAAACTAACACCAGTGTCAACTGTCAAGGGGATTATGCCCTTTATACCAAGACGCACAAGAATGGAACCTGTGATATTGAAGTCCTGGGTATTGATCCGAAGACGGCAAAACCGCGTAAGGCGCTGTATGTGACCGCCGCGACGTTGGCAAAGCTGCCAGATAATCCCGAAACCAATACTTTGATCAAGAGCTACTACGAGTTCTCGCTGTACAAACTGACAACAGGCGAATATCAGTTAAACGTGGGACCAGACACCGAGAAAAAGGTTAAGGTCATCATCTGGACGGGCTGCCCCGCGACAAATCCTTATGAGAGCGAATTTGTCCAGACCCCTCAATAGTCCGTTTTGGAACTACAAGAAAAGGTGTAGAGCAGTCTCTACACCTTTTTTATTGGCTGATTATGGCGAAGCGGGCTATTGTTGGATCTGCTCATCCATGTCCTGAAGGCATTTGCCGAGCGGCGTTGGGAGTTTATCGATGCTGAAGCTGTTTTTCTCGCGGCGATAATCGATGATACCCTCTTCGCCTTTAGTTTCTGCCCAGCGATCCAATGTATCCCGTTCACCGACATAATCCATGAAAGGTACAGCATAGCCACAGGATGTTTGTGTCATGTAGACGTCCACCACAATGATTTGGCGCGTGCCGAGCTGCGGGGTGAAGTATGCTATCAAACTGTCCCATTCGGCGTCTGTTGAAAGTACGGTACGCCCCTTGCCAAACAAGCGGACGATGTTGGGCGCACCCTCAAAGCCGCAAAACATAATGATGTTTTGGGGTCAATTGCGGGGGGAACACCATCACTGACCGCAGAACATAGTGATGTTTTGGGGTCAAATGTATCAGTCATAATCTGAGGGAAATATCCACTTAATGCAAGCCTTATCCCGTTTTCATCTCTCATCACTATTGCAGTCACATTCAATAACTCAATAATCATCTGCTTATCCTCAAAGGTAAATTCCTCAAGCCCGCCTCGCACCTGTTCACAGAATTTTTTGATGGTATCAATGTCTGTAGGGTTAGGCGTTGACCTGTTGAGTTGGTCTTGCAGCGAAGCCACCTCAGTATCAAACTTACCAATTGTCTGTTTTATCTCAGCCATTTTTTCATCGAGCAAATCTTTTGGAAAATCCCCGTTCAGGTAAAGATTTAATAGGCGTTCGCGCTGGCTGATAAGATTATCAAGTTGTTTTTCGGCAATTTCTAGCCGATCACGGATAATAGTAATAGCGTCTTCATGTTCATGCGCCTCTTGTTGCAGAGCGTCAATAACCACATCTGGCGATTGAAGAATTGCTTTGATTTCTTTCCAAACAGCATCATCAATAATATTTGACTTGACATTGCCCCGACATATTGGAGTTTTTAGATCATCATGATAGTAATGGGTTTTGCCTCTGTTACAGATATATTCTCCTCGTAGCACCTTAGTACGATTGTCTGTCCGACATCCCATAATATGTCCACATTTCGCACATCGTAATCTACCACGCATAAGATATGAGTATTGAGTATTGCGAATAGCACGTTTTTTATTTTCATCTCTCAAACGTTGCACGGTTTCCCATATATCTCTGTTGATTATTGCTGGAACTTGAATAGCTATCCATTCACTCCGATCCCGAACTCTCGGTTCTCCTGATGCTCGTTTTGGGTTCAAGCGATTATAGTAGTGTGTGCCAGCATATATCTCTGACATGAGGATTTCTCGAATGGTACTTTCACCCCACATTCCTACTGATCTAGTCTTGGCACTACGTTTACCCTTTGTATTTATGCCATCATAGCGAGTGGGTATTTTCATTTCTGAAAGACGCTTGGCGATTTTATTCATCCCTAATCGTCGTCCGCTTTCATCTCCTATGACGTACCACGTATAAATCAAGTTCACGATCTTTGCTTCATCACTATTAATAACATAACTTCCTTTATGTCCGTCGGGGTCAGGAACGTAATCAAAACCATATTTTGCTACTCTTCCGGGATTGACATGGCCTGCTTTAGCCCGACCTCGCTTGCCGCGTATTGATCTCTCAATGATTTTTTCACGTTCATATTCCGCGACCACTGCTCGGACATTTTTTTGAAGTCTTCCTTCCGCATTATCCTCATATTCAGCAAGGACATACTCAACATCAACATTCCATTTTGCAAATTCTTCTTCAATGAGTATTTGTTTGACCATGCCTCGCGCAAGGCGATCAAGTTCATAGGTAATAACTTTATTGATTGCGCCTGAACGTGCTAATTCACGTAATTTATCGAGTTCAGGACGATCAAGTTTTGCACCTGTGTAATCA
The DNA here is from genome assembly GCA_044226325.1 of Aggregatilineales bacterium. GTDB lineage: Bacteria > Chloroflexota > Anaerolineae > Aggregatilineales > Phototrophicaceae > CFX2. The sequence continues at coordinate 14,870 of JBGAHG010000039.1, forward strand.
TCAGCAAACTCACCCACAATAATGTCATCGCATTTTTGGGCGTATTCACGGCATCCCTCAAGTTGGGTTTCTAGGCTGTACCCTTTGCCTTGTTCATCGGTTGATACACGATTATAGATAGCCACGAGCTTGCTCATAATTCATTCCCTTCTTCTACTGGTTTCTCAAAAACTTGTTTTTTCTCGTATCGGGTAATGGCTATGGTGTAGATTTTTCGCAAGCGTTGCCGGAGATCATCGCAGGGCAAAACTGTACTAATAGCAACACTTGGCGTTGGCAAATTAGACACGTCATTACTTTTGCGGTCATACATATATTCCTTTCTGAGCAATCGCTCTTAGATAAATAAAAAGTCGTCAACCGCTAGGAATAGCAATTGACGACCCAAAAAGTTAGAATCGCTTTAGCCTCCTTTGCTGGTAATGCAGCTAGGTTGGTTAGCTCCCGATAGGTGTTAGCCGCATCTTTCGGGGGCGTTTAATTTGGTTTGCTACGTTTGTGTTGTAGACGTAAACGTAGCAACAGCATATCATAAATGGCGTTAGAAATCAAACATTCTATGTCGCAACCTAATCCGACTATTGAACAAATCGCAAACGCTTTCGGTGAGCGCGTGAGAGAACTTCGTATTCAAAAAGGTAATCTGTCTCAAGAAAAACTAGCGGATTTGGTTGGAGTACATCGGTCATTTATCGGGCGGGTAGAACGCGGTGAGACAAATGTTACGTTGGCAAATCTGTATCGAATTTGTGCGGGATTAGGTGTAACTCTCGCTGAGTTTTTTCATGATTTTGAAAACCTAATTTTATCTAAAAAATAAATTTACAGCATTTTCAAAAATAGACTAATTGATGCTTCAAATTGCTCACAAAATTCTGAGGTAAGAGTTGATTTTATCATGATGGACATACAGAACCTTCTGATTGATCCAACCACTAGTGAAATACCTTCGCATAAACTGGCCTGACTGCCGCAATATGCATACAATAAAAAGCACTACAATATACGATTACCAACGCTGCCTATTTAAGAGCGTCCTCAGGTCAGAAAGGAAATCCAAATCATGACCCAACAACTTTATAAACCTATATCTATAGAGGTTGGTTGCCTTCAAGAGGTTTCTAATCGTCACGAATCTGGTTATTTAGAGCAAGTGTTTACAAATGTAAAAGAAAAGTGGCTTGAGCATTATCAGATGTATGAAATGGTAGCTACAACACCAGAGGCAGGGGTAGCGAGATTTACCTGTCAAAAATGTGGAGGGGAATTAAAAAACCTAGTATTCAAGAGTAGACAAAAGGTTAGACGGGAGAAATTATTAAGATTCACTATTTGTCTTACCATAGCGGCAATAGCGCTATGGGGATTTACAAATGCTGGAAAAGAAGTTGCGATATTGGCAATAATAATAGGATTTCTTTACCTGATAGAAGCTCTACGAGCAGTACCAGTGTTAAAAATAGGGAAAGAACTCGAATTAGTCAAGATAAAAACAACCTCCGGTTATTATGTAACCACCACAAAACATAAGTATCGTAAAGATGGAAAGTGGGTTTTTTCAAGTAGTTTTCGTGCCAGTAAAAGGAAATAAGAAAGGAGACTTGTTATAGCCTATAGCCTCCCTTGATTGACGGCAATCCCTTCTATGGCTTGGTAGAAGAGGGGAACGATAACAAATAAATAGCACATTACACAAGAAATTATCTCGGAGGTGTAGAAAAACCCCACTTCCTAGAGTCATAACAAAAGGGTGAGATGGCCTTGCAATACCTCAACACGGTTTCATCATAAGATCTGGTCGCGCAAATCTAGGTAGGGCAGTACAATCTCCCCCTAGCCTAGTGTTCTTCTATACTATCCCACAGGTTGAGAATGATTCGAACTCTCATTGAACATTACTTTTGAGAATATCAGAATTGAGCGGGAATAATCATGCGGTCATTTGTATGTGCTTTTTGCCTCAGCCTGTTCCTCCTTTCTTTTCAACTCATACAACCACACGATGAGACTGATCTTAATCTCATTGGATGGCAATCCTCAGATTGGGCGCTACATTCTTCGGGATACTCACAAAGCAATACACTACCGCAGCGAAGAAATCCGGTTGTTCAACAAACCAGTAATTGCCCCAACGCACCACGAAGCATCATGATCGTTGGAATTCTTGGACGAGTGACTTTTACTGATGGGTCACCGACACGGTTGCGATCAGAACCATCCACAAATAGTTCTGTAGTGGTAGAAATGCCAGAGGGTACGACATTCGAGGTAATTGGTGGGCCAGAATGCGGTGGTGATTATACGTGGTGGCAACTGAAACTCGACGATGGGACGATTGGTTGGGCGGCAGAAGGAAACAGCAAAAAATATTTTATTGAGTCGTTACCAAATGCAGCACAACCCCAAAATACGGGTGTTGAATCGAATGAGGAAATCCTAGGTTCGTGGAAATTTTACTCTGCACCTGCTGGTACTACAAAAACGTTTGACCAGATAGAATTCCTTAATGATGGAACTGTCACTACCACAAATGCCAACTTAGCTGGAACATACATCATTCTTGATGGTGGTGATGTTGCAATTGATCTCATTGATGCTACGAGTGGGAACACGATGCAATTTAGCGCAGAATTCAAAGGTGAAAAACTTGAAATCACAGACTACAATGGGATGCGCCCTTACCCAACATCTGAGTTTGTACGTGGTGTAGGAACTGCTAATGCAAAAACAGACATACAAGTTCAGATAATCACATCAGATGGATTATTCCTCTATACTGCCCCAGACGTTGATAGTGGACAGTTGGTAGGACTTATGCCCGAATCAATCCACCATGTAATTGGCAAGAACACTGCTAGAGGAAATGCCATACCAACGTGGCTTCAAATCCAATTTGATAATCGAACTGCTTGGATATGTTCAGAGGGTGCTTTATTGCTACAAGGCGACATAAACGCTGTCCCTATAACAGATATAACATCATATGGTTGCAAGGAAAATCGAGAAATACTTGCGGTGGATGGAATTAAAACCGGAGCAGTTCCCCAAGTTGCCAAAGTTTATTATATCAATGGCATGAATACCGATTATGCGGCACACCTTCAACGGCGTGATGATCTTGAAAAAATATTTAACTTACCTGTTATGGGGATATTTAATGCTACCGGAGGCATAGTACGGGACATTGCTCAATCAATTGATGATATTACTTTTGGAAGTCTTGGACTTCGCCTAAGCACGGATAACTTAGCGGTTAAGACGCTTGTGGCAGAGATAAAAAATCATTTTAGGAATCTAGACCAACCGCTTATAATAGTTGGGCATAGTCAAGGAACTGCCATCTTATCTGCATCCCTCAATATTTTAGCTAATGAAGGCTTTAATCATCTAAGCGATTTGACAATTTACACGTTTGCAAATGTTGCTGTTTCATATCCCAATGGTCCAACGTACTTGCATTGTGTTCACATAGAGGATTTTGCCGCGTCACTGCCAAATTTTGGTGAGTTTTATAAAAACAGTCTCACAATGCCACATACGAAAGTAACATTGATACATGGGCCGCGATCAGTTCCAGATACAGCAACAATTGCATCTGGAAGTGTACCAAATCATGACTTGGACGGATACTTAGCAGATTTTTCATCAGAGGACTGTCCGAGATTGCCATAGTAATTCCAACAATTAGATTTGTGGTTTACTCTGAGGAATTATGGCTAGGATTATCTATAGGCAACAAACGTAAGAAAGAAAACATAAAACAAAGAAGTTCCTACTATCAGCACAATTGTTGTGGTAACAAGTGCGATACTTGTAATGATGAAGGTGATTAGGGGCGAAATACTTAAAGAAATCAATAATTTATATATTAACTGTGATATTGAGATTGCTATGCTAAATTGAACAAAATAAGATGCAGCATAACCAATTTGATATAAAATTAGGATCAGTATTGGAGGCACAATAGTTGGAATAATTCGCCCCAAATTTATTGAAATAAATGGAATAAAAAGCGCAACAAAAAATCGAAAAATAATAGAGAGCAAACTAGGTTTTAAAAATAATTTCAGATACATGAGGGTTAATAATAATTACGACCTCTTAATTAATGGTAACAGTCTGAGTTTCGTTTTGCACGTAGATCAAAATTATGAGATATTTCAGTTATGTCTTGGTTCTGCGTTGAAAATAATGAATGCGTCGTACAATCGCCCTAAGACGACGTGTGTTTGAGGCTAACAAGAATTGTATGAAGGTTATAACTCAAAGGGTGAGGTAAACAAATAAGACGAGGTATCCCGTAGTATTACAGGAAAGGATATGTCACTATAGGGCTGTTATTTAGCAAAAAATGCCACTGCGGCAATAACCAAAATTCCCCCAATAAGCAAAATTAAAAGTGGCAACATATATAATCTATTCACCTCCTCTCATGTATCGCAAAGCAATCGCATAGGACACGGCAAAAAAGAGAACTCCTGCAACTGCTATCGGTACATCAAATCCGGTTGGCGCAAGCGCTTGACCGACTACTAGACCAGCAAAGACCAAATTCCCCCATTCCATAATTTTTTCAGCAACCGCTTGACGCTGGTTGCCATTAAGTTTTCGCACCATACACTCGCATCATAGCACATTCTCGCAAGGGATAATTTCTCCTGTAGGGAAGGCATGATTGAGGGGATGAATACCCGCAATCGTTGCCTATATCAACGCTTCCGGCTGTATCCCCAAAGGCTCACGTATAGGGCAGCAAGCCACCTTTTCACCCGTGACCATAAGCAGGCTAGTTCGGCTCATGACGCTCCCCTCACAGGAAAATTATAATAGCACCTCCAAAACAATATTTTCATGAACTACCAAGCCTCTTCTCTAACATTTTCTCGTTGCAGGATATTTTTTAACAACGCTTATTCCTAGTACAATAGTTGCTCATCAGTAATTCTGAAATATTCTTTCAATATCGACTGTGAAATATATGTACCCCTATCGTCCACCAACAGGAAAAGATTGGAGAGAAGGCTCTCTTTTCTTTATTGCAGTCTTTATCATTGGTTTTTTACTGTTCCCGATTATCGGCTTAATAATGATCCTTTGGAAAGGCGGATGGGACAAAAGCCCGAGTTTACTTAAAAACTTGTGGTTGCTATCCATTGTCATCACTGCCGGAGTAATCTTTGTGTTGCCAATGATGAGTTTATCTACTGTGCCAAAGGGAATTATCGTTACCGAGCGACCAACTGCTACTACTACACCAACTCGAACCCCGACACTAACAGCGACAGCCACATATACAGCCACTCCTACGATAACAGTTACGCCCAACATCACCGCAACAAGACTAATAGAGCATGTGGCAGCGACGCGGCAGGCATCACCGAACCAACAATTATCAATCCTCTATCCCGGTGCAGGTACTTCAATTTCGGGCAATGAACTAACGATTGCATGGAACTCAAGAGAACTTAACAATAAAGATTTCTACTTCATAAATATTTGGAAAGAAGCTGAAGGTACTTTTACATTTGCGTGTGCTACTGTTACACAACAAAGAGACAAGCGAGATAAAACCGTTAATTTCCTTACTCTGGATTGGAAAGATACTTGTAGCCTTACAGGATCAGGGCATAAAACGAAGCCTCCAATATTCACTGCTACATTCAAAGTAAACATAACAATTTTTAATGGAGCATCAGCTCAACCGGGTGAAAAAAGTAGTGATATTGAATTTGAGTGGCAACGATGATTACAGCATATAAGCAAGGTAATAAATCTCTGCACAACATTGCTTATACCACCTCGCAAAACCGTCTAAAACAGATTTTTTAAGGCGTTGGCTATATCTTAACCACTTACCACATAAAAACGCCTGCTATGACCTTTTGTGAAGCCTACGCCCTATTTTCTATAGCATATGCAAGTGATTGTGGAGTCTTGGCTGCTCCCCCTAAAAACCAAATAGGATCAAAAAAGACATTTCTTTTTTGCATCTGAGCAAAGGTCGTAAAGTAAAAGGTGGCGGCTGCGACCTTTCCAAGCTCGGTTACAACCATTTCTTGTAAGTTCCTCATACGCCGTTCGCTTTCCAGCAAAAAGAGCCAACGCCCGCGATTTTCGCCATACCGCTTTTTGTATTGCGGGCTGGTGATATAAGCAACTCCGGCGTAAATCTTCTCTTTCATAATCCGGGTCTGTGTGAGCGTTGAGTTATCAACCTCAATGGGGTGTCTAGCCGTTATGTTCCCTGCTGTCACCGCACAAAAACTGTCAGCAACTATCCTTCTCCTCTTTTTAATCATCCTACCGTCAACAGGCATGTTGTATTCAATCGTGTCGCTATCTGCTGCGAGTAACCGACCTGATACCCATTCTTTCAACGAACATTTCTCTTGATGAGCAAGCGCTTGGGTGAGCCGGATACGAAAGGTATTGGCCGTTAGATCATGGGGAATTTGGGTCAGCCGTGAATGGGGCTTCTGCCAGTGCAGGGCTTTTACCATTACCTTCATCTCATCGGCTAAAACCTGAGCGCCAGTGTGAGAAAGCCAACACACCCGCGTGTTGGGAAAGCGGGCGGTTTCCTCGTGACTGGATAAGATCACGTAGCCGGATTTTTCAAATGAGTACAACCAGTTAATAACGGTTGATGAGACGTTGTACCGCTTTCCACTATTGGCCTCTACACTGTCAGGAAAGAATAGAACCTGCACCTGATCGTAGGAGAGAATACCGTAGTCAAGTAGGGTAGTTAAAAATTCCCTACCTCTTGGTGTTGAAAATGGGTCTTTTGAGAGAGACATGATTGCAATATATCATGTCCTCAAGTGGGTTAGCCAAGAAACGAAAAAGTTCCTTCTTCGGCTGGTTTGTGCCAAACAGAAGCAGTATAAATCTCTGAGGGTATTGCTTTATCGAACGTAGTCAGCCAGTACCGATCACCACCCCCTACAGAAGCAATCGCGCGACGCAAATTCTCACATCGCTTACTGCCCGTGGTCACAATCAAAATACGCAAAGACTTCGCTTGAAATCGTTCTTGATAGCCCCCTGACAAAATATACTCTTGATACACCTGCACTTGGTCTTTAACTTGTTGCAGCCCCTCAACACCCCGGTCTATCTCAAGGAAAAAACGAGTCTCTCCTTTTGCGGTCTTGAGATGAAAATATCCATCAGGAAGCACCGGCTTTTTCGTTTGCCTACCAGCAGCATTTTTTACCCACACGGTATCTGGGTTAGCGCGAAAAACCAATTCATCTCGCCATTCAACGATCTCTATATTGTTCTCACTTGCTCCCCTCATGAGAGCTACCCACACATCGGCAATAGCTAAGATATGCTGTAAGGTTTCCCATTGGGTGACGGAACGACTGGAAAATCGAAATTGATCTTCGCCATATCCATACGTAGAAGCAAGGACTGTGGCTCCTAATTTAGTGATGGTGTAGACAATCGGACTGGCAGCCGGAGCGCGGCTGACTTGTGTAATAAACTGCCGATCAAGATATTCGTGGTGGTACAACTTTTCCAAGCGTTTATAGGCAGGTTTGGATGAGGAAAAAAACAAGGTTTCAATATGCCTAGTTTGAAGCGCCCGGCAATCATTAACTGCCTTCAAAATGGCACAATCCCGTTTCGTCAACCGAAACGCAGGACGTTCACTTGCTGCAACTCGTTTGAAACGGGGTCGTCTGCTACTCAAAATCCTTTAACCCTGTAGGCTGTACTGGTTCATCATCACTGTACCGTTGTTTTATCCACTCTCGCACATCCGAGGACGGAATAAGATGCAAATTCTCTCGTGATCGTTCAACAACCAAACGACTATTAACCTGTTGGGCTGTTGGAGTCGGTGGGGCAAGGGTACGAATAATAAATGGTTTTAGTGTTTCACCGGAAAATCGTGTACGAATTGCTGCATTTCCCCTCCCTAAGCCAATCATATCTTTTGCTGTTATTTGAGGCTCATAGAGCCTTGCTGTTTCTCGTGCTTCGTCATCGCCACACTCAAAACTAATCTTTGTCCCCACATTGTTTTTAATCGCTTCTTGTGTTTCATCGTTGAGTTGTCCGATGTACTGACTGGCAAGAGTTAGAGATAAGCCGTACTTTCGAGCTTCTGAAAGCATTTTTGCTAAATCCGATGATACAAATTCTTGCACTTCATCTGCATATAGATAAAACGGGTGAGAGCCATGATTTGAACTAAAAAAGAGACTCTGACTGGCAAAAAATAGGTTGAACAAAAATATTGATCCTAGCATCCCAACTTCTGAAGCAATGACATTCCCTGATAAATCAATCAGTATGATCTTTTTATCACGGATAAGTTGCCGAAAATCAACTGTCTGTGGATGACACGTAATCATTTCTAGGTGGGCTGAACCTAAAAACCCTAACCGGTTAAGAATTGGGCTTGCATAATCGCTTTGCTCGCTCGGTGAAAGGGTGTCAAAACGTTCCCAAAATCGCTCTGTTGAGGTTGAGAGCTTATTAGCTTTCTTCAGCCGAGAAAAAAGCCGTGTGCGCCACTTGGGGTTTTCGATTATCTCCTGCATATCAAGAGGCGTAGCATCTGGATCAGCTAATACAAGCTGTAAAACATTCCGCATGGTTGTTTCCATGCGAGTACTGCTCCAATGTTCTCGGTAAAGTGTCTTCATAAGCCACAAAACCGCTTGTAACTGCTCGTCAGAAGTAACATTGGGAGATATATGAAACGGATTTATAGGTACGGGATAGGTCTCATTGGCACATGACAAAAGCACGACATCATTAAGGCGACTCTCTGGAATACACCGTGAAAGAAGCGAAGCAATCAGAGAACCGGGAGGGTCGATTACTGCAACCCCTTCACCTGCTTCAATGTCTTGCTTGATGAGATTTTCTAAAAGTGTTGATTTCCCCATACCTGTTTTTCCCGTGATATAGGTGTGGTGTTGGCGATCTTCTCGGCTAAGATACACGGGGGTTTCTTCTCGCCGTACCGTCCCAATCTGTATTGTGTCTTTGCCCTTATGAGTCGTCACCTGAACCGGAAGCCCGGAAGTCCAGATAATAGGCTGGTCACCAAATTCAACATGGGGTAAATGCCACAACAAAGCTAATTCTTCAGGTGAAGGATAAAAGGTAACCGGACTATAACCTTGTGGATATTGCACCTTATTGACGAGGCTAGTTGTAGTGAACGCATCCGCTTCTGCTACTGTAGTAATGCGTTTTTCATCATCCATCCCATTTCCAATGCGTAATGCTCCTGCACCAGTTAGGTTAACCACTGCACCCACAACTGATGAGACAAGGTTGAGTCGTTCCTTGTAGGGGCTATCCATAATGACCGAAATTGAAGTAACTGTATGTCCCTGAATAAATTTGGAAAGGTAGCGTTCCGTGTCTGCCTCAGAAAACCGCAGCACACGTTTTGATTTGAGCTGCCAATCTGAAATGATCTTCCCAATGATTGCTCCGGCTGCCATCGCTGGATTAAGTACAGGTATTCTCCCGCTGGTTCGCCAACCCGCATCATGAGCCGAAATGGTTAAGAAATCATCAATGTCTTGCTGCGTAAAATGCCACATCTTGCTGGTGATCTTATAGGTCACACTCTCGTTAACCCGTAATCCCGCCATAGTTTGAGTTAGTACAGCTATTGGATCAAAACGTTGATAATTTAACGGAGGGGGCAACGTCTCAAACCAAATCTCCCCTAATCGATAAAGGAGCACAATTCGACGATGAAAGGGGTATGGAGGTATTTGAGGAATATATGGTAACACTTCGGCTCCGGGGTAATAGGCTGCAAATAAATCGCCTAGACTTCGTAGCGTAATTGACGGATGAGTATCAATCGTGACCCGAAAGACCACTCCCTCGCTTGTTCCTGTCACATACAAAGAAAAATAAATATCTTTGTCTACTAAAGTGGTGAGTGACTTCATGCAAGCAGCAGCAACTGATGGCATCCATTCAGTAGCTCGCGGAACCCTGATCTGGAACATACTGGCATCCATTTATCCACTCCTAACCTATAGAATTAACCAGTATATCTCTATTTTAAGATAGACAAAAAACTAGCGAAACTGGTTCGCTATATAATTCGCAATGTATTTTTTGCATTTTGAGCGTAAATGTGCTTCACTTTCAAGTCTTAAAGGTTCACAGGGGGTCAAAAGTGATCTTTTAACAAATGGTCTCCTAGATCAAAAATGGCGAACTATAAGGGGAGACTTCGTGCAGTTGTGATGGATATTGTTTTTGGTGAGTTTTTAGTTGTGGTGATGTGGTCAGACTGGATAGTATGTATCGCTCGCGGTTCGTTGGCCGCCGTCGCCGTAAGGCGACTGAACCACCCAACGTGACAGGAGGCATGTACTCATGTCTTCTGGCCGTTTCCACAGACACCAACGCTATATGTTGCGGTAGCAGGTCTATTTTTTGTGGCGGTGGTGGGTGGTTCAGTCGCCTTTTTTGAGGGTGGTACTCCACACCAAAAAGGCGACGGCGGCATGGCTCGCCGATTAGGGGGATGGACGGTTGATTTTAGCGGTACTCCGCGAAATCTAACCCGGACATATCCCCTATGAGAAGAGACATATTGTCTTGGGAAGCTGGGTTATTTTGGGGCAACTAATTACCAGACACAATTTCCACCTTTTGTCTGGTAACATATTTCGGGTAAATTTTAGTATTCGATCACCAAAAGTATTCAAGCCAAAGTAGCAAATGCGATCAATAAAGTTATCCACAGTGATTGTAGCTACAACAGGGCTGATTTGCTTTCAAGTTGCTAACGCAACTTGCGTAGATTAAAATATATATTTAGTAGTTAGTATATATATTGATCTAGTAGCAAATCTATAAACGACGCTTCGGAATTTTTCGAGGCGTTGTTTTTTCCGCCTCAATATTTCCAGTCATTCATCTTTCTCTGACAGCGCGACCTTTTAGCGTTGGTGTTCGACTTCAAGCATTGTCTGGGTGGTGGTGTCCCTGTTGACACTATTCCTCGCGCGACCTCTCTTGGTTATTCAGAGGGCAACGGATCAGATTTTTCCGACCACTATCCCCTACTAACTAAAAGGATTTAATCTATCTTGCTCACATGAGGATTAGGTTGTCAACGCGATCTATATTCCGTTCGGAAAAACTTCCGTTCGGAAATCCGTTCGGTTCAGGAGTCTTTATCTTTGAGGTACTGGTCAAGGGCTTCTCTAGCAATGTCTGAAAGGGTCACTTTCACACCATTCATCTCTGCACGGTGCTTCACACTTTTCAGTTTTATAATTTGATCTTCGTAAAACTCAAAACTGTATCGTGTTGTCCTCCTCCGTGAAGACAAGATGCTTGGGGATAAAACCGAACGATTTTCCGAACGTATTTCCGTTCGTTCGGAATTCCGAACGGAATTATTTTCACTTGGATTCTTTTCCGACTTAATGGGCTTTTCGATAGGGGGGAGTGAACCTAAATCAACCGTTTCCGGTTTGATACGGTCTTGTGAATTCGCAACAAAAACAGAAGTGTCAACATGCTTCATGTTAGTAACCACGCAGCCAATTCATGATACGCCTTTGTACCGGGATGGGACGGCGCAAAAACAGTCATAGGCTGCCGGGCATCATACGAACGTGGAAAAGCAATAGCTTCAGGGACAAGTACACTCAAGACATTATCTCGATAGATTTTTCGTGCGCTTTTCACAATACCGGGGGAGTGAGATGTACCCGCTTTATACATGGTAAAAAGTATGTGAATGTCTTGGTCAAGGTCATATTTCGGCCACAGTACCGTATGTAGATGTTTAATGAGGTCAGCAAGTCCATCAATGGCTGCCTTTTCAGCAGATACAGGAACCACAATTTGATGAGCTGCTACCAACGCATTAAAAGTCAATTTGTCTTTACCCGGTGGTGTATCTAGCAAAATGAAATCATAATCTGAGGAGATAGATTCTAACTTCTCCCGTAGGAGTCCCTCATCTTTACCACTCTCCAGCATAGCCTCAACCGCTGACAATACATCACTAGCAGTTACCATATCAAACTTAAACGGAGTCGGTTGAATTGCCAATCGAATGGGTGTGTTTTGAATGAAAACTTGAGCGATATTCAAAGGGGTCGTATCTGGATCAAAGCCCACATACTTAGTGGCCTGCGCCTGCTGGTCAAGGTCTATTAAAAGTACTTGTTTCCCAGCCTCGGCTAACGCTGCGGCAGTATTGACCGCACTGGTAGTCTTTCCAGTGCCGCCTTTATAGATAGAAAAGGTTATTACTTTTGCCATTTAAGCGGTGGATAATGTGGACTAGATTTATATACTTCGATCTCTTTTACAGGTATCTGATACCGATGTCCAACACGCTTTGCACTCGGTATCCAGCCACTACTAATCCAAGAAATAACGGTTTTGGGATCACAATTAATAATTTTTGAAAATTCACGAGGAGATATGAAAACCTTCATACACTATCTATGACACAGACAAAACTACGAAGTCAATAAGCAAAACGAGGAAAACGAGGAGAATAGGGAACATAGGAATAAACCTCACTATAACCCTATCTGTTTCATCAACAAATAGAGTTCCTGTTTCCAGTCTTCGGGGGAGAGTGTAAGGTCAGTGTAGCCTCTCATTTTGAGGTAAAAATCAATGATGGTATTCCCTTCGCAACCAGCGAAGCAATGCCACCCGTCATCATATACCTTAAGACTCTGCCGGTGGTCGTCATGGAAGGGGCAAAGCCCACGTCCCGTATGATCTAAGTCCACATATTGGCTGATGTAATCGTAGGGAGATATAGCCCGCTTTATTTTCTCATGGGGTGGCATATCAGACGAATACCGTTTCAGTCGTTTACGGTCTAACTGAAATGTTTTCTTTGTCTCTGGCGCGGCTGCTAAAAGATCGTCTATGACCTCCTGAGTGACTCGTAGAGGGGTTGAAATGATAACAAGCTGGTCACGTCGCCGATCTGCTAGATCATGCCCTTCTAGGTCAATAAAACCGTAGAATTTGCCTGTTTTCAAATGCTTCCCGAAGGGCAACCGAACCAATGAACCAACATGATCTGCATGAAGATAGTTTTGTTTTGGATAAAGTTCAATATCTTTCGTCGTTAAATGATGCTCACCCAAAAGATACATCCCTATTCTTCTTGCATCCTTGCCTATAAGCGGGGGAGTGTGTACCCACAAATGCCCACCTCGGCTTGATCTCTCAAGTTGAGATGGTATTCCTCGTCGGTCAAAATCCTGAGCGAGTTCACGTAGTCTATCAAGGCCATGTTCACTATCATCATCAAACACAATCCGATGAGTAATGCTTTGGGCGTTGAGCATGTATGCTCCAATGGTCTGCTGCCCCTTAAAATGCCGTTCAAGGAGTTGATCGGTAAAAGGATAATATGATTTTGTGCTGTCTGGATTGGTTATGTGCGCTCTCGTGTATGTTCCGTCAGGAAGTTGGTAGGGGAAGGTATCAAATCGGGCGATAAAGTTATCCCTAAATGCCCGCAAGACTTCGGGGTTCTGTTCAAAATATTGATCTATTTCACCTTTCATGAAAGGTTAGTGTAGCACGAGAGCCAAACACACTACATCAAAAAAATGTTCGTTGTCCGCTTTCATAAATACAACCCTTGTATTAAATGGTACACGGCAAAATGAGGCTTCTGAAGTTACAATTCATAGGTGAAGAAATCGCATTTACAATCAAGTCATTTCCCAAGTCGAAAATATCTGAGTTTGAAACCAGTATTTTCGATGTACGCGAAAATCAACTCGAATAACGAGAATGGATAAAGAGATGGCAAAATTCTACGATAGTATCAGCGACACATTGCGGCAGTTTATCGAAGCACAGCACATGTTTTTTGTTGCCAGCGCACCCTTAAATAGTGAGGGGCATGTTAACGTTTCGCCAAAAGGAATGGATAGCCTGCGCGTTCTATCACCAAACCGTGTTGCATATATTGACCTGATTGGAAGTGGCAACGAAACTTCAGCACACCTAAATGAAAATGGACGTATAACGTTCATGTGGTGTGCGTTCAATGGCAAGCCTGACATTGTACGCCTGTACGGGAAAGGTCGCGCCGTATTGCCAAGCGACCTCGAATGGGCTGAACTCAGCCCACTATTTCCAAACTACCTCAATGCCCGCCAGATTATCACAGCAGATATTCACAAGGTACAAACTTCGTGTGGGTATGCTGTTCCGCTAATGGATTTTGTTGCTCATCGGGATACACTCACGAGATGGGCAGAAGCCAAAGGGGAAGAAGGGTTGCACAACTACATTTGTGAGAAGAATGTTGAAAGCATAGATGGATTACCAACACCAATTGGTATTCAAGCAAAGGCTCAGTAGTTTTGTACATTTCTATTTTGACTATTAAACGCTGAATGGCGTTATTTTAACGCCCATACAACTTGGAGAATTACGTCAGGCCGATAACGTAGAGTATGAACCAGAATTAACGTAGATCAATAGGTTGAATTGTGTCCCATATTTAACCGCAGAACATAATAGTGATGCGTCCGTTTTCGGTGACGTGTGCCGAGGTTTCATTCCCGCTGCCAGTCAAATCCATATACGCGACCTGGTTTTCTGAGAGAATACGGAAACAGTCGTGCCCCTTGGGTGAGACATTCACATGACCGGACTCACTGAGGGGCGCGCTAGCGACGAAAAACATGTGTTGGGCGCGGATAAAGTCTTGAATATGCGGCGTGATGGTTTCGTAGAACTTTGCCATTTTTAATCCTTTCAAGGTCCCAAGGGGTGCCATCCGGACGTCCCCACCTGAGATCGACTTACGGTTTACGAACTCGACTGCCCTGTAGCGATACGCGCCTAAGACTCGATGGCCGCGCGTCGCTGCTGGATGCGGCGAATGCGTTCCATATCAAACTTTTCTGCGCGCTGGAACGTGTAAATACCGTTTTGTTCCTGAAAAACATCTGTTAGTTGGGTGTAACAGTAGCCGAACATCAGCGGATTATCGAGCAGGATCGAACACAGATGCTCAAAACGCTGGTAAAACGCCTCAATGTTGACCGGTCGATCCCCATAACCCCATGAAGCTTCGCCTTGTGCCAGGTTCGGATTCCACCAGATGCCCCCAAATTCGCTGACAAAGAAAGGCTGTCCGTCGTAAGGTAACGACCACGCCTGCCCGATATTGCGTTGAATCTTCTGATCCGGGCCGTTGAGGAAAGGCTTCCCCTGTGCCAATCCGGCATGACGTTCGGCAAAGGTTTCCGGCTTTTGGTCATAATCATGATTGTCGTAAATATCAGCTTCGTAAACCCGATGTGAGTAACCGGATGTGTCGAGCACCGGACGGGTTAGGTCCATCGCTTTGGTCGCCAAGAACATACCCTGCGTCACATCATCCAAGGCCGTGATCTGATCACTTATGGTTTGCCACGTTTCGTTCAATGGGCACCAACCGACAATCGATGGATGCGAATAATCGCGCTCCAAAGCCTCCAGCCATTGTGTGATGTAGCTAGCGGTTGGTTGTTGATGATCTTTGTCAGAGTCGCTCGGAACCCGGCAGCCCCAATCCCCGAACTCACCCCACACGATATAGCCCATCCGGTCGGCATGATAAAGAAAACGTTCTTCAAAAACTTTCTGATGCAAGCGTGCACCGTTAAAACCAGCGGCTTGAGATAGCTCAATGTCACGGCGCAAAGCGTCATCACTAGGCGCTGTGAGCAGTCCATCAGGGTAAAAACCCTGATCCAACACCAGTCGTTGAAATACGACTTCGCCGTTTATCTTGACTGCCATGCCATCCAAACTGACGCCACGCAGTCCTGCATAACTCTGTGCGGAATCTATAATACTCCCATCCGTACTCAGCAAAGTAATTTCGAGATCGTACAAAAATGGATCCTGGATAGACCAGATACGCCGCTGGGCTTCAGGAATGGACAGGGTAAGCTGTAGGGCGAAATCGTATCCGACGGGTGCTTCGGCACGCGTTATTTCTTCAGCGCCTTTCTTCAAGATGACCCGGACGCGCATTCCCGCGCTCGAATGGGTAACGGCCTGTTGAATATGAAAAGACGAATTGGCTAAATCCGGCGTGATTCGCGGACGCTTAAGCGCTGAATCCGGCACAGGTTCTAACCAGACCGACTGCCAGATGCCAGTCGTACGCAGATAAACCGCTTCATGGGCATCGTAACGCTGTGACTGCTTACCGCGAGGCTGTGGGGGAACATGCGAATCACGGGCACGTACAACAATGGTTATCTCGTCTCCGGCAGATGCTACGCCGTGCAAATCACAGGTAAAAGGTGTAAAACCGCCGCGATGCCGCCGCACTTCGGTCCCATTTACCCAAACCGTCGCGTCATAATCAACCGCTCCAAAATGCAGCAATGTGCGGCGTCCCCTCCAAGCAGCAGGAATGGTGACTGTTTTGCGATACCAAACTGCATTTAGAAAGTCCTGATTATCAACGCCGGATAGTTTTGATTCGGGACAGAAGGGAACGGTGATGCGGTCGTGCAGCGGCTGTTTGAGTAAACCGCGTTCAAGGCCACTGTCGCCTTGATCAATCTCGAACTCCCATTCGCCATTGAGGCAAAGCCAATCTGTACGCACAAATTGGGGACGAGGATATTCAGCACGTGGAATAACAGGTTGATTCATAATGGGTCTTTCTATAAAACGCTGCTGTGAAAACCAAACTAGACGGTACGCGCCCAGGCGATGGTTTCGGACATGCCATCGTTGACAGCGACCTGTGGCGTCCAACCGAGAAGGGATTGCGCGAGGTGGATGTCGGCGGCAGAGACGCGCATATCACCGGCCTGAGCCGCACGATATTCGATGGGATAAGTGTCGCGCGTATGACCAAAAGCCGCTAGAACCAAGTCAGCCAATTCATTAACGGAAGTGGGGTTTCCGGTGCCTAGGTTGATGACTTGGCCGTAGCTGGCAGTGTTATCGAGGGCGGTGACCCAGGCGCGGGCCACATCGCTGACGTGAACAAAATCGCGGGCTTGTTCGCCATCGGAATAAATGCGGATGGGTTCGCCGCGCAGAACGTTCCCCACAAAAATAGCGAAGACGCCTTGATAGGAATTGGTGAGACTCTGACGCGGGCCATAGACGTTGAACATGCGGAAGGACGTCACATTGAAGTCGAAATTCAAATCAGGCCGGAGCGCGGTGGCATGGACATAGCGTTCGGCGGCGTATTTGGTGATGGCGTAGTAGGAAATCGGATTGGCTGGTTCGGTTTCGGGCGTAGCGGTAACGGGATTCGCGCCATAGATGGTCATAGAACTGGCATAAAGCAAACGCGCGACTTTGTATTTGAGACAGGCTTGCAGGACACGAATCGTACCGAGCGTGTTGGTGTTCAGATCAGCGGCGGGATTGGCGAAAGACAGACTAATTGACGCCTGCCCCGCGATGTGCATGACAGCATCAATCCCCGTCTCGAAGATACTTTCCAACACGACCGAATCGCTAACATCACCGATGACGAGCTGTGCGCCATCGGGTAGATTTTCTTGCTTGCCAGTCGCGAGATTATCAATCGCGATGACCTGATGCCCTTGAGTGAGCAGCAGTTCAGCGATATGCCCACCGATAAAGCCTGCCCCGCCTGTTATGAGAATGCGTTTAGCCACGTTCACCTGTTGTTGAGTCTTCCGATGGGACAACCGCATACTCGCCGGTTTCGGTGGCAATAAGCCACGTGGCGCTGGAGACGGGTTGGGTGCGGGTTTCGAGTATCATGTGCAAAGGTTTATTAGGGCGTAAGGTAGGCATGGTTGTCGTTTTGACGTTTGTGATGCTAGGCAATAGTCGCAAACGGAAAGCCTGCGCGGTCATCGCCAGAATAAGCTGCATTTCCATCATAGCAAAACTGTTGCCAATACATAGGCGTGGTCCGCTGCCGAATGGAATAAAGGCCTGGCGCGGCACGACTTTATCCGGATGGAAGCGTTCGGGGTCAAAGGTTTCGGGGTCGTCCCAGAAGTCAGGATGACGATGGACAACATATGGACTGATGAGGACAGTTGTACCTTTTTTGACCGGCAGACCACCGATGACATCATCGGCTTCAACCGAGCGCGGAATCATCCACGAAGGTGGATAGTAGCGCATGGTTTCTTCGATCAGCATCTTGGTATAGGTGAGTTTGGGTAACGTGACCATCGAAGGTAGACGTCCGGCTAAGACGCGGTCGAGCTCGGCATGAAGTTTACGTTCAATGTCGGAGTGTTTATCCAAGACATACCAGACCCATGCCATGACCGTAGCGGTGGTTTCATGCCCTGCGAGAAAGACAGTAAAGACTTCGTCGCGGATTTGCTGGTCGGTCATGCCTTCGCCGGTTTCTTCGTCGCGGATTTCAATGAGCATTTCCAATAAATCATTCGCCCGTCCCGGATTCTGGCGGCGTTCGGCGATCAGACGATAGACATAACGATCTACTGTCGCAATTGAGTCGCGGAACTTGGCATCCCCCGGCAGAGGAATAGCGATGGGTAAGAAAGACGTCCACATGCGAGTATTCATGAGTTTGAGCGCTGTGGCAAAAGCATCGCCAATTTCGCGCATTTCCGTCGGATCAAGGCTGGAGCCGAACATCGTGCGGACGATCAACTGCATGGTGAGATCAGCTTGAGTGCGGGTAATTTCCACCGTCTGCCCCTGCTCCGCGAGTTTCGTCCAGCTATCCAGCATTTCGGCGATAGTGCCGGACATACTGTTAGCAAGTGCGCCAAGTCGCTGACGGTGAAAGGCAGGCTGCATCAGGCGGCGCTGACGTAACCAGATATCCCCTTCGCTGCCGAGCAGACCGTTACCGACCATTTTGCGGATGGCGACCCACATCGAGCCTTTGCCGTAATTACGGGCGTGATCCTGCATGACGTGCCGGACATGATCGGGATGGTGCACGAGCAGCAGACGGGCTGAACCGAGGTTAATTTCGACCAAATTGCCGCGTTTATTCAAGGTTTCCAGAAAGAAGCCGGGTGGGTTCGCAGCGAGTTTGGGCAATATACTCAGGCCGTATGGACGTGAGGGAGTCACTGTCGCGGTCGCCATAACATTTTACTTTCTTCATATAGTATGGGGTAAAGATAACAGGTATTACGATGATTTGGCAAGGCGATATAAAGAGACTCACGCTCAAAGGCAAGGAGTAAAGAGATGAACCACTAAACAATTTGTGATTCATCCCTGTTATCAGCTAACTTCACCAGTCAGCGGTAGCACTACCCCGTCAGCGCGACAGTCACCACCAGCGGCAGATGATCCGAAGCGGTAGTCGGCGGGATGACAAAATCGCTGAAATGGAATTCTGGCGTACCGAAAATCCAGTCGATACGTTCTGTGGGCTTAACCGAGCTAAATGTGAAACCAGCCGCATTTCCGGTTGCATCCTGCGCGCTGGTGAGGCCGGCTTGCAGGAACAGGTTCATATCCGCGTCTTGTAGATGGGCGTTCATATCCCCCACGATGATGGTGCGTGGCGCCTTATTCCAGACTTCAATGACCTTCTCGACCTGTGGAATACGGTCATCGGTGCTGGCATAAGCCGACAGATGGGTGTTAATCAGCGTGAAGGATTTTCCATTTCCGAGATCAATCGTCGCCTGGATGAGGCTGCGCCCCAGCGGAACATTGTGCAGCGGCAGACGCGTGAACGACCAGTCGGTAATTGGAAGCCGTGTGAGGATGATGTTGCCGAATTGGTAATCATGCCCCGGTGCATAGACATAGGGCATTTGCAACCGGCGCGACAGCCATTCCGCGACATCGACGCTGCCTGCGACCATCCATCCCCGGCTGATTTCTTGTAGGGCAATCACGTCGGCCTGCTGCGACTCGATAAATTGAGCAGTAGCTTCGGGATCGACCCAGCCGTAGAAGTTAATGCCTTGATGAATGTTGTAATCCAGGAAACGAATCGTGCCGGAAGTCGGTTGTGCTGCGGGAATAATGGGGCGGGTGATGAGCAAAATCAACGGGATGATCAGCAAAGCCAGCGGCACACCAGCTAACTGCCAACCACGTCGATCAGCTTGTACATCCACCGGCGGCACGAAAGCCGTCAATAGAATAAAAACCGCAGCGACCGGTGGCAAAATAGTATAGGTAAACGGTAAGGAGACTAAGCCGCTAATATAGTAAAGAATACTCAAGAAAATAAACAGCAAGCTGCCGATGCCGACGACAATCGACATGCGCCAGCCGTCAGAATTCGTATTATCACTGGAAACACTATTAAGGATCGAACTCAAAAAGCCGCCGATCAACCCCTGCCCTACGATCACGACAATAATCACTGACGTGCCGGTTGCCAGAGGCAGCAAAGCCGCTGTAATGACCAAAATAATCCCGGCGATGAGACGGAAGACAATTTTTTGGCGGTCAAAGAGATGAAGCAGCGACAAACCGGCGGCATCCCCAATCAAGATCGTGGCAAAGGCTGTTTCCATAGTGATTTGCGAGGACGAGGCGACAAAGGCCATATTTTGCAGGAACAGCAGCTCCAACATAAACATTGGCCCTAACGCGGCGATGGGGAGCAAACTGCGGAAGGTGGGTGCAGATGCTGGCTTTTCCCGGATGTCGATACCGACGAGGGAAAACAGTGCCAATCCGCTCACTAACACAGCAGTGATTAAGGGAATGATACCGGGCTGCCAGACGTAATCCCATGTGAAGAACACCCCTTGCAGCGCCACGTCAATTGCCATGCCGATAAAGATGCCCTGTGCAAAGCGGCGTCGATCAATAGGAGTTTCGCCGCTTAAGTAGGAAAATGCCTGTGAAAGCCCCATCAGCGCTAATAAGGTCGCGATGCCGGAAAAGATCATATTAAGGTTGACATCGCGCGAAATCTGCATCAATAGACGGAAGATGGCTAATCCGCCTAAGGTGATCCAGAGTGTATTGCGCGGACCAAAGAGACTAACGATAACCGGCGTCAGAAACGGCGCGAGGAACACAATGAGGATTGGAACAACAGCTAAGGTCTGCCCGTAGCGTTCTCCAAAGGTGGTGACGAGCGCTTCGACGAATACGCGAACGACCTGGAAGCCCATAACAATACTGAGGCTAATCAGCATAAGCCGCCATACATCTTTCGCTCCAGGCTGTGCTGCAAGATTGGATGATTGAGTAACCATGTTTCCCCCGTGGTGGCATGCATGAAGCTGCACAATTGACCTACAACAGATCGTCGGGGAGACGTTTAGATTTGACCAACAAAAAGCGTCACCCGCTGTTACGGATAACGCCAAAGGTTTTGTGGGCAACCAAGGTATTTGCCATGCCGAACAGCGTGACAACCAACTCATCATGGTGCTGAGATGTTTACAGTCTATTCACATTTTAGAGCACCCATTTATAACAAAATAGTGTCGAACGTCATAGCTTTTAATTTTCGAGAAATATTGCAGTGGGATCAATCTATCAAGATTCAAGGCATGAGAGACATTAGTGAATTAAGGCTATTTGGTATAATTTCCCAAAGTGAAGCGAAACTCAGAGGCGGTAAACATGGCGGAACAATATGACGTGTTTATGAGCTACAGCCGAATCGATGCCGAGGTAATGCGGCGTGTGACCGAGGATTTAAGAAAGCACGGCTTCGGTGTTTGGAATGATGAGGCCCTGGAACCGGGAACACCCTCATGGAAAGATGCCATTGAAGCGGCGATTGAAGGGTCAAAAACAGTCGTGGCGTTACTTTCGCCGGATGCTAAGAAATCCGAATGGATTGAGCGCGAGTTGGATTACGCGCGCGCCCAAAATGTGCAAATTGTTCCGGTTATCGTGCGCGGCGATACACAAAATGCTGTGCCATTCGAGTTGATAACGGTGCAGCGGGCAGATTTACGCAAGGATTACGACGAGGGGTTTTACCAGCTTCAGGATGCACTGGCAGAACACCTCAAGCGACCGGATTTACGTCCTCCGGCGCGAACACGCCCCGTTCAAGAATTACAGGCGCAACGCCAAAATACTGCTGCCAACGTGGTAGCAGGGAAACAAATCACATTTGAGAATCGGCTCCACGTTCTAAGTCCATTGAGTTATGTGCGGCTGTTGGTGTTATATTTTTTTAACGTGGACGGATTGCAAAAGATTGATCCGACCAGCACGCGAGCGGTTGCTGTATGGCTCGCCAGTACCTTGCTGTGGCTGCCGGTGGGTATCAACGCGGTGTTGTTCGGTTTGAGCGAGATACCCTTGTGGGGATTAAATAAACCGTTTCTGATATTGCCCACATGGGTTATTCCTCTGGGTTGGCTGATAACGGGCCTTATTGGTCAGGTGCGGTTTGATGTGCGCTCAGGGCTGCGGGCGTTTTTGCGGGGGCCAGTGCGTCTGGTAAGCATTATCGGAGGTATTGGCGCAGCACTGTTGTACGTGGGCAGCCTTAATTTCGTGCAAGCACCGCTGACGCTGCATGATGGTTTGGCCTACTTGACACTGAGTTCGGCGCAGCAACTGTTGATACTTGCCGGTGGGTTTTCTGTATTTGTGGGGATGATTTTAGCAAACAATCTGGCTCAAGGATTCGCAAGTTGGTTAGGTGTATGGTTCAGTGTGGGATGCGTTGGGTTGTATGCACTGCTGTTTTATATGCCAATTAGCCAGCAGTTGCTCCCCGGTTTTCAGGCGAGCAACTCATCACCTAGCGATGTGACCGTCAGTGGTGTTTTTTCGTATGCAGGGGTTGCCTGTGTGTTGGGCATCGTGTTAACCGTGATTGTGGGGCGTATCGCGGGTGCGCAGCGCCAACGAAATGTGAGCAGCTTCAGCTTCATCGTGCTGCTCATGCTGGTGGCGGCTTACGGCTTATTGGGCTGGGCGCATATGATGGGATAGGTTTATGCCCCAATTGTTTTCCCACTTTAGACACCGGTTACGGCAGGCTCAACTTGTGGTCGTCCTAGCCATGAGATCACTCCGAAAAGTATCACGGTCAGGACAATCGCTGCGTAGCTAACAGCCGCATATCCGCCCCATGCAAAAAGCGGCCCTGCTACCAGGCTGCCAAATCCTGCCACCAGAAATACCAGCGAGTCATTGATACCCTGTACTCGTACCCGTTCCGGCCCGCGCAAGGTATCCGACAAGAGCGACGAGCTAGCAACATAACCGAAGTTCCAACCTAGCCCTAGCAAGAACAGCGTACCTGCCAAAATATATACGTTGGCCGATAGTGGTGACAGTATCGCGGACAAAATAATGACCATTGCTCCCACATACAACATTCGTATCCGGCCAAAACGGTCGATCATATAACCGGTTACTGCCGACAGCCCATACATGCCGAGCGTGTGCATGGCAATCACCAGCGAAATACTATCCCGACCCTGATGATGATGATCCATATAAAGGGGTGTCATGACCATCAGAATAACCATCACTGTCTGGAAAACGAGCGCCCCGATGATGGCTATCTGTACTTTCGGCAGCATAAGCAATATCGGCAGCGGACGGGCAGGCAGTTTCACTTCAGACTCGATTGTGTGTGCTGCCGCTATTGACCGTGAGATAATCATGGGGTCGGGCCGCAGTAGGAAGAAGATAAGCAGAGCCGCCAGGGTATTCAATATGAATGCCACGGCCCACGGCCCCATATCCGGATTTTGACCGAGTGTTCCCAGAAGGTTGCCGCTCGGCGTCACCAGTACAGGACCCACCACAGCACCAATCGTCCCCGCAAACACCAACCGCCCGATCATGCGCGCCCGCTCAGCTTCCGGGAACAGTTCACCTGCTGCAAACCGTCCCTGATCAGCACTACCACGTGAGATGCCTAGCAAAACCGAACTGACCAACAGCAGGGGAAAGCTTAATGTTGCAACAGCCGCCAAACCTACTAGACCGCCTAAAGCCCCTATCCCGTATCCGAGTGTCAACCCTATTCGCCGCCCATAGTGTCCCATCAGCAGTGCAATCGGAAGGGCCGTTAGCGCCTGTGAAAACGTCAGGGTGGATGAAGGGACACCCGCCACACTTTCGGTTCCGGCCAGACGTACCGCTACGATTGTCACCAGCGTCACTACAGCGATCTGTGCCGCAGAAAACATGCTTTGAGCAATAAACAGGGTATACAGAAGACGGTTGCTGGTGGCTCTATTCAAATTTACACCTACGATTAATTGATATTTGTATAATAGTATCGGTTGTTCCTATGGCTTCGGCAACCAGACCATCAGACCGCATTTCAGCTCGTGCGCTTTCGCCCTGATCGTATCTTAATTATAGAGTCGCCATATTACATCCTCAATTTTCTGCAAGGGAGTTCATTATGGATTATATGCTGGTGAATCGTGATGACCTGCCGCATGATGCTTATACATGGGACTTTGAGGGTGCGAAATTCCCCAATACCAACGTTTCGTTTATCTGGGTCGATATGAAACCGGGGGATGTCGTGCGCTTGCATCAACATCCTTATGAAGAGGTATTCATTATTCAAGAAGGCAGCAGTACCTTTACGGTTGGGAATAAGACGTTAGAAGCCCACGCAGGCCAGATCGTGATTGCCCCCGCAAATGTGCCGCATAAATTTGTGAACAGTGGCACCGTTCAACTCAAGCAGATTGACATCCACGTCAGCAAAGACATCAAGACTGAGTGGTTGGAATAGTTATTCAGTCGTTGATCTCGGCAAGTTCGTGCAGTGCGGTTTCGCGCACGGCTGTAAGTGTTTTATAGTCAGCTATAATCAATTCTTAAAGAACTCTTTTGAGCCGCTGTAAGCCCATAGAGTCCCTCTTACAAGCATTTTTGACTTAGCGTATAAAAGCGAACGCGCCGAAACCAAGCATTCCGATTAGGAAAAACAATAACCCGAAGGTTGGATTCAAAAAGAAAACCAGGAGTAGAAAGAATAATCCAGCAACCATTTATTTCTCCTGTGGAACTGCGTGTTCAGCCGGTGCATCTTCGGCACGCCAGGGGATAAATTCGCCGCTGTCGGTGCGGTAGGTGTCGTGGCTGACAAGGAGATATTCAAACCAGACGGTTAGCAATGTGTAGAGGTATCGGCTGCCCTGTTCTTTCAACTTGAGGGCTGATTCGCCGATGTCGCGGTTGCGCCATGTGATGGGCAGTGTTTTATAGGTATAACCGCGCACAATGGCTTTCAACGGGATTTCGATAGTGAGGTTGAAGTGCGGCGAGACAAAGGGGCGGCAGCCTTCAATGACGTGGCGGCGATAACCTTTGAAGGCATTGGTCACATCGTTGTAGGGCAAATTAAACATGAGGCGGATGGCGAGATTGGCAACGCGGTTAATGACTAATTTGAAACGCGGGTAATCATAAATCTTCGATTCGCGCATGAAGCGGGAGCCAAAAGCGCAGTCGGCTTCATCGCGGAGAATGTGGTAGTAGCGCACCACATCTTCCGGTGCGTCGGAGGCATCCGCCATATAGACGATAACGGCATCACCGGTGAAATGCGTGAGTCCGTAGGTCACTGCCCTGCCGAAGCCATTACGTCCGGTGTTGCGAACAACACGAATACGCGGGTCGCGGGCAGATTCAGCCTGCACGATTTCACCAGTACGGTCTTTACTGCCGTCATCTACCACCAGGATTTCAAAGTTGGTGACATCAGCACTATCCAGATGCTCGGTGAGCAAGTGGAGGGTTTTGCCGATGTTGCCTTCTTCGTTGCGGGCGGGGATGACGATGGAGAGTTTCATAAGTCAGTTGCCAGTCTACAGTCGCCAGTCGTCAGACAAAGGCGATTGGCAAATACTACATGCGTTCGCGGACAGTGGGCTAATGATAATGCAGCGCAGCCAAAAAGGAAAAGAGACTCATTTTTAGCGCTATTCGCCCATGACCGGTGTGAGATAACGCAGGTAAACGGCTTCCAACTCGTCGAAAATCTCATCAAAGGTGAGTTCAGTCGTGTAATTAGTCATTCCCAGCATGGCCTTCATAATCACCATGCAGACGAGGCTGTATTTGCGGCGGTCGGCAGCATTCAGGTTAGGACGTGCCTGTGCTAAAGCCCTATCATTCCGTGCTAGAAAATCTTCATCCATCGCACGGATGGTTTGCTCCAAAAAGGCGGGGCCGCGCGTGGTGGAAAAAATCACCTGAAAATCACGGTTATTACGAATAAAGGCTTTGAGCGGCACGAGTATTGCCTTGATGCTCTGCTCCAGCGTCATTTCGGGGAAAGACTCGACTGCGATGTTATCAAAAGTGACGGAGGCTGAAGCGACGTAGCGTTCGACCAGAGCGTAAAGAATCGCTTCCTTGTTGGCGAAGAATTGGTACATCGATCCGACGGACGTATCAGCACGCGCCGCAATTTCGATGATGGTTGCGGATTCGTATCCGACTTCAGCGAATAATTCCGAGGCGGCATTCAGGATGGCATCGACCTAGCATAGAATGTTCTTTATAAACATGAATGTGAATTCACATTCGTATTATAACACGGAGGGAATGATGGAGCAAACAATCACAATTAAAGGGGCGGAGATATTTGTCAAGGATGTTGGGCAGGGTGTGCCCATGCTGATGCTGCACGGTTCGCCGGATACAGCCGCCATGTGGGAGCCGTTGATGGCGCGGCTAAAGGATAAGGTACGTGCCATCGCGATTGACCTACCGGGGTTCGGCCGCTCGACCATGCCCGACAACCTTATTCTATCGTTGGATAACTACGCCGATCTCATCAATGAACTGCTGAATAAGCTGGGCATCCAGGAGCCTGTGTATCTAGTGAGTGCGGATTTCGGCACCCATTACTCACAAGCATTTTTGGTGAAGTATCCACAGCGGGTACGCGGTGTCGTGGTCAGCAACAGCACCTTCCACCATGAATATCACTGGCATGGTTTCGCTAAGCTGTACCGTATGCCCGTTCTGGGTGAATTCTTGATCGCCACACCAAAGTCGATGCTGAAGAAATCACTCAAACAATTCGCACCTGCCCTGCCCGAATCGTATGTCGAGGAGTCATATCCGGCTGGCTTTGGGTCATCAAAGGTACGCAAGACGATATTACGGATGTACCGCGAACGTAATCCAGAGAAGGATTTTGTCGGCTGGGATGAAAAATCCAAGGCACTTATGCAGCAAAAACCATCGATGGTACTGTGGGGCGACCGCGATCCATTTGCAGCCTCGACATTTGCCGATAAATTTGGAGCGCAGCAGGTGTATCACTTCAAGGATTACAGTCATTGGCTGCCGTTAGAAGCGCCCGATGCCTATGCAGAAAAGCTGATTCCGTGGTTGGCAACTACATAACCATACCCGAATTCACAATTTACTTCACATCCATTACTCAGGGACAAACACGTGGTTTGTCTCTAAGTAATGGATCACCTTCCCTAAAAACCAACCCCATTACCGGATGCATTCATAGGCTACTCATGTGTAGGACTCTTGGGTGATTTTTGCGTCAGCCTTGTAGAGCTTATGTATAGGTGACGTTACTCATAACATCTGTTCGTGACACTGCTAGTATAGCTACTATTAAGTGAGATTTTGATCACTGCAACATACACGGTGGGTGCCATGAACAACATACATATTCTACTGGTCGAAGACAGTCCGGGCGATGCACGCCTGATTTTGGAAGCATTCAAAGAAAGTAAGCTGAAAACCAAAATTAGCATTGCAGTAGACGGTGTAGAAGCCTTGGCCTTCCTCAAACATGAAGGTAAATATGCCGATTCGCTGCGTCCGGATATTATGCTGCTCGACCTGAATTTACCGCGTAAAGACGGGCGCGAACTGCTCGATGAAATCAAGAACGATGATGATCTAAAGTCGATTCCGGTTCTGGTCTTAACGACATCAAACAGCCGTGACGATATTGTTGGCAGCTATGAGCGCCACGCCAACTCGTATATCACCAAACCAGCCGATATGGACGAGTTTCTGGAAGTGGTTCGTAGTGTCGAGAACTTCTGGTTCGATATTGCTAAACTGCCACCGCGCGATTCTAACCCACGCAGCAGTTAAGGTTGGGCGGCAGTCAATTTGTAGACGCCGCCCTTATAGTCCATCAAATAGAGTTCACCTGCGTCGTCCTGTCCAAAAGAAGTAATGACGTGGGTGGTTTGCATCCACAGATAACTTTGCCAGGTGCCATCGGCATTGTGAACAGCAGCCCAGACGCGACCAACACAGTAATCCCCATACAGATAAATACCATTCATGGCGGGAAGTGCCGCGCCGCGATAGACAAAACCGCCAGTGATGGAACAGCCCTCGGTGTGGGGATATTCCAGAATAGGCAGTGTCAATGTGCTGTCATCGACTGGAATGGTCTGCTTGATATGGGGGTGCAGTCCTTGATAGGCACTCCAACCATAGTTTTGCCCACCTTTTCCAGCCGGTTGAAAATCAACTTCCTCATAATCCCACTGGCCGACATCCCCGATGTACAGATCACCTGTTTGACGATCAAAGCTAAAGCGCCACGGATTGCGTAAACCGGTTGCCCAAATTTCTGGTTTGGCCGTCGAATCATTAATAAACGGATTGTCAGGCGGCACTTTGTAAGGTGTGCCGTTAATGTCGATGCGGAGGATTTTAGCCAGCAGCGTATCCATATTCTGTCCATTACGCAGTGGATCGTCAGGATTGCCACCATCCCCCAGGCCAATGTAGAGATAACCATCCGGCCCAAAAGCGATTTGACCACCGTTGTGGTCAGGATAAGGTTGATTAATGGTCAGGATGATGTTAGCACTATTCGGATCAGCCTTTTCGGGATCAGAACTGACCTTATAACGGGCTATATTGGTGTTGCCCCTCACATCAGTATAGTCAATAAAGAACAGGCCATTTTCCTTATATTGTGGGTGGAAGGCCACGCCCAATAAACCTTGCTCGGTATAGCCACCTTGTAGAACAGAAGGCGGCAGCAGCGAACTCATGTCAAGAAAGGGATCTAATCCCACTTCGCCATCTTTCATCGACCAAATTTTGCCACCCTGCTCCACCACGAAGACCCGGCCAGTGCCGTCATTGGACGATACCAGACCCAGTGGATTATCAAAGCCATCAGCCACCAAACTCCATTGATAGCCTGCGGGATCAGGAAAACCGGCGGGCAGCGGTGCCATTGTGGCAGTCATGGGTGCGCCCGGTGTGGCAACACCACCTTCCTGCGCCATCACGATATTGGTGAAGAGAATCAGCATGAGAGCGATCAGACATCGTCGGAACATGGGCTGTAGTTTCCTTATATCCAACATCAGCATCGTGGGGTATTATACAGGCGCAAATAGATTGTCTGTAGTGATAAAGAGTCATAAGTTGCAAGTGACAAGTTACCATTTAAAACCCCTCAATTACCGGTTATCGATCCCTTTTTTGTTTAGCAGCCTGTTCATCATCTTAGGAGCCTGTAATCCGACTCCTCCTGTACCAACGGCTGCACCTGCTCCGCCGACCGTTGCACCCATCACCAAAAATGCCGATTGGAAGCCGGTCGAACAGGATTTCAACGGTGTCACCATGCTGGAAGTGCCGCCGGGATGCTTCATGATGGGCAACGACAAAGGCCGCCGTGACGAGCGTCCGGCTTCGCAGGTTTGTTTCACGACGCCCTATTGGATCGACAAGACCGAAGTGACCAACAAACAGTACGGTGATCACGGCAACTTCACCGGGGACAACCGTCCGCGCGAAAATCTGCTGTGGGCGGAAGCGCGTGATTTTTGCGTCAAACGCGGTGGGCATTTGCCGACTGAAGCCGAGTGGGAATATGCGGGGCGTGGACCGGATGGCCTCATGTATCCGTGGGGTAATGATTTGGTCGGCGACAATCTGGTATTCGACCAGAATTCCAACAATCAGACTTCGGATGTGGGCAGCAAACCAGCCGGTGCATCATGGGTAGGCGCACTGGATATGTCTGGCAACGTGTGGGAATGGGTCAGCAGCGCCTATAAACGCTATCCATATGATGCCAAAGATGGTCGTGAGGATTTGAACGACACGACCGTCGAGCGTGTGTATCGTGGCGGCGTTCATAATTACATCGACTTCGGTGCAGGCATGACTGCCCGTTTCAAGGGCGGCATCGAGTACCGTGATTGGTTCGTGGGCTTCCGCTGCGCCAAAGATAATACTTAACCACAAAGAAAACTCAACGCAATAAATCGAACTGCGATCAAAACAACAGTGGTTTAGAACAGAGAAATAGAGCATAGATGAATTCACGATTCCTAAAAGTGATATGGATAGTGTTGGCGATTGGCGCGGTCGTGTTTGGCATTGTGGCCGCACCGGTTGTGACCACTCTTGTGACCGATAACAACCAGACACAAACCGTGATGGCGCCGACGCTGTGGGTTTTCCCTGCACTGGTGATTATCTTGATCGTGACCCTGCTCACTGTGCTGACCACGAGGCGACCTGCTCTGCTGCGCGTTCCGATGCGCTGGCTGAGATCACATCCGCTGCTCTATTGGTTTCTGCTGCTGGTGTATCTGACGTTGGCGGTGGGCTGGTGGGTGTATAAAACACAACCGACCAATGGACGTGGATTGACCAACATCGAGTTCTGCTACCTGTGCAGCATTGGCTGGCTGTTCATCTTTCTGCTGGGCTATGATGCCGATGTGGCGACTGTTCGTGCGATGGGTACGCGTTTGGGCAGCAGCAAACTCACAGGTATATTGGTAACGCTGACGACCGTGCTTATTATTTTTTGGGCGGGTGAAGCCTACCTGCGGATTTTCTATATCACCACCGATGGCTACGGATTTACGGCGATGAATTACTGGTGGTATCAGAATTTTTATTATCCCTACAAGAATTCACTCGGATACCGTGATTATGAACCGAAACCAGACGTACCGGGTTTGACACGTATCGCCATCGTAGGCGACTCCTTTACTGCGGGGCATGGCATCAGCAATATTGACGACACCTATCCGCAGGTGTTGGAGAAGAAGCTGGGTGACAATTACGATGTGAACACGGTAGCGCAGTCCGGTTGGGATACCGATGCCGAAGTCGGCTATCTCGGCGCATATTATGACAATATCAAGCCGCGACTGCCGCAGGTGGTGGTGCTGTCCTATTATCTCAATGACGTAGATTACATTTTGTTCCGCGATAATGCGACCAACCCTAACAATGTCTTTGCCTTTCAGGACTTGAATACACCGTTGGGCTGGTTTGTGCTGAACTTTTTCGTGCCGAACTATCTGTATTACAACATAGCGCAGTTCACTTCACCGCAGAAAAATACCAACTTTACCGATACGTTGATTCGTGCGCATCTGGACGATAAGGTGTGGAACGAACAGGCTGGTAATCTGGAGAAGTTCTATCAGTGGACAGTCGATCATCATGCGAAGCTGATTGTGTTACTGTGGCCGCAGTTGGCGGCCATCAAAGAGTCGCAGCCTGCTTTGCAGCGTGTTCGTGATTTCTTCAAAGATAAGGCCAATGTGCAGATTGCGGACATCAGCACGGTACTTGAAGGCAAACCGACGATGGAGCTGCTGGTGAACCGTTTCGATTCACATCCGAGCATCGAGGCCAATAAGCTGGCGGCGGATATGCTGTACGGGTTGATTAGCGAGAAGTCACAGTAGTAAGAAAACCATAGAAGATTTGACCGCAGAGACAAGGTGGGTTACGTGATAAACAGGCAATAACAGGTAATTATTACGGAAAATATTACAAATAAATCGCCAAATCCACCGCGGTTTTCAATTTATCTTTTTATGCCGGAAATATGTCCGATAAGCAGCACATCGGGTTGAACAGTTACACTTAGATTTCAATAGCGCTCATGAGCAAAATAGCAACTCTCAAACACTGACACTCTGGTTAGCGGATTCAAACGAAAATCGCTTGACCGGATAATACAAATGTTCTATGATGGATTTGAACATTCTGTCTCTATATTTTGCTCTACGAAACTCGTGCCACCTGCAATTTTACAGAAAATACTTGGCGTTCTTGGTGACTTGGCAGTTCGATTATTTTTCACTGACGACTGTGACGACATTTGTAACAACAGCATCATTTACCCGAAAAGAGTCGCAAAGTTCATCCCAAAAATCGCCGCATTTGCTGCATTCGCCGCATTTTCCGCACATTCGGTGCCTGGCTCCCTCAAATCCGCCGCCCGAACTATTTTGGTGATACGCTTTTTGTTCCTACAATCTATCAACTGTTAATTTCAAACTGATAGGCGATCCGTCTCACTGGCTTAACTATAACCACCTGCAATATAGGCTTGTAAGTAATGCGCTTCACCTTCATACAGATCCAACTGGGCTTTGACCACATCGCCAATTGAGACAATCCCGACCACTTCGCCATCCTGTAACACCGGCAGGTGACGGATGCGGTTGTTGGTCATGGTATTGCTGAGATAGGTTACATCGTCGTCGGGGACAGCGATCAATACGTCTTTGGTCATGACCTCGCCGACCGTCAGCTTTCCCACCTCCTCTCCATGCTGCGCCAGCTGCCGCACAATGTCGCGTTCGGAAAGGATTCCGACGAGATGCTTTTTCTCGTTCAGCACGAGGAGTGCGCCGACATTGTTGGTCGTTAGTATCTGGCTGGCTTCAGAAAGGGTTTGATGAGGGCTGAGGGTAAAAACTTCACTCGACTTTTTCTGTAAGATGTCCTGTACTTTCATATTTTCTCTCCCGAAACATGCAATTCGCGGAGGTTTCAAACTGAAGTGACAGTCGCCTATCTTGCTTTTAGGATAGCACAATTTAGTCGCTGTGCGTTGGGGAACGTGGTAGCATTATGCAAAATTGCCGCATGACCATCATAAAACACTAGGAATAAATCGCAGATGACCGGATACACATTTGCTGAAAAAGCACTCGCCCGTGCCGCAGGCGTAAACAGCGCCCGCGTTGGGGATATTTTGGACGTGAAGCCGGATATCTATCTGAGCCACGACAACACCGCACCTATCCGTAAAATCTTCGAGAAGATTGGCGCGCCCGGGGTGCTGCATCCAGAACGGATGGCGATCACGCTTGACCATGCTGTGCCTGCTCCAACCACCGAACACGCCCAAAATCATGCCGAAATTCGCGAGTGGGTGAAGTCGCAGGGTGCAGGCCATTTCTTCGAGGTCGGACGGGGCATCTGCCATCAGGTTCACAGCGAAGAAGCCGTGATTTTGCCGGGTGAAGTCGTGATGGGGTCGGACAGCCACACACCCCATTTCGGTTGGATGGGCGCGTTCGGTATGGGTTTAGGCCGTACTGAAATCGCCGCGATTTGGGCTACAGGCGAATTATGGCTGCGCGTACCGGAAACATTTAAGGTGGTTCTGAACGGCAAGCCGCGCCCGGGTGTGACCGCCAAAGATGTCACACTGCGGTTGATGAAGGATAAAACGGTGGGCGGCGGACAGTATCGCGCGATTGAGATTACTGGTGATACGGTGCAGCATTGGTCGATTGATGAACTGCCGGTGATGCCCAATATGATGGCCGAGTTTGGGGCGATGTGTGCCTATATCGCGCCGGACGAGCGGGTGTTGGCTTATATCGAGTCACGCCGCAGCCGCATTAGCCCACAGGAAGCCAAGCGCAACCCCTACCGCTTGCGCGCCTACACACCGATTTATCCGGATGCAGACGCCGTTTATGACGAGGTTTATACGCTCGACGTCAGCACTTTGCAGCCGCAAATCGCCCTGCCCCATCTGCCGGATAACGTCGTCAATTTGGAACAGGCCATCGGCACACCGATTCAACAGGCGTTGATCGGAACATGTACCGGCGGTCGCTTATCGGATATGCAGGCAGCAGCGGAAGTGGTACGTGGCAAACAGGTGGCCTGTCGCTTTGTCGTGATACCGGCCAGTTCGCAAGTGCTGCTGGATGCAACTCATGACGGCACATTGGCAACCCTGCTTGAAGCCGGCGTAACCATCAGCACGCCGGGGTGTGGTCCGTGCATGGGTAACCATCAAGGTGTACCTGCGCCCAATGAAGCCACGATAATGACTGGCAGCCGTAACTTCAAAGGACGTTTGGGGACAACCGACTCCAGCATCTACCTGAGCAACCCATATGTCGTGGCTGCCAGCGCATTAGCCGGAGCGATTGCCGATCCACAGAGTTTTATCTGATTTAACGAATCAAGCGCCGATCTGAATGGGCGTTTCCGCTTTGGTGCGGTCAGCTTCAATATAGGCGACTACCTCATATTGGCAGTGTCATCGGGCATCCATATGATGTGTGGAAGATGCTGCGTATGCCAGCCTATTGGGTTTTATCGCTGCCGGATATGGAGTTCGTAGGTTTCGTACCCGCGCTGCCTGACGCTTACATTGTGCTATTGATTTGTTGTGGTTTGCGGCATAATCAACGCTCATAAATCAGACTTCAGGTTAAGGAAGAACGACATGACCACACATCGCTGCTGGGTTTATGGGGATAATGTGAACACGGATGTCATTTTCCCAGGCAAGTACACTTATACGCTTAAAACACCGGAAGACATTGCCGCACACGCGCTGGAAGACCTTGATGTGAATTTTGCCAAAGGCGCGCAAGCCGGTGATGTCATCGTGGCAGGTTCCAATTGGGGTATGGGCAGCAGCCGTGAGCAAGGCGTGACTGCCATCAAATACTGCGGCGTAAACCTGATTATTGCGGCGTCATTCAGCGGTTTGTACTTCCGCAATTGTATCAATCAAGGGGTGCTGCCGATTGTCTGCGCGGGACTGAACAGTGTCGTCAAATCCGGTGATAGTATCGAAATTGATTTATCGAACGCCACAATTGTCGTAGCAGGTAAAACCTTTACCTTCCCACGACTATCCCCTTCTGTACAGGCCATCATGGATGCGGGTGGATTACTGCCTATGTTGCAGACCAGGTTCCAATCGCAATCGGGTGGCTAAAAAGCGAACTTCAATCAAATAATCACGGAGATGACCATGAGCAGTTTTCTTAGCAGTCTACTGAGCATCTTTCGCGGCAGCAATTTACCACAACAATTGCAAGATCTCGGTATCTGTACCACCCGGGATGCTGCAAGTATCCAACTCCAAAACCGTGTCGGGCAGCAAATTGCACTCAATGAAGCGAATGTGATTATTCAGGATACCAACGGCAACATTATTACTTTAGATGCCGCTGGTATCCATATTCAATCAGCCGCTGCCGTCCGGTTGGATTGTTCACAGCTAGCGCTGACTGCCGGACAAATTTCCCTCAATGCCGGCATGGTCAAAGCAACCGGTGTCATTCAATGCGACACGATTATCGCTAACAGTGTGGTCGGGTCGAGCTATACACCGGGTGGAGGTAACATCTCGTAAAACAAGTATCACCGTGCAACCGAAACCTCAAGCTGGAACTGCTGCTGGCTCGGTCGGATCAGCCTGGCGCTGGCGTTCACCTGCACATAAACCGGACTATCGGATTGCAGCGTTACCGGTGCGGACAGTACAATCCCTGCCTGCGTCAGTTGCAGGGCTGAACTGTGGTTGAAAGTGTCAATCACCTTGCCGTCCTGCTCTACCGTCACATCCACCGACTGCACCCGATAATCGACTGAATCGGCTGGCAGCACGACATTGACGGTAACGGTTTGGTCTTTGTGCCCTGCAAAAGTAAAGCGTGGATTAGCTGGCGAATTAAAGTTGGCAGTTTGCGTGCCACTATCTAATGACGGCACCGTCTCGCGGGTCAATTGCAGACGGTACGAGCCAAAGCCCACGCTCCCCGGTATTACCGCCACATAGTATGTACCTGTAGCGGGCATGATACGGCGATAAATTTCAGGGTCGTAACCAGCGCCACTGTCGTAATCAATGGCTGCCGAGATGTCACCTACCGGATTAAGCATCGAGTCGTACAACTCTAAGGTCGTATCAAACCCATTTACCCCTGTCGAACGAATGGTGACAATATCTCCGGCATTGGCTTCAAACTTGTACAACGCCAGCGGACTATAATCGTTGAGACTGTTGTCGGTGTAGCCATCAAAAGCCTTGCTACCGAGGTCGATTACACCCATGTAACGGATATCCAAGCCGTAGGCGATTTGCTCGGCTGGAGAATAACCTGCATAACTCGTATTCGAACGTACGGTGACACTCACATCATCACCAGGCAGCACTAAGATGTGCGTACCAATACTTTGCATAGTAAGTGGGTTATTTGAGCTGCCACCGCCGCCGCCCCCTCCACCACCACCGCCCCCATTGTTGCCAGCGTGGGTGACTGAGCTTTCCAGATTAACAAGCGCGATGTCGTGCGTGGATAGATTCACTGCGATTACTCCATCGCCGGTCGTCACAAAATGATAGACAGCATCCGTGTTCGCACCGGAGAGCGTGCCGTTTATCGTCCCATCAGCGCTGCCAAATGGCGCCGGGGTGATTTCCATAATCGGGGCGCTGGCTGTTTCCAACACAATGGTTTGTGAAGAAGATATCGGCGTGGATGTCGCCGTAAAACTGGGCGTTATCGTGAGCGTTTCCGTTGGAGTCGCACTCCACGCAGCAGTGGCAGTAACCGTTAAGGTCGCTGTAGCGGTTGGTTCGATGGTCTGTAGGTTCGAGGGACTCAACACGGTCGATTTCGGTGGGCGGCTAAAGAATAAGACGCCGATCACACATACGGCAGCGATGACCGCCAACAAGGGCCAGCTTATGGTCATATTTCGTCGTTTAGGTAGCGAAATGCTTTGCATAGGATAAGACTCCTTTTCAAAATAATCAGGGTTGGGCGCAGCGCCGTTCGGATGCGCCTGGCTTTCAATAGCCTTTTGCCATACGCGTGATCGCAGCGCTGCGCTGGCTGGAGGGGTTTGCATCATTTGACGTGCGAAAATTACTAAAGACGCATCAAGTTCGGGCGGCGGCTCGGCATTGGGATTTTCGCGCAGCAGTGACAAATAGCGTTCCAGCAGTTCGGATTGGTCATTCATGCTGGCTGCTCCCCACTGATGTGTGTATAGCGTTCGCGTAACTGCTTGAGCAAACGGTGGAACTGTACCCGCACGGCACCAGCACTTTTGCCGATGATTTCCCCGACTTCCTGCGAACTCAGTTCGGCGTCCAACATCAGTGCCAATAACTCACGCTGATCATCCGGCAGCGTAGCAACCAATTGTGAAAGTGTGCGCCAGAGTTCCAAATCATCTACCCATTCCAAATCTGACTCCGCCTCCAATTCTTCGATCTCATCTAACGCTGTGACCAGCCGCCGCGCCCGATAATGCTTGATGACTGTGTTATGGGCGATCTGGAATAACCAGGCTGCCACTACCCCACCGCGATATAACGCTAATCCGTCCAAGGCCCGCGAAAATACGAGGCTGCATAGGTCTTCCGCTTCCTGTACGCTGTTGGTGCGGCGTAGACAGTAAGCGTAAACTCGATCAAAGTATTGTTCGTATATCGGCGCAAATAACAGCCGGTCACGTTGAGCCAACTGCATAATGCGTATTTCGTCGGATTGTGTCAGCAGTGTGCGATGCACCCTTCCCTCCAAAGCTCTACAATCACTAAGACCCCACCGGCCTTCAATTGTTACATAGCGAAGGCAAGTTGTGTCATAATAGGCCGCGTTACACACAAATCGGCACAGCTTCAGATAAGGGGATGGCATGGTTGACACCCGCCTCGCACAGCAAATCGCTTTCGTTATGGAAATTGACAAGCTTAAAACCATTTTGCGGCAAACTTCGCTAATGGATAATTCTCGCCGCGAGAACAGCGCCGAACATTCCTGGCATCTAGCGGTGATGGCACTGACATTAGGCGATTATGCTGAATCAGGAACCGATCTGATGCGGGTGGTCAAGATGGTGCTGGTGCATGACATTGTAGAAATCGACGCGGGGGATACCTTCGCTTACGATGTGCAAGGTTATAGCGACAAAAGTGAGCGTGAGGAACGGGCGGCGGCACGTATCTTTGGGTTACTGCCGGATGATCAACGCGACGACCTGTTAGCGTTATGGCACGAGTTCGAGGCCGTTGAAACATACGAGGCTCGCTTTGCCAATGCGCTGGATCGCCTGGAACCATTGCTCGGCAATTATGTGACGGGTGGTGGCTCGTGGCAAAAAGCCGGTGTGACATTAGCCAAAGTACAAAAACGCATGGAGCCAATTGGAAATGTCTCGGCTGCCCTGGGCACTTATGTCCAGGAAATCATCGCCGATAGCGTTGCAAAGGGGTACATACGTGAGTCGTAATCTTGACACTTCTGCCCGTATCGTCTTTGGACTGATGGGTCTCTTTCTGATAATGTTTATCGTCAGTATTATTTTAACGACGATAGGCGATGATACGGTCGGTGCGACGCGTGTCGACATAGCAGGCCTTACTGACCAAATTA
Organism: Aggregatilineales bacterium; assembly: GCA_044226325.1. Taxonomy (GTDB): domain Bacteria; phylum Chloroflexota; class Anaerolineae; order Aggregatilineales; family Phototrophicaceae; genus CFX2. Next base: position 53,227 of record JBGAHG010000039.1, read on the forward strand.
AAGCCGGCAATGTCACCGAGATCAATCAGCGCAACGGCATCCAGATGATTATTTTCCTCAAAAACAAAGAGCGTTTAGTCTATTTTCGTCCTGCCAACACCGCTATGACTACATTGTTGCAAGATGCAGGCATCACGCAAGATCAGTTAACAGCCATTAGCTTTACGACCGGTGAGCCCTCGAATACCTATACCACGATTGGTGGCCTGATCCGACTCATCGGCTTGGGCGGGTTAGGCGTCACGGCTGTAATGGGTTACTTCCAACGCCGTCGCCAGGTGTTGGGCAGTGGACGACGCTTGCGCTAATTGGGATCAGGTTGTTTGAGTGGTGTGAGGATAAATTAGGGCGTTTTTAAAAGACAACCAGCCACAATATTCACTTATCGTTCGTTGTTCCATATCTAGCTTATCCCACACATAAACTATCCACTTAGCCTACCAGGATTGCCCCATTAGGCTCACAAGATCGGTTCATGCCTGCCATATACTACATCCATATTCATCAAATTGTATGTGGTTTTTATCGGAGGCATATTATGGCCCAAGAAAAACGTGAACGTGTTGAAGTTATTCGTGGAAATGGTATCGAACGCAGGCAGCGTGTTGTCGAAACTGCGCCTTCAGGACGTCGAGTTTTCGTAGCGCGGTTTACTCAATTTCTATGGTTGATTGTCTCAGTGATTGTGATTTTGCTGGGTATTCGCTTTGCATTCGTGCTGATTAATGCCAATGCAGCAACCGGTTTTGTTAACTTCATTTATCGCCTAACTGACCCGTTGGTTATGCCCTTTAAGAACATTGTCAATACACCCGGCTTCGATATGGGAGCCATTATCGCCATCTTCGTGTATATGATCGTAGGGTGGCTGATTATCACACTATTCCGGTTGATTTTCGCGGACACCAATCGTCTGCGCCAAGTCACTCAAGTTGATGTCGAGCGTTAAGCAGTAACTCCCTCTATGCTGCTATAAACGCAAAAGGCCGCTCGTACCCCCTAGAGCGGCCTTTTGATTCCAGCGAGGACGATCTACTGTGTAGTCTCATTCTTGTGGAATGACAATGAAGCCGAGTTGATGCAATAGCGTTGACCGGTGGTATCGCGTGGGCCGTCATCAAAAACATGGCCTAAATGTGAACCACAGCGGCTGCATACGGCTTCGACACGGTGCATACCGTGACTGTAATCCTCTTTCAATTCGACATTTCCGTGCTCGACCACATCCCAAAAACTCGGCCAACCTGAGCCAGACTCGAATTTGGTATCTGATGAAAAGAGCGGCTGCCCACAGGCAACACAGTTATAGGTTCCGTCGTCTTTGTTATGAACGTATTCACCTGTGAAGGGTCTTTCGGTAGCTTGCTGGCGTGTGACTGCGTACTGCTGGGGTGTTAGTAACTGACGCCACTCTGCATCAGTTTTGATGATTTTTTGAACTTTTTCGGTCATGGTATGAATCTCCTTTTCAGTTTACTCAATATAGACTTTATTTATTTCAATTCCATTACAGATTGCTTAACATCTTCTTTGCTGCTCCTATTGACTATGCGAACAATATTGACTATTTGCGTGTCACCGATGAAAGGTGAGATACTTCCCATTACACAATTCCTTCATTATGCTGCTTATTTATATCTCAAGCCAAAGAGTGATCGTATGTCACGCCGCCTGATTATTTTGCTGGTATGTATCACGCTAACTATTCCCGGCATGGTCGCCCATTTACAAACGGCGACTACCCTGATCCAGGCGTCTGACCGCCAGATTAGCACGACTCCCTTGGATGCAATCGCCATTAGCAATGATGGTACGCTTATCGTCAGCGGTGGACGTGATAATGTGGTACGGCTGTGGAATGCGGCAAACGGTGATTTACGCGGGCAAATGCTGGGGCACACGGCCTGGGTAACACGTGTGGCTATCTCCAGTGATGGACAGACCATCGCTTCGGGCAGTCAAGACACCACCGTGCGTTTGTGGGACGCAGCCACCTTCGCCCTTCGTGCCACATTGGCGCATCACAGCGGCTCGGTCACAGGTGTAGCCTTCAGCCCTGATGGACGCTTGCTGGCGACCACCGGACTCGACAGCATCATCTGGATTGGTGAAACCGCCACAGGCAAAGAACTCGCACGGTTGAACAACTTCAATGGTGCAGTATGGAGTGTCGCTTTCAGTGCTGATGGGCGACGGATTGCAACCGGCAGCGCAGATGGCACGATCTGGTTATGGGGACTTTACGACAACTCGGTCACGCGGCTCGATGGTCATGGCGGAGCCGTAACCGCGCTCACTTTTAACCCTGATGGTACACGCCTGATTTCCAGCAGTTGGGATCGCACGGCACGCTTGTGGGATGTCAGCGCATCGCCGCCGCAACCCGGTAAAATGCTGTTGACGCTCAGCGGACATTACGGACCAGTGACCGGTGCAGGGTTCAGCACACGCGGACTCATCACCAGCAGTCTTGATGGAACGCTGCGCCTCTGGGACGCTAGCAGCGGTCAGCCCCTCGCCACTTTGCAAGGCAGCACCACCATGATTGGCAGTATCGCCCTTAGTGCGGATGGTCGTTTGGCAGTTACAGCTGGAATAGATGGCATCATCGAAAACTGGAACATTAGCATACATATACCCGAAATTGTCGCTATCGCGCCCACCCTCACCCCTGCCCCACTGCCGACTCGTGCCCTGCCCGTATTCACGCCCCAACCACGTCCTACTCGTATTCCACGCCCGACCGCTCAACCTCAAACGCAAACTGATTCTCAAGCATCTGCTCCTGCCTTACCCACAGCACCGCCGTCTGGTGGCACAACCTTGTCGCTGCCCACCGTCAACGTTTTTGCAGGCATCACTACCTTCCCCCTCGATGGTTATAGCTGGGCAATTGATCCCTGGGAAAAGCGTGTCGGGCACTTGCAAGGTACCGCGTGGTTTGATGGCAATGGCAACGTGGTTCTGGGCGGACACTCTACCTATCCCAACGGTAAACCGGGTATCTTCGCTGGTTTATATCAGTTGAACATCGGTGATCCGGTGATTGTCAATGTGGACGGCGGCGAACGCCATTACGTGGTGACGGATAAGCTGACCGTTCATTATGATGATCTAACCGTCGCCCATCCCAGCAGCGACAGCAAACTGACGCTCATCACCTGTGACATCCCATCCTACGACGCCAAGACCCAATTCTATAGTCAACGATTAGTTGTCATCGCAAGGCCGGGGTGAGATGATGTAAATAATAAAATCGCGACCATACTCGCATATGATCGCGACACACAAGCATATGGAACAACGCTATTTTGCGGCGGGCGGGAACGCTCCGATTTGTGCTAGCAGTGCAACCACATCAAGTACAGCCCAATTTTCAGTAACAAGTCCATCCTTATCGAAACTAAAAATGCCAATTCCATCGAATGAGATTTTCTTTCCGGTCGCAGGGATACCAAACAGAGCGCCGTCCTGGGTACCTGTGTAGGTTACATGTAAAACGATACGATCATCGCTCACAATGACTTGGTTGACTTCCTCGTGCAAATCAGAGATGGAAGTATATAAGTTGGCAACATATGCTTTCCAACCGTCGCGATCCAGCTTTGGCGCAAGTGGGGCATGTCCCACAAAATTCGACGCAAATATCTCGTCCGCAATATCGATGCTAGGACCGATGAAAATCTCATCAAATCGCTTAGCAAACTTATCCGCGAATTCTTGAGTCAGTGGCTTTGAACTCTCTGTTGCTGCGGCAGCATCTTGGGAATGCACAAAAGTAAATGACAGCATCCCAATCAACATGATTGCAAATACGGAAATTACCTTTATCGAACGTCCATAGCTGTTCATATTTGAATACCCTCTCTGTTATACTAATAATGAATGGAACAAAACAATTTCTACTCGGATGCAAATATGCATCTGGCAGCAGCATACGTTGCCTTAACATCGAAAAACGCCCCACTAAAGTGAGGCTTTTTTTAAATCAATCAGGGTACTGGATAGAGGCCGCTTTAGAAGGCTATGAGCGAATCATGGACAGGTATCGACAGTTCGTTTACGCTGCTTGACCCTCTCACATCACGTGAAAAAGATGTCTTGCGCTTGATTGTTGCTGGATTATCGAATCGTGAAATGGCAATACAGTTATTTCTAACTGAAGGTACCGTAAAATGGCATAACAAACATATCTTTGACAAGCTTGGTGTACGCAGCCGCGCCGAAGCTATCGCAAAATCGCACGCTTTAGGCATTCTTCATCAAAGTATGTCGCCTGTTGCCGCAATCAAAAAATCAAACATCCCCTATCAACCGACCGCATTTATAGGCCGCAGCAAAGAACTTCAAATCCTTCTTACCCGCCTGTATGATCAAGACTGCCGTCTCATCACACTGTCAGGCATGGGAGGCATGGGAAAGACACGCCTCGCCATTCAGGCCGCTACTCAAGCTCACTTTAAGGACGGAGCATATTTCGTTGCGCTCGAATCAGTTCCATCGCCAGATCAAGTGATAAGTGCAATCGCACAATCATGCCGCTTATTTGCCTCTAGTGGTCAAAAGCCACATCAACAGGTCCTCGATTTTTTACGCCTCAAGGAGCTATTACTCGTCCTCGACAATTTTGAACATCTCGTAAAGTCCAAAAATGAAATACTTGACATCCTGCACCAGGCTGAACATATAAAAATTATCATCACTTCCCGTATCCCTCTACAAGTTCGTGAGGAATGGATCATGCCTGTAAGCGGCATGGCTTTCCCCAATCTTGAGGGCGTTGAATACCTCGATGAATTCGACGCATTTCGCCTTTTCCACGCCTGCGCAAAACGTGTAGGGGTGGAGGTATCGAATGAAAAACATCAGATCCAACGAATATGCCAATTGACACAAGGAATGCCGCTTGCTATCGAGTTGGCGGCATCATGGTTGCGTGTATTAACATGTAAAGAAATCGCCCAGAACTTAACCCATAATCTAGATTTGGTTGCAGCACCGTTGCAAGATTTGCCGGATCGGCATCATAGTATTCAACAAGTATTTGAGCAGTCATGGAAATTACTTTTAGAGAGTGATCAACAGATACTTCGGGCATTATCCATTTTTCGTGGCGGTTTCACTTCTGCGGCGCTTCATACTGTGACTGGCGCATCCATGCATATACTAGCACGCCTCGTTGATTATTCACTTGTACAGGTAACGGGCGAAGGCCGCTACGATCTTCACCCACTCATAGATCAATTCTTAAAGGAACGACTCCTTGCTTGTGGTGAGTTTGATGAAGTCACTTCGGCACATACCGCTTATTACTCTGAATTCTTGCATACTCAACTATCAGATCTCAAAAGTGGACAACAGTTGGCGGCACTTCACGCCATTCAAGTAGATATGACTAACATCTTCTCCGCGTGGCAGTCGGCACTTATCCATCTAGATTATGACAATATCGTGAAGATGTGGGAAACACTGGTCATATATACAGAAATGGTTGAAGGTCAGCAGTTATATAACATGCAAGAATCGGTACGTGATCTCCGGCTGCCAAAGGTGCCCATCCATCCAGCACAAACTTACTTGCTTTATATAAAATGTTTAGTGGCGGATAATATCGATAATGTCGACGATACAGCCCAACAAGCCTTGCAATTTGCTGAACACTTCCAAGATAAGCGAGCAATTGCATTTATATTCAGTACCATCGGCATAAGATACTCGTACCAAGGCGACGAAATAAAAGCATTGCAAGAGCTTGAGAAATCGCTAACGCTCTTTCGTGAACTGAATGACGAGCATAATGTAGCCAAAGTATTAAAGGAATTAGCGTTCAGCTTTGGAGTAATCGGAAAATCATCAGAAAGAAAAGCTGCTCACCAAGAACGCTATCACATTTACCGAAGGATGAATAATCAAGTCGGGCTAATATTTTGTCTACATGAGCTTGGAGCAGAAGCATTTTTTAGCGGTGAATACACTGTTGCCGACGCCTATGAACAGGAAGCACTTACCCTTGCCCAAAGGTTCGGCAACTGGATCATGGTCGTTCATACCACCGGAACACTTGGGCTTTTACGATTAGTGCGGGGTGATTTTGATGATGCAAACCAGTTCTTCCAACGGACAACAGAGGCAGCCGAAACCGTTGGCAGCTCATATCCAAAAGTTTTCAACTATTTACTCGGCCTTTTAGCGAATCTACGTGGTGAATATCTGCAAGCAGACCTTTATCTCAGTGACGCTCGGCTCATAGTTGCTTTTAATCCCTTCATGATGATGTTTATCAATTGGGGACATGCGATGGCTAAATTCGGTCTACGTGACTTCAAAAGCTCACAAGAATATTTGCAAGCCGTTTTGCGTTCAGCTCTCGCGGCCAACAGCACCCCTATCATGACGCTCAGTTTACCACTTGCTGCCTTATTGCTGTGGCAAGTAGATAATAAGGAGCTGGCAATTGAGTGTATGGGACTCTGGTATACACACCCAATAAGTCAACAAGGATGGTTTTTACGAAGCCCACTTGGAGACTCTACAATAGACAAGATGAAAGCTGAACGAGGCAAAACCGCCTTCGAACAAGCGTGGCAAACGGGATTGGCGCGTGATCTAATCACAACTGCTTCAGAGTTGCTTAAGATTTTATCCTAAGTTTTTTCATGCCTCGTGCGGCTTGACATACGAGCCATGTACATAAACTTTGCTGCCGTCATGGAAAATCACTTGATACCAGATGCGCGTCTTCTTGGTTTTATAAGTCGTACCCATTACTGTTCCTGTCACGACGATAATATTATCTTTCTTGTAGAGGTTGATCACTTTACAGCGTGTATCAGGACAGCCTAATGCATTTACGCTGCCTGTCACTTCATACAATGTACCGCTCATAGGTGTGACTACTAATCCCGGCAGATCCGTAGGCACTACGCGTGTAGGCGATGAGGAAGTACTCACCAGAGTTGGCAGCACAGTTGCACCTGGTGACAACATTACAGCAGCTGTCGGTGTATTGGGGGCAGCGGTGGCCGTCATAAACATTTGCGTAATAAGGCCAGTTGCCGTCGGAGCCGGCGCATTTGTCTTTTGAGCGCTTTGCAACGCAGCGATAACCGCAATAATGATAGCGATAATCACCCCTAGCGAAGTTGGCCGTCTAGTCCGTTTTAAATACTTTGTCATAAGCGATCTACACCTATTCAACTAAGCCAATTTGGCCTAGCATACCATTTCTAAACCACCCGCCAACACATTTCGGCTTGCTCTCCCTCAAAATAGTTAAGACTTTCATGACGAAAAAGTTACCAAAATGTAACCCTAAGCATCCCAATTTCTGCTATTCTTGACTTATCGCTATGTACTTTTCTCTTTTGTTCCTATGGCTTTGTGGTGAAAATTGCTTTATTGTTCTCGTATCCACCTATAACCTATTTCGTTTGACGAGCAGCCGCGAATGGTGGCACACTCCCCGCTGAGCAAATCTAATTTTCTTGATCACTGTCACCTTTAGTCGGAGGACAAAAGTATTATGACCAAAATAGTTTTTATAGGGGCTGGGAGCCGTGTGTTTACGCGTAATCTCACCCGCGACATTCTCACTTTTCCTGCGCTTGCCGATGCCCATCTGGTGCTCGTCGATACCCATGCCGAGCGCCTTGAAACTGCACGTCAAGCAGTTGATAACATAATCCAGCGGGGCCATTATCCGGCCAAACTCGAAACCACTACCGATCGTGCTGCTGCGCTCGAAGGTGCCGATATTGTCATTATCACCATCAACGCGCACGGGGTAGAAGTATTCCGCCATGATGTCGAAATTCCCAAACAGTATGGTGTGGACATCAACATCGGGGATACACGCGGTCCATCCGGCATTTTCCGCTATCTGCGTACCATACCGACTATGCTGGATATTGTGCATGATATTGAGCGCTACGCTCCTAACGCCTACCTGTTGAACTACACCAACCCGATGGCAATGCTCTGCCGTACCATCACCCGTGAAAGCAAAATCCCGATGGTTGGCCTGTGCCACAGCGTACAGGGGACCGCCGAGATGCTTGCCAAATGGATTAACGCGCCATTTGATGAAGTGACTTATACCTGCGCTGGCATTAATCACATGGCATGGTATCTTAACTTCAAGTGGAATGGGCAGGATGCTTACCCGCTCATTCGCAAGGCCATCACCGAACGTCCCGAAGTCTACAACGAAGAAATTGTTCGCAACGAGATGTTCCTCAACCTCGATTATTACATCACCGAATCCAGCGGTCACAACTCCGAATACAACGCATGGTTCCGCAAACGCCCCGACCTCATCGAAAAATACTGCACACACGGCACAGGCTGGAATCCCGGTGTCTATGAATACATCGTCACCGAGTACCAAAAGCGCAATGCCAACCCGGCTGAAGAAAATCAAAAGTGGCTGGCTGATATGGCTTCATTCCCGTTGGAACGCGGTCATGAATTTGCCTCATATATCATCAATGCCCTGCTCGGCGGCGACCCGTTTGAGTTCTATGGCAATGTGACCAATACCGATCTCATCACCAATTTGCCGCAAAATGCCTGTGTTGAAGTTCCCGTTTGGGCCAGTCGCAAAGGTTTTAGTCCGGTACATGTCGGTGCACTGCCGCCGCAGTGTGCTGCCCTTGCCAATCTCAGTTCAAGCATTGAAGAAATGGCCGTCGAAGCTTCGCTCACCGGCAATCCGCGTATGGTGTTCCAGGCCATCCTGCACGACCCATTGACCGCCGCTGTCTGCTCGATGGACGAAATTCACAAGATGGTTAACCAGATGTTTGAGCAGAATAAGCAATATTTGCCACAGTTCAAGCACTTCGTCGCTTAAATCTGGCTAGGAGGCATGATGGATACTTTGCAGCTTCCCTGTGTTCTTCGTGCCTCTTTGACTAAAACGATCGTATTGGCACTTATTGCAACAATTCAGCGGCTCACTCCCGTCTATCCACTGCCGCGGCACACCCCCGATGACGCGGCGGTTACACGGGAGCGAAATGCGGCACTCAGCGGCATCCGGTAACACACCCGCCGCACAAAAGTGCCAATTCAGCGGCAGCTCCCGTACTTCCCGCCTGACATTTCAGCGGAAATTATGTCATTTGTGCATCTGATAGAACTGATTAAAATCCAACAGTCCACACCCTGACGTAATAAAAGATAGTTAAGTATTACAGGGGGAAACAATGGCTGCCCAAACATTTCAATTTAATCCTGAACAGGTTGCCCATTACGAAGTCGAAGGCTGGAAAGCCTATTATGATCACGCATGGTTCAAATTATTGCGCTTGGTGGTCGCGCTGGCACAGGAACAGTTTCATATTCCTTTTCCCGTGTCACTACTCGCTGCCTATTACATCACCAGAGCATCAGTCGCATGGGTTCCCAAAGAACACGACGAGGCCGCTATCCGCACCAATTTAGAGAAGTTCTATCGCATCGCCCGCCATCATTCCGGTCTCCAGTTTGATCCGGAGCAAGTTGCCACCCTCGAAGCCCGTTATTGGGATGAACATCGCCGCCTCTCCGGACTGCCTGATAAAACACCATTCATCCAAACGATGATTGCCTTGCACGCCGCCATCTTTGGTCTCACATCTGATCAGGCCAAACAATCCGGTGAATTACGCGTTGAGGCCAACAATGTACTGGATACCATTACCAGTCACACATCGCCCAATCCAGCTGCCGATTGGTTACGCTGCGAAGAACTTCTTCGTCAATGCTATGGTTCGCTCCAACAAGCCACCCGGAAGGCTGAAAAGACCACTGCCAGTCGCGTAAATCAGGCCAAGACATGAACACTTATTCATCATTAGAACTTGCCCATATCGTCGAATATGGTGAGGCCAAAAGTTTCATCGATATGTTCGCTGCCGCCCCGCCCGATCTTGGTTGCCATGTCGAACGCATCGGGTCAGCCATCGCACTTATGACACCTAGGCTACCGATCACCCTCTTTAACCGTGTCCTATGCCTAGGTTTCGATGAACCAGCCACTGAAAGCCAAATCGTTAATGCGACACGACTCTATACACAGGCAGGTATCCCGGCTCACGCAGTTCACCTTGCAAACATCTTTGAGCCACCACAGTTAACCGGTTGGCTAGTGCAGCATGGCTACAAGCAGTCCGACAAGTGGGTGAAAATGATTCGCCAGCCTGACACATTGATGACTGTCTCGACTACGCTGCGGATCGAGCGCATCCAATCTAATCGCGCTTTGGACTTTGCTCATGTTGCTGCTCAATCATTTGGAATGCCACCGTTCATCATTCCATGGATGACTGCTCTGGTGGGGCGTCCGGGCTGGCAGCACTTCGTTGCCTATGATGAGACCAGGCCCGTCGCTGCTGGAGCAATCTACATCCATGATGGGATTGGGTGGTTGGGTATTGGTGGTACATTACCCTCGCACCGTAAGCGTGGTGCTCAAGGTGCGATTATGGCAAAGCGTGTCCAGGCTGCCGCCGAAGCAGGTTGTAAATGGGTTATCACTGAAACCAGCGACGACTTACCTGACTACCCGAATCCGTCATACCACAATATGCAGCGAACAGGATTTGACTTGGCCTACAAGCGCACCAATTATGTCTACAACCCAAAACATTCGATCCTTAATGACCCTTCATAATCACTTAAAAACCAAATATACTATACTGCCAACAGTAAAGCGTTTGGAGCAAACACATGGATGAATTGGCTGCATTTCATAATCTCGGGTGGGAGAAAAATCGCCTCGATAATGAAACCTGTTCGCTCGAACAGGTGCGGACGAAAGATATACTCGGGCGTTCTTTACCCAAACAAGGTGTCATTATCGATGTGGGTGGAGCCGCTGGTGTGTATGCCTTATGGTTAGCGCAGCGAGGCTACCTGGTTCACCTTGTTGATTTAATGCCATTACATGTTCAGCAGGCGCAGCAAGCCTCCGCCGAACAGCCAGATTTCCCGCTTGCTAGTGTCCGCCTCGGTGATGCGCGTAAACTTGATTTTGGGGATAACAGTGCCGATGTGGTACTGCTTTTTGGGCCGCTTTATCACCTCACCGAGCGCTCCGACCGGTTGCAAGCTCTCAAAGAGGCCTACCGCATTCTAAAACCCGGCGGGCTGGTCTTTACTGCCACCATCTCACGCTTCGCTAGCATGATGGACAGCATGAAGAACAATCGTATTGTTGATGAGCAGTTCGTTGACATCGTAAATCACGCTCTGTTAACCGGTCAGCACCGTAATACGACCGGCAATCCAAAATATTTCACAACTGCGTATTTTCATAAGCCGGAAGAAATAATAAGCGAAGTCAAAGACGCTGGCTTCGAAGTAAAAGTGTCAATGGCTGTAGAAGGTGTCGCTTATATGGACACCGACTTAGCCAGTGAGTGGGATAACCCCATTCTACGTGAACGCATATTGGAGCTACTGCGTATGACCGAAACCGAACCGACCTTCATGGGTGCCAGTTCGCACCTGATTACAATCGGTTCTAAGCAAGCCTGATCAGCGTGCGCGCAAACCGTTCACGATGACGGCTACATCAATAACTTCCTGAAACAATGCGCCGATAGCCGGTGGAATTAGGCCAAAAGCTGCCAGTACCATCAACCCGAAACTAAGGCCTAATCCGATGTAGATACTTTGCTTCGCCACACGCAGCATCCGTTGACCGGTTTCCACCGCATCGGCCACACGGCTGATATCATCCACCAACAGTACAATGTCGGCTGCCTCGGCTGAGATGCCAGTGCCGTGTGCGCCCATCGCCACACCGACTGTAGCCGTCGCCAGCGCGGGAGCATCATTAATACCATCGCCTACCATGACAATTGGATCATACTGCTGCCTGAGCTTTTTCACCGAATCTACTTTGCCTTCAGGGAGCAAGTTAGCCTCAAAGCCATCAAGATGCGCCGCCTTAGAAATCTCACGAGCATGATCTTCGCGATCTCCAGTCAACATAGCAGTATGTTTCACGCCCAAGGTTTTCAAACGTGCCATCAGTTCAGCTACACCCGGGCGAAGTTGATCCGTAAAAGAGATAACCCCTGCGGGTTGACGATCAATCGCAACGTAAGTAGAAAGTTCATTTTCAACCATTTTTGTAGTTGGAAGTGTTTGTCCTGTGCTGTCTAGAATGAATTTTGGTGAACCAACAATCACGTGATGACCGTCCACCTGGGCCTCAAGACCATAACCTGGCACTTCGTGCACATCTGTTGGCATCGAAAGTGAACCATTCTGTTTAAGCGCTGATTGAACCATCGATTGCGCTAACACATGTCCAGATAGCTGCTCTGCACCCCCTGCTAACCGAATAATATCTGCGGGGGTCGTACCGTTAAACCCAATAACTTGATCAACTCTAGGTGTCCCGAAAGTCAATGTACCCGTTTTATCGAAGATGATAGCTTGTGCCCGACCAATTTGTTCGATAGCTGTACCACCCTTCACGATAATTCCGAAGCTGGCTGCACGATTAATGCCGCTGATGATCGCTACTGGAACCGCCAAAATTAGCGGACAAGGTGTGGCTACAACCAATACTGAAAGGATCGTATGGGGATTGCCAGTAATCAACCAACCCAGAACGCACATCACCAACGTTACGGGTGTAAACCAAACCGCATAGCGATCTGCAAGCCGCTGCAACGGTGGCTTTTCTTCCTGCGCTTTGCGTACTAATTCCACGATTTTGGCATATTTGCTATCGACACTGCGCTGTGTTGCTTTCATCTCAAAAGCATCTCCAGCATTGACGCTGCCGCTCAATAACGCCTCACCAATGATCTTGGGCGCAGCAAGTGGTTCTCCTGTCAGTGCAGCCTCATCGATGATAGCTTGTTCTGTGATAAGAGAACCATCTACGGGAACTAGATCACCTGAACGCACGACCAAAGTATCGCCAATTTGTACCTGCTCAACCTGAATATCTTCAATTTGGGAGTCAGTACGTCGATGCGCGATTCGAGGTGCGCGTGCAAGCAGTTTTTCTAACGAAGAAGATGCACGACGGAGGCTGTAATTTTCGAGTGCCTCGCCACCAGACTGCATCAGGACAATGATCACGCCAGCAAAATATTCTTGCGTTAGCACTGCTGTGATAATCGCCAGCATCGCCACAACATCGGAAGCGAAGTTACCATGCAGCATGCCTTTGATTGTTTCATAGACAACTGGCGCGCCGCCGATGACCAGCGTTACCAGCCAGATAATATCTGAAACATCAATACGCCCTGCCCCGAAGCGAGCAATCACTCCTAAAACAAGTCCAATTAATGCGATAAACGGAATGGGATTTTCACGTACAAATAGCCAGATGCGCTTTTGCATCGTCATTTAGCAGCCTCGGTTGTTTATATTTTACAGTTATGGATGAGTTACACAAAACACTCATTACAAATGTTTAACCGATTTTGATAATTTTATTTTAACCAATGTTACTGATTATTCAATACCAAGTATATAACCAAAATCGTCACACGTTATTAATATGCTTACAGGCAGACAAACATAAATTACCGTAATGACAATTGTCATGCAGCACGAATACTGAAACATCGAATTGGTTAAGGATTGAAAAACTCGAAAGGAACTAGATACCGTAGGGGTGTCGAACCTTGATTAGCTGGTCAATACCGGGATGATTTAACGTAAAAACTGCTCCATCCGGCCATCTTACTTCGACGCGGTCTATTTCTGTGGTGCCAGCTAAGCCAAAATGAGCTACTGGTTCCATCTGGCAGAGATAACCGCTGCCACTATCGATGACCCGGCGCTGGGTTCGACCACCAGCGAAGAGTGTTACTAAAGCGCCACGGGCAGGCGCTCCGTGAATCGTGAAAGGGAGTATACGAAGCCAGTGGTTCGTGTTGTCGGGCGTGTAATATAGCGATAAAGGCTGCATAGCACTCTCGCCATGCGAGATCAAAAGCTCAAGACGACCGTCTCCATCCATGTCTGCTACTGCCGCACCAGTACCCAAGCCATTGGGTTCGAGAGCATCACCAATCTCAATAGAAATCCATTTTTTGTTACGTCGACCAAAAAGACGATTAGGTTGACCTATGTTGTTAAAAAATATTTCCTCGTAGCCATCATTATCAAAATCAGCAGCAATTACCGTTCTCACCCTGCTGGGTGCAGCCATTTCAGGCGGGGCTGCATCCTCAAATTTGCCACCAAAATTCTGGAGGAAAAGTTGGTGATGACCTTCCCAATTACCACATACGATGTCGAACAAGCCATCATCGTTGGCATCCAAAACAGCTAAACCACGCGCATGGTGGTTTACATCTGTGAGATTTGCCATCTCGGCGACTTCTTCAAAAGTACCTTCTCCAGTATTCAAAAACAGATAGTTTGGTCCATCTTCGTTTCCGGCGTAAATATCCATGCGAGTGGTGAGTAAAGGCAGTGATACGGCACTACGACCACCCGTTGTTAGGGCCAAACCCACGCGCGGGGCAACATCTTGCAAACGCCCATCTTCATCCAACTCGTATAGGCGCATTGGACCACCATAATTCGAGACAAAAAAGCCGTATATTCCATCACCATCGCGGTCAACGGCAATGACAGAGCGCCCGGCGGTCAAATTCATCACATCGCGGTGTGCAGGCAGACCAAATAAATCTGTCCATTCACCCTCACTGCGGTCAAATAGTCGATCTGCAAACAGTTTTTTCCCTTGAAAACTGTCTGTGTTGAGGATGTAAATTTCCTCATCCCCATCCCCATCTAAATCTGCAGCAGCGACTCCTATAGCCTGCCGCCCTGCATCTGCCAAGGCAGCCGGAGTGACATTCTCAAATGCGGTTCCAGTCCATTTGAATACGCTGTTGGGAAAACCGTAGCCTGCGATTAACCATTCAAAATCACCATCACCATCCACATCGGTGACGGCAATGCCATAGTTAAACTGTGCTAAATTGCGGTGAAGTAAATCATTACGATTGGTGAACATTGATATCTGTCGTGTTGTAGGAACATGAAATTAATACAAATGAGTGTAGCGAACTCTAGCACTGATGTCTAACTGGCTAACAGAAAGGATGGTTACAAATTGTTGCAGTCTTTATGGCTGTTCATTTCATTAAGACAAGCGGGCGTCATCCATCCTGCTTTTATAGACTACACTTTATTACATACATACTCTCTATAGAATAGACAAATCCATGCTCACACGTCTTAAAGAGAATTCGCCCATTTACTATGCGATCATCGCTGTTATTGTCCTGATTTCGTGGATCGTCATCCATAATTTAGTAGTACATCAAGTTATTCTTTACTTGGATGCCGGTCAGTATTTTCGGCTAGCACAAACCATTAATGCTAAGGGAATAATGGCTGCTGCAGACCCGCTTCGCACTTATGGATATCCACTGTTCGTGAGTATCATTTTGCGAACGAATCCTACGGCAGATCATGCCCAATCTGAAGGGATGATCGTCGTTGTACAATTCGTTTTTCATACGCTTACTTCTTTCCTGGCCGTATCTATTCTCAAAAGGTTTATTACACCCCGACGAACTCATCCGCTGCTAGCTCTAGCATGCTTTGCCATCGTCCAGTTCAACGCTGTTCTACTCGGCCTAACACACGACATATTAACCGACAGCTTTACAGCCTTTCTCATGACATTGTTCTTCTGGATATCGATTTCAAAATTCCAAACCAAGTGGTTATTGCTTAGTACGATATTGGCTACAGTAACAGTTATTAGGCCGTTTCATCAAACCTGGGGAATCGCATATGTAGGATTTCTTATCGTAATTTATGGCTTACGCGCGCTGAGCCAACAAGGATGGAAGCCTCTTTCAGCTATAAGGTCAATCACTGAGAAAATTAACCTCAAAACTGCACTATTCCGAATAGTACAGATCGCAATCCCGCTTATCTTCATCGTAGGCTTCCAATACAGCATTACTTATCAAAATGAAGGCAATTTTAGCTTAGTAGGCAGCGCAGCCAACGAATTCTTGCGTTTGCATTTACAAGAGACTTTTTACACTTACAAATATGAGACGTACATCGGTTCAAAAGATCGTCCTACAGGCATTTATTATGTTGCTGCTGACCGAAAAACGGCTATTGATAATAGTAACGCCACACCATTACTGGCTGTGCTGCAACAGCCACTCAGTGCAGTCGCTATTATCCTTGCTAAATTTGTTGGCATATTCCAGCATTACGAATGGTCTACTTACAGGCAAAGCACCATTAACCAACCCAACATGGTTTTTTGGTGGGGGCTCATTCCACTAACAGCATTTATTTACATGCTCCAGCAAATAATTCTCCGCTTTAACGGGCGACTAGACGCTATCGTTTTTAATCCGGCTTTTGTTATACTGAACAAAACAAGCCTATACGTGCTCATGTATGCTGTGGCGACAATACCTGAACATCGATTTGCAGCTCCAGTCATACCCGTTTTAAGTGTGTATGCTGTGGCAGTCGCAGGCGATAGACGTAATTGGCGCAATTTAGCACTTGCCATATGTATAAGCTGCGCGTTCTACTTCATGACATACCAGATACTTTTATCTAGCCAAATCTAAAGTTGTTACCCAATACTATGCATACTGACTTACTCTACGAACTCGTCAAACGTTACAGCCCTTCAACGCTCGAAGCACCTGCTGTTCAATATTTGGTACGCTGGATGAGCGAACGCGGCTTTGAAGCCTATGCTGATGAGGCTGGCAATGCTTTTGGTATACGCGGTGCGACTAATGCTCCGCATACCTTGATCTTGTTAGGACATATCGATACTTTCCCCGGTGACATTCCAGTGCGGGTTGAAAAGATTGATAATAAACAAGAAACAATCACCCAAACGTTCTCTGAACTCAGCGCTGGATATGCGCTGTATGGGCGTGGTAGCGTGGATGCCAAAGGTTCGCTCTGCACCTTTGCCGAAGCCACCTCACAAGCCGCCATACCTGAAGGCTGGCGCGTAATCGTGGCAGGCTGTGTAGAAGAGGAAATTGCCAGTGGTAAGGGATCGAATTACGTCAGTGAACATTTCACTCCCGACTACTGTATCATCGGCGAGCCAAGCAGCAGCAATCGTATTACGCTGGGCTATAAGGGACGTGTGCTCGTTGAATACACTTTAAGACGTGAAGTGGCGCATACAGCTCGCCCAGAACCCACTGTGGGTGCGCTAGGGTCAGAATTCTGGCAGCGGGTATTGGATTGGGCCGACCGTGAAAATGCCGGAGTCGAACGCGCATTCGACCAATTATTACCCGGTCTACGATCAATTAACACCAGTTCCGATTATTTCAATGAAACCCTCACGATGCATGTCTCGTTCCGACTGCCGCCCCGTATTGCACCTGATGATATTGAACAGGCTCTGAAAGCCATCGCTCAACCTGATGGTCAACTACGGATTTACGGTCAGGAAATTGCTTACCAATCTGACCGGGGAAATCCGTTAGTGCGTGGACTGATGGGTGCTATTCGCGCTCAGGGTGCGACACCGGGGTTTGTGTTGAAGTCCGGAACAAGCGATATGAATACGGTTGCTGCGCGGTGGACATGCCCGATGGTGGCTTACGGACCAGGTGATAGTAACCTTGACCATACACCTAACGAACACCTACCGCTCGACGAATATGACACTGCTATCGAGACATTGAAGCGCTTTATCGAGAGTTTGGGCGCTTAACCGCCGTTCAATCTACGCCTCGAATATATCCCTTTTTATCTGCGTATTATAGTTAAAGATAAGCCGATTGGAGGGGGATATACGGCGACTTTTCACTATTATCTGGCTGATACTCCTAGGTGGGATGCAAGCTCAAGCAGCGGAACCTTTACAGGGAATGATTCTGCTTAGGCGAGAAAACCCTGCGGTTTGGTCGTGGCGCTACGGTAACCTGTATACCTACACATTCGGTGAAGCCCCTATTCCTATAACTTCTCTGGGTAACATAACGGCACCTACACTCGCACCAGATGGAAAAACGATAGCCTTTGCCGCAATTGCAGAGTCAGTTGTATCAAAAGCGGTACAGGGTGAATACACGTTTGATCCTGATCGTGATGATCCAATGGACATTTGGCTCATGAATAGGGAAACATATCACTCGGTTCTTATTGCAGCTCAGCCGCAAGACAAGGCTGTGTATCGAAGTAGTCCGGTTTGGTCACCCGATAGCCAAAAGCTAGCATGGTTCACGTTGGATGGAACTCAAGAAGGTGGAAATGTCGTTATTTACGATCGCAAAACTAGTACGAGCACGATGGTTGTCCGCGGACTCATGATGAACATGGGTGATGCGCGCATGTTCAATTTGCCAAATCTTGTTGGGTGGGGAAGTGAAATTTCCCATACTGTCTTCCGAGTAGACAGTAATGACCAAAATCTCTGGCTTGAATCAATTGATAGCAATGGGAAGTACAACGACAAACAATTGCTCATACCGATTATCTGCCCCGAATTATGTGGGTGATGTATCAAGGTTCGTGGTGGGTAGCAACGCAAACGATGAACGACGAATGGCAGCTCATACAACCCGAAACACACCAGCAAATGAACTTGACTACCCCACCCTATTACAATTGCCTAACGGCAAGGGGGCCAAGCTAAAACCAGTCTCAACTGCATGGGAAATCCTAGCTGAGAACGGCGAAATTATACCCATCCCCTATGAAGGATTAACTGCTCTCGCCCCAAATGGAAAAGCATTTCTATGGCAAGAAGGCCATGAAATTGAGCCTCTTTTGCCGGGTAAAGCAGCCGATTGGGAAATAATTAACGTGAGTTATGGATAAGGTGGGACACCTTTCGGAGAAGCGATATGCTTTTCCAAGCTGAAAAAAAGAAAGGAGTCCCAAGATGAATTTAACCGAACGTTATTGCCATGTCGATGATTTCTGGTAGGGATACGCACCT
>JBGAHG010000040.1:0-64847 GCA_044226325.1 Aggregatilineales bacterium
CCACTTGCCCATCCGATGTCTTGATGCGGACGTGCATCACCGGGCGGTTGATGGCTGGTATACCCGTTAAGCTAAAAGCCGTACCGAGTGTCTCAAGGCTGCTGCTCTCCAACACTTGAACGACGGCTTCCGGATTGCTGTAGGCCAGTGAACCGAGTGCTGCCACCACACCGAACGTATCCATCTGGATGTGTGCCACGCCGGTCGCCTGTAAAGCATCTAATAACAGCAGTGCGCCGAAACCCGATGATCCCGTTTGTGTCAGCCCTGCGCCGGCACCGATGATGGTGTTGAAATGGGGCGTAAGCGCGTTTTGAGGTGTGCTTAGCTGCTTGCTCCATGTCGGGCGGGAAGCTTCCACCAGCGCACCGATTCCCGCACGTAGAAAAGCGTGTTCGAGAAATGTTCCTTTGACCGTTTCCGGGACGCTCCCCGGCACCAGTGTCTTATTGAGCGCGTAATGCCGGATCTGGTTCGGGGCAGTGATGAACGGCAGCCAGCGGGTTATCGCATCTTCGCCCACAGCACCCAACAGCGAGTCGGCGCTGTGTCCCAAACCGATGTCGGTGCGGATACTGGTGGTAACATGTTTATCAACCGAGGCCGCCATAATACCAACGGCGCTGCCAATATCCACCGTCAGAATATGATGACCGCTGGATTGTCCCATATAATCGGTGATCAAGTTATAACTTTGGGCGGTTGGCAGCACACCATTGCGGCTCATACGGGTGAGCGCACCGAAGCCGCCGCGTTTGGCCTGTTGGTCGTTATAAACCAATGCCAACTGTGCCTGTGCGCCTTCCAGTTCTTCCTCATCCAATGTGGGACGGATGTTGGGCGCGATAAAAATCGTCGCCAATGTGCCAAACAGATCGCGCATGGTTGGTCCCAGCGCCGAGTTGCCTGCATATAGTACTGCCGGTTTGCGACCACCTTTGATCAGACGCAGCGCTTGTTGGACGACGCGTGCTTGCCGCAGCACCGGTTCTTCTGCGCCACCTTCCATACCACCGACGATAAAAATCAAATCCGGACGGCTGGCGACGATGGCGTTGATTTCTTCTTCTTGCGAACGCCCATCTTCCAACGTCATCGACTCGACGATCTCGACATACGTTCCGGCCAATGCCCGCCGTGCGCTGGCAATGCTCACATCCGGCACCAGTCCCACCAATACCGTTCGCATGGTGCGTCCGGTGCTGGCAGTCATCACAAAGTAATCGACACCGGAGCGGTCATTCTGTTCCGGTGAAATAACTTTACCATCGTTGGTCAGCAGCTTGCGTCCGGTGACGCCAGTAATCTGCTCGACCACACGGTTGAGTCCCAGACGGGCATCATTCGCGGGGAAGCCAGCCGTTGTACGTGTATCACCACGCGCCACCAACCGGTAAAATCCATCCACGAGATCAATGAGCAGCGCGCGGGTTTGCACATTGCCAAAATCGACTGCTAGGATTGAACCTGAACGTTGTTCAGACACGTTCATCAGCCTCCCGTAATCCGCGCCAGTATAAAGGCGATGCGCTCGCTAAAAATAGTCAGGCTGGTCAAGATGGCTCCGGCATACAGCGCCCCCAGTGTGATCACGATGAAGCCCTGGCCCACCACACCGACCGCGCGGGTGAGTAAACGGCGTTCGATCTGACCATTGGCCTTACGCCGTGCCAGATATTGAAAGTAAGCCAGAGTGCTGGCGACACCGATGAAGATCAAGAAGCCGTTCAGCGGGTCGAGGGCAACTGCGCTGCTGGTAGAACGCGCCAGCGGAATCATTGTACCGGCAATCGCGCCCGCAAGGGCGACCGCCGTACCCACCGCGATGATGAAAGCGATGGCGATATTCCCACCGCGCCCCAATCGTGGTGAAGCCTTAAAGAGCAGCAGCAAACCGATGATAAATGGAACCAGCCCCAATGCGCGTGATGCGACATCGGCACCGGGTAATAACAATGTGCCATTCAACCACGGTAGCAAAACACTCTCCACCGTGACCAGCGTGATATAACCCGCCGATAAACCCGTAAAGACATAAATCGCCAACCGGTAGAGGAAGTTATCGCCTAACAGGTAGCTGAATACCATTAACGTGAAGACAAACCCGGCCCATAGGCCGATCTGTTCACCACTCACTTGCGCCCCCTTCGAAACAGTCCGCGCACGATATTGATGATCGCGCCGAGTGTGATAATGCCGATAACGGCCAGTAAGCCGAGTGTCATACCGTACCAGCGTTGATCGCGATACGGTGTTCGCGGGGCAGATGCCCCTTGCGCGGGCAGCGGTGCAGCCGCCGGAGCAGCCAGCAAAGGCGGAGCCTGTGCGGTGAGCGTCGGTTCCGGTGTGGGCGAAGCTTGCTGATAATTCGAGTCGGAAAGCAGCGACACATAGGCATTCGGATCAACTCCATAGGCCACAGGTGTCGGTGTCGTCGGTGTGCCTGTTCCCGGTTCGTTGATGCGAATAAACTGTGCCGATACCCAACCTTCAGTGCCATCGGCCAACTTGATTTGCAACCAGGTGCCATCTTCATTACGCCCGATGATTTGGACATTGGTGCGCGGTTGCAAGGCAGCAACCACTTTTCCACTCCGTGCCGGATTATCACGCACGTTGACCGCATCCGACACGTTGACCACGCCGGTAATGATCAAACCTTGTGAGCCAATATCACTGCTGCCACCCGGAAGTGTGGTCGGTGTCCATGTCGGTGGCAAGCTGGTGGCTTGAATATTGGTCGGTGTGAAAGTTACCGTAGCCGTTGCTGTAAACGTCGGTGTGATGGTCGGCGTCTTGGTAATCGTCGGCGTGCGCGTGATGGTCGGTGTACGGGTGATCGTCGGCGTCACGCTGGGTGTATAGGTCATTGTGGCAGTCACCACGATGGTTGCCGTTGGCGGAATGGGTGTGGCTGTCGGCGGCTTGGTCGGCACAACCGTTGGTATATTGGTCGCGCCAGCGATCGGCGCTAGTGGTGCCTGAGCATCCAAAATGGCGCGGTAGGTATACGCATCTTTGTAACCAACCAGCATCCCATTGGCATTGCCGGTGGTGTACGGCTCGGCCATCGGTGCGGCAGATTGGCTCACGGCGATCAGGAGTGGGTTGCTGCTCAGTGGCGCAACTTGCTCCGCCCAGCGGCGTACATCATCACTGCGCTCGGCAATAACTGCGATCAACGCAAAATCGTTAAAGGATGTCACTTGCAAGTTGGTGGGCTTGCCATTCAAATCAATCGCCAGCGAACTGGTGAGGTTTTGACTGAAGTTACGCAGGCCGATGGTTTCACCTGCGATGAACTGTGCGATCACATAATCGACATTAAGTTTAATCACCCGTCCGAAGCGGTTGATCCCGGTGCCGGGCGTAACGTTCACACCGACGCTGTTGTCGCCCTTGATGTCGAGGCCAGAAACCACGCCGCGCTCGACCACATTCTTGGCATGGAGCAGCCCGACCGGATTGGTGCTGACGATCACCGGAATAGCTCCGCGCGAGAAAATATGGCGCAGCAATGTATCTAGCGTAGTATCCAGTTCAGCCGCATCGGTCAGCCCGTACTCGGCTGCGATCAGTACACGGTCCCCCGGTTGCAGATTAGCCACGCGACCAAACGCGATATCCTGTGGACTGCCAGCCACAAAACTCACCGGCGGCAGTTGCCCGATACGTAAGCCGCGTACCACGAACGGCAGAATAATGGCTACAGCTAAAACAGCGGCAATTAATATGCGATCAATCTTGGGGCGTGCGCGACGGATAGGCCGTGTCGAGGCCACAATCGGTGTGCTGCGGCTGCTTGCACCTGCCAGATCATCCAATTCAGGCGAGTCATCCAGCGTTACATCGATAGCGGATAGCTGCGGCTCTTTTTGGTCATCGGTCGCGACCAATGATTGCAGCAAATTGACTTTTTCGCGCTGCGCTGCGTTCATCATCAAATCGTCAGCCAATGCAGGCTTACCGATCCTCAGTGGCGCGGGCGATATAATTTCGGGTACACCGACCAGCAGCGCCTTCATATTATCGGGCGCATCATCGGCTACCGGTGATGGCAAATCCAAACCCGCTGCATGGAGCGCTCGAAGATTATCAGGAAGATCTTCCAGGTCGCGTTCATTTTGTGCCTGTTTACGCACAATCGCGGCAGCCGACACGTCATCCGAGCCAACGCTCATACCGATGTCTGACAGCCAATCCGGTGCATCCGGCGAAAGCTCACCGAACTCGGCTTTACGTTCGTCACTTTGGCGCAGCGTACTGATCTTGTCCAACTCGGCATCGGATAGCAGGCTGTCCATGTCGAAGTCGGCCTGATTAACCAGATTGCCAGTCTTGTCGCTCACGCCCGTTTCAATATCTTTGTAGGACGAAAGAATATCGTCAATATTCCGCAGTTCGCCGGTATTGAAGAAGTCACCGGATGCGGTTGCAGGTGCGGCAGGCTGTCCCACCGGAGGTGCGTCTCCCAATCCTGCAAACAGATCATTATCCGAAGGCATGTCGAAACCGGAACCACCCTGCGCGGGGAGTTCTAGCGTTGGAATATTGGCCTCATCAACTGTCAGGTCGCCCTGCTGCTGAAGTTCGGTTAGCCAGTCAGGTACACCATCTGCCGCATCAAACGGTTCCGGTTCATTCTGGTCGAACCAGTTATCCGGCAGCGGCTTCGATTGTGGTTCATCAGGTGCCGTAACCGGAAATTCACCGGTCGATGTAAATTCCGGCAGTGTATTCAGGAAATCATCCTGGTCGATTTTGGCCGCTGCCGCGTTAGTCTCGCGTTCCAGCCAATCCGTGATGCGACCTTTAGTTACCGGCTCAGCAGGCGCTTCGTTCGCAGGCACCGGTATAACTGGCGGCGCTGGGAATTCCGCTTCAGCAGCCTCGCGCAGCATTCCGGTATCAAACTCGCCAAATAGATCGCCCGTAGTGGGCAACGCTGCCGGAGTCTCATCCATCAACCAAGAGGGCAGGTCAACATCACCAGCCCGTTCCACAACATCTTCCGGCTCATCGGTAAAAGATGCAGCAGTTGGTTCGTTTGCTGGCGTATCGGATTCATAGGCACCAGCTAACCAGTCGGGAATATCGGCCTCGGCTGTCGCGGGTGCTTCTTCAGCAGCGAAGGGGGTTTCAGATGCGGGTTCAGCCGCGTACTCTTGCAGCCAATCGAGCGCGCCTGTATCCGGCAGTGATTGTGAGGCTTGCGGTTCCTCGGTGACCACAGATCGCGGGCCACCTAAATCTTTCATCCAATCGGGCGTATCATCGTCCAACGAAACCGGCTCGGGTTCCTCGTCGGCATCAAACATATCATCTTGCTGTAACCACGCCATCGGATCATCAACATCTGAACCGTCATCCGGCGTTTCATCAACTGGCGGACTGCTTTGCGCCAGGTCCATACGTGCCAGCCATTCGGGTACGTCGGCATCACCGATTTCTGGTTCAGGTGCAGCTTGCTCTTGCTTCGGTGTGGACAGCCATTCAGGTGCATCAGATTCACTGGCTTCTGACGCAGCTTCTCCCTGTCCCGAAGCCTTCAACCAATCCAATTCGCCTGTGAAACCTAAATTACCCGCTTTGCCGGGTTGGCCTTTGGGTTGATTATCCGTTTGCTGCCAATCCGGTGTATCGGCGTCGTTAGCTTCTTCAAGCTGGTCATTGAACTGATCTTGCAGTTCTTTCCGCCAGCTTAAATCACCGGTGAAGCCCAATTTATTACCTGAACGGGGATTAGACGGCTCATCTGGCACATCTTTGAGCCAGTCGAAATCGTCGTCCGGTTCTTCGTCCGGTGGCCGCTTGTCGAAATCGTCAGTCATGCCTTGTCCCCCGCTTGCCGGAGAAAATAGCGTAAAGTGTTGAAATAAGTGATGTTAATCACGGTAAGACCGATCTTGGCCGATCAGCACACGCGCCCCGGCGACCGTAACTGCTAGCGCGATGCCCAGCAGGATACCACGTGCGCCAGCACTTACCGGCACGGCTAACAGCCAATCCCGTACGATGGCGACCAGTCGCATACCGGGTGTCGAAAAGGGCAGCGCGCCCGTTAATATCAAAAGCAGGACAAAGGTGAACAACAATCCGCTGCCAGTCACCCGCCGCCGCATCAGCCGGTAAGCACCGTAAACCAGCGCGAAAAGCACCAAACCAGCCAGTGCCGATTCGATGGAAACCTGTACACCTTCCAGCAGCACTGTAGTGGGCGATGGCGATCCTGTTAATACCCCGGCCCGTTCTAACGCGCCCAGCACAATCACACCAACCGCGCTGATAACCAGCACCAGACTGTTAATGCGCTGCGAAATTGGTTTGCCGCGTCCGAAAACACGCCCCAGATGAACCACCACTAGATTAAAGATACCGATGAGAACCGTGATCGCCAGTGTGATCACCGTTAAGCGCAGGAAAATATTGGAAATAGCAGTCAGCCCAAAACCAATCGTCAGCCCGACAAAGGTAATAATACCAACGCCAATCACAAGAGCAGTTGAGAGTGCTGAACCTAAACGAGCCATCAGTTACCCTCCTCCCAGGAGACGTTGGAGGGCTGCACTGAAGCGACCGTTCAAAAAGGTATCACCAAGTTTGATAACCGTCGGGATCAAAATAGCGAGGATCAACAGCAGCCGCAGCACATCCTGGGTGACGACCCCCGCGATTTGCGATGACGAGTCACCGAGATATGCCCCGGCTGCGAAGACTTCTTCACCGATTAGGGCTTCGTCGGACATAACCCATGCTACCGCTTGCCCTTCGAGCAGGTTGCTGGTGGCGATAATGCTCTGGTTGCGGCGGGCAGCGGCATAACCCACCAGTGCCAATTCTGTACCGAAACTGCCTCCCAGCACATTTGCGCCGACTTTATCATCTGCCAGTGTCGCGCTGAGTGCGGCGGCCAAAGCCAGCGCGTGCCCCCCATTACCGGGATACCAGCGGGCACTGCTGTACGGTGCGCTGCTGACAAGCCCGCGCGAGGCATATGCCCGCCTCAGAGTATCTTGCGCCAGCGGGAGCGCACTCGAATCCCCAACCGTGAATATGGGGGCGGCTGTGCCAATCACGGCGCGACGTGCCACTTGATACATGAGTTCAGCATTGGCGAGGGCCACCAGCGTACTTTCGCCGCCGAGGGCTGCATTCCCTAAAGACACATGCACCGGACGGTTGGATTCGATGGCTTCGCCGATCATGCTGGGCAAACGCTGAAACGCGGCAATATCACGCAGGGTATACAAGCCGCGCCGACGCCGGACAAACTGAGTCACAATAATGGTGACGATCAGCGTCAAAAAAAAGATCACAATAGTCAGAATTTGGATTGTGCTATCCACTTTCCCCCGCCCATGTTCCAATAGACTGCACTCATTATCGCCCATTTCTGCAATAGCGCGAATAACGGTTTTGGAATGATGTGCCGTTCAGACGATAGATTCTGCCCGTAGGGGAGGGGCTTTGACCCTTCCTGCGTAAGGCTAATGCTCCAAAAAGTGCCGAATCTGTTCAACTTCGCCGGGTGTTTCCAGTGTTTGGGCAATACTACGTACCGTATCGCGCTTGAACCATACACCCAACACCGGCTGTGCCACCCAGATGAGCTGCGCCCCAAGCACACCCAATGGCTCCAGCACATCAAGTGCAAGGCCAAGCGCATCACCCAGACCACGTGCCTGAATTTCGCGCACCCAATCGGGGGCTGTAGGTCGCTGTTCGGACATCATGTTGGTGAGTATAACACGATAGTGGCTTTGCGAGAAACCGGACTAAGAGGCCGTTCCATTACATAGGTGCGCGTTCGCTCCGGCTGGGACGGGCTTGCTCACGGGTGATCAGCGCGTAAGCATCCGCCAGTGTCGCCACCCAGCAGGATTGTACATCTGTACCCGTATAGATGCGGTTGAAGGTTTTAATCAACGTGGAAACAAACCCACCGCCGGCTACAAATACCACTACTTTGGTATTGGGGCGTGTGAGTGTCGCCAGTGTCCCGAAATGGGTCATAGCGCTGGGGGGAACGCCAAGGCCGTGTTCCAGATTAACAATCGCATACACATCATAGCTGGTATCGCTGTTGAGAGAGTGGCCTTCTTTTACAGCCGCGTAGAGTTCATTCCAGCGCCAGCGACCATCCATCTTATAATGTAAAATGGTATGCGCCTCATCGTCCCAACCTACTTGTACGCTCATGTCGTTGTATTTCCCTTACGCTGTCTTTAAACAGCGCTTGTGTGCTGTGATGACCTTATACCATTAAAGAAGTGCGCTGTGCCGCCAGTGTGCTGCGTGCTTTATTAAGGTCAGATACCCAATAATATTTATTAGCTTCGTTACCGACGATTAATTTGAATAGATTGAACAGTGATAAGAGCAGTGTTCCTCCACCCACGATCACAATAAAACTGGTTTGTGGCGTTGGGATGTTGGCGACGCGATGAAATTGGGCAAACGCGCGTGGTGGCAATTGACTGTTCTGAAAGTCCACCAGAACATCAACCACATGGGGAACCGTTTCAACCATCGCGATACCCCTATCGATATTTTCGTACAATTCATCCCATGTCCATGTGCTGCCTAATGTGTATAGCAAAATGGTATGGTCATTGTCATCCCAACCAACTTGAACTGTCATTAGGAGATAACCTTAGCAAAATTTAATACAACTTTTATTATGCAACAACATGATCGACCAAAAAGTTGAGATTACGTATATTTCATTTTTCACAACCGCTCTACTACAATGGGGAGGACTATTTGTCTACGGGGTTATACAAGTTGAGTTTATGATAACAGTCTGTGAAGTATCCGCCGGAATTTATCCTATTGGCGACAGCCGCAATTCGATTAGCCGCCCCGCCCATACCGTCAATTTGCCCGCTTTTGCCATCGCTCGGACGACGGTTACCAATATCGAGTTTCTGAATTTCGTGGCTGGCGGAGGCTATAAAGAGCCTCGCTATTGGAGTGAAATGGGCTGGCATTGGCAAGAAGGCAAGGAAATCACGAAGCCCTTCTTTTATGATGATCCGTTATTTAATGCGCCCGATCAACCCATTGTCGGCGTCTGTTGGTATGAAGCCGATGCTTATGCGCGTTGGTTAGCCGAAGTCGAAGGATTGCCCTGGCGCTTGCCCAGCGAGGCCGAATGGGAAGCGGCGGCTCAAGGACCAGATGCAGAAGCCCCGCGTCCGCGTAATTACAACACCGCGGAACGGCGCGTCGGGCATCCCTGGGCGGTGACCGAAGCGGGTAACACTTCGTGGTGTGGCGCGTTGGATATGTGCGGCAACGTATGGGAGTGGGGCAGTACCCGTTGGGGCAAAAACTGGCAGACTCAGGATTTCCGCTATCCCTATCACTCTGGTGATGGTCGTGAGGACTTGACTGGTAGCCATGCACGTCTCATTCGTGGCGGCTCATGGTTCGATCCACTGACCGAATCCAACCCGACAAACCGCGCCCGTTATCTACCGGGTTCACGCGGCAGCAACATCGGCTTCCGTTTGGCACGCAGTTTGGGATAATCAGCCTGTTTGGGCAAAGATTATGATTTTCAATTTGTTTCGGAATTACATTTAGGAAGCATCTACCATGCAGTATTTCAGACCTGAAGATCCCTTTTTCGTGGGTGATTGTATGCCCTTCTTTCATGAAGGCACCTTTCATCTGTATTACCTTCAAGATGAAAATCATCATCAGGCAAAGGGTGGACTTGGCGGACATCAATGGGCACACGCCTCTAGCCAAGACCTTATCCATTGGAAACACTTTCCGATGGCGATACCCTGTACCGAAGATTGGGAAGGATCGATCTGTACCGGATCAACCTTTTATCATGATGGCACTTTTTACGGCTACTACGCTACCCGCACCTTGGAAAGAACCGAAAAGCTGAGCCTCGCCATCAGCAAAGACGGAATTAGCTTTGAGAAAACCCAACCCAATCCTTTCGCCATACCCCCAACCGGATATTCGCCCAAGCATTACCGTGATCCATTTATTTTTGTTGATGAAACCAGCGGCGAATTCAATATGCTGGTCACCGCTGCCCTTGAAGATTATCCCCTCTACGAACGGGGCGGCTGTTTATTACGTCTGACCTCACCAGATTTGAAAAATTGGACAGCCAGAGAGCCTTTCATTATTCCGGGTAGTAGAGCGGGGTATGCGTCCATTCCTGAATGTCCGGATTATTTCCATTGGAACGGCTGGTACTATCTCGTTTTCAGTCTGGACGGCAAGGCGCACTATCGTGTGTCCAGGCAGCCGATGGGACCCTGGCTGCGTCCAGTCGTCGACATTTTCGATGATTCAGGTGTGGCGATGGTTATGAAAAGCGCCGCCTTCACCAACAATCGGCGGATCGGTGTGGCCTACTTAGCCTCTCGCCGTGACGACAAAGACAACGGTGAACGCCTCTATGCCGGGCACACCCTGTTCCGCGAGATCATCCAGCACGAAGATGGCACATTAGGGACGAAGTTTCCCGAAGAAATGGTTCCTGCATACAGCCAACCTTTACATCTGCCAACCACAGCCCTGACAAACGGTGCATCCACAACAGCAGACACGATCCACATTCAAGCCGTCGAAGGACAAGCCGTTGCGATGGTCGAAAATGTTCCGCGAAACGTCCACATCAGCCTTCGTGTAAATCCCGCGAAAAATTCGGCTGAGTTTGGGCTTTGGCTGCGCGGCTCAGGCCGCTTTGAGACTGGATACCAACTCTGTTTCTTGCCTTATGAGCAGATGGTCACGCTAAATCGGCAGTCGATTTCTTGCGTGGAAGGATTAGATCGTCCCTTCTCCGTAGAGATCATCCTTAAAGACGACATTATCGACGTGTGTGTGGATCAGCGCAGATGCTTGGTCGACCGCTGCCCCGAACTACAGGGTGACCGTCTATTTTTCTTCTGCCAAAATGGCGAGGTATCGTTCGAATCCATCGAGATTTCACCGTTGCGATGAGCGTATTCTTCCGGCGGGCGACGTCAGTTCATCTCGATATGTTGCTCGACCTGATTCGCGATTATTACACCTTTGATGGGCTGCTGTTTGATGCGCTTAAACAGCGCAGCGCCCTCAGTGGTCTGATTGCCAATTCGCAGCATGGTTACATATGGCTCATCGAGTTAGATAACGCAGTTGTCGGTTATATGGCGGTGTGCTTCGGCTACAGCCTGGAATTCGGCGGACGGGACGCCTTTGTGGACGAAATCTACCTGCTGCCCGAAGTGCGTGGGCAAGGAATCGGCACACAGGCCATACAGGTCATGATCGAAACCTGTCGCACCAACGGGATTCAA
This sequence comes from Aggregatilineales bacterium, assembly GCA_044226325.1. Lineage (GTDB taxonomy): Bacteria > Chloroflexota > Anaerolineae > Aggregatilineales > Phototrophicaceae > CFX2. Next base: position 11,316 of record JBGAHG010000040.1, read on the forward strand.
GCCCTGCATCTCGAAGTCAGCCTCAAAAACGAATCCGCCGTCGCCTACTACGAAAAGTCTGGCTTCGAACGGCGCAATTTCGCGCTCATGTCGCGTGTGATCGTCGAATGAAAATCGAAACATGCTATAATCGGCTTAAGTGAGTAGTCAGGCTGGCATGATGTTAATTGAAAAACAAACCTACACAGTGGCAGAATTTGAAGCCATCGACCGTCTGCCCCAGAACGCCGACAAAATTCTGGAACTCATCAACGGGGAGATTGTCGAAAAAATGCCGTCAAGTCCAAAATCTTCGCGTGTTTCCGTCCGGGTAAGTCGCTATCTGGATATTTTTGTTGAAGAAAATGACCTTGGTTATGTGACAGGCGAAGGGGGCGGCTATCATATTTCAGAAAGAAATATGTTTGCGCCGGATGTGGCTTTTATCTCTAAAGAACGTCAACCCGAATTACCTGAAAGTGGCTTTAACCCCATTCCGCCCGATTTAGCCGTTGAAGTCGTTTCGCCAACTGACTCCTACAAAGATGTTGCCAAAAAAGTGCGTACCTATTTGCAGAATGGAACACGCATGGTGTGGGTATTCGAGCCGGAAACCGAAACGGTAACCGTTCATACACCTGATGGTCAATATACCCTCGATATTGAAGGCATACTCGACGGTGGTGATGTGCTGCCCGGTTTCAAAGTGCCGCTAAAAAAGATTTTCAGTAAGTAAGACGGTTCCCATTTACAGTTAATCCCCATCGAACCGCGCCCACCTCCAGCGTGTTATCATCAGCAGTTACCCTCAATAAGATCGACAGGTCGTCAGGTGACTGGCGGCTGATGACTGGAGACATTGTCTTATGCTGCCGACCACCTACCGCAAACTGATCGCGGATCACTTTAGCAACAACTTTCGTGAGGCCTCCAAAATTGTGGAAGCCGACCTGAAGCCGCCGACTGGCTTTGAACTTACCATCCGCAATCGATACGCGGGTGTCAATGCCACGGATGTCAACATCAGCGCCGGACTGTATACCCCCGGTGCGACACCACCGATTGACCTTGGCGCGGAGATGATCGGTGAAGTGGTCGCGGTTGGTGACAAGGTGACAGATTTTAAAGTCGGTGATACTGTGGTTTCGACGGCTGTGGGCGGCTATGCCGAGTATGTGACCGTGCGTTCGCGCTTCGTCATCCCTGTGCCGGACGCCTCCCCTGAAGTGCTGGCGCTGGTGATCAGTGGTGTAACAGCCGCCCTCGGCCTGAACACTGTTGGTGACATGCGAAATGGAGAAACAGTGCTGGTGACAGCCGCAGCCGGAGGCACAGGACAATTCGCGGTGCAGTTGGCGAAACTGGCGGGCAATACTCTCATTGGGACATGTGGCTCAGAAGATAAGGCCGAATTGCTCAAGGTATTAGGCTGCGACCGTGTTATTAACTATAAAAAAGAAGATGTGGGCGCGGTACTCAAAGCCGAATATCCGCGCGGCATTGATCTGGTATACGAATCGGTCGGCGGCACGATGTTTGATACCTGCGTCGAGAATTTGGCTGTGCGAGGACGTCTGGTGATCATCGGTTACATCAGCGAGTACCTGTCCAAGCCGGATCTGGTGGCACAGCCGCGTATTTACCGCATCTTACTCAGCAAATCGGCTTCCTTACGCTCGATGTTCTTGCTCCACTTCATCCGTCAGGTTCCGGACGAAATGGCGAAATTGGTTGAGTTGTATCAAGCCGGCAAGCTGAAAGTTGAAGTTGATCCCACACGGTTTGAGGGCGTCGAACAGGTGGCGGACGCAGTCGAATATCTCCATACCGGTAAGAGCGCCGGTAAAGTGGTTGTAAAGTTCGGTTGATATGCAAAAAGATAATCAGTGGATCGTAGGTATCATGTTGGCCGTGTTTTTCTTGTTTAGTGCGGTTAGCAGCGGCGATTGGTTTATGATCAGTTGGATGCTGCGCCTGTTCGGGCGGCGCGGTACGCGTGTGGTCTATGGGCTGCTAGCGATAGTGCTGTTGGTGGTCAGCCTTGGTATGCGCAGGTAGACCGAAGTCATGGTTTCCCCATTCATCAGCAAGTTTAAACCCTTATACCGTTGGCGTACCTGCCTCATCCTAATCGGGACAATTTTGGGCATCTCCTGTGGATTATTGGCGGCCTTCCTCTTATTTCTCGGCCCGATCTCGCCCCCGCCTGTCCCAACTGCCATACCCGAACATTTCCCGGGTACATTCCTCAAAGGCATCTCCTACGAGTCATGGTGGAACGGCGAATTCAACACACCTGAATCCGACCAAACCCTCACCCAAATTATTCAGCCGTTGGGCGCGAACTGGATTGCCTTGATCGTGAAGTGCAATCAGGCCTCGCTCCAAACCACTACCATTGATTGCAACACTAAAGATCTCACTGCTACCGATGACGAACTGGCACATGCCATAGAGACAGCCCATCAAGCCGGAATGAAAGTAATGCTCAAGCCCCACATCAATCTGGTTGATCCCAATGATGCGACTGTCGGGCGGCATGAGATCAATTACGGCTCGGACGAGACTAAGTGGCGCATATGGTTCGATAACTATACCCAGATGATTATCCACTACGCCAAACTGGCCGAGGACAATGGCGCGGAATATCTGGTCGTCGGCACAGAGCTTTCCGCCACCACCGAGCGTGAGGCCGACTGGCGCAAACTCATCGCGGACATCCGGCAGATTTATCATGGCCCACTGACCTATGCGGCGCTCACCTATATTGAGCCGGAGACGATTACGTGGTGGGATGCCCTCGACTCAATTGGTATCGATGCCTATTATGCCCTGACCGTCAGCACCAAGCCCACCTTGGCCCAGCTTCAATTGGGTTGGGAGCCTATCGTCACCGCCCTCGAAAATCTATCGTCTCGCTGGAAACGCCCCATTATCATTGCCGAAATTGGCTACCTGAGCATTGATGGTGCAGCGCGTGTTCCTGGCTATTGGGGATTAGATGGGGCGACCGATGTGCAAGAACAGGCCGATTGTTATCAAGCCTTTTTCGACGTCTTCGAGAATAAACCGTGGTTACAGGGCATCTTCTGGTGGTCGTACTCCACCAAGCCTGATCAAGGGGGACCCAACGACCGCACCTATAGCCCGCATAACAAACCCGCCGAGAATATTTTGCGCCTATACTATGGGCAGAGAAATTGACCGTTTGAACCTTGGAGGCTGAACATGCTTCGAGATCGAAATGCGCGCGTATGCATCATCGGCGCGGGGCCAGCAGGCATCACCGCAGGCAAGAATCTGCTTCAGGTCGGCATCCATAACTTTGTCATCTACGAAAAGGGCGGTGCGGTCGGCGGCAACTGGATTTACACGCCACAGCAAAGCCATTCCAGCGTCTTCGAAACCACACACATCATTAGCTCCAAGCAACTCTCGCAGTACGAAGATTATCCTATGCCAGCCGATTACCCCGATTATCCCTCGCATAAGCAGTTGTTGGCCTACTTTCAGGGCTATGCCCAATTCTTCGGGGTGATACCTTATATTCGTTTTAATACCGAGGTCAAACACGCCGAGAAACAGCCGGACGCCACATGGAAAATCACACTAGCTGATGGCACCGTCGAGCAGTTTGATTACCTTATGGTAGCCAACGGTCATCATTCAACCCCCCGTATGCCCAGGTATGCTGGAACTTTCGACGGTATGCTTATCCACGCACATGATTACAAGAGCGCTGCACCGTTTAAAGATCAGCGCGTACTGGTCATCGGTGGCGGCAATTCAGCCTGTGATATCGCAGTAGAAACCAGCCGCGTTTCGGCCTTCACGGCCATCAGTATGCGGCGTGGATATTACATCGTTCCCAAATTTATGCTGGGTAAACCCACTGATGTATTAGCCGCCCCGTTAGCACGATTACCGGATTTTATACGCCTGCCTCTCCTCCAATTCACGCTGTGGTTGAATGTGGGCAGTTATGCCGATTACGGTCTGGAACGCCCTAAACACGGCGTCCTCCAGCAGCACCCGACCGTGAACTCGGAACTCCTCTATTTCATACGGCATGGAAAGGTGCATCCCCGCAAAGATGTCGCGCGCTTTGATGGGAAGAATGTTCATTTTGTGGATGGCACGGTTGAACCCTACGACACCATAGTTGCCGCAACTGGTTATCTGATTACGTTCCCCTTCTTTGATCCTTCTTTCATAAACTTCTCAGCTGGCGATGTGCCTTTGTACCTGCGAGTTTTCCATCCTGCTCACCGCAGCCTGTTCTTTATCGGCCTGGTGCAGCCGTCAGGCTGTGTATGGCCCTTAGCGGACATCCAGGCGAAATTGGCAGCAAACTATATCGTGGGCAATTATGAACTACCACATGATATGAAAGAGCGTATCCAGCAGGAAGTGGATGCCCGCAACCGTCACTACATCAAAGCGGCTCGCCACTCGTTGGAGGTCGATTACCATAAATATCTGTGGTCGCTCCAGCGCGAGGTTCCCGCTAAGGCACCCCACAGCATCCCCTCATCGGCACAGATGGCCGGTCAGCCCTAGTGGGCCGTTGATTGCTCATTTCCCTAAACGCCGATCTTTTTAGATATATGTAGAATCAAAAGGGCACGTAACCTGTACGCGCCCTCTGATCAACTTCATCTTATTTAGGAGAAGGCTTCTACCCTCTCCATTTTCAGCTTAGGACTTAGCGACAGTCCACACTCCGCCGACGCCTTCGCCAGCCGCATCACCAACTTTGTGATCGTCCTTGAAGTAGTATAGGGGCATACCCTTGTAGGTTACCTGGAGGGCGCCGCTTTCCAGCTTGACAGTTGCCAGTTCGCCAGTGATACCTGCACCAGCGACCAGCTTGTCTTCGGCATGGACGGTGTAAGCAGGCCAGTTCTTGGCACAGTCACCCGAGCAATTGCTCACGCCAGTCGTATCCTTGCTGAAGGTGTACAATGTGCCACCGTCTGCAGAGACCAGGAATTCGCCCAAAGCATCAGTCTTGCTGATCGCAACAGTTTCGGGAGCAACGGTGTACCATACTTTACCCACTGCTTCACCGGTCGCGTCACCAATAGCGACGTCCTTGGCCCAGTAGTACAGAGGCATACCATTGTAGGTCACCTGAATGGTGTTATCAGTACGGGTGGTGGTGCCAATCTTACCGGGCAGGTTGACGCCGGGGACAATCGCATCTGCGCTGTCGACCAGCAGGGGCGGCCAGTTGGTCGCGCACTTGTCATAGCAGGTGCTGGTGTCGGCAGTATCCTTGGTGTACATGTACAGGGTCATGCCCTTCGGCCCAACCAGTACGTTACCAACGGTAGGAATACGCTCGGCAGCGAGGGTTGACGGAGGAACGATCCACCAAATATGGCCGACACGGTCACCGGTCATATCGCCTGCTTTTTCGTCCTTGAACCAGTAGTACAGGGGCTGACCGTTGTAGGTCACCTGTAGCTTGCCATCATCGCGGGTGATGGTTGCCAATACGCCTGGGATCGCTTCATCAGCCTTCGCTGCATCAGCAGTGTCGACGGTCAGAGGAGGCCATGCTTCGGCACACTTACCATTGCAGACGCTCTTATTTAGCGGGTCGGCGGGGAATGTGTAGAGGGTCATGCCCTTTGCGCCCACCAGATATGCGCCACGTGTGTCCGACTTACCAAGACTAACGGTATACTCATCTTGCGCCAGCACCGGAACCATGCTGATCAAAAACACAGCCAGTAAAAACAATATCATACGACGAGATTTTAACATTTTACCCTCCCTACGGTATATGCGATTGTGAGCGTTCTGTCACCCACCTAATGTGTTAATCGTTCGGATTTTGCATTTTGGATTGCGTGGGTTGGGCAATCTCTTTACAGTAAGAGTAGGAAACTGCTAGACTGATGGGGTGGAGCGAACAGATATGCAGTTTCAATTTGACGATTTTGACATTATGAAGCGAATCATCGCCCGCGACCAACAGGCTTTTCGGGCACTATATCAAGAGTATGGGAAGGCTGTTTACAGTCTGGCCTACCATATGCTGCAAAACGCCACCCTTGCCGAAGAGGTGACGCAAGATACTTTTGTCAAAGTCTGGCAGAGCAAAAGTCATTGGGACCCCGAAAAAGGCAAGCTTAAAAACTGGCTGCTGACCATTACCCAGTTCACCGCAATTGATCGTCTACGGCAAGAACGCCGGCAGCCTGATGTACACCCCGACTCAATTGAAGAGATGGCCGAAGAAATTCCCGCCTATGCCAGCGAATCACTCTGGCGTGATGGTACGACTTTGCGTATGTTGGTGCAGCAGCTGCCTGAAGAGCAAGCTACACTCATCGGTTTAGCCTTTTTTCGGGGTATGAGTCACGGTGATATAGCCGAGGTTACCCACATACCATTAGGCACAGTCAAAACACGCTTAAGAACCGGATTACAAAAATTGCGTGAATTATGGTTGGATTCGGTTCAACAAACATCTAAATCGGGGTAATCGGTCGTATAATACATAAGGAAGTGAGTTCGAGTAGGGTAGTATGAGTTCTAAGATCACTGTGGTATCGGCTAACCGCTGCGATGCCATTCGAGAGTTAATTCCAGAATATGCTTTCGGGTTGACTGATCCCGAACAAACGCGCTTTGTCGAAGCGAACCTATCCACTTGCACCGATGCTGCTGCCGAGTTGGCCGATTTCCAACGGATGCAGGCCGAAATGCGCGCTGATGTTGCCCAGATCGAACCACCACTTGCTCTCGAAAGCAAGTTGATGGCTGCCATCGCTGAACCGGCTTCCAAACCCACTCCTGTGATTTTGCCCGATAATCCACCACGCCGCCGATCTATTCCCGTGGGCTGGTTGGTGGCCGCAGCTGCCATCATCGTACTGCTGCTCACCAATGGTTATTGGCTGACGCGGGTGAACGACCTCAATCAACAGCAAGCACAGCTCATTGCTCAACAGCCTTCAAACGATCATCCAGCTTTCGTATTAACCAGTACCAGCGGCTTACGTTGGGTGCGCCTCCCTCCGGCAGAAGAAACTGCCGATACCTCGGCCTTCATGATGTGGAACGCCGAGAGCAAAATTGGTCTACTCTATGCTCATGGCTTCCCCAAGTTGGCTGTGGGTAAATCCTACCAGTTATGGTTGACGCGCGGCGAAACCCGTAAAGGCGTCGGCACATTTGTCGTCGATGAAAATGGTCAGGGTGCGCTGCTGTTCAGCAGTGAAACACCCATTGATGAGTTCACATGGGCGCGCATCACCGACGAGCCGGAAAACGGCAGTCCACAACCTACAGGCCCGATTGTGGTCATCGGCAAACTTTCAACTTAATCTCAACAAAGGATAGTCATCATGTCGCGTCGCTTTATGCTGCAAAAGATTATTTTTGCCATTGGTCATGACTCGTGGGTGATGGATGAGCAGGGCCAAAAAGTGTTCTTGATCGATAACAAAACGGTGGCGCTGCGTAAAACCTTCATCATGTATGATATGCAGCACCAGGAGGTTCTCAAGATCCAGAGCCAACCGCTGCATCTGCACAAAACCATTACCATTGATCATCATGGTAAAGAAGTCGCACAGGTGCAAAAGGCCTGGCTGACCGTACTGCGTGACAAGTGGAATATCCAAATTCCCGGTGGCGAGGATTTGGTGGCGATGGGTGACTTACTCGACCACGAGTACCACATCACACGCGGCAATCAAACCATCGCTGATATTTCCAAGCACTGGTTTACCATCCGCGAAACCTACGGCGTGGAGGTCTTTGACGACACCCAAGCCCCGCTGATGATTGCGATTGCGGTTGCTATCGACGAGATGATGCACGAAGCAGAACACCACGAAGCCACCGAACATCACGACGACAAACCCAAGTCGTAATCAACTCTAGTCAGAAGATTCACAACATTCGCAGTTTGTGAATCTTCCGAAGTGCCATCTGGCAAAAGCAGCAAATTCGGCAATGGCAAACGTTGATTTTTTGCCGAATTTGCTAACCCCCTAAAAACCGAAATCCCGTATTCCAAATGGTCAACAGTATCTAAAATACAGCTCTAATTTTAGAACAAAAGTTCATTATATGTCAAGCGAAAATGGTACGAGTTTTCTAACCAAAAACTGTGATATGAGATCGTCTAGGAGCAAAATATTTATAGGTTATTGTCCCCTAACTGTGCATAAGGAGAGGATATTTAGACGTGAAAATACTATAAATATTAATTAATAGTATAAGTACGTTTCACGGGTACAAGTAATAAAATAGGTTATCATACTTCCCACCTCACGCATAGTAGAATTGGTTTGAGGATTAACTTATGTCTCTACCCACAGACAAAATACGAGTCAGGGAATATTGGTCCAGAGTTTTCAAGCGTGCTTTCAAGGCCGCATATGAGGACTCTGATATGAAAACAGTCATTAGACTCTTTTCTGTTATATTGGTTTGCGGATTGATAGCCAGTTTCATTATTGCTATTGGTGGCGATCCGCCGATTGTTCTCAAAGATTTTGTTAATGATATAGGTGGTGCTTGGCGAGCATTTTGGGCTGTGTTTTTGTTGATGATTTTTACTCTTATAGTGTTGCTTTATCGAGTCCCCGCTGAGATGGATAAAGAAAAGTGTGATGAAATTGCAGAGGACAAACAGATAATTTCCCGACTTAAAGAAGCAACTAGACCCAAACTTGAATTAAGTTATGATGATAATGATCTCACTTGTCGGCAACATTGGGGAAAAAATCTCTATAGTTTTCGCATTATAGTTAAGAACAACGGTAATGAGTTACTTAACAATTTGAGGGTTACAATAGAGGAAACTCGTCCCAAATCTTATGACTACTCCGCATTTGATTTACAAATTACACATAACGCGAGTAATTTTCTAAATCCTTCAAATAAGTGTCATATAAATGTGCTTGAAACATATCCTGAAAATGCGTTTTTGAAATTCATTGCAAAAGAGCAAGCGTTGCAACAACCATGTTCTATACAGAATTACGAAATCCGAATATCTGCAAGTGGGGACAAATCTCCTGTAGTAGAGAAGTGGTTTAGATTTACAGTCATGCCAGATTCAGAACGTGCTTATGAGTTTGAGGAAATCAAATAACAACAAATAATTAAGTGTTTTACAGTGAATGACATGCTAATTATTATAATGGAAAAACTGTATGAATTTTTTACCTGCAGTCAGGGGATAATCACCTATTCATAACAGTATTTGGTCAACTTTTTAGAGAATCTGCTGAATCTGACGAATTTTGCGAATCGTTTCCTCAAACCCGATTCCAACGATTCGCAAAGTTCACCGCTTCATACGCTTGACCACCTTCGCCACCAGCGTTCGCACCCGATCATCGGCATCTTCGGGCATGGCGAGCAAAGCAGATTTGGCTTGTACGCCGCCAAGATGTCCCAAGGCGGTGACCGCCGCAAAGCGCACCTGCCATACATCATCCTTCAGTGCTTCGATTAACACGGGCAAGGCGCGGTCGTCGTTAAGCTGCCCCAAGATGTCGGCGGCCTGTTCGCGCACCTGCCAGCGCGAGTCGGTCATCACTTCAATCAAGGGCTGCACCGAAGCCGTTCCAAAGCGCTCCAACAAGCTCATAATCATGGTTTCCACTTCGCGGTTCTGATGTCCGACCAGCCGCACCAGCGCCGGAATCGCCCGTTCGTCACCGATTTGTCCCAAACCGAAAGCCGCCTTGGTGACCACCGCCACATCGGTATCATTTAACGCCTGAATGAGCGCATCTACCGCCCGCGCGTCCGCGATCTTGCCCAGCACATGGGCCGCGTGGTGGCGCACCGCCGCGTTGGTGTTGTAGAGCAAATCAATCAGCGGTTCGAGGGCTTCACCACCGATCCGCACCAGCGCCCAGGTGATGTCCTCGCGCACATAGAGATCCGGTTCACTGCTCAAGGCCAGCAAGAGGGTATCCAGGAGGGCCGTGTCACCCAGCTTGCCAAGGCTCAAAGCGGCTTTACCGCGTACATTTTTGTCGGGATGGCGCAGTTCTTCGATCAGGGTTTGTACGTTTTGGTTCATCGTTACTCATATCACTGTTGGCTGATGGATAAACTATATCAAGTTCTTTTGGGGTCACAAAGGGTCAATCTATAAAAATAGCACTGCATCTTATTGCAGTATAAACCTTTTGGGCTTACACTGTAATTAATTCATTGATTGATCGTTCAGTCAATTTAGAGGATTTCCATTGAAACAGCCGACACAACGCGATCAACAAGCCGAAAGCCGCCGTACGCAACTGCTGGATGTTGCGCTGGTATTATTTGCGGAGCGTGGTATTGAAAACGTCAGCATCAAAGATATTGCTGCCGAAGCCAATATCGCACCCGGACTCATTTATCATTACTTTCGCAGCAAAGATGACTTACTGTCTGCCGTTTTTCAGCGCTATAGTCCGCTGCCGGAATTTGAAGCCGTCATCGAAGAAATGACCGATTTACCAGCACGAGAAGGTTTACGGCACTTCGCGCAGGGTCTAGCCAGTATCATGATACAAAAGCGCTCTGTAATCCGGTTACTGGCGCGCGAACTGCTCTCGCCACGATCCAGTTCGCTGGCGGTCGTTCTCAACTTTCGCGAGACGGTTGTGGGGCATCTTGAAGGTTATTTTCAGAGTCGCATAGCGGCTGGCGAGCTTAAAACGCACATGCCGCTGGTTACGGTTCATATGCTTGTTAGCAGCCTGCTCATTTTACTGCTTTTGGAGCAACCGCTTGAGCCGCTGGTTACGCCATTTGTCGAAACATTGATGGACGGTATCCAGGCACGGTAAGTTTTTTTCGCAATTTCGCTGATTGAACGTTCAATCACTAAAGGAAAGAGGAAACAAGAATGATGAACCGGATACGCTACTTTAACAAACACTTCTTGAACAAGCTGTTACGCGGTTTTGCGAACGCGACCTTCGGGCCATTCGCGCTGATAAAGCACATCGGACGCAAGAGTGGCAAACCGTATGAGACGCCGATTATGGCGTTTCCGATTCAAGATGGCTTTCTGGTGGCGCTGACTTATGGACCGCAGGTCGATTGGTATCAGAATGTGCTGGCGGCGGGGAAATGCCAGTTGGTATGGCACAACAAGGCCTTTGCGATCAATCAGGTTGAGCCGATTGATCCGGCAACCGCGCTGCCATTGTTCCCACAACCTCAAAAGACCATCCTAAAGTCGATGGGTTTGGTGAAAGATTTTGTGAAGATGACCGGTGCGCCTGCGGTTTAATCACCGCAGAGTGTTAGCGGGCGATACCGCCTGCTGTGCCACCCCGCGCGACCAAGGCTTGCACTTCACCCGGCTCGACCAGCGGCATGTCGCCCGTAATGCCGAACTTGAGCGCGGCCATCGCTGCCCCATAGCGCAATGCCATCGGCAAATCGCTTACATCTGCCAGCCAGCGATAGAGGAAGCCTGCGGTAAAGGCATCACCACGTCCGAGACGGCATACGGCTGCCGCCGGGAAAGCTGGCTGCCGCACGACAACGCCATCTGTACCGCTGGCGACAGCACCGTCCGCGCCAAGAGTCATGATAATGGCCGCTTGTGGATAACGCCGCCGCAGTTCAGCCATCGCCGCATCGGCTGTCAGCGAGTCATCCAATTTGTATAGCAATTTCGCGTCCCGCAGCGGCAGGAAGATAATGTCCGCCGCTTGCATGAAGGGTTCGCAACCCGCCCGGGCCGTATCGGGTGTCCACAACTTACCCCGATAATTGACATCAAAGCTGATCTGCCAACCTGCCGTACGTGCTAATTCTAAGGCACGTTGAGCGGTTTCATAAGCAGTTGGGCTGAGCGCCAGCGTAATGCCAGTCAGATGCAGCAGGCGTCCCTCGCCGCGTTTGAAGACATCGGCTGGCAACTGTTCAGGCTGCATCCGGCTGATGGCACTGTCGCGGCGGTCATAGATCACGCGGCTGTCACGCGGCGCGGCGGCTTCCTCAAGGAAGTACAACCCGACACGATCCGCTTCCGTCCAGACCACCTGCGAGGTATCCACACCCTGCGCCCGAATGGCATTGGCAATGACATGGCCGACGGGGTTATCGGTCATGCGAGAGAGCCAACAAACGCGCAGCCCAAGCCGCGCCAGCCCCACCGCCGTATTCGACTCGCTGCCGCCGACATGCACCTCAAGCGCCTGTGCCTGTTCCAGCCGCAGCGTCCCCGGCGGAGTCAACCGTGCCATCGTTTCGCCCAGCGTTACCACGTCGTACATTTGTCCCACCTTTGTTGAACTGCCACAATGCTACCAGTATAAATAAGAATGACCCACAAATCACAATTTGTGTACAATCAAGCTAACGTCACCAACGAAACAAAGGATGGCATACATGCACCGAAAATCACAGATTCGAACCTCTAAATGGGTCTGGTTGCTGTTATCCAGTCTGGTGCTGATCGTGGGTGTTGTGAGCGTCCATGCGTGGCAGGGCGACGGTGGTGAATTGATCACCGGGCAGCCAGCATTCGGTACTATCGCAGCTGGCAGCAGCCTGACTTATACCTATAATCTGAGCGATTCGCGCGCCGTCACTTTGCAGGTCATCGGTGAAGTCGTTCAACCAACTATTACCATTCTCAAGGCGGGGCAGCCTGTCGCCAGCCAACTGAATGCCGAAGGCAGCAAAATCATTTCGTTAAGCGCACTGCTGGACGCTGGCGGGTACACCATACAAGTTGGCTCGATTAATAACACAGCTGGCAGTGTTATTGTGGTGGTACAAAGTGCTGATCCCATCACCACCGGACAACTCCCGATTGCCAGCGTGGTTATCGGGCAGGTCACAGCGGACGTATCCACTGCTACGTATAATTTTACAGCGCTGCCCGAACCGGCATTTCTGTATTTCGAAAGCACAATGCCTACAGGCGGCGCAACGCTCCACTTGAAAAATACGGCTACGGGCAATGAGAGTGTCATCAACGGCGCGGACGTCAGCGGGGCGCGTTTCCGCATTCCAGCGGGCAGTACAGCCTATGATATTAATGTGGCGTTCACAGGAACCGATCAGCCGCAGACTTTTACCCTGTGCCTGACGCTGGTCAGTGCCAGTTCGTGCGAGGCAGGTAGTATTCCGCAGAACACAACAAACGATACCTCTGCTCCTACGCCGGATGCGTCTAATCCGTCGGTTTGCAGCGTCACACCTTTAAATAGCAACGGTGCGAACATCCGCAAAACGGCTGATACGGCCTCGCCAGTATTAATCGGACTGCCGAACAACGAGATCGCGGCAGTGATCGGTGTGTCACCTGCGGGGAACTTTTTCAAGGTCACTTATCACAACATCAACGGTTGGGTGGCAAAGGTAGCGGTCGGCAGTAGTGGAGATTGCAGTGGTGTTCCGGTGATTACCCCACCGCTCTTCGTCCCCACGCCTACACCCACGCCGATCCCACCGACAAAAGTGCCAGAGCCTACAGGGCCATGCTTGATCACCATATCAGATAAAGTGCTGGTTTATACCCAGCCTGACGATAAGCCCGATTACATTTTTGATCAGGTGCAGCACGGTTATCAACTGGTTCCAACCGGACGGTTAAAGAATAATTCGTGGTGGCAGACCAACTACAATGGTTCATGGATTCAGACCAAATTCTTCGGCCATGAAGCGAAGGTCAGCGGCAACTGTAACCATTTGCCGGTGGTTAATCCGTAACCCGGCGTCTATCACGGCAGCAGGGCATATCAACACGATATGCCCTTTTCATTACTACCGATTCCAAATTAACCAAATCACTCTATTCCACGATTTGCACTTCAACTTGATTTAGATCAAGGCAATCGAAGGCTGATTCGCGTATTGTAGGACTATCAACGCGGACAAATGGGGATGGGCTGATGGTCACAACAGATGAAGTGCTACAACTGCTACGGCATGTCATCGATCCCGAACTGGGAATCAATATTGTTGATCTGGGTTTGGTTTATGACGTTACCGTTGAAAATGATTGCGCCGAGATCAAAATGACCATGACTACTCCTGCTTGTCCGTTATACCAATACCTGACCGAACAGGCTGAAATGCAACTGCGGCGCGGACTCCCTGGCTTGAAGGCTGTGGCGATTGAGCTGGTTTGGGAGCCGGAATGGAATCCAATGATGATGTCGTGGGAAGCACAAGCGCTGCTCGGCGGGTAACTGCTCGTCCTACAAGAGTCGAAAGGCAATAGAGACAATGAGTTCTGTTAAAGAAGCGATGCACAATCACCATCAAGCAATGGCCGACACATTAAGCAAACATGTTACGGCTTTACTCGACAAGTCCACCGAAGCCAATCCAGCAGCATTGGTTGAATTTCTGAGTAACGAATTGATGCCCCACGCGCTGGGTGAGGAGACTCATCTGTATCCAGCCGTAGACCCGCTGATTAAGGCACATGGCAGTGCGACCGCCACCATGAGCATTGACCATGAGTTCATCGAAAATTATGTGCGTGAAATCAAGACAGCTGCGGTCGCTTTACAGGGCGCAACCAATGGAAATCAGGCACAAGTAAGGCAGCGTTTACAGCGGTTGGCGCTTCAGTTACAAGGAATATTCCTCTTACATCTGGAAAAGGAAGAACGCATTTATCTACCGCTATTTGAACAATATACCTCATCCGAAGAACAGGAGCGCATTTTGAACGCTATGCATGAATCCGGTACCGAACAACCCAATATCACGACGACCGTCGATGTACGGCAAATCCCGCCGCCGCAACGTCATCCACTAATCTTCCAAACGTTCGAGGCGCTGAAAGTAGGCGAGGCTTTCCGGCTCATCAATGACCACGACCCCAAACCACTTTACTATCAATTCAAGTACGAGCTGGAGGGACAGTTTACGTGGGAATATGTCGAAAGTGGGCCGCAGGTCTGGCAAGTTATTGTGGGTAAGACCACACCTCAATAGGACTCTCATCATGACGATACGTGATCAACTTCCGCGACTGCTGCTGCTCTCAGCGCTCGTCTCGCTCATAATGGCCGGATGGGGTGGTCTTATCCGGATGGGGTGGGCGATGCAGCCCTTCGCTGTCGCTGATCATGGGCCGTTGATGATTTCCGGATTCCTCGGAACGCTGATTACATTGGAACGGGCAGTGGCGCTGTCTGCCCTCTACAAAAAAGGGTATTGGGCCTATAGCGCGCCGTTGCTTTCGACGGTGGGAGCGCTGGGATTAGCAGCCGGGATGCCCCGCACCTTTTCTATCGGCTTGATGACATTTGGCAGCCTGTCGCTCGTGATTGTTTTTATGATCATCGTGCGCCATCAACCGGCTTTGTTCACCCTAACAATGGCGGTGGGTGCAGGCTGCTGGTTGGTTGGAAACCTGCTGTGGTTATCCGGCCAACCGATTTACCAGATTGTGTACTGGTGGGTCGATTTTCTAATCTTAACGATTGCAGGCGAACGGCTAGAATTGACGCGCATTCTTCGGCAACCCCGTTATACGCACAATCTGTTTATGGTGGCCGCAGCCTGGGTCATCATCAGCCTGGTTATCACACAGCTAAACCTTGATGCCGGCGTACGCCTGGAAGGCATCGGGCAAATCGGGCTGGCGTTGTGGCTGCTGCGGTTTGATATTGCACGGCGTACCGTCAAACAGCAGGGTATGACGCGCTACATCGGTTTGTGCCTGATGGCGGGCTACGCGTGGCTGCTGGTCGGTGGTGGGCTGAGACTTATTTATGGGCCGGTTCCCGCTGGTCCAGTTTACGATGGGCTTCTCCACAGTGTTTTGCTGGGCTTTGCCTTTTCGATGATTTTCGGTCATGCGCTGATTATTTTGCCAGCGGTGGCGCATCAAACCCTGCCATTCAAGCGCCTGTTTTATGCTCACCTGCTGCTTTTACACACCTCGCTGATTCTGCGGCTGGCGGGTGATTTAGGCAGCCAATTGATACTGCGCCAATGGGGTGGCATGTTGAATGTGATCGCCATCCTGATTTTCCTCAGTAGTACAGCTTATGCGGTTATTAGTCACCGACGGTCCATCCAAACCCCATCAACCGTATAAAGTCAGTATCAGACCCATAAGCTCAACCGATTTATCCCCACTTATCCCTAGCTGACTTCATCCGGCAGGAGATGGGCGACACGGTTCATATAGCGCGGAACCATTCGGCCATCACGGCGGAAATCAATACGTGTGATGCCGGTGTTGTACATCAAAAAGTACATTTCATGGTTGGGTAAAGCGTTCATAAGGGCTTTGATCAAGGCGTCGGCGAACGTGCCGTGAATAACAATTGCGATGCGCTGCTGACTATTGGCCTGTGACTTCAAGACACCCGCTACTCGAATTGCCCGTGCCATCGCGCTGGCAAGATCCTCTACGCCGCGTGAGTAGTCATACCAACCGGCGTCGGTGATGCTGTCATGCAGGACATAGCCGGGGAACTGTTCCATCATGGCACTGCGATTTAAGCCGGGGTAGCCCAAAATGCCTCGCTCATCGCCGGTATCCAGATGCAAGCCGCCATGTTCATGCAAGTCCGGCCAGACTTCCGGATGCATGTCGAGTGCCTTGCTGATGGGGAGGGTGGTTTGCAGGGTACGCAGCATAGGGCTGCAAAACAGGCGGGTAATGCCAAACCCCTGCATCGTTTCATGTTCTTCGGTTTTGCGCTCGACCCAATGGTCGAAGTTTTCCCCTTTTGCCAGATATTCGGCTACTTTGGCAGCTTGTTTTTGGCCTAACTCGGTCAAGGGCGGATCGGCCTCGCGGTCTTTAGCGTCATAAATCATCGAAACGTTATTGGTCGATTGCCCGTGCCGGATAATATACAGTTCCATGTGTACGGTTTTTCCTCGTTGTGGGTCGTGATTTTTACATCGCGCCATTCTACTGAGGATTATCCGATTCTGCCTATACCACAAAGGCAGCGATTGGCTTTTAGAAATTATCGTTACAAGTTTCAATCGAAGACAAAATGTTAACGAGAGGGATATTGGGGAGGCCGAAACCTCCCCGCACAACTGATTAGCTGATGGTAGAAACATGCCGAAGGTTACACGTTTCTGTTACTTCGGTTATGGTTGGGCTAGGCCTTATCTTTTTGCAAATTATAGGCGGCAGCACATACGGGGCAAGCGATGGCCTCCCTGACGGTTTCATAGCCGACAGGATTGGTACGCGGTTCGTCGGATTCGCCTTTTTTCTTCGGTTTGGGTGGTGGCAGCGGATAGGTGCGGGAACGGGTTTCCAACACGATACGCTGAGCTTTGGTTCTAGCGGGTGTGACCTGCTTGCAAAGTTGACATTTAAACATTGTCCTTTCAGCCATTGGATTATCTTTCACGGCGGCTTGATTCGCGAAAGGTTGTGCGCTCCAAATGACCTTTTGTTTGAGGTGCTGCGAGCGCGAACGTATATGGGTGAAATCAAAACAAATCGTCTTATAAAGGACGAACGATTATTGAGAATGCGATTCAGTTGATGAGGTGGAGCACGAATTGGAGGGTGAGAATGTGGTTGTTGCAAAGACTACAGCCAATTTGGTGGAAACATCCCCTAACTCTTCAGATCGGCTTTATCTGAAGACTCTATTTGAACGAAAAATTGTGGATGATTATAACGTGTTTGTGATGATTGGCAAGAACATTATTTAACTAATGGTGCAAGTCTAACCCCTTCATCCCAACCCTTCTCCCCCGCACGCAAGGGAGAAGGGCTTTAGGACACTCTTTTTGGGCGAAAAACAGTATGCAGAGAGGGTTACAAAAGATCACAACTCACACTTGCACCACTGGTTATTTAGTCAGCGAGCAAGAGTGGAAGCGCATCGAAAATTGGATTTTGAGCACTGCTGTAATCGTGTCCACCGCTGTATTCGCAATAGGTAACATCATAGCCTTTGGCCCGCAGCACATCGCGCATATGACGGTTAGCAACCAACTGTGAAGGGCCATTATCTAACATGCGCGCATTCTCGAGGATGCCTACATCCATATAAAATCGCAGTGGCAGTTTGGAGCTAGAGATGAATTGGCGCGTGAGCCATTCGTGTTCAGTTTCATTTTCAGGATGCCAGCGAAACCAGCCCGTTTGCGAGTAGATACTTCCGACAACGGTTGGATGTCGCAAGCCGATGTAAGCCGCACATAATCCGCCGTAACTTGAGCCAGTAATAACGGTATGAGCTGCATCCTGTGTGACCGAAAAGGTTGATCGTGCCCAAGGAATCACTTGCTGAGCGATATAATTAGCAAATTCAGGAACGCAGGTGAGTTCGCCACGATCGGGACTATCAATTAAGAGAGCAACGGTCGGGCGAATATTAGCGTTGGTGAGGTGCAAATCCAGCATCCCCGGTAAGTTAAGGATGTCGATGGCTAAGCGTCCATCAAAGGCGACAAGCAGTGAATAAGGCGACAGTAAGGTAGTTAGGGGTATATAAACCCAGATGCGGCGACCATCTGCAAAGGGTGTATGCAGGGTAATCGTGCCAGTAGGAGCAGAACTGTTAAGCCACGGTTGAGGTGGTGCATTCTGACATTCTATCAGCGAAAACCAAATCTTGAAGCCAGTCTCATCAAAGTAAGGTGAAAAACGGTGGGGATTGAGCGGATCAGGGATAAAGGGAACGCCACCGGCAAAGGCAGCAGGCAGCGGATCGGGTGCGAGTTGATAAGTGGTACGGGTATCCGAGGGCATGAGACGGGTTTTGTACCAGATATCGGTTCCGGATAAGTGAGTCATTGTGTGTTCGCGAATGCCATCCGCGCCCCAATCCTGGATGACATCGACACTGTTGGTCATACCATCATCACGCCACAAAAAGGTGACATGCGAATAGTCCTCGGCAGCGGGTTCAATCAACGGTGTACCATGCTGTGCGATTTCAACCCAAAAGGTATTTAGTGCAGCGGGTTCGTCGTTTTCAAGCGCGGTTTGGAGAAGCCTTAGGCGTTCGCTTAGCAGATCATCCATATAACAATATCTCTTATTGGGCAAAAATCAATTGAGTATATTTATAGCGCAGATTCAACGGGGAATCAATTGATTTAGAGTTCAGGACAGTTCATTTGAGTTTTATAGGGTTTAAAAGAATCATCTACACCAACATGAGATAAATACCTTTTTCGCGGATTTGTTCGGCAGTGTCGGCGTCGAGGGCGGTGTCGGTGACGAGGGTGTGGATGGCATCCAGCGAGACAACCTGGACCAGTGCGGACTGCTCGAATTTGCTGCTGTCGGTGATAACGATCACATGATCGCCAATCGACATATAGGTGCGGAAGAGTTCAGCTTCTTCAGGTGTTTCGGCACTGAGGCCTCGCTGCACCGAGATGCCTTTGGTACCGATGATTACTTTATCTACCTGCAATTGCGCAAGGACTGTGCGAGAAAGTGTGCCGCGCACAGCCTGTTCTTCTGGATCGATAGTGCCACCGAGCATAATGACTTTATGCTGCCCCTGTTGCAGCAGTTCCTGAGTCACCAATAACGAATCGGTGACAACCGTTAGGTCATGATGCTGGTGAAGCTGACGCGCCACACATAGGCCGGTGCTGCCACCGGAAAGCAGCAGTGTTTCACCATCCTGGATAAGGGCAGCGGTAGCGAGGCCGATGCGTTCTTTCTCCTCAATATGGGTTTTCTGACGCAAGATAATCGGTATTTCATGGGTGGCAACGGTTTGCAGGCGCATGACACCGCCATGAACGCGCTGGATGCGATTCTGGGCGGACAAGGCGGCCAGATCGCGGCGGATGGTGGCATCGCTGACGTCAAAGAACTGGCTGAGTTCAGGTACAGTCAGGCGTCCGCGTTCCGTGACGAGTTTGACGATGTGGTCCTGGCGTTCAAGCGAAAGGAAGTCGGTATGAGTCATGGTCAGTTTCCGTGAGCCTTAGCTGATGCAGAAAATCTCAAAGGGAGATGCTTTAAGAAAATTATTGTCATGAATATACCAAAGAATGCGCCTAAAATGTGTAAATTTTGCTCATATACGCACGATTTTTGTAAAAACACTCACGAATATTTGCACTTTTTTAAAAACGCGCATAATATAAGCACAAACGCGCACCAATATGAGCATAACACTATTCAGTGCGATAACATATCAGCGGAAACGAAACTATGAACCAGCCTGAATTATCACTCAACGATTTCAAACCCAAGCCACGCTTGTCGGTGAAAACGACCGAAGTACTGACGCCACGTTTTCCGGTGATCGACGCACACAATCATCTAGCCGAGCCATTTGGTGGGGGTTGGGATAAGAAACCGCTGTCTGAACTGCTGAATCTTTTGGACGAGGCACAGGTCAAGATGTATGTGGACCTCGACGGTGGTTGGGGTGAGGACATTCTCAACGCGCATCTCGATTATTTCAAAGCGCCTGCTCCGGAACGCTTCATGATTTTCGGTGGGGTGGATTGGTCGAAGTGGGCAGAGATGGGCGATAAATTTGGCGAGTGGGCGGCGCAGCGGCTGCGTCTACAGGCAGCGCGTGGCGCACAGGGACTCAAAATCTGGAAGCCCTTCGGCCTGCATGTGAAAGATGAAAGCGGACAGCTTGCCAAGATTGATGACCGGCGGCTTGATCCGATTTGGGCGACAGCCGGTGAACTCGGTCTGCCAGTGCTGATCCATGTGGCTGATCCAGTGGCGTTTTTCGATCCACTTGATCCGACCAACGAACGTTGGGACGAACTCCATGCCCATCCCGACTGGCAGTTCCCGAGCCCACCGTATCCCAGCTTCATGAGCATCATGAACGGCCTGGCGAATATGGTGGCAAACCATCCACAGACAACTTTCATCGGCGCACACGTGGGCTGCTACTCGGAAAATCTGGAATGGGTGGGGGCACTGCTCGACCGCTGCCCGAATTTCTATGTCGATCCCAGTGCGCGTATATCAGAATTGGGGCGGCAGCCTTATTCATCACGGCGGTTCTTCTTGAAGTACGCTGATCGCATCCTGTTCGGCACGGACGCAGGCCCCAACCTAGACGCTTACCGGCTTTACTACCGTTTCTTTGAAACAGACGACGAGTATTTCAATTATGGCTTGTCAGAAATCCCGGGACAGGGACGCTGGTATATCTACGGGCTGTATCTGCCGGATGATGTGCTGCAGAAGTTTTATTACCAGAATGCAGCGCGGGTGCTGCTGAAACAATCTTCTTGATGATTGGAAAAGGACAACGGCTATGGTTGAACGTGGCAGTTATACACGAAGTGAGATTTTCTCTCAGCCTGAAGCATGGTCTAAGACACTTCACTATCTGACAGGACTCAGCAGTCAGATTAAGGCGCTTTTGGATGAAGGGCATTTTCAATCGGTGGTCTTTACGGGCTGCGGCTCGACCTATTATCTGGCGCTGGCTGGCGCTGCCATCTGCCAGCAGATCGTCCAGATTCCGGCGCGAGGATTACCCGCTTCCGAAATCTGGCTGTATCCCGACTCAGCTTATTTAACATCGCAGCGGACGCTGTTGATCGCTATCAGCCGATCCGGTGAGACAACCGAAACACTGCGCGCGGTCGAAGCTTTTAAGACGCGCGGACAGGGCAAAGTCATTACGCTGTCATGCTATCCGACCATGCCGCTGGCAAGCGCCGGACACCTCAACCTGATTTTGGAAGCGGGACAGGAAGAAAGCGTGGCGCAGACACGGGCGTTCAGCGTCTTGTATTTAGGTACGGTATTTCTGGCGGCACTGTGGGCGGGACGATCCGAATTGATCAGTGAGATGGCGAAGCTGCCCGATGTAGGTACACATTTGCTCCGGGATTATGCCGATGTGGCAAAGCAGTTTGGCAGCGATTTGAGTCTGGAGCGTTTTTATCTGCTGGGTTCGGGGCTACGTTACGGACTGGCCGCAGAAGTCAGCCTGAAGTTGAAGGAAATGTCACTCAGCCACAGTGAACCGTTCCACTTCCTCGAATACCGGCACGGGCCGATGTCGATGGTGACGGAAAAAACGCTGCTTTATGGTCTGGTATCAGAAACCAACCATGACGCCGAAAAGTTGGTACTGAGCGAGATGAAGGCACGGGGCGCACAGGTCTTGAGCCTCGGTGAGACGGACGCCGATGTGGTGTTCAAGTCCGGTGTGTCGGAAATCGTACGCAACGTGTTGTATTTGCCGATTGGTCAGTTGATGGCATTTGAGCGGTCACTGGCAAAGGGCCTTAATCCTGACCGTCCTAATAATCTTGAAACGGTGGTGCGTTTGGATAATAACGGCCATGCCTAAAGGGCTTGCGCTGGATTGTCATAAAAGTTTTGGAAGCGTCTATTCACGATCACAGTAAAGGATGTCCAAACATGTTGAAAAAATCTGCTTTAGCATTGTTATTTTGTTTAATCGCTGTTTTCGCCTTTGGAAGTGTCGCTTATGCACAGGACACTGTAACCATCACCTACGCGCTGTGGGATAACAACCAGCTGCCAGCTCACCAGCAAATTATTGACGCCTTTGAAGCCGAACATCCCAATATTAAAGTAGAGCCACAGGTTGTTCCATGGGGTAATTATTGGGAAAAACTACAAACGGCAGTAGCCGGTGGCGATGCCTATGATGTGTTCTGGATGAACGGCCCGAACTTCCCAGTATACGCCTCCAAGGGCGTGTTGATGGACATCCAACCGATGATTGACGCGGATAAGCTGGATCTGACTGTTTATCCCAAGTCGTTAGTTGATTTGTACTCCTATGAAGGTAAGGCCTATGGGCTGCCGAAAGACTTCGACACCATCGGATTGTTTTATAACAAAGATTTGTTTGATGCTGCAAAGGTCGCCTATCCAACTGACAAGTGGACATGGGATGACTTCTCGAAGGCTGCCAAAGAATTGACCCGTGATGGCAATTGGGGTTTCGCCTCGACACTCGAAGATCAATCCGGTTACTGGAATTGGATTTTCCAGAATAAGGGCGAAGTGATTGCGCCGGATGGCAGCAAGGTTCTGATCGATGAGCCCGCATCCTGCGATACTATCAAGTTCCTGTATAACTTCGTAGCAGATGGTGAATCACCGGATGGCGCTACCATGTCATCGGCTGATCCGTCCACACAGTTGTTCCCCGGTGGCAAGGTGGCGATGATGCTCGGGGGTTCATGGCTGGCAAGCAGCTATTCCACGTCCGAAGCCCATATTGATGTGGCACCGCTGCCAATGGGCAAGCAGCGCGCGACCATTATTCATGGACTTTCCAATGTCATTTGGTCGAACACTACCCATCCTAAAGAAGCATGGGAATTCCTGAAATTCCTCGGCAGTGACAAAGCCGCTACCATTTTGGCACAGTCCGGCACAGTAATCCCGGCCTACCAGGGCTTGCAGCAGGCATGGGTTGACTCGATCCCCACTATGAACCTTAAAGTGTTCATCGATGAATTAGAATATGCGGTTCCGTATCCGACTGCTGCACAGGGCATGGAATGGAACACCCAGATTTCTACCGTTCTCGGTGATGTATGGGCAGGCAATACCCCTATTGATGAAGCGTGTAGCAAAGCCGCCGAAGCCGCTAATGCGGTTCTAAAACCACAGTAAATTCTATCTACCGAATGGTGCAAGCCTAACCCCCTCACCCCAACCCCTCTCCCCCGAACTCAAGGGAGAGGGGCTTAAAAACAGTTCGTTGGGTGAAAGTATCGTGTGCAGAGAGGGTTCAATAGGCCATACACATTTGCACCACTGGCTATTTATCGAATAGGTCGGGAACTGAACGACGTTGTTCCCGACCCGTATTGATTTCATAGGATTACTGCTGTGATGGCTTTTTTTCGCAATCCAATGGCACGGCGAGAAGCGCTATGGGGTTACCTAATGATCGCCCCGGTGATCATCGGATTAGCCTTATTTTTCTACTACGCCCTGGGGACATCGCTGTTCATCAGCATGACGAAGTGGGATGTGCTGACCGCGCCGCAGTGGGTAGGATTGGATAACTACACCCATTTGCTAAGCGATCCGGTATTCAAGAAAGCACTGTGGAATACCGCCTATTACACGCTGCTGAGTGTACCATTAGGGCTGATCGTCTCGCTGCTGCTGGCACTGGCACTCAACACCAAGATTCGTTTCCGTGACGTGTACCGGCTGATCTTTTTTCTGCCTGTTTTGACCATGCCGATTGCGATTGCCGTGGTATGGCGCTGGATTTACAATCCCGATTTCGGACTGCTTAACCAATTTTTACGGACATTCGGCGTACCGCGCATCAAGTGGCTGACCGATGCTGCATGGGCCATCCCGTCGCTGACGATTTTTTCGGTGTGGGCGGGCAGCGGTTACGGCATGGTGATTTTCCTGGCCGGTTTGCAGAATATCCCACGCGAATACTATGAAGCGGCAGAAGTGGACGGTGCGAACCGCTGGCAGCTTATCCGCTATGTCACACTGCCACTGCTGACACCGACCATCTTTTTCAATATGGTGACGTCCATCATCGGAGCCTGTCAAGTTTTCGACATTATTTATGGGCTGTATTCCACCAGTGGCGGAAAAGCACCGGAATATGTGCGCTCGATTGTCTATATCCTGTACGACGAAGGATTTCATTTTTTCAGGATGGGCAATGCCTCTGCCGCAGCGTGGATTTTGTTCATTATTATTCTCATCATTACTGTTATTCAACTGCGCGTCCAAAAACGCTGGGTTCACTATTTATGAGGTCAGAAAACGATGCAAGCTGACTCGATCAACAGCGTTACAACCCTGACTCCCAGCGCGGTAAGCGGCAGCAAATCACGCCGAAGTAGTTCTCATTGGCTGCTGCATATCATCCTTATTCTGGTGGGTATTACGGCGCTGATTCCGTTTATCTGGATGATTTCAACCTCATTGAAAGGGGCGAATGAGGTGATGAGTGCCAGCCCGAATTTCTTGCCTAAGGCGTGGCGCTGGGAGAATTATGCGGATGCTTTCAATCAAGTGCCGTTCGCCCGCTTCTATTTGAATACCATTATCGTCACGCTCACACGGGTGGTCGGGCAGATATTTTTCTCGGCGCTGGCGGCTTATGCCTTCGCACGGATGCGCTTTCCGGGACGTAACCTATTATTCGTCGCCATTTTGGCGGTGATGATGGTTCCCGGTCAGGTGACACTCATCCCCAATTACGTACTGCTGAAAAACCTCGGTTGGTTGGATAGCTACAAAGGTCTGATTATCCCCAGCATGTTCAGCGCCTTTGGGACGTTTTTGCTGCGCCAATATTTCATGACGATTCCGCAGGATTTAATTGATGCCGCCGCGATGGATGGTTGTAATCCACTGCAAGCCTTCTGGCATATTGCACTGCCATTAGCCCGGTCGGTGTTGGTGGCATTTGGCGTATTGGTAACGTTGTGGTCATGGAATGATTTCTTGTGGCCGTTAATCATTACCAAGAGTACCGACATGCAGATGCTTTCGGTCGGTATCGCTTTCTTTCAGGGGCAGTTCGTCAGTAACTTTGCGGTGATGATGGCTGCTGCTACGCTTTCGACATTACCAATGGTGATTGTTTTTGTAGTGGCCCAGCGCTATTTAATCGAGGGAATCACCATGAGCGGATTGAAACTATAACCAGTTGTTCAAAGGAGTTGGAGACATGTTCAAAAAAGTATCGCTGTTGGTTATGCTTGCCGTGCTCGTGCTAACCGTCGGGGTAGCTGCTGGTCAAGACAAAACCGAAATCACGTACATGATGTGGGGATCGCCGGAAGAACTCGCCGTCTGGCAGAAGATTGTGGAGGAGTTCGAGGTTACTAATCCGACAGTCAAGGTGAATGTTTCCGTCAGCGACTGGGGAACCTACTGGGAAAAACTCAAGACCCTTATGGCGGGTGGTACACCGCCCGATGTGTTCGCGATGGACGCACCGTTATACCCCGACTGGCAGTCGCGCGGGGTGCTGCTCAACCTGCAACCTTACATCGACAAAGACCCTAAGGCGTTGGACGGTTTTTATCCAGTGACGCTGGAAGCCTATAAGAAGGCTGATGGTTATTACGGTCTGCCGCGCGATTTCCAGACGATTGTCCTGTTCTACAACAAGGACATGTTTGACGCGGCTGGCGTGCCTTATCCCACCGACAAATGGACGATGGATGATCTGAAGGCCAACGCTAAACTATTGACCAAAGACACCAATAACGATGGCACCATTGATCAGTGGGGCTTCTCCACCGATTTATACGACATGGAGTTGTTCTGGAGTGAGGCCATCTGGGGCTACGGTGGCGAAATCATCAACCCTGAAGGCTCTCAAACCCTGCTGACCGAAGGTAAAGCCCGTGATGCGTGGAACTTCATTTCGGATATGGTCGTCACCGATAAGTCGGTGCCTGATCCTGACCAATCCGCACAGTATGGTTATGACGTATTTGCGGCAGGCAAGGCCGCTATGACCACAATCGGTCACTGGGTTGTGCCTCAGTACTCGCAGTTGGGTTTCAAGTGGGATGTCGCGGCGATGCCGGCTGGCCCTGTGGCCCATGCGACCAGCGTTAACAGCGCCGGTTTCGTGATCGCCAAGGACTCAAAGAATGCTGATGCCGCGTGGGAATTTGTCAAATATGCCACTGGCCCTAGCGGACAAACCCGCCTGACCGAACTTGGATTTGCCATCCCTGTGCTGCAATCAGTCGCGGAAAGCCCGGTTTATCTCGAACAAACCTCTGCGCCTATTAATCACAAAGTGTTCCTCGATGCGCTGTCTTATGCCAAACCCAAGCCAACTTTCCGAGGCTATGAGGAATGGGCAACCGTAGTCGGTGATAATCTGGTGCCAGTGTGGACCGGCGACACAGCCATCGGTGACGCTCTTGACACGATCAAACCCGCCGCAGATGAAGTGCTGGCGAAGAATAAGTAAAGTATTACCCTCCCCCGTTAACATTTACGACACGACAGTTTTGGTCGACTGAGGGAAAAACGGAAGGTTCTGAGAGCCTTCCCTACGGGAGAAAAACTCATAAGACTGTAAAAGTGTCGTCTCGTGAACCCGTTAACAGGGGAGGGAACAATCACAATGACAGGGTTACGGGTGAATTTGTAGGGGAGGGGATTCAAGACCCTCCCGTCCTAAAACATCGGATAGGGTGTGGTGCAAAATCGCCCCTTTCAATCGTCAGGATTTATAGGATGCAATCAGGCTTAAAACCGCTGGGGCGGGAACGGTTATGGGTACTGCTGCTGCTGGCACCAACCCTGGTCGGGTTGATTTTCGGCGCGTTCGGGTCAGTACTGGCGACAGTTGGCCTGAGCCTGTTCAAGTGGGATCTCCTCACACCACCTGTTTACGTGGGACTAGATAACTTCAAAGCGCTGCCCGACGACGATTTATTTATGCAATCGTTGAGCAATACGGTGCGCTTCAGCTTTATTTATGTGCCGCTGGTGATTATTCTATCGCTGGCTGTGGCGATGCTCTTGAACCGTAAAATTCGCGGGGTGAGTTTCTTCCGTGTGGTGTATTTTCTGCCGGTAGTGTCATCGGCGGTATCGGTAGGATTGGTGTGGTTGTGGATTTATTCCAAAGACACCGGATTACTCAATTATATAGTGGTTGGCCTTGGTGGGCAGCCAGTACGCTGGTTGAGCGCACAAAATGCGCTGTTCGCGGTGATCATCGTGAATGTGTGGGGGGCAATTGGGGAAGGCATGATTATCTTCCTCGCCGGATTGCAGGGTATCCCCAAGGATTACTATGAAGCGGCACAGGTGGACGGTGCAACCGAGTGGCATTTATTCCGCAATATTACGCTGCCGTTGATCACACCCAGCATTTTCTTTCAAACGATTATTTCGACCATTAATGCGTTTCAGGCTTTTGAGTACATCTATATTCTGACGCGCACGGGCAATAACAGTTCCAATACGCCCACACTGGTGTATTCGATTTACCGTAACGGTTTCAATTACTTCCGCATGGGCACTGCCAGCGCACAGGCGTTGGTCTTAGCGGCCATCATTTTTGTCCTAACGCTGGTCTACTTCCAGCTTCAACGGCGACTGGTGTTTTACGACTAATGATCAATACACGCAAACAAACGCTGGATATTATTACTTACGCCGCACTGATATTGGGTGGTCTGGTGATGGTCGGGCCGTTCCTATGGATGATCTCGACGGCTTTTAAGCTCCCAGCCGATCAATTCACGCGGGCGCTGATCCCGAACCCGTTTACCACACAGAACTTCTCACAATTATGGACAATTTTGCCGTTCAGCACGCTCATCTGGAACAGCTTTAAAGTCGCTATGATCAGTACAGTCGGGCAGTTGTTGACCTGTTCGATGGGTGCGTTCGTGTTCGCGGTGGTGCGTTTCCGCTTCCGTGAGCTGTTGTTCATCGCCCTGCTCGGCACATTGATGATCCCCTATCAGGTGACGATTATCCCCAACTTTATCATCTTCAAGGCGTTGGGATTATACGGGACGCAGGTACCGTTGTGGCTTCCCGCGTTTATGGGTGGGGCTTTTGGGACGTTCTTGTTACGCCAATACTTCCTGACCATTCCGCTGGATCTGGCGGAGGCGGCACGTGTCGACGGTGCATCATTGCTGCAAATTTTCTGGAGCATTTACCTTCCACTGGCGAAACCGGCACTGGCAGCCCTATCGATTTTCACCTTCCTCGGTTCGTGGAATAACCTGCTGACGCCGCTGATCTATCTACCGAGCGATCTCCAACAAACGACACTCCCGGTTGGCCTATCATTGCTACAACAGCAGTATAGCGGACGTTGGACGATCATGATGGCTGGTTCGCTGGTGAGCATTGCACCGATTATCCTCGTATTTTTCTTCGCCCAACGTTTTTTCATTGAAGGCATTGCCCTGTCCGGTGTGAAGAAGTAAGTTAAGGATCGATCATGCGAAAACTTTTACTGAGCATTCTGATGGGCTTTTGTTTGAGTTTGTCTCTTACGGTCACGACGGCGCAGGACAAACCACGCGAAAAGATCAAGGGAATTGGCAGCTACATTGTTTACTACGGCAAAGGGCGGTTGGATGATCTCGCCAAATTTGATCTCGCCATCGTCCAACCGGATACCCTATCGACCGATGAATTAAAGCAGCTTCATGCCAAAGGCACACTGGTGGTTTCCTACCTGAGCATCGGGGAAGCCGAGCCGGGACGTCAGTGGTATTCGGATGGGCGTGTTAACCCCAAATGGCTGCTGGGTAAAAATCAGAATTGGGGCAGCTATTTCGTGGATGCCAGCCAAAAAGGTTGGCAAGAATTGATGGTCAGCCTGACAGGTGAATTCATCCAGAAAGGCTTTGACGGAGTCTTCCTTGACACAGTGGATACGGTTGACCAGTATCCCAAAACCAAACAGGGCATGATTGATTTGATTGGTGGACTGCGAACGGCCTATCCAGACGCGCTGCTGGTGCAGAATCGTGGTTTCTCGGTGATTGACGAAGTTGCGCCCAAGATCGACGCCTTGATGTTCGAAGACCTGATTACCTCGTATGACTTCGCCAATCAGGAATACATTTACGCCGATAACAGCTATACGGCTGAACAGATGTCCACGTTGAGCAAGCAAACCGGACTGCCGATTCTGGCGTTGGATTATGCGCCTCCAGATAATCCCGCGATGGCGTATCTTTCGCACGAGGCCGCCAAGAAATACGGCTTTATTCCGGCGGTATCTGTCATTAATCTGGATGATATCCCCGATTACGGCCTGACTGCTACACCTGCCGAGGACATTCGCATCCATTCGCTCAAGGTCGACAGCGACGGAACCCATTCAGTGATCGTTACTCAGGTGGAAAACATCGGTCTGAAAGACGCACCACACATTTCGCTGAGCCTGATGGTGGATGGTGAACAGATTGCCACCACTAAATATGACGATGTTGGCATTGGTGCGGTACAGGAGTGGCGTGTGCCCTGGCAGGGTGTCGGTGACAAAGCCACTATCAAAGTGACGGCCTTCTCCATCAATGATCGCAAAGCCGGCAACAACAATAAAACCCTGACCTACACAGCCAGCAGTGTCGCCGTTGAACCCTTACTCCCACCTGACCAACAAAAGCACCGCCCCGCCGACAATGGCCCAGATTTGGTGGCGACCGCGCTAACCAGCCCACTTACCATCGACGGCGATCTGACCGAGTGGAAGGATTTCCCGTGTGCCGAAGTCAACAGTAAAGATCAACTGTCATTTGGCGACGCTGCACTATGGACTGGCCCTGATGATTTAAGTGGCAAAGTGTGTTACGCATGGGACACCGAGAATTTGTATATAGCGATGGATGTTACTGATGATGTAATCGTCCAAAAATATACCGGCACGAATATCTGGCGTGGTGATCATGTGGAGTTGTGGTTTGATACGCAACTTCAACTGGACTTTGACTCGGCACAGGCTAATAGTGATGATTTTCAGGTCGGTTTCAGCCCCGGTGATTTCAAGGATGTGAAACCGAGCATCTTCATCTGGACGCCACACACCCTCGAAGATGCCTATGCCAGCATCCAGTATGCCGTGAAACAAAAGCCGAATGGCTACACCGCTGAAATGCGGATACCGGCTTTGGTTCTAAAAGGACTGCGCCTGGCGACCGATCACACCATCGGTGCGACCTTTGACCCCAGTGATACCGACAAACCAGGCGGCACCGATCAAGAGAATATGCTTTCAACCGCGCCGCATACTCAGTGGGGAGTACCAACCCTCTGGAATAATCTGATTTTACAAGGCACGCCTACGGTCACAGCAGGCGGCTAATAGCATCACGCAAAGGACATAACATCATGACCAAAATTACGTTTATCGGTGCGGGGAGCATCGAATTTACCCGGAACCTGCTTGGCGATATTCTCAGCTTTCCCGAACTGAAAAACGTCACCATCAGCTTGCATGACATTAACGCCGAACGCTTGGATACTGCCGAGCGCATGGCGAAGGTCATTGCCAATAAGCTCGGTGCATCCCCCAAAATTGAAGTGAACACCGACCGGCGCAAGGCTCTCGAGGGCGCAAGTTACGTCATCAACACCATACAGGTCGGGGGATTTAAAGCCACCCTGCTGGACTTCGACATTCCCCGCAAGTATGGTGTTTTGCAAACCATTGCCGACTCGCACAGCATTGGCGGCATTTTTCGGGCGCTGCGGACGATTCCAGTGATGCTGGACATCGCGCGGGATATGGAAGAAGTCTGCCCCGGTGCGCTGCTGTTGAACTACACCAACCCCATGTCGATGTTGTGCTGGGCAGTCTTCGCTGCCACCAAAGTACCCATCGTCGGCTTGTGCCACAGCATCCAATATACGACCGAGCAAATTTCCGGTTACGCTGGTGTCAATTACGACGAAGTGACTTACCTCGGTGCAGGCATTAATCATGTGGCCTGGATTTTGCGCTTTGAGCATCAGGGGCAGGATGTGTACCCGCTGCTGCGAAAAGCCTACGAAGCCGGGCGCATCCCACCTGAAGACTCGGTGCGCGCTGAATTGTTCAACCGTCTTGGCTACTATGTGACTGAATCCTCGGAACACAACGCAGAATACTCGGCGCATTTTATCCCACATGAGGGGCAAATTGAGAAATTCCATGTGCCGATTGACGAGTACATTCGGCGCAGCGAGGAAAACATAACCGAGGCAGAGGATATGCGCGCCAAACTGCTGCGAGGTGAGGATTTCGAGATCGAGCGCAGCAATGAGTATGCCTCGCTGATTATCCACTCGATAGAAACCGGACAACCGCGCATTATTTACGGCAACGTCCGCAACGACAAGCTGATCGATAACCTGCTGGAAGGCTGCTGCGTGGAAGTACCCTGTGTGGTCGACCGAAACGGGGTGCAGCCCACGCGCATCGGCGCTCTGCCGGCACAATTGGCAGGCATGAGCCGCTTGCATCTGGCCGTACAGGAACTAACGGTAAAAGCGGCGCTGGAAGGCCGGCGTGATTATGTGCATCAAGCCGCCATGCTCGATCCGCTGGTGGCGGCTATCCTGCCACTCGACCAAATCTGGTCGATGG
Source organism: Aggregatilineales bacterium (assembly GCA_044226325.1). GTDB lineage: Bacteria > Chloroflexota > Anaerolineae > Aggregatilineales > Phototrophicaceae > CFX2. The sequence continues at coordinate 43,298 of JBGAHG010000040.1, forward strand.
TCGATGAGTTGATCACGGCACATGGAAGTGCGATGCCCGTAGGAATACGGGAGCCTTAAACCGCAGGGCGAGTCTTTGCCTGATAAAAAAACGAGGACACTCCATTGGTGTCCTCGTTGATCATTGACCGTTCAGTCTGATGCGGCTTCGCCACCGGATTTCGACTTGTTTTTCATCAAGCCCACTAGCTGACTCTTGAGAGCAGTACGCTGTTTGAGATACTGCGTTTCGCTGATCTTGCCTTCGTTGTGCCGAACATCGAGATCCGCGATTTGCTTCATTAAATCGTTGACCTGCGACTGTGGATTACTGCGGTGGTCGGTACGTTCCCGCATGAAAAAGCCGATAGCGGTTCCAATGGCAACCAGTCCGATGGCGATGAGGATATAGGCCAATGGGCTAATGATATTGGAGCTGGCAACGGCAGTGGTACTGGTTGTCGTAGTGGCGAGCGAGCCGACGAGATCATAACGCAGCGACTCGCCAGCAGCGCGGGTAAAATCACCGCCAAAGCTCTGGTAGGTTTGACTGCCAAGTTGGCTTGATCCTAAGGAAGCAAATTGATCACCGGTGATGGACAGCCCCTTATTGGCAACCATAATCTGCACCTTACCGTTGAGGGCATAATCAATGGGTTGGTCGATGCTCATTTGACCGGTATAGGGCAGTGTGTAGCCGAGGTGCATGAGGTGTGGGCTGCCGGGCATGACCGGCTCCGTATCCACGACCTGGGTTCCGTCCGCCGAAAGTTTGTATTTGCCACTGGAGAAATCTTCAAAAGTAGCACCTTTGGGGAGTTTGACACTGGTTGAGGTTGGATTACCGTCAACCGTTTTGAGATAGGCACGATCGGACTCATTGGTGAAGCTGACAATCTGCACTACCTGTAACTGATTGGTAGTGGGGTTGACCTGCATCATGGTCACCATTTCGCTGATTTTGACCTTAGCCGCATCTTCGCTTACTTCATAAATGCTGATGGGTAAGTCTACCTGCGGATGGGTAGGATCGCCCGGAAGCATATCGCTGGTGAAAACCGTGTCTTTGTAGGTCGCCATAACCACATAATGCTGATCTGTGCCTATGGGTACATTCTCAAATTGGTAAGTGCCATCTGCTTTGACGGTGGTGTTTAAGACCTGCTGCGGCGCTTGCGAGGTTTGTCCTGCAACAACATAAAGCGTCAGGGGGAGATCAGTAGGAACAGTACTGCCGGGGGTCATATTGGTAACCTTGCCCGCAACGCTGCCTATTATGGTCGCGGCGTTAGCATCGGCTGTAGTAGCCGGTTGCGAACTGGCGTTAGCGTCCTGCGTCACGGCGGGTTCGACATTTGTATTTCCGGCGGCATCAGCAGTCGGGGCGCTGGCAACCTCAGATGTTGAGTTCGTGCTGCCGAGGTTGTAGACATACATGGTTACATTCCAGCGCTGAGCCTCGGTAAGTTTATCGTTCCAGGGCGGCATCAACTTGTCCAGACGGCCATTGGTGACGATCTCTAACCAGTCGGCGGGCGTCGTCTTGCCAGATAGATTAGGGTCGGTAAAATCCGGCACACCTGTAACTTTACCCGACTTGACCATTTCGCCATCACCTTTGCCTGTAATACCGTGACAACGGGTACAGTTGGCGGCATAGACTTGCGCTCCGTCGGTTAGATCAGGTGTGGATTGGGGTAAGCTGATGGCTTGTGCTGGAGCCTGGACAACAGGTGGCATCGTCGCAACAATGAGCGGTTCGCCCGCCAAGCCTGAACAACCTGCCGCTAACAAGGCAAGCAAGGCTAAACCAATCGCTGTGATGAATGGATGTCGTAGCATAATGTTTTTCTTCGCTTTTTATTTTAATGTGTCGATTCGATGTAAGCGGCGATGGCCTGTTCAATAGCATCATCGAGCTGTGCATCAGGATCAACCTGATTGGTTGGAACGGCTTGTTTACCGCTGCCCATTTTGAATGATTTAGCCGGTTTCTTAACGCCGTGCTTTTCGAGTTCCTGCAAAACAGCAACCCCTTGTTCGGCAAAGTGGCCGCGTTCGGTTTCATAATCAGCCTCAGAAAGTTTGCCCGTCAGGTGATCATCATCAAGATCACGGATGGAGGCCAATGTGCGTTCATAGGTTGTCAGCAGGGCTGCACGTTCTTTCTGACGAGCCACTTCTTGAACGTTGAGTGATGATTTCCGCCGCAGCAAAGGGAAGGCTAACCAGACTAATCCGATGATAACCATCACAACCGCCGCAATGACGCCTTCTGTACTCACTGTTAGCTACTCCTTAACCAGTGCGCGGTCGATGGATGCGCTCAAAGTAGATTTGCTTATGCCTGCATAGATGAATTCAGCAACGTTGCCCTGGCGATCTATAATAAACGATTCCGGCACACCCTGAATGTTATAGTTTTCCGAAATGCGCGTACCCAAATCCGGCCCGTTCAAATAGGTGATGCCATACTGCTTGATGAAGTCCAGCGAACGCGGACCATTATCGGCATAGGCGATACCGATGAATACCACATCACCGCGCGACTTGTAGGCGTCCCAGGTGGCTTGGAGAGCGGGGGCTTCGTCCTTGCACGGACCGCACCAACTCGCCCAAAAGTTGATCATTACGACCTTGCCCTTGAGATCGGACAGCTTGAGCGATTGACCATCAAAGGTCGTCAAACTAAATTCGGGCGCAGGACCCGATGTGGGCTGCGATTTATTCTGGCGTGCCAGCGCCAGACCAAAGACGGCTGCCACCGAGAGGATGCCAATAATCAGCACGATAGAACCCAAGCCAATGCGCGAACGCGGCTTTTGTTCTTCTAAAGGCTGGTTTTCGGTTTCGTTGACGGGGAGCGATTGCCCCAACATCATATCGTCACTCATTCTTCAAGATCCTTCTCCAACAAGTCATGGTATTTCTGATTTGCGTGGTTGGTTGTAACTACGGTCTGAGGCGCTGGTTGTGGACTGGATACATTCCGTCTGCGCGACCTGTCCAGCATGACCTTCGCCACAATAATCAACACGCCAACGATGATGATCCAGGGAGTGACCAGCGACAGAGCGCGAAGGACGCTATCCTGTGGCGTGCCGACGACACGATCGCCAAAACGTTGTACAAAATCGGTCACAATTTGATCTTCGGTACGTCCGGCTTCCAGTTGAATATGAATCTCGTTGCGCCAGTCAGCACAAGCCGCTGTTTCACATACATCCAGCGTAATGTTTTCGCACACCGGACAGTACAGCTTATGGGCGATGCTGTTCACCTGATCATCAGTGATCGTTGTGGTTGGCTGTACCGTTTGGGCATAGGCCGAGTTCGCCATTGCAACCACAATCAAGAAACTCAAGATGCTCTTTATCAGGCGTTGGTTCAAAAGTGTTTTCATGGCCTATACGCCTTTTCGTACCAAACCGCCGGGAGCAACTGCTCCCATGTCATTACGGACACGTTCGGGCAGAATTTCGGTAGGCCATACCGCTAGGGCTGTTCCGAGCATCAGAATGACACCACCCAACCAGATCAGGTTAATGAGTGGGTTAATGAATACTTTAAAAGTCGCAGCATTTTGACCGACCGGTTCCCAGCCTACGAGCAGCACATAAAAGTCGTTTTCGAGTGTGCTATAGGTTCCGGCGATAGTACTGGGCTGCATTCCATTGGCGGTCGTGAAGTTATCACGGCGAGGACGCAGATGGGCTAATTCTTGACCACCGCGCAGCACGGTCACATCGGCTATGTCCATCGTCCGACCGTCATCCGCGATCTGTCCAGCTTCCAATCCATCGTAGCGCAGGGAATAGCCGTTGATCTCCAAACTTTGCCCCACAGCCAGGGTATGCTGCGTTTGCTGTTGGAAAGCGGTACTGCCGATGACACCGAGGCCGATAATAGTGATGCCTACATGGATGAGGTAGCCACCATAGCGGCGTGGATTGCGGCTAAACAAAAGTCGAAGTGACTGGAGATAACTTTCTTTGTGGGCTTGTCGCCGTGCCATCATGCTGCGGTAAGTCTCATAAACTGCGACCCATCCGGCTAACATGCAGATACCGTAAGCGAGTAAGCCAATGGCGCTGGTCACACCGCCAACAAAGAACAGGACGACTGAAATAGCGGTGAGCAAAAGCGGGACGAGCAGCGATTTCCCTAAACGTGAGAGTGATGTTTTGCCCCATGCTGACAGCGGAGCGATACCCATCAAGATGTAAAGGGCAGCAAACAGAGGCGGTGTCACCCGCATGAAGTAATCGCTGCCGAGCGTGATGTTGGTGTTCATCACCAGTTCGCTGATGATGGGGGCGCCAAAACTGCCCCAGAAGATAGCGATGAACAACGCCACGAAGATGAAGTTATTCAGCATGAACAACGACTCGCGGCTGAAAAGATTCGTGTTGGAATGTTCGTCACGGAGTTCGCCCCGGCTGCGCCGCCAGAGGATTAGCGCGACTGAAACGACAGTCATACCGCCCCAGAAGAAGAACATGGGGAAGCCGATTTCACTGCGGGCAAAGCTGTGAACACTATCTACGAGGCCGCTGCGGGTAGCAAATGTACCAAAGATCACCGCGCTAAAGGTGCCGATGACGAGGAACATATTCCAAACCTTGAGCATCCCACGCTTTTCCTGAATCATGACACTGTGCAGGAAAGCCGTACCGATCAGCCAGGGAAGGAAGGCTGCATTCTCTACCGGATCCCAACCCCAATAGCCTCCCCAACCCAGTACGTCATAAGCCCAACGGCTGCCCAGCAGCAAACCGAGACTGAGGAACAACCACGCTACGAGCGCCCAACGGCGGGTGGCTTTGATCCAGTTGGTAGAAAGATCACCGGAGGCCAGCGCGCCCATCGCAAACGCAAATGGGATGACAAAGGATACGAAGCCCAGATACAACATAGGTGGGTGAATTGCCATGCCGACATGCCGCAGCAGCGGGTTCAAGCCCTGTGCCGAGTCGGAAAGGTTAGCCATAGCAGGCGCGACAGCCCCAAAAGGCATCAAACCAGCTTTGACGACCTGCTGATCAACCGGATTGGTCGGGATAATCCACCAGCGGTCGAACGGGTTTTCAAAGAGGATAACCAGCGCCACGAAGAAGGCCACCGTTGCCATCATATAAATAATGGCGTAGGGCATGATGCGGCGTTGGCTGTGCCAATTTAATACCACCGCAGCCGCCGCGAAGGCACTCATCAAGAATGACCAGAAAAGCAGCGATCCGGCCTGTGATCCCCACAACGCCGTGAAGCGGAAGAAGTTGGGCATAGATGGGCTGGAAACCGTCCATACATAGGCGATTTGATACTGTTGTGTCATCAAGGCCGCTGCGAGGGCAACCATAGCCGTCGTCATCAAAGCGAAGGTCAACAAAACTGCGTTGCGCCCACTGAGTACGATAGCTTCACTGCGGGCAAAGCGCTCCCCATAAAATGAAGCACCTATGGCATAGAGCGATGTAAAGAAGGCGAGAAATGTTGCCGCCAAACCAATTTCTGCAAGCATATCGCGAAACCTTTCTATAAGAGCGTCAAGCGTTTACGCGCCTTGTACTTGCTCGGGAACAGCAGAGTCATAGCGGCTGGGGCATTTCAGCAGGAGTTCACTGGCATAAAATACGCCATCCGCGCCTAGTTTTCCCGACAAAATGGCCTGAGCCTCGTTCTTGAGGAGGTCAGGCATCACTTGATTTTCCACATGGACTTTTACGCGCTTGGCGGCTGGATTGCTGACGGCTTCATGCAAAACACGCGCCAGATCGGTGGTGTCTTCGGGAATATTGGCGATAGTGAAATCAATCGTCAGTTTATCTTTATCGTAGACGATGGTATCGCCGATGACCGCACCGGACATGCGAACCGTTTTGCCGACATATTCTGAATTTTTCAACAAATCATCAATCGTCATAAAGTAACGCGCGCCGCTGGTTGTCCCTGAGATAATCAGATAAACCACCGCGACTAACATTAACAAGCCGCCGATAATAAATTTAAGATACTGGGAGGGGGATTTTGCACTGGAAACCGATAGATTGGGTTTTTCCCACACATGCTCTGCCATACTCACCTCTGTTGATAAAATACTTCAGGAAGGTTGCGTAATTCGAGGATGTAATATTATAATACTACATTAAAGTCACTCTCGTCACTCTACTTTTATAATACCGGATTGCCCTTGAAGGGTACAACAGGTCATATGGTAAGGGTAGCTTAGTTTGGACTGCGAGGAAATTCCTTCCGTTATGAATCCTTCATGATGAATGTCATCCCTATAAAAACACAAACAACTTCATAATGGGAATGGTTCGTACCCATAGCGGCTAAAGTAGTCGTATAGCGGAAGTTAAGAGCGATGCGACCATTAAACAGTCTTCGCGTAAAATTGATCCTCGTTTTCGTGGGGCTGATGTTAATTGCGATTACTGGTATGGCACTCTACGGTTATTTCTTTACCCGTACGGCCCTTTACGGGCAAGCGCTGGAACGCTCAACCCATCAGGTTCACTTACAAGCCGAAAGTATTGTCAGTTCTCTTAAGCAGGCAGGCGGTGATGCGCTTTATTTGAGCGTCCTCCGCAGCCTGAAAATGCTGCGAAACTTACGGCATGAAAATGCGCCAGCCGACCAGATTGCCGTATGGCAAAAAGAAGTCGCACAAGACTTCTTGATGTTTTCGTCCGTACGACCGATGTACCAGGCCCTTCGTTATATAGACACTAAAGGTGTGGAAATTGTTGGCGTTGAGGCAGACGGGCGCAACGTCAGCATTTCCAAATCGGGGGCAGACCGATCCACTGCCAATTATTTTCAAACAGCCAGTGTGCTTCAATCTGGCGGCGTGTATGTCTCGGCTTTCGCCCAGGAACAGGATGCCCCCAATAAAGGGAAGCCCTTTGTCCACTATGCCTTGAAGCTGCCCGATAATGACGGAATATTACTCATTGACCTGCACGCGGGTTGGTTATTGCGTAATCTGCCGGCTGATCCGGGACAGGATACGTGGGTGATGCTGGATCAAGATGGCAACTACCTGGTCTATCCGGAGCGTTTTGATCCTGCCAGCAGTAACCTTGATGCCAGCCCGATGTTAAGTGGCAGTTTAGGCAACTTCGAAACCGCCGACAACGTCTATGTCTACGATGCCGTGCATCCATCCGAAACTACCCCCGATCGTTTTTGGGTTATTTTCCGCCAAACGCCGAAGCAACTGCTCTATGCTGATGTAACAACCTTTTACGCCATGACCAGTGCCGTCATTTTAGGCGCGGTGATGCTGGCGTTAGCACTGTCACTGGTCGCCAGTGACCGCATTTTGAAACCCCTACTTGAACTCGGTCGACAGGCAGCAGCCTTCGGGCATGGGGGAGCCGCACCCTCCTTGCCAGAGCGACTACCTCAGGATGAAATTGGGGCGCTGACCCACAGCTTTTACGATATGGCGCAGGAGCTTGAACGCAAGCGCGGCCAAGAACATCGTCTGATCGAGAAGCTGATTAACGCCCAGGAAGAAGAACGCAAACTGGTCGCCTATGATCTTCACGATGGATTGATTCAACAACTTGTAGGCGCGCGTTATTATCTCACCAACTGCCGCGAACAATGGGACGTGGGAGGCCGTGAGAACCTCCAACTAGGCTGTGACACGCTGACCGAGGCTATTGTCGAAGGACGGCGGATTGTTGAGGGACTGCGTCCGGCAGTCTTAGATGACCTGGGGCTGGCAGCGGCGATTGAAGAGGTTACGCGGATCACGACACGCGGCGCAGGTCTGGAACTCGCGCTCGATATTCAAAAGATACCCATCGAGCCGGACAAAACGGTCGGCGTAACAGTATTCCGTATCGCACAGGAAGCCCTGAATAACATCCGCAAACACGCGTCGGCCAAACATGTTCACCTGACCATGCACAATGGTAATGGAATTGACTTGACGATAGAGGATGACGGTAAAGGCTTTGATCTCAATTCGATTAATAGTGATGGACATGGGCTAGGCATTACCACCATGCAAGAACGTGCAACCCTGATTCACGGCATCTGTGAAATTGAAAGCAAACCGGGATATGGGACACGTATTCATGTGTGGGTTCCCTTAATGCCGCTGCCCACGCGTCCAAGTATTGATTTGCAAAAAGGCATCGAGGTAAATCATGGATAACAGTACGCGCAAAGATCCTATTCGCGTTGTCATCGTAGACGATCACGGTATTGTCCGCCAGGGCTTACGCGCCCTTTTGACACGACCGGGAATTCAAGTGGTAGGCGAGGAAGAAAGCGGCAACGCGGCGATTGAAGCAGCGCGTACACTGCACCCTGATGTTATGCTGCTGGATATCCGCATGAAAGAAGGTGACGGGCTGCAAGCGCTACCGCAAATCAAAGCAGTTTCGCCTTGTACCAGCGTCATTATGCTGACGACTTATGCCAACCCCGGTTATCTGGCACGAGCGATTAGCAGTGGCGCCTCAGGTTATCTATCCAAGGAAACCAATCCCGACCAGATTGTTCGGGCGGTAATGGCTGCTGCTTGCGGCGAGGAACTGATTGACCGGGCCTTGCTGGAAATTGCGCTGGCTCAAGCGGTCGACATCAGCGTACCGACCCCCGAACCGACCGATTTACCCATCGAGTCCTTATCTGAACGCGAACAGGAAGTGCTGAGGCTGATGGTGCAAGGGCTGTCCAATCATACGATTGCCGAAACGCTCAACATTAGCATCCCAACCGTAAAGACACATGTGCAGCACATCCTCCAAAAATTACACGTGTCCGACCGGACACAGGCGGCTCTGCTTGCCATCCGCCACCAGCTCGTCAAGTAAGTGTTCTGTGCCTGAAATCATTCTCAAGAATGAGACAAGATCATGCCTACGATTGATTACAAGTCGACAGCCGATTTGTGATAATCATGAGTGACGAAATTGCGTCTGGAGATTATTGAGTTCATGACATTGCGAAAAGGGCGTGTTGCAAGCTGGTTTCCCGTTGCCCTCGTGGTAGCAGGCAGCTTTGCCCTGCTCGTCGGTATTTTTGTGGCGGTGTTGTCGATCCCTGAGGTGGTAGCAGCACGGCACCCTGGGACCAATACACCCTTACAAAGTGCTTTCTATGTAGGCACAAACACCTGTTTTACCTGTCACGGTGACCGGCCATCGGATTGGTCACTGACGTTGTACGCGCAAAAGGTTGTTTCGCCGTCCGAGAAACCTGTAGCGGTGACCAACCTTGAACCGGGTGAACACGTTCAGCAGATTGATACGAATGAGATGGTCGAGGCTTACACCACAACTGATGAAATTCAGTCGAAGGGAAATTCGTTTAACCAATACTACGTCATCAAAACTGAGGACGGACATCTCCTTTTACCTGACCAACAAACCACTGATGACATGCAAGCACAAGACTCGCTGGCTATATGCAGCACCTGTCATGTAACCAATACGAATGTTAAGCCGTTGGGATTTGAGGCGATTAGCTTGGAAGTAGTTGTGAAACGCGAGCCAGTTCAGACGGTTTCGATGGTTACAAATCATAAATATCCGGTTTTGGGGGTAAGTGCTGTTCACAAGTCCGGCACTAGCTCTGACCTATTTTAAGCAAGTTTACATGGAGAACACTCAATAGCTTTGCCGGTTAGTTGATTCACAGCGAACAAAGCAGCTATTGTGGAGAGGCAAACAATGTGAAAACATCACGGATCAAGTTCCTGATCTTCATCGGTTCTATGTTTATTATTAGTGGTATAAGCCTTCTGATGATCGGGAGCTATACCGTTGTACAGGCACAGGACAAAAGCACTGCGACGTATTCAGGTTCAAAAGAATGTGCATCCTGTCATCGCGGCATCACTCAAGACCACGCCGATAGTAACCATGCCCTGGCGCTGGTCGATGTCAGCAAAAAGAAAACCGCCATCCTGGGCGACTTTGATCAAGGTGAAGACGTTCGCACGGTGCAGTTGCCGAGTGAAGATAAAGCACGTCCCTTCACCGCCAAAGACATCGCCTATGTCGTCGGTTCGGGGCAGCATGTGCAACGTTATTTGTACAAGGTCGCCGCCAATAATTACATGGTGCTGCCAGCCGAATGGAATGCCGAAACCAAGCAGTGGGAACCCTATAAGATCGCGGATGAGTGGCCTGCTCCTGCTTATGACTGGGAGCAAAGCTGCGCTTACTGCCACACTACCGGCTTCGATGTGAACAAGGGACGTTGGAAAGATCCCGGTGTGCAGTGCGAATCGTGTCATGGCCCTGCCAGCGAACACGTAAAAATAGCCAAGGACATCGGTAAAAATCCGACTGACGAAGAACTCACTCAACTTCGTTCCGCTATCTACACCACGCCGGATGCTCAGGTCTGTGGTCAATGTCACAGCCAGGGTGTTAGCAAAGATAATCACCCCTATCCGGTGGGCTATGTACCCGGCGCAAATCTAAGTGATTTCTTCGAATTGGTTCCTAAAGACAGCGCTGACCATTGGTGGGTTACAGGCCACGCGAGCCAGCCGAATATGCAGTACAACGAATGGTTCAAGAGTACCCATGCCTCATCATTGAGTGATATGGCGCAGAACTTTGCCGCCGATGACAAATGTTTGGCCTGTCACAGTCAGGATGCGCGTCGTACGACCGAACTGATTGCGGCCGTAACTAAAGGGGATCGGGAGGGAGCAGCGCCGGTCCCACTCACGGTGACCGATGCCAAGTGGGGTATCACCTGCCAAACCTGCCACTACCAGCATACGGATTCAAAAGAACCGTTTGAACTGGTGCAGGAGGCCAATACGCTCTGCATGAGCTGCCACACCAATCCAACGGATAGCAACGGCGTTCACCATCCGGTTAAAGAGATGTTCCAGGGTACCGCCATCGTCGCTGGTATTGATGGCGTAGCTGGTGAACACTTTAAAGCCAAAGATGGGCCGGTGTGCATCACCTGCCATATGCAGAACATACCGGTCGGCACGACCAGCCGAGCAGAACATACCTTTAGGCCGGTTTTGCCGGGTAGCAGCGATGGTAAGCTGCCGAGTGCCTGTGAGGGTTGTCATAAAGACCTGACGATGACCGATATGCAGCTCCTGGTTCAAGATACACAGGCAGCAGTGCGTTCACGGCTTAAAGCAGCGCAGGCACAATTCGAAAGTCTATCGAAGCCGCAGCCTGATACCGAGGACATGACGCGCTACGACCAGGCAAATGCAGCGCTCAATTTCATCAAGAATGATGGCAGCTTCGGTATTCACAATTACACCTATGCCGACATGCTTTTAACCACCGCTGAACAGGATCTGGCGGTGTTGAGTGCAGCCAGCGCAACAGTAGAAGCTACACCAGCCATTACACCTGAAGTAACTGCTGAACCAAACATTCAAAATGCACAGCCCGTCTCGACAACCGAAACCGTCTCCAGCGGCGTCCGGCCTGTGACCATTATTGTCATAAGCGGGGTTATCGCCATGCTGCTGGGCTTCGCCGTCGCATTCTTCCGCAAACCCGGTGCTTAGGAGACGTGTCATGATTAAACGAACCCAACGCTCCGCTGCCATAAAAATATTGTTGGTAGCGGGGATTCTGCTGGTGATGAGTGGTATGGTGCTGTTGACGTTAGCCGCTGAAGGCGAAGCGCCGACGCCTGAAGTCACTCCTGCACCAGAATCGACAGCCCCGGTCGATAGCGCAGTTACGCCTCAAACGGCATCGGCGCAGGTTGATGACCAGACCAAACCATCCAACGCTTACTGCTTGCTGTGTCATTCACAACCCGGTCGCACGTGGACACTGCCCAGCGGCGAAACACTTCCGTTGTCGATTGATGCTCATATACTGGCTGATTCGGTACATGGCACGAAAAATTCCAAGGGTGCTTTGAACTGCGCCGACTGCCATACCGAACAGCGTTTCCCACATCAGCCAGATCCTGCTCAGACTGTACGCGAATTTCAGATCGAACGCTATCAATCGTGCAAGAACTGCCACGAAGAAGAATATACAAAGTCACAGGATAGTGTCCATGCGTCTGCCATCAACTCCGGCACGTTAGAGGCGGCAACCTGCGTCGATTGTCATGGCTCCCATGATATTCAAACACCGGATGTTCCACGCCAGCGGATTTCGCTCACCTGCGGGAAGTGTCATGGGGCTATCTTTGACCAATATCGCAACAGTGTGCATGGTCAAGCGCTGTTTGTGGATGACAATCCGGATGTGCCAACCTGTATCGACTGTCATGGCGTCCATAATATCAATGACCCGACGACCAATCTGTTCCGTGTGCGCTCGCCGGAGCTGTGTGCCAAGTGCCACGCGGATGACAAGCTCATGTCGAAGTACAACATTACGTCCAATGTCTTCGACAGTTATTTGACGGATTTTCATGGTACAACCGTGGCACTCTTCAATCAGGAAGACCCCAAGGTCGCTACCAACAAAGCGGTATGTTATGACTGTCATGGTGTCCACGATATCGCCAAAGTTGACGCCACTAACAGCCACGTCATCCGCGAGAATTTACTGACGACCTGCAAGCAGTGTCATCCTGCCGCAACTGCCGATTTCCCGGCAGCGTGGGTCGGGCACTTCCCACCCACCATCGAGTCACAGCCTTTGCTGTTCATCGTCAATACCTTTTATAAACTTCTCATACCTGTTGTTGTCGGTGGTTTCCTCTTCCTTGTTTTAACCGACATTATCAGACGAATACGACAACGGTTTGGTTCACGTGCGAAGTCAGGAGATTAGAGAAAATGTCAACCGAAACCCTCCCCGCACAAGAATACAAACGTTTTGCTCCGGCACAGCGCATGGAGCATATCATCCTGTTGACAACCTTTGTCGGCCTGGCCGTCACAGGACTGCCACAGAAATATGCTGCCGAAATGTGGGCAAAAACGCTCATTCAAGTTCTCGGCGGAATTGAAAGTGTCCGTATCATCCATCATTTTTTAGCGACATTGTTGATGGCTGAGGCGATTTTTCATGGCGGTGTCATCAGCTACAAATTGTTTGTGCTAGGCTACCGCGCAACCATGATCCCAGGGCTCAAGGACTTCTGGGATGTCATCCACTGGATTGGCTTTAACCTTGGGCTGCGTAAGTCGCATCCTCATTTCCCCCGTTATAACTTCGGTGAAAAAGCTGAATATCTGGCAGTGGTATGGGGAACACTTATGATGGCTGTCACCGGTTTCATGATGTGGAACCCGATTGCCACCACCAAGCTTGTTTCGGGTGCAGCTATTCCGGCGGCGCGCGCGGCACACGGCGGCGAGGCGGTGTTGGCGGTGCTGTCCATCGTTATCTGGCACATGTATAACGTTCATCTCAAGCGCTTCAATAAGAGCATGTTCACCGGCAAACTTCCGCGTGAGGCAATGGTCGAAGAACACGCTGAAGAACTGGAAGCCATTGAAAAAGGTGATCTAGCGCCAGTATTACCAACTGAGGTTATCGAGCGGCGCAGAAAGTATTTCTGGCCGTATGCCATATTGATGACCATCATCTTCACAGGCGGCTTGCTGTGGTTTATCACACTAGAAGACACCGCCATCAAGACGGTTCCGCGTCAAAACATTGTAGTATTCGCTCCAGAAGTGACGTTAGAGGTGGGCGATGCGGCATTGGGTGAATCGATGTGGCCGACTTTACGCTGTGCGCGTTGTCATGGGGATACCGCCAATGGTGGCACAGATATTTCGGGAAAGGCTATACCGGCGCTTCGTGGAACAGATTTGAGCTTCGACTCATTTTTCCACCAGGTTCGGGTGGGCAAGACCGATAAGATGCCAGCGTTCAGTGCCGGGGAAGTCCCTGATGCCTATTTGCTGCATCTATGGACGTGGCTCAAGGAAAAACCGACCGCCACACCTGAATCAACGCCAACACCATCGGTGAGCAATGGCTGACGACTAGAAAACAAAAAGACGTGAGGGTTCTGATGCGCCTCACGTCTGATGTTGTTGATTTGTGTACGATGTCAAGGCTAAAAATTAGCCGGGTTTATGCGATTGCTGTTGTACGTCATGTTCCCGTTTGCTCTGCCAGTGGTCAACCAGCACACCCACTGTAATCAGAACAAGGACAGGGACACCAATTCGTACCAAAAACAAGGCTGCCACACTGAGGGTTAAGAGTAGTTGTTCCATGATTTCTCCAATTCGTGTCACTGTTTATCTATGAACTTATCCTAGCAGGAGACGGCACCACCCGTAAATCCGATTACCGCACTAGCTATTGAATGGGGTGAACACCCTATGCTCTTACTGCCACTAACGACTTTATAATAAAGACATAATAGATTGGAACATGCCACACGAGGCATACTATGTTCTCGCTCCCCTGGGACGAAGCGCTCATCATCATCTTTTTCTTTTATGGATTAGCGTTCTTTTCAATGGGGCTTGCCTTATTTGTAGAGTCAGATCGTGCATCCGAGTTAGGGTTCGCCCGCTCCATGCGATTGCTCTCCGGCTTCGGCATTTTGCATGGTATCAACGAGTGGCTGGATATGACCGCGCAGGGCGTCCTCTACTATCATCACCAACCACTTTATGACTGGCTGCAATGGTTCAAACTGGCGATCCTCGTCACCTCGTTTGTGGCGCTGCTCCTATTTGGCGAACAACTGCTGACACATGCGCGTCCCGCACGTAAACCCGTCTGGCGGATTACAGTCGCCATCGTCATCTGGTACACGATTTCGTGTATTTTTGTGCGGGCAGCCTACCATTTGGATGATGAAACATGGCTGCACGTGGCTGATGTGCTGGCCCGTTACATCTTAGGAATTTCGAGCGGTTTATTGGCCTGTTGGACATTATGGCAGGAACGCAGAATCTTCCGCGAACGCGGCATGGATTTGTATGTGCGTGACCTGACAATCGCGGCTATAGCCCTAGCCTTATATGGCGTCATTGGACAATTCGTTACACGCCCCAGCGTGATCTTTCCGTCGACAATCATTAATAGCGATGTCTTTCTGGAAGTCGTCGGATTTCCAATTCAACTGTTCCGCGCGTTTATGGCAGCGATTGTCGCTATATCCATGATTCGCGTCTTGCGTTCTTTAGAAGTCGAAAATACCCAGCACCTGAACGCCCTGGAACATGCCCGTCTTGAATCAGAAGTCATGAGCCGCGAAGAACTTGCCCGATTGAATACGGAATTGCAAGTGGCGAATAAGGAAACAGAACGGCTTCTAAAAGAAGTCCAACAACGCGATGCGATTCGCGGCGAACTGCTCCAGCGCATCACCAATGCTCAAGAAAGTGAACGTAAACGCATTGCCCGCGAACTGCATGATGGAACCGGACAGGCATTAACCGGTTTGGCGCTGGGCTTGCGTGGATTAGGCTCGAAAACCTACACCGACTCCGACTCGATCAAGGAGCGGTTAGCCATTTTGGAAGCGATGGCGACCGGTTCACTGGGCGAACTGCGGCATTTGATTAACGACCTGCGTCCACCACAGCTTGACGATATGGGGTTGGCTGCCGCGCTGCGCTGGCTTACAGAGCGCTTCAAAGTGAGTGATAAACCATCCCTAAAATTGGAAATCATTGGGGATGCCCACCCGCTGCCTTCGGAAGTCGAGACGACCTTGTTCCGTATTGCTCAGGAAGGGTTGACCAACGCCATCAAACACGCTCATGCCGACCATATCTGGATTACGCTCAATTATGCAGATGGACCATCGCTTTCAATCCGTGATGATGGTATCGGATTTGATCCGAGTAGGGCGATGAATCCGTCTTCAATTCGCTCGGCATGGGGCATCGCAGGGATGCAAGAGCGGACTAATCTAATTGATGCGAGCTTTACAGTGAATTCTACGCCTGGCAGTGGGACGACATTCACGGTTCGTCTAAGTGAATCAAGTCCACAGGAGATTTTGAATGACCATAAAAATATTGATTGTTGACGATCATGCAGTCGTGCGTGCCGGACTGCGCATGTTATTGGAAAGTGATTCCGAACTAGTAATTGTAGGCGAGGGAGAAAACGGCAGCGAAGCGATTCGTCTCTCCAAAGAGCTTAACCCCGATGTCATTTTAATGGACGTGAGTATGCCGGAGGTTGACGGTGTAATGGCAACCCGTCGCATCAAATCCGTCGCGCCGAAGCAGGCGGTACTGGCACTTACCATTCACGAGGGAGCCGATTACTTTTTCCAGATGCTGCAAGCTGGAGCATCGGGTTATGTACCTAAGCGCATCGCGCCGGAGGAACTTCTGCGCGCCATTCATGTGGTGGCCGAAGGCAATGTTTTTCTCGATCCCAGCGTCGCCAAAGATTTGGTATCGGATTATCTCACGAATGTGCGGGCGGGTAAGGAAAATGACACTTATGACGGTCTTACACCACGCGAGCGTGAAATTTTGACCAATATTGCCGAAGATGCAACTAACACGGCCATCGCCAATGAACTTGGCATTTCGGTGAATACGGTTGAACGGCACCGCGAGAATATTATGCGGAAGTTGAACCTGCACACCCGTACCGAACTAGTTAAGTACGCCATCCGTAAGGGGCTGATCGTGCTGGATGATAAATGATCCATCCAGCGAATAACTAATCTGCGATTTCCCCGCAGGTCACATTGGCAATCGCGCCGGTTATTGAACTAGCATAATCCGATGCCATGAGAACTGCTGCATTCGCCACTTCAGCCAATTTGGGCAGCCGTTTAAGCATTGTTTTCTCGGCAATTCCAGCTTCGAATGCCTCTCGTGAGATACCCGCATTTTTGGCATGTTGGTGGAAAACCTCATCCACGCCGGGGGTATCGGGCGAACCGCCGGAACGCAGACACACAACACGGATGCCCTTCGGGCCGAGTTCACAAGCCAACTGACGACACAAGCCTTCAATTGCCGCACCAGCTACACCGAATCCTCCGACATCCGCATAAGGTTTACGGGCAGCCTGGGCAGTCAGGGTTAGAATCACGCCGGATTTTTGCTTCACCATATGCCGAGCCGCTGCGGTCGCCGTGAGAAAGTGTGCAGCCATCGCGTTCATGATGGGCAGCGCGAAATGCTGGTGCGACATTTCAAGCAGGGGCGAACCCTGAGCATCACCTAATCCAATGAGGTTAAAGGAAATATCGATGCGCCCAACCAAGTTCACGACCATTTCAAGGTGCTTTTCGACAGCCAGTTGATCGAAGGCATCGACTTCGGCTGTTTCGGCTACACCGCCTGCATTCGTGATGTTGTGGGCTACCGCATTGAGTGGCGCAAGCGTCCGACCGACGAGGAAAACTTTCGCGCCTTCACGGGCAAAGGCATGCGCAACCGCACCGCCGACTGCCCCACCTGCGCCATAGATCACCGCGTTCTTGTTTTCAAGCAGCATATTTGGCTCTTTCTGTTACCGATAGTCAAATGTGGTAGTTATTACTGCATTTGCTGCAATTTGTGCAATACGTCCGCCGAATGAGCAGGCGGATGTGAGGGAGTAAGCCGCTGAATCGACAATTTGTGTCGGTGGCAGGCTCGGCTATTGCCACTGAACTGACACCATTGCGGCGGGAAGCCCGGTCAATGCCACCGCCGTGCAATTTGTGCATGTCGCTGCTTTACTTGCAGTCATTTTGAGAGGTGATTGATAAGTGGTTGACGACATGCGGTGATCTCCAAAATAGTTCGATCTCTATATCCATTTTAGAACAAAAATTCCATCGTTGTCAACGCGAATCAGTTCGAGTTTACCAACTTTTGATAGCAAAATTAGGGGGAATTGTTTCTATGTTGAAAATATGTGACGTTGAAATTGCGGCGGATGAGGCACGCCTCATCCCTACTTCTTTGCGGCTTTAGATACGTACTCTTTCAACTTGTCACGCAACTGTTTTAGACCTGTTTGTCCCCTCCAACAAGATAGATCCAATGACCAGCTATTGTTCCATCTTCCAATCCAATTGAGATAGAACGCAGCATATCTTTTTGTCGTTCGGTCAGTAAATATTTTGTCATTTCTTATCCTCCACACCGATGGCGAGGGCTTCGGCGAGGTTGCGGACTTCGAGTAGTTTGAGGGTGGGTGGGATGCCATCCATTGAACGGCGGGACTTGGGAACGAGGGCGCGTTTGAAGCCGAGTTTGGCGGCTTCGTTCAGACGTGCGGGGAGCTGCCCGACCGCGCGGAGTTCACCACTCAAACCGACTTCGCCAATAATCACCAGATCAGCAGGCACGGCTTTATCGACATAGCTGGAGGCAATGGCAATCGCCATTGCGAGATCGGTGGCAGGTTCGCTGACCTTCATGCCGCCAATGACGTTGATGAAGATGTCCTGCTCATGCAGCTTGAGGCCGATGCGCTTGGTCAATACGGCGCTAATCAGCAGCAGACGGTTGATGTCCACGCCGTTAGGGGTGCGGCGCGGATTACCGAAGGAGGTCACACTGGTGAGCGCCTGCACTTCAACGAGCAGCGGACGTGTGCCTTCCATCGTCACGGCAATGGAGGAGCCAGGGGCATTGATGACGCGTTCGGCGAGAAAGGCTTCCGAGGGGTTAGGCACCTCGGTCATGCCATCACCGGCCATCTCGAATACGCCGACTTCGTTGGTCGCGCCGAAGCGATTCTTGACGCTGCGGAGGAGGCGGTAGGATTGGAAGGGGTCGCCTTCCAAATAGAGCACGGTATCGACGATATGCTCCAAGACACGTGGGCCAGCAATGCTGCCTTCTTTGGTGACGTGACCGACCAGAAAGACGCTGATGCCGCTGGATTTGGCGAGATGCTGCAAACGGCTGGCACACTCGCGTACCTGTGACACGCTGCCAGGGGAAGACTCACTTTCCTCGGTATAAACGGTCTGAATCGAGTCGATCACCAGAACCGTCGGGTTGATCTGCTGCACATATTCAAAGATATGGGCCAGGTTGGTTTCGGCAAAGAGAAACAAATCCTCGGATTTCACGTTGAAGCGATCCGCCCGCATCTTAATCTGGCGCGCAGACTCTTCACCGCTGACGTACAGCACCGTACCGACATTCTCGGCGATCAATCCGCAAACCTGTAAGAGCAAGCTGCTTTTGCCGATGCCCGGTTCGCCACCCAACAGGATGATGCTGCCGGGGACGATACCGCCGCCTAACACACGGTTGAATTCCTCGACCGGCACGAACAGACGCTCTCCCACATCCGCGCTGATTTCGCTCAAACGCTGGGGGGCCGTTCGCAACGTTCCGGGCGGTTGGCGGGTGGCTTTGCCGGCTTTAGCGCTGGCGACCTCCTCCACCGACTCTTTCATGGTGTTGAATTCGCCACAGTTGGGGCAGCGTCCGAAGCCTTTGGGCGATTGGTAGCCGCAGTTGGAGCAAACGTATTTGGTGCGTGTTTTCGCCATGAATATCCTACCGCAAACTTTCGTTTTATATGAACACCTGTGCTAATAACGATTATAGCAGATTTATAGGGGACGTATATAATGGTTGCAAGATGATTTTATGAGGAGCGTAATATGGTCGTTCCCGCGCCACCAACTAAGACGAATATTTTTATGGACGAAGTGCTTAATTTTTTGGCAGATGCTCCCACTGCGGAACAAATTCTTACCTTTAAGCCTTCCGAGGCTTTGGCACAACGTTCAGAGTATCTATTTGATCGTAATCGTAAGGGGCAATTGAGCGCCGAAGAGAAGTCCGAACTGGATGAATTCCTACGTCTCAATCATTTCGTTAATATGCTGAAAATCCGCACACGTCAGAAAAGGGATGCGGCATGAGTTATATTAGTTCAGAGTTACGGCGATTGGTGGCTGATCGCGCGGGGTACTGCTGCGAATATTGTCTCCTTAACCAATTCGATAATTTTCTGCATATGAACGACGAGATATAAATTCATGAGCGAGAATATTTGATTGTTCAAGGCCGATACCCGTGTCAGCCAATAAATTAGTCAGTTTTAACCACTCACTCGCCCGAAAGGAAATTACCAACCATGACATCAAAAATTCGCTGGGGCATCCTCAGTACCGCTGGTATTGGCAAACGGCGGGTTGTTCCCGCAATGAAACTCGCCAACAACGGCGAGGTTACGGCGGTTGCCAGCCGCGATCTGGATAAGGCCAAAGCCTATGCCGCCGAACTGGGCATCCCGAAGGCCTATGGCAGCTACGAAGAACTGATCGCTGACCCTGAGATTGATGCGATTTATAACCCGCTGCCCAACAGCCAACATGCCAAATGGAGCATCCTGTGCGCCGAGGCGGGGAAGCCGGTGCTGTGCGAGAAACCGCTGGCGAGTTATACAGCCGAGGCACAAAAGATGGTGGATGCTTTCACCAGTCGCGGTGTGCCGTTCGCGGAAGGCTTTATGTACCGTTTTCATCCACAGGCCATTAAGGTCAAGGAATTGGTGGACAGCGGCAGGATTGGCACGTTCAACACTATGAGCGCCACCTTCACCTTCCCCATCGCGGACGAGGGCAACATCCGACTAAGCAAAGAACTGGCAGGCGGCGGCTTGATGGATGTGGGCTGCTACTGCATCAACGTCATGCGTTTCATGACCGGCGAAGAACCGGTTACGGCGAAGGCCATCGCGGATTTCGGCGCAAAAACAGGCGTCGATGAACGGCTGGTCGGGCTGCTGCAATTCCCGTCCGGCGTACTCGGACATTTTGACTGCGGCCTGCGCGTGCAGTTCCTCCACACCTATGAACTGCGCGGCACCGAGGGGCGTATTCAGGTCGAGCGGGGCTTTACGGTTCAACCCAACGAAACGCCGATTATCCGCATCTGGCGCGGGGACAAATACGAAGAAATTACCATGCCCGCCGTCAACCATTACACGCTGATGGCCGAGGATTTTGCCGACACATTGATCAACAAACGCCCGCCGCGTTTCGCCGGACAGGATGGTGTCGCCAACATGCGGGTGATCGACATGCTGTTACAGGATGCTCGCGCGTTGGGGATGTAGACAACCTTAGGCATGAGACATTGACTACCCTATAAACGCGGGGTTTGGTTCGTCTGAAGACGGCTATACTGAAGTCGTTTCGCCAATTAGAAATGCTACCTCATGCCTGAACAATTCAAACCGGAAAACCCTGCTGTTGTCGGTGAAGATGGCGAACTGCTCCAACCGGATACAACGGTTGATCCAAAAGCGTATACCGAATATGTGGCGACTTATGTTCACCGCGATCCGTTTTTATTTCGAATAACGGAAAATATTCGTGAACATCGACTTATGTATCTGTCCCTGATATTGGTCGGCCTATGTATGGCAATTACGGTGATCGACGATTTATTCTCAAATCCTAATAGATTAGGAAGCGATATCCTTGGGCTAATACTGCTCAATTTAGGAATAGGTATAGTGGCGAAGATCGTTTATTGGATTTTGCAGACTGACACGAGACAGTAGCCGTATTTATCACTCCTCGACGTGCTGAACGCGACCGACCTGCCCATCGGTGAGGCGGACTTTGATGCCGTGTGGATGGGTAGCCGAGCTGGTCAGAATATCTTTGACAATTCCATGCGTGATTTTGCCTGTGCGTTGATCTTGCTTCAGCACAATCTCTACTACCGCGCC
>JBGAHG010000041.1:0-61782 GCA_044226325.1 Aggregatilineales bacterium
TCGCTCACGTTGCCCAACCGCTCCGCCAGCTTCAACAGTCCCAACTTCCCGGCTATGATCTTCTGCTCGTTCGTCATCCTGACACTCCTTTATCCTCTTGAGTTTACTCAGAGTGTCAGATTAAGTCTCGTCTATTTCACATAATGATTAGGGTATCAAACCGTCCATCTTCAAAGGCAAATCAAACGTCAGGTGGTCAATGTCGGAAAAAAGCACCAATTTGTCGCCTTCAAGCCTCATACGGATCGGCTCAAGATCGTAGTGCATGATTTTCGTAGCCTTAAGGCTGCAAACGATCCCCAGGCTGGTGCATTCATATAGGAAGATGTCCTGACCATAATAGTCGGTAGCGGCGTCCAGGGTGTCGGCATGGTAGATGTATCCGCCACCCAATTGATAGACGTGATCCTGTGCAACAAGGGTATCCAGATGGGATTCGCCAATGTTCGGCGCGAGAAATGCCGACAGAAATATGAGAGAGATACCACCAAGGACATAGAAAACACTTATTCTTATGCGTTGTGTGGTTGTTATGTACAGCCCAATTGCCACCATGACGATACTTAAAATTGTGGCGGCGGAGCCTATGGTATTGGTCATCCCCACGACATAAATTCCCGGATGACATGTTTTGTCCGGTCTATAATTAATCAGCAGTGACGGTAGCAGGACAATCACAATCGCTGTGAGGTACACAGGTAGGAATACGCGGTAGCGGGTAAGGTTGGCGAACATCATCTTTCTCCAACTGATCGAGATAAGATAATGCCCAATGCTAGCGCGATATGAAAAATGACAATCCCCAGTAATAGGGGATAACTGATTACCACCGCAATTCTAGACTAAAATGTTGATCCTGAATCCGACTATTAAACATCCAGAATAAACCGCGCCGCCGGGCTAAGTCGTTCATACGTTTCAGGGCGAATATACACTTTCTGGTCAAGCTGCTGCGTTTGGTCGCGCCGTGTGAAATAAGAATGCATGGCCCGACGCGGTTTATCAGTGCGGTTAAGTGTGCCACCGTGCCACGTATGTGAATTAAAGATCACGACTGTTCCGGCAGGTGAGGTAAGCAGTATTTCATCCGGATGTGGAAGTGACGGATTGGGCATCACGTCACGCGGAACCTGTCCGCTGCGTTGAGAACCGGGAACGATGCGAGTCGCCCCATTCGACTCGGTAAAATCATCCAGCAGCCAGATTGAGTTGCAGACATAATAATCACCATCTGCAACCGCGCCACCCCAATCGGCATGTAACCCCTGAAGACCCGAACCCGGGAGTGCCGCTCGATAGTTTAGCGATGACAATTTCAAATCCCCGCCCAGCACATAGCTGATCGCCGCCAGCACCCGCGGATGGGTGAAACATATTTCGAAAATTGGATCTTTATTGACCAGATCGCTCAAGCGGGTTGCACCGGCTTCTTGATGGACCTCTTTACCAGCATCCTGGCCTTCTTCCACAATGAGGTCATCCGTCCGTTTAACAATCTGTGCGATCTGCTCGGCGGTTAAAATGTTTCGTAGCGGTAAATAGCCATCACGATCTAATCGGTTTTTTTCGGCCTGGCTCAATGTTTGGTCAGTAACGCCCAGTTGGGTAAGTGCTTCTTGTAACTGCATATAATTTCTCCTAAATTTATTGCCCGAAAATATACTCGTTCTGGCTGGCGAGTTCAAGCAATTGGTATATCCTGTGGTTGTCTGCGAACAGGATATAATCGCCCCAGCATTTATTAAAACCCAACAAGGAACATTATTTTGAAAACAAGAACAGGCAGCTTTCCCATTGGCTTCCGTCGCGGCTCGTCGAACTGGCAGAAAGATTTGGCTGGAACGATTTCATGGACTAAAAACAACGGTCTGGAAGTGGTTGATGCAGGACGTGATGGTGACACCGTTGGTCGGCAGTTAGTCGATGCTGGTCTGCGCATCGGCTCGGTTGACCTGCTGGAATGGGAAAGCATGATCTCAGCCGACAAATCCAAACGTGCGGATGCCGTCGCCAAAAATAGCGAGTACATCAAAGCGTGTGCTGCTTACGGCGTCGTCCATCACTTTTTGGTGATGCTGCCGGAGAACAAGGATTTGCCGCGCAGCGAAAATTTCGGCTATATGGTGGACAGCTTTAACCAGCTCGTACCCGCTCTGGAAAAGAATAACGCGCGTATTGTCGTTGAGGGTTGGCCGGGGCCGGGCGCATTGTGCTGTACGCCGGAAGGCTACCGCGCCTTTTTGAAGGCCTGTCCGTCTAAAGCGATAGGCGTCAATTATGATCCCTCCCATCTGATCCGTATGGGCATCGACCCGCTGCGCTTCCTGAAAGAATTTGTCGGGCATGTATATCATGTTCACGGCAAGGACACCGAACTCTTTGCCGATAACCTTTACGAATACGGTCACGAACAGCCGCCCACCTTCGCCCAGGAAATGGGATTCGGCTCAATGGCATGGCGCTATACCATTCCCGGTCACGGCATCACCAGTTGGACTCACGTTTTCAGCATTCTAAAAGAAGCTGATTACGCGGGCTGTGTCTCCATTGAACTCGAAGATATGAACTTCAATGGCACTGAGGCCGGTGAGAAGCAGGGCATTCTTGCAGGGGCACATTTCCTCGAAAGCTGTTAAGGATTCTTCGAAATCTCGCAAGATATAAACTACCTTGCGAGCAATATGTTGTGACCTTTGTGTTTGTCACATGAAAGATGAAGTTTGGACACCTATCGAACCGCTGCTGCCGACCCTTACGTTGGGGAGCCGCCCAAATTGAGCAATAGCCCAGTTTGTCAAATATGAACATATGTGCTATATTGTCTCTAAATATCACCAGATGTTGAAAGGAACGCGGTCATGAGAAAAATTAATGTCCTTGAATTCATCACACTTGATGGTGTCATACAAGCCGGGGGCGGGCCAGAAGAAGATACCAGTGGTGGCTTCAAGTATGGCGGGTGGCAAGCTCCTTACTCTGACGATGTTATCGACGCCGTCATGCAGAAGCAAATGAGCATGCCCTTTGATCTATTGTTAGGGCGCAAAACCTTTGAAATATGGGAACCCTTCTGGCCGCAGCATGGGGACATCTGGCCGGGCGCTATGACAGCAACCAAGTACGTCGCCTCGAATACCATGACTTCCAGCGAATGGCAGAAGTCGGTGTTTTTAGGCGGAAATCTCGTGGAAAAAATCAACAAGCTCAAGCAAACCGAAGGGCCGGATTTGCATGTTTACGGCAGTGCAAACCTCGTTCAGACGCTCATGAAACATGATTTGGTCGATGCGTTCTGGCTCAAAATCTATCCACTGACCTTGGGTAATGGGAAACGCTTGTTTACCGATGGCACCATCCCGGCGGCGTTCAAGGTGACCGAGAGCCAAATCTCCTCAAGTGGCATCATTATCGCGAATTATGAGCGTGCAGGTGAAATTAAAACGGGGACGGTTAGCTAATAGGTGTCTGAAGGAGAAGCCGTTGGTAAAAGGCTTCATGTAAGGAACTGAACCTCAGCCCAGTGAGTAGGGGTAAGCATAACATGCTGCCCCTCCCACGAGCTAGTCAGTTAGATCTTATTGACAGGGAAACGCGGTGGTTCTCCCTTAAGCACACGCACAACTTCCTCCGCCCCTTTGACGCGCACATCAATTTTCGACTGCTCCGAATACCATGCTGCATGAGGCGTGACGATGATGCGTTTCTCATGTAGAAAAGGATGGTCAGGCGGTGGCGGTTCAACCGCAAATACATCAATAGCCGCTCCTGCAATTTGTCCGGAACGGACCGCTTCCAGCAGCGCTGCTTCGTCAATTAACGGGCCGCGCGCCGTGTTGATCAAGAAGGCAGTTGGCTTCATTTGTGCTAAGGCTTCACTGTTAATGATATTGCGTGTGGAATCAGTCAGCGGCGTGTGCAAGGATATGTAGTCCGACGAGCGCAGCAGTGTAGCCAGATCAACCGGCTGCACGCCATCCGCAAGGATACGATCAGGTTGTAGATAAGGATCATAGACCACCACCTTCAAACCCAATCCTTTGGCCTTGGTCGCCAGTGCTTGCCCGATACGCCCATAGGCCACGATGCCCAACGTTTGTCCCTGTAAGCGCTGCACCGGACGAATATGGGAAGGATCCCACCAGCGTTTTTCCTGCACCGACAGCAGCAGATCGTTCATGCTCCGGGCGAACATCAACAGTAATGTGATGGCATGGGTGGAAACCTCGTCAATCGAGTAATCCGGCACATTGGCAACCCAGATGTGATGTTCGGTTGCAGCCGGAATGTTGATAGCATCCAGTCCGGTACCAACCCGCGAAATTAGACGGCAGTTCGGCATCCGTGCAATCAGATCAGCCGAAACTTCCTGAATAGTGACCATCAGCGCATCCGCATGACTGGCTGCTTCTAATCCTTCTGGCGATGATAGATTCTTGACGGTGACGATATTCACATCCTCAATCGCTTGGAGGACATCCTGTTCGATGGTGCTGTCTCCGCTCAAATCGTAGGCAATGACTACTGTGGGCATGTCTATTCCTTATAGTTTGGATTAAATGGCAGTCTGCTGGTAAACGGTCTGACCGTTTTTATGGCTGTGGTTTTGCCTCAAGATAATTATGAATGATTTGACCGAAGGGCAGCACGAAATCAGCGCGCCAGTAGAACCCTTCAATCATATCCCGCACCGGTAGTCGGTAAACCGGCGCTTGGGCATTCGGCCTCAGTTCGACCGTTGCTGCACCCCGCCAGCATTCATGCACCCGCAAATTCGCAAACGTTCGCGCCGTCAATTGGCGAATGGCATCTGTGCCATCAATGTTCGGGATCACTTTCAAATTGATGTTGGTGCGGAAGTCACCATACTTGGAAAGTTCTTCCGGCTGTGCGATCTGTTGTTTGTAAGGCAGTGTCACCGTAATCACGTCGATCCCGTTTCGCCTTACCGTACCTACAAATAAATCCTCGCGCACTTCTAAATGAGGATCGCCGCCTTTCTTGGGCTGTCCGTAGATTTCACGTCCTGCCGCCACCGCGCCATCACTCCCCAGATACAGATAAGGCGAATACGCCCCGACAATGTCCGTTCCCGGCAGTCGCACCGGAATCTGCACTGCCGACTCATAGTAGTTGCCGAACCAATCCGAGTCGTTCATGTGGTAAACATGAACAATAACCAGATCACTCACGACTTCTAGCGGGGCAGGGATCAAACGGCGCGAACACTCGATGTCGGTGCGGTAGAAAGCCGTCAAAATCTCGGTGTTCCGCATCTCCATCGGGAAGCGCGGCACCAGCGGATTATCAAAGGGTGTTTCAAAGGTCGACTGTGGAAGCATCATGAATGCCTCTCGCCCTGTTGACCTGCGACAAAGCGAGTCCCTTCGCCAACCTTAAGCAGGCGGATGTCACCGCTGCCGCCTAATTTGCGGTATGTCGACTCAAACTGCTTGGGATCAAGCGTCTCATCAGGATTAGTGTTACCGCCAGCAGTTACAGCCCACAGGACATGATGCATCGGCAGGGCGACTTTTGCGCCGAGCTGCCAAACCAGCAGTGCCGCTTCATGGGCATCCATATTGCCCCCCGCACCGTTGATGACCACCAGTGCCACATCGATGTTTTCATGCTTGAGGGCTCGCAGTCGCAGATCATATTCCGTATCACCGCTGTGGTAAATACGCAGGCCATCCACTTCAAAAATGATCCCCACAGCATCCGGCGTTTCCCAACCGGGAATACTTGCAATATGCCGCGCCGGAACAATCTGCATTTTGACATCTTTGAACTGGTGTGTTTCGCCAGCCTGGATATTCTTGACGCGCTCAGGCGCAACACCCCAACTGAGTGCCCGCGACCTGGCACTTGGTGGACACATAAACAGAGTATTCGAGTGCTCTGCGATGACTGGAATCGAGCCGGGGTCGAGATGGTCTTCGTGCCAATGAGTTGCAATCACCAAATCCGGGCGAGCATCTTCCGCTGCAATCGGGGTAGGGAAGCCGCGTTCCACTCCAAAAATTTTGGATACCACATTCGACAAATAAGGGTCAATATAGAGTTGTGTTCCAGCGGGTGTTTTGAACACAAAACCTGTCCCACCCAGCCACCATGCCATCACGCTGCCTGCTGGCACCTGTGTTTCGTTAATCGTCTCATTCAGGGATGTCATAAACTTTCCTTTAATTTTAATAAGTCTTGATTCACTAAGTATGACTGCCGCCCGGGTTCATCGCCAAATTTCCACCATCCACAGGCAGAAGAATCCCCGTCACAAAGGCCGCCGCATCCGACGCCAAAAATACCGCTGGCCCTACAATGTCGTGCGCCTCACCCAAACGGTTCATCGGAATGCCTTTGAGCAGGTGCGCCACCAGATTGGGATCAGTCTTTGGGTCATGAAGCCAAGCTTTGACACTGGGCGTTTGCATCTGGGCAGGTACCAGCGCGTTCACCCGTATCTGATGCTGTGCCCACTCAGTCGCCAGTTCACGCGTCATCTGGTGAATACCACTTTTGGCGATACTGTAAACAAAATTCCCACGTCCTAAAGCCGAAACACCACCAATCGAGCCGATGTTGATGATGCTGCCACCTGTACCTTGCTTGATCATGCGCCGTCCTGCTTCTTGTGCACACAAAAAGAATCCGGTCAGGCATATCGCAAGCGCGCGGTTCCAATCGTCCAGCGTCAAATCTTCCGGTTTTGATCGTGTGAAGGCATACGGTCCGTTGACCAGAATATCCACACGGCCAAACGCCTTATCCACCGTCTCAAACAATGACTTGACCTGTTCCGGTTGGCTGATGTCACAACGGACAGCCAACCCTTTGCGTCCTGCCGCGGTGATTTGCTCGACGGTCGTTTTCAAACCATCCTCATTGATGTCTGCCGCCACCACATCTGCACCATACTCCGCGAAACCGACGGCGATGGCTTGGCTCAACCCCGAAGCCGCGCCCGTCACAACCGCAGTACGTCCACTCAAATTAAACAACGAACGTGAATCAGGCATCAGTCCTTACTCCTTGCGTGATGATTTAGGACGGGCGTATTACACCCGTCGGCATGCTTTACACCATCAAAACGTAATAAATTAGGTCTATGAATAAGAGCGGGGTTATTAACCCCGTTTGCTTTCCCATTTATTCCAATAAGCGACTTCCTCGACTGCCTTGCGCCCACCCATAATATACGGCTTATCCCCCGGCGCAGGATACCCGAATGAAATCGCGCAGTAAGCCGTGCGATCTTCCGGAATACCCAACAGCTTCTTAGCCTCATTCGGCGTATAAATCGCTGCGATACACGACCCGACACCTAAATCAGACGCCGCCAGCTGCAAGAAGGCCGCCGCTTGCCCCAGATCAAAATTGTTCCATGTCGAGTCTTGCAGGCCAACCAGCAGCACAGCGAAATTTGCTCCGGCTAGATGCCCTGCAAAATCACCCATCTTGGACATCGCTTCTAGCAGCGCCCGATCAGTGATCACGATAAACTGCCACGGCTGTGAATTCTTGCTGCTCTGCGAACGCCGCCCTGCGTCCAAAATCGCCAGCATGACATCTTCTGGAACCGGCTTTTCGGAAAACTGCCGCACGGCATGACGGCTTGCGATCACTTCAGTTACATTCATAATCATCTTCCTTTTTATCTTGACGTTCTTGATGTCTTTGAGGGTCAACTGTATTTCTGGTTTCGATTTGAATTTTACTCGGTTTCTTCCTCGCGCTCGCGTTCCCCCTTGAACTGCGTTTCATATAAGTGCGCGTATAACCCACCTTGATCTACCAGCGATGCATGTGTTCCGCGCTCCACAATCTGTCCCCGATCCATCACCAATATCTGGTCAGCCGCCAGAATTGTGCTCAACCGGTGAGCAATGACGATGCTGGTACGTCCGGCCATCACCCGTTTGAGAGCATCCTGAATCAGTGCTTCCGACTCACTGTCCAGATGGCTGGTCGCCTCATCCAGCACCAGAATGCGCGGATCTTTGAGGATCACCCGCGCCAGTGCGATACGCTGCTTTTCGCCACCGCTCAGCCGGTAGCCGCGTTCGCCCACAATCGTGTCGTAACCGTCCGGTAATCCCGCCACAAAATCATGGATATTTGCCGCCCGCGCGGCTGCTTCAATCTCACCTTGTGTCGCATCCAGCTTGGCATACAACAGATTAGTACGGATCGTATCGTGGAACAGGTGTGTTTCCTGCGTCACCATGCCAATCTGTGCCATCAACGAGTCAATTTTCACATCGCGCAGATCGTGACCATCCAGCATCACCCGACCCGCAATTGGATCGTACAAGCGTGGGACCAAATAGGTGAGGGTGGTTTTACCCGCGCCGCTCGGCCCGACCAATGCCGTTAATTGACCGGCTTTTACCTCAAACGAGATGTGTTCCAACGCTTGTTCGCGTGCTTGATGATGGGCTTCATTCTCATCTGTGGGTTCAGGTTTACCCTTTGATTTGCCATTGGCTGCGGGTCGCTTCTCGCCCGAAAGGACCGTTTTTACACTGTCAATCTGACCAAATCGCTGCACTTCACTCAGCAGATGAGCCGCTTGTCCTGCATATTTGAACGACACATCCTCGAAGGCCAAATCACCGCGCACTTCGATCAGTTCGGTCGCGCCTGCCTTTTCGTCAATCTCTAGCGGCAGATCGATTACTTCAAACACGCGCTCAAAACTGACCACCGAACTCGCGAAATCGACCGGCGCATTGGCGAGGTCTTGCAGCGCACTGTATAACGTTCGCAGATACGATCCGAATGCCACAATCGTGCCCACCGTAAACACATCGCGAATCACCAGATAGCCGCCTACGCCGTAGACAATTGCGGTGCCAAGCGCACTGAATATCCCGATGAGTGCGAAAAATAAGACGCCCCAAACCGCGCGTTTACGCCCCAGATCACGTACTGTCTCTGCCCGTTTATGAAAGCGATCAATTTCCACAGGCGAACGTCCGAACAACTTTACCAATAAAATCCCGCTAATGTTCAATGTTTCGCCCATCATGGCATTCATCTGGGCATTCGCATCCATCGCATCCCGGATAATATCGCGCAGTCTTTCGCTAAAACGCCGCGCCGTAAGGATAAACAGTGGGAAGATCGCGATGCTGATGAGCGTTAACCGCCATTCTAAACTCAACATCACACTGAAGACCGCTACCACCTGCACCACATCCGTAATCATGCTGACAATCGTGTTGCTGATGGCGTTCTGCGCCCCCACCACATCGTTATTCAAACGGCTCATCAGCTCACCGGACTTGGTATTAGTGAAGAACCGCAGTGACATGGCTTGCAAATGGGTGAACAATGCCACCCGCAGATCATACGTCACCCCTTCGCCCACCGCTGAATTCAAATAGCGTTGCAGCACAGTAATGCCCGCGCTAATCAATGGGATTGCCAGTAATCCCAGCGTGACCACCACCAGCCGGTTCATATCCTTGTTGGGCAGCGCCACATCAATCAGGTTTCGCATCAGCAGCGGAGTCAGCAGCGCCAATCCTGTGGTAATCAGGATGATTAGCAGCATCCCGATCAATTGCCAGCGATAGGGGCGGGCATAGGCCAGCACACGTTTCATCAACTTCCAGGTGATTTTGGGTTTTTCGTCTTCGACACTGCTCAAGCGTCGCAGCCGTCCCCCCGGGCCGCCTCCGCCACCCATGCCCATCCCGCCATGCATCATAATAATGTTCCTTCATATCTATACCCGATAAGTATAGCGAGGAACACGGTCACAATCAGCCATCCCTCATCAACCTATAACCGGATTCACTTGATGGTATAAATCCCATCTCAATAATATAATCCGCCTTGCTAGATAGATTAGCCGTCGCGAAAATAGCGGTTATTGTCGGGTTCAAAGAGAGTCGGGTTATGTCAAATCTTCCCTTACAAACGATGCCCTTTGTTGGCAGAGCAGATGAGATCGTTGCCATTGCCCGACAGCTTACTGATCCTACCTGTTGTTTGCTGACCTTGGTCGGCCCCGGCGGCATGGGCAAAACGCGCTTGGCGCTTGAAGTGGCTCATCACATCGCGCAAACACATCCCCCACGGGATGGGATCTATTTTGTGGATTTGCAGCCGGTTCAATCGGGCGATCTACTCCTGACAGCTATCGCCAATACCCTCGGTATTTTGTTGTCAGGCGGCACTGATCCTCGTACCCAGCTCATGATGTATCTCAAAGAGCGTGATTGCCTCTTGTTGCTCGATAATTTCGAACAGCTTTTAGACAGCGTTGATCTCTTGACCGACATGCTCAAAGCAGCACCCGACATTAAGCTTGTGGTGACATCCCGCGAAGCTCTCAATATTCAGGAAGAATGGGTTTGGCAGGTGGGCGGTTTACAGGTTCCGCTTCAGCAGCCTGAATTGGGCATCGAATCCTACAGCGCGGTGCAGTTATTCGTGGAACGCGCCCGCCGCAGTCGCCAGAATTTCTCACTCATCGGGCAGGAAGCCTTTGTGACGCGCACCTGCCAGTTGGTCGAAGGGATGCCGCTGGCGTTGGAACTCGCTGCAAGCTGGACCAAAGCCTTGTCCTGTGCCGAAATTGCCAACGAAATTCAGCGCGGATTGGATTTCCTGACGACCAACAAACGCAACGTGTTGGAACGTCATCAAAGTATGCAGGCCGTCTTCGATCACTCATGGCGCTTACTCACCGATGCCGAGCGTCAAGCTTTCCCTAAATTATCGGTGTTCCGTGGTGGCTTCCGGCGTGAAGCAGCCGCGCAGGTAGCGGGCGCATCCCTTGCGGTTTTAGCGGGATTGGTCGATAAATCTTTTCTGCGTGTGAACGAAGATGGCCGCTACGATATTCACGAGTTGATGCGGCAGTACGGAGAGGAACACTTCAATACGGTGCTAGGAGCAAAAAAGAACAGTCAAAACCAGCACTGTACGTACTTTGCCGACTTTCTCCATCAACGCCAACCAACACTAAGAAGTCCGGAACAAGCCGGGGCACTGGACGAGATTGAGAACGAATTAGATAATATCCGCGAAAGTTGGCGGTGGGCTGTAGAACAGGGCATGGAGCATGAAATTCACCAGTCTATGCACAGCCTGTTTGTGTTCTGTCATATACGGTCGCAAGCGGTTGACGGTGAGCGACTTTTTGAGTTGGCTATCAAACGCTTCGAGCAAAAAGACAGCGCGGTACTGGCCTATCTGTTATTGACACGCACATGGATGGCTTGGTTTAACGGCAGAGGTGTTGGGATAGAACAATTCCCTAGAGCCATCCGTATGGCCTATGCCTTCTGGACCGAAGATGAGATCGCATTGCCTCTTGGGGTATATTTCCATCTCCGCGACGAGTTATTATCGAATAGAATATTCGACGATGCGCAACAGGAACAGGTTTATCGCCATTTCCTTAAACTTTTCAGGCTGCGAGATCAGCATTGGGCGGTGGCTTACATGCTCTATTGCTTAGGGAGACTTCTTCATCACAACGCACAGTATGATGAGGCAGAACAATACTGTCGTGAAAGCAAAGACATCTTCCTCCAGATCGGTGATCGTTGGGCGGCGTTGTGGTCTGACCTTGTTTTGGTACCTTATTTAGTACGTTCCGGGCGATACTCCGAAGCGCTTCAACTGTTGCAAAACCATGAGGACATAGCCATTGAGCTTAAGGAGGGAGACGCAATTGTATCGGCGCTTACCCTAAAAGCCGATATTGCGTGGAAGCAACAAGACTATCGTGCAGCCAAGCAGCATGTCGCAGAAGGGATGAGGTGCTATTTAAAAACAGGCTCCCATTTTTTGAATGTGGCGGGCATGTTTTATGTTCTCGTTGACGGGTTCGTGAGTGAAAAAAGGTACGCACGGGCTGCCGAATTAATGAGCTTTCTACGACAGTACGCTGACACAGCGTATGCCCCCGAAATCAGGGATATTGCTGGGCAAAAACTGGACATACTTGTCGAGAAAATTCCGCCCGAAATCTATCAACAGGCCGTAGAACGCGGTAAAAAACTACACTTTAGGATTATTCTGGAACAATTACTGGACGAATTATCAGACTCTTCATCTCAAACACAGCCAGTAGAATCGCTGCCTCATTCTTCATCTAATCAATCCCTCCTTGATCCGCTTACTGAACGTGAAAGCGAAGTTTTGCGTTTACTTGCGGTTGGACGCTCCAATCGGGAAATCGCTCAGGATTTGGTTCTCGCACTCGGTACAGTCAAATGGTACATCAGCGAGATATATAGCAAGCTCGGCGTAGCCAGTCGTACTCAAGCCATTGCCCGTGCCGCAGAACTGAACTTGCTGCCCTAAGTGCTGTTGCCGGAGTAACGCACCAATAGGTTTTTTTCTCATACCAGCGCTTAAGCACCGCGAATATCGGAATTTGAAGCTGCTTTAGCAAGCTTGTCAGACGTTTAGCATGATGGCTTATGGTCTTAGTGGTAATCAGGGGCGAAAATTTATGCTGTGAGCGAGTGAATTTTCGTAGGGACACGATATATCGTGTCCGTCGCCCAAATACCACACTAATTAGTAAATTTCCATTAGCCTCATGCGGAACGAACCACAACATCCTGAGAGTACCAGACAATACCATTTAGGGGTTGGGTTGGCTGCCCAACCCCCTAAATTCCTATCCTTTGACTGATGATCGCGCGCGGGGTTGGCGCGTAAAGTACAAGCATCAACCGCTTCAACAGTCAAAGGAAACATCATGAGCCACCAGTCAGAACACGATTGCAGCCTTCCCGAACTTCAGCAGCAAGTCATCGAACAATGGTACGCGGAATGGCAGTCTCCCAAAGACACTTTGGGCAACCTACCGCATCAACAGGTGATCAAGCCGCTTGTCCATCTGTCCGGCGTAGTAGTTCGTCTATTCCGTCCTGCCAAAACATCTCACAGGCTCAATTCCAACGTGGACTCAGAAGTCTCCTTGCATGGTCGAACCTAAATTGTCACATCTCGAAAGCCTGAAGGCGGGTTGAGAGGGTGCGGTCGTCCTAACGCCGCAAATTCCCTACTTTTTCCCTACCTCATCCCCCCATTATGAGAGGTGACTCGACCCGCGTTATATCGTATCGTTAACGGCAGTAAACCAAAAACTGTAACGGGATTACTCTAAAATAGGAAATTTAAATGTCGCCTGAACAAGTAAAAAAGTTCGTTCAGCTTTTTAATACCATGATCAATAAACCCTCTATCGATATCGCCGATGAGATCTTTACGCCGCGTTTTACGGCTCATGTTCCGATGATGCCGGTACTGACTTGCCTTGGGTATAAAAGTTTTATGCAAGGCTTTCAGTCGTCATTTCCGGATTTTCGGCAGGAGATCCACGACACGATTGTGAGTGCTGATCGCATAGTCTTGCGGCTGACCTATTGTGGTACACAACAGGGTGGTTTTCTGGGTATTCCAGCGACAGGCTTCGAGGTAATGATGCCCGCTATCAGCATTTTTCGGATCGAAGACGATTTGATTGTCGAAAATTGGATGGAAATGGATATCCTGGGTGTCATAGGCCAGATTAGTAAGCTGTCGCCCTTAGCCTCGGATGCCTACTTACAAAGTGCCAACTAACTTGGCTTATGGTTGAATCCCTGCCAAACGGATGCTTGCTGCGGGTCAAAATCATACTGAATAAACGCGACCACGCTTTCAGGCCGAAACGATTGTGTATAGAGGATGGCACAGCGTTTCCCCCAATAGACAAAGACAGAATCACCTTCTTGCGTAAAGCCGCTGGGGTTGCCCCATGCTGTAATCAATTCACCAATTTTATATTCGCGCGCTTTGATAGCGGTTCGGACGATCATTCGGGAGCTTGGCGCATAGGTCAAATAAATGGTTTGACTTAATACATGGATAATGCACGACTGATATGAACCCTCGCCCTCAAAACAGTCAGTCTCTTTAGCCATCTCTGGCATGGTATTCCCCGGAAGATAAGCCGCAGATGGAATGCCAATTTTGGGCATCTCACTTGTCCTCGAAACGGTCAGAACACTAAGAGTAAGCATCATCGTGCAGAACAATATTCCCAATACTAGTCTGAGCAGTAACGGTACTTCCCACCACTGAACAGGTAGGCCAGAAACTGAAAGTGTGCGTTCTCGCAGCAAGCCCGGGGCTGCCAAATTCGACCGGATCGTCATGATTGCACCTCTTAACTCATAAATGCTCCTTTAACGAATTTATCACATGCAAAGATGCTAAATAATTACAAGTGGCGTATAATAACCGGACAATTTCACGGACAAAAAGAGACACAATAACCGGGGAGATGGCTATCTCGCTATAATCTGCTCTAAAGAGGAGATGCTATCAATGAATATGAAGGGTTCATTTGGCGCTTGGCTCAAACAGCGCCGCAAAGTACTCGACTTGACACAGGCCGAACTCGCGGATCAGGTCAATTGCACTGTGACCACCATTCAAAAAATCGAAGCTGACACTCGCCGTCCATCCAAACAAATTGCCGAGCATTTGGCTGATGTACTGGCAATCATGCCCGATGAACGAGCTACATTTATAAGCTTTGCCCGCCGTATTTTTAGCCGTGCTGATCCAACGCCCAGTGACTCTACGTTTTCAAAACCTACTGTCAATTTACCTACACAATCCACGCCCTTTATTGGTCGGGAAACTGAACTGGCTCAAATTGCCGATCGCCTAGCCGATCCGAACTGTCGGTTGTTGACACTCGTTGGGGTAGGGGGGATAGGTAAAACGCGTTTGGCTGTGCAAGCGGCAGCGCAGCAAGATAACTTCGCGGATGGAGTCTACTTCGTCTCGTTGACCCCCGTTGGTTCGACCACCTTGATCGTCGCAGCCATTGCCAGCACCCTTCAGCTATCTTTCTATGGGCAGGAATCTCCGGATAGTCAGGTGGTGAACTATCTACGGGAAAAGAATATGCTGTTGGTCATGGACAACTACGAACATTTGCTGGTTGGCATGGAATTGCTAACTGCAATATTGGCTAATGCTCCTCGATTGAAAATCCTCGCCACTTCCCGTGAACGACTCAATCTGAGTGAAGAATGGGTACTTCCCGTAGAAGGATTACCATTTCCTACCCAGCCAATCGATGAGAAATTTATGAGTTACACGGCTGTCCAGTTGTTTGAGCAGACAGCACGTCGCTTGCAGCCCAATTTCTTACTAGACGGTAATCAAGACAGCATCATTGACATCTGTCAAGCGGTCGAAGGAATGCCGTTAGGTATCGAACTCGCGGTCAGTTGGTTGCGGGCCATGCCCTGTCATCAGATCGCTGGGCGGATTAGCCGTGATCTTGATTTTCTGGCAACGCCTTTGCGTAATATGCCTGACCGCCATCGCAGTTTGCGGGCAGTTTTTGAACATTCGTGGAATTTGCTCTCGGAGGCCGAGCGCGATGCACTGATGAAGCTGTCTGTTTTTCGTGGTGGCACTGATCCTGAAGCTGCTGAAGTGATTGCTCAAGCACCCTTGCGTTTGCTGGCGGGCTTGGTGGATAAATCACTTCTCCGTCTAAATGCATCTGGTCGCTATGACATGCACGAACTCCTACGGCAATTTGCTGCCGACAAGCTGCAAGAATCGAATCTGATCGCTGAAACCCAGCGCGATCATTTTCAGTATTTCTTAGGAATAGCTGAACAACTCGAAAGGTGGTTCTTTGGCCCTCGACACCTCATTTGGATGGATCGTCTTGAGACTGAACATGACAACTTCCGGGCAGCCTTGGATTGGGCACTGTCGGCTAAGGAAGCAGAGTTAGGTTTGCGGTTGGCGGGAGCGCTCGGCTGGTTTTGGAACCGGCGTACTTTTTGGCGTGAGGGCAGTGACTGGCTGGGCAAATTTCTTGAAGCGAATGATCACATATCGGTATCAGTACGAGCCAAAGCAGTTCACCATCTACTGGAATTGAGCTACGAAAGTGATGACATGGTGCGTATGAGCGCAATGTATCAAGAGGGAGTTGCACTTGTTAGGGCCGTGCAAGATCCGTGGGTTGCGGGCTGGCTTCTCAGCAGTTTGGGATTTGTCGAACGTTCCGATACAGAACGTAAATGGGACTATTTGAACGAGGCGCTGGCGCTGTTCAGAAAGCTAGGCGATCAGTGGGGTATCTGTGAGACACTAAGTCGTCTCTCTGGCATATGTAGTGATCTAGGCGATTTTGAACAGGCCCATGAATTGCGCGAAGAGGGAATCAGGCTGGTACGCCAAGCTGGCGACAAAAGTATCTTGTGTTGGATGCTTGCGGGGACAGCTGGTCAACACTGGGCTCAGGGCAGAATGGACGCTCAAACCGAACGCATTAACCAGGAGAGTCTGCTTCTATTTCAAGAATTGGGTTACAAAAATGGTATGCATTGGGTACTGTGCCAATTAGGTCAAATCGCGTTTTTTTGTGGTGAAGAACAGCGGGCAAAGACGCACTTTGAACAAAGCCTGATGTACGCTCAACAAATTGGCAGTACCGGAACTTTTGTGATGTTCAGTTTGATGGGACTCTCTGAGATTTATTGCAGGCAAGGAGAATCAAAGCGAGGGGTACGACTTCTTGGAGCGGTCAGCGAACCAATTCGGGTGCAATTTATAGGATCCAATCAATTCATCAAGAGGGTTTGGATGAATTTCGATCGCGCCTTGGCAGCCGCCCATGCTCAGCTTGATGAAGCGACTTTTGCTTCCAGCTATGCCCAAGGCCAGATGATGACCATCGATCAAGCTGTTGCCTATGCCTTGGCAACGGATCACTCAACCTCCAATGGTCAACATCCTTTCACCTCGCTGCCGGACTCCCTCACCGAACGCGAACACGAAATCTTATATCTGCTGGCTGATGGATTAAACAGTCGTGAAGTGGCGGAACGGCTGACCCTGAGTGTCGGTACTGTCCGCTGGTATCTCAAACTTATTTATAGCAAACTAGATGTCCACAACCGCTCTGAAGCCATTGCCCAGGCCAAAGACTTGAAACTGCTCATCTGACCAAAATCCCCCTATCTTCCTCCTATTCTGGGAGGTGACTCCTGCCTACCTCGTACCTTACTGTGTGCTTAATCACTTACACAGGAGGTATCCGGCATGTATACACCCGCCGATAGCAGTTGGGTTCGTGAAAACCGTAATCGTGAAGTCTATCAAGCCTCAGATGCCCGTTGGTCAACTGAAGGTGTCGTTATGGCTTCGCAGGCTCAAATTCCGCTCATCAATCGGTTGCTATCGGCGCTGCGCCAGTTTGCCAAACCAACTCATCGCCATGCTCCGCTGACTAAACCCTATTATGCCAATGGTGTTGACCTCTGAGTGGATCGTCTTACTTAAGCAATGGAAAAAATCACCTTTAAATAATTCATTTGAGGAGAAGTGAAATGGCAGTTGAACAACTTAATCAAGTATTGGATGCTGAAAAAGTGCAGACCTTACAAGCTAATCTTCGGGGTCAGCTCATCAGACCACAGGACGACAGCTTTGAGGAAGCTCGTCAAGTCTATAACGGTATGATTCAGCGGCATCCCGCCTTAATTGCCCGTTGTAAAGATGTGGGTGATGTCATCACCTGTGTCAACTTCGGACGTGAGAATCAAGTAACTGTCTCCGTGCGGGGTGGGGGACATAATGCTGTTGGTTTGGGCGTTTGTGATGATGGCTTGGTCATTGATTTGTCACAGATGAAAGGTATACGGATTGACCCTGTAGCCCGAACCGCCCGCGTTGAAGGCGGTTGCACATGGGGCGATGTCGATCATGCCACCCATGCCTTCGGGATGGCAACCCCCAGCGGCATAATATCGACGACCGGCGTCGGCGGGCTGACTCTCGGTGGCGGATTAGGTCATCTCTCCCGTGCTTGCGGGCTGTCGATTGATAACGTTCTGGAAGTCGATATGGTCTTGGCCGATGGGAGCTTTGTGACCGCCAATGCTGATCAGCATTCGGATCTTTTCTGGGCAGTGCGTGGTGGCGGTGGCAACTTCGGTGTCGTAACCTCGTTCCTGTTTAAGTTGCATCCCATTCATACCGTCTATGGTGGCCCTATGCTCTGGCACATGGAGCAGGCTGCAGAAGCCATGCGTTTCTATCGGGATTATATTTTGAGCGCACCCGAGAATATGAACGGCTTTTTCGCTTTTCTGACCGTTCCACCAGCACCGCCATTCCCTGAACATTTGCATATGAAGATCATGTGCGGTGTTGTCTGGTGTTATACCGGCCCCTTGGACAAAGCCGAAGAAGTTTTCGCCCCGATTCGTCGTTTTGGGCCACCCGCTTTAGATTTGGTCGGCCCCTTACCTCATCCTGCCATACAAGCCATGTTTGATGGCTTATATCCGTCCGGTATGCAGTGGTATTGGCGTGCTGATTGGGTTAAAGAGTTGGGTGAGGATGCCATAGCCGAGCATATCAAATATGGTTCGCAGATCCCCACCATGCACTCGACTATGCACCTGTACCCCATCAATGGCGCTGTCCATCATGTCGGTCATACTGATACAGCCTTTAGCTACCGTGACGCCAATTGGGGCATGGTCATCGTTGGTGTCGATCCTGATCCTGCGCAAAACGCCAGCCTCACCGCGTGGACAAAAGCCTATTGGGAGGCACTACATCCTTATTCTGCGGGTGGTGCCTACGTCAATATGATGATGGACGAGGGGCAAGATCGCATCAAAGCCGCCTATCGCGGTAACTATCAGCGCTTGACCGAAATTAAGAAGAAATATGACCCCGATAATTTTTTCCACGTTAATCAGAATATCAAACCCGCTACCTAACATCACCAGATGAATAATTTCAGGCGGATTGCATCAGCCTTGAACAATCCGCCTTATTCATCAGTTACGTTTGAATCTTCGAACCACAATCACTTGACTTTATAAGTATTTTTGTTCTAAAATGAGAGAGGGATTTAACAATTTTGTATCTCTGGTGTCGGTAAAATGGTCACCGACTCAGACGACATTTGCCATGAGTTGCCAAATTGAAATTGCCGAAATTGCTGCCAATTCTCCCTCGACTGCATGGCAAATCTGGCAAACGGTGACAGTAAATAACGGCAAATGGTATCAGAATGCCGCCATTACAAACTAAAATAAGTTTTTAACCGTAAGCATTCTCAACAGCAACAACATCGAGCCGGAAGCTTCGCAAATTTCGAGGATATGGCTTCCGAATCTGACGAATTTGCAGAATTTGCAGAATTATTCGTAATAATATGTAATATTTATCGTTATCAACACGCTCTGCGTTGAACTTGGCTTCTTAGCGGTTCATTCGTATCTATGTCTTTGCTTTTTGTTCAGCCACTCGTTTATTTTTTCGAAGCCACAGTCCCGAAATCGACTCTGGCCCTAGCAGCGCCATCGCCCCGAAGTAGCGCAAAAAGGTGAGTAGGGGAGGGCGAATAGTTCCTACCCGTCCCAGGTCGGCCTTCGCTCCCGACCATTCGCCTGTACCCAGCCGCTTAAATCCGCGCACAGCGTAATTAGCCGCCGCTTCTGCCCGATAGTTATAGGGGATACCCGTACCACCGTGCCGCTGCGCTACCGCTTCCATTTCTTCCATGCGCGTCACCGCACCGCTGAACGTTTTTGCAGCAGGATACATCCGTTCCTTCGCCACCACCACTGGAATGTGCCGCAAAGTGTAACGACCTGCGACCCGCATCCAGTATTCATAATCCATCATATAATGCAGCGACTCGTCCAGTTCGCCCATCGTCTCCCAGACTTCTCGCCGCCAGAATGTCGCAGGCTGCACGATAAAATTGACACCGTTGACCAGCTCATTTTGGTCACCCTGATGCACATGCGCCCGCACCCCGTAGGATCGCTCATGCTCATCAACTGCCAGCACATCGCCGTACACAAATTGATCTTCGGGGTGATGCTGAAAATGCTCCACCACCGCCCGAACCGCTCCCGGCATATACATGTCATCCGAGTTCATCCATCCCATAATATCGCCGGTAGCCTTACGGAATCCCTTATTGATAGCATTGGTTTGTCCGCCATCTTTTTCTGAAACCCATGTCAGCCGGTCTTCGTACCGCTGTAGAATCTCCACCGTGTTATCGGTCGAGCCACCATCAATCACAATATGCTCGATGCGTGGATAATCCTGTTCTCGGACACTCTTAATCGTCTGCTCAATATATGCGGCGTGGTTGTAGGAAGGGGTGATAATCGAAACCAGCGGCTCAGCCGGGGTCATGTTCTGCTCCTCAGCGCGGCTTCCCGCTTATTCTTGCTCAAATAGTGTTGTATCCGTTCAGTCATACCGGTAGCTTGAGTAGTCGGTTGCCCGGTCGTCCAATTGAACCACTTCATCATTTCACTTCGGCTGATTGCCGCAGGGCGTCGCTTCTTCAGCGCTTTTCCAGATTCTCGCCAGAGCTGCCGCGCTAACGCTGTACCTACCAAGGGCGAAATAATCATTCTGATTACCAGATTGAGCACAATCAGCGGTAGATTGTAGGTAATGAGGTCGACCAAAAACGCATTTTTTAGCACCGAAAGATAGGTGTTACCCAGGGCTTGTCCGCGCCGCTTGCCATCCAACCGCCCGCCGCGATGATAAGCCACCGCAGTCGGTACATACCAGCACTGCCAGCCTTGCAGCCGTGCTCGCCAACCTGCGTCCATATCTTCGCTGTACAAAAACATCTGCTCATCGAAAAACGCACCATCCGGCGCAATGGCTTGAATAGCTTCTTGCCGGATCATTAACGCAGCACCGCTCACTGCAAATACTTCGCGCCGCTGGTTAAATATCGGTGCGTCAGGCATATTTTCGCCTATATTAACCACGTAACCATCTCGCCGGATACCTTGTCCCGCGCTGTACAACAAACCCATCGGTTGATTGTTGTCGTCCTTTAGAAGCAGTTTTCCACCAGCCCAGCCCGCACCGGTTTCGGTCATTACAGTGACCATCTGCTCGATATAATCCGGCATCAGCGCAGCATCAGGATTTAAAGTTAGGTAGAAATCACCGAATTTTAAGGCGTTTTCTCTGACAATCTGGTTATGCGCCCGACCAAATCCCACATTTTCTCGATTGATGATGAGCCGGGCTTGTGATGAGTGTTCCCGTACCCACGCCACCGACTCATCAGCCGAGTCATTGTCGAGTACCGTCACTTTTATATCGGTGTAAGATTGTTTCGCTAGCGCAGCAAAACACCCCGGCAAATCCTCTACACTGTTGTAAGTGACGATCCCCACATAGACAGTAACCATCTCAGACGACTTGCTCACCCAGAGTCGCCAGGTACCATTCGACCGTTCGTTGAATGCCATCACGAAATTGTGTGCTGGCCTTAAACCCAAACTCCTGCTCGGCACGGCTGGTATCGAGCGCGCGGCGTGGCTGACCATCCGGCTTCGTAGCATCCCACACAATCTCGCCTGCAAAATCGGTCATTTCTGCGATCAACTCGGTCAATTGTCGGATGCTGATTTCCATTCCCGAGCCTAAGTTAATCGGATCGGGTTTATTGAAGCGTTCTGTTGCCAGAGCGATACCTTCCGCTGCGTCATCGACATATAAAAACTCGCGGGTAGGCGAACCAGTACCCCATGCGATCATTTGCTTATCGCCGCGTGTTTTCGCCTCAAGGCACTTGCGGATCAGTGCTGGAATCACGTGCGACGTTTCAAGATCAAAATTGTCACCCGGCCCATAGAGGTTAGTCGGCAACAAATAAACCGACTCGAATCCATATTGCTGCCGGTAAGATTGCCCTTGAACCAGCAGCATTTTCTTAGCAAGCCCGTAAGGGGCATTGGTTTCTTCAGGATAGCCATCCCACAGTGATTCTTCATGGAAGGGGATAGGCGTGAACTTCGGATAAGCGCAGACCGTACCGATACTCACGAATTTCTTGACGCCAGCGCGCCACGCTTCGTGCAAAAGCTGTGAACCCATCATCAAATTATCGTAGAAGAACTCGGCGGGTCGTGCCCGGTTTGCGCCAATACCGCCGACCACTGCCGCCATATGAATAATTATGTCCGGCTTGTGGTCGTTTAATAATGCGAGCGTTGCTTCGTGCTGCCGCAGATCATAATCTTTGCTGCGCGGTACATAAATATCAACAGCACCTTTGTTTTTGAGATTTCGTACCACGGCAGAACCGAGAAATCCGGCGCCACCGGTTACCACAAATCGATTGTCTGTCCAGAAAGTCATAACTGCCTCACTGATGGTCATGATTGACCAAGCATAATATGGGCGAAAACAGATAACAATACCAGAGTACTATTCGCCTCTACGGGAAAACGTGAGTTTATATGATTATATCCCCCCAATTTCAGGGGGTAAGAATGGCCTGGTAAATCCGTATGCTAAAATTCGTAGTGTGAAAAACGTAAATCCTCCATTAAGATTTTCATCGTCGCAAAAGGATTTGTTGCTGATAAATGCAATTTGATAAGCAGTTTGTCAATAAATGCGTTGCTGGCAACATTAGTTATTTTGAGTATCGGAGTGTAGTACCATGTTGGACATGTCTGGCCGCACCCCCGTGCTGATGAGTGAGAAACGGATCGTTGATAAGCTAAAGCGCATGGACTCGCGCATGTGGGAGCATATTTTTGAAAATTACACCGCCACACTAACCTACGATGTGTCGAATTCGCTGCGTAAGCGTGATCTTCCGCTTGAATTCGCGGACGATATTTTGCAGGAGACATGGCTAACCGCCGTCGAGAAAATACAAGATTTTCAGTGTGATGGGGATGGTAAGTTCTACAACTGGCTTCGCGTGATTGCACTCAATCACGTTCGTAATTACTGGCGGAAAAATCGTCAAAATGTGTCT
This sequence comes from Aggregatilineales bacterium, assembly GCA_044226325.1. GTDB lineage: Bacteria > Chloroflexota > Anaerolineae > Aggregatilineales > Phototrophicaceae > CFX2. Next base: position 22,838 of record JBGAHG010000041.1, read on the forward strand.
TTTGAAGCCATTGATGAAACACAGTCTCCGAATGCGCTGGACTACTTTCTTCAGACCGAGGGTTTAGCAGTTAATGATGTTGAAAACCAGGTTGCAGTTCGTGAGCAGCTTGTTCAACTGGATAAATTGTTGTGCGAACTCAATTCTCGTGACCGCGAAATTGTATTGCGCCGGTTAGTAATGGACGAAAAGCCGGAAGAACTAGCCTTACGATATCCCGATCTTAAAGTGCAGTCGATTTCTCAGTTAATATGTCGGGTTCGCAAAAACTTACGTCACCGCTTAAATGATTAATGGTTGAGATTTTCATTCAGGGTTACTTTTAAGATAAAGCAGTTTGCATGGAGGCAGACAGCAATGAGCAATAAACACGAAGAAACAAAAAGGGCTGTCTTGAATGCGGTGCGAGAGCGTGCGGAACGGACGCGACCAACATTGGTCAAGGTCAATAATGGCCCCAAAATGCTGGGGCAGTATTTGCAGAAATGCCTTAAGCGTCGCGAGATGAGCCGGGTAGTGTTTGCCCAATCGCTCGAAATGGAGACTGAATTAGCAGATGCGATCCTTGATGGTGTACTGCCGGACTCCGAACTTCATGGGGATCTACTCCATGAATTGGCTGAGGCTGTTGGCTGTGAGTATGAGCAGCTCGTGCAGATGCTTAAAAGTAATGTCGAGACACCAGCTAACGGTTGGGCTTCTTTAGTTTAAATAACGGCAATAACTTGCCGTTTCTTTATTTCAAAATAAGTCGTGTAAATACACGTTTTCAGGTCTTATCCCCACTTGTACGTCTTGCCCATATAAGTCAGCCGAATTGAAATGCACTCCGTTTTTGTCTTTGAATACTCGTACCCTGTACAATTCACAAAATTCCGTGAACACGTCACTTCCAGTTCTTTGTCAGTAGTAAATATTAGTCTGCTTAATCGGCAATATTGACTTACCGAAGTTGGAAGCCCTGTGTGGATTATGTTTCAACTTTTTCTAACCAAGGAACCCAGCATGAAGAACAGCAGGAAAACATCCACAAACCACAGTTCTGTGTATTTGTGCGCTCCCGTTAACGCTCTCGTCGAAGGCATCTATGAGGAGAATATCCCGATCTCCGAAATCAAGAAGCACGGTAACTTTGGGCTAGGAACGTTTGATCAGCTAGACGGTGAAATGATTATGCTGGACGGCAAAGTGTATCAAATGTCTGGTGATGGTCGAACAGCATTGGTTGATGACAGCGCCGAAACCCCATTTGTTTGTGTAACCTTTTACGAGGTACACAGCACTGAACTGCTTGAACGAGAGATGACCTACCCTGAATTTACCGACTGGTTATATAGTCTGCTGCCATCGCGCAACATCTTCTATGCCATCCGCATTGAGGGTCAGTTTAAGCATATTAAAGTGCGTTCGGTTCCCAAACAGGAAAGTTACCTTCCGTTGGTTGAAGTTGCTGCACATCAGCCTGTCTTTGAATTCCATGATGTCACAGGTACATTGGCTGGTTTCTTTACACCGGAGTTTATGTCATCAATTAATGTACCGGGTTTACATCTCCATTTTCTATCCAGCGATCTACAACATGGAGGACATTTGCTGGCTTGCGAGCCACAAAAGATTCAAGTCGGAATCCAATTCATACCCCGTATGGAGCTGTCGCTTCCAATCACATTGGACTATTTGACCTGGGACTTCAACCGCGACATTAGCGAAGACTTGCACAAAGCAGAAAATTAATACAGTCTGGAATACGTCTAGTCATGCATTAGTTTCTATATTGAGTAGCGATACAAACCTTAGAAAGGTCAAGCATGAGCGAACAGCAGAAAAATTTGAACGGTAAAGTAGCATTAGTGGCGGGCGCAACCCGGGGTGCAGGACGCGCAATCGCAGTGGCGTTGGGCGCAGCGGGCGCAACCGTCTACTGTACCGGACGCACGACCCGCAATCATACATCGGATATTGGACGCAAAGAGAATATAAATGAAACTGCCGAGTTGGTTTCAGCAAAAGGCGGCGTGGGTATCGCTGTTCAGGTTGACCATAGCAAGGAAACGGAAGTCAAATCCTTAGTGGAACGCATTGGCGAAGAGCAAAAGGGACAGCTTGATATATTGGTGAATGACATTTGGGGCGGCGAAACACTTTCAGAATGGGGCAAACCATTTTGGGAACTTTCGATGGAAAAAGGTCTGATGTTGTTGGAACGGGCTGTTTTTACCCACATCATCACCAGCCGTTATGCAGTGCCATTCATGGTCGCGCGTAATCAAGGACTCGTCATCGAAATTACTGATGGTGATAGTGATAATTATCGTGGCAACTTGGTTTATGATTTGGCAAAAGCCTCAGTTATTCGGTTGGCATTGGGAATGGCGTCAGAACTCAAGCCGAAGGGTGTAACTGCAATTGCGCTCACACCAGGCTTCCTGCGCTCTGAGCAAATGCTGGATCATTTTGGGGTAACCGAGGCCAATTGGAGGGATGCAATCGCCAAAGATCCTTATTTCGCCGCTTCGGAAACACCCTATTTTATTGGTCAGGCAGTAGTGGCATTGGCAACTGATTCTCAAATCGCAGCGAAATCGGGCAAGGCGCTGGCAACGTGGCATTTAGCCGAAGAGTACGGTTTTAAAGATGCGGATGGCAGCCAGCCTCATTGGGCCAAGTTCTTTGCTGCTCATCCGCTCGGATCAACATTCTAGGCGAAGCTAACCTTGATACGAACCGCAGTTTGACGGTGCATTCTGAATAGCGTTTTCAATCTGGGTGATACGGTTGGCCGGGTTGGGATGTGTCTCCAGAAATTCCGGTTGCGAAGAACCGCCACTGGCATTTTGCAGAACCTTCATTACCTCAACCATACCTTCGGGATTGTAGCCTGACGCAATCATCAAACACACGCCCAAAGTATCAGCCTGTGTTTCATCGTCACGGCTGTAGCGCAGGCTGATAAGCTGCCCGATGACGGCAGCAGTTTGGGCAGTATTAGCATCGCCGGATGCCACCCCAACCGCGCCGATCAACCCATTGGTAAGGTCACTGGAGGCAATCTGCTGGGCACTGTGTCGAGCCAACACATGGATGGTTTCATGCGCTAACACACCCGCAACCTCATCTTCGCTCGTCAATTGCGAAAGCAGCGCCTCGGTAATAAATATCTGCCCGCCCGGTAAGGCAAAAGCATTCACCGTTTCGGGGTCATTAAGCACGCTGTACTCGAATTGCCACGGCGTTGTGTGGGCAACCGATTTATTGACGATATTGCTTCCTACTTTGTCAACAAGCGTTTGATCCTGTTGATTGGGGCTAAGACCGCCAAACTCTTGAATCATTTCCGGTGCCGATTGAAGACCTAATGAGATTTCCTGCTCTGGCGTTAAACTCAAATACTGATTTTCGCCAGTGACCGGATTATAGGAACGCGAGGCTACATAGGAAATAATAGAAATGATGGCAATCACCACACCCATAATGAGCCGGATACTGCTGCCACCACCGCGTTGAGCCGAATAACCATACGGTGAAGCTGATAATCGCATTTACACACTCCTTGCTGTGGTAGTTGTTTTAGTCGTAGTAACGGGCAAATCATAATGATCAAACATCTCATACACGCTACCCGCAACCGCGCCGAAAATGGCATGACATAACAGGATAACAGTGCTGTTGATCGCGAAAAACCAGGGAAATACGAGTGTTACGGTATAGAGGTTAATTCCATAAATGGCGACACCCAGGATTGCTCCACCTATAATGCCAACCACCATTCCCCAGCGGTGGACGACCAGTGCAATCACCAGCGCGAAAACCAGCGACAACACATAGTGAACGATGATGCCAGTAATCAAGATGCCGGTTCCAGTCTGCGTTAAAACCTTACTGCCCAAAACGAGGGCCGCAAAGTAGCGCAGTGTGAGGGCTGCATCTACATGGGTGACGATAGGCGCGAAAATAAGATCAGCCACCAGGAAAAGTGTTCCAGCAACCAGCCCCGACAAGAGGACTGCTCGCCACGTTACATGTCGCAATATTAAATTCATAACTCAATGACCTCCGCCCTGTTAAGGTAGGTAAAGTACAGGTAATAAACAAAAGTGAGGAATTGTGATTAGTAGATGAAACATTCCCTCTCATAGTATTCACTCTAGCCGATTGTCCTGTGAAATTTGTCAGACAACTAGCGGATTAAGCTATGGGCTAACTGGGGGGTTTTTAGACATAGTTCATTTGGGCAGACAGGTGACCTAAGAACAAATGAACCATACGGGTCATAAGTAACTTCTTGTGGTCAAGTAGGCTAAAAACATCTGAAAAAGAATTGGTGAGGAGTTTGAGATGGCTATCCGCACATTCGAGGATTTACTTCTGGACGAAATCAAGGATTTGTATGATGCTGAGCATCAATTGACTGAAGCATTACCCAAAATGGCAAAGGCAGCCAAGTCGGCGGATTTGAAGAATGCCTTTCAGTCACATCTTAAGCAGACTGAGGGACATATCGAGCGCCTGGAACAGGTATTTGAAGGTTTGGGCAAGAAGCCAACCCGGAAAACCTGTCAGGCAATGAAGGGCTTGGTCAAGGAAGGCAGCGAGGCCATTGAAGAAGACATGGACCCTGAAGTGAAAGATGCAGCTCTGATCGGAGCGGCTCAACGTGTCGAGCATTATGAAATGGCCGGATACGGTACAGTTAGGACATTTGCCCATTTGCTCGGTCATCACGACCTTGAAGCAATCCTGCAATCAACACTTGAAGAAGAAGCGATTGCTGATGAAAAGCTGACGAGCATCGCCAGCAAAATCAATGTAAAGGCCATCCAGCAGTAAATTTTTGGCCTTCGTCCCAGAAATAATAAGGCGCACAAATGTGCGCCTTATTATTTCGTATCAGAACATTGCATTTTGGTATTAATCCTGCCAGTTATAAAACTCGCCTTTGGATCCTATCTTCTTCTGTTCAGCAGCTTGTTTTTCCTGATCCAAAATAGCCTGAGCAGCATTAACATCGTCAAGCGCGGGTGATTTTTTCAAAATATCGCGCATGTCCTGAGCTGCATCTGTTGCCGTGCAATTGTGAGTACGGGCATAATGCACCAGCCGGTCAACCATGCTGATTTCTTGAGTCTGTGTCTTTAATTTCCAGGTCATACAACACCTCCCAATTACCGAGGAAGACCATAACAAAATTGTCACAATCTCAATTTAGATACTAACATTTCCTATTTTCATTTGTCAAGAAAGTAAACAATAAGAAAGGGCGTTTTGATCAACAGGTATTGGCACTAAACAGCAAGTGCCTGACGAAATAATCCGTCAAGCACTTGCTGTTGTCGTTGGAGAAGAAATCATGTCGTTAAGTAATAAGTTTGAAGGTGACTGAAAACTTATTGCGATCATCATAGGCAATAGCGCCATACAAAACCCTAATAAGGTGCTGCAAGGTCATGAAATTAAGGTAAATCTCTAGTATCTCGCTATGTTGATGAAGGCTAGGTAGAATATTCAACATAGAGTTGTAATTATTATACTTTTCACTCTGGCAACAACCTGGAAGTGTACTTATGCTACAAGATGATTTGGCGAAAAAAGCACAACTGTCGTTGGAGCGTCTTTTACTGCGCTTACAACCCACCTTAGCCACAATGGATGATGGCGCATTATTTCAGGAGCGCTTGCAGAAACACTTCCCGACTGTGTTCGGCCATCTCTATAACCTATATGGCGCACACTATGATTTCTTTTATCATCTTGAACAAATCCTCATTCATCTAGGCGACTTATTTGCTGAGCGCCCTACTGATTTGAAAGCGCTGGATGTCGAGCGTGAAGCCAATCCCGCCTGGTTCCAGAACGAAAAGATGTTGGGCGGTGTGTGTTACGTGGATTTATTCGCAGACGACTTAAAAGGTCTGCGTAAACAAATTCCATACTTCCGTGAACTCGGCTTAACCTATTTACATCTGATGCCGCTATTTAAAGCCCCAGAAGGTAACAGCGACGGTGGTTATGCGGTCAGCAGCTACCGCGAAGTGAATCCCAGGCTGGGCTCCATGAAGGAGCTATCCAAACTAGCGGCCGAGTTCCGCGCCAATGGGATCAGCCTTGTCTTGGACTTCGTGTTTAACCACACCTCTGATGAGCATGATTGGGCGAAAAAGGCTGTTGCCGGCGATGAAATTTACCAAGACTATTATTTCATGTTCCCTGACCGTACCCTGCCCGACCAGTATGAGCGAACACTGCGTGAAATTTTCCCCGAACATCGGCGGGGTAACTTCAACTTCCGCGCGGATGCTAATAAATGGGTATGGACAACCTTCCACAATTTCCAGTGGGATTTGAATTACAGCAATCCTGAAGTCTTTAACGCCATGCTAGGCGAGATGTTGACCCTGGCAAATAACGGCGTGGAAATCTTGCGATTGGATGCAGTTGCCTTTATCTGGAAACAGATGGGAACGAGCTGCGAGAGCTTGCCCCAGGTTCATTGGATCATTCAGGCTTACAACGCCATATTGCGAATTGTCGCACCAGCCATGACCTTTAAATCCGAGGCGATTGTGCATCCGGCAGCAGTAGCAACGTATATCAGTCCCGAAGAAGCGCCTATCTCTTATAACCCGACCATGATGGCACTTTGCTGGGAAGCCCTGGCAACACGCGAGGTCAAATTACTACGGAAGTCGATGGAGCATTGGTTCACCCTTCCTGAAGGCTGCGCGTGGGTCAATTACATCCGGTCACACGATGACATTGGTTGGACATTCGCAGACGAAGATGGTTGGGAATTAGGCATCAATGGTTTTGACCATCGTTTATTTTTGAACGCCTTTTACAACGGACGCTTCCCCGGCTCCTTCGCCAAGGGGCTGCCCTTCAACCTCAATCCTGTTACGCAAGATATGCGGATTTCAGGCACGACCGCGTCGTTAGCTGGATTGGAACAAGGTGTGACGATTAATGACCCGCTTTATATCGACAGCGCCATTGATCGGATTTTATTGATTTATAGTATAGCCATGAGTGCTGGCGGTATACCGTTGATTTATCTGGGGGACGAAATCGCCACGCTCAACGACTATACCTACCAGAATGATCCAACTAAGGCACATGACAGCCGCTGGGTGCATCGCCCGAAGTTCGATTGGGAACGTGCAAGGAAACGCTCGGACGTCAAGACATCAGAAGGGCGCATTTTCCAGGGTCTAATGCAAATCATAAAAGTCCGCAAATCGACACCTGAATTCGCGGGTGGACAAGCGACTTTTATTGATAGTGGCAATGGACATGTACTGAGTTATATCCGCAACAACCGTGTACTGGCACTTGCAAATTTCGCTGACTACGAGCAGACGATCTCGGTAAATACTATCCGTTCGCGCTGGCCGCAGTTGGTGACACGCACAACCAATCTGATGACCGGACAGGCCGAAAACTTAGGTGAAACCCTGCTGTTGAAGCCTCATGCATTTTTGTGGCTAAAAGTGGATTAAATCTCAGATCAATCTAGATCGGGAAAGTGATATGGACGGTCGTTCCATCGTCCTGCTTGCTTTCCAGTTTGATCTTACCGCCGTGCAGTTCGGTCAACCGTTTGGCGATAATAAATCCCAATCCGACGCCCTGCTGTTCGTAAAAAGCGCGGTCAAACTGCATATAAGCATCCAGAAGCACGATTTGTTCTTCGCTCATGCCGTGCCCCTTATCACGAATCGTAAACTGATAAGCATTTTCAGTTTTTGTGGTTTCGATAACAATCGGTGATCCGGGTAAGGAGAATTTGAAGGCATTATCGACTAACTCGGCTGTGATTTTAGTTAAATCGCTGTCCGAAATATGAAGTGCACACGCGACTAGCTTTGTTTGAACATCTTTCTCTCGGCGATGATAGACGGCGCGATCCTTCACGCTTTTCTGAATAATAGGCGAAGCATCTCGCACGATATGATTGCGCAGCTTTTCCTGTTCATCCAATGAGGATGCCACGATTTCGATCTGGGCATAAACCAGATAATTTTCAATCAGATGCTCCAACCGTTCGCTGGCTTGCGTGATACGTTTGCCATAATCTTTAGCGGTATCTGCTAATAAAGGGTCTTCTTCCATTTCCAGCAAACCGGCATAACCGATGATTTGTGACAGCGGCGTTCGCAGTTCATGGGGTAAGGCATAGATAATATTCTTCCGCACCATTCGCAGTGTGGTTTCATATCGATCTGCAATCAGATGATGTTTGACGATCTGGGTTCGAACGCAGGATAATAACTCTTTAGCCGAAAACGGTTTAATGAGATAATCGTCTGCACCGAGTTCCATACCCTTACGCTGGTCAGACCGTGCGGCTCGTGCCGTAATAAACACGAATGGGGTAGCGCCGGTTTTAATGTCATTCTTGATGGTTTGAAACACTTTGTACCCATCAACCAGCGGCATATTGATATCACATAGAATCAAATCGAATGGACGCGATTTGATGAGTTGAATACCCTGCGCGCCATTCACTGCAACCGTAACGTCATAATATTCCGCATGTAATACGCGGGTAACGGTTTCTAAAATGTCGGGATCGTCATCAATAACAATAATGCGTGCCATGCCACCTCAAAACGGGGGATTTTATTCTATCGACATAATTTAACAGTAAGCGTAACCCACCATAATGACAATTCAGATTTTGTGATGAAATCTTTACACGCCGACGTTAACTGAGTCGTGCCGAGATAGCGAATGCCTTTATGTCCCTTCCAACAATTACGATTGTCACCCCCTCATTTAATCAGGCACCTTACCTCGAAGCGACTATTCGCTCAGTACTAGAACAAGATTACCCTGCCCTACGCTATGTGATTATGGACGGCGGCTCAACTGATGGTAGCCTAGACATCATCAAGCGCCACGCCGACCAACTAAGCTATTGGGTCAGCCAAAAAGATGGCGGCCAATCAGACGCGATCAATAAAGGCTTCGCCGTTAATGGGAATAATCATTGGCAGTTCGATTTGACGAACGAAATCATGACATGGCTCAATAGTGATGATGTGCTGCTGCCAGGTGCGCTAAAACGTGTTGGAGCAATCTTCGAGAAATATCCCTTAATCCATTGGCTCACTGGACAGCCCGCCAACATAGATGTTGAAGGTTCCCACCTAAAATTGGGCCGTTTAAAAACAGGGCATGGACGCGCTTTGATTCGGCGCGGGTGGTATCACGGGCGCAGCTTGGGCTTCATCCGGCAGGAAGGCACCTTCTGGCGGCGACCCTTATGGGATGCAGCAGGTGGTATCAACCCCGATTTACATTACGCGATGGATTTTGACTTATGGCAGCGCTTTGCGGGTCATACGCCCTTGGTTACAGTAGACCAGCACCTAGCCGCCTTCCGTACTCAACCCCAGCAGAAAACCAGCGCCATCGACAAATATTATGCTGAAGCTGGCGTCACTATGCCTAACGCTGCCCGCTTGATCACCCTCCCCGTCCGAGCCATTTTCACACTGGCGACATGGCCTTTGATGCCGCGCGTATTACTTCATGACGACGTACTCGACTATAAGCAGGGTGTTCCAATCTTTTCTTAAAAGCCAAGCTATTGAGTCACCGTCTTGAATTCCACCCAATCAACTGCCACTGCTAACTTACGCTCATCTCCGCCCTGCCCCACGCCTTTCGGTACAACCACATTGTCGTAGTTAAGCGTCACTGTCAGATGCTTGCCATCTTTGACCACATCAGCGGGCAGATTAAAAGTCAATGTTTGTAGGCTGTCTGATGTAACGGTCACAGCATGATCCAACGGCACACCATTCACCAACACTGTTAACTTGCGCGGTTCGTAAAACGCCTGTGCCGCCAACGAAACGCTATATGCTCCGGCTGGTAAATCGACATAAAGCTGCGTCTGCGGATATTCACCTGTCCAGCGCCACGTTGTTGAGCCGCCAACTATTTCCGGCCAATGCCATCCCCAACCGATATATCGCTCGTCCCCTTCTGTGCCGATGTCGATGTGATAAACGCCGGACGATATTTCAGGTGGTGTACGCGCTGGACAGCCATCAGGATGCCAGGTTGTGCGATAAACGACTGCTTCGTGTTCTACCCATATTGGGCACACTAATTCCGGCAGACTGTTCAGATAACCGACAATTTCCTGCGTGGTTGGCCCATTCCGTCCGATCATATCTTGGTGGATGACAATATAACCTACCGGCCATTCGCTGATCATTTTTCGCAGTTCTGGCTCGACCAGATTGGGTTCGAGGAATCGGCGCTGGCCAAGCCACGACAGAAGCGGATCATCTGTCCTCATGAACCAAAAATGTTGGGCATCCACTCGTGAGATGTGTCCGTTCACCATCCGCTTACCATGAATAGTGCCGTACCACTCCAGGGCTGCGAAACGCTGCTCGCCGACTAACCCTTCGCCGCTGCTGCCTCCAGTTGGCGATTCAACTACTACGTAATCATAAGGTTCTTTGCTCATTACATCATAGAAGCTATAGTGGTAAGGTATTAATTGTATGGCGTCTGGTACATATAACCATGAATCAGCTGTAATGACTAAAATGAGTGAAGTCGGAATGACTACACGAAGCACTCTATGTTGCTGAAGGATGGGCGTCAATGTCATCGTGGCGAAAAGAACGGCGGGAATCAGAAATACAGGCTCAAAACGCTCGGGATAACGGAACATGCCACCAAATAAATTATGAAACAAGTTGTATGGCATCGTGATTTGAGCGTCACCGATATTGATGCTCGCCCCAGCCGACAACAGCAGCGGAGTGATCATTAGCGCCAACCAGAACCAGCGCATCGGCTTCATGCCCCTGCCCCGCGTCCACCATCCCAAGGTGAGTGCGATTGCGACCAGCGGCAGCACCACCACGCCCACTGATACATCTTTTGACAGGTGGCTAATGAATCCCATCAGGAACTGAATATGAACAGCACGATCAGCTGGTGTCGGTGACAATCCCGTTTTATCAAATGCCAACAGGTAGCGCAGCGGCCCGATGAACCACAGAAGCACAAGTGCTAATGCCACTGATCCCAATCCGTATGCGATGAGGCTGGTTCGCCTTGCCCAATCACGCATTTGCCACAGCTTCAGCAGTCCATATGGCGCCAGCAAAAACGCAGCGAAAATCGGATACTGCAAATCATCTAGTAGCATCGCCCAGAACGTCAGGCCGAGTAGTACGGTGAACGCCAAAGCAGATCGCCACGATTTTGCACCGACACTGCGCACCAATTCACTCCATGTCAGCAGCAGAATCGGCAGCCAGAACCATCCCATTAGATTGATGTTTGTCCAATAAGTGCCGTTCCGCATCACGGGTGAAAGTTCCAGCATCATTCCGCCAACTAACGCTAATGCAGGGGATACCCCTTCATGCCGCAGCAGCAGATAAAATGTGAAACCGCACAGGATGTAATTGGCGACAAAAATCGACGTCATTGCAGGGACCGTTCCCAAAAACGGTTCTAGCACCGCCCACAGTGGATACCAGAAAACGGTAAGCGTGTGATACGCCAGACTTGATGTGTAGGGGTACAACACATAGTTGGTTTCGTAGATAGTGTGTCCGGTGGCCAGTGCATGACGTATCCACCAGAAATTCCAATGAAAATGGAAATAATCAGTGGGAATATCACCTGTTAGATGAGTCGCCATGTTGAACAGCGGCCAATAAAGCGCCAGCAGTGCTAATCCGGTAAAGCAACCCAACGCGATAAGCAGTTGTTTGCGAGATGAATGATATGTCATAGGTAGGGAGTTTAATGGGGATCGTCACCGGAAGGAAGATGCGTTTTAATGAGTAATTTTGGATTTTAAGCCACATGGCCTATCGTGAAATCGCCCACAGCGCGGATGTGTAGCTGCTTAATAGTCGCTAGGCTAAAGAAATAATCCTACTGTTAACCCGCCGTGAAAACGGCAGTTGCCTTATATCGAGAGTGAAAAATGAGCCAGTCTGGTCAAAACGTTTATGTTGTATTTAACCCTACAGCTGGTAGCGCTGCCGAGTCCGATACAGTTCGCGACGAAATTTCAAAGTGTTTCGTAGCACCCCAATGGGATTGCGAGGTTTATGAAACCACTGGCAAAAAAGATGAGGATATACCAGCTTTGTGCCGTAACGCCATCAAAAAAGGCGCGAAAATGATTATTTCTGCGGGAGGTGATGGTACGCTTGTGAGCGTAGCCAATGGCGTCGTTCATAGCGACATTCCTCTAGGGATTTTGCCATTGGGCACGGGCAACGACTTGGCTCGTATACTGGGTATCCCGCTCAAGCTCGAAGATGCGCTTAAAGTCCTCTCAGGCGAGAATGAGAGTATCGAAATCGATGGTCTAAAGGTCGGTGATAAATACTACTTCTCGAATGTCAGTGTCGGCATTACACCTAAGATGATGAAAGATACAGACTCTAAACAAAAGAAGCGCTTTGGGCGATTAGCTTATATCTGGACGATGTTCAAACAGTCCCGAATTTTCCAGATGCGAAACTATAATCTGACCATTGATGACAAGCAGCAGAGAGTGAATGCCGTTGAGATTATGATTTCTAATAGCACGCTTCTCGAAGCGCCTCCACAGTTATTTGGCACTGTCGATACCTTACAAGATGGCAAACTCGAAATTTATTGGGTCAAGGCACGGGCATGGCGTGATTATCTCCAACTCGCGTGGGATCTGATTCGCCGCCCGGGTGAATCAGCCGCAAAAATGACCCATCTCGAGGCCAAGAACATCATCCGTATTGAACCGGTCAAACACTCCCAGTTGGTACAAGCGGACGGTGAAGCCATCGGAAACACGCCGGTAGAGATCAAGATGGAACGAAAAGCTTTACGGGTGATTATGCCAAAATCGGTTGAGGAAACCGAAAAACCGCTCTTAGAAAAGCTTCATTTACAACAAAATGCTGGATAATCAAGGTGAAGTCAGCCAAAGCCCGAGTGTGACTCCCATAGTAAACGCTCAGGCAGAAAAGCAGCTTGAGCGTGACCCAAAAGCACTAAAAGTCTGGCAAAAGCTAGCGTTTCGTCGGGTATTGAGCGCAACTACTCTGGTTTTAGCATTGCTGCTATTTCTATGGTGGCTGCCTTATACCTCACGCCGCTTACTCGTAACAAGTATCGTCGCCAACCGCCAGTTGATCCTGCTGCTGTTAGGCTTCGGACTCATTATGATGTCGCTGCTGTGGTCGGCTGGACAGCGTTTGGATGTATGGATGTTCAAAGCCATCAATTCTCGTGGTACACGTCCAAAATGGATGGATTTTGTCATGTGGGGAATCACACAGCTCGGCACTGTTGGGTTTATTGCGCCAGTGATTATTTTGTTTTATGTTGGAGGGCGTCCCCGTTTTGCCATTGATCTCACCTTGGGTACATTGACCTTACTGCTGCTGGTGACAATCATTAAAGCCATTGCAGATCGTGCGCGTCCCTTTAATCTGCTACTTGAAACCAAAGTCATCGGATGGAAGGCCGCCGGTTTATCGTTCCCCAGCGGACATACGACCCAGAGTTTTTTTATCGCCACAGTGACAATCAACTATTTTCGCTTGCCATTAGCCGCCGCTGTGGTGTTGTACGCGATTGCGCTTACCGTCGGAGTCACCCGCGTTTATTTAGGGGCCCATTACCCCCGTGACGTAATGGCAGGTGCTATTCTAGGACTCATTTGGGGAACAATGGGTGTGATTATCGCGCCTTATATTTAGCTGATCCTGTCATAGAGCGCCATATGTCAAATATCATGAGTATGCAAATGGAAGAAGTCTGTAAGTTGATTGCGCGGTAAAATCACAGGTAATATATCGTCCTTATCATGAGGCTACCCCTGTGACACGCGTCGATACTGATAATCACCCTGACCCATTCGCCGAGTTCATTAACCAGCATCTTTATCTGGGTGATGAAACTTTCACACCGATCGATCACCCTACCCCAACTGATACACGCTGGCACTACGGTCAATATCAGGCGGATGACACAGTTAGCATCTACTCGCAGCCTGATCTACTCTTTACCGATGTCTATACCTTACGTCCAACCAATGGCTATGCTCATGCCCTGCTCCGTTACTTGCCTGATGTTCGCCCCGGTTGGACGGCTATTGAACTAACCATCGGTAATCCGATTGTTGGTTATGTGCGGAATGATGTAATTAGCTTCCGACAACGAAGCGGTATCTATGAATACTTGCTGATGTTTATGATCTCGACATTAATGATCATGGGGCTTTCGGTACTGATGTTGTTGTACACCATACCTCAGCGTAAGATACAATCGGCGAATGGTGCATCAGTCGAATCGTCGCCGTTGGAACAACGTATTGAAGGCTTTGTAGCGCGACTAGAGGCTGCTTTACTCCCTCTTCAATGACTATACGAATTCCTCACTAGAACTGAAATGGGTTTTTGATCGAGCGTGTTTCCTTGTTGAGTTTATGAACACGCTCAATAAAGGCTGTGTCGCTGGCATTAGGTGCTTTTTTCTGGCGATAATCAGCAATCGCATAGCAGAGATCGATGAAATCTTGCCACTCGGCTCCTGTCGCCCCTAAGCGCTGATAAATAGTATCATTGGCAATAATCCGCAGCAGGCGAAAACCATGAAGGCGATCTACCAATCCAATATCCAGAATATTATCCTCGACCATGATGTTGATGCGTTCAAAGACACTCATCAACCCGAAGATTTCGGGCCAGTCGCCACCGACCGGTATAAATGCCTGCTCGTTCACCAGACGAACCGTAATATTGTTGAACTTTTCGAATTGAGCGTCGAGCGCCAGCAAAAACTGTCCCTTAGCTTGTAAGCGGCTGACGCTGACCTGACGTGAAATATAAATAAGGCTGCCGGTCGTAGCCAGCGCCACAATCAAACTGGCAATATCACCGATGGTCATACTTTATTCCCCTTCTAATGAAGCGCAATCTGGGTTATTGCAGCCGTCGATAAGATAGAAAACGTACAATTTCGCTGTGCATTCTCCGGCGAAACTCGATTTATCGGCTATAAACTTTTGAGGAAATGAAATGAGTGATTGAGAAGACTAAACACCTATTTTACGGCGCACTTCATAACTGGTAAAGGACGACTCCCGTTTCCAATAGCGGCATTAGGCAAACGAACTGCGCTTGATGCAACTGGATTTTAAACACTCTCTGAAATATACAGGGCTGCCTATCAGGAGCGTTGCTCTTGCTGAGTACACCGCATCAAATCAATGCACCATTCTCGAATCGCAGCGGTTGCATTCTACCAGCATCGATGAAACCATCACTGTTTCGCACATCATCCAACAAAGACGAGCTGATCCAGATTTCTTCGAGATCCATAGTGCTGTGGATACGCATCACCCGCGCATTGCTGCGTATTTGGGGATTAGCGCGAAACACAGCCGTAAGCGCAGCATCGATGGCTTCTGCGTCAGTCTGAAACACCACCGGCAAATTTCCACGGACAAGAAACCCACTGGTAAAAGCATTTTTAGTCGTAATTGGGAAATCGATTTTGTCAAGCAGTCTTCGGGTAGTAAAGTCCGCCAGTCCGGTGCCGATTGCATTACCGTGAGATGCCTCGGTCAAATCGAGCACAACAATCACTTTAATACGTGGGGCCTCAGGTTCGGGTTCGCCAGAGATACGCCAACGGCCAATCACATTAGTGTCCATACCCGCGCCGCTGATGTCTTTTCCCATCAGATCGATAATCAGCACATCAATGTCATCGACCGGGAGTCGCGGCATCAACGATCGCGCCAGATCAAGCAACCGCTTTTCACCAACCTCAACATCAGACTTCATGAACGCTTCCAGATGTACCGGACGATGATACCCATCTTCGACCACACCAAAACCAGCAATGAACCGGGTATTTTGCAGCACGAAACGCGCGTTTTCCGGCATATAATCGCGCAAACCAACCACACCATGATTGTGCAGTGAAGCGGCGCCAATTTCTTTGGCTAACCCAATGCCCAACATTTTAATCAAACCGCTTTCATGCGGGCCATGAAAATCGGTGTGAATTTTGACGCGGTTGCAGATCAGATAACCGTCCGCTTCCGCAGCATAACGATCAAGATGAACTGGCTGACCGCGTTCAGTCTCACCCAGGATAACTGTTTCCATGGTCGCACGAATTGGGCAACCAGTCGATTGTTCGGTAATCCCCAAACCGCTCAATACTTCAATTTGTCCGGCTGGGGTCGCACCACCATGACTGCCCATTGCAGGAACAATAAATGGGTCACCGCCGCTGGCCTTCACCATCGCCACCATTTCACGGGCAATATCTGCGATACGTGCCACGCCCCGGCTGCCGAAGCCCAGTGCAATCTGTTTCCCTCTCACGTGCTCCGCCAGATTCAGCCGCTGCCATTCATACTGAACTTGTGCAGGGATGTTCACTTCTTGACCAGAAGGTAACTGCCGCCGCACAGCGCAGAGTTGTGGGAGAGCTTCCGCAATTTCGATCATGATCATGGCCTTTTGATCATAAAGATGATTCATCTGCACAGAAATTGGTCAGATTATTATCCTAACGAAGTGATTGCATTTTAGCACGACAATCCAGAACCAACATGAATATTCACCTCCTTGCTGTATTTACGCTCTATATTCAGGACTTTGTTAATCACTTCCATATAAAAACCAACTATGACAAAAGCACACCCTAAGACCTGATGATAGTCACTACAGAAAGGGAATCAACAGGTGCATACTGTGGTCATAGTAAAGACAGAGACAAAGCAGACCAAGAGGGAGCAGAAGATCATGAGCAATGTCGTAAGCAAGAATGGGCGCGTTATCGAAGATCCGCCTCTAGCACGCTTACTGTTTAGCAATACCCGTTTTGCATGGCTGTGGACCATCATTCGTGTCCTCATCGGGATTTCGTGGCTGCAAGCAGGCTTGCACAAAGTCAGCGATGCAGCGTGGATGCAAACCGGTGAAGCCCTGAAGGGTTTCTGGGTCGGTGCGCTGGCCATTCCGGATGGTGGCAAATCCAAGATCGCCTTTGACTGGTATCGTCAGTTCCTGCAAGGCTTGATGGACAGTGGTTCCTATGTCTGGTTCGCCAAGCTGGTGGCGGTCGGTGAAGTGTTGGTTGGTGTCGCCTTGATTGTCGGCGCTTTCGTAGGCATCGTCGCCTTCTTCGGTGCGTTCATGAACTGGAACTATATCATGGCAGGCACAGCCAGCACCAACCCACTGCTGCTGGTCGGCGCGATAGTGTTGATCCTCGCCTGGAAGGTCGCGGGATACTACGGTGCTGATTACTTCCTGCTCCGCTACCTGGGCACGCCCTGGCAGCGCAGTAAAACCAAAGTTGATGAAACCGGTCCTGCAGGGCAAGCTGTTTCACCCGGTAAAGCATAACCCAACATCTAGATAACGAAATCAACCTTCATAAATCCCTCTAACTCCAGAGGGATTTTTTATTGACCTATTTGTCAGATCCTCAAATCGTTCGCGGGCACTGCCAATATACAACCACACTCACGCTGGCTCTACTGATCGCTAATCGCTGAGAAACTCAAGATTATCGGCATGCTGTAACAATCGAAGATCAATAACGTTATAACAAGCAGTAACTTCAAAATGAGGTTGTGGAGAACCATCATGTACGAAGATATCGCTGAAGATTTACACGTGATTTGTAGAGATTGTGGACATGCAATGGAGCTTATCCAGCAGCAAGGACTTGATGAGGAGTATTTTGTTTTAGTGACTTGTTGGCAATCAACATGCTTATTGAGAGGGTTCACCTTGTCAGTTGACCGATACCAAAATTTGAGTCAGACGCAATTGGAAGTTTACCGAGATATGAATCGCCTCAGTCATCCCCATTTTGTAAGAGTCGATAACTGTTGATCCATCCTTAACCCTCACTTCCCCTGTTTCTAGAGATTAAATACATTGCCACTAGAGGACTGCTAAACGACGTGATGCTTTCCCGAGCGCAGCTATTTCAATTGTGTGACCATTTCTCTGCTAAATTTCCCTCCATATGTCGTTCTTCTTCTTAATCAAAGATAACAGCTCCTTAATCAAAAACGACATATTAGCATACGTATTCCGAACCTGCGAAGTTAAATATTAAGGGAATTTAACAGTTTTCCCGTTAAATCTTAATTTATGGTTATCGTTGATTTGATTTCAAAAGATTATAAAGAGGTTATTGATTAATCGTTTGGGAACACCCTTATCAGAAGGATAATATGAAGAGTCAGCAGTTGAAAACTGTCACACCTAAGCTGACAACAACTTCTTTAAGCATATTGGCATTATTACTTCCCTTGACGCTAATTATACTCTCGGCTTGTAAGCCAAAACCGGATACCGTCGCCGCTGCCGATAGTCGACATGTCATCCAAAATAAAGGCTCGGATACACTGCTTAACTTGGCATTAGCCTGGGCTGAAGCATACGAACATGTTGATTCCAATACATCCATCGCCATTACAGGGGGTGGCACAGGTACCGGCATTGCGGCTTTGATTAACCATACTGCTGACATTGCTAATGCGTCGCGACCTATGAAAGACGAAGAAATTGCCGCTGCGCGAGCAAACGGCATTGAGCCGGTAGAATTCCCCATCGCGATAGATGCGCTTGCCATCGTTGTTCATCCAGATAATCCAGTTTCTGAACTCACCCTCGATCAGTTGTCGGATATGTTCGCAGGACGTATCACCAACTGGAAAGAAATCGGTGGCAAGGATGCTCCGATAGTACTGGTTTCTCGAGACTCTAACTCAGGTACTCATGTTTATTTTCTAGAAGTTGTTGTACGCAAGGGACAAAAAGGGAATACGGACATTTTTGCTCCACAAACTTTACTCATGCCTTCTTCCGTTGGTATCACCAGCGAAGTTAGCCGCAATCCGAACGCGATTGGTTATGACGGTTTGGGTTATGTTACAGAACAAGAAAAGGTGATCTCCGTAGCACACGACAGTAAGTCGCCTTTTGTCCCTCCATCAGCAGAAACAGCCGGAAACGGAACCTATCCTTTAGCTCGCCAGCTTTTTATGTATACCGCCGGTGAACCGACTGGCGAAATTGGCCGCTTTCTCGACTGGGTTAGAGGGTCAGAAGGTCAGGCGATTGTTACTCAATTAGGCTTTGTCCCCTTAAATCCAGCAGAGGCAAAATGAGCGCGATACAAACTGAAGTCAGACCAGCAATAGAACCACGCCCACGATTAGGGATCAGTCTACCAAAACTTCCGCAGCAGGGTTTAATAGAATTTCTTATCGAGCGGATTATCGGGTTCGCAGGCATTTCCACTATTCTCATTGTCGTACTGATTTTCTTCTTTCTTATCCGCGAAGGATTACCGACTTTTCTCGATATTCCCCTGCGCGAGCTTTTCGGAAGTAGATGGTATCCTACTGAAGGGCATTTCGGCCTTTGGCCCCTGATCTCTGGTTCCTTGGTTGTAACCTTAGGAGCAGTGATAATAGCTGTGCCTCTAGGGCTGCTGACGGCCATTTATCTCGGCGAATTTGCTCCGCAGTGGCAGCGGGAAATTCTCAAACCGCTCATCGAAATTCTTGCTGGAATTCCTTCAATCGTTCTGGGCTTTCTGGGTTGGGTTGCTCTCGCACCTATTATTCAGCATCTTGGGGCATCGACCGGATTAACTGCATTTACAGGTTCGTTAATTCTCGCCTATATGGCTCTCCCAACCGTCATCAGCGTTTCAGAGGATGCCCTCTATTCTGTCCCCAAAGAATTACGCGATAGCGCACTGGCATTAGGAGCAACGCAGTGGCAAACCACCCTGCGAGTTGTCTTACCTGCTGCAAAATCAGGGCTGGTTATTGCTGTGATGTTGGGAATTGGTCGCGCTATTGGTGAAACAATGGCAGTGATGATGGTCACTGGAAACGCTGCGAACATTCCTCAATTTGGCCCCGGCATGTTTTTTGAGCCCATTCGCACCATGACAGCAACAATTGCTGCTGAAATGGGTGAGGTCGCCCAAGGTACACTTCATTACAACACCCTTTTCGGGATTGGCATCGTCCTGTTTGTTATGACCTTTGCACTTAATTCACTAGCGAGCCGTTTGGTGGGAAGCCAGACTGCGCGACGTAAGAAGGGACAGTTATGACACGCCAACAAGAGCAGAAATTCTCTATTGGCTGCATCACGCTTGTCGCGGCTGTGGCGGTCATTCCTATCGTACTTGTCATTGTGTTCATCGTAGTGCAGGGAGTGGGTGCGATAAGCTGGGATTTTCTCACCTCGGCACCGAGCAACGGCATGAGAGATGGAGGAATCTGGCCTGCAATTCTAGGTACGCTGATTCTCACATTCGGTACAGCCATTGTTTGTATCCCGCTTGCCGTGGCCGCTGCCATTTATCTCGCTGAATATGCAGGTGACACCCGCTTGACACGCTGGGTCAGACTGGCAATCGTTAATCTGGCGGGTATTCCCTCGATTGTTTATGGCTTGTTCGGGTTAGGGGTCTTTGTCCTTTTTCTGGGATTTGGCACCTCGATTATCGCTGGCTCATTAACCCTCGGTATTATGACCCTACCGGTGATTATCAGTACAGCAGAAGAAGCAATATTAGCAGTACCACAGCGATTTCGTGTCGTGAGTTTGAGCGTAGGTGCCACGCGCTGGCAGACAATCTGGTATCAAGTACTGCCTCATGCCCTTCCGGGTATTATAACTGGGGTCATTCTGGGCCTGGGGCGCGCTGCCGGGGAAACAGCACCACTCCTTTTTACTGTGGCGGCTTTCCACCTTCCGAAATTACCCCAATCCATCTTTGACCAGACAATGGCCTTGCCCTATCATCTGTATGTGATTTCTACGCAGGTTCCCGATATGCCCCTTTCAATCCAATATGGGACAGCCCTTGTACTCCTGATGATTGTTCTCACCTTAACGCTTGTAGCAGCCGTATTCCGTACGAGGATGCGCCGCCGCCGCACATGGTGATAATCATATCCTTGTCCATTGGTCATAACTACAACCTTGCTATGTGGAACTGAACCTATATGCATTCCAAATTATCCATCCAAAACATCTACTTTACGTACAGCGATGGCACTGAGGCGCTCAGGAACCTGACGATTGACGTTAACCTAAATGAAATTCTAGTGATATTCGGCCCCGCTCGTAGTGGCAAGACAACATTACTCAGGCTGCTCAATCGTTTATCAGATTTGACCGAGAATGCCAGGCGTCAGGGCGCTATTCTATTTAATGACCTTAATATCTTTGATCCGGGTGTAGATGTTCCGAACCTACGGCGCAGGATTAGTATGGTGTTTGCGTTACCCACGCCTCTGCCAGGGAGTATTCGTGAAAATCTGATATATGGTCTGAAAATGGCGGGAATCCGCGATAAAGCGGTGCTAGAAGAAAGAGTGGAAGCTTCACTCAAACATGCTGCATTATGGGATGAAGTTAAAGACCGGCTCAATAACTCGGCCTTCGCACTTTCCGGCGGACAGCAGCAGCGGTTGTGTATCGCCCGCTCTCTAGCTCTCGAACCTGAGGTCATCCTCTTGGACAACCCGACATCCGGTCTTGATCCCATTTCAACGAGTATGGTCGAAGACTCGCTGGTTGAACTAAAAGAACACTACACCATCATCATGGTGCCGCACAGTGTACAGCAGATGGCCCGTGTAGCTGACCGGGGGGCTTTCTTACTTGATGGGGAGTTGATCGAAGTGAACACACCTGCTACATTGTTCACGCACCCCCATGACCAGCGTACCGAAGACTACATTACAGGGCGATTTGGATGATGGAAAACAAAATTGAAGTGCGCGATTTCAGTTTCTATTATGGCGACTTCCAAGCCCTAATTGGTTTGAATGTTCCTATCAAGAAAAACCGGATTACAGCTCTGATTGGGCCTTCGGGATGTGGAAAATCGACATTTCTACGCTGCCTGAACCGGATGAACGATACCATCAAAAATACGCGTGTTGAAGGTCAGGTGCTTTTGGATGGTACGAACATTTATGACCCGGACGTAGATGTAACCGAGTTAAGACAGCGTGTGGGCATGGTATTTCAACGCCCAAATCCCTTCCCACAGTCTATCTATGACAATGTAGCCTTTGGCCCCCGTGTTCTCCGTATGGACAAAGACAACGATATTGACCAGATCGTTCGCGAGAGCCTTATAGGATCCGGTATGTGGGATGAGGTGCGACACCGCTTAAAAGATTCAGCTCTTGAACTGAATCCGGGTCAACAGCAGCGTCTATGCATTGCGCGAGCCATTGCAGTGAAACCAGAAGTGATCTTGATGGACGAACCCTGCTCGGCACTTGATCCTGAGGCGACTCTGCACGTTGAAGAGTTAATGCGCCAATTGGCGTCAGAGTATACAATCATCATTGTCACACATAACATGCAGCAAGCGGCGCGTGCCTCTCATTGGACTGGATTATTTTGGTTGGGACAGTTGGTTGAGTTTAATGAGACCGGTATACTTTTCAGTTCCCCAAAAGAGGAATTGACCGAATCATATATCACTGGCCGACGTGGCTAACAGATACTCCAAATTGGAATTGGCACCTGGTACAAATCTGCAATGTTGCGTTTGGATAGAGGGAGCAGCGAGTATAAAATGGTTTTTTTTACAATGC
This sequence comes from Aggregatilineales bacterium, assembly GCA_044226325.1. Taxonomy (GTDB): domain Bacteria; phylum Chloroflexota; class Anaerolineae; order Aggregatilineales; family Phototrophicaceae; genus CFX2. The sequence goes on from JBGAHG010000041.1 coordinate 45,498, forward strand.
GGAGTAATGTGCCAATGCGTAAGCAATTTGAGAACAAACTCCATGAACTCCAAATTGAAATACTAAAAATGGGTCTCATGGTCGAAAAACAATTACACCTTGCCCTAAAAGCATTGGAAACAATGGATAAAGGGCCATCACATGAAGTCATTCAGGCGGACACGGCCGTAAATGCACAACGTTTCTTGATAGAAGAAAAATGTGTAGAACTTATCGCCACACAACAACCGGCTGCGCGTGATCTGCGAACCATTATCGCTGTGATGAATATGATCATTGACCTCGAACAAATGGGGGATCAAGCTAAAGAAATTGTCAAAGGTATCCTCAGATTGCCCGAAAATCCTAAAGAAATGCAACCAGCCGAACTTAAACAAATGGGCGAGTTGGTAGGCGTCATGCTCAGCCAGATTTTGGTCGCCTATACGGAAAACGGGACCATTTCAGCCGAGGTGATTGCGAAACAGGATCGTGAAGTTCATGACTTATACGCTCGTCTGTTTGGACACATTACCGAAAACCTGGCCGAAACCAAAAAACGGAAGCGCGTTCTTGAGGCCTATGAAATTTTGCGCGCGGCCCAGAAATTGGAACGTATTGGCGATCTCGTAATCAATATCGCTGAACGTATCATTTATGTTGCTACTGGCAAGATGCGCGAAATCAATGTGGAAGCCGACGAGAGTGTGAATTAGCCCTCCCGTTCGATGAGTATATTGGAATATGAACTTCCTAAATCACCCGCATATCGCTTTTCTGATGTGCCATGACCCGACCGTAATTCGATGATGCACTACACGAATTACCCGATGGGTTCAGGGTTATCAAAATAGGAATGATTATCAGAAAGCGGACTTTCTTCGTGAATACTTCTCACTGATTTATGCGGGTGGTTCTGACGCCACCATTCGCGTTCTTCCCACGCAGGTCCCCATGTGCCGGTTTCCGGATATTCGGCTTTCCACCAAGCTTCACAGGCCTCACAGCAAAAATCGCGTTCGGCAGGCACTTCAGGATTTTTTTGTAACACGGTTTTTCCAGCGGGATCAAGCGAGAAGTAATTGTCGATGTCAATCACGGTGCCACAGCCATCACATACCAGTACGGGTGTCATTCGCCAACTCATAGCAACACCTCCTTAACCGTCTGGTGACGGTCTTATAAAAGGGTCGGAAGGATGCGACAGAGCGCATTCATTCCCAATCCTGTACATGAGCTATCTTGATTGAAGAATTTTTGCCGCATTTACGACAGTGCCGAATGTCAGCCGTCTTGATGGACACCCGTAATTATCTAAACAGGTGTTATGGATAAGTTGGTGTGCGCTCGCGGCACCAAGCATTCAAAACGTTGTTGTTGTTACTGCTGCACCTACTTATGTCACAAATTGCATATTTACCGCTGAAATGGCAGGCGGGTGTGAAGGAGCGAGGCGCTGAATTGACATTTTGTGGCGGCGGGAGCTTCGCCTAATGCCACTGAAATGGCACAAATGCAGCGAGAAGGCCGGTCAATGCCACCGCTATGGCATTTGTGTCTGCCGCCGCTGTGGTTGCTCTTATTTTTAGCGGCGATTGACGGGCAGTAAAGAACAGAGAGAGTCCTCCAAATAGGGCTATTTGTATATTAATTTTAGAACAAGCGAGCGATTCTGTAAAGCCATTTCAGTTCGAGTTTACAAACCTGAATGGTCATTTAAGCTATGAAAACACGGCACCCTTCGGAGAAATAATTGTCTCTCCGAAGGGTGCCGCAGTTTTGGGGAACGATTAACCTAGGTGATTTTACGGGGTGGTTTTTCCGAAGTTCTTTCCCACCAATACCAAGTCAACCAGATTGATAAACCCATCTCCATTTAAGTCGGCCAGGGCTGGAGCAGGCGGCGCCTGTATACCATAATTAGCACCGATGAAGCTTGCATCTGCCAGATCAATTGCACCGTTGCTGTCGGTATCGCCAGCCAGGAGTGTGACCTGCACAGTAGCCCCCTGCCCTGCCTGCACATCGAGAGTAGCCGATGCGGTCAGATAGCCTTGTGCGCTGAACTGAATGACGTATTGACCGGCAGGTACATCATTGAGTTGGAAGCTGCCATCCGCATTACTTTGCCCCTGTGCAAATGGTGCACCATTTTGAGAAACGGTTATGGCAATACCGGTTTGATCAGGGCGCTTCTCGTACTTGACCACACCGCTAATCGCGCCCGGTTGGGGAAGCAGCGTCGGCTCAAGAGTCGGCGTCGATGTCGGTAAGGGTATCGCCGTAGGCAACTCGGGCGTAGAAGTCGATGGAACGCTCGTCGGTACATCGGTCGCTACGGGTGCTTGTGAGCTATCAAAACTACCATTTACCACTGAGATGGGGAGCAGATTGCCATCCACATCTACCGCTAGAGCAGTACATTCAATCGTGGTCTGGCCGGCGTTCAGAACCGTATAGTTCAAGCTGAATGCGGTGCCGCTACCATTAAAGGCTGGCGCAGGATTCAGCAAGCTGCCCGCTACCGACCATTTGCCTTCACTCTGGAAGCCTGTATCCACCATGAAGCTGTTCGTGCTGTTAAAGATGGTGCCTTCAGCATGTCCGGTACCACTTAACACATTTGGATCAACCTTACACACGGTCTGCAAACCGTATAGGTTAGTCATATTGCTCAACTGCAATACTGCACTCACCGTCGATCCTACAACCGCATTAGCCGGATTCACTTCTATACTTAAGGTCGGCCCATCGGGTGTCGGGGTTGCAGGTAAAGTTACTGGTGCATCCGTCGGTATTTCGCTGATCACTGTAGGCTCTAAGGTCGCGGTTGCCGGAACCGTATCCGTTGGGATGTCCGTAGCCGATACAAGCGTAAGCGTTGGCTCCAGTGTCGGAATCTCTGACGCGACCGTTGTCGGCGTAACTGCTATTTCAGGCGCGGTGACTTCCGTTGGCGTAGGCTGGTTTAGGGGTACAGATTGAGCGGCTACAGCAAGACCGCTGCCAACGCTAATAATCAGTTGAGGATGTTTGCCAGCGGCGCCTTCTTTACTAACCAGGCTGGTTGCTGTGTTATTAGTGGTGGTCATCACGAAGTTATATTGACCAGCCCCTGTCACTAGAGGTGTTATGTCTACGGTCGTCCAAGTATTAGCCGTGATGGCTCCCGAATTACCCACGCCAGCTCCGAAGGCCGGTGCATTGCTGAAATTAAGGGTGGTTTCAGCCCAGCTACCGGTCGTTTTACTCACCGAGTAACCGGTGCTTACAGCCGTATTGGCGTAAACCCGCAATAATGCTCGGGTCACAGTGCCTGCCAAAGTAGGCACGTTGAAGCGCAGATAGCTGCGAATAATAGGCGAGGCGTCCGTTCGCAGCGCGAGACTACTCCCAAAATTGCTTGTTGGACTATCAGAATTGACATAAGCATCCGCGGCTACATCCACCGTGACAGTACCACCACCTGATGACGATATTGGTGTTTGAGTCGGTGCTGTGGCTGGAGTAGCGGTGGGTGGTACAGGCGTAGTACCGGAAGATTGCCCTGAAATCGAGAAGCTGTCGCCCCATGTTCCAACGCTGTTGACCACACGGGCATCAATACGGGTAGCAGATACTGTATATTTCACAAACCCATTCGTATCCACACCATCTTTACCAACCGTTTTTATGAAGTAACCCGCTTCGCTATCCGTGGCTTTCACGTTATAACAGCAGCGACCGACCACACCATTGATCAGGAACAATGTCCCTGCCCCACGGGTGTAAGCGTTGTCGCTGCCATCATCCACAATACATTTCGCATTGTACGTTCCAGGCACGACAGCAGTACATGAAGTTCCCAGTGCGATCTGCTTGCTGCGTTGATAGGTATGGTCGTGTCCTTGCAGTACCAGGTCAACTTTCTTTGAAATCAACAAATTCATCAAATCGGCACCGATCTCACAGGATTTATCACCGGTTGTCAGACAATCTTTGTGCAAACCAACCATGACCCACAATCCCGCCTGTTTAGCTTCGTCGATGCGGGTAGCCAATGCGTTGTAATTGGTCTTTTCCGTTTTGTTAAAGTTGTACTGAACACCGTCAAATTTCAGATTCGCAGAAATGAGGATGAAGCGCATGAGCGGCTGACTAGCCGGATAATCAAAGTAGTAGTTAGCGGGGTAAGCTGGTTTTCCCGGAATAACCGGTTTTGTGGCAAAGCGATCCGGCAGGCAAGCGGCATGGTTGCCGATATAGCCATCGGGGCCGGGACTGCTTGCTGAGCCTTCTTCGTGGTTGCCGGTCAGAACTTCAAAGGGGAAGCTAGTCCCGACGCGTGCTTTGACATAATCACACCATGCGGCATCAGAAGATGTCTCGTCATAATCCAGGTCACCGAGCGCCAGAAAAAACGCGGCACCGCTGGGTACAATGGCACGCAAACTGGCGTCCGCGCGGGTATTCGCGCCAATATCGCCACCTGCCGAAAAGATAAACGAACCGGGTGCGCTTTGTGCGCTAACTGCTGGTAAAGAGAATACGTTGATGGATAACGCCAGCGTTATGAAGATCAAAACAGGCAAGTGAGTCCACGAAAGTGTGCCACGGCTGAACCATGACATTAGCCCGTTCTTTTTATGAAGCACCGCAAAAACATCAGAGATGTTGTGATTACGGGACATGATGCCCTCCTATTAAGTCAGTGACGGTATCAATTATCACTTTGGTGACAAAATGCATTCCATATCTGCCCATACTTAGGTGTAAGCATCCGGCAGACAGCATGGATCAAGCGAGTTTAGAGAGAACTTTCCGTCCAATTTCACGCTTTCTATCGGTGGATTGGGGAAATATTTCTCAGTCAATTTTGTCGATTCTATCTAACGGTTTTCTAAATGAAATAGCCCATGGGTCATGTTTGATCGATTCCAAACATCAAAATAGCAGCAGTGTGCAAGAGGATTTGCAGACTATTCCGCTGAGCCATCAAAACCCACGTTACCAAAGTGATTAAAAGCCATATCAATTTGAGGTACTCGTTCTGTTGAACCTCATGATAAAATGCCCAACTCACAAAATGACCGCAACTTTTGTGCCGTCCATCAGACTGAATAGTCTTGAATTGTTATTCCACTAACTCCTAGAACGAGGCATATCTGATGGACATGTCATTTGCGACACTTAGCAGCGAACAGAAACGCACTTTTACGCTTGAAAAATTCGCCTGGAAATCATGGGGTTTATTATTCCTCGTGTTTGCCATCGGTTTTGGCGTGTCGCTATTTCTACTCGCGGCAACCAATGGTTTTGTAAGCACCGACGACTATTATCACAGCCGAATCGCTGCCCAAATTATTGAACAACACGCCCTACGGGTAAATTTCCCCTGGCTGCCGCTCACGATCCTCGGGCCTGAACAATTTGTGGATCACCACCTTCTCTATCATATTTATTTGTCACCCTGGGTTTATTGGGGCGGCATACCGGGCGCAAAATTGGCACAAGCACTCGTTGTCGGGGGGATTTTCGCTGCATTATGGTCGCTGCTGCGCTATCTGCAAGTCCGCTACGTGTTTTCATGGACGATCGCCCTTTTAGGTGTATCCTCTCCATTTTTATACCGGATGCTTATGGTAAGGACGCAGGGAGCAGCGGTCTTACTTCTACTCATCGTCCTACATCTCCTATTTCGCAAACGATACGTGTGGGTGATCGGTCTGGCGTTTGCTTTCACATGGCTTTACAACGGCTTTATTCTGCTTCCCGCTGTCGTATTTCTCTATGTTGTATCAACTTATATCACCGAGCGACGGCTGGCATGGCAACCCCTCGCCTATGCGCTGGTCGGTACAGCACTTGGATTAGTCATTAATCCCTATTTCCCTCAGAATATTTCGTTCATCATCAGTCATCTCGGTGAAAAAGTGGATCTCGAATCCAACATCCGTGTCGGCAGTGAATGGTATCCCTATACTACTGGCGCGCTGATGCAAAATTCATTGGGTGCATTGCTGGCAATGGTGCTTGGAATTCTGGCACCGAGCTTCCGTAAAACGGGCCGCGATCGCATTGAAACGACATTGCTGTTAGTCGCTATATTGATGCTTTATATGATGTTCGAGTCACGGCGCTTTATCGAGTATTTTCCTGCTTTTGCGCTGCTATTTGGTGCTGTCGCTGCCGGAAGAAGTGATATTCAGTGGACAAAATATATACCGGACATCATTTCAAAAAAGCCAGTGGGTCGGTTCTACTTTATTGTTCTTGCGCTGCCCGTATTACTATTGGTATGGACGACTGTAAACGGAGTGCATAAAGATGTGCAAAGTGCCGAAGATGTTTCGTATATGGCGCGTGCATCCCAATGGTTAAAGGAAAACACGCCTCCGAATACGCTGGTTTTCCAGACGGACTGGGATGACTTTACATACCTGTATTTTAACAATACACACAATACCTACCTTATCGGTCTTGATCCAACCTACTTACAGGTTGCCAACCCGACCCTTTGGAACTTGTGGGTACCGATTACGCAAGGCATTGTCGAACGCCCATCGGTCCTCATTCGGGATACCTTCGGTGCAAAGTATGTAGTCAGTGATACACATCATGAGGCATTTGCAGAACATGCAAATAATGATCCTAATATGCGTCTCGTTTACCAGGATGACAACAGTTTAGTCTGGCAAATTGGTGACAATATTTCAGAGAAATGAAATCCGTATGATGATCGTAATCGTTCTTCCGGACTTGGCAGATGAACAGCAACTCTTAACCGATGCCAAGCACAAAAACGAAGATGCCCTGCGCACCATTTATGAAAGTTACTTTCCGCCTATCTATCAATTTATCCGACTGCGGATTAATGAGCGGGAACAGGCACGTGATATAGCAGCAGATGTATTCCTTGATTTTTTTATGGCAATACGTGGCAACCGCGCCCCTCAAACCAGTTTGAGAGCATGGTTGTTCCGGGTAGCCCGTAATAAAGTCTACGATCATTACGGGAAAAAGAAACAATTTCCGACAGACACGCTCGAAGATTGGGTTCCCGCATCATCCGAACATGACCCTGAGATTGAATTCTTGCAATCGATGCGCGTTGACCATGTCCGTCGCGCCATGAACATGCTCGTCGCCGAACAACAGGAAGTTTTGATTTTACGGTTTGGGCAGGGCTTAAACCTACAGGAAACAGCCGACTTGATGGATAAAAGTATCAGCGCAATTAAATCACTTCAATTTCGATCAGTGGAAACCCTTCGCATGATTTTAGATGCTGGTGAAACGGGGTAAATCTATGGCGCAACAATCATTGATCGATGCTTTTGACGATTGTGTGACTCGCCTTGCAAACGGGCAATCACTGGAGCAATGCTTAAATCTCTATCCTGATTACAGCAGCCGCCTACGCCCCATGTTGGAAGCCACTATCACACTACGCCAGGTCCGTGTACCAGACGCACAAGTCGTACAAGATCAGGCACTCGTTTGGCAGAAAATTATGCAGGAATTGCCCGGTGCCATGCCTAAACGGCGACGTGGTTTTCCGGTTGGGCTTCTAGCGGCGGTTCTGATTCTGCTCTTTCTCCTGTTGGGGATGTGGGTGCTTCTTTCGCGTTTAGAACTCCCACCCGATGATAACAATATTATCAATCCGGCTACCGCCACAGCAGCACCAACGCTGTCGGCTACGCTTTCACCAATACCTTCATCGACACCAACACTGACCGTTACTTATACGGCGTTTGCAACCAATACCTTGCGAGCAACCAGTGCTTCAACGCTAACCATGACCCAAACAGCGACACCGACTGTAACGAAGACAGCGACACCCACTAGCACCCCAACAAAGACGTACACCCCTGCCCCAACATCGTCTCCAACCGCGACTTTCGTGCCCGGATGCGCTGCGCCTTTAACAGAGCAGGATGCCATAAAACGTGTTCTTGAAATCTATCCGAACACCAGCATCGTAAAAATAGAACAGACCGTTAAATTTGGTGACACACTGGTATGGGAAGTGCTGACAAGTCACGGTATTGAAATCAATATTAGTGTAGGCTGCGGCGTTATCCTCACTATCGAACAAAAGGGGAGTGACAATACCAACAGTAACAGCAATTCCAATGGCAATGCTAACGCGAATGACAATACCAACACGAATTCAAATAGCAACAGCAACGACAACACCCAGACCGACAGCGGCATGGGATCTGGCGACAATAGTGGAGGTAGTAGCAGCGGTGGCAGCAGTGGAGGAAGTGGCGGTGGTAGCGGTATGGGCTAAGGAAAATAAACATCAAATCCACCAATTTAAAAAGTCACCGAAACCTTTTTAAAGATGTGCGGACTGTATAGGTATGCTGTCAAAAATGACGCAGTATCGAATGATCAATTTAAGGAGAAGAATCGATGCATACCTTACTTTTACGCCGTTTATCCCTGTTGTTTACCCTTATCTTCACAGCTAGTCTGATGATCTTTGCCACAGGGGTTTTTGCACAATCTGCTACCCCTGTTGGTGAAACTGAAATCACTGGCGTGTTGGAAAGCATCAGCAGTGGTTCCATCGTTGTATCCGGCCAAACAATCAACATCGTAAATGCAGAAATCAAGAATATGCTGATCGTCGGCAGCACTGTAAAAGTGCATGTCTCGGCAGTTGGTGGCGCTCTTGCAGCTCGTGAAGTCGAGACTACGGCCATCGTTGATGATAATAGCAATACTAACAGCAACGCCAATGCAAATGACAACTCGAATGCCAATAGCAATGCGAACAGCAACGCCAATACCAACAGTAACGCTAACAGCAATGCGAATGACAACACAAATACCAATAGCAATGCGAACAGCAACGCCAATACCAACAGCAATAGCAACGATAACTCGAATACCAGTGCTGCCGTTAGCGCTCAACAAGCAATTGATATCGTGTTACAGGTTTACCCTACAACCGATATTTTGAGCATCGAACTGACCTCAAAATTTGGTGACACATTGGTCTGGGAAGTAAAAATCCGCAATGGCATTGAATTGAGTATTGATGCCCAAACAGCTGTCATTCTGACCATTGACCGACATGGTAACGACAATAACCAGAATAACAATGGCAATCAAAACGGGAACGTTAATGGCAACCGGAATGGCAATGACAACACAGATGATCATGGTGGCAAGGGGTCAGACGACAACCAGAATGGTAACGGGAATGCCAATAGCAACGACAATCGCGATGATCACGGTGGTAACAGCGGTTCGGGGAACAGTGGTTCAGACAATAGTGGGTCGGGCAAAGGCGGCAACGACAACAATGGTGGTATGGGCTAAACAACCCACTCATCAGTAGCATCACACCGAGCTTACCTATGAACATTACCTTTCGAGTAAAGGCATCCCAAATTACGGTTCACAATCTGGAGCATTCGGCACTAAGCCGGGTGCTCCACACCCCTTCTCTGCTCGTATTTTTCGGCGGAGTCAACCTGATACTTATCCAATGGGTGTTGGTGAGAGAACTCACTGCGCTGCTGATGGGCACAGAACTGGTTGTGATGCTGGTCAGCGTTGCTTATTTCGCAGGATTGTCCGTTGGCTACTTTCTGTCCGGATGGATCAAATTACAGTGGCTCGCACCCATTGGCTTAGTGACACTTGTTCTCCATTTAAGTTTGCCGATTTGGTTTCGTCTATTGGTCTCAGGTCTGGCTTCCATAGGTGCCTATTGGGCGGCATTTCTGATTTTACCGTTACTCACCCCCTTCCTGATTTCGGCGTTCTACAGTGTCTTTTTGCCAATGTTTGCCGATCATGATAAAGGGCAGTTAGCCCATCTTTATGCCATTGAGATGCTTGGTTCGGGACTTGGAGTGCTGATTCTTGTTTTGCTCGGTGGGATGGGACTTCCGGCTGTCTATCTGCTGTACGGTTTCAACCTACTGCTCATTCTGTTAGCACTGCATATGCGCTGGCAATTTATCACAGTGGTTGGGGCAGCCGCTGTGGCATGGTTGGCGATTTTTCCCACGCTCAATGGCTGGAGTAATGCCCGCTGGTATGAAGCACTGCATGATCTACCAGCGGGAACGACTACCTTATTCTCGTCGTATACGGCCTATCAGAAGGTCGATATACTGCAAGACCCGAACAATAACCGCTATCTGTATCTGGATGGGCTGCTGCATTATGGTACCGACCGTTGGAGTTGGCTTAATGTCATCATGGGCGCGGTCTCTGCCGATCTCATTAAACCTGAATCAAGCCTGGTAGTCGGTGCAGGATCAATGGAATTGGCACGCTTTATTGCCGAGCGAAGTGGACACGTAACCACCGTCGAGCTTGATCCGGTCGTCGTGCAGGCCAGCACCCAATTTCTAGGTGACGTCAATTTGATGGGGAAGCTCACCAATCGCAGCGTTATCATTGATGATGCCAAACACTTCATTGCCAATACAGACCTTCACTATGACCTGGTAGCAACCGATGTGCCAGCCGCATTTTCCATTCAAACTGCAACCTTATACTCCGTACCCTTCTATCAGCAAATCGTCAGCCATCTCACGCCGAACGGGGTTCTGGTGGTCAATCTGACAGCACGCTTAACCGAAGACAACCTCGTATCCAAACGCATTACAGCTTCTTTGCTCACAGTCTTTGATGATCTGATTGTGGTCACTTCGAACTCCAGCCGTCTGAGTTACGTTTTCGCTGGAAAGCACCTCCCATTTGATGTTATCCAACTTCAGCAAGCTTTAGACGCTAACGAAGAAAAAGGCTATACGATTTATAACCGGTCGGTAGTCCAAAGTATTGTCGGTGATGCCCGTCCAATCACCCTGGATTCGATGGATATCGTACTACAAATCAGCACCGACTGGATTGGAAGTCGCTTGCGATGGAAATGACCGAAATAAGACGACTGAATAGGTGTTTTTATTCATTATCAGTTGGGCTGATGTCTTTCTGACTCAAGTAATTCACAAGTGGAACTTTTTTCCTAATTTGCGACTATAAGCCTGCATATCTCTAGAGGAGAATTCAGAATCATGAACACCATGCCAACAATCGGATTTATGGCGAACGACGATACACCATCCACCAATTTGCCTCAGTCTGATGATGAATTGGTAATTGCTTATTCGATGGTCGCGGCGCTGTATCAGCTCGTGTTACGCTGGTCGCAAAACGGGATCTACGATGACCGCGCTCAATTGATTGCCGAGTCTGCCGAGCGATTATTGCTACGCACCGATGTGATGCGCCGTGTCCTATGGATTGCCGGATTAGAACGCCGTCAAGAATTTGCCACTGATCATATCGCCTTGTTGGAAGAGAAAAATCGGCAGCTCCTCAAAGCACTACAACCCTTTGCTCAATTGGTTGAGCCTGTCGGTAATGAACCAGACTCGAAGTCGCAGCCCGGCAACATGCTGACGCAGGCAGATTTCACCAAAGCACGCGTTACATACAATATGTTGAAAGATGACAAAAAAGTGGCGCATAGCAGGCACAGCCACCCGTGCTAATCGGACGTATCAAGACGAAATCTGTGCCAAGTGGTCCAAGCATCAATTTACCTGACAGTAGGAACCAGACTATGCAACAAATGCGGACTTCTTTTGCGTATCCCCTATTCGTAGGGGTTTTACTCGGATTGCTGCAAAGTGGTCTCTTCTTCCTACTCACATTTACGCTGTCTTCGGGGTTCACTACCTACTTATTGATTACACTCTGTTGGTTGATGGGCGGGGTTGTAGGGGCACTGTACGTGAATCGCATGAATCTATCTCATCGTGCCCTTCTGCTTATGATGCTCTTGGCCTACGCATTATGTAACTGGCTTGTCAGTGCCAATCCCTTCAATACTCAAATCTGGCCGATCTATGGCTTTTTGATTAGCTTAGCGGGTATCTACCCGGGTGTTTTCTTCGCGCGATCCTCCAAACTTTACCCGGTACGAAGCCTGTTCTTCTGGGAAAACAACGGTTTTATCGTTGGTCTAGTAGCCACGACATTGTCGTTTATGGTGTTTGGACGCAGCATCCTCTGGATTCTAACCCTATTGTTGGCAGCGTTCGTCTGGTTTTTATCACCAATAGAACCAAACGAGATCAAATACCCTGTCAAAAATAACCGCGTAACGTAATTTAGTGAAACAAGAAATATAAGAATGAGTGGTTAGCAAATTAGTTACAATAAAAAATCACTGTCATATAACAACTAATTGTATTTTTATCCCCGCTTGATAAAATCATCCCAAATTTTATTATCACATATTGAACATTGCAGCCAACTATTTCCAATGATGTGGAGGGGCTATGCAGCACCGAAGGCTTTTACCGTCGGCACTAGTCTTATTTTTGTTTCTGACCATTATTCCCACACCCGGCTTTGCTGCTACCTTTCCCAACCCGGGGACATTTACTTACACGGTCCCACCCAACGTCACCCAGATAACCGTAGATTTGTGGGGCGCGGGTGGCGGTGGTGGTGGCGGTGTGCCTTCGAACATTATCTGTAACAGTCATGGCGGTGGCGGTGGTGGAAGTGGCGGTTTCGTTAGGGGTGTGCTCTCGGTAACACCCGGGCAAACCTTTACGGTCACTGTCGGCAATATGGGTGTTCCCGGCGATTCAAGCCTCGACGGAACAAATGGCCAAGATTCTTCATTTGGCAGCAACCCGAAGTTAGTTGCTGGTGGTGGGCGTGGCGGAACTAGCGCATTCGGCAGCGTGTGTGCGAGTAACGGATTCGGCGGACAAGGCGGCCTCGCCAGTAATTTACCTCCCTATACGATTCTTACTATCAATGGAATGAGCGGCGCAAGTGGCAGCTCTAACGGTGGTGGTGCGGGAGGAAATCCTGTTCAGCCACCGGGATTTGGTCGAGGTGGCAACGGTGGCGCGACCGGTTCAGGTTCGCCGGGACAATCCGGTGAAGTCGTCATCACCGAAACAATCAATAATCCGCCTGTAGCAGTCAATGACAGCTATAATGTTGATGAAAACAGTGCTTTGACGATTGCTGCACCGGGTGTTCTCGCCAATGACAGTGATCCGGAGGGCACGACACTGAACACCGCGCTGGTTACTGATGTGGCATATGGCACACTGACGCTTAATCGGGACGGTTCATTTACATATACACCAGACGTAAGCTTCTTTGGCTCGGATGGCTTTACCTACAACGCCAGCGACGGAACGACGAACACACAAGCCGATGTATCCATTACAGTCAGTCAAGTTGGCCCAACAGCACCGAGCGTTAGGGCAGTGATACCACCCAACCCCATTCATATCGGTGATGCCATAAATGTTGATGTCGTGCTGGAAAATCCCAACCTCGCGGCAGGCGGCGGTGTTAATGCGCTGGAGGCCAAATGTAACTTTACACCCTCCAACATTCTTCGCGGCAACAGCGTTACTCCCAGTGCCCAACTATTCACGCCCGATCCCGCTATTATTAACAAGGGCTTTCAGGGTAATCTCATCCTCTATGCCGTGTCGCAATCAGGGAACAATCCATCGGTCAAAACCACTGGCGTCGTGTTTAGCATGAACCTGACCGCGCAGCAGGTCGGACAAAGTGTGTTGAACTGCACGATTAAAGCGATTGATGCCACTGGCAAAGAAACCACCTTAGCCTTCGCACCTTTAACCATTCCGGTACGCCCACCCGTCTCGCAAAGCGGCGCGATTCAAGGCACAGTTCATTATTCACACAAGACCGGCGGCGGCATCACTATAACCGTACTGAATGGCACGACTGTTATTGCCAGCACCGTCACAATGCCCGATGACACCTTCGTGATCACTGATGTTCCATTGGGAACTTACACCATTCGCGCCGAAGCACCGGGCTATTTGTCGGCTGAAGGAAGCGTGACGGTGACACTCCAGATCACCGTTACCAAACCGACAGTCACGCTGCTTGCAGGTAATTTGGTCGCACCGGATGTGATTGATGAGCTGGATGTGGTACAACTTGCTATCACTTATGGACAGAGTGTGCCACCTGCTCCAGTCAGTGCCGACCTGAACGGTGATGCTGTAGTCGGTCTTGCAGACTTGAACGCACTGGCTGTTAACCTGCGTAAAATCGGGCCAATTAATTGGTAGAGGCTCAGCAGAACGCAACATGCAGATGATGACGGCGCGGGTGCGCTGGATAAAAATGGGCATTCGGAAGTCAAACTGGCTCGGGGTGTTGACCGTGTTAATGGTACTCTTGACATCCCGGTTGATGGCCCAGACCCCGAAAAACTCGATGCTGCTGCATACCGATGAGCCGTTGGATCACCTCTTCGTTGGGCAAACGCTGGTAGTCAACATCATCAGCCATATTGAGACTCCCGCTTATGGATTCGGTTTTCAGGTTCAGTTTGATCCAAAGGTCGTGAAAGTCTTCCAGCGAAAGGATGCCGACGGCACACAAACCTCGTTTGTCGTCGGCAAACTATTCGGTCAAAATCCACAGCGTGTAAAAAATACGGAGGAAGCCCTACCGAACTCTAGTTTGCGCCAGATTGATACCGTTTATACACTGCTGCCGCCAGCCAGCAGCGTCAACGGTGACGGAAGCATCGGATCGATCGCTTTCACAGTGATTTCGGAAGGACAAACTGGAATTCAACTGGTACACCCGCGCCTGATCGAAGTGGCTGATGGAAACGCGCGTGATATTCCCCTCGAACCCCAAACATCCTTACTTACATTGACCATCCCTCAGACAGGTGCCGCAGCTGTCGCAACGCCACAGGACGACAATACGCCACTTATCATCATTCTGCTCGTCGCCATTGTATGCGTTGTATTGCTAATGGGCGCAGTTCTCGTGCTGCGTCGCGAAAGACGTCCTTAACGATGCGGTCTGTTCTACTGCTATTGATTTGTCTCGCCAGCGTGAATCTGCTTATGGCACAGGCACCCGAAGAGGCGACACCCATTGTTGATATATCCCCTTCTTCAACAGCGATCCCGACGCTCACACCAACTGATATTCCCACCCTGCCCTTCACCGCCACCAATACCGAAGCCCCGACTGAAGCGCCATCAGACACATTCACACCGTCACCTGAAATGACAGTAATCCCCGTTGCTTCTGACACACCCACCCTGCCCTTCACCGCCACCGATACCGAAACCCCGACTGAAGCGCCATCAGACACACTCACACCGCCACCTGAAATGACAGAAGTCTCTACAGCTTCCAATACACCTACTGATATAGCGACTGCTGTAGCATCAATGACTATCACGAACACCGTTCCACCGCCTACGGTAATCGTTATGATGACAGTAGAATCGTTCGCGAGTCCATCACCCACGGTTGACGTTCCAACAGCACCATCACCACCGACCATTATTACAGGTATCGTCCAGCTTCAGTACCCGTATGGGACCAACGCTGATACACGAGTGGTACTCATACAAAATGACTATATCGTTTCCGAAACCCTCACTGCTGGTGACGGCTCATTTACATTAGCAAATATTCCGGCTGGAGATTTCCGTTTAGAAGTAGCACACAGCGGATACCTCCCGCTAAGCATCACGCTCCACGTAAGCGATAATCAGAGTGTCAGCCTGTCTCCGATGACGCTACAAGCAGGTGATGTAAACGGCGATAATCTGATTGATCAGCGTGATCTCGCTACCCTGGAGCAGGTTTATGGCCTACTAGCCAGTAATGTGCCGCTAGGCGCTGATTTGAATCATGATGGAGTAATTGATTTGATGGATTTACAAATGTTAGCTGCGAATTTGGGTCTATAAATAAACTCAAATTGCCATTTTAACCGCTAAAGATAAAGCGCTGAACAAATTAAACATAAGCGATCTTAAAGACGGCTTACAATATTGTTCTCTGGCAAACCCGGCTGCGTGTTCCTTCAAAATTTGAGCAAGTGGGGTGGACTGTTCTGCCGTCGGATAACAAATCGGCTGTGTGACCGAGTGTCTCACAGCGGTAAATGCAGTAACAATTACAACCGTTACTGCATTTTGAATTTATCGACTAAATCTCGTTGGTTCGAATTATATCGTTCAGATAGTAGGAGCTGCGCTTCCGGGTGCGCTTCTGCGTTTTATAATCGACATGAACAATCCCAAAGCGCTTGGTATAACCATACGACCACTCAAAGTTATCGAGGAAGCTCCAGACGAAATAACCCTTGAGTAAAGCCCCACGTTTGATCGCATCCTGCGCCGCGGTAAAATATTCCTTCAAAAAGGCCTCACGCTTGGGATCTTCCAACACTGCCTCAGATACAGTTTCCGGCTCAGGGTATGCCGCGCCATTCTCGGTGATGTAAATGGCC
>JBGAHG010000003.1:0-329473 GCA_044226325.1 Aggregatilineales bacterium
CAGTCTTCGAGCAGCTTCGCCATTTGCATCGAGTGTTCTACGGGAATGTTCTCGTCTTTCGCGCCATGAAATACCCATACAGGCACATCTTTGAGCGCACATACTTTCGCAGGAAAGCCTTTATCTTCCGGCGGTTTCCGTCCACAGATGGGTAGAAGTGCGGCAAAGCGCTCAGGATACAGCGAACCGAGATACCATGAGCCTTCTCCGCCCATGCTCAAGCCGGTCAAGTAAATGCGCTGTGGGTCGACGCGTAGGGTAGGCAATAAGGCGTCGAGTAAGGCAATCACGTTCGCTTCCTGCGTGGGCCAGCGTACGACCTCGGGACACTGTGGCGATAGCACAATACAGGGGAAATCCGGCTGTGTTTCGATGAGCAGTGGCAAGCCAACTTTACGTACGATTTCGGCATTGGTGCCGCTTTCACCCCTGCCGTGTAGGAACAGGATGAACGGCCATAAACGTTTGCTGTCTGCTGCATAATCATCCGGCAAATAAAGTAGATAGCGAATGGTTGCCCCATTATTCAACTGAAGTTCATGCGCTGATTGCATCATTTCCTCGGTTTCTGTGATTACATCTGGTGGTGCCTAATCCACGTCATCCCATTCGCCGTCTTTGCTTTTCTGCTTCTGCATTACGGGCGCTTCTAAGGTGCGTTTTGCAGCTTCGGCTAAGGCATTGGCGAAGACTTCATATTCTTTCAGCGCGAATGCATAATGGGCTTCGGCTGTCTCGAAGCGTACCAAACCGTTGGCTTGTGGGGCGTCCAAGCGTGGCAGTGCCGCGACCTGGCGAATACTTTCTAAGGATATTATTTGCTGTACGGCTTCATCATGTAAGGCTAATAAGTGGCGTGGCATCAAATAGAGCGAAACGCTGGCGGTGAGTGTCCATGCGCCATGAATATCCTGTTCAGCGGGTTGTGCTTTTACCGGCCCATAATGGATATAAGGCCGCTGCCGCCGGTAGGCTGCCACCAAAGCAGGATCGACCAACGGCTTAAGCGCGCGAATGAAATCCATCATCTGTACCCGACTTAACCACAGCTTGACCAGTACCCATTCCCGTTTGCGCTCCACATGTACCCATAGTTCATTCATTCCAGAGTTGTAAGGCTCAGGCCGCCAGAATCCGCGAATATCTTGTGGTGCAAATCGAATAATGGCCTCTGGTGGCATTTTAAGCGGGTAAACGCCGATTTCTTGATTTGAAAGGGTGATCATGCCGCGTGTCTTCTTGATGGTTTTGTTGTTGACAATCACGATGGCAAAGCGGTTGATGGACTGCTCAAAGAAGCGGATATCCGGCTGCTGTTCTTTTAAGGTCAGCAGATGGCGGTAGACCGCACGTTGGAGCCTGTACTGGCGGACTGCCCACAACGTCAGTGCCGTAACACCCAAGACAAAGGTCAAAAAGATGCCCCAACCAATCGCGATCCCTATATCCATCACATTTCCCCTAAATCAAAAAGGCGCGGTTGCCCACGCCTTCCATTATGGATTGATTATGCACTAAAGACTATCGACTGCCTTAGTAACTAATGGTGCAAGTCTAACCCCCTCATCCCAACCCTTCTCCCCCGCAGGCAAGGGAGAAGGGCTTTAGGACACTCTTTTTGGGCGAAAAAGTGTGCAGAGAGGGTTACAAAAGATCACAACTCACACTTGCACCACTGGTTAGTAGCCTAATTTCTTCAAATAGTCGCGGTTACGTCTCGCACTGCGGCGTGGCGCATCCAAATCATCAGTCAGCACGTCCTGCTCGACAATCGCCCAACCATTGTATCCCAGCGATTCCATATGCGTGAGGATGGCGGGGAAGTCCACGTTGCCCTTGCCCAATTCACAGAAGACACCCGCTTGTGTCGCCTGAAAATAATTCAGCTTTTCCTTGATGCACAACTCGCGTATATTCGGATCACAGTCCTTCAGATGCAGGTAGCGTACACGTTCGCCGTAGGTCTTGACGGCTTCCAGTGCATCTCCACCGGCATATTGATAGTGTCCGGTATCGAGGCACAAGCCCACCAGATTGGCGTCGGTACGATCTAAGAAAATGCGGGTTTCTTCGGGTGTTTCCACATAGCCACCGCAATGATGGTGGAACATGATTTTTAGTCCCAATTCGTCAAAGACTTTGCGCGCGATGCGGTTCACGCCAGCGGCGAATACATCCCATTGTGCAGGTGTGAGTGCTGAGCCTTTACGGCGTCCGGCCTGCGCGACCAGTTCGGGTACAGTGCCGTTGTCGTCTGCCAGCACAATCACCTGTGCGCCGCAAGCTGCCAGCAGCCGCCCGACCATCAGGGCGTGTTCTTCACCAGCCGTGTGTGCATTCGCATCCACTAATTTCACCGGCACATACGACGATAGTAACTGCAAGCCGCGTTTGTCGAGTTCGGGTTTCAGCACAGCGGGATCAGTTGGCAGGTAGCCCCAGGGGCCAAGCTCGATGCCTGTATAACCGGTTTCGACGATTTCGTCCAATACCCGCGCATACGGATACTTAGGCTCAATATCTTTGAATTCATAAATGCCCCAGCTTACTGGAGCGTTCCCCATGCGAATAGTCATAACATTTCCTTACTAAAAACTATATTGAAGCGCATATAGACTCTGCCCAATTTCTTGGTTTTTGGCAACTCAAAACGGTGTCAATGGACACATAATCATGTCATATGATACAGACAGGGCAGGTTATTTGTCGCGCGTAAGGGCAAAGCCACGCAGGAAACTTTCTTGTAGGAACAGAAACACGATCAATGGCGGGATCGACGCGATTACCGCCGCCGCCATTGCCACGCCCCAGTTGCCTGCATCCAGCGCATTGACGGTAATACCCTTCAAAGCTACCTGTACCAACTGCCGTGTGTTGTCGTTGATGATTAGCAGCGGCCACAAATATTGGTTCCATACGCCAATGAATTGGATCATCGCCAGCGCGCCGATGATATTCCATGACAGCGGAATTAAGATACGCCACAGATATTGGATCGGCCCCGCGCCGTCAATTTGTGCCGCGTCTGCTAACTCGGATGGAATGTTCGAGAAATGCTGCCTGAACAATAACGTTCCAGTAGCGCTTGCCATAAAGGGCACAATCAAGGCTTGTATCTGATTTGTCCATTGGAGCTGGCCCATCATGCGAAACAGCGCTACGATCAAAATGTCGGTGGGCATCATCAACGTCAGCAGCACAAAGATAAACAGCGGGCCACGCAGGGGAAATCGGAAGTATACGAAGGCCATGCCCGCCAGCATGGATGTCACCGTCTTTGACAACGTAACGGCTATCGCTACTATAATCGTGTTGCTCATCAACCGCACTAGATTGTTACTGTTCCAGGCTTCTGAATAATTGGCAAGGATTTGGTCACCGGGCATCAGATTAGGCGGATAAGCCATAATTTGTCCCAAATTCTGTGTCGATTTAATGACCGTGAACACCATCGGGAAAGCCACGAAGAAGCAAATCACGCTCAAAATAATGTGGGACATATATTTCGGACGTGACCGGCGTTTTATGGGTATGGCTCTTACTACGGTAGTTGCTGCTGTGCTATGCATTATAAGTTACCCTCTGATCCCCACTTCGTAATTGCACGACTGTGAGCAGCGCCACCAGCCCGAACAGCATCACGGATTGCGCTGCGGCTAAGCCCGTATTGTGGTTGGTTTGCAAATCCTGATACAGGTTATAAATCAGTACGGTGGTTGAGTTTCTCGGCCCTGGCCCCGCCAGTACATCAATCGTCCCGAAAATATCAAAGAACGAATAGGTCATGTTGGTGATCACTAAGAACAGGGTAAAAGGCGACAGCAGCGGGAAAATAATCTTCCAGAAGCGCGTCCACGTATTCGCCCCATCGATTGAAGCCGCTTCTAGCAGTTCGCCGCCGATGTTCTGCAACCCTGCCAGATAAAAAATAACGTTGTAGCCCAGGTTCTTCCAGATCGCCGCCACGATCACCAGCAGCGGGGTCAGCACTGGATCGCCCAGCCAATTTGGTCGCGTGTGGAAAATATTACCCCAGGCATAATTGATGACACCGACGACCGGATTGAACATGAATAAGAACACTACCCCCACAATCGCTGGTGAAATGGCATACGGCCAGATCAGAAGGGTGCGGTAAATGCGGACGCCGGTAATCTTTTGATTGGCGAGTACTGCTATAGCCATCGATATACCGAGTCCACCGATTACGATGGCCGCCGAATACAGCAGTGATCGCCCCAGCACAATCAGGTATTGGCCTTTAAAAAGGAGTATCCCTGCATCGTTTCTTGAGATTTGCGGGTCGAGCAAACGGGTGTAGTTATCAAACCCAATATAGGTGAGCGTGATACCGTTGGGGGCTGCTTTATTGAAGCTCAAGCTAAAGGTACTAAGGATGGGATAATAAAGGAATAAGACCAGAATAATCATCGTAGGCAGTAAGAGCAGAAAAGGCAGCCATCGATTACGAAAAATAGCCTGCATCGTGGGCTTTCCTTGGTCATAGTTCGATAAATATGTTGAACCACTACCGGATCATGTTCCGGCTTTTACAGACAGATTATTGATGGTTGATGATTGAATATGCTTGGAGGTAACGATCTTATACACAGGAGCCGACTCTAAAAATCTAGCTCATTGGACACGATACACCGTGTCCATTTTCATCCGGACTTCCACTTGTTTCATCAACCGCCAATAGCAGGATAGGGGTAGACCATCATTGGCCTGCCCCTAAACCGTTAAAGTTTACGAACTGACACTGCGTTTAACTGGCAGGTGTCGCTTCCGGTGACAAGCGGCTGTTGTAGTCGGCAATTGCCGCATCCGCTTTGGACTTGGTATCAGCCAACACTGTGTCGATGTCCTCACCGTTGGTCACGCTTTGGATGGCCTGTTCAACCAGATCACGGATTTGGGGGAACGCGCCGATGATAGCGCCAGCCGTTGCGCTGCTGCCCTTGACCGCTGCCAATTGGTCGATAGCCGTCTTTTGGCCGGGATGATCCTTGAAGTAACCTTCGGCATCGAGGGCGGCCTGTGCGCTCTTGGTGATGGGAAGGTAACCAGTGCCTTTGTGCCAGACAGTCATTTGCTCGGGAGCCAACAGCCACTTGATGAAGCTGACGGCTGCCTTGTTTTCGGCATCAGGATGACCTGCGCCAACCCACAAGCTGGCACCACCGATGATCACGCCGGTGCGTTCAATGTCGCCATTGGCCGGGAAGAAACCGGTTCCCAATTGGAATCCGGAAGTCTCTGCGCCCTTGGTAAACGTACCCAATGCGCCCGTGCTTTCCACGATCATTGCGGCCTGCTTCGAAATGAAAATCTGGTTTGCGCCCTGATTGTCATGCAGCTTGCCGGTATAGGTCCAATAATGCTTGTCGTTAAGGTCTTTCCAGAACGTCATGATGTTCTTGGCTGGATCGCTGGTGATATTGGTTTCGGTAGCGCGAGCATCACGACCGTTGCCATTGTTCGCCAGTTCTTGTCCCTGGAGCGCCATCCATTGTTCGAAGTACCAGCCGTAGACCTGCATACTGATGCAGTTCGGGGCGGCGTTCGCGGCCATAATCTTTTCGCAGTCGGCTTCCAGTTCTTGCCATGTCGTTGGCGGTTTTTCTGGATCAAGACCTGCTGCCGTGAACATGTCCTTGTTGTAATAGAACAACGGGGTCGAGTTGTTCCAGGGCACTGAATTCAGTTTGCCGCCAATGGTGAAGTAGTTGATCAGTGGAGGCAGAACGTCGTCTTTGATAGCCTTCAGTTCATCTGCCGATAGCAGTGATTCAATGGGCGTGAAAAAGCCTGAATCAATCGCCAGCGGAGTGCCGAGGTCGAAGATCTGAGCGATATTCGGACCCTGGCCCTGGCCCGCCGCCTGAATAACCGCATTCAGAGTTTCGTTGTAATTGCCCTTATTTTGCTCGGTTACATGTACGTCAGTTTGGGAGGCGTTGTACGCTGCCACCAAATCGGTCACCACTTTGCCGTTGTTACCGGACATCGCGTGCCAGAATGCGACCTCAACCGGAGTCTGTGCCAGTGTCGGTGAGATACCCAATGCTGTTACCAGCATCAGAACGCCCAACAGACAGATAAATAAACGTTTTTTCTGCATTTTATCCATAACTCCTTTGAATCAATGGGGCTGTAATGCCCACTAACCAGCGCAATACTATTTTAGCGATGCTGTTTTAATAAAATGGGTTGTCGCCATTAAGCATCGTTAATCACAACACAGGATGATTATTACCTCCAATGTTAAGTTTTAAACTTCTCTTAACAATTTTGTATATTACCACTTCTGATTGGTTATCCAAATGAGCCACTTGGCTATTTTATATGAATTAAAACTATGAAATTAAGATTGTAGCCGTCTGATAATCAGTTGAATATCACCCAGCGTCCCTAAGCCTGCTAGTGCTGCTACCGAAAACACGACAAATGTCATGATAACTTCACCTACGCCACTTGCGTTTGCCAGCTTGATGCCTGCGACGACCGCTATCCCCCAGAACACCAGCGCTGGCAATCCTGCCACAAAGACATAAGCTCGCGTATCCAAATCGTCTGGTATATCCACATGTTTGTAACCAACGGTTTTTGGACGTCTGCCAATCAATAATAATGCCAGCACATGCAGGAGTTCGTGTGGTGGCCCAAATATACGGTATAAAGTTTCCAAAATAAGCTGCTCGTTTATTGGTTGGGATTACAAAATAAGCTGTGCGTTGGCTGGGGCGCAAATCGTCTGCAGCTCAGCCCCGCTCAATCAGACGGCTTGTGAGCCACACTACCAGGCCCATAATGAGAACAGGTAATGTCAGCGGCAACACAAAATCTATTATAAAGCGCATCGGCCAACTCAGGTGGATCAGTCGCGCCAAATTGATAAATAGGAAGTAAAAGCCACTGACAATTAATGTTCCAGTTGTGCCAGCCGAACGTGTGCGTAAGGCTGTACCCATCAACACACCAATCATCGCGACCATAAAGGGTTCCAACAGCATTCGTATGATTGAAATCCCTAAGCCTAAGATGATCGCCACGCGTGCCAATATTGGATTTTGGTCAAGCGGCCATAATGTCCCATAATACGAAATCAGGAGTGGTGTACTAAGGAGCGCCACCCCGACCATCAGCAAACCCAGATCCTCGATCTGCCGCCACATGGCCGCCGCTGCTTTACTAAAAATAATTTCTCGTAATGTGTAAGGCGTTGTTCGCAGCAGATTTAACGTATCATTTTGCAGCTCATTGGTCATGGCTCGCGCACCGGAACTGCTCACGATCACCAGCACCCGTGCGTAGACAATCAGCGCGAATGGCAGCAGGATAATAGCCGCGGTGACGGTTGGTAGTGCTAGTTCAATGAGAAATGGGAAGGGCAGCGTCAGAGCAATTAATATGGTCTGGACGATAAACGCCTGCCGCAGAAACGCGACTTCCGGCAGCATGGTGCGCCATGCCGCGCCTAACTCACGCCTGACCAGCGGGTTGGATCGCCGCGCCCAATAGGGTAGGCCGGTATCAATATCCTTGCCGCGCTGGATCATCCGAACAATTTGAAGATCAGTACTGGTGTGTTCCACCATGACCCCTTGTGGTTGATTTCTAGTCACAAGTATACACAAAACAGGTCATTTTGGTTCGATTAATTTATGTACGGGTCAGCGCTTTTAGGCCGATTTCGGCTAAACATAGACCAGTGTGTGATAGGCTGGTTTCGACATCAATTTTGTTGGAACGTAGGCCAATGCCCACACCCATAAATGGTTCAATATTTGGATGGACTGCTAAAATTATGCCGTTGCGATGCCCAATTGAACCATTACGCTTAACCTGATTTTCTAACCGGAGTCTCTCACATGAAACAGGTGCATAGGCTGCGAATCCTCGTCGTCCTCTTATTGACACTGCTGATCTTCACCTGTGTTTTGGCTATTGTCGGTTTTTGGTTTGCCCGCATGTTTTATGCCAGTGAGAACGCTGTCCGGTTGGAACCGCTGGGCTTATCGGTTTATCAAACTGTCCCTACCCGTGTATCACCTGATCTTAAGCGAGTTGTCTTTTTGGGTGACTCGCGGGCCGAGACCTGGTTACCACCTGCCGCTTTATCCGGTTGGGACTTTGTCAATCGGGGTATTTCCGGACAAACGACCGCTCAGATTCTTGGACGCTTTGCTGTACACGTTACGCCGCTTCAGCCGCAGGTGATCGTTTTACAGCTTGGGGTGAATGACCTCAAAGATATTCCCATTTTTCCGGATCGCCGTGCGGCTATCGTGGCCGATTGTCTTGCTAATATTCGCTCAATCGTCCGCCAATCCAATGATTTGGGGGCTGTCGTCATTCTGACTACCATTTTCCCGGTATCAACTCCCAGTTTAGAGCGGCGGCTCTTTTTCTGGTCGGATGATATCGCGCGTGCTGTCACTGAAGTGAATAATGAACTGCGGACACTCGCATCGGACAAAGTTCTCCTGTTTGATGCTGATCTCATTCTTTTAGATGCCAATGGCCTCCCACGTTCAGAATATATGGAAGACACGCTGCACCTGAACGCCGCCGGTTATGATGCCCTCAACCAGCGTCTGAGGCAGCTTTTGATCGCTTTACCTTTATAAGTGTCGGAGGAGGTTTTGCCTCCTCCGATTTTACAGCCCTTTACGGTAACGATGGGCAGCGATCGAGCACTTTCACACTATCTGCGGATACCCAGCCTGAGATTTGTTTTTCCTGTTCCATCACTGCCAGAACCAGATACCAGACCACGCCAGTTTGCTTATTCTGTTGTTGATACAGAACGGTTGCCGGAAAATTCGGTGTCAAATTATTCACGAGTGTCGATTCATCAGTTTTACTTGACGGCCCTGAATACACCGGCACACTGTCACGCTGTGGATTGATAACGTGGCAAATCCCTAATGGTGCGGTGTCAGGTACGGTAGAAGCCATTACCCCACCGGCCCCTGCTTGCGAAACAGGTGCAGTACTTATATCAGCATTGGCGACTTCGGTGGCACAGGTCGCCCAGGAATAAACGGCATTTGCTGAAATCCACCCTGTAACCGCTTTGTCACCGATGGTCTGGATCAAATACCACAAAGCACCGTTGGGTTCAGATTGGCTGTCATAGTTCTGGGAGATAACCACAGCCTCACTTTGGGACGGGAACTCACCCACGACAGCCGCGTTGCTATCAGCCGTCAAAGGCGAGGTATAGATCGGCACCGGCTGATCCGTCTGGTTGACAACAGTACATCTGCCACTTTGTCCACTTGCTGCCACACTTGGCGCTGGTGCAGCATTTGGCTGTTCCGATGAAACCCCTGCCATTGTCAGTGTGACTTCGGTCAGTTGTTCCGGCGCACAGCTGCTGGACGCATTGATGCTGTTGGCCGAAATCCATCCGGTAACCTGTTTGTTACCTTCGTCGTTCGTCATGATCAGATACCACAACGCACCGATTGGAGCCGACTGCTGATCGTATTGTTGGGACAGCAGCACCGCCTCGCCTTTGGCTGGCAGTTCCCCAACCACCGATGCATTACTGTTGTTGGTCAACGGTGCTGCATAAATCGTCGCGGCTTTATCAAGCTGGTTGGTTACATGCATCGTTGTGCCATCGGTTGCGATAGCGGTGATACAAACCGGCGATCCCGCGATGCTGAATGCAGGTTGAACTTCTGCTGGTACCACCATTGCCAGTGGAACGGGGGTTGCCGCGGTCATTGTAAGCGGAACAGCGCTTGTACTACCTGCGGAGTTGGATGTTGTGGCTGCGATTAAATCGTCTTGAGAAACCAATTCCACCGTTCCGTTTGCACTCCGTATCTGGTAATTCCAATTTGTGCCACTTATGCCGCTGAAGCCCGCCGCTTCAATCTGGACCTGTGTATTGGCCTGAATGTGACCAATAGGGCGGGTAATGATAATCACCGGCGGGTTACTGCGCAGCACACTGTCGAAATATGCTGTGGGCGTAGCCATTAAAGGTGCTGTTGTTGACCCGCTTGCATCGGGTGTAATAACCGTTGCTTGCGCGAAAGCATTTGCAGGCACGAGCGTAGGCAGCACAACCGTGAATTGGTCAGGCGGCGAAGAAGGAAGTGAGCAGGTGTTGTGTTCCGCAAAATCTTTGTCTTGCACCCAACCCTGAACCGTTAAGCCCTCATCTGTAGCGCCCTGCACAAAATACCATGCGCTGGCATTCCCGGATTGGTTATCTACATCATAGATAACAACTTTCGTTTGGGGTTTTAAGGTCAAAATCGCAACACCGCTGCCGGAAATTGCAGGTCGAGAAAAGACTTGAGCGGTTTGATCACCAATAATTCCCCAGCATAGCAGCGCCGGTCGTGCTGTTTGGGGCACGCCTTCCGTCTGCACCTCTTTAGCGTATAACCAGCCTTGTGTCCCATTCGGCAGTGTAATATGCACCCACTGTCCATCGGCTGATGTTTCAGTGACAATTACGGTTGTGTTGTGATAAATAGTGCGGATCATCGCTGCATTCGCGTCTGGCTGGTCGCGCAGTATCGTCTGGTCTACACTTACAAATCCTCTTGTCCCTGTTGCGCTGCTTGGCACAGCCACAGCTTCGACATTGGCGGTTTCAATCTGGAGTACATTGCTCAACACCCATCCGTTTTTGCCACCATCCAGCACAACATGTGACCATTGACCATCATTTGATTGCTGATCAATGTTGGCGACTACTCCCGCTGTCAAGGTCATCCCAAGTGTGGCGTTTGCAGCTGGGCTGGTACGGGTATAAGTTTCGGTTGTTACCACTGCTTTGATTGGCAATACTGTTAATGGAATAGCCGTTGCGTATACATTCTCCGCAACAACGACGTCGGGCAAAGCAGCCGCTCGTGCCAGCGTGATATTCACTAAACATCGGCCCTGCACTTGCAGAGCAGCATCAAAAACGGACAGCCGCAATCCATAATTTTCAGGGGGAAACGATGACAAATTGACCTGTCCTAAATTCCCCACGCTGGCGATAGGCTGTGAACCATCCAACACCGTCAAATATTGGCTGCCAGTTCCCAATCCAATGAGTTCCAATTTGTATGAGCCAAAATCGGGGGCAGTCGCAATACCCTTAATTTCGACTGTTCCTGCCACCACCGAATCGTTGACAGGGGAGAGGATGACGGCCTCCTTCGAGTTACAGGTAAGGTTCGACGAAGCAACGGCAGGCTGTACATTGACCTGTACATCAGGTGGCACAGCAGTTGGTTGTAATGCAGTCGCAGCGTTTATCCCTGTTGCCGGGGTAGGTGATGGGATCAATGTCGCTGTTGCAGCCGCAGTCGGTGTCGCAGTCAACTGCACTTGAACCCCGGACTGTAAATTGTTGGGACGTATCGGACGGAGCATCAACGCGCCGATAAACAGCATCGAGATGCAGGCCGCTGCCAGCGTAATCGGAAGCCAGCGTTGCATACTCCGTTGCTGGTTCGGTAAAACGAGAGTAGTCATGAGCAGATCCTTCTGATGATTGGACGAGTGGTTCAATGAAGGACTCAGACGGAAGGTTTCGCTTTCGTAAACCATGTTGATTTCAGTGATCATTTTTGCCAGTAGTGGATCACGCTCGGCTTCTTGCAAGATGGTCTCAACCGTGCCGAAATCCGCACGTTCAAGCGCACTGCTGTAGCGAAATAGACTTTTTTCCCGCGCCAGTTGGCGTGCATCGAGTTTACGCATGGTTATGCTCCTGCTGCTGGATATAGACCATTCGCAGCCGCCCCAATGCCCGGTGCAGCCGCACACGCGCTGCACCGGGTGTGATCTTTAACGCTTTTGCCAGTGACACGCCATCCAGCCCGTTCATAATTGCCAGTCGCAGCACATGTTCATCTTCGGGTACCAGCGCTGCCAGAAGCATATCGACATCTTCCCGCTGTTCGAAAGCGTCCGGTGTCGTGGCTGCCACATCCGCAAACCAATCGAACAATTCATCGTCGCTCATTAGCGCTTCCATCTCCGGATGTAAATCCCGTATCAGCGGTTCACGTTGGTCACGGTTCAGCATCTCGCGTTGTCGCCTCTTGACGAGATTCGCGGCGATTCCCAGCATCCACGCCCTGGGTTGCCCTGCCGTTCGGAATCGATCTTCATGTTCCAACGCTTCCGCAACGACATCGTTTAGCAAATCCTGCGCGGCGGATTCCAATGGCAATCCACGACCATTCAAACCGGCACGAAACAGGTAGTAACGTAGCGTGCCAAGTAATGTACTGGACTCGGTTTCAATAAACTGGCGGAGGCGTGTTTTCTCCGTCTGAGCCATAGGTTGGAATACCTGCTTTCGGTACCTTGTGCATGTCTTCCTGAAGACTATTCAGTTTTGCCGCACTAAATGTTACAACTGACTTGAATATTGTCTCTGTTTTCTCTCTAATCCCGGAGTCTCTGTGGTGAATTGCTATATTGGCCTTGTAGCTTATCCACTACCGCCATCCGCTCAACTCCGAGTACAATAAGGGTAAGCATGTCTTACTCAACATGCGTCTGTATGATGTAAAGGAGGTTTAACCTCATGTCAGAAATTGAACAACTCAGCCCGCGTGCTATTCGCTTGCGCGAAGCAGGGCATAAACTCACCAATGCGCGCTTAACCGTACTGAATGTGCTGGAAAATAACGATGGTCATTTGACCTCGGCTGAAGTACTGGATCAAGTTGAACAGCTGGACAAGTCCATTGGACGTGCCAGCGTATTTCGCACCCTGGACTTGTTAACCAGCTTGTCGATTATCCGTCCAACCTATATGAACAGCAGTATGACGCCCACCTATGTCCTCATGCCCGATGGACATCACCATCATATTGTCTGCACCAACTGCAATCGCATCATCGAGTTTGAAAACTGTGGCCTTGGTTCGATTGCCGCCGAACTTGAAGAACGGCTGCACGTCAAACTTACCGGTCATCTGCTCGAGTTCTACGGCCTCTGCGACAAGTGCTTGTAAGAGTGGGTTGCCGCTTCCGATCATTTTCTTTGTATTATTTTGTGGTAAAAACACTCCGAATTGAACTTGGCGTTCTTGGTGCCTTGGCGGTTCAATCGCATTAACGTTATGCTGACTATTAGTTACCAACAATCAACAAAAGACTAACGAATCCATGCACATCGCTTTCAACGGCTGGTTCTGGGATCAGCCCAACACCGGCAGCGGACAATACATTCGCTATCTATTACCGAATCTGCGTCGTGTTGCGCCCGACCTGCAAATGACGATGGTTATGCCACCGCATAATCCGGCGCCGAATGACCTGCCTCCCAATGTCAACACCATTTCGACGCACGGTGGCAGCGGCAATCTCGGCAAAGTGCTATTCGAGCAGCGCGGGTATCCTCAAGCCGTCAAAAAGTCCGGCGCGGATATTGCCCACGTACCCTATTGGGGGCCACCGCTTTCGTCACCCGCCCGTCTTGTCACAAGCATCCTGGATGTCATTCCGGTTGCCTTACCCGAATACTCCAGCGGTTTTCGTGCCCGACTGTATACCTCGTTGGTGACTGCTGCCTCTCGGGGTAACGCGCACACCATTACCATCAGTAACGCTGCCAAAGCCGATATCGTCAAATATCTTGCACTGCCGGAAGACTCGATTACCACGACTTATCTTGCGGTCAATGATGCCTATCATCCTCGCATGGGTGCGGAGCGTGATGCCGCCGTTCGTGCCAAATACAACTTGCCCGATCAGTTTGTGCTTTACATGGGCGGCTTTGATGTACGTAAGCAGGTCAACCAACTCTTGCTGGCCTACACCTACGTCGGGCAGGCCGAAGGTGACAATATCCCGCTCGTTATCGCCGGACGCGAACCACAGTGGGGCAGCCCCATGTTCCCTGACCTGCGCAAATATGCCGACGAACTCAAAATTACCGATTATGTCCGTTGGATCGGTTATGTCGATGAGGCCGACAAACCCTCGCTCTATCGCCTTGCTGATGTTTTTGTATATCCGAGTATGTATGAAGGGTTTGGTCTGCCTGTCTTAGAGGCTATGGCTTCTGGAACGCCCGTTGTTGCCAATGATGTCTCGTCCATCCCCGAAGTGGCTGGTGACGCCGCTTTTCTGGTTGGCGAAGGGAACGCCCGTGCCATGGGTGGCGCGATTATTGCTATTTTGTTGCAGCAGCCTTTCCGCGAGTCGCTTATCAATCAAGGGCTTGCCCGTGCCACCAATTTTAGCTGGCGCAAAACCGCCAAAGAAACCCTCGCTGTCTACGAAAAAGTCATGTCGATGTGATATAGTAAAATAAAGTTTAGGGAGGTTACGCGCATGGCCGAAATGATTCGTACATATATGACCGCCGGGGCGTTTCTTCAACTGCCGGAAACCAAATCGAAATCTTTTCACCTAGTACTGAGCGTCGCGATAGAAAAGCCAAGTTTGACACCTATGAACAGCATGGCATCCATGAGTACTGGATGGTTGATCCTCAGGCTGAATATATTGAGGTTTGGGTGCTCAAAGAGGATAAGTTTGTCCGATTAGGTGTATTTGGCCCCGATGAAAAATTTCTATCTTCTGTTCTCAATAACCGGACGGTAGATGTCAGCATCGTATTTAAGTAACTTGAAAACACGTCAAACCAATACCTAACACTCCACCAACCTAACAATCCCTAGATTCCCTCAAAATGGTTGGTAACTTCCCTTGCGAAGAGTTACAAAATGGTCACCCATTCTCTCTCAATTTCCTTTATGATGGTTCTATCTTTGTGTCACTGTGCCTTTGAGTCAAAAATCTCTCTTGGCGGTTCAAATGAATCTAAACTTGCCCATCTTCGATCACGTTGCCAACAGTAAAAACATTCTTATCGCGGGGAAGATTGCTTTAGCGCTTAACTGTTCTTTGCGCCTTTGCGGTAAAAATGTATTCGCATGGCATTACCGTATGATTGCATGTTCGGCGGCTCACCCTCTGCCACCTGCCGAATCGACATTCGGCGGCGGACATACGGGAGCCAATTGCTGCACGCGTGCCATTTCGGCGGCATCGACCGGAGCAGCCGCCATGCAAAAATGTCAGTTCAGCGGATTCTCGCCTGCTTCCCGCCTGTCAATTCAGCGGTAAAAATGCCATTTGTGCAATTTCTGCCACAAAATTCTCACATTTAGTTTCTGTATATTCTTTGCGACTCTGTGGTTAAATTTCTTTGCTTTGATCTTGGCGTTTGTAATTACGTCCGCGCACGTTGTTTCTTCGCCAGTATCCCGCGATACAACCCGTCGAGATCTTTTACCAGCCGCTCAATCCCATAGCGGTCAACCATCAAGGCTTGTGCTTCTGCACCATCCAATGGAGCAGCTAACATGTCCACAATTCCTTTTGCTAGCGATTTCGGTTCCTGGTCATTTACCAGCTTGCCTAACTTGCCGTGATCCAGCAAATCAGGAACGCCGCCTACGGCTGTTGCCACGACTGGACAACCTCCGGCTAGCGCCTCAATTACGGTCACCGGTGTTCCTTCGTTTACGCTGCTGATGACCAGCACATCAAGGTCACTGTAAATATGCGCTAAATCCTTCTGCCAGCCTGTAAAGATCACCGCCTCGCGCAAACCCAACACGTCAACCAGCGCTTCGATTTCCGTCCGTATTTCGCCGTCCCCTACGATCACGAAACGCGCCGCAGGCAGTTGTTTTTTGATCTCGACCGCTGCTTTCAAGAACAGGGCGTGATTTTTAATCGGTGTAATGCGTCCTACAATGCCAATGAGTGGAGCGTCAGCCGCAATCCCGTGTTCTTTACGGAACACACCCGCTTTACGAGCCATCTGCGTAAAGCCTCCTAAATCCAACCCTAACGGCAGTACCGTAATCCGTCCCTTGCGCGTGATGTGGTATTCCTCCGCTAATTCACGCCTCAACCCATCGGATAGTGTGATAATGGTATCCGACATCCGCGCGGTAATGCGCTCCAAAATAATAAAGAATCGCGTCTTGTTCGGGCTAAAGTACCCCCTGAACACATGCCCGTGAAACGTATGCACGATCACCGGCACACCGGCCATCCACGCCGCTACGCGCCCCACAAATCCGGCTTTGGCAGCGTGGGTATGCACCACATCCGGCTTTTCCTTCTGGATGAGTTGGTACATTTTCCATAGGGTTTTGATGTCGCGTATCGGGTTCAGCGAACGTCCCAGTTCTGGGATGATAATCGGTTCTATTCCACGTTCTTTCGCATAGTAAGTCATATCCCCTTCGCCCGGTTCAATTGTCCCGCATACCAGAATACTTTCGTAATCCGGTGCGCCCAGCCGTTCTGTGAGGTGTGTTACGGCCACTGCTGGCCCACCCACGTTCAGTCGGGCGATCACGTTCATGATGCGAATAGGGCGTTGTGGTTGGCTCATGTATTATCCGTTCAGTTGGAATTGTTTAGCGGGACGCCTGAGTCATGCATTGCCTTCGTATATTGCTCCCACGCTGCATATGCCAGCCGCTCGATTTCGATAGCATCCTCGTCCGAAGGCGTCGGTTTCTGCCTGGCACTGTCAATCTGCCTTTCGACGTTTAGTACGGCCCTTGATACCCCGACCAGCCGCCCCACCAGCGCCATCCCACCGAAACGCTTTTCTGCCCAGCGCCATGTAAACAATGTTGCTGTGATGAGTACCAGAACACTTGCAATCATGCTGGTGGTATTCAAGCTGGTATCGTCATATTGTACCGCGACGTTTGCGCGTAATTGATTCGTCACCACCCAGATACCCAGGAACACCAAATAGGGAATAGCAATCGTCAGTACCAGCTTTTTTAGCAGCGCACCACTGTGTTGGCGCGTATTTTGTTTGATCGCATCCACTAATTCTTGTTCGAGTCGGATGCTGTCCTCTAAAGAATGCAGTTCCATAACCATGCCTCAAATTCCATCTGTTATCGTGTGGTAAAGCTCTATCGTTTCTCTGACCATGCGTGTGGCGCTGAAAGCCGTTTCCATTCGGTCACGCCCCATTAAACCCATATGCTGCCGCAGTGCCCCGTCCTTTAATAACTCGATCAGCGCATCCTTCAACCCATTCACATCACGCGGCGCGACCAATAATCCAGTTTCTCGGCTTATCACCACTTCAGGTATCGCACTCACATTGCTGGCGATAATCGGTGTTTGCTGTGCCATCGCCTCTAACATCACCAGCCCAAAGCCTTCCCATAAACTCGGCGCTAGCAGGATGTCTAGTGCGGCCATCAGCGTGGGAGCATCGGATCGCCAGCCCAGAAAATGCACACGATCCGCTAATGCTGCTTCTTTCACTCTCACTTCCAGCTCGGATCGCAGCGGGCCTTCACCGGCTATCAGTAAATGTGCCGTTGGAAGGTTGGTCGCAATCTGGATAAATGCTTCCAAACCGTAGCGTACACCTTTTTGCTCGACCAGCCTGCATACCATTCCGATCAGTTTTATATCGGCTGGCAGCTTGAATTCAGTAATCAACTTCTTCTTAGAATCGCTGCGGTCGAGCGGTCGAATTGATGAGTCCAGTCCGTAGTGAATGCGATGCATCTGCTTGGGCATTGCTCCTTCAACCGTGATGCTAAATTGGGCAATCGCATCCGAAATCGCGATTCCTGCCGTGGTCATTCGCCACAGCATCCGGTTGACCAATCGTACCGGTGTGCGATACCGGAATGCATCATCGTTGTGTCGGCTGCTGATGATTGGCACACCGAGCCAACGTGCGGCTAGCGTTCCATAGAGATCAGCATGAATCAGATGCGTATGAACAATGTCTGGTGCCAGCTTCTCCATCTCAGTTTTTAGTCGTGGGACGAGCGTCACATCTGCATGATGCCGGATAACTATCGGCTTTACCGGCACACCCTGAAAATTCAACGCTGCGATGTAGTTTTCCATTGGTTTGTCGGGTTCAACCAGCAGGATCATTTGCGCGTCAATCTGTTGGGCGCGCAGTCCCCCTAGAAGCGTAATCAAATGCTGCTCGGCTCCAGCGATGCGAATGACTTTGATGATATGAACAACACGCATCAGCTACGACCTACTTTGATACCACTCGATAGTACGCTTCAATCCGCTCTCGAAATCGACTACCGGTTCATATGCTAATAAGTTGCCAGCTTTTGTGATGTCTGCGCGGGAGTGTTTGACGTCTCCAGTACGCGCTTCAAGGTGAACTGGCTGAATGTTGGTTCCCAAATAAGTGTTAATTCCCGCGACCAAATCTAGTAAATTGGTTCGCTTTCCGGTCGCGATATTGATGGTTTCGCCGTTCGCTTTCGGTGCGTCAGCCGCTAATAGATTACCGTGAACCACGTTCTCCACAAAACAAAAATCACGCGATTGCAGCCCATCCCCATAAATCTTTGGCGCTTGTCCGTCAATCATGCTGGTGATGAATAGAGGAATAACGGCTGCATACTGCGAAGTCGGATCCTGGCGCGCTCCGAAAACATTGAAGTAGCGCAGGCAGACGGTTTCCAGTTTGTAAACCTGTGCAAAACTCTGGCAGTAATATTCACCGGCCAGCTTTGAAACCCCATAGGGCGACAACGGCTTCGGCACGGTCGTTTCGACCTGTTGTTCAGATGCATCATTACCATATGCAGCCGATGAAGCCGCATAAACCACCCGCCGCACACCAGTATCCCGTGCTGCGACCAGTACATTTAATGTGCCGGTTGCATTATGCTCATGCGATAGCAAGGGATTATCAATACTCAGTGGCACTGAAGCCAGTGCCGCATGATGAAATACCGTGTCTGCGCCCTCAAATATCGGTCGCAGGGCAGCCAAATTAGTGATGCTGACATCATGGTGTTCGAGATTGCCACTCAACAGAGCAAGATTACTGCGTTTGCCGCTAATGAGATTGTCAACTATGCGTACGGTGTGGCCTTCTTTTAGCAGGCGTTCGGCAATATGCGACCCAATAAAGCCCGCGCCGCCGGTAACAACATAGGTTTTTGTCATGAATGTGCCCAATTGCTACTAGTGTTGTGGTGGTTGCGGAGGAGGCAATGAGGGTTTCTGATACCGCAGCCGAATCCACATCATCAGCAGGAATAGCGCAGCTAAAAAGCATAATCCCGCAATCCCAATGCGGAGCGCGATATCAGGTGGGGCCGCGCCGACCAGTACACCAATAAACCCAAAGATGACGCACGTCCCATACAGGATGAAAAGGGTCTGCCGCTGGCTGAAACCGATGCTCATTAGACGGTGCGAGGTGTGATCTTTGCCTGCCTGCGCTGGTGATCGTCCTTCCATAATCCGTGTGACGACCACCAGAGTGATGTCAAAAAGGGGCAGAGCGAGCACCAATATCGGGATCATCCACGTGACGTTTAATGGCTGCGTTCCAAACTTGAGCTTTATGCCCAGCACCGCCAGTACAAAGCCAAGTACCAGTGCGCCCATATCACCCATAAACACGCTTGCCGGATTAAAGTTGTAGATCAAGAAGCCAACCGCG
The DNA here is from genome assembly GCA_044226325.1 of Aggregatilineales bacterium. GTDB lineage: Bacteria > Chloroflexota > Anaerolineae > Aggregatilineales > Phototrophicaceae > CFX2. The sequence continues at coordinate 19,480 of JBGAHG010000003.1, forward strand.
CTGCCAGCCAAAGCTGCGGCTAAGCTGGTCACCAGCGTAAGTCCCTGTGAGAAAGCGATGACCACAAAATAAGCAGCTGCAATGGTTGTGAACCCTGCGGTTAGCCCATCCATGTTATCCATGAAGTTCGTTGCATTGGTGATGGTCAATACCCACAGCACCGTGAGAGGAATGTCAATCCAGGGCGATTTGAAAAGTTGAATGCTAATGCCGGATGCCACCAACCCTAATGAGGCCACAATCATCGCTACGAGGCGGATGCGAATGCCGAGGTCATAGCGGTCATCCAGCAGCCCGACAATGGCGAGAAATGACGCCCCTGCCAGGATTGCACCGAGCTCACGCAGATGTTGAGGAGGGCTAAATAATAGCAGCGATATGACCAACGCGCCGTATATTGCCAACCCCCCCATGAGCGGCTTGTGATCCTGATGGATTTTTCGTTGGTTAGGCTTGTCTACAACACCCAGCCGCATCGCGATCCGGCGTGAGACGGGGGTAAATCCCAATGAGGCGGCAAACCCCACTAGGAGAATAGGCACAAACTGCATCGCATCCATGAATGATCTCCATATTTCCGCGCCGATTATACCTGATAAACAAGTTCGTATTAAGCCGGATCGAGATTTTGGTCGCCTGTGAGGACAAATAAGCCTTACCTAATAATCCTGTTCGTGATTGTCGAAATCGAACTATTGACCTTATCATCAAAATAGAATGCTGTTTATATAACAGTGGGATGGGATAGCAATAGTGGTTAAAACAATCAATCAGATCTCAAACCAGGATGAAGTGCGTCAGGTCTTGGTAGTCACATTAGCCTTAAACGTCATCGTCGCCGTTTGCAAAATCATTATTGGCATCTGGAGTGGTGTGCTTTCAGTTTCGGCTGATGGTGTTCATTCATTGGTGGACGCATCCTCGAACGTTATCGCTCTATTGGCTCATCGGATCGCCACGCGCCCTCCCGACGAAGATCATCCTTATGGGCATCGGCGTTTTGAAACGGTTGCCGCGCTCGGCATTGGCGCGTTTCTGTTGCTAACGGCTTTTGAGTTAATTTCGGTTGCGCTCGATCGGCTGCATCAGGGGGGAGGCGCACCAGTAATTGCCCCTGTTACTTTTGCTGTGATGATCGCCACACTCGGCGTAAATTTGTTTGTTACAACCTACGAATTACGCGCTGCACTGCGTCTCGGTTCTTTATTACTGACCGCCGATGCGGCTCACACCCGCTCAGATGTGTTTGTCACGGTTTCAGTACTAATTAGTATGGTTTGCGTCGTGCTGTTCAGATGGGCATGGGCTGATATTGTGACCACGGTTGTCATCGTCGGCTTTATTCTGCACGCTGCGTGGGAAGTGCTAAGCAGTACCGGACGTGTGCTGGTAGATACCGCACCTTATCCACCTGATCAGCTTTCGGCATGGGTCGAAGCCTTACCGAGTGTGGAGCATGTCATTCGTGCGCGTAGCCGGGGTTCATTGGATGCTGCCCAGGTCGATATTGATGTGCAGGTTGCCCCGGAAATGACGGCTGCCCAAACACAAGCCATTAGTGAAGCCATTCGCGATGAACTGGCGAGTAAGATTTATGGCCTGTCGGAAGTCGAGGTGCATTTCGTACCCATTACGGATCGCCCTGTGGATTATGCTTTGATGGCGCGCGCGCGTGCGGATGCGTTAGGTCTCACGACTCATGAGGTTTACGTGCGTGATGGCGAAGACGGTAAGGTGATGGAAATGCACGTCGAGGTTCCGCCGGGGCAGACTTTAGGGAAAGCCCATGAACAGGTCAGCCAGCTAGAAGCCGATATTCGTTCACACTTACCTGAAGTCGAAGAGGTTATTACCCATATCGAGCCAGCCATCATGGAGAAGGTGGCGGCTGATTCAAGTCAACAAGCGGAGCTGGAAGTATTTCGCAAGCAGGTCAAAAATCTCCTAAACGCGCATTTTCCACAAGCGGATTGGCATAATATGGAGATATTTCCCACGCTGTCGGGGTTTACAGCTGCTATGCACGTTACACTGCCCGCCCAGATTACGGTGGAAGCAGCACATCAAATTGCCGAGAGCGCAGAGATATTACTGCGTGCTCATTTGCCCCTAATCGAGCGGGTCACTATTCATACTGAGCCGCCGGATTAAACATCACCCTGTTTTCAGGTGGTACATCGGCTAAGAGGGTTTCGAGCATATACAGCCGGTAGGCATGGCGTAATTCGACCGGCAAAAATTGGAACGGCTGAATGATATGGCGGCAAGATAGACTGTTACACTTGCATGGCATCGACCAGTAAGGATCAATTTCAGTGGTGGAATAATCCATCAATATTTCTTCGTGGGCGGAAATTGATTTGAGCGCCATAACCTGTGGCCCGTTGGTTACGATGGCGTTTGGTTCGCACGAGTGGTTCATAAACGTCATCGGGTTGGTAGGATCAGGATCGAGCCATACTTCTTTGCTAATGCCGATCCAGTTTGGCCCCATTTTTGCAAATTCTTCAGAGAACTCTGCTGTAACCAATTGACCTGTAACTTGATAGATCGTTGCGCCCGATAAGATGGGTGATGATGAAAATATCCCCACTTTGTCGATTGTCGATGCTGCAATGTAAATAGTGTCAGTTAGCCATGTTATGGACATTAGTTGCTGCACTTATGCTTATTAGAAATAAATTGTGGACACGTGTGTTAGAGCCATTTACTGAGAATCTTGCGCCACGCGTTGGTTGTTAGCGATGTCAACTTCGTTCATGAGCAGCAGCTCGATGACAAAGGTTCCACCTTTTTCGTCATTGGGTTCAAATTGGATTCGACCACCATGTCGCTCGATAATTTCCTTAGCAACAGTCAAACCTAAACCTGTCGTTACCGTGCTGCCCTCACTCGTCCGGAAAAACGGTTGGAAGATCTGTGCCGCCTGTTCGCGTTTAACGTTCATCATGGTACTGCCAATGTGGATAACAGCATGATCTTGCACTTGGGACAGTTGTATTTGTATCTTTCCACTCGGCGGGGTAAAGCTGATGACGTAGTTGATAATCTTCCCAAAAGCCTGTGTGATGCGGGCATTATCCACCATAACGTTCAATTTTTCCGATGTGAAGGATTCTTCCCAATCAATCCCTTTGGTAATGGCAAAAGGTCTTTGGTCAGCGCAAATCTCTTTCAGTAATTGGCCCAGTGAGGTGAATAGCTCATGCAGTTCGATGCTGTGTTCGCCATAACGCGCTACATCGAAAATGTCCTCGACCAAATCTGTCATCTGCCGGGTTACTTTTTCCAGTACACCGAGATATTCCTCTGCGCGATCCGGTCGTTTACGGGCGAGGTAAAGATGTGTTCTGAAGTTGGCAAGCGGTGTTCTGAACTCATGTGCGGCATGGGTGAAGAAGCGATCTTTTTGGTTTTGTAAGATGGCTAATTCTTCTAAACGGTGTTTGAGTTCCGTCTGGGAATTCTCAGTTGAGTTCAGCAGCTTATTGATAACACCTTCAAGCGTAGAAATTTCGTCTTTCCCGCTTTGTGTCACACGCTTATGTAAATCGTTACTTTCGCTGATCTCTACGACTGTTCGGCTTAAGCCAGCCATCCGTGCTAGCACCGATGCTTCCAATACATATAAAATCGCGCCGCCAAAAACGAGCCCAAGAATAATGACCAAAACGATGAAATAGGAAAGTGTTTGTTTGCCTTGCTGGTAAACGCTTCTCGGCATATCAATTCGCATGATCAGATCAGGAACGTCCTGCAAATTGTTAATGATGGCGTAACCCGATTGTGCGTTATCAGCCAGTGTTTGCACAAAAATGGGCGTAGCTGTAGTTAAGCTTGTTTTGGCTTTTGCCACATCGTCAGGCAAATCAGCTGCATTATAGTCATAGACGCTGACCGGTAGTCCTATTGTTTGAGATAGATTGGCGGTTTCCGTCGAGTCGAGGTAACGGCCTTGAATAATCGTGCCATTCGGTGGCCCTTCAAAATTACTCTTGAGGATGGGAGCCGAGGCCACCATCATCTTTTTCCCCTCAAAGTCCACGATGCCGGATTTTGTTTTGGTATCCTGCTCCATATCGACTGCCAGCAAGAGTGGGTTATGAGAGAGAACATCAATGACTTCAGCAGGGACATCCACTTGTTTGCCGGTAGCCATATCGAATCCGAAGGCGCTGAGCACCTTTCCGGATTTATCGATGAACAGCATGACATTCAGTTGTAGGGAGAGAAACGCATCGTCAGTGATACTGTTATCAATAAATTCTTGGTTGGCATCATCTGCATATTGGTAGGTATCATCCCAGTAAGCCCAGTCAATAATTACTTTTTCCATACCCTGAAGGCGGTTTGTGAAGGCATTCACGGCACGCTGCGTGTTGCGATTTGCAGAATCAATATCGAGCTTAACGTAACTTTGGAGAATGACAAACTGCGCGATGATAAAAACGGTCAGTACCATACCGGCTATCATGAAGCCAGTAACGAGCAGTGTTTTTTTACGCAGCGTCATACGAAATCCTTGCAAGTGTTGTATGGACTCATAATAGCATGGATTGTCTGTTCATGCGGCACAAGGTTTCCTTGGAAAATAAAGACGCAGATGTTTGTGCATCTGCGTCTTTATTCGTGCGTAATTACTGTAATGTTGCTCGATTAGACAGTGCCTGACGCCTAATATTTCGCGATATTACTTGACAATTAATACGGTCACCATGCCGAACATGCCATGACGTGATTCAGCATGTGTTAGGACATGGCAGTGGTAGGCCCACACGCCTGCTTCATCGGCGTCGATAATGGTATCGTAACGTTCGCCTGGAGCGATGCTGAGAGTATCGACAACGTAGGGAACAGGGAGATTGTTGCCATCTTTTGAGATGACCGTTTGTGTAATACCGTGTAAGTGCATCGGGTGGATCATCAACCCTTCATTCATGTAACGAATGCGCAGTTTTTGTCCTTTTTGTGCGACAATCGGTTGTGTATTCGGGAATTGACGACCATTAATGGTAAAGCCGAGCGTGGTATCGTTGAGGACGAATGTGTATTCGGCATCAACTTTGGGTTCACGTGATTTATCTTTTGGCTCGATGATCAAGGCACCGAGTAAACCGCTGGTTACCTGCTCAGCCGCATTGTGATGCGAATGATACATGTGCGTTCCGGCGTTGCGGGCTGTGAATTCATACGTGCCAGTTTCGCCTGTCTTGACAGGTTTCTGAGTAATGTAAGGCACACCGTCCTGATCGTTCGGTACGCGGACGCCATGGAAGTGAATCGCGGTGCTTTGCTTCATCTCGTTCTTCATAACGAAGCGTACCTTGTCGCCTTCCGTAAAGCGAATTTCCGGACCGGGGATCATGCCGTTATAAGCCATTGCGGGGAAGCTCATGCCGGGTGACGTTTCCCACTGAATGTCCTGGCAAACCAGATTGAAGACCTTGACATCACCATCCATTACAGGATCCAGCGGTTTGCGCCAGAAATCGGCTTCCTTACCGACGTTATCCAAAAATGCTTTGACCCCTGCTTCGTGCATGGAGTCCATTTCTTCAGGGGTTTCACCCGTCTGTGCAAGGACATTATGACCGGTGCTTGCTGCGGGTTCATTGCCGGCGCTGAAGATCTTGCCGGGTTGGGAAAAAGCGGCTGCCGCACCGACGGTACCAGCACTAATTCCCGCTAATTTGAGAAAACGACGACGTCCGAGTTGTTCTGCCATTTCATAAACCTCCTAAGTTTGTCATAATCGCAATGAAAGCTTAAATCAATCTAGTGCTATAGTTGTAGAATATTTGTCATGGATTTAACAGGATGGGTTTCACTTGAGAAGTTACTAGGCCTACCTGTAGGATTGACATATTACAGCCAGTAATGGCTGGTTCTCTTCTCATGCACATATCTTAGGGAGCGGACTTTCAAAGATGAGTTCTCAACGTTCAACGCACTCCGATACCAGTGGCGCCCTTCTTCCCGCCATTATTTTGTTTGGGGGAATGACATTACTTTTAGTTGGTTTGCTCGCGTCGCGCCCAGCTCTGGCTCCTGCTTCTACAAGCAGGACAACGGCACCATCGGTAGCGGAAGCGACGGTTTCGGCCGAAGCGACCGAGGCGTCTCAAACCGTGGCAGTTGCTATTGACCCTGCAAAGGTAAGAGCCGGGGAAAATAGTTTTCAGACGACCTGTTCGGCTTGTCACGGGTTTAATGCGATGGGTATACCGGGACTTGGCAAATCGCTTATTGGAAGTACTTTTGTAAACAGCCAGACCGACGACCAGCTGCTGGCATTTTTGCAAGTAGGCCGCCCTGTAACTGATCCGTTAAATACTACAGGTGTGCAGATGCCTGCACGCGGTGGTAATCCGAATTTCACGGATGATAAGTTGGTTGAGATTATTGCTTATATTCGCAGCTTGGATGCGGCTGCCAGTCAGGCTGCTTCAGGTGCCGCACCGACTGCCGCCCCTACGACTTCAGTACCAGTTGCGACCGATGTTCCGGGAACATTCGTAGGACCGGATTTGAGTGCACTGGCTGCACCGACCAGCATTTCGGGTGGCGACACCGGAACCGGCGCTGCCCAAAGTACCGCAGTACCCGCTGAAGCAACGAGTAATGCTCCCGTTGCGACCAGTGCATCCTCGGGTTTCGCTCTGCCGGATTTGAGCGGATTGCCTGTCCCAACCAGTTTGCCAGCAGACCAGACAGGCAGCATCGAAATCACCGTTGAGGCCGCTCCTCTTACCGAGGTGACCCCCGAAAGTACGGTAGTGGCTACCGCCGACAGCTCGGCATCAGCTTCCAGCGGTGAGGCATTGTATGTTCAGTCGTGCTCAGGGTGTCATGCAGCCGATGGAAGTGGAGTCCAGTACATCGCAAAGCCTTTAGCGGAAAGCACTTTGTTACAGGCTAAAGATGATGCAGCATTGTTGAACTTCTTAATCAACGGCGATCCGTCGATGACCATACCTCATCCTTATCGTGGCGGCTTTCCGGAACTTTCGGATGCCGATCTTCAAAGTATCATTGTTTATCTCCACAGTTTGCCCGTAGGGAAATAACTGCCATATGGGTTCAAAAGGGCGGGTATGTTACTCGTCCTTTTGATTCTCCCACTTTCGGCACTCAGTTACCGTGAAAATGAACAAGCCATAAGTGCAATACAGTTTTAGAATGAAGCAGTATCCGAATATTGAACCTCATTTATTGAGTTTTGAACCAGCCAGATAAAGGTAAGCATTTTCATGACGACCACTCAGCCCAATCATTCAACCCGCAATGACACTGTCGAGCCACCCTTGAGTGACGGCGAACGGAATGCGATGCGGGCATATTTGCAGCGCTGCGAAGTGCGTCTTTCGACGCTGCACCGGATCGCTACAGCTTTCATCGGTGGGGCGGGCCTGCTGCTGCTGATACCGGTGTTCTTCAAGGACGCATTTGATAATTTATTGTCGGTGATGCTGTCGCAGCTTGGTAATCATTTTCCGGCGCAGGGTAACGCAGGGATGGTATTGACCATTATCCTGTACGTTTGTGTGGCATACCCGTTATTTTTGTCTCTGGTAATTCCGTTATACGGGGTGTACCTGCTTTTGAAAGACATCATCCATTTTTACTTTACGATTTATACCCCCGGTTTTCCTGAAAATCTGTTGAACCCTACATTTGCTTTGACGGGTGTGATGTTCTCTACCGATGAGTCGCCATCCGGACAGCGCGAAGTGATGCGTTACCAATATGATGCGACGCAAATGGGTTTCATGATTCCCTTCAGCAAGGAGCGGAAAGAGCTGTATTTTGACAGCATCATTGCCAATACCAATGAGGACATTATCCCGGCTACGCGGCGTATTGATGTGCTTGAAGAAATGAACGTGCTGCCGGAGAACTTCGACGCGGCAAACGTAAAGCGATTTAACGCGGCGCTGGGCATCGCTCGCTCGATTGACCGCACGCTGGCGCAAGAGGTGGCTGTCACCGAGATGTCGTTGGTGCGGCATGTCCTGTACCTGCGGCGGTTGATGCTGCGGTATGTGAAGACGCTCTTGATGTTTATTTGGACGACGGTGATCTCCTTTGTAATCCTGCCTTTTACGAAAGACAGCCACTTTTCACCGTTTATTGTTTTGGCGCTGGGATATGTGGTGTGGTCTTTGGCTGTTCGGTGGATTTTAGACTTTCCTCTATATTGGATTTATCGCCATCGCCGTTCAGACGAGGCACTAGACCATGTTGACCCGCAGCTTCGTCTGATGCAGGATGTGATTTCCCCGTACTGCAAACTGGCGATTGCCGCCGCAGTCATCGGGTTAATGCTAGCGGTATTCTCGCTGGCAGCCTGAACCGTTAGCCCGGTTTAGCATTTATGCGGTAGGCATCACGGATGAGGCGCTCGATGAGCCAATCGGGTAACAGGCGCTTCATCCAGGGAACACCCAATTCTTGGCCGGTAGTGGCGGTGTAGTGCAGGCGTGGGCTGCGGCTCTGAACGGCAGCCAGAATGACACTGGCAACTTTCTCCGGCGGTGGGCCGTTTTGTACGTTGGTTTCATGAATAGCGGTGGCTCGCTCACGGATACCGTTGTAAGCGGCAACGGGACTAGAATGCGGTACAGCGACAATGTCCGTGTGAATATCCCCTGGCTGAACCAGTGAAACATAAAGTCCGAACTGGCGAAGTTCATAGCAGAGTGACGTGCTGTAGCCTTCAAGCGCGTGTTTGCTGGCGGCATACATGCCCAAATAGGGAACCCCGATGATGCCTGCAAGTGAACTGATGTTGATGATATGACCCCTATGCGCCTGCCGCATGTGAGGCAGAACGGCATTAGTCATGCGAATAACCCCGAAGAAGTTGGTTTCAAATAACTGGCGCGCATCATCGGCGCTGGCTTCCTCGACCGCGCCGGAAAGACTATGTCCAGCGTTATTGATCAGGACATCGATGCGTCCGGTGCGGTTAATGATGGTTTGCACACAGCCATGAACCGATTCATCATTCCGCACGTCCAATTGGAGCAGCGTAAAGCCATTGATCGCCGCGGCTGAGGGGTGGCGGCTGGTTCCGAAGACCATATATCCCTGCTGCACGAGGAGAGTGGCGGCTGCCAAACCGATACCACGCGAGGCGCCTGTAACCAGAACTGTTTTCATCGATGATCATCCAAAATGTGCTTATGATACAAATGAGAAATTTGACCGCTGAAATTGCAAACGGGAAGCTCGGTCACATCCGCTGAAATGACATTTTTGCATGGCGGCTGCTCCAGCCGATGCCACCGAAATGGCACGCGTGCAGCGAGTGGCCCCCGTATGTCCGCCGCCGAATGCCGATTCGGCGGATGGCAGGGAGTGATCCTCTGAATCGGCAACATGAATTGCAGCACAGTTATCTACTATCCTAAAGGTCGACTTCCCACAGACGCGAAGCGCATCAATGAAATTGCAAAGGGTTTGTAACACTGCGACTCCCCATATACGGCGACACGACTATAAAAACATCATAACCGAAAATAAGGTACAACGGGTTACAATTTGGTAACTCATTGGGAGGCAAATTTCTAACCAAATTTAGGGACGTTCTGGCTGGTTAGCGTTATGATCAGGTTGGAATTAGGTAGGCATAATTGGCGTAACCGAGAAAGGTGATTCCAATGGATATTCAAGTGATTGATGAAATGATGATGCCTGCGTTATGGCGACTTTGGGTACGGGCTTTACATGAGCAGCCCGAAGCATTTGGGGCATCCTACGAGCTGGCGAAAGCTTTGCCACCGGAAAAGATTCAGGAACGCTTACGGCAAATCAGTGAAGGTGGCGGTTTCCTATTGGGAGCAATGGACTCGGGAAGTGTAATCGGGATGCTCAATTTCACGCGGCTGCAAGGTGAGAAATTTCGCCACAAAGGGGACATCGGTGCGGTTTATGTGGCGCCAGAGCAGCGGGGTAAGGGTGTGGCAAAAGCATTGTTATTGACTACATTGGAAAAAGCGACCGCGATGACGGAATTGGCGATTATTTTTTTATGCGTGAACAATGAAAATATAGTGGCGAAGCACTTGTATGAAAGCTGCGGTTTTAAGGCTTACGGGGTCGAGCCAAAAGGGTTGTGTGTAGACGGAAAGTTTATTGATTTACTGCACATGACTTATACCATACGGTGAAATCCGATAACACTGTGCGTCCAGTATTGGAAACGACAGCGTTACCGGATGCTTTAGCGAAGATTCGATTAGCCAGCGGCAGCGGTGTCGGCAGTTTTTTCGGACACTGTGCCAGTGGTGGGGCGGGTGTAAAAGGCGATTTGATCTTTGATGAATTCGTAAGTGGGTTTAGGTTCGCGGTAAACCCAGGCCACATTTTGAGCTTTCGTGCCATCAGGGGTTTCCAGATCAATCCAGTAGCAGACGCCTTTATAGGGGCAGGTGTAGGTGCGATCTGTTACCTTGAGGTGCTGCATGTTAACGGCTTCGGGTTTGAAGTACCAGTTGCCTTCAAAGACGCGAACGGTGTGATTGTCCTGAGCGGCAGCGATAATTTCACCATTGGTACGGGCTTTTACAATAAAAGTCATGAGATAAGACCACTCCACTAATTAATGACGATGATTATTCAGATCATAGAGCACAATTCTGAAGTGATCCTTACGCCCAGCTTAAGACACTGTGACTTTTGTAAAAATGGTATAGAAGATGAAGCATGAATATCAAGGCGCTAGGTACGTCTTAAAATACTGTAGCGGTTGGCCGTACCACCCAGTCCATCCGCACGGAATGTTTCGATTTCAGTAAGGCCAGTCGCCGCAACCAGTGAGCCGTGTTCGGCGTCATCGGTGTAATGACAGTAGCGCAGGCTGAATTCGCCCCGACGCCAATCCAGCAAATAATCATTGGGTTCGATTTGTAAATCATCCGGCCATTCGGTGATGCGGTCGCGGAAACGCTCATATTCATAGAAGCGCCATGCTGCAAAGACCAGCAATCCACCGGGTTTGACGCGCGCCGCTAATTGACGCATAAAGGCCTGACGCCGTGCGTAACCGGGGATGTGATGCAGTACACCCAGCAGTACAACGAGGTCATATTCACCCTTGTCGGGCGGATTGTCGATAATGTCACGCTTTTCCAGCGAGATAGCCATGCTGTGGGTTCCGGCCAGCGCATTTTGGGCGTGGGTGAGGAGCGCTGGATTTGAGTCGATCCCATGATAAGTGATCAGTGATGAATCCGGAGATAAGACTGTGGTATCTGTGCCGCGTGTGGCGTACAAATTATCACGGTCGGCAGAACAGGTGACGACTGAATGGGGATTATCTGCCCCGATCTGTGACGGGATGAGGTTATCATGCAGAAAGAGCGCAAAACGGCCGTTGCCGCAGCCCACATCCAGTACGGAAAGTGGCAAAGGTACATGCGGTAGAATGCGCTGCCAACCAGGCCATGCTGTGCCGCGTGTTTGGTCAAAGTCATCGGCTACGGTGGCATAGAAGTTGTGATTAATCGCATTCAGTCGGTTAATGGTTTCGAGGTTCATTTTCTTGCTCTGGGGTTCTTTGACATCATCAGGATAAAACGTTATTCGCGAAAGGTAAAGTGTAATGTTACTGCACGATATGATTTTGTAGTCCGCAGTAATAGGCTAAGCTACCTTCCGACGCGGCGACCGTATCAAGCGGTAGGTGATCAACGTAGGTTACCCCTATAGGCATTAATGTCGCTTGCATGTAGACTTTAGACAATTAGCATTCTGATGCGAGTATACGGATAGAAGTAATTTTATAAAATGGGCGGAGGATGAGGATGGTCACTGTCAAGCGAATTGATCCGGTATCGGCAATGCGGGTAGGGGCATTGGTTTATGCGCTTTTGTTTACGGTGATGGCTATATTGATAGCCTTGTTTCAAAGTTTGATATTGAGCGGGCTAAGCTCACTGGCGAATAGTTCGTCATTTAGTGTGAATGGCGCGCCAGCCAGTTTTAATGGTGGTTCACTGGCGGCGGCTGGACTGGCAACCTGCGGCTGTGGGTATTTGATCGGCGTAATCGGTGCCGTGATAGCGGGGGGTATTTTTGGACTGCTGGTGGCCTTTAGCTATAACCTGGTATCCAACTGGTTCGGCGGATTACGTGTGCAAATCAATGCTGACGAAGAGGGTGAAAAACTGAAACGGGAAATTTCGCAGGGTAATTTTTGAAACCCGTTCGTTCAAGCCATCGTTGATTGGTCCGCTAGAATTTCGTTTTTGGCGATTGCCCAATTTAGGGTTGAGTCTTGTTCTTTCAAAAAGAGCAGTCCCTTATCGAGTTCCGAAAGAACACGATAACGTTGGAATTTATTGAATTGGGGCAAGATGCCGCCCAGAAATGAGATGAGTGAATTGTTGGAGATCGTAATCACCCAACCCACGGACGGATGACTCAGGAAGTTAATAGCATTAGTGAGCTTAAGGAGATTGGTGGGGAATTCCGTAACATAACGGGTGTCGATGATGACATGTACAGGCTTCGTGCCTTTATTCAATAATTTTAGAATCTGGTCATTGTACTGCTGGATCACCTCGATCGGTGCCTCTCCAATGGGGCGCAGAAAAATAATGCGACCCTTAATGTACCAGTACGATATGGCTTTCATGCATCCCGCTCCGATATTTCAAACCACATTACAGTTATATACTATACCACATATTTTTGACCGAAAAACAAAGCTGTTTCTATGGTTGTGAAATGGGCCGTCTTTATTCATCAGCAGGTAACGATTCGGTTTGATCAATGCGGTTTGGACTGAGGAAATTGGGCGAGTCGTGGTATATTCATTTCGGTTTGGCAATTAGTAAGGGAAAAACGATTGACGCACGCATTGATTACGGGCGGCGCAGGCTTCATTGGCAGCCATCTTGCCGAACGACTGTTGAAGGCCGGGCAGACTGTTACTATTATTGATGACCTCAGCACAGGGCAATATGCCAATATTAAACCCCTGGAAAGCAATCCCAATTTCCATGTGGTGGTTGAAGATATTCGTAATGTGCAGGTGATGGATCGGCTGGGCAGTGAATGTGACGTCATTTATCATCTGGCAGCGGCCGTGGGTGTCGAGAAGATTATTAGCCAGCCGATAGCGACCATCGATATTAACATTGGCGGGGCTGAAGTGGTTTTTAAGACGGCGCGACGCTATCGCCGCAAGGTGCTTTTGGCTTCGACCTCGGAGGTCTATGGTAAGGGAGTACGGTTTCCCTTCACCGAAGACGACGATACACTGATGGGAGCGACTGTTCGCAACCGATGGAGCTACGCTGCGACGAAAGCGATTGACGAATTTTTGGCACTGGCATACCATAAAGAGGCCGGTTTGCCGGTGGTTATTTTCCGGCTGTTTAATACAGTTGGGCCGCGACAGAGCGGACAGTACGGTATGGTACTACCGCGTTTTGTTCAGTCGGCATTGGCGGGGAAGCCGATTCGCGTGTACGGTGATGGTGAACAATCACGCTGCTTCGGCAACGTTTACGATGTGATTGAAGCGATTTACGGCCTGTCAGAATCGCCAGCGGCCATCGGGCAGGTGGTGAACATCGGCAGTCAGGAAGAGGTGAGTATCCTCGAACTGGCGCGGCGGGTTAAGGAACGGGCGAGCAGTACATCGGAGATTGTGTTCGTGCCATATGAACAAGCTTATGACAGCGGCTTTGAGGATTTTCGACGGCGTGTGCCGAGTATCAGCAAAATTCAGTCTATGATTGAGTGGGAACCGACCACGCTACTGGATGAAACCATAGACCAGATCATCCACTACTACAGGGAGAAGATGAACGATGGCGGAAATTTCACGTAAGGACCTCGTATTGGCATTGATTGGGGCAGGCACTAACCCGCGCATTGCTGGTGTCGATTTGAGCGCGCTGGATATGACGCGTCTTAATCTGGAAGGCTCCAACTTACGCGGCGCGAATATGATGGCTTGCACCTGCCGCGAAACCATTTTACGCTCGACCAACATGACGGGCGTTGACTGTACTACGGCCCAGATGCCGTTCGCGGATTTTAATAATGCCACGCTGCTCGGTACGAACTTCAGTGGTGCCAACCTGACCGGTGCGCGGCTTTCCGGCGCGAACCTGACTAATGCCGTGTTGAACAGCGCCAATTTGCAGGGCGCGAACTTGCAGGGTGCGAATGTCAGTGGCCTGAAGTTTGACGAAAAGACCACATGGCCGGATGGCAAAAAAGGCAGTGCTGGCGTACCGCTCGACTACACCAAGTAATCTCTGCTGATCATAGGAATCGTAGTTAAAGAGCACGATTCGTCGTGCTTTTTGTATTTCCCTTAAATACATATCCATAAGTAGAGTGATTGAACGGGTTATATTTATTGGTGATTGACTATTCTCATTATTGATAATAGGGTGATTATCATCCGTTATCGTTATTGAGAATGGGCGGCTTATGGGTAGATCTAAAGCAGACTTGATATTGCATCCAGCACGTTTGCGGATAATGAGCGAACTTGGTGGGCGTCAGATGACTCCGCGCCAGCTTGCCGCCATCCTGCCTGATATTCCCCAGGCGACTCTTTACCGGCACCTAAAAACCATGCTAGACGGACATGTGCTGGAAGTGGTCAGTGAGCAAGAGGTGAATGGCGCCGTAGAGCGTACCTATGCGTTGGTGAAGGGATCTGAACGGTTGACGGAAGCGGAAATCCACGCCTTGACACCGGAACAACACTTTCGCTACTTTTCGATTTTTGCGGTCAAGCTGATGGATGATTTCGCTGCGTATTTGCGTGAGGCCGATCCTGCTGACGTAGGACGCGATGGCATGTCTTATAGTACGGCGGTGATTTATCTCAATGAACAGGAACGTGCCCAATTCCAACGGGATGTGATTGCTTTAATCGGGCGGGTGATGTCGCTTGAGCCGATGCCCGACCGAAAACGCTACAGTCTGTCGTCGATCGTGATTCCTGACGGAAAGGATAGGTCATGAGCTTAACAGTATATCGGAGGGGATCACCAGAGAAACCCGCGATTGTGTTTTTACATGGTTCGGGCGTTAGCAGTTGGATGTGGGGGGAGCAAGTTGGGGCGCTGGAAAGCGAGTATTACTGTGTGGCGATTGACCTTCCCGCTAATGGTGAGAGCTACCAGAGTGACTGGGTGTCTTTCGCTGATACCGCTGATCAAGTGGCGTCGGTCATCCAGCGCGAAGTGCCAATGGGCAAGGCGCATGTGGTGGGTTTATCGCTGGGTGGGTTTGTAGGGCTTAATCTCCTGTATCGTTACACGGATGTGGTCGAGTCGTTGATCGTCAGCGGGGTATCGGCAAAACCCTTTTCACGAAGGGCGCTATGGAGAGTCTATCTGAGGGTTATGGCGAACCTGATGAAGCGGGATTGGTTCATCAATGTGCAAGCGAAGATGATGCAGATTCCGGCAGATGTGACTGAGTTGTACCGGCGTGATAACAAACGGATGCCGACAGAGGCCTTCTATCGCATCTTTGAAGAAGTACTGATATTTACGCTGCCTCATGATGAAGGTCAGTCGCAGACACGTCTCCTGGTGGCAGCAGGCGATGGCGAAAATGCAATGATTAAGGATAGCTTAACTGATTTTGTTAAGCTGCGAAAAAACACAGTGGCGGTACTTGTACCGAACGCGCATCATGCGTGGAATGCTGAGCATCCTCAACTGTTCACAAATATGGTAAGGGCATGGGTTCAGGAGCGATCTTTGCCGCCTGAATTGAAGCTGGTGACACATAATTAAGACCGACAGCATTTCTTTATACCAATCGGCGGTTTCACTACTTGCGCTTGATCATTAAATTCTGTTAAAATGTATTAAGTATGGTTAACAATCCTCCAGTTGAATGTTAAGAAGTCGATGGAGGATGTACCCGGAAGGTGTATGTTAATGAACACCGCGCTCGCCCGCCTTCTGGCGGCCAAAGTTGCAGAATTAATCGAGACTGCCAGCATATTCCAATCCTGCTTTGGCAAGGATTACCGTATGAAGCCGGGAAGCCCCACTCAGGCCTGGGATTTGTATAAAGCCATGTTAAATCAGCAGACGGCGATTGCTAGCCTGTTAGATAGTGATGCGTTAGAGAATGCTTCGCAGCGACTACCGCAGTGGTGGAAGTGGCAGGAAAGCATCGATACAGGTATGGTGGCCCAAATAGCACAAGAGGCTTACCACCTGATTGCCTGTTGTGCGAGTTTCGAGTCTAATCCGACCTCAAATACTTCACCCGTAATTGGCTGTTCACAGCGGGCGATTGCCGGTATGCTTCACCCTTCGACCCGTATGGTAGCAATGGGCGAGATGGCAAAGGCTTCATAAACCGCTTTACATCTGTTCTAATCTACAATGATCGAACGCCGGACACCTGTTCCGGCGTTTTCATGTAGAATATTTATGTAACCTGATGTAAGTTTGATTAGTAACACGTTTTCTAGATGTTAGTAGGTCGCCCCCTTAGCAGTTGAATGAGTTTTACTATGATGCCGGATGAAAGTCTCAATGTAATTGATAATTCTCGCAGCCGAGCGGATGCCATCAAAAACCGTGCGCTGCTGCTGGCAACTGCCAAACGCCTATTTGCCCAGCAAAAAGTAGCGGACGTTACCATGTCGGCGGTAGCAGATGCGGCCGGTGTCGGCAAAGGGACTTTATACCGTCACTTCGAGAATAAGTTTGAACTTTCGATGGCACTGTTGGATGAAGATCAGCGTGATTTGCAGGACCGTACTCTGCGCCGGATGCGTGACGAGGGTGGGACAATTGAAACCCTCCAGTGGTTTATCGCTGAAGTACTGCTGTTTACTGAACGTAACAACGAGCTGTTGTGTGCGAGCGCAGGGGAGAATGGACCAATCGGATCATTAGCGCATCCCGCACACTGGTGGTGGCGGGTGACGTTACGGGGTCTGGTGGCGCAGATTAACGCGGCTTGCAATGCTGATTATGTAGCAGATGCCATATTTGTCTTATTAGATGTCCACAATGTTTATTTCCTGCGCCATGAACGTGGCTACAGCCTGGAACATGTGACCAGTAATATGCAGTCAATAGTCGCCAATATGGTGCGATAAAAGGACTATAGTCCGTTTCTAACAGTTTTCTAATAGACAATCTGAAAATAAAGTTGTATTCTCATTTCTGTAAACGGACTACAGTCCACTTAGCTAATCGAAAATGAGGATACACAACTATGGCACTTTGGAATATCGATACCGCACATGCACAGGCTAATTTCGCTGCTCGTCACATGATGATCACCACCGTACGTGGCAGCTTTAACAAGATCACTGGCACAATCAATTTTGACCCCGCAAATCCCGCAGCAGCTTCAGTCGAAGCCGTCATCGACACTACTTCGATGGGTTCAACTGGCAACGAACAGCGCGATGGTCACTTGAAAAGCCCTGACTTTTTGGACATCGAAAAGTTCCCCACCATGACCTTCAAAAGCACCAAGGTCGAGCCGAGCAGCGATGGCACACAGGCCAAGATTACCGGTGACTTGACCATCAAGGGTGTGACCAAGCCTGTCACATTTGAAGCCGAATTGCTGGGTCAAGGCAAGACTCCTTTCGGCACAACCGTAGCCGGTTTCAATGGCAAGACCAAGATTAACCGTGAAGACTTTGGTCTGACATGGAACATGGCACTGGAGACTGGTGGTTGGTTGGTCGCCAAGGATATTACGATTGAGCTGGACGTCGAAGCTGTTCTGGCGACCGAAGCCGCTCCCGCGTAATTTTGGGTAGTGAGATGGGGCAAGTATATTTGCCCCGTAAAGTTACGGACTACGGATTTAATGTAAGCGGTTGGTTTGATAACCGATTTAATGTAAGTACAATCAGGGTTTACCATATGGTAGACCCTTCTGCTTATATAACAGGTGAGTGAATATGGCGACATTTCCGTTACAACAGACGTTGATTAAACCGGGGTTTGCGCGCTATACGCCCTTTCAGCACTTCGCGGCGGATACCTTCCCGACCCTTCACCCGATTCATTGGTTGAACTCGCATTTCGCGGTGGGCGGCTGGAGTCCTTTGCAACGGCTGAGCGGGATGCTTACCGCTCACATGACGCGTATCGCACCGCACAATGGTTTCACATGGCATCCGCATCGCGGTCTGGAAATTTACACGTGGATGCTGGAAGGTACACTGCATCACGAGGATACAACCGGCGGCGAAGGTGACCTCAATAAAGGTGATTTGCAGCGTATGTTCTCCGGTGACTATATTGAACATCAGGAATTGAACCTGACTGATGAACCTGCCCGTGTGATCCAAATCTGGTTTATTGCTGATCGTCATCATCAGGGATTACAGCCGCATTATCAGCAAATCGGACGTTCGAGTCTGCCAGCTGTACATACTGGAGAGTCGATAACGTACAGCCTAATTGGCAACGACTCGCCCATGGAACAGCACATGACTGGACGGTTGACTGCGACGACCGTGAACGCTCATGGTAACGCCGAGGTACAAGCGCCACGTTCCGATGAGGATTTGTTCCTGTATGTGACTGACGGCGCGGGACAAGCAACCTACGATGGTCAGGCGGTTATGCTCGGTCAATATGATGTGATTTTAGGGACACCGGATATTCAAGAAACGTTGATTCAGGCCGATGCAGGTGGACTGGATTACCTGAGTTTCTATCTGCCCCGTTTCATTGTTTAGATAATAGCGCCACTTATAAAAGAGACTATAGCAGCACAGCGCAGATAGTCTCTTTTTATTTTCTCCACGCAAACCACGCTTACAGTCGGCCTATATTTAGGAGATATCCTTTCATTTGCTTCTTTCACCAGTAAGGAACATGATTATGAAAATGATTATCCGCGTTTTAGTGATGGGCTTATTACTGCTCCCTGCTATGTCGATACATGCCACGGCTGATATTCAGTCAGAACTTGACAGCTTTATTGCCGGGATCGCGCCAAGTGACGGACCGGCAGTGTCCGCACGAATCACGATTGGCAATCAAACGTGGGCGGCGTCAGGTGGATTGGTGGATACGACTGAAAGCATAGCAGCGACACCGGATGACCATTTTCGTATCGCCAGTATGTCCAAACTATGGTTGGCAGTAGCAGTGATGCAGCTTGCTGAAAAAGATATATTGATGCTGGATGATCCGATCACAAAATGGCTGCCAAACGACCTCACCAGCCAGATTGCTAATGCTGACCAGTCGACCATAAGGCAGTTGTTGACGATGACCAGCGGCATCCCCGAATATCTAAATGACGATTTTTATGCCGCTGTCGGAAAAGATACAACCCATAAATGGACAGCTAAAGAAGCATTGACCTATGCCTATAATCTGCCCGCTTCATTTGCGCCGGGAGACGGTTACGAATATTGCAACAGCAACTATGTGCTGATGCAGCTTATCGTGGAAGCAGCCACACAGAAACCACTCTATCAAGTATTGCGTGAACAAATTTTTACACCTTTGAAACTGGAAAACACTTACGTACAAATAGAGGAAAAGGGTGCGCCGTTCGTTCATGGCTACGAGGACTTTGACGGTGATGGACAAGTCGACGATGTGACTGATTACAACGATGGGGCAGGATTAGGTGATGGCGCGTTGATATCCACCACAGCCGACTTAACCCATTTTTATCAAGCAGTGTTCGCTCATCATGAAATTCTCACTGAATCTTCGGTGCAGCAAATGATCGACGCAGGCCATAACAAAGATGAGTACGGCATAGGGTTGGAAGTGACCAACGGCGATCATGGTCTGCAATTGGGGCATACCGGCGCAGTGTTAGGGTTCACCGGCGCCGTTTATTATTTGCCGGATTTGGATGCCACAGTCGTTATCCTCTACGGCAGCCCGGGTTTGGATACGGCACACGTTGATAAACTGATCGAGATTGCCGCCAGCGCGACCAACTAACGATCAGCCGATTGCTCAAGATCGATGTTTGCATCACCGTCTCAATGCGTTAATATTGCGTTCCTATTCCGTTCAATTGAAAATTTAATAGGAACGCAGCCTAATGAGCATTGAACCCATCTCCGAGAAAACCCAGACTCGCGAAATCGCTAACCCATTGAGTAACGACATCCGACTGCTGGGTAATTTACTCGGTAACGTCATCCGCGAACAGCATGGCGAGGCGGCTTTTGATATGGTGGAAAAAGTGCGTGCCGTAGCCAAGGCACGGCGCAGCGGTGATCCCAAAGCGGCCAGCGAACTGACCCGGATCATTAGCAACATCGACCTCGAACAAAAGCGCGTGCTGACTAAAGCATTCGGCAATTACTTCCAATTAATCAACATCGCAGAAGATTTGCAGCGTATCCGAATACTGCGCCAGCGTGAAATTGAGGGGCGTACCAGCGAGTCGATTGATGAGGCTGTAAGACGATTGCATGACGCGGGAATGGATGCGAATGCGGTACGCGGGCTGCTGGACAAACTTAATATTCGTTTAGTGCTAACGGCGCACCCGTCCGAAGCCAAGCGTAAGGAAGTGCTGATCAAACTGCGACATATCGCCAATCTGATGGCTGATCGTGACCGGCAAATGCTGCTGCCGCGCGAACAAACGGCTGTCGAGGACGAAATCACTGCCGAAATCGAGGAATTGTGGCAGACGCGGCCCACACGCGCCTCGCGGGCGACGGTAGCTGACGAGGTGGATTTCGGTTTGTACTTTATTACCTCATCCATCATGGATACGGTGGTGGATATGTATGAGGATCTCAGCCGCAGCTTAAAGCTCTATTATCCCGAAGCTGATTGGTCAGAACTGCCAACCCTAATGCGCTATGCGTCGTGGATCGGCGGTGACCGTGATGGCAATCCGAACGTGACGCCGGATGTCACGCTGGAAACTTTGCGTACCCAGCACGAAGCTGCCCGTCGTGTTTATATGGAGGAAGTGAGTTTTCTGAGTGAACATCTGACGCAATCTGCCGATGAAGTGCCGGTTTCTGACGATTTGCGTGATGCAGTAACAGCCGCCGTTGGCCTGGATGAGCGCTTCCCGACCGAATTTTACCGCCAGCAGATGAACCTCATCAGTGGACGGTTGGCGCGGGATGAATACCAGAATCACTTGGATTTGTATGACGATTTAGCCCTGGTGGAAGCCAGTTTACGCCACAACAAAGGTTGGCATACGGCCAATGGTGCGCTCAGCCGTTTGATGGAGAAGGTACGCTTATTCGGTTTGCATCTGGTGCCGTTGGATGTGCGCGAAGATGCGCGCCTCCATGCTGCCGCCTTGGATGAAATGTTTCGCTACTATGGGCGTACGGACAGTTACAAAGCGCTTCCCGAAAAAGATAAACAGACCTTGTTGACAATGGAAATCGCTAACCCGCGTCCGTTCTTCCCGATGGAACCTGCGTTTTCGGAAGGTACGAACAAGATCATTGCCACGTGGCGCATGGTGGCACAAGCACATAAGCGCTACGGTAAACAGGTAATCGACACCTATATCGCCAGCATGAGCCAGCAACCGAGCGATATATTGGCAATGCTTTTGCTGGCACATGAAGTCGGTATAGCAGACGACATTGACATCGTACCCTTGTTTGAAACGATTGATGACCTGCAAAATGCGCCTGAAGTAATGACCGCTATCTTCGCGAATCCTGAATATCACAAGCATTTAACGGCGCGTGGCAATCATCAACAGGTGATGATCGGTTACTCGGACAGCGGTAAAGACGGTGGCTATATGGCCTCCAACTGGAATTTGTATACCGCCCAACATGATCTGGCAGAAATCTGTGCCAGTCACGGCATCAGCCTGGAACTCTTTCACGGGCGCGGCGGCAGTATCGGACGCGGTGGCGGTCCGACCGGTCAAGCGATCCTCAGCCAACCACCGCTGTCGATGCAAGGGGCTATTAAGATTACTGAGCAGGGTGAAGTCATCGCCTATCGTTACAGCAACGCTGATATTGCGCGGCGGCATATGCACCATGTCATCAACGCAGTGCTGTTGGTCACTGGCCTGCCAGCCGCACACAATGTTAAACCTGAATGGCGGACGGTGATGGACTTCCTGGCTGATGAGGGGCGCAAAGCCTTCCGCAAGTTCGTTTATGAAACCGAGGGTTTCCTACAATATTGGCATCAGGCCACGCCGATTAATGAACTGGCGAATCTGCCGATTAGCTCGCGCCCTGCCAAACGTAAATCAGGCAGCAGCTTTAGCGATGTACGCGCTATTCCCTGGGTGTTTTCGTGGATGCAAAGCCGCGCCATCATCCCCAGTTGGTACAGTGTCGGCACAGCGCTTAAGCGGTACTGTGATGAACACGCCGATGGTTTAGCGACTCTGCGAACCATGTACGCCGAGTGGCCGTTCTTCAAGGCGCTGATGGAGAACGCACAGTTGGATTTGGCTAAGGCCGATATGGGCATCGCCGAGTTATATGCTTCGCTGGTGAGTGATCCGAAACTGCGCGAAACAATTTTTAGTGAGATGAAGCGTGAATACGATCTGGCTTGCGAGATGGTGTGCAACGTTTTCGATGAACCTTCACTGCTTCAGAAGTCGCCGGTGATGCAGCGTTCGATTGAACGGCGCAACCCATATGTCGATCCGCTGAACTTTATTCAGGTGGATTTGTTGCAGCAGTTACGTGTGTTAAATCCCGATGCCCCGTCTTACAACGAAGTCATGCGTAACGTGCTGGCGACAGTCAACGGCATCAGTGCAGGAATGAAAGTGACAGGGTAAAGCGCATCGTCAGGCTGAAACATCAACCATAATGTTGGTCGCGATTTCGTGGTCAATTGACAACTCTGTAAAGCCCACCTTTAACACATAAGTTGGGCGTTTTTGCTCAAGCGTGATTAAGGCGTCCGTCACCAATCCCAGCACGTGCAGCCGCTCGATTCGCATGTGGTTGGTTGAATTTATTGCGACCACTTTGCCGGACTGCCCCGGTTGCATGGCACTGAGCGGACGTACGGGTTCTTGATTGTCTTCCTCGCGTCTGCGGGCGATAAAACGCCGTAACGCATCAGCCATGCGTGACTTATGTTCGTCAGGAATCTGGTAGCCGCAGTTGGGACAGCATATAATGCCGCAGCTGTCATTAAACGCGCACGACGAGTGACACGACATGGACGTTGGTTCAAATTCAAATCCACATAACGGACAGTGCATGATAAACCTCGCTCGGCTTCAAACGGCGATGTGGAACATATTGAGCGCCATGTTGACGACTGCGCCTACAAAAAAGGCCAATGGGAAAACCG
Source organism: Aggregatilineales bacterium (assembly GCA_044226325.1). Lineage (GTDB taxonomy): Bacteria > Chloroflexota > Anaerolineae > Aggregatilineales > Phototrophicaceae > CFX2. Next base: position 42,756 of record JBGAHG010000003.1, read on the forward strand.
TTAGTGCAACCCATAGGGCGACTTTCCCGCCATATTCTTTAATGATCATCAGGACGTTGGCGATACACGGGATAAATAGGGTGATGACTATCAAACTGACGACGATTTGTTGGCTGTTTAGTTGGCCCGAAAGTGCCAGCGCGAACAACCCCGCAGCGCCATAATCACGGCGCAAAAAGCCGATTAAGAAAGCTCCTGTAGCGGCTTTCGGCAGGCCGAGCAATCCAACCACCAATGGTGATGCGGCTTGCTCAGCGATCACCAGCACACCCGTTTTGTCGAGAACCAACAAAATCAACGTGCCGACGATGAACAGCGGCAGTACTTCTTTGAGATACCATTCGAGCCTCGCTAACGTTTTGATAGTGATGTTGTCGAGGCGCGGTAGGCGCAGTGGTGGCAGTTCGAGGATAAAATCACTCCGTTCACCGGGCAGCAGCTTGGCAGCGATCAACCCGACGATCATCATCGTGCCGAGAATGACACCGCCCCAGATCAGCACGCCTGTCGAACTGACATATCCCAACATGCCGAGCACAACCCCAAGTTGAGCCGAGCAGGGGACTCCTAGCGCTAGTAATAAGGTGACGAGGATGCGTTCTTTCCGCGTCTCAAGGATACGTGTCGAGAGTGTTGCCATCGTGTCGCAGCCTAAACCCAACACCATCGGCAGCACGGCCTTACCGTTTAGACCCATAAGGCTGAACGCGCGGTTAAACATAATGGCTAATCGTGGTAGATAACCGGAGTCTTCGAGGATCGAGAAGGCCAGAAAGAAAGTTGCGACGATAGGCAGCACCAGCGCCAGCCCATAAGACAGGGCCATCGTGATAATGCCATAGTTACCGACCAGTAAATCATGAACGAGCGGGATCGGTATGACAGCATCAACGATACGGGTTGCCAGCGGGTTAATCCACGCGCCGAAAACCGTCCCTTCCATGAATTTAACCAGCGTGCCTGCGCCGAATTCCCCCACGAACTTATAGATCAGCCACAGGATTGCCAACAATATCGGCCACCCTCCGATTGGGTGGATCATCCAGTGGGCCAAGCGGGTCTTGAATGTGTTGTCAGTCGGCTGTGCAACGGTCATTACTTCATTCATCAGGGATTGCGCGGCCTGCATCTGTTGATTGATGAGCGTCGTTCGGATAGGACGCCCATAAGTTGTAGCTAAGCGGTCCTGCAAGCTGCTTAGTGCGCCATTAAGATGATATTGTGAGGCCAGCGCATCATCACCGGAAAGTAAACGAAGGGCGATGCCACGCCGATGTTTGGCCTCATCAGGCAGCCATTCAGCGATGGTGTCTAAAGCCTGCTCGACCGTTGGCTCGTACCGCACTTGCCAGTTGGGACTCCGCGCCTGCGAAATTGCCGCCGTGAGTTCCATTATGCCTACGCCCTGCGTAGCAATAGTCGAGGTGACGTCAATGCCAAGGCGAGATGCCAGCAGATTTTTGTCAATGGTTACGCCATTGGAGTTGGCTTCGTCGAGCATATTGAGGTTGAGCAGCAGCGGAACGCCAAGCTCCGAAAGTTGAAGCGTCAGCAGCAGCCCACGCCGGAGATTTTTGGCATCTACCACCTGGATCACCGCACCGACGTCATCAAGGTGGCTGAACAGTACCATAGCGGTTACGCGTTCGTCATCACTGGCGCTGCTCAGGCTGTTCGTGCCGGGTGTGTCAATAATCTTTTGACCGTCGGGTAGTGCGCCTTCGGTAATCTCGACGGTTGTGCCGGGATAATTGGATACAGTGACGTAACGTTTCGTCAGTGCGCCAAAAATGACCGACTTGCCCACGTTGGGATTACCAATGAGGAGAATAGCACCAGAATTAACAGTTGCTTCTCCTGCGCTGTGACAGCTTGCTTCGGCCACATGGCCTCCTAGTGTTCAAGATCGGTTTCGTACTGTGTCATTATCGGTTGGGAAGCATCGTGTGAGCCAGTGATGAATGAGCCTTATCTCAGGTGATAAATGGCGCTACTGGTTCAGCTTTGTTGTTATACTGTGGTCAGCGTTATTTTTTGAGGACTTGTCCAAATGGAATTCTCATCACCATCGCAGATTTTAATCACGGGTATTATGGCGTCAGGCAAGTCCACTATTGCCCAGCGCATAGCCGAAAAATTGTCGAAAAGTGTCCATCTGCGCGGCGATCTTTTCCGGCGCATGATTATCAATGGGCGTGTCGATATGCTTCCGCAACCGGATGAAGAAGCGCTCAGTCAACTACGGCTGCGATATACCTTGGCCGCCCGGGCCGCCGATGGTTACTGCGCGGCGGGCTTTAATGTGGTTTATCAGGACGTCATCATCGGTGAAATTCTTCAAGATGTGGTAGTGATGCACAAAGAATGGCCGCTTTACGTGGTGGTACTGTGTCCTTCCCCGGCGGTTGCGGTTGAGCGTGATGCCCACCGCCATAAGCAAGTTTATCACTCGTGGACCCCCGAGGAACTCGATCACGCGCTCAAATACGAGACCCCTCGAATTGGCCTTTGGTTGGATACGTCAGCAATGACCGTCGATGAAACGGTCGACGCAATCTTTGCGCATCTTGACGAGGCACGCATCGCGCCAGAATAGGGTACAATTCACCTGATATTACAGTTGTGTGCCAACTATAACGATAGGCTGAACATGACCCAACGGCAGTCAAAACGCTGGATTTCGGGCGCGCGTAATATTCTTTGGGCTGGGTGCGCAGTGGCCCTGGTGGCTACGGCATGGTTTGTAATCCAGTACCGCAGCACCCGCACCACTTTGGAAGAAGCGGCTTTCAATAACGCCCGACAGCAAGCCGGCAGCGCTGCCGCTGAGATCAATCAGGTGTTTAGCGGCGTGATGTCGCTTGCTGATAATGTCGCCAACGATTTGAGCGATGGCAAACTGGCCTATACCGATTTTCGCAAACGGCTGGAAGCTGAAGTTAAACAGCACCCGACCATTGACGGTTTGGCCGTTACGTTCGAGCCTTACGTTTACAATCCGGCAGTCAGGTTATACCAATCTTATTATTATCAACAGGCGGATGGTACCTTCGCCAATTTGGATGGGGCCAGCTACGACTATTCAATTGCATCGACTGATGACCCTAAAGCAGCAAAAACGGCGTGGTATCACCAACCGCTGGAAAACGGCGCGATGTGGCAGGAACCTTTTCTGGCAACCGGCGCAGGTAAGGTGCTGATTGAGTACGGCGTACCGTTTTATCGGCTTGATGCTACCAGCAATCAGCGTGTTCCGGCAGGTGTGGTAACAATTGATTACTCGTTACAGGGAATGCGCGATTTGATGTCCAGGCTGGAACTGGGGTCGACAGGTTATGGTTATGTCGTTTCAGCCAGCGGAACATTCCTGGCCTATCCGATACAGGAGCAGGTGGCCCGTTCCACTATTTTCCAATTGGCTGATTCGTTGGGCGATCAAGCTTTGAAAGCGAGCGCGCAGCGGGGGATTAATGGCGAGTCTTTTAGCAGCGAAAACCGCGATTCGGTAACAGGGCAGGTCTCGTGGGATTTCTTCGAGCCGATTCCTGCTACCCATTGGACGCTGGGGATCGTCCTTAACAAAGCCGAGTTTCAGCCGAACCCACGCGCGACGTTACAGGAGCAGGTCAGTATCGCTATAGGGGCAGCGGTATTGCTGTTGTGTGGTGCGGGCTTGTGGCTGCGTGCTTATGAAGGCACAGCACGTGGATTATGGTTGATGGTCGGTCTTTTCACGCTGCTGTCGATGCTCATTATTGGGGTGATATGGACGCTGGCGACCAGCATCCGTACCCATGACGGCGTACCGATTACCAACCAGACGGCAGTCAACCGCTACATCGAGACGTATACCCATGACTTGGGCGTGGCCGACCCACCCATCTTAGTCCCAACCGGTGTACAGATTACGGCCATCCAATTTCCGGACGCCACATCGGTTGCCATCAACGCGCTTATCTGGATGCGCTACAAAACAGATATTTCCAATGATGTTGAGCGTGGATTTTTGCTGCCCCAAATTATCAGCGAGCAGTACACCATCGATCAGGTTCAGCGCACCAAACAGGGTGATGAATGGGTAATGGTCTGGTCGATCAATACGGTGCTGCGGCAGGAATTTAATACGCAGCAGTTTCCGTTCGACAGCCGCGATATTACCTTGAAAATCATCCCGCGTGATTTAGAGCATAATATTGTGCTGACTCCCGATTTAAGCGCCTATAACCTGATTAATCCCAGCTTGCTGCCCGGTGTCGATAGCGGCGTGAATATCAATAATTGGACGATTGAGAGCAGCCAATTTACCTATCACAGCGACTCGACCAAAACCAACCTGGGTATTCTCGCCCGTAACGAACGTAACAATCACCCCGACTTAACCTTCACCATCAATTCACAGCGTGGATTCGTTGGGCCGTTTATTGCCTATTTGCTGCCGGGTGTGGTGGCGGCAGGTATGTTATTCGCCTTCTTGCTGAACGACCGTGAGGTGGGCGATAAAGAAGAATTGGTCAACAGTCTGAATTATGCGGCGGCCTTGTTTTTTGTGATTGCTGTGGCCCATACTGCCTTGCGTGAAAATATCGCGGCAGTTGGGATTACCTACCTTGAGAGTTTGTATATCCTGCTGTATCTCGCCATCATCGGCGTAGCGATGAATACCTTCTTAATCGTCAAGCGTCCCAATTCACCGCTGCTGCATTATCGCAACAACCTCATTCCGAAGTTGGCTTACTGGCCGCTGATTATGGGCGCGCTGCTGCTGACGACCTTGTTGGTATTTGTGTGGAATTAACCCTTAGTGGTATCGCTCAGCCATTGGGCGACCTGTTCTGGTGATAAGTTGGTTGTATCCAGCGTCAAATCATAATCGGTCAGTGCCGCTGTGTGGTCATATGTCCACTGAAGTTCATCGTCGCTAATTGACGGTGGGCGTAGATGATGACGGCGCAAACATTCTTCGAGCGTTGGCAGGAGGCGCACAATGCGCATGGGCAAACCGGCTAACTGGCTGCGATAAATAGCCGCCAAATCTGCCCACAGGACATCCAATACCACAACCTCCACCCCTAGTCCGTTGAACGAACGGACCAACAGTGCGCCATGTCGAACGCCGATTTGATGCTGTCGTAGACCTTCTTCACCATGCCACGGCGCGACGTGTGGCTGTGTGTACATCCAACGCACCTGATCGCCGTCAATCACCGCGCACTGCTGTGCGAATTGTCGGGCATAGGTGTAACCCACGGTATTTTTACCGGCAGCTGATGGCCCTGTCAAAATGGTGATAAGCGGCATGGCCTAAATCCTCGATTTTCATTGGGGTAAGTGTTGGCTTACCCCAATATAACCTGTTTGGCTAACTATCGAAATCGTTTATACCGATGCTGATGCTTGTATTCGGAATGCAGATGCGTGTTCGGCTGCCCATTGGGCGAACGTGCGAGGTGGATGTCCGGTAACCTGCTCGACAGTCGGAACGACCGTATAACCCATGGGCGGTGTGTTGCCATAGACCCACAATAGAAAGTCAATTACGTGAGAAGGTATCCCTGCTGCCTGCCACTGGACTTTCGCTTCGGTTTCGGTCAGTTCATTGAATCCGATCTCTTGCCCGAGTGTCGCACCAATCATTTGTACCATCTGGCGCGGTGTGAGGACTTCACCGCCCGTAATGGTATATGTTTTGCCGCTGTGCCCATCGTTGGTCAGGGCGGCCACAGCGACTGAAGCGATGTCTGCTTCATGGACGATAGCAGATTTTCGGTCGCCGAAGGGCAGGCTGACCGCACCATCATTTCGAATTGAAGGTGCCCATTCCAGCACATTTGCCATGAACTCTACCGGTTGCAGGAATGTCCATGCCAGTGAACTGGATTCGACGGCTTCTTCAAGGCGGCCTTTTGTGCCACCCATCAATACTGTTAATCGTTGTACACCGGCTTTTTCCGCCAGTGCAATGATTTCTCGGCCCGTTTCGAGGTCGGCATAATCATCCCCGCCAAATTTGATGAGGTGCAGACCCGTAACCCCCTCCAATGCCGGTGCAAGCGACGCCGGATCGGTTAAGTCACCCGCCACAATTTCAACGCCAGCCGGTAAGTTTGCTTTTGCCGGATTCCGCGTCAGTGCGCGTACCTGATGACCGGACTCGACGAGCTGTTCAACAATCTGACGTCCAACCGTACCTGTTGCACCTGTGACTAAGATTTTCATCTGGCCTCCTCATAATCAAAACAACCCTGATCTACTTTTAACTATAAAAGCAGATTAGGACAGAAGCCGCCCTAATTAGATAGAGGTTTTGGAATTGCTTTTTGTCGCCAGATATGTGAACTATTTTATGAGGTTTTTTCGGCTAGAAATGGCTCGGCCAATAGTAAAGCCAGCACACCAACGCCATCATGGATTTCACCTGCGCGTGCCATTCGGTAAACCTCGGCGGTAGGAAAGGTGTGTACCGTCATCACTTCGGCGGGTTCGTGGTCAGTACTGCCGAGAGTTACACCAGTGGCGAGATACAAGTGGGCATGTTCCGTGCTGACGCCTTTACAGGTGCTGACGCGCATCAGATAGCGCCAATCAGTCGCTATACCGCCGGTTTCCTCACGCAGTTCGCGTTGGACAGCCGGTAGAGCTTCTTCAATTGATCGGACGCCGCCGCCCGAAGGCAGTTCCCATCCCCATGTTTGCAGAGGATAGCGATAATGCCACAGCAGCACGATCTCGCCCCCGGTCGTCACAGGGACAACCCAAACGGCATCGGCCAATTCGACAACGTTATAGGTGCCTTCACTGCCATCCGGCAGGTGAATGCGGTCCTGGCGCACCGCATACCACGGGCATTCCCAAACGCGGTGTGACTCAAGTGCATACAGTGGATGATCATCACGCATAGATTTTAGCGACCTGATTTACGGCGGTAGTTTTGTTTGTCACGGATGCGGGCGTCTTCATCAAAAACGCCAAAGGTTGGCTGTTGGCCAAGTTTTTGAGAATCGCGATGCAGCACAGTTTTGAGTGCGATTACACCGATGATCACCAGTATCAGGGCTATTATGGCACTCACTAGCAGCGTTACTGGCAATTCGAGCGCGGGCGCGATACGCTGCACAATGCCCAATGTGACAGCGGTAACCACCACAAAAGCCAATACAACACCCAGCCGCGCGACCGTGATCAGTCCGGTTAGCCATAACACACTATTGCCGACCAGCCCGCCTGCCAGAAGCAGTATTCCACGTGGTGTCGCAGCCGTTTTGCTGCCCATCATGAAACGATCATATTCTTCAGCCGGATTCCGTCGGCGCGGCGACTTGGACATTTTTAATCCTCGTGGCACTCAACAGTAGACCTGATGTACGCCATCTATTGCCAATAGTGAACGTGAATGCTATCGGCTTATAGTAACTAATTCTCTATATGAAAGTCCCATGCACCACAGTATACTCCACCAATGAAACTCAAATCCAAAAACATCATAATTTGCGCCGTTTTGGTCATTGTCACTGGCGTACTGCTCCTGAATCACAATCAGGCGGCACAACCCCTTCAACTTCAAGATAACAGTCCAACCAGCAGCGTTCTCGTAACGGCTTCGCGGGATCGTATGCTGTTTCCAGCGCAGTGCGTATACGTTACATGGCGTTTGGAAGGTATTCGCGAAGTCTATCTAAACGGACATGGCGAGATTGGCCAGGGAGCAGGGGAAAGCTGCACTGTGGGCAAACCACCTGTATTCAGAGTGGTTTTTCAAGATGGTCACGAGGCGACCTATGCACTTCCGGTAACTCAATCTTATAGCACGCCGTTTGGGCTGCTCGTGTTAATCATTTTTGTGGTTAGTCTGGCAATCTTGGCTGGTTTAGCCGTTGGCCCGCGTGCTATGCTTTTGGTTTTGGTGATTGCCATTTTTGGGCCATTACTTCGCGCACAGGTCAATCTGGTACAAGATTATATTGACCATAATATGTTTGCTGCCATTGCGATGAGCGATCCTCATGCTTTACCGCCCCACTTTCTCTATCACGTTTCAGCCATTGGCTTATTTGAAAGCCGCTTGGTTCCTAATATTGAAAATGGCGGTTATCTGGTCATGCTGTTGGCTGCGATTGTCACGGCCCTGGCAACTTATCAATTGTTGCAGTGGCTGAACAGGCGTCATCAAGGATCGCAAATTATCTCTGGCTACGTGTGGGTCCCCGCAGTACTGGCATTGATGCTTCTTGGCCCGATAAGCTTGTTACGTGATACGCTTTTGCCAGGGCAAGGCAATGCTTTTCTATTCGCGAACACTTATTACAATCCCACTGTTAACTTACTCAAGCCCTTGGCTGTATTGTTGTTTTTTACCATTCTGAATATGATATACGGCACATCGCCTCATCCTGGTTTACTCGGATTTTCCGCTGCGTGTCTTACCGTCTTGGCTACCCTCGCTAAACCCAGTTACACGATAGCGATTGTTCCTGCCATTGGCCTATTGATTGTGTACAGCTTTTTTAGATCCTCTTCTCGAAATCGGGCGCGGTTATTTATATCAGTACTGATACCTGCGGGATTGGTTTTGACATGGCAGTACTTCTTTTTGTTCGGACCTGATCCCATATCCCAATTTCATGGTGGTTCCACCAGGATTGTGTTCGCACCGTTTGATTACTTCATTACGCTAAATCACGTCACTTATAGCTGGTTGCTGTTTGATTTGTTGGCTTCGATCGCTTTTCCAGCGCTCATTTATGTGATGTACTGGCGCGATACACGGAATAACACAGCGCTAAATTTAAGCTGGTTGGTATTTTTGATCACGCTGGCACAAGCCTATTTCTTCAACGAACGACCTGATGGCGCACACGGCAATTTGACGTGGGGTACACAGATTGGCTCGTTTATTCTGTTTGCGGTGTCATTTGAGTATTTGGCTTATAAAGTCGCTGCCGTTGTCCGGAATCACGAGCGCATAAACTGGCAAATTATGGCCGGTGGCGCGGTATTTTTGGCACACACCGTCAGTCATATCATTGGATTGCTATCGGTTTAGTGCGCGCTAAACGATATTCGGCGCGAAATCTCTCAAGAAGTCGGTAGGGATGCGGATGGGCCGGCCGCTTTGCAGGTCGATCCACACCCATGTTGTACGCGCCTGTGCCAGATGCAGTCCATCACGCGGTCGTATGATGTCATAGAAACGATCCGCACTGACGCGACCATTGGCCGTGACCCATGTGCTAATCTCTAGCTCGTCATCCAGTAGAGCCGGATGCTTATATTCGATATGATGTTCACGGGCGACTGCTGCCCAACCTGCGACCTGTGAACGTGCTAACGGCCATCCATAATGGACTGCCACTTGCATTCCGCAATCCTCGATATAGTTGAAGTACACTGCGTTATTGACATGTTTAGCCGTATCAAGATCACGCCATTCGACACGGCGGCGCAGCTTGTAGACATTCGCGGGTGGCGCAGGCGGGGTAGGGAACCGGGTGCGTGTCGAAGGGGTTTCGCTTAACCCTTCAGGGACGAATGCCGCGATTAACTCCGGTGGGACAATCGTTGGACGTTCGGTGGCGGCTTCCAGATACACCCAATCGGTATTGGCTGTCGCGACAGGACTTTCTTGACCAACTTTGCGAAACTCATAAAATCGGCGTGACCGCACCCGCCGGAAATCACCCACCCATGTTTTGACCTCAATCGTATCGCTGTAGACTACGGGTTGCAGATATTTAATCTCGGTTTCGTAGGCTAGCCACAAATGCCCCATCGCATCATAACGGGCTTTGTCATAGCCCACCGAAGCCGATGCCTCGAAAGCAGCTTCTTCCATATAACGGGCATAATTGGCGTTGTTGAGGTGACCGAGCGCGTCACATTCGTAGTGACGTACTTTGAAGGTTGCGATGTGTGTGGCTGGCATGAGGATTAACGGCTTTCGCTAAGCACCCATGAGATCGCTTCGTCGCGCTTATCGACCGGAAAAAAGCGCGTGATGTCACGGCTGGGCGCGATGGCACGGATGAAACTGTCAATAAAGGAATAGGCTAAACCCGGACGGTGCAAAATGACGGTGCGCCCGCGCGGACGTTCTGGATGCAGGGTTTCCAGGCGGCGGAAGCGCTGAACATTGGCAACCAGCGACACATCGCGTTCGCCAGCCTGTGTAATATCAACGATGTAACGGTTTGTACCCCCGCTTGGAGTAATGGTGAAGATATGTTCCAGTTTGCGGAAGAAATCATCTATGGCTTCTTTGGAAGGCTCACGGAAAATGAACTGGTGTATACCCTGTTCGGTCACCGAGTATTCGCATCCGGCCATCGTGCCTAATGGGGACATAAAGGATTCGACTCCCTAACTATGATGAACCCGCCAATTATAGCAGTCCGTTGCCCGCAGTGCAGCGAAACGTTAACCATCAGACTGGTTATTGGCGCAGCATCTTTTAAAATATGCACTTCCTAAATCATAAAACGCGGGTGATACAGCATGGATTTATTAATTGGAACCAGTAATGCCGGTAAACTAGGCGAACTCCATGAACTGCTAGGCGACACGGATGTCCGCTTACTCAGCCTCAAAGACGTGGGTTTGGATCATATGGATGTTGCCGAAGATGCCACCACGCTCGAAGAAAATGCCACGCTCAAAGTGAATGCCTATTCGAAGGCCAGTGGTTTGGTAACGTTAGCGGATGATACGGGCTTATTTGTGGATGCGCTCGGCGGCGAACCGGGTGTCTACCCTGCGCGTTATGGTGGGCCGGGACTTACACCAAAAGATCGGCGGATTAAGCTGCTTGGCGCGTTGGAAGGCGTACCAGCCGAAAAACGTTCCGCACGCTTTGCCTGTGTCATCGCGGTGGCGAATCCGCAAACGGGCGAAACCACCTCTGTGCGCGGGGTATGTGAAGGGCAGATTGCGCTCGTAGAAGATCAAAGTGGTGGTGGCTTCGGCTATGATCCGGTTTTTATCCCGCGAGGTTATAAGTCTACCTTTAGCAGCATCCCACTTGATGAGAAAAACCGCATCAGCCATCGCGGCCTTGCGGTTGAGTTGATTATTCCCGTATTGAAACGGATAGCAAACGGCGGCTAATTTATCGCGGCATCAGGCGCTGATGTGCGACCTTGATGCAGGTATCCATGACCAGCGGTAAATGAGCAGCCTCAGCAATTGTTTCAGCGCTGTGGCTTTCGACGCCGAGTTGTGCCCAAACTGCTTTTGCTTTGACCGTTTTGGCTTGTTCGACCACATCTGCCAAAAACTGCGAACGGCGAAAGACATTGACAATATCGATCGGCTCCGGCACATCCGCTAACGACGGATAACTGGGTTCGCCATCGACGCTGCTGATTTCTGGATTGACTGCATATACCTTATAGCCCGCGCGGCGCAGATAAGCCGCAATTTGGTAACTGGTGCGGGAAGGCCGGTCTGAATGGCCGACGACCGCGATCACATGAGCGCTGGTCAGAAGATCGCGTAAGGCAGCGTCATTATGGGTGATGAGCATAATATTCCTCACTGGTGTGTCTGATTATAGTCTAGACGGTTAAATGATACCCCACATTACCCGCCCGAAATAAAGTAGGGACACGATACTGTGTCCCTACTTTTGAGTCAGATCATCGGTTGACTATTTGGTGTTGGTATCGCGCGAATTGACGAGATACTTCACATATTCCTCGAACTCTTTGACTTTGCCATCTGCCAGCAAACGCGCTTGTTTCGGCCATGTTTTGGTATCATTCACCAAATTGACCCCACCTTCAATCTTGACGATCCGATAGAGATCATCAGGCGTCAGATTAGCGATTTGCTCGAAAGTGGTGATGCCGCCTTTGTAGAGCGCCTCTTTGCTCTTCGGGCCGATGCCCTCAATAATCAGCAGGTCATCGCGTTTAGTCGAGGCACGTACCACTGGCGCGGCGGCAGCGGCTGCTGCAACTGGCATCGCCTGGGTAGTGACAGTTGGTGCAGGCGGCGGCACGGTAGCTTTGGGCATATTCGGGGCAGGTGGAGCCGATGACCGGATTGGTGTGGTTCGTGGTTGCGCCATGGGCTGGGGTGCGGGTTCATAACTACCGCTGAAGAAGATCAGCAGCAGGATACCGACAATCACGAAAATCACACCCAACGCGACCAGTTGAATCCCGCTGAAGCCGAGCAGTCCGCTGCTGTTAGCAATAATCCCTACAATTATTTGGATGGCACCAAGGACGATTACCGTCCACGCGATGCGGCTTGGCACATTAATTTTGTCGGTTGATGCTAACCAATTGCGGACGATCAATCCCACCACGACAAATACCGCGCCGATTGCTAGAATTTGCGTCAGGTCGAAGCTCAGGAAATCACTTGCCAGACGACCTAGTCCCAGCACAATCGAGACGATCATCGCAGTAATACCCAGCCCGATAATCACGCTGCCAATCGTTCCAGCAGATACGTTGGCGAACTGGCCCAAAAAGAGCAGTATTGCGCCTACGGCTAGAATAATTCCTAGAACCAGCAGTTGGGTGATATTAAACGTCAGAAAGTTTTCCGCACTGCCGGATACCACTGCCAGAATGATACTCACTGCTCCGAGTGCCAGCAGTAGCCAAACCGCCCGTCTACCATAATTAGGTGCAACCTGTGAATTCATTGCGCCTCCTCTTCATCAGCGTAATACTTTCGTAAAAACATCATCTACGAAACGAAAAAATTATGGTGTGGATATTAACGTATCTAACAACCCAACACAAGCAAGCGGACTGAAATGGGATTTGCATTTCAAATCTGGTTAGGGTCGCCAGCGCGGGCTGCTTTCGTCGATGTTGTTGTAGGTCAACCGCTGTAGGTAGCGTCCTTCAGTATCAGTGATATACATTTCAAAGCTGCCATAGCGGGCATCCACAAACACGATCGAACCCCCATCGCTTGACCACGCAGGCATCAGATCGACAATATCGCTGAATAAGGTACGCGTACAATCTTTGGTCGCATCGCATGTCGTGTCCATAATCAGGATTTCCATCGTGCCGAATTTGATGTTCTGTGCCGAATAAACGATATGACGGCTGTCCGGTGCCCATGCTGGCGTATAATCCTCACCGAGATTTTCAGTCAAACGTTTAAGGCCAGTTCCGTCACTGTTCATGATGTAGACATCGGAATTGCCCAGTGAATCGTCAATTGGGTTGGTCGTGTCGCGCGTGGAAACGAAGGTGATGCGTTTGCCGTCCGGTGACCAGGCCGGTGCAGCGTACCAATAATGGTCATCGGGCGTCAGCCGTTTGGCGCAGCGCTCAAAACTATCACTGCAATCGACTGGCATTACAAAAATCCCGAAGGCATCGCCAAAATCAGACGCAAAAGCGATTTCATATCCGTCCGGTGACCACGATGGACTGGCATTGTTGACGTTATTGTTCGTCAACCGTTTGGTGTGGCGGCTGTAGACATCCATGATATACAGATCGCGTCCACCGTCTCGTGGCGAGTAAAAGGCAATCCGTTCCCCGTCTGGCGACCATGCTGGTGTGAAGGCTTCATTGATGAGTTTCACTTGAATCCGGTGGTAAAGATCCAGAATGAAGAGATCAGAGCGGTTGCGCTGCGATGTGACGTAAACCAATTGTTTGGTCGGCAGAATGTGACCGAACAGCAGTATACCTCCAATAAGCAGCCCGAATATAACGATGCTGATGCTTATGATCACAACCAGCGTACGGAACATCTAGATACTGGCCTGCCGCTGCTAAATGTAAATTTTGATGGTACCAATCGGTCACCCATTATAAACGACACGATTTATGCGAAAGTGAGATTTTTGGATATTAGCTTATCCGCCATCTCGAAACAAGCATGGCGCACTTTGGTTACGGTCGCCAGCTTGGATTACCTTCGCCAATTTCGTTATAGGTTAATTGCAGCAAATTCTGCCCGTCGCTATCGATACTAAACAATTCAAATTTGCCGCTGCTGCCGTCGACAAACACAATCGAACTGCCGTCAGGTGACCATGAAGGCATAAGAACCCTATCAAGAATGTTGCTGAACAACAGGCGGCTACAATTACTGCCAGCCTTGCATTGGGTATCCAGAATGATGAGCTTCGATTGATGCGATTGAAGATCTTTTGCCACATAGACGATATGCCGGCTGTCAGGTGACCAAACAGGGAAGGAATCACTATCACGGTTATCGGTTAGGCGTCGCAGATTACTTCCATCCCGGTTCATAATATAGATATTATTGTAAAGAGTCGATGAATCTTTCTTGCTCCGACCTTTATCAGATACGAAAATAATCGACCGTCCATCAGGTGAAAATGAGGGGGCGAAATACTGGTAATACTTATCTTCAGGTGACACATGTCTTGCACAGCGTTTTAAGGTGGTCGCACAATTAACCGAGGTCGCATAAATCCCAAGTGTGCCATATAAACTCGAACCCAAGATGATTTCGCGTCCATCAGGTGACCATGAAGGGCTGCTCGAATTAACATTGCGTTGGGCCAAACGGCGCACTTGAGGTGTAATTTGGCGGCTGTACAGTTCCATGATGTATAAGTCGAACTGATTATCCGTAGTCAAATAAAATGCAATCCGTTCACCATCCGGCGACCAAGACGGTGCATACCCATCTTGGATCAATTTGATTTGAACATGATGGTAAACATCGAGTAAAACAATCGATGTGTGAAAGGTTTCATACGTTACCAATATGAGTTGGTCGCTGGGAAAAATCCGCCCTAACACTAGCAGTCCGCCGATCAACAACCCAAACATCAGGCTGCTGATGCTTATGATCACAACCAGCGTACGGGGCATTCTAGCCGCTCGCCTGTCGCATATGTGCTGCAACATCCGTGAGTAAGTTCGTCATGAAGCCTTCGGCGGGACACACCAGCATCGGATCATATACCGCATAAGTGTCGGCGGCATGAATCAGCAAACCGATGCGTCCATAAGCGTGGGCAATGACCTGAATGGTGCAGGATGCATCATCGAGCAAGTAAGAATGCTGCTGCGCGAATACTTTGATCGTGCCGTTCAGCCACTCAATATAAACAGTCTGGAAGTCAGGAACCGGTGTGTGTGTGCTGTAGGCATATACAAATGCGTAGGCATAGGCTTGCAGTGCATCACTAAAACCCGCTACCGCGAACTCGATTTCCACATCCCGCAGGCCAATTTGATCGTTAATCTGGTATAGCTGCGCCTCAAATAAACGGGTGATGTCCGGCAGTACACTCAGCCAATTCAGTGGCAAGACATGTTCGGGTAGTGCGGCAAGGACGGCTGCACGGAGTTGATTGAGTGCCGTACCCGCTGCATCAATGCGTCCTAATCCTGCGTAATCCTTGGATTCAAATAGGGCAATGTTGAACGTAGCAGGCAGCCGGTGTGCAGCACGAAACTCCTTGATAGGTATGAAGTTGTAGCGAATGCCTTTAATCGTAAACTGCACGGCGATCTAATCTCCACCATTGAATGGAATAACCTTCATTGTATCCATGCTGGCGGATATTTGCAGGCAGGGTTCTTTCTTCATTGCTGGGTGGCTCAGAAAATGGCATAATGATGCTATTGAACCAGCCCAAAGAGAAGATGAGACCAACTATGGATACCAATTCCCCACTGAATATTTTCATCACTGGTGGCGCGTCTGGTGTGGCGCGCGAGGCTACACGGCAGGCCATTGCGCGTGGGCATAAAGTGACTGTATTAACCGATGGTTTGGACGGCGCGACTAAAGCGCGGCAGGATGGTGCACTGCCTTCCTATTCCGACCCGTCTCGTGCGGGCGAACTGAAAAGCCTGTTTACGATGTCCAAAATCGATGTGGTGATCCATTTATTGCCACAGGCCGGAAACAGCTTTCCCAGCAAAGATGGCTATGAAACGCAGGAACGTTTGATGGTTCAAAGCGCGGTGGCGTTGGTCGATGCAGCAAAAGAAGGCAGTGTGAAGTTTATCGTCTACACCAGCTATGCCTCGGTGGTGGGTGATACTCATGGTGAATGGCTGACCGAAGAACAGGTGGGGCATCAAAATCGTGTCATGCGTCCCATCCTTGCCGCTGAACATCAAGTCATGAGCAGTGGTTTGAATGCCTGTGTGCTGCGTGCGGGCTTCGTCTACGGCGGCGAAACGCCCGGCATTCATGCGTTGGGTGAAGTCATTCGTCGTGGACGCAGCCCTTATTTGGGCGACAGCCACAGCGTCCATAATTGGATTTATGAGTCTGATCTGGCACAGGCTGCCGTTTTAGCTGCTGAAAAGCAGCCCGCCGGTGAAATCATCAATGTGGTTGATAATGAACCTGTTGGTGCACTTGCCTTCGCTAACTATCTGGCGACCGGGCTGGGCATGTCGGCTCTGGAAGCCACCACTACGCCCATGTTTGTTTTGCAGCGTTCTACCGGAGCTATCCAACGTGTCTTACTGGATTCATCGGTGCGCCTAAAGAACGACAAGGCCAAGCAAGTCTTGGGTTGGCAGCCCCGTTATCCGAATTATCGTGTGGGCTTGGAACAAACCATGCTCCAGTGGCGCGCCAGCGAACCTGTACAAACCTAAGCTACCCATCGCAATTTGAGGGCGAGCGTGTAGTTCGCCCTGTTGATATATTGGAAAACACGACCTCATGTTGAAAGCGATTCTGTTTGATTTGGATGATACGCTGCTGGATTGGAGTGGTTTTAGTGGGGATTGGAAAACCCTCGAATGCCAGTTCTTAAAGGGCGTATTTGATCATGTGGCGAGTCTCTCGGCACCGCTCCCTGACCTGGATGCTTTTATTGAAGACTTCCACTTTCGCATTCGAGAGGCGTGGCGTATCGGTCGTGGCAGCCTGATCGCCCCTAATGTCGCGACACTGCTGCTGGAATCTGTCGAAGCGCAGGGTGCGCCAGTCGGCCTGTTTAAATCCGAGGATTTAGTCAAGGCCTACGGTTGGCACGCAGTTCCGGGGACAGCCTTGTTCAAAGAAGTACCGGAAGTGATGGCGCTCATCAAGCAGCATGGCATCAAAACGGCCATCGTGACCAACGCCGCCCAACCGATGGCGCTCCGTGATGTCGAAATTGAAGAACATGATCTCCTGCAATATTTCCCCGACTGCCGCTTGTCAGCCGCAGACGCCGGTGTCCTCAAACCGCATCCCGGCATCTTCCAGATGGCGCTTGATCATCTGGGTGTGACCGCCGCTGAAGCTGTTTTCGTGGGTGATAACCCGATTGCCGATATTGCTGGCGCGCAGGCTATCGGGATGCAGGCTGTCTTTCGCATCACTTCACCGCTGCCACCGATGCTCAGTGGCTTGATCGTGCCGGATGCGGCCATCAACAGCCTGGAAGAATTGCCCCCCATCTTGGATGGTTGGTTCCCCGGCTGGCGCGAAAACTAACTGTAGAGGATCGAGTGACAGGCAGCCACCAAATCTGCTTGTCATAAATAGTTATGCAATATTCCTATCCTGATCGCAACCTCATATTGACCGGCTACACCGGCCCTAGCCAACCCATCGTAGGGCAGCAAATCGCGGACCGGCTAAAGATGCGCTACGTAAACGTCGATACACTGCTTGAATCGCGCGGTGATATGGACGTCGAGGATATGCAGGCGCGTTATGGTGAAACGCGCCTCAAAATGTTGGAAAACGAAGTCATGCAGGATGTAATGCTTTATCGTGGAGCTGTCATCCGCGTTAGTGGGCAAACTCTCCTACGGACGGAAACCACCCCCCGTCTTTTGGAAACAGGCGTCGTTATTTGCGTGGTAGTCGCTTTGGATGATGTGCTGCGCCGTTTGCATCTCTCCCTCGGCGGACGCTATCACAACCCCAGCGAGCGAGCCTTGGCGATTGGTCATCTCAAACGCGAATGGGCCATTCGTAAAGTCAGCGGAGTCCGTGAACTAAAAGTCACCGATATGAATGAGGCTCAAACCATCAACGCCGTGATTGCCATGTGGGAGCAGTTCGCAAGTGGATTGCCGCTGCCAACAGCCAATGGTAAGGCAACAACCTAATTGGACACAAATCAGGGTGCCGTGTTAAAGTCTAATGTATATAACAAATTTGTATCATGAGGTTTTGATAGATGCCTAAATTAGTGATAAGTCTGGCGCAGATGAACATCGCGCTGGGTGACGCCAGGAAAAATATTGCCCTTATGGACAAATGGACGACCGAAGCGGCACGGCGCGGTTCGCATTTGGTGCTGTTCCCTGAATTGTTCTCGACCGGATGCGCGTGGGATCAGGCCAAAGACCTCGCCAGTACCCTGAACGCCGGTGTCTTCAACGACATGAGCGGTGCCGCCGCCCAGAACAAAATCAGTGTGGTCGGCTCGGTACTGGAAAAACGAGGTATGGAAGTATCGAACAGTGCCGGTTTCTTCGCCCCCAATGGACGAATGCTCGGCATCTACCGCAAGATTCACCTGTTCGGCTTGATGGATGAGGACAAGTGGTTGCAGCCTGGTTCATCCCGTCTCGCTCTGGATTTACCCTGGGGGAATACCGCGCTGGCGATTTGCTATGATTTGCGCTTCCCGGAACTCTTCCGTAAGTATGCCGTCGATGGGGCCAAGATGATTATCGTCCCTGCCGAGTGGCCGATTGCGCGTTATGAGCATTGGCGGGCGTTGGTCATTGCGCGTGCCATCGAGAACCAGTGTTATATGGTGACCTGCAACGCTGCCGGATTAACAGGCGACACTGTCTTTGGCGGCCATTCGATGATCGTGGATCCTTGGGGTAAGATCGTCGTTGAAGCCGGCGAAACACCGCAGTTGGTCACTGCCGAAATCGAACTTGATCTGGTCGATGAAGTTCGCAGCAAAATGTCCGTCCTTGCCGACCGCCGCACCGAATTCTACTAAACTACTATTGAAGTCAAAGTCGGTTTTTTGTAGGGGAGCACACATCGGTGCTCCCGTATCGGTTTTCAAAACTCTCCCTCGTTTACGTTCACGAGACGACACTTTTACAGTCTCATGAGTTTTTCTCCCGTAGGGAAGGCTCTTAGAGCCTTCTGCTTTTCCCTCAAGCGACCAAAACTGTCGTGTCGTAAACTCGTTTACGGGGGAGATGTCACGTTAGCGACAGAGGGGGTAGGACATTATTTCAATGCCTTATACCACGCCCGTTCACGCGCCAATTTGCCGATAGCCCCGAATCGCACAACCTGCGGCGCATGAGGGAGCGCCTGTACCAATTGCTCAACCGGAACTTGTCTAAAACCAACGCGCTGAAAATAATCCGCCGCCCTCGTGCTGAAGCAGTAAACATGGTGATAACCCTCCGCCACCGCCTCATTTAACGCGTTTTCAATCAACCGCAGCGCCAACCGCTCACCTTGATAGGCTTCATAAACTGCCAGACTGCGTAACAGCACTGCATCCTCGCCAAATTCCATGCCCGCACAGGCCGCTATTTCGCCAGTATCCGTTTTTGCCACCCAATAACGTGTTCCGGGCGCGAGAATATCGTCTGTTAGCAATTTGACATGCTGCAATAAGGCAATAATACTGTCATAGTCAGTAGCTTGGGCAGTTAGTATAGTTATTTGCAAAATGTTTATTCCATTGTCCACTAAAAGTGAGGACTAAACCGGCCAGGCAATATAACGTCGACACACCGAGCGGCAGCCCACTCATAACAACTGCCCAGCGTGTTTTCATCAAATTGACGAAGCGCCTGACTGAGCCTAACAAAACCATTATCTTTACTATCCAGAAGCAATCTCCGACAATATTCGTTACCATATCCACTATCCACTTACCTGAACGAGAGGCGAATCATGATCCTCTTTTACAACGGCACTATCCATACCATCGACTCCACCCACCCACAGGCCGAAGCGCTCCTCGTCGGTGAAGACGGACGCATCCTCATGGTCGGACACCTTGCCGATGTCGAGGCGGTAGCTACCGCCGGTACCAGGCGCGTCGATCTCGCCGGACGCACACTCATCCCCGGATTCAACGATGCCCACGTTCACATCTGGAAAATGGGCTTGCTCATCACGCGGCAGGTTGTTGCCAGTAAAGCGGTCGCCCCTGACATCGAAACCATCATCGAACGCTTTGCCGATAAAGCCGAAACGCTCCCCAAAGGCACATGGATCATGGGGCGTGGCTACAACGAAGCTGATCTGCCCGAACGCCGCCATCCCACACGTCACGATATGGATGGTGCCAGCCTTGATCACCCGATTGCTCTGACTCGCACATGTGGGCATATGATTGTCGCCAACACATTAGCCTTGCAACTGGCAGGTATTACCCACGACACGCCCAATCCACCCGGCGGCGTCATCGTTCGTGATCTCAACGGCGAAGCGACTGGCTTGCTTCAGGAAACCGCAATGGGCTTACTCACCAAAGTCATTCCTGATCCGTCCGACGCCGAAATGGCCGAAGCCATCAAAGCGGCCAACCAGCACCAGCTCAGCCTCGGCATTACCAGCGCTACCGATCCCTTGTTGACGCCTTTTCATCTACGTATCTATCGCCAGCTTGAAGCAGCAGGTGAGTTAGCCGTACGTGTCACAGGCTTGCCGATCCGCCGACCGGATGGTGGTACCGAAACACTACCTTTGCCCGAACATTTTGTCAGCGATTGGCTGCGGATTGATACCGTCAAGTTCTTTGCCGATGGCGGCCTGAGTGGTGCGACCGCCGCCGTCAGCCGCCCTTATAAAGTCACCAATGATTATGGTGTCCTGCGTTTTGACTTAGCCGAACTGACCGAATTGATGTTTGAAGCCCACAGCGCCGGATTCCGCATCGGCACCCACGCTATCGGTGATGTCGCCATCGAGCAGGTGCTCAGTGCCTACGAAGAATGTCACCGTCGACTGCCGCGTCCTGATCTGCGCCACCGCATTGAACATCTCGGCTTGCCCAATCCTGAGCATTATGCCCGCTGTGCCGCCCTCAACATCATCATTGCGCCACAGACGGTATTCTTGCCCGCGCTCGGAACAAGCTTCCGCCGCTATCTGCCCGATGATTATCTCGACCACTGCTATCCAATTCGCTCAATGCTCGACGCTGGCTTAACCGTTGCCCTCAGTTCAGATGCCCCCGTTGTGCCCGATGATAACCCTATCCTCGGCATGAAAGCCGCTGTAGATCGCCTCGATTCGCTCGGTGAACCCATCGCGCTCGACCAGGCCATCACGGCTGAAGAAGCCCTTTATGCCTACACGATGGGCGGTGCCATCTCCACCGGTGATGCCGATAATCGCGGTAGTTTGACACCCGGCAAATGGGCAGATCTCGCCGTCCTCAGCGCAGATCCACTCACAACACCCGTTGCTGATCTGCTCAACGTCCGCGTCCAACAAACCTATGTCGGCGGCAAACTCGTGTGGGAAGGATAGGGAACTCAAATAATTCTAATGCTATAATCGAATAACAGCATGAAGTATGTGAGTGAGGTTTTATGCCATGCTTTTTCAACGCGAAATGACAGCCGAAGAATTCTTGGAATATGCTGAGCAGCATCCTGACAAGCGTTTCGACTTTATAGATGGAGAAATGGTTGAAGTGTCACCGAAAGCGATTCATGGTCGCGTACAGGTTCTTTTTGCAGGTGCATTTCTAAACTATACACGGGATAATCCGGTATATGTTGTTTATACAGAAGTCTTGCATGTATTGGGCGGCAAAAAATACATGCCTGATGTTTGCATAAACCAACCCACGACTGAGGATTACTTCAACGAGCTACCCCCACTAGTTGCCGTCGAAATTCGCTCAGATTCACAGTCAAAAACCGCACAACGCAAAAAAGCTGCCGAGTATATTCAGAACGGCGTTAAGTTGTCTATTCTGGTCTTTCCCGGTGAGGCAATCGAAGTCTATCGTCCCGGCCATGATGTGCTTGTCTTAACAGGCGATGACTTTCTTGATGGCGCAGACGTACTCCCCGGCTTCAGAATGCCTGTTAGTGAACTGTTTTAAAATAGTTCCGAAGTTTACTAATCAGTGCGCGAATTGCTGATTTTTCTTTCGGTTGACTCTTTCCCCAACTCAACCAAATGGTGATACTGCCAATCGCGTTCTTTGGCCACTGCCGCATCAGCATCCTTTTCAGCGCTGGCGCGATGGATAGCCTGTAGACCATAAATGGCAGAGCCAATCGAATGCATAGGAACATGTGCGGTTGCCACCGCTTGACCTGCCGCACGGGCAGCCGAACGCGCCGCATTATCTTTTCCCACATCGCGCGCAGCCGCATGAGAGTCAAGCGAAGCCTTCCGTATTACGGCCATCTTGAACACGCCTGTATCAATCCATTTCTGGAGTGTTTGAATCGCTTGTCTCGGACGTTTATCTTCGGGATACTGTTTTTCAAAATAGGGCAGGATACGTTCCGCACAATCAATCGCCCAGACCGCTAAGGTCTTCTGGTCGGTTTGGCTCATAAGTTCCATGAAATAGGCTTTGTGAGGTACGAGCGAGAATTTGGACTTACTCATTTGTTTTTCCCAGATATGTACTTCGCCTTTTACCGGGAACTGATCTCGTTTTCGTAGAGGATAGGCTGTGACCCTCCTGCACTCTTTCCGTGACGTTCAGTGCAACTATCATCACGCTGCTTGTAGAAAAACTGAACTTTCTTACACCAAATATGGGCGTAAAGTCCCATATCGCCATCTTCGCGTGTCGTCTTTGTGTCTTTGAGTCATTGTGCCTCTGTGTTAAAACGCTCTGCATTGATCTTGGCGCTCTTTGCGTCTTGGCGATTAAATTCCTTTCTGAAATTAGAACAAAAGCTCTTACAATTCAATTGGTTTTCGGTTTGAATTTCACTTATCTTTTCAAACTTCTGATGAATTTACGTAATATTCTCCGTAATTATTACCTGTTATTGCCTGTTTATCAGGCACCACATCATAACGACTACATTTTGGACATTCACTCTGCTAGAATCAACACCATACGGACAACTACTTTTACTGGAACGAAATGAGTCATAGACAGACCATTGACCTGCAATTACACCGTGAACCACTGCTGAAAATTCTCACCGCAGTCGTCACCAAACCGGACCTGTCCCGCAAACAGCTAGACCAGTTGTTACGCGACTATCCCAAAGGCCATGACGGAACCTACAGCCGTGACGAACTCATCTCGGCTTATCGTGCCTTCGCTGGTGACTCGTTGCCCCCTTACGAACAGGCTGTCCTCGAACGCCTACGCCGCAAACCCGTTCGGACTAGTTCTGGTGTTACTCCGGTTACTGTTTTGACCAAACCGTACCCTTGCCCCGGTGAATGTATTTTTTGTCCCAACGACGTTCGGATGCCCAAAAGCTATCTCTCCGATGAACCCGGTGCTCAACGTGCCGAACAGAACAGCTTCGATCCTTATTTGCAGACCTATACTCGCCTGCAAAGTTATCACAACACCGGCCATCCCACCGATAAAATCGAGATCATCGTCCTCGGTGGTACATGGTCATTCTATCCCGAAAGTTACCAACTTTGGTTCGTCAAACGCATCTTTGACGCCATGCACGACTTCGGCAAAGGTCTTGATGGCCGTCAAACGGTCGAAGATGCGCTCCTTGAAAAGTCCCAGTTGCATCCCGACCGCAACACCACCACTGCTACCATCGACGGTCTGCACATCGAAAAGCGCTATAACGCTGTTGTGCAGATGGTCTACAAAGACGAAATGCTGCGCTCAACCGACTTGGCACAGGCCATCGGACGTGGTGAAATCGAACGTTCCCCGGTTGATGAATTCGCCACTTGGGCAGAACTCGAAGCTGCTCACCTCGAAAATGAAACTGCACCCTGCCGCAGTGTTGGCTTGGTCATCGAAACGCGTCCTGACCACATCAGTGTCGAAGAAGTCCTTCGTGTTCGCCGTCTCGGCTGTACCAAAGTGCAAATCGGCTTCCAGAGCCTCAACGATGAGGTACTGAAACTCAACAAACGCGGTCACAAAGTTGCCGCCACTCGCCGTGCTGTCAAGCTGCTCCGGCAGGCTGGTTTCAAAATCCACGCCCATTGGATGCCTAACCTGTATGGCTCATCACCGGATGCCGACATTGCCGATTATAAGCTGATGTTTGACGACCCTGATTTCCGCCCTGATGAACTCAAGGTTTATCCCTGCTCACTCATCGATAGTGCTGAATTGATGCTGCGCTATCAGGATGGCACATGGAAGCCTTACACCCACGACGAATTGCTGCATGTCCTGACGGCCAGTTTCATGTTGACGCCTGAATACTGCCGCCTCACCCGTGTTATCCGTGACATTCCCTCGACCGATATTGTCGTCGGTAATCAGATGACCAACTTCCGTCAAGTGGTGGAAAATGAACTGGCGAAGGTAGGTGAACGCAGCAGCGACATTCGTGCCCGTGAAGTTCGCTTTCAGGCTGTCGAAGCTGTTGATTTACACCTTGATGAACTCTGGTACAACGGTGGCTCAACCGACGAAGTGTTCTTGCAGTACATCACCGAAAACCGTGATATTGCTGGCTTCCTGCGCCTCTCACTGCCCAAAGAACCCGCCATCACCGACGAATTAGCTGGTGCAGCTATGATCCGCGAAATCCACGTCTACGGCCAATCACTGGAACTCGGTGCATCCGAAGTTGGTCGTGCACAGCATCTTGGCCTTGGCAAACAGTTGATCGAACGGGCTGTTGAATTGGCTCGTGAACATGGCTATTCACGGCTGGCAGTTATCTCGGCCATCGGCACCCGCGAATACTACCGCAAACGTGGTTTTGAGGATGTCCACTTGTATCAGGTACGGTCGTTATGAGATGTGCTATAGTTGGCATGTGGAATGACCTACAGCAGAGGAGAACAGCGTGAGTAATTCACAACGGTTAGCAGCCGAAACACGTCGGAAGAACTGGCGTGTCGCACTTGGTACGATTATCGCTATTACCATACCGTTTTACTGTGCTGGTTTCTTCCTTTGGGGTACTGCTCCACAGCGCACGCCCACTCCTGTTCCTACCGTGACTGAAGGTGGTCCACAGGTCGTCACAGCGACTCCGTTCCCGCCCACAGCCACACCACTTGGTGGATTTTTTCCCAGCGTAACGCCCTTGGGTATCACACCATTTTTCCCGACACAGGATAATGGTGGCTTCCCGACAGCACAGTTACCCACCCTGCAGTTGCCGACACGCTTCCTGTCACCGACACCCCAAATTGTCATACCGACTAATCCACCGCCGCCGACTAACCCGCCTGTTCCAACGAATCCGCCACCGCCCACGCAGCCTGCCATTACCAATACGCCGCTGCCGTTTGATAATTAGCAGCGTCGTTTTATGTATAGCAATCATAGACCACGGACACGCCCCAGCGTGTCCTTTTTTGTGCTATAGTTAGCAGGCGATTTTTGAAGAGTAGGATGCCCTATGGATTTTAATAGGATTGGCGCTGCTGCCAACCGGCAGCGAAACATTCGTATTGTCCTGTTCGTCATTATTTTGATGACGACGCCCTTTTACTGTGTAGGCTTTTTCTTATGGGGTACTGCACGACCGAGCAGCGCACTCAGTAATCCTACCGCTGCCTTCACCAATACACCCATTGGCGGTAATGTTACCGCAACGTCAGCTTTTCCAACCGTGACACCTTTTGGCTTAACGCCTTCACTGCTCAGCCCGTTGCAGCCTACACCACTCCAATTTATTCCTATTCCACGCCAGCCGACCGCCTATATTCCGCCGACGGACACACCCTACTTGGTGCCGATTATTCCGACTGATACCTTGGCTCCGACTTTGACGCTGATTCCGTCTGGCACGCCTTATCCGACCGATACGCCGCAGCCGAGTTTTACACCTGCACCGACTAATACCGATGCACCTGTGCCAACGGTCGCGCAGCCTATCACCGACACACCGCTGCCGTTTGATAACACCACCGTCGAGCCGCCACCTCCTTAAATTTTGAACCGTCGAGGCGTATTAAACGTAGTGTGATAAAAAGAGGAGAATTTCTTTGTTAGATGTAAAAGAACACTTAAGGACGCTGGTTGAAGCCCATGCGCCCTCCGGTCATGAAGAACTCATTCGTGAAATTATCCGTTCAGTCTGGAAGCCTTTAACGACCCGCATGGAACAGGATGGTCTCGGCAGTCTCATCGGCATCAAACAGGCCACCCATCCAGTTAAACCTGCCCGTAAGATTATGCTTGCAGCCCACATGGACGAAATTGGTCTGATGGTACGTGATGTTGTCGATGGCTTCATCTTTGTACACCGCATTAGTGGCGTCGATGCCCGTATCTTGATGGCACAGCCGGTCATGGTACATGGCAAAAGACCACTTCCGGGATTGGTTTCGACCGTCCCGCCGCACTTGTTGAAGGCTGATGCCCGCAAAAAATATCCGACCTTTGACGAACTGGTAATCGATGTTGGCTTACCTGCCGCCGAAGTAGCCGATTTGGTACATATTGGCGATTTGATTACACCTGATGTGCCTATGTTGGAACTCAACGGCAAAAAATTAGCCGCCAAAGCAATGGATGATCGCGCTTGTGTAGCGGCTGTCACGGCTTGCCTCGATGCGCTTCAGGGTATGCATCACCAATGGGATGTGTATGCAACGGCTACTGTGCAGGAAGAAACCGGTTTATTAGGTGCAACAACCGCCGCGTTTCACATCAAACCCGACATTGCCATCGCGCTTGATGTGACCTTCGCACCGCAACCGGGTATCGATTCCGAAAGCGCTTGTGAAATGGGTGCTGGTCCTGGACTGGGCATCGGTCCAAACTTCCATCCCAAATTGATCGAAAAGATCAAAGAAACTGCCCGTATTCACGAGATTAAAATTCAGGATGATGTCATTCCCGGCGCAAGTGGTACCGACGCATGGGCTATTCAAGTGGCACAGGATGGTATCCCGACATTATTGCTCGAAATCCCACTGCGGAATATGCATTCGCCCGTCGAAACCATTGACATCCGCGATGTGGAACGTGCCGGACGCTTGATGGCACATTTTATCGCTGGCTTGGACGCAGATTTTATGCAGACGATCGCATGGGAAGATTTGAAAGCCCTTGCTGAAAAATGATCCGTTCCGGACGAGTTATTAAGGCCCACCAGCGCACTTATGGGGATCCCATGCAAGTGAAGCAGGGTGAAGTTCTGCGTGTTACTAAACGTGAATTGTGGGATGATCGCTATCCCTGGGTATGGTGTGTCACAGCTTCTGGTAAAGAAGGTTGGATGCCAGAGTCATATGTCGAGATCAACGGTGAACAGGGGATCGCACGACGCGATTACAACGCTGTTGAATTGACAGTTACCATCGGTGACAATCTGACCATCTTTGACGAAACAAGCGGTTGGTATTGGGTACAATCGGTACGCCGTGACTATGGTTGGGTTCCATTTGAATGTGTCGCTGTCGATCTGATGTGAAAATCAGCTTGGACTTTAAGAAAATATGTTGTGCTAAGCGTTTGAATAGCTCAGGATGAACACATGATTTTACAAGAACTGTCTGAAGCAATCGGCGTTTCCGGTAACGAAGATGCTGTCCGCACCATTATCCTCAAGGTGATTGATGGTCATGCAAGTGACATCACTATTGACCCGATGGGCAACGTAACCGCCATTAAGAAAGGCACAGGCAAAAATCGTCCCCGTGTCATGCTCGCAGCGCATATGGATGAAATTGGTTTTATGGTGACCGCCATTGGCAGCGATGGCCTCATCAAATTTACCAACATCGGTGGCATTGACGAACGCATGTTGCCCGCGCTGCGCGTCAAAATTGGTAATGATCACATTCCCGGCGTAGTAATTTGGACGCCAATCCACAAATCCGGTGGTAACAACACACCCGTCAAGCAGGCTGATTTACGTATTGACATTGGTGGCAGCAGCAAAGATGAAGTTGGCGGCAAAGTGAAAGTCGGTGACCGTATCGCCTTCGACAGCCGCTACATGGAAATCGGCACCAAAATGCTGCGGGGCAAATCCTTTGATGATCGCGTCGGTTGTTCACTGCTGATCGATATTTTGCAAGGTGGCCCGTATCCAGTGGATGTGCTGGCAGCTTTCACTGTACAGGAAGAACTCGGCTTGCGCGGCTCAAAAGTGGCAGCCCAACGCTTGAATCCGGACGTGGGTTTTGCTTTGGAAGGCACAACCGCCAATGACATTCCCAACCCGACAGCCGAACCGGACGACCAGATTCCACCCAATCCCGTTTGCCGCTTGGGTGATGGACCTGCGCTAACGGTTATGGATAGCTCGTTGATCGTACCGCCGCAGCTGCTTAACTTTTTGCGCTCGACAGCTGACAAAAATAAGATACCTTACCAGTTGAAAACAGCCTTAGGCGGTGGAACCGATGCCGGTTCGATTCACCGTGCCAATGCTGGTATTCCTTCGGCAGTAATCTCTGTTCCCTGCCGTTATATCCATGCGCCGACCGCCTACCTCAACCGTGATGATTACGACAACACGCTGAAGTTGTTTCAGGCGGTACTCAAGGACATCAAGTGGGAATCGGTTCGGTCATTAGGGTAATTTTGTGATAGATCTACTGATCGATACCAACGTCCTCATCCATTTATTACGCCCGACCGGCAGCGCTGAGGCCGGTCTGACGCGCCAACTCCTGGATTGGGATCGTGCTGGTTACATTTGCATCCGTGTTCCTGCTGTGTCGGGTCACGAACAAGGTCGTTCGCCGGATGTATTGACCGAAGAAATGGACACGCTCGGTCTGTCGCCTGATCGACTCGTTGATATTGTTGATCTGTCAGACGATTTGTTCAATCAGATGAGCCTCATTCTCGGCTATCATAAAGCTGCCGATGCATTCGACACGCTAATGGTCTACACGGCATTCGACCACATTCACCAAGGATATGATACTTCGCTCATTACAGGTGACCGCAACATCTTGCGCCATGCTGAAACGCTGCAATCGTTTGGTGTGCCACCGATTGTCAGCCTGCGAGGTGCAGTCAATCTGCACAAAGCACATTTTCCATTGACGAAATCACCCCGCTTCTATCTTGGTATTGAGGAACCGATATGATAAAAGTTACGCTTGATACCAATATCATTATTAAGGCAACCAAACCGCATGAAGTTGATCATGTGTTAGCAATAAGACTATTGGAACTACATAAGCTCGGTTTAATCACTGTTCAGGTAGTTGCAGCTAATGCATCTGAATATAGTCGTTCAATGGTAGGAGAGCATCGAAGTTTGCAGGCGGATTTGGACTCACTTGGATTCTCTCAAGATGACATTAGAATATTGCCTACTATTGCCATATGGGGAGTGACTTACTATGGTCATAGCTACTATGCAACTGATGAAGCAAATAACCTCAGAAGCAGGATTTGGGACGTAATCTATAGCTCAGTTCCTATGGAACACAAATCATTTAGTGAGTATCAAAAAACTAAACCAAGTGCTGAGTATGCGGAAAATATTGATCGACGTTGGCGAAACTATATGTGTGATGTTTTGACGATTCTTGAATATGTTAGGGATTGCCAGCGAATTGTTGATCAAACCGATATTTGTATTCTTGTCACGGCGGACAGCGACGACATTATACGTCACCGACCCGAATTACAAGAGTTAGGGGCCAAACAGATTCTTGGACTAAATGATGCGTTAAAAGAAATCGAGTATTTAATCGCAGCTAAGGATACATAAATGCGACGACTGCACTATCATCTACTCGACGTCTTCACCAACGAGCGCTTTGGTGGCAACCAACTGGCTGTTTTCACCAACGGACGCGGCTTAACCACCGAAATGATGCAGCGTATCACCGCCGAATTGAACTTGTCCGAGTCGACCTTCGTGTTCCCGCCGTACGATCCGGCAAACGATTGGAAGGTTCGCATCTTCACACCCGGTCGTGAACTGCCGATGGCCGGACATCCCACAGTCGGAACATCCTATATCCTGGCACGTGAACACATGGTCACGCCCACCGAAACCAACCCCATGATCCGATTGGAAGAAGGCGTCGGTGTCATTCCGGTGACCTTCAACTTTGTGGATGGCAAACCTGCACTCATTCAAATGCAGCAGCCGCTTCCTACATTTTCACCCGAGTTCACAGATCGCGCCCTGGCAGCAGAATTGCTCTCGCTAACCGCGGCTGATCTGGCTGATACGCCGGTACAAGAAGTATCGACTGGCGTGCCGTTCTTGTTCATCCCCATCAAAAACATGCAGGCCATTAAGCGCATCAAGTTCCGTACCGACATTTGGGATCAAAAGCTCAAGCACTATGGACAATTCTTTGTCTTCACGCTTGAAACCACTTATCCCACCTCAACTGTACATTCGCGCATGTTTGGCCCGTCGATGAATATTGCCGAAGATGCGGCCAGCGGTGCGCCGAGCGGCCCTCTGGGATGCTATCTTGTGAAGTACGGCTTGGTGCAGGGCAATCCTGCCAGAATTACCAGCGAACAGGGCTTTGAAATGGGCAGGCCAAGCTACATCCACATTGAGATCAGGCAGACCAATGACGCAATCAGTTTTGTCGGCGTCGGTGGCGAATGTGTCTATATAGGCGAGGGTAGTTTGGAAATCTGAAACTCAATAGGAAATAAACTTCCTTCTCTTGGAAACTCTTCGCTTGCCGGGGAAGCTGAGAGGAGGTTAGTACCGTCAATAAATTCTCGTGTTAAGGGAGTGATTGAATGATCGAATTAATTCAAAAATTGGTTGAAGCGTGGGGGCCATCCGGCTACGAACATCATGTCCGCGAAATCATCCGTGCCGAAGTAACAGCCTTGGCGGATGAGATCACCGTCGATCCGTTAGGTAACCTGATTTGTCGTGTCGGGCAGGGCGGGCCAAAGGTCATGATCGCCTCGCACATGGATGAAATTGGTGTGATGGCGAATTATGCCGAACCCAACAGCGGCTATCTTCGCTTTACCAACATCGGCGGCGTTTTGGCAACTACGTTGATGGGGCATCGTGTACGTTTTGAAAACGGTGTGACCGGCGTTATCGGTGCGCCCGATATGTTTGGCGCAAGCCGCACCACAGCCCCCGACCTCGACGAATTTTATATCGATGTCAGTGATGGAACCGGGAACGGCGCGGTTATTCCGGGTAGTCCGGCTACATTCTGGCGCACATTCGAGCAGCGTGGCACACGCCTGATTTCCAAAGCGATGGACGACCGTATCGGTTGCGTCGTTGCCATCGAAACCATGCGTCGTTTGAAGAAAGCCAAAAAGAAAAAACTGCCTAACGAAGTTTATTTCGTGTTTACAGTACAGGAAGAAGTCGGCCTACGTGGTGCACGTCCTGCCGCTTATGGTGTCGATCCCGACATTGGCATTGCCCTCGATGTCACTGCCACTGGCGATACCATTAAAAATGCCAGGATGGATGTCAAATTAGGCGGAGGTGCGGCCATTAAGGTTCATGATACTGGCCTCGTTGTACCCCCTGCTGTTGTTAATTGGATGGTCAACCACGCCGAAGCCGATGGCATCCCCTATCAGAAGGAACTGTTGACGCTTGGATCAACTGATGCTGCTGGCATCCAGTCCTCACGTGCTGGTGTGCCCAGCGGTTGTATTTCCATCCCGTGCCGCTATGTGCATACGACCAGTGAAACGGTTGACGCCAATGATGTGGAATCCTGTATCAAATTGCTAACCAGTTTGTTGAGCAGTCCCGCTAAGCTTTAATTATCGTTGGTGCCATTTTTGCTGCTAAAGATGCAAAGGTTGTCCGAAAACCTTTGCATCTTTTTTATTTAAATCGGGTTTACAAACTCTTAACACGAACCTTAAGGTTTAACGCATCAATGACATGGATATTGTGTGTTATAGTAACGTATATCACCGATAATTGGGCGTAGCGGTATCAATTGATGGTTATATTAATTGTATAGCTTTATCCCCAATCGGTTTTGAGACGAATAGTTTAAATAAGATTGCCTTATGTCCAGCCGAATGCTTCGCCGCCTTGATCCATCTTCTGAGTTAGAACTACTTGCCGAAGTATCCCAATTGGTCACGCAGTTTGATATGCAGCGTGTTTTGGGAAAAGTCATTCGGTTGGTTGCGAATGCTGTCGGTGCTACCCGCGCTCATCTCTTTTTGCATCCCAACTACGAACTCGATTGGCGCAATATTTTCCAGACGGATCGGCTTGATCCCGACACCATTTTCACAGCCAGCGTTGGTGGTTTGGAAAGAGGTTTGCCCGGATTAGCCGCCCAGGAACGTCGGGGGTTGTTAGTACGGGATGTCATGATGGATGATCGCCGCTACATTTTTGGCGACGAAATGCGTGACGCGCAATCTGCTTTGGCAGTACCGCTCATTTGCAATCAAGATATGATGGCAGTGCTGCTGCTCTTGCATCCCAAACCGGAACATTTCACGGATAATCATCTGCGCCTCGTCCAAATTGCCATGAATCAGGCATCGGTTGCCGTACATAATGCGCGGCTGGAAAATCATGTCCGCTCCGGTCGGCATCAGTTTCAGGCTGTACTTCATGCGGTCAATAACCCCATGCTTGTTTTGGAACGCGACGGTGTCGTCCAGATGATGAACGCCGCTGCCGAACGCTTTTTTGAAAACGCTCAAATGCGCTTGGAACCCGGTTATAAACTAAGTGATATTGTGCAGGATGACAGCGCTTTTACGCGCATTCTAAGTATCATTGCTGATCCTCCAAAAGGTGAAACGCATTGGTTGTTTAAAGCCCATTCCGAGCGGCTTAATCTCCATTTTGATGTGCTCATGTCCGAGTGGGAAAACCCCATGCAGGGCGAGTCTGGTTTTGTGGTGATGATGCACGACGTGACTACCTTGATCGAGCTGGATCGCTTCAAAAACGATATGCTGCGCATGGCCTCACATGACTTGCGTAGCCCACTGGCCTTGATTACTGGTTATTGCGATGTCATCGAAATGGATTTACCGCCGGACATGCCGAATTTGTTCCAATATTTGGATGCTGTTCGCCGTACGACCACCCGCATGGATAATCTGTTGACCGATCTCCTGCGAATCGAACGTATACAATCATCTCCACTCGAACTCTATCAGCCAATTGTGGTCGAAAACCTATTAGCGACCATTATGGAACACTCACAGCCCAGTGCTGCCCAAAAGAATCAGTCGTTGCAGATGGATTTCCACGATTTGCCGGAACATATTGTTGCTGATCCTATTATGATCCGCGAAGCGATGGAAAATCTGGTCAGTAACGCTATCAAATATACGCCGGATAATGGTCAAATCATCGTGCGCGCGTTTAGCCGCGAAACTTCCCTTTATTTCGTGGTCGAAGATAACGGCGTAGGCATCGGCCCGGAACATCTACCTAAGCTCTTTACCTCGTTTTACCGCGCCAAGCAGGCAGGAACCGAACACATCGACGGCACAGGTGTTGGACTCAGCCTCGTTAAAACGGTCGTCGAACGCCATCAGGGCAAAGTCTGGGTGGAAAGCGAAGTTGGGGTGGGCAGTCAGTTTGGTTTTTGGCTGCCGCTTTCTTCTTAAATTTGTGGCTGCTTTAGCATTCTGCCTATGAAATTGGTGTACAACTAGGGATGTAGGCGGTTTTGCGAAAAGGTAATCTGGCCCGCAATATCCGTATTTTGAGGTCGCTTTAGCCCGATGCGGCACAGGCAAAAGATTAAATATATATAGATTTTCCAAATGAGATATTTATGCAAACCCCGCACACCTTAACATCCAAAATCACTAACCGCCCCCTTCTAAATTATTGGCTTTATTTACCGCCCGAATATGAAGCACATTCCGCCACACGATGGCCCTTGATTTTGTTTCTACATGGCTTCGGTGAACGTGGCGATTCATTGACTGATTTGGAATCAGTCAAGTTACATGGGATTCCACATGTCCTTGAAAGCGGCAAGGACTTGCCCTTTGTCGTAGCTTCCCCTCAATGTTCGCGGCAATCATGGTGGACGTTGCAGCAGCCTGCATTGAAAGCACTGTTGGATAGTATTATGGCTCAATATGCGGTCAACCCGTCACAGGTCTATCTAACTGGTCTCAGTATGGGCGGATATGGTTCTTGGAGTCTAGGGATCGAATACCCCGACCTTTTTGCGGCCATTGTGCCGGTTTGTGGTGGAGGTGTTTCATCTGAAGTCGCGGCACTCAAAAACGTGCCTGTCTGGGCTTTTCACGGTGCAAAGGATGATGTTGTACTGCCTCATCGGACACAAGATATGGTTAACGCGCTTCAAAAGGCAGGTGGTGATGCGCGGCTGACGATCTACCCTGAAGCCACTCATAACTCATGGACAGTCACCTATGACAATCCTGAGCTGTATGATTGGTTACTCTCACATAAAAAATGATCTATGGCTTAGCTTAACCCTCATGAACATGTTTAGGCAGGTGTACTGATTTTCTCCGTGTCACACATAACTGGGAGCTATTATTAACGGGGTTTAATTTCAGTTTGTCCGGTAAACCGCTCTCAAACCATTGGTCAACCATTTCTGTCTGTGCGCTCTCCTATTTCGGTTGGTGTCAATCTCCTGAAACAGTTACAAAATGTTCTTCCAAAATGTAACCCGAACGCCCGCCGACTTTGTTATGATAGGTCTACACGCCGACATATCAGCAGGTAAACAACCATGCCTTTTCTCAGCGTTCTTTGTTTCTTCGTGGCAAACAGCTTTTTCTTTGCACGTTTGGCAGAGTCCTCCCATCCATCCGCTGAATCGACATTCGGTGGCGGACGTAGGTGAGCTTCTTGCTGCACGTCTGCCATTTCAGCATCATTAGCCGGAGTTGCCGCCGTGCAAAATTGTCAATTCAGCGGTTTCTCTCCTACTTCCCGCCTGCCATTTCAGCGGTAAAAATGCGAAACTGGCAATTTTTGCAGCAAGATTCGCGTTTTGTGAAACAAGCTAAAAGCTGATTACTCCGTGCTATACTGCCCACAAAATAATCCATCAACACGGAATCAATTATGGACATAACCGACCAATCCCCAAATCGCATCGTTAACCTGTTACCGGATCACACATCATTCGTCCAACAAGCGGCTCAACTCTTAGTCGATGGTTTTGCCGAACATTGGCCCGATGCATGGCCGACTTTGGCTGAAGCGGTAGATGAGGTCAATGAAATGCTCGTTGATGACCGTATTTGTCGTGTCATGCTGGACGATAATTCAACCGTTATGGGGTGGATCGGTGGTATCCCTGAATATGATGGCCTTGTTTGGGAACTGCATCCCATGGTTGTTCGCGCTGATCTACGCGGGCAGGGTATTGGCAGGTCGTTAATTGCTGACTTCGAAGCTCAGGTACGGTCACGCGGCGGCCTAACCATCATGCTTGGAACCGATGACGAAGATGGAATGACGTCTCTTTCCAACGTTAACCTCTACGACAATCTACCGGATCGAATTGCCACCATTCGTAACCTCAAAGATCATCCTTTTGAGTTTTACCAGAAGTGCGGGTTCGCAATAATTGGGGTCATCCCCGATGCGAACGGTCGAGGTAAACCGGATATTCTCATGGCGAAGCAGGTGTATTAAGATTGGGGAAATTCGGACGCGAGAAAGAGGTCCCACTTTGCCCCTGGTTCACAACCCCCGGGATATACAACTTATTCTTTGGGATATTGACGGAACACTTCTCATGCCCAAAGGTGTAGGGCGTGCTGCTACCCGTCTGGCGATGCTTGAAATTTTCAATACGGATGCGGGAATAGAAACACATTACTTTGGCGGCAAAACGGATTGGCGCACCCTGCTTGATTTATTACCTCCACAGGGCTTTACCGAACAAGCCATTCGCGAACTGATGCCGGCTTATGAACTGGCCGCTGCTCAGCATATGAACCGCATTATTGCCGATTATCCGGTCGAACAGTGCCCCGGTGCTCACGCGCTGGTTACAGAATTGCATCGACTTGGAAATCCCCTTCAAGGCTTGGTTACGGGGAATACTGCGTCGATTGCACCTATCAAACTGCACGCCGCTGGATTTGACCCTGATTGGTTTGTTGTGGCTGCATATGGAAGCGAGTCTCCTGACCGTAACGATCTGCCATTCTTAGCTGTAGAGCGTGCAGAAAAACGAACGGGACGCAAAATTTTACCGGAGCAGGTGATGGTCATCGGGGATACGCCAGCCGATGTTGCCTGTGCCCGTGCTTTGGGTGCGGTTGCAGTCGGTGTCCGCACGGGCTATGCAACGACTCCCACCGAGCTGGCTGAAGCTCAGCCCGATTACCTTTTGGATGATCTAACGACTTTTTGGAAAGATGTACTGCCGATTTTAAGCTAAGCGTATCGTCACTGTGTGGTACACAATTTGATAAAACAGGGTAATGTAAGGACATTGCCTATGGACACGAGAAACGAGTAAATATGGCAATAGTGGTTGTGACAGGTTCGGCAGGATTAATTGGTAGTGAAACGGTCAAACGGTTTCATAGGGAAGGTTTCGATGTCGTTGGTATTGATAACGATATGCGTGCTTATTTTTTTGGTAATGAAGCGAGTACCTTGTGGAATCGCGAACGCTTGATCAGCGAATTGCCACGCTATCAACATCATAATTATGACATCCGCGACTTCACTCAAATTGAGGGTCTTTTCAATCGATATGGTAAAGAAATAGTCTTGGTTGTCCACGCCGCAGCCCAACCTTCGCATGATTGGGCTGCCCGAGAACCTTTTACCGACTTTACCATCAATGCCAACGGTACCCTCAACATGTTAGAGGCGACCCGCAAGTATTGCCCCGAAGCTGTTTTCATCTTCACCAGCACCAACAAGGTTTATGGTGATACACCAAATATGCTGCCGCTCATCGAGTTAGAGGAACGTTGGGAAGTTGACCCCGCGCATCCCTTCGCTCAACACGGAATTGATGAGAGCATGAGTATTGATAAGTCCAAGCACAGCCTATTTGGTGCAAGTAAAGTTGCTGCTGACGTACTCGTGCAGGAATATGGGCGTTATTTCGGCCTGAAAACAGGTTTGTTTCGAGGTGGTTGCTTAACTGGACCTGCGCACAGCGGCGCTGAACTGCACGGCTTTCTCGCCTTTTTGACACTCCGGGCAGTGCGGGGTCAGCACTACACTATCTATGGCTATAAAGGCAAGCAGGTGCGCGATAATATCCATAGCAAGGATTTGGTCGAGGCCTTCTGGCACTTTTTCCAACAACCGCGGGTAGGCGAAGTCTATAATATGGGTGGTTCGCGGCACTCGAACGTGTCGATGTTGGAAGCAATTCGCATGATTCGCGAAATTGGTGGCTATCAACTGGATTACACGTTGACCGACCAATCCCGCAGCGGTGATCATATATGGTATGTCAGTGATGTCCGCAAGTTCCAGCAGCACTATCCCAGTTGGCAATATCACTACGATAGCGAAACGATTCTTCGGGAACTCATTGACCATCTTGCAGTTCGTGAAGATGTTGTCTAAGCCGTTTTGGGGTGGTTAATGCGCTGCAATATGCTGCGCGGAATGGCTAGTAGCTCATCTAGCGAAATGACTTTGAGCATAATTATGCCGATGCCGTAAATGATCGCCCCCCCGCCGATGGCGATCGCTAGACCTGGAATATTTGAACCAACTGTAGCAATTACCCAGACTGCCATTATTGCCCCGGCAAAAAAGCAGCGCAACATTGCGCCAACGTCAAACAATGCTGTAAAAGGCATTTCTGTTTTTCGCCATAGTGCATAAACAGTGTAAATAAATGTTAACAAGGTTGTTAGGCCAGCACCGTTATAACTAAATAGGGGAATGGCAATTAGGTTTGCTGTAATGTTAAATATGGCAGCGCGCAGATATATATTTCGCAGTACTTGAGGGCGACTTTGTGCATAGAAAATATACTGTAAACTTCCACCGATGGTGTCGATGCCGATACTAACGCTGATCATTGCAACCAAAAGTGTTCCTTGCACGAAGCTTTCGGTTGCTAACACACGCAATAGGGTGCTACTCGTGGCTGTTAACCCGATAACTGCTGGGATGAGTAATAGTGCCATACTGCGAGAACTTTTTTTGACACTATCTTGCAATCCGCTTATATCGCCGGCATTCCATTTTTGACCCAAAATAGGTAGCAATGCATAGAGATAAGGCCATCCTAAAGCAATCAAAATCATGCATAATTGGTATGAAGCCGAATAGATAGCAACAGAAGTACTAACCGATAAAATAGACAACATCAATCGGTCACCATATTGAATTAACCACAGTGCTTGGCTGGCTAATGACAAATGAAGACTATGGGTTGAAGTTTCTTTGATAATAGGCCATGACGGACGCGTGAACTGTGTTTTTTGAAACGCAATTACGATAAAGGGCAAAGCAGTAATTGTTTGCAAAAGAACATAAACCAATGCGAATAGGGTCAAGTCATGCGTAATAGCGGCGACCAAAGCTGCGCATAAACGTGCAATAACCATAGCAATTTCTAATGTTGCTCCAGTTAATGGTTTTTGGCGCAGACGGAATATTTGAATACAAAGTGTCTGAAGCGTATTGATAAATGGGATTGTGGAAAGTATCTGGAGAATTGTAATTCCTAATGGCTGGCGAATAGTCAAGTTATTGAAGAATGGTGCCCCAAGCCAAATAACAATAGCAAGTGCTATACCCGTCGTCATAAATATGTAAAGTGCATTCACATAGACCCGTTCCGAATCGGCGGCCTTATTAACGATCATCACGCCAAGTGCATTTGCTAATCCAGCTACTCCGAAACTGATAGCTAAACTTGAAATAGTAGAAGCTTCTATCCAAATTCCATAAGTGGTCAGGTCGAATGACTTGACAAGTATTGGGAATGTAATTAAAGGGATAACGTAACTAATAATTTGAGAAATTGAGATAATGAATATGGTTCGTTTAGGCATATTGTATTGGGATTGAATAGGTTGATTTGAAGCTTATATTTGAGTCTTTAGAAGTATACTGGTCTAGACAATACTTCGACTGTGCAACATGATTTAGCCCATCAAACGGTTTGTAGAGGATTTTGAAAAGATGAAGAGACCTTACCAGAAACCCAGTGTTGTATTAAATGATATGGGTGGAATTGACGACAAACCTGATGAACGATTGTCAATGATACTTGAGTTGCTTGGTTTTGCACAGTTAGATTGTATTGATACAGTTTTGGATATTGGTATAGGCAAAGGCCAATTAGCCAAATGGTTCAGCGAAAAGGGTAAAAAAGTTACTGGTACAGGTTTGGAACTTGAGTCGTATGGACTGAATCCCAATACCTTTTTTGATCAATATGGTATTAGCATTATTGATTGTCCTATTGAAGACATGCCTTTTGATGATAAAAGTTTTGATGCTGTTGTGATGAGTCATATCTTAGAACATGTCCCAAATGTCGGTATGGCATTGCAAGAAGTAAAGCGTGTTCTAAGCGATGATGGCTATCTCTTTATATTTGTTCCACCCTATGAAGACATTGTTTGTGCTGGACATATTTCCACGGGTTGGAATATCGGCCAACTTCTTTATGTTCTCTTAGTTAACGGGTTTAATGTAAAACAGGGACAGTTTATTGAATATGGCTACAATGTATGTGCATTTGTACAGAAAAGCCATCAAGAACTACCGCCATTGCGCGGAGATCGAGGTGATATATATCTATTGAATCAAGCAAACCTACTACCTCTAAGTATTGTCTCGGAGAAAGATTTCCCGGATAATTTTTACGGAAGAATTAAGTCGTTGAATTGGCCTCATTCAGAGTCCTTGTTGGTCAAAACGTCCTTATCGTATCAATATAGATTGTTATATATTGCTTCCTTTTTCATTCCAAGAATTCTTAAAAAGAAAATGGGAAGTATGTTAACTGTTTTGGGCAAAATACTTTGGGAACAGTCAGGGCGAACAGGCGACATAAATCCACAACATCTGCGTGGGTAAGAAGGCGAAAATGCCACTCGTTAGTATCATAATGGCTGTTTACAATGGCGAACTTTTCTTAAATCAAGCTATTGATAGCATACTTACCCAGACTTTTGATGATTTTGAATTCATCATTATCAATGATGGCTCAACGGATGCCAGTGCTTCAATATTGCAGAACTATGCAATACGCGACGCTCGTATCCAAGTTTATGATCAACCACACAATATGGGATTGGTGGCAGCTCTAAATCGAGGCTGCAATCTCGCAACTGGCAGATACATCGCCAGAATGGATGCCGATGATATTAGTTTTCCGGAAAGGCTTAAAAAGCAAGTCGCTTATCTAGAGGCAAATCCCCATGTTGGGATTTTAGGAACTTGGGCGCAGGTTATTGATGAGCGTAGCATAAAAGTAGATGAAATGCGTTTGCCAATAATACCGATACTCGCGAAGTGGGATTTGTCGTTTTTTAACATCATTGTTCACCCATCCGTCATGATGAGAAAAAGTGTAGTTCAAGAACTAGGTTACTACCAGAATTGGCCGTCCGAAGATTATGAATTGTGGGCACGCAGCCTTACAGTAACCGACATTACTAATTTGCCTGAATATCTGTTTTGTTATCGTCGTTATGGGAAAAATTTGTCGATAAATAGTAAAACTGCGACCATTGACAGAGCAAATCAAATAATGCGTGATATTATTTTGCAGCCGTTGCTCAGTAGAAATTTAGAGTTGAAAATGGTTGAGCACTTGCGCATCTTCGTTGGGGATAATTCATTTCTAACTTCTCAAGAAATAATTGCAGTTTCAAATCTCATTTTTGATTTAAGAAACGCATTTTGTGAGAAATATGCATGCAGCAATGAAGAGATTGCAATAATCAATCAAGATGTTGCAAACAAACTGTACATATTGTCAGCAGCAGCGTTCAAATTCTCTTTGAAAGACGCTATTTTGTTGACGATCCATGGTCTGCTAACTTCAACTCCGTCGCTGGGTCAGTTTCAAAAGGCTTGGCACCGCCTTTTGGGTAAGAATACAAGGAAGTGACATGCCCATATCTGCCATCATAAACACGCTTAACGAAGAAAAAAATATACGGGCTTGTTTAGAATCTGTAAAATGGGTGGACGAAATCATCCTTGTTGATATGTATAGCGATGATAGCACGATTGAGATTGCTAAAGAGTATACGGACAAAATCTATTTTCATGATCGGATTGGCTATGTAGAACCAGCTCGTAATTTTGCAATTCAAAAGACAAACAACACTTGGGTATTAGTTATTGATGCTGATGAACGAGTCACCACCGAACTTCAGTATGAAATTTGTGATCTCATTCAAAAAGATACAGAGTATGCTGCACTCAGAATTTTCTTTCAAGAAAATATCTTTGGAAAAAAAATTCATTATGGTAGTTGGCAATATCAAAAACATACTCGACTTTTTAGAAAAGATAAATGTAATTGGCCTGCCAATGTTCATGGGTCACCTTTAATCAATGGTGAAACAGGAGATTTGCAAGGTGTTATTGAACACTATTCTCACTTAACTATCGGTCATTTTCTAAATAAACTTAATACCTACACAACGATTGAAGCACGCGAATGGTTTGACAAAGGCGTTCGCAAAACCCTATTCAATTGTTTTTATTATGGGGGCGGTAAATTCCTAAAGGAGTTTATCTATTATAGAGGATATAAGGATGGGCAGCATGGATTAATTCTTGCAGCCCTGTATGGCATATATTACTTTGCTGCACGAGTTAAACTTTGGGAATTATGGTACAAGCATGATCATGGTATTCAATTGTAGTAGTCGCACGGAGTTGGTTTGATAGATCTTTCAATCATCATCGTAACCTATAATCCCGGTGAGATTTTTTTTGATTGTTTAAAAAGTATATCATCTGGCATTGGCGCTCTAGCTTGTGAAGTGATTGTTATTGATAACGGTTCGCAGGATGGCATTATACAACAGGCTGTCCCAAAATTTCCTGATGCGCAATTCATACTTAACGCTGATAATAAGGGTTTTGCTGGAGGCAACAATCAAGGTCTGAAACAGGCAACCGGACGGTTTTTGTTACTTCTTAACCCTGATGTCATTGTCCATCCGAATAGCATTACCACACTTGTACGATATTTAGAGAAAAATTCGTCGGTAGGAATTGTAGGACCCCGTACGTTTGACGCCAATGGCTTAGCGTCCCTAACCGCGCAAGCTTCTTATAATGCTTTTACCATTTTATGGAAATATCTGGGCTTTGCTCTTTTATTCCCTGATTATTTTTACGGTAAGTATCGGCGCACCGTCATGTCAAATAACACGATACCTTTTGACGTTTCATGGGTGCAGGGGAGCTGCTTATTGTTTCGTAGAGAAGTTTATGATGCGGTCGGTGGTCTCGATGAGGGTTTCTTCTTGTTTTCTGAAGAACCTGACTTTTGCGAAAGAGCAATGAGATCTGGCTGGAAAACGGTCTATATTCCGACAGCGACTGTGGCACATTTCGAATCGACTACTGTTTCACGATATCCTGAACGCAGAATTCGTGCCTACCACCTTAGCCCTTTATATTATTTGCGCAAGCGGAATTTGAGAGGGCAGATATGGATACTTAAATTAGGATTCACAGTTGAATTGCTTGCAAAAATGGGAGTGAGACTCCTGCAACTTCTACGTGGAAATAGTACAGGACAGTTGGTCACTATTTATCTTCAGGTTTTGAGAGAAGTATGGCGTTATTGATGTGCCGCTAGGGTTTGCTCATAAAGTTTACGAGTTCGTTCCGCCACAACGGCAGGGGCGTGATTTTGTTCAATAAGCTGTAATGACCGATGCCCCATTTTCTCTAGTTGCACGCGGTTATTAGCCGCATCGCGTATAACATTTGTAAGCACATCTATATCGTTAGGTGGTATAACCCAACCGTTACCGTCAAGCGTTTCTGCTAGGCCGCCAACATTTGTGACGATAACCGGTTTTCCAAAATCCATAGCCGACAGTAGTGCAGCACTCTGGGTAATCGAACGATACGGTAGTACGACAATATCTGCTGCTATATAATATTGCCACATTGCCTCATATGGCACAAATCCGGAAGCGACGTGGATATTTGGGCTTCTACGGCCTATTTCAAGTATAGCCTGGTCTTCCGGTGTATCAGGTTTCCCTGCAATCACAAGGTGTAGTTCAGGCATCGTTTTACGTGCCTCGTTAAAGGCAGCTATAAGTAAATCAACCCCTTTATAAGGACGAATAGCTCCAAAAAACAAAAATATCGGGACCGATAATGGCAGATTCAGTTGTTCCCGTGCAAGGGGCTGTGTAACATTATCAGGCGTAGCCATATAGTGAGCATTGATAAGTGGAATTACATGGGTGCGTTCTAAGCTAATAGTTGGATATTGTTTGTGAAATTCAGTTCGATTGGTCTGGGTATGCAAGATGAGTGCATTTGCTAAGCTAAATACGCGTTCTAGCGGCTTTGTACTTGCGGTAGGTGCATAACTTGGAATTACATCGTGAACCGTGTGTGTGACTGCAATGCCTAAATCGCGTGCAGCTTTTACCAAACGATAATCAAAATGAGGAACACGGCTCCACTGAATATGCAGAATGTCCGGACGATTTTGGCGCAATTGTCTGATAAGTTGTAAGTGACCTAGAGGATAACTAATCCCTCTCAAAATGCGACGTAGATTTGGGTATCTGATCAATTTGGGATTATGGAGTCCTTTAAAGTAGAGATAATCGACTTTAAAACGGTCACTATAAGATAGGTTAGTGTCATAGAGATAAGGCGAAGCAATATACCTCACATTACAGCCCGTTTGAACTAATGCATCAGCTAATGTGACATTGTAATATGGCGTAAGTTGTGCTGGATCAAGTAGCCAGACGTTCAGTTTAGAATTGTTCATGTATGATTATTAATTGTTCGGTTGGTAAAATACCTGTAATCTTACAATAGCGCCTTTTCAGTGTAATTACCCTTTAATCTTTCAAAGTCGAGGTTTCATGTATTATCAGGTTTCGTTTGAGGAAGAGATGAAACAGGTTCAATTGGCCTGCGATTATTACTTTGAACAGGCACAAACAATTGCTGTATCCGGGAATATTTATTCTGAATCAGTAACCCATTATTATCGAAAGCTGATTGGAACGCCGACTAACGTTTTGCGCTTTCGCGCACTTTTTTTCGCCATGCGTTTGCAGCCTGCGTTGACCTTTGTAAACCAATTTATTGCTGAGTACCATCATGCACCGATTTTTTTGGACATTGGCTGTCGTTTTGGTCTCGAAACGATCCTGATTGCTATGGCTGGTGCTACAGTCCTTGGTATTGATCCAGAAGGCTCTGCTATTGACGAAGCAGAAAAACTTAAAACAAATTTCGAACAACAAAAAAACATAAAACTAAGTATCAGATATGAAAAGGCCAACTTATTTACTTTTGTTCCTGATCAACTGTATGATGCAATTTATTCTAGCGCCACAATGCATCATATCGAACCAGCGGACAAAGCCTGTGCGGCAGTTGCCAAGTTAATCAAACCGGGTGGGTATTTTTTTCTGAGCGATGAAAATGGCTTCAGTCCTGTACAACAATTAGAAGTACAACGCCGCATTGGTTGGACTCGGCCTCGTACATACTGGCAAA
Organism: Aggregatilineales bacterium; assembly: GCA_044226325.1. GTDB lineage: Bacteria > Chloroflexota > Anaerolineae > Aggregatilineales > Phototrophicaceae > CFX2. The sequence continues at coordinate 87,356 of JBGAHG010000003.1, forward strand.
CCGATAGCGAGACAGGTGAGCAATTCTTATACGGTAATGAAGATATACGTCCACCGTTTATTTGGTCCCGACATTTACAACGTGCAGGTTTACAACCACGCTCAATAAAATATTGTCGATTTGTGCCACCGGTCGGTTGGTCATTGGAACAACTAGTCAGGTTTGAACGGCGTGCCCGAAATGTGCCATTGTTCGCACAGCTTTGGGCAATTGGCTTTATGTTGACGACGCAGCGGACTTAATAACCTCTCTGTAAATGGAGATCAGGTTGGAAGTTGTTAATGTCAGATCGTGGTTGGCTTCAATGTATTTTCGCCCGGCAGCGCCAATATGATTCCTCAACTCGGAACTAGATAGTAATCTTCCTATCCCTGCTGCGAAGTCTTCTGGCGTATCTGCAATCAACACCTCGCGCTCATGTTGCACATCTAAACCCCGCAAAGCAACCGATGTTGCCACAACAGGTGTTGATGTTAGGAATGCCTCCAAAACCTTGATTTGGACTCCTGAGCCATATACTACAGGTGCTAAAGCTATTGTTGACCGGCTTAGATAGTCTGTTATTGAAGGCACAAACCCTGTAATTTCAATCGAAGGATTTGTAGCTAGAACCGCGATGCTATTGTCTGGATTTGCGCCAATGAGCTGAAGGCGTACATCAGGATAAGAATGTTGGACTAAAGGTAATATTTTATCTACAAAATGGTGCACTGAGGCAATATTTGGATGATAATTTAATGTCCCAGTTATGACTAGTATGTTGTTTGCTCTTAAAGCGTTATTGGTGGCATTTATTAGAGGCAGCCCTTGTGGTTGGTAATGAATGTTTCTACTTGAGATATTGTTTTCTTGAAATAGTTTTTGATCTTTTGTGGAAATGACCAGGGTCGCCGGGAATTGTGTAGATAGCCAGCGTTCATAAGATTGCAGTCGAATACTCTCCGATAAGTAAATTTGTCGGGTAACCGGATTTGCTGTATAGGCTTCGGCCTGTCGATATAAAGATGAAAGATAATCTACAGCATCCCACACAACAGGCCATTGGTGGATTAATTGAAGCCCGTAACAGGCCATCCGCAAATGCTCGACATGGACAATATCAGGAGGATTATTTTTGAGGACTTCGCGGATCTCTTTCATGAGCTTTCCCGACCACATAAATCGCGATTGAAGTGGTAATCGAGTCGGCAGTGTTTTGAGCGCATTCCATATAGACTGATATTTGGGTAGCTTGATTGAAATAACTTCCATACCAGATTGAGCTAATTTTGCAATATATTGAACGTCTTTTTCACTTCGGTCTAGGGTGACAACCGTTACTCGGTGTCCATCTTCAATTAATCCTCGTATCTGGAAATGAGAGCGGATTTTTGTTGGATTAGGGACATGAGGCACCAGATAGAGAATGTGCATCTAATTTTCCTGTTAAGGAAACCTATTATGGGCTTTCCTATGTAGCTCTAGCCCTAATTATTTGTTTGGAGGTTGATACGGGCTGAAGTTATCTGTTAACTGATGATGGGTGAAGAGAGCATTGTAGAGTGTTTCAAACTCACTACAGATTATTGTGTTATTTATATCTATTCTCATATCATACGCATCTTCACCATTATTGCGATAGTAGCGTTTTTTAATATCAACTGTTCGGAATGCGTATTTGTCATAAAGTTTTTGCGCGCGCTGATTGCTGACTCGTACTTCTAACGCGACCTCGTCGGCTTTCAACACAATACCACGCCGCACCATTCCTGCCAGTAAAATTTCACCCCAGCCTTGGCCCCGTCCTTTGGGATGGACAGCTATCGTACTAATGTGTGCCTCGCCTGCGATATACCACATGCCACCATAGCCGACAATGCGACGCTGTTCGTAAGGAAGTATATTAAGCCAGCGCTGCCAACGGGTCGCTGTCCGTGTGCGCTGCCATTCCAGCACGACCATAAAACTTTGTTCGGACTCGTTTATCTCGTACCTGTACGATTTTTCTGACCAAGGAATCTCAAACGACAGCCGATCAATCTCCATTACCTGTGGCAGATCGGCGACTGTCATATACCGTAGAAGCAAATTAGGTTTCGGGGACATCCTGAGTTTTGATGTAAAAAGGAACGAGTTTGGCAGCGTCAAAACCGGTTTCATCGGCCTTAAAACGTTCCCATGCTTCTTGTGCTAGAAAACCCGCACGTCGCAAACGGAAGGCAGCTGGAACGAGTGTAATCGGTAACTGATTTTCTTTGGCATTGGCGAGAATCGTATGCCCCGCAATACTAATTTCTCCAGTTATATGGGCCGGACCATCAACGCTTTCGAGTAGGGTATCCCAATCCATTAGCTGAACTTCACCGCGCGGTGTCCAGCGTCCCTTGCGCCATTGATAGCGACCCACAATGACACGCTCTCGACCTGCTTGGACGACAACAATCAATCCATCGGAATAGTGGGGTTGTGCGGCCGCGATAATGTCGAGTGCTGAAATGCCGACCAACGGCAGATGACGGACAGCAGCCATGCCTTTCGCTAATGAAACGCCAACACGAAGACCGGAATAGGAACCCGGACCGATGCAAACGGCCAAAGCTGTTAAATCCGTATGGGTAACACCTGCCCGATCCAGCAAATTTTGCAGGGTAGGAGCAAGCTGCATACTGTGATTGAAGGCAGTATGCCAAGTCTGTTCAGCCAGCAGATTAAAGCCATCATAAAGGGCGAGGCTTATAAGCTGTGTAGCAGTATCTAGCGCGAGTAGCATAATTGAACTATTTACCCACCATTATTGCATTGAATTGTATGATGATAGAGATTCCTATACTCCAAAGACGAATTCACGGAATTTGCCAATTAACTCTTCATATCGTTTGCCATCACCTACCATCGCGAAATTGCGCCGGGTGGGTTCCAATACGCGGATTTCAATCCACAAACGTTGCTTTGGTAGTATGCTCACGATATTTTCGGGCCATTCAAGGATTACAGGGCCACGACCACTTAATATCTCATCTAAACCGATAGTGTCTGCATCATTTGGTCGTTCTAGACGGTAACAATCAAGGTGGTAAAGATGCTGCGAATCACTGTCACGGGTATGGTCATGAACCAAATTGAAAGTAGGGCTGGTTAAAGGTGTTAGCGCGCCCCATCCCTTGCCGATACCACCCGAAAAAACTGTTTTCCCTGCACCCATATCGCCGGATAAGCAGATGATGTCACCCGGAAGCAGCAAAGCTCCCAGTCGGGCACCAAGCCTTTGGGTCTGTTCGGCACTGTGGCTAATAATATCTAGTTGACCCGCTTTAAGGATTGGCACACCTTACTCCCAAAACTGCGTCTGACGATATTGTAAGATTATACAACGGGCGTTCCGGAGACAAAAGACCAGCCCTGTGCAGGATTCTCATTTTCGTGGCTGCCCCACTAACCAAATCTAAACGCAAACACAATGCAATTGGCACTGCGATTAACCGATTTCACATTACAATTACCAGTAATGTTAAGAGGGTAATCCTATGAAATTATTTTCTGCTGACTGGAGTATCCGTCGTCGGCTGGTTCAAATCATTTTGATGATTTCAATACCAACGGTGGTGGTTGTGGCTGTAATTGCACTCAGCGCTTATTCAACTACGCTGCGCCGGGAATCCGAAGATGCATTTGTAAATTCTAATCAGGTGTTTGCAAATGCTCTGGATGGGCAATTGCAAACAGCAGTGGTGACGACCCGAAATTTTGCGGCAGCTTTAGCTGGTCAACCGGTAGCACCGCTCTCTCAGGTGTGGCAAATGGCGAGCAATATGCTGATCGATAAGAACACACCGGTGCGGCGCATCAACGTATATGGGCTGGCTACGGCAGGGCACCAAACAGTCATATTTAATACACCGTATTCACCGATGCGTGTGGCGATGGTTCAACAGTACATCAACAACAAATTACCTGATGACACATGGTTTTTACAGGCACTTCATGATGGCGTGGAACGCTGGCACGCACAATCTCTGCCGTTTGATCCAGCTTCGATTCAGCCTGTAGTTTCCTACGCGGTTCCCTATCAGGGGCCGGGTAAAGCATATGCGGGCGTGGTTTGGGTTGATGTTTCAGAATCCACCTTATCACGGCTGATGGATAAGACGATTTCGATGAAAGATGCTGGCGGGTACAGCTTGTTATTTGACGAGCAAAGTACATTGGCCGGGAGTCACGATTTTTATACGAGTATGCCCGAAGCTGATACCAGCAAAATTTTGTCATCTTTTCTTTCACAGCCGGATATATCCCAGGTATGGGATGATGCCGAAGCGAGTCAAGGAACGTTTTATTTAGGTGCTGATCCGTTTGAGTCGAGCAAACAATCGATTGTGCTTATTAATCGCCTACCACAAACGGGTTGGCGGTTGGTCACAATTTTGCCTTCTACAGTCCTACAAAATCCTTTGAATCGCAGCATTATTGAGATGGCACTCGTCACTGCATTCGGCATGGCACTCCTGTCATGGGTTGTTTATCAATTTGTTACACGAACAGTATCACGACCTCTGGAAACCCTGGGAACTGCAGCACAACAAATCGGTGGTGGCGATTTGCGTTACGGAATCGCCTACCAGGATCAAAAGGACGAAATAGGGCGGCTTGCACACGCGATGGAGGATATGAAGCGGCATTTGTCCTATTCATACCAACAGCTTTCAATGTGGAGTCAAACGCTTGAAAAGCGGGTAGGTCAACGCACTGAAGAATTGGCTCTGGCACAAAAGGTCGCACAGGCAAACGCCAATGAACTTCAAGCAGTTTACGATGCATCATTGGCTGTGGTGAGCGATTACAGGCTTGATGCGGTTTTGCAGCAGTTGACTCATAGTTTGTTGGGATTGCTCGAAGCTAACTATTGTGCAGTGTGGTTGTTGACTAATAGTAAACAACATCTCCAATTGGTGGCAACGACGGGTGATCCTTCGCGGCTAAACCGCATAATTGGAGCCGATGAGGGGCTTGCCGGGGCCGCGACACGCGAAGCACGGTTGTTGATTGTTGAAGATTACGCACACTGGCCGCACCATTTGGATGAACTTTCTGACTCGGGTGTGCAAAAGGGAATGGCCGCACCACTCCTCTTTTACAATAAACCAATTGGCGCGGTATTGGTTGGTCGTGGTGAAGAGTCTTCGGGTTTTAATAAGCCGGATGAACGATTACTGCTGTTGTTTGCAAACCTCGTATCACCGATTGTTCGCAATGCCCAATTATATATCCAACGCGAGGCAGCTACAGAAGAAGCGGAACGAGCCAATAGTGTCAAAACGCGTTTTCTTGCCAGCGTGACGCATGAGCTTCGTACTCCCTTAAATCTCATTATCAACAACCTCGATTTCATGCGGATTGGCATGTTTGGTAATGTGTCGGCTGAGCAGAAGAGCCGACTTGACCAAACGATACGGAGTTCTGAACATCTGCTTTCGCTCATTAATGACCTCCTTGATGTGAGCAAAATTGAAGCGGGTGAAATGGAATTGACTATTATTCCTTCGGATCTGCGTCCCGTATTAGAAGATGCACTCGATTCGGCACTGATGTTGATTGAAGCGAAAGGTGTGCCGATTACCCTAGAAGCCAATGTTCCAGAAAATCTGCCACTCATTCCAATGGATGCCCGACGAATCCGACAGGTACTGACCAACCTATTGACTAACGCAGTAAAGTTCACGCCGTTTGGCAGTATTACGGTAAATTTGCTCATTAACAATGAGGTGATCGAAATAGCAGTAACTGATACTGGTATTGGCATTTCATCGGACGAGATGCGTAATTTGTTCCGGCCATTTGAGCGTGCTGATCGTGCGAAAGCTCTGAGTATCGAAGGTACAGGTCTTGGACTTTCGATTGCGCGTCACCTGGTGGAAGCGCACGGTGGTAAGCTTATGGTCGAAAGTGAAGTTGGTAGAGGCAGTACTTTTGCGTTTACTCTGCCACTACCCCAGGACAAGAGCAATACACGGATTATTACCAAACCAGTACCGATGCCGACAATAGAAGAATAAGACGTTATAAGCGGCATGTTTCATTTGTTGGATCGTCAAATAGGTTGCAGTTTGGTATCGGCGGCGGCAGCGGAAGGGGTCTGCTGCCGCTTATTTTTCGGTCAAAGTCGGCGGCAGTCGCAAAAAGTTATGGGATTCGGGTTTTAAGAGGCGAGTCCAATTTGCTAGTCAATACAGATAAGATGCTTGCTGCAATTTTGACGGCGGTTTTGGCAATAACACGTTGTTTTGCCAGCATTTGCTCCAATGATTTTGCGGCTTGCTCCCTTGAAGCGGCATAAAATCCTGGCGAAATTGGCGATGAGGGCTGCCGCTGCCAATTTTGCCAAATAGTCTCCATGCTTCTACCTCCAGCCACAACTTATTCCATCATGTTAATGTGCGTCGACCGCTCGTTAGCAGATCCTATGACCAGCATAAAGTAAGCTGAAAGCAAAAGGGTTACATTTTGGAAGAACATTTTGTAACTCTTTCAGCAGATTGACACTAACCAAAATGAGAGAGCCACTTCACATCATTTGTTTTGAGATGGTTGTAAAAGGGTTAACCCGACAAACCGAAATTAAACTTATGTACTAAGACTTGTGAAAATGCATTGCTTTTGGTCAATGGGGAATTGGATTTCAATCCAAAATAAGCATTTGACATTTATATACATACACGATAGTATGTAAATGAAACGAGGTTAACATGCGTCGAACTAAAGAAGAAGCCGAAGTAACAAAGCAGCGTTTGCTCAAGGCAGCACTCGATGTATTCAGCCGTAAAGGATATGCAGACACGCGCTTAGAGGATATTGCGGCAGAAGCCGGGGTGACTCGTGGGGCGATCTATCATCACTTTGGCAACAGTTCGAACCAATTTAATGGTAAAGCAGAACTGTATAACACCCTGATCACAAATGGTTATGCGCGTATGAATCCGCTGATGGAAGAGGCGATTGCGAGTGGCAGCAGTACTCTGGATACGCTTAAGCGCTTGATGGTATCCACCTTGATTTTTGCAGCGACTGATCATGAATTCCGAGCAATAAGTGAACTGACGCTATTCAAGACGGCGATTGTACCCGAACTTCAGGAGGGCATTCAGCGCAAGACTCAAAGCACCCATGTGTTAGTCGATTATATTGCGTCACTTGTCGAAACGGGGATCAAGGCAAAAGAGATCAGCGCGACGGTTATTGCTCGCGATGTGGCACTGGCGCTCATTGGACTACAGAACGGATTGCTTTCGTTGTGGTTGTTGGACAATAGTTTGTTTTCGCTCAAAGATCGGGCAGAGGAAATCGCTGATCTGTTTCTGCGGGGGATCGCTGTGCCGTAACAGCGTTTTTTTAAGTGTTTTACATACATCTGTGAATGTAAAAGGAGTCAGCATGGGTAACTTGAGTTATCGGGAGATAAGTTTACATCTCGAGGATATTCACGATCTATTTACCGCGTCTCAATTCGAACCATTTTGCGAGAATCAAATGACCGTTTCGGGAATGGATTATCTATGTAGCAACTTAAAATCAAGTCGATTAACTGAACCCATTCGTGCTGCGATTTTCTTGCCGCAGGATAAGATTCAGCCCGATTTGACCGAACCGCTACGACGAGCGATCAGCTGTTACTGTCACTATCAGATTGAGCGTAATCAGAATGAGTTGACGTCAATACGCTGGCAGGCGATTAAGGCATTTCAAAGTGGATTGATTTTTCTTGGGGTTTGCTTGCTGATCTCTACGTTGTCAGAGACTGCTGTGTTTCTGCCAGAGTGGACGCGTCGGTTGGTCGGCGAAGGTTTTCTTATTGTGGGGTGGGTTAGCTTATGGCACCCGGCTGAACTCTTTTTATTCGAGTGGTGGCCGTATTGGCGTGAAATCCATATTTACAAGCGCCTGATAGACATGGAAATTGTTATTGAAGGTGCAGAACACAATTCGTAACTGTCCGCGCGTTTTTTTAAGTCATTTACATACGCATGTGCATGTATATAAAGGGGATTACATGATGATAAATGAATGGATTGAAAGACTAAAAGGTCATCGTATAGGTAATGAACTTCATAGGTTAGTCAACACGTATACCGAGCAGAAGAAGTTCACCGGGGCGGTACTTGTGGCCCAAGGTGAGGAAGTCCTGTTACGGGAGGGTTTCGGTTTGGCGAATGTGGAACATGATATTCCAAATAGGCCTGAAACTGTGTTCCGCATTGGCTCGATGACCAAACCATTTACGGCTATTTTGATCATGCAATTGATGGAGGTTGGAAAAATCCATCTTCAAGACACGCTGAACCAGTACGTGCCATATTTTCCCAATGGTGAACGTATCACACTGCATCAGTTGCTCAGTAATACATCAGGCATTCCTGATTACATTGTGATGGCGGAATACGAGAAAATCATGAAGCAGCGAATCAGCCTGCCCGATCTGTTCATGTTATTTCTTGACAAACCGCTGGTTTTCGAGCCGGGAACGGACTTTGGCTATAGCAACAGCAATTGGGTGTTGTTGGGTTACATCATTGAACAGGTGACAGGCAAGCCATATGCCGAGGTGTTACATGAGCGTATCTTCAAGCCACTCGGAATGGCTCATTCTGGAGTGGAATGGGAACAGTCCATTATTCGGAATCGGGCGATGGGGTATGTCGATACAGGTTCGGGGATGCTCAATGCTGAGTTGATCGATGACAGTATGATGCATGGCGCAGGTGCTATTTATTCAACTGTTGATGACCTGTATCGATGGGATCGAGCTTTGTACGGCGATGCGATTCTCAGCCAGAAAACTTTACTACAAATGTGGACACCGGTATCTGAAAAGGACAACAGCAGCTACGGTTATGGTTGGGAGATTCGCAGCTTGCACAACCGCCGTATCATCACTCATTCGGGTGGCTTACCGGGTTATGTGAGTGATATTGTTCGATTTGTGGATGATGATCTGGTGGCAATTATCCTCAGTAATCTAGGCAGCACGGCTCACAGCGATATTGTGAGAGATCTCTCGGCGGCTGTCTTAGGTGTGCCTTACCAGTTGCCAGCCAAACGAATATTTGTGAACGTTGATCCAGCGCTATTTGCGGATTATGTGGGGCGGTATGAGCTGACCTATTTCGGCAGGAAATCCGTGCTGAACTTCACTGTAGAGGCCAAAAAGTTGGTGATGAAGGTACATGGTCTGCCAAATGCAGTCCTCAGCCCGATGTCTGCAACAACGTTCTTTGCCCGTTCCAAGGGTGAAGTAGAACTCACTTTTGTACGTGACATTGACGGACACGTGAACACGATTGATGTGGTGTGGGACAAACATGCTTTAAAGGCAATGCGTTTATAGGCGAAATCGGTAAGAGAGCGTCTGACGAAAGCATTCCACCTGTTTTACGTTGGTTGTTCCATCCACGTGAAAACACGAGGTAAAAATCATGCTGATCACACTCGTATTTGACAGTTTTTAATTAGGGCGTGATCTGTCCTAATTACCCTTTATAGTGAGAAATAGAGTGCAATTAGCCCTGAACTGAAATTGAACAATTCAGTTTCGACATGCGTTAAGTGGACTAGTACGTCAAGAAATAATGAGGAGCGAACCGATGAATATCATTGAAACTCGTGATTTGCGGAAGAGCTTTAAGAGCCGCCAAGGTAAGGGCAAACCGCAAGAAGTCGAAGCTGTTAAGGGTGTAAGCATGACGGTTGAAAAGGGGGAAATCTTTGGTTTCCTCGGGCCGAACGGTGCGGGTAAAACCACTACGTTACGTATGCTTTCAACGCTGCTGCCCCCGAGCAGTGGTGACGCCAAAGTGGTTGGCTTCGACTTGCATCGGCAGTCGGGCCATATTCGCCAGCGTATTGGCTATGTGAGCCAAGCGGGCGGGACTGACCAACATTCGACCGCGCGTGAGAATTTGCTGCTGCAAGCACAGCTTTATGGGTTTGATCATAAGGCAGCACAAGCCCGCGCGAACGAACTCATTCAAGCGCTGCAACTCGACACATTTGCAGATCGATCCGCAAAGACTTATTCGGGTGGACAACGGCGACGATTGGATGTGGCGCTGGGTATCGTCCATAAGCCGGAACTGTTGTTTTTGGACGAGCCGACGACCGGACTTGATCCACAGAGTCGGGCGCATTTATGGGAAGAAGTGCGCAAGCTGCGCGAAAACGGCACAACGGTTTTCCTGACCACACACTACCTTGATGAAGCAGATGCACTGGCTGACCGTCTAGCGATTATGGATGGTGGCAAGATTGTGGCGGAAGGGACTCCCAATTCGCTTAAGCAGCAAATCGCTGGCGATGTGGTGACGTTGGGCGTGATTGCCCAGAACGGCGAAAAGAAAAAGGCGTTTCACTTGCTCCAAGGTCAGAATTATGTGCGCGAAATCCATGACGGTGAAGAAGCCTTCCAACTGTATGTGGAGCGCGGCGAAGAAACGCTGCCTGCGATTTTGCATTTGATGGACGATGCGGGTCTGAAAGTCAGCAAGGTGTCGCTGGTGCGCCCTACATTGGATGATGTGTTCCTGCGCCAAACGGGACGCTCCCTGCGCGAAACCAGCGCTAATTAATCAATCGACATAACCAAGCATAGGAGATCAAATTACCATGTTTAAACTTATTCGGGATACACGCCTCATTTTCGGACGCAGTTTGCAGGTTGCTCTGCGGAACAGCGTGTGGCTGATTATTGGTCTGTTTCAACCGTTGTTGTATATGCTGCTGTTCGCGCCACTGCTGGATGGCATGATGCCGGGTGGAAAGGCGATCCAGACTTTTACACCTGGACTGCTGACGATGATGGCGATGTTGGGACCAGCTTTTGCAGGCTTCAAGCTGATTGATGATCTACGGAGCGGCGTGGTCGAGCGCTTCCGGGTGACGCCTGTGAGCCGATTGGCTTTGCTGCTCGGGCCGGTGCTGGTTGATGTCCTGCTGCTTCTGGTGCAGGTGACACTGCTTCAGGTGGTGGCGTTTGCAATGGGTGTGCGTGTTGGAGTAGAAGGGATTGTGCTGGCTTTTATTTTGGTATCTCTGATCGGGATGGGTATGGCCGCGATGTCATACGGGGTAGCGTTACTGATCCGAGATGAGGGTGGTATGGCGGCGACGCTGAACTTCTTCACCCAACCGCTGCTGCTGCTGTCGGGCATCTTGCTGCCGCTGACGTTTGCACCGGCGATTATTCGCACGATTGCTAACATCAATCCGTTTAGCCATGTGGTCGACGCGACACGAGCCTTGTTCAATGGGACGATGACTGATGCGTCGATCTTGCCAGCGTTCGGCTTGATGATCGTGATGGCATCCCTGTTCATTTTCTGGGCTTCGCGTTTGTTCCGTACGGCGACCAGTTAGGATTGTGCAGTGGGAAGTTAGTCGGCAGACGAGGCCGTGCATTGTCCCTACATGACGCTCCTGATTTATGAAACGTCATCTTGATACGAAAAGGGACATGACAAACATGTCCCCGTTCATCTTTCTGAGGCGCAACCGTGTGGATGCGCCTTTTAATTTGTGGATTACTTCACGCCCATCGCAGCGCCTAAGGTCACGCAGGCATTGCAGGTGTTGTTCGGGCGGATGAGGGCATAACCAGCCTGTGGGTCGGCGGCGTAAGTGGTCGAGTCGACATTCCAGACAATGAACAGTCGTACGCGACGGCTGGCCTTGGCGAGAGTGACGGCTTGTGCCAGCCAAACGGCCTGATCCTGAGCGGTTACATTAGCGGCCCAGCTAAAGCTGTTGGGCAGCGGGCCGAGTCCTTCGGGTGTGAGGTAACCGATTTCGGTGAAGCACAATGGCTTGCTGGGGAAGACACCGCCATACAGGTTGACCATCGCCTGATAGTAGCGCGAGTAGTGGCTAGAATTGCCACGCGGATCACCACTGGTCTGGTTGGGTGAGAGGATGCCTTCGTTGTAGTGAATACCGACGCAATCCATCGAGTTAGCTGCGCCAGCCTGGGCCATCTGCTGGATGAAAATGTTATCATCGCAACCGCCTGAGGCGCACTTGCCACCGAAGAAGCCTGTGGGGGCAGGAGCGGCACTGATTACCAGTACGTTGCCATTGGCTTTCTTAATCGACGCATAGGCAGCGGCTAGCATCTGAGTATAGCTGCCACCGCTGATCTTGCCAGCAGGCCATTCACGATCGATGTTAGGTTCGTTCCAGACTTCAATGCCATCCGGATTGAGGGCAGCTACGCCACCCAGGAAACCGGCAAAGCGCTGGACGTAACCGTTGGTATCGGACGCAAGCTGTGAGGATTGGCCGACGATGCTCAGGAGGATCTTGAAACCCTTGCTACGAGCAGCGTCAATAGCGCTCTGGGCAATGCTGGCAGAAGCGCTGCCATCCCAACGAATTTGAGTCTTGGCCCATGTCATCCCTGAGCCGCGCATTTGAGCGGGGTAGGAGAAGCTAAAGACATGTCCACCGAGTTCAAAACCTCCGGCTACCGGTACGCTGGGCGTTGATCCCGGGACAGCGGTCGCACCGGGGACAGGCGTCGGAACAGGGGCAGTACCACCAATTTGCAGAACCTGACCTGCATAGATCAAGTTCGGGTTACTGATCTTGTTGAGGGTAGCGATTGCCTGGACAGTGGTATTGAACTTACGAGCAATACTCCCAAGTGTGTCACCCCGCTTGACGGTGTAAGTTCCGGTTGAGGGAACTGGTGTTCCAGGCACAGCGGTCGTACCGGGTTTGGGCGTAGCGGTCGGCGGGACGGTTCCGCCTGCGGGAATATACAAAGTTTGACCAGAAAAAATCAAATTATAATTTGCGATGTTATTACGCTGGGCGATAGCCGCCATCGTAACACCATATTTCAGGGAAATACGGTACAGGTTTTCGCCTCTTTGAACCACATGCGTGGCCTCACCTGGATTCGGCTGTGCGAATACGCTGCTGGAGATGGCGAATACTAACGCCAGCAGGGCCACAATTACGACTAAGCGACGCATAACGGCTCCTTTAGTTTCTCTGCTTGGTTAAAGCAATGTTTGTTAAACGCCTGAATATTCTAACATGAGCCGTGAAAATGTGCTGGCATTATTCGTGAATTTAAGTGAAATTCAACCGAAATAGGTATTCTGCGGTCATACAAAAGGCTGAATATGGCCTTATAAGCCGACAAAGCAACAATTTTGTTATATGGGCTTTAGTGACTATTACTAGCGAATACGCTGATTTTTTAGCTACTTGAGGACGATGAAATCGTTATTCGGCGCGTTATAATTCATCTACATTACATAGCTATTTTCCGAAGTACCTCCTTCTGCTAAGAGCCGTATGGGCAACTATACGGCTCTTAGATTCTAGGTTGTCGGTTGAAGCAGGACGAACTGGTTACCGTAGGGGTCTTCGAAGAGAGCCTGTATACCCCAGACGTGGGCGGTAGGCTTTTCGGTGAACTTCACGCCTTTGGCTAAGAGATCGGTGTACGTGGCTTTGCAGTCCCCGGTGTGGAAGACCCAACCAGAAAGCTTGCCGATGCGAGTTTCCATATCCGGATCGAAGGCTTTATTAAGGACAATGTGCGGTTGGGCTTGGCCATGAGGGGCAACGACCAACCAACGCATCCCCGGCCCAAAGGTGTCATCGGCGATTTTTTCGAAGCCCAGAATGTCAACATAGAAGCGCAAGGCTTGATCTTGATTACGCACCAGAACGGTGACGTGGTGTGGGCCTGTTATCATGGCATTTCCCCCTGACATATGAACGCGGGTTCTATTTTAACGTAGTAGAACGTTTGTGTCAAAGCGGCGCAGCAATTAGCTTAGAGCGCAAATTTCACTTTGCTCGCTGAAATGATAGGCGGGGAGTTGGGGAGAAACTGCTGAACTGACCTTTTTTCACGGCGGGAACTCCGGCTGGTGATGCTGAATTAGTGGATGGTTTGAGTTTGATAGAGCCGGTTTGTGGATTTAAGCCAAGAAAATAATAAGTTGATTTTGAAGCGTCAGCTCTAATTGTTTTGGCCCAGTTCCCAACGCGTAGGGAGGATCACAGACTCTCCCCACGCAGGAAAATAAATGGATGGGTTAGTCGTTACGACGCCAAGGGAGCAAGCGGCGGAGGTAGCGACGGATAATATTGCCACGTGTATCGACCCACGCTTCGTCAACCATTTCCTTCTGGACTTCGGCTTCATTGGCTGATGAAGCACGATGACCGTAACGTTCGGCGGTATACATGCCGGTGATGGTTGAGATGGGGGCTTCTGCTTTGGGCAGGCGACTGGCCATTTGCTGACGGCGTTCGTCGGGGGTTTGCTGACCACCGAAGCGGATGCCGATTAGACCGATGTAGCGTTCAAGGCGCGCGTAAGCCCGTGTAATGGGACTCAGTCCGCGCATCCCGCGCCATTCCCACCACCAGTAGATAAATGTGCCAACCGCAGCCAGCAGCAAGATAATCACCAACACGACAAGAGCGATGCCAAGCGCGCCTAAGAGCAATGAGAGGAAGCCCGGCTGGCGGGGCGTCAAGGGTGGCGGCTGAGTTGGTATGATGACGGGTGTGGCAGTCGGTGACGGTGTGGGCGTGAAGGTCGGTAACTGCGGTGCGGTTTGTGCCTGCGGCGTTGAATTGTTCGGTGTGGCACTGGGTGAGGGCGACGGTGTGGGTGTAATGGTGGGTGTGTCGGTGGCAGCCGGTGTGGGCGAAGGCAAATTGGGCTGCGGTGTATCATCCTGGCGATTCAAGGGAGCCTGGGCAGCGGTGGGTTCAAATTCGATCCAGCCATAGCCGGGGAAGTAGACTTCAACCCAGGTGTGGGCATCACGCTCTTTGACGGCGTAAGCCTGCTGACCATCATCCCATGTGCCTTGAGCAAAGCCAGCGGCCATTCTAGCCGGAACGCCGAGGGTGCGTAACATCAGTACCATTGCCGAGGCGTAATAGTTGCAATAGCCCTGTTTGATGTCAAAGAGTACCCATTCCACCGGATCACGGTCGGCGGGTGGCTGCGGGATGGCTTCGTTGTATGCGATGTTGGTTCGCAGCCAGCTTTCGACAGCTTTGGCTTTGTCGTAGGGTGTGGTGGCTTTGGCATCCGTCACAATCTGCTGTGCAAGGCGGCGAGTATTGTCGCTGATAGACGGCGGTATCTCGAGATACAGTTTTATCAGCCAATCGGGATACGAGGCAGACGCGGCTCGCAACTGGGTGGCGCTGGCATCAGTCATCAAACTGGTGACGGTATACGAGTCACTTTGCTTTAGAACTTGCAGCGGACGGATGACCGAGATGTTCATGCTCTGGCGTTCACCCTGCGCGTTGGTGATGTACATCAAATCGGCGCGGGTAGCGAGATCCACGATTTGTGGTTGAGGCGCAGCATACACAAGTCGTGAGGCGCTGAGTCCCATTGTGAAGCGCTGCTGGACAGGTGAACGGGCGTTGAGTTCATCATTACCATATTTCACGTCGAGTGGGGCTTCGGGGACGGTCAAACGGACATCCGAACCGGGCGACCAGCGTCCGTTGGAATAGATGTCGAGGACACGGGAGCGCCAGTAATAGCGGCGTCCCTGCGGAACCTGTACGAGAAAAACCGTTTGATCCCCGAGTTTGATGGCTCCGCCAAGCTGAAGCGAGTCGCCGCCATAATAATCGCTGGTGGTCGGGCCTTGTGTTTCGGCACTGGAAAAAAGGCGATTCCAAATTTCGCTGAGCTGAGTCAGTGGTTCGGACTGCATGAATTCTCGGAAGCGGTTGAGGCGTTCTTGCAAGTCGTTGACCTGAATTGCACCGGCAATCAGCAGGGCGATGAGGGCTAAGGTCGCGCCAACGCGTAAGAACTGCTGGCGTAACGCGCGTGGAACCCGCATTCCGCTGGTATACCATTCCCATGCGCGGGCATCGAGATTGGAACGGGCGACCAACATCAATGACAGGAAGATGAAAATCACAAGGTAAGGATCGAGGTTGGCTTCACCGCTGTAGTAGAGGCTGTTGGTGATGAGTATCAGGCCGGGCGGAAGGATCACGCGCCAGATGCGATCTACACGGAAGAGATGCCAGGCGATATTGTAGCCGAGAAACCAGAAAAGCAGGCCGACAAGCATAGTGAAAATCAGGTCGTCCTGATTTAAGCCTCCGGTAGCGGCAGCAACTGCCCATTGAAAGATACGGGTGAGGACGCTGCCGAAGCCTTCGATTAAACCACCGGGTTCGTTAATGGAGGCGATGAGGAAGATGAAGGCGACCCCATAAATGCCGCTCATAATGAGGGCGAGGAGTTCGTTGTACTGGCTGCGCGCTAATAAAAATCCAAAGCCAAGGCTGAGGAACGTGATGGGAATAATCGTCCGCAAGTCAAGCGGCCAGCCTGCCGCTGAAAGTGCCAGCACCGGCATAAAGAGCAGCACAAAGGCGATAATGAGCGTGAGCCAATCACCGGGCGCGAAGAGGTTGCGCCATGTCTGAGTGATTTGCCGTTGCAGACGAGAGGGGAATGTAAAGCGTTGATTCGGGATACTGGTCATAGTTACCTGACGTAGTGGGGCGGCGTTGAGCATCCCCGGACACTACAGCCCATTGTACGAATAACAGCGGGTGCTGGCAACTGACGGTTACCCTACTGAGTGAGGATACTCACCAAATGCAGAGCTAACTGCCAAGTCGGTGGGTAAAGATCAGCGTGGGATGGGTGGTTATTGATGCGGATGGGGATAAGCCGCTATTGTTTACAGATTATTCTTAGATACGTTGAAAGACCAAATTACGGATGATCCCACCTGTTGAAATAATTGACTCTGTGCCAAAGAAGCCATATGCAGCAGGGATTTATGCGCGTATACCTCCCTGGACATTGGTGGTATTCGGGATTATATCGGTTCAGATTGGGGCGGCGTTTGCGAAGGGGTTGTTTGAAATCAGCGGTACGGCGGGCGTAGTGTTTATCCGTACTCTGGTCGGAGCAGTTCTGTTCACGGCAATCTGGCGGCCTCGCTGGCGAGGTTATGAACGGCAGGTGTACATCAATATTGTGATTTACGGTGTCGTGATCGCAGCGAATATGCTGCTGTTTTACGCGGCAATCACGCGGATTCCGTTAGGAGTGGCAGTGGCGATTGCATTCGCTGGGCCGCTGGTAGTGGCTGTGATTGGATCCCGTAAGCCGATGGATTTGGTGTGGGTAGCGCTGGCAGCAGTGGGAATTTTGCTGCTATCCCCGTTAAGGAATGAGGCGCTTGATGGATTTGGTGTGCTGCTGGCAATTCTTACGGCGGTAATGTGGGCGTTATATATTATCTTTACCAAGCGGGTGACTACGATGCTGGAAGGCCACACCTCGCTGGCACTGTCGATGTGCGTGGCAGCATTGGTAGCGCTGCCATTTGGTGGTATGGGTGCGGCAAGGGTGTTGGCTGATGCCGGAATGATGGTGCTGGCTTTGCTGGTGGCGCTGTTGTCGTCGGCGATCCCATTTGCGCTGGATTTTTCGGCCATGAAGCATTTGACTCCACGGGTGTTTGGTTTGCTGGCGAGTGTCGAGCCGGTGGCCGCAGCGGTGATCGGTTTTGTCGTGCTGCATGAGGCGCTGGGGGTGCGGGAAGTTATCGGCATCGGGTTGGTGACGGTAGCAGCGATCGCGACGACGCGCGGGGTGTGAAGACTGTGTACTTGAGTGAGGTTGTTTGTTGACGTAAGTGGTACGCCTCTTCCCTACAAAGGGAGCAACCCTTATAATGGTGGGGTGTCCAGGTTGACCGGGTGATCGCTCTCTGCTCCGGCAGAGGGAGGAAAGTCCGCCCTCCACAGGGTACGGTGCCGGCTAACAGCCGGGCGGAGTAATCCGACGGAAAGCGCAACAGAGAGGTAAATTGCCTTTGATCTCCGGATTGAGGGCGAGGGTGAAACGGTGGTGTAAGAGCCTACCGGCGCAGGCAGTGATGTCTGCGGCCAGGCAAACCCCATCGGGAGCAAAGCCGAGCAGGTGCATTGGGGCGACCCGTCCCGTAAAAAGCACCGGGTGTGCTGCTTGATTCCATCTGGTAACGGATGGGACAGATAGATGATCGCCACCCCGCAAGGGGTACAGAAGGCGGCTTATAGGTCGTAACCTGGACATATAAAAATCCCTGTCGTGTGACGGGGATTTTTGTTTGGTTACAGGCGCTTGTTTTCTGTCACTGTAAATCTCTTTCAATCGGAACCAAGAGATGTTTGAGGTTTCGTTTCTATTTCAGTATGATTATCGCGTTTCCATAGGGGATCGTTTGGATAGAGGCGGCGACCTAACCAGAGTGATAGGTACACGAGGCTGATCAACGCTGGCACTTCAATCAGTGGCCCGACAACGGTCGCCAATGCCTGACCGGAAGCCAGTCCGAAGACGCCAATGGCAACGGCGATTGCCAGTTCAAAATTGTTTCCTGTAGCGGTGAAAGAAATGGTGGCCGTATCCGCGTAGGGGAATTTCAATAGATAGGATATGCCAAACGATAGAGTAAACATGATGATGAAATAAATCAGCAGTGGGAGTGCAATGCGCAGCACATCCAATGGCTGGTTAATAATCACCTCACCTTTGAGCGAGAACATCATGATAATGGTGAACAGTAGTCCGATGATAGCCGTAGGTGATAAGCGCGGGACGAATTTCGTTTCGTACCATTCCTCACCTTTGACGCGTGTCAAAAGCAAGCGGGTCAAGAAGCCAGCAGCCAGTGGTATACCGAGGAAGATCAAGACACTTTTGGCAATTCCGCCCATTGAGACGTTAAGCATGACCGCCTGTCCGCCGAGCCACTGCGGAACAATCGTCAGATAGAAATACCCTAGCACGGTATACATTACAATCTGAAAGACCGAGTTAATGGCTACCAGTACCGCTGCATATTCGCTGTCACCGCAAGCCAGCATATTCCAGATCAGCACCATCGCAATGCAACGTGCTAGTCCAACTAGAATTAGGCCGGTTCGGTATTCAGGGTGATCGGGCAACAGCAGCCAAGCAAGGGCGAACATTAAGGCCGGGCCGACAATCCAGTTCAGGAATAATGATGTGCCTGACATTTTCCAGTTGGCGGCCACTTCAGGCATTTTTCCATACTTAACTTTCGCCAGTACCGGATACATCATCCACAGAAGTCCTATAGCAATTGGCAGTGACACAGTGTCCAGCTTGACCGAATCTAGCGCAGAACCGAGTGCCGGGAACAATTTACCTAATCCAATTCCCAATGCCATTGCGCCAAAAATCCACAGGGGTAAGAAGCGATCCAATACGGATAAGCGTCCGAAAACATTATGACTTCGAGGGACGGACGCAGTTGATATGGTCACAGCGATAAACCTCCTAATATGAAACGAGTGGAGACTAGGGAATAGTGTCAAATAGATAACCGATCAGGATAATACATGATGTTTCCTTTTCACTGAACTTGTGTAATTGTAATAACTGAACAGGATGGACAGGGGCAGCCTTCGACGCATTGAATACTGGTTTGACGGGTTTTGCCGAGCGTGAGGTCTAGCAAATCTCTGATCTGTGGATCGTTCAGACGATAATAAACCTGCAAACCATCGCGGCGACTATTTACCAGACTGGCTTCGCGTAGGGTCATGAGTTGCTGCGAAATATACGCCTGCCGTTTGTTCAAGGACGCTTCAATATGACATACGCACATCTCACCTTCACGCAACAAATCGAGAATTTGCAGTCGTGAGGGGTGCGCTAATCCTTTAAAAAGCTCCGCAAGCTGTTCGTAAGACAGTTCCATCGTAACGCTCTATATTCAATATTTTGAATATAATATATCAAAGAAAGCCTACTCGTAATCAGTGTTGGATGTCACCTCTAGCCGATAACATCCATCTTTTGGAATGCGATAGATGTTTAAACTAAGAGTGATTTGGGCGAAGAATGGCCTTCTTTAGCTATCCTCAAAGTAATCACTTGAGATTCTTCATCGAATGAATAGCTTTGCCAGGTTGCAATGGTAAAGAGTATATAACTCTGATAAATTGTGCTTATTTTGCGTATTAACAGAAGGCGGCTTATAGGTCGTAACCTGGACATATGAAAATCCCTGTCATGTGACGGGGATTTTTGTTTGATCGTTCTTTTGGCGTGAGTGTCACTTGATAGATAAATGCCTTATAGGCCTCTCAGGTCAAATCAGTTTTTGCCAACGGAAAGGCCGCAATTCTCAAGTTTGTTGAACCGTAAGGAATCAATGTAACGCGTTCAACAGTCTCACTTGACTGATGCGGTCCAATTGCAATATCACCAGCCGAGTTCTCGGCTAATGTCCATTGGGATAATCGCTGGGCGTTAACCTTTAATTCAACTGGCGCGCCCACAGGCGAAAATGGTGTATCAGACATCGGCTTGTTGATGACTTCAAAATCACCATTGAGATTGTCAGGTTGAAGGCGTAGGCCATAATTCCAAGGCGTTTCAGGATAGACTTCCCAATCGGCATGAGGTTCTTCACCTTTAAGCCTGCGCCAAGATTCCCCAATCTTTAGCCCAAACAACAGCGGCCCGCGATAGATTGAAATCAAGCCATCGTGTCCACTGGTGGTTCGAATGTCCAGTGGAAGCTGAAGTTCCAACCGATCACCCGATTGCCACTGGCGATTAATGGTCGTAAATGTACCCGCTTCGGTAGCAACGGATGATTCGCCGTTGATGGAAAATTCCGCGCCAGATGCCCATGCTGGAATACGCAACTGAAAGGGAAATTTGCAGCTGGTTTGAAGGTTAAACTCAAACAGAATTTTGCCTTCAAAGGGGTAATTGGTCGTTTCAGTAATGGTCACCGGAATACCGCCGGCCACTTCAGACGATACAACGCATGGTCCATATGCGATTGCAGCTAAGCCACTATCCGGCGTTGCCATGAACAGGCTTTTTACGAACTTCGGCCATGCTTGATGCATGTTGGCGGTACAGCAGCCGAAGTGCGGTTCAAGACCAAAGGTATTCGATTCGTCATTGTTGTTTGTCCAATGGCGGTGGGCGACGGTCGCGAGGACTTGATTAACCTGCTGATCGTACTGATGCGCCCACATATTCGGGGAACAGGTAGCCGGATAGGCATTATAGGCAAGCTGTTCCAAACGATCGCCAAAGGACACATCCCCTTGAATGCGAATCAGTTCTTCGAGCGAGAACATGAACTCGGCCACTGCACATAATTCTGTGCCGCTGGTGGGCGATGTACCGTTCAAATGCTCGTCACCGCTCCAAATGCCATTGGGTTGACCATGATGTTTCAGCAGCTGCTCAATCCCCAGCTTCGATGCAATCCGATGCCATTCTTTGCCGGTTTGCACATAGAAGACACCCGCTGCCTTGACACCCATCGCGTGATTGACCACATGGGTGTACATGCCGCCGTCCCATTCTTGAAGCTCCAGAATCTTGCCCACTTCGTAATTGGCCTGCCATTCAGTCCAGTCAAGAGTATCGTCAATGAGCTTGCCCGCGAGTTCAAGTAGGAAACTGTCACCAGTCAGGTTATAAAGCCAATGGATGACCAGGACGTTATCCATTGCGCGTGCCCAGCCCCATGTATCGAGCGGACGCACAGGCAAAGCCTTAAGTTGATAGGCGAAGTAATTGGTCAAAAAGGGAATTACGCGCTGATCCTGAGTGGCCTCGTAGTGCATGACCAGCACTTTGAGCATGACCATACGCGGCCACCAATCCGGATTGCGCGGGCCGAAATAGCCGCTGAGTTTGGCAGAACTGAGTGTCCACTCTATCCACGGTTTGACCTTCGCCAACAAGGTTTCATCTTCCAGTAAATAAGCGAGTGGAAGCAGACCATCGAGATAATAAGGGCCACGTTCCCAAGATTCACCTGTTCCGCCTAACCACCCGCTGTTCGGGCCGACATCTGCCCAGAACTCGTCAAGATGTCCGGTGAGACCCTCGGCTTGAATCCGCAACTGATTTTTAAGCCAGCCTGTGGGTTTTATGGCACCCAGAGGCAGCGCTTGAAAGGCAGCAGGTAGCAACGGTGAACGATTTTGGGGCAAACTTTTCATAGAGTCCTCGATTATGATTGCTGTGAAAGTATTAGCTTTTTACTGCGCCACCCATCAAACCATTCATATAGTAGCGCTGCAAAAGGAGAAAAATGACGACACTCGGAATTATGGACACAGTTACGCCAGCTTGCAATGCGCCCCAATCAACTTGTCCATAAAGGCCGCTGCGAACGTTGGAGAGAAAGATGGGCAGCGTGAAATTGTCCTGGTCTGTCATAAAGATGAGCGCGGCTAAGAATTCATTCCACGAGTTGATAAACGCATAAATGGCGATGGTGACTATTCCCGGCAGCACTAAACGCAGCAGCATCTGATACAAAACAGTGAACGATGTGCATCCATCTAACAGCGCTGATTCTTCAATCTCCGGTGGAATGGTCATGAAACTGTTACGCATCAGGAAGATTCCGAACGGCAGCTGGAACGTAATGTAAACCAGCGCCAACCCGAATAGATTGTTATGTAAATTAACGGTGGTCAGCATGACGAACAGCGGAATAAGTATCGACTGAAAGGGGATCATCAAGGTTGAGAGCACCATGATAAACAAGACATTCTTGCCCTTGAATGAAAACCGGGCAAAGCCGTATCCGCCTAATGTGCTAAGGATGATTGTTCCGACGACCGTGATTAGCGCGACTATTGTGCTGTTGGTGACCCGCCTGACCACACCGCCGCGACCATAGGTGGTTAATTCAAGGTAGTTGTCAAATACAACAGTTGTCGGCAGATAGGTAGGGGGAACGGACAAGGCCTCTTTAGGCGTCTTAACAGAATTGAGGAACGACCAGGCCAGCGGGAATAAAAACAGGGCGGCCAAAAAAATCAAGGCAGCATAAATTACAACATTCTTGATGATCTGCCGATTGCGGTAAGTGCGATATGCGGTGGTGACTTCCATCTACCTAAAATCCTTATTGTTTCTGGTTTGCATTAATCATCAAGAATCGGTGTTGTCGCGCAGCAAGAAGAGCTGAACGCCGCTAAGCAGCACCAGCACAACCATCAGCACAATGGACATGGATGCGCCATATCCCATTTTGAAGTACGTGAACGAATTATTGAAAATCCAATACACGATGGAGATGGTACTGTTGCGGGGGCCGCCGCCTGTGATAATAAAGAACTGGTCAAAGGCCAAAATCGAACCGATGACCGACAACACCAGTGCAAGGGCCATCGTGCGCCGGAGCAGTGGCAGTGTAATAAAACGCAGCTTGGACCAGTATCCAGCGCCATCAACTTCGGCTGACTCATACAATTCCCCGGGAATGGCCTGCATTCCGGCCAGCAGTAACACCATCGTAAAGCCCACGGTTTTCCAAATAACCGAAATAATAATGACGTTCATGGCGGTGTCGGGCTTGGCTAACCACAACTGCGGTTTAGTAATCGCGCCCACATCCAACAGAATTTTGTTGATGATGCCCACTTGATCATTGAGCAGCCACACCCAGAGCAAACTGGAGGTGCCTAAGCCAATGACCACTGGAAGAAAAAATATCGTTCGGAAAATGCCGATACCGGGAAGTTTATGCTGTACCAGACTGGCTAGAATAAAAGCTGTAATAAAAATGAGCGGTGTGATCACCACGGTATAACGTGCTGTAAAATCCATACTCTTTAGAAACTGTTTGTCGCTAAAGAGATCGATGTAATTTTTGATGCCAATAAATGCGCGGCCGCCGAACAGCGGCCAATCGTGCAGGGACATGAAGGCCGTCATTAAAAGGGGGATGATGAAGAAAACAAAAACAAAAAGTACCGTCGGCAGAACGAAAAAGAAACCTGTCCGGGAGCGCCGCCGCTGCCAGGTCGATTGAGTCGCTTTCTGCCGTGATACGGATATGGACGCCATAATAGTTGTTGACCTGTTTACAATTCCACCTGACTAACATTGGGTGTCCGTGCCAGAGCCGGGCTGTGACACGGACATGACTCAAAAATTGGTCGTTTGGGGTGTATTGGACGTGTTATACGACGGCCTCACACCCTCCATTGCGATACTGATTGGACTATTTCGCCATGATGTCGGTAAAGCTCTTTTGAGCTTCGGCAATTGCACCATCAATGTCGCCGTCAAAGATTGCGGTTTGCAGCATGAGCAGCCACGGACCGTTCTTGTCATTGAACAGGTCGTTGTACACAAGGCTGTACGGTGTATGACCGACTGATAATGTGCTGGCAGCGATAGCCAAGCGAGGGTCTTCCTTGAAGTACTTGTTGTCGGCTAATGACATGCGCAGCGGCAGGTTGTTATTGGCCGCATAAACTTCTAACTGAATATCATCAGAGAGTAACCAGTTAATGAATTCCCACGCCTGGTCAACATACGCTGAACCCTTGGGGATGCCAATGACATCGCCACCACCGAATGAGGCGGTACCACCATCTTTACCGGGGAGCAGCGTAACACCGAAATCAATATCGGGATGATCTGTCTTATAGGTGTTAATACCGAAAGCGCCTGTACCGGCCATACCAATCTTGCCCGAACCAAATTCGTTGACGAAGTTAGCACCCTCATCAACCTGAGCACCTTCGGGGATCAGTTTTTCTTCCCACATGGTGCGGTAGAGTTGCAGGGCATCACGGACAGCAGGATCGGTCAATGTTGGCTCAGAAAAATCTTTGCTCAACACATCGCCGCCACTCGCCCAAATCAGAGGCAAGTAGGTGAAGGCATTGCAACCGGCGCAGTTGCCAGAGAAATAGTAGCCGTATGTATCGTTCCCCAAAGCGGTGATCTTGCGGGCGTAATCCAATAGTTCTGCCCAATTGGTTGGCGGTTTTTCAGGATCCAAACCTGCTTGCTTGAACAGACCTTTGTTGTAGATTAAGAACGAACCTTCAGCCGCAAACGGTACGGCAAAGTTGCGCCCATTGTAGGTACCCAAAGTCATATGGGCAGGGCTAAGGTCTTTAAGGAACGGTAGGGACTGGACTTTGTCGGTAATGTCTTCCAGTTGGCCTTCGGCGGCAAAGGCTGGCGTATAAATAAGGTCAATAGCGGCAATATCCGGCGCTTGCCCACCAGCGATGGCCGCTGCGAACTTGGTCACGAAGTCAGACGCCGGAATAATGGTGAGTTCAATCTGATATTCGTGGCTGGAATTCCATTTATCGACTAAAGCCTCAATGAGGAAATTCGTGTTTCGAATCCAGAAGGACATTTTCTTGGGCTTATCCTGGGCGATGACAGGCATGGACGCGATCAGTAATGCCATACCAACAATCAAAACAAGCATTCTTCGAAGCTTCATTTTTCACTCCTGTAATCATTAAGTAATTCAAGTTCCGGTCGTGCTCACGTTACATTTTGCTTCTATCACCTCCTCATATTTCTTGATCAAGTGAATTCAATCATTGAACCGTCCACGCTTATTACGGGTCAGGCCGCACATAATCGGTCGCAAGAACGTGTTTACCTTCCGGCGAACCGCAGGATTGCCTGATTATCAAGCTACTTTTAATTTGTATTTCTTCTGACCCTGACAGATTACCGTTCAGTTGTTTTAATAAGTTGGTAGCCGCTATCTGACCCATTTCAAAGAGTGGCAATCGCACTGTGGTGATGGTTGGATTTGATACTTTTGCAAACTCATCATCGTCATAGCCGACCACCGCAATATCCTCTGGAACACGCAATCCCTTATCCTGTATGGCGCGTATTGCCCCAAAAGCCATTTGGTCGTTGGCTGCTACAATGGCCGTCGGAAGCGGGCTGGCTGCAAGAATTTCCTGCGCGGCCTTATAACCGCTGGGTACATGCCAATCTCCTTGACCGA
Organism: Aggregatilineales bacterium; assembly: GCA_044226325.1. GTDB lineage: Bacteria > Chloroflexota > Anaerolineae > Aggregatilineales > Phototrophicaceae > CFX2. Next base: position 113,191 of record JBGAHG010000003.1, read on the forward strand.
TGATTGCATCATCAATGGGAATTCCCGCGGCGTTTAGGGCTTGACGGTAGGCTGTAAGACGGTCATAAGACGAGTAAAAATTGCTAGGGCCTTTGATATATCCGATGCGCTTATGACCCATCTGAATCAAATGATTTACCGCTAGGGTGGAGTTATAAAGTTCATCGGGAATCACGCTGTAGATGTGCGGTTCGTGAAATAACCGGTGAACATACGCATATGGCTTCCCGTTCAGCATCACATCATTGTCGGCAATTCGGTGCCACGTTTCGACGAAAATGAAAGCGTCAACTGAATGTCCGAGCAAATCCTTCACGACTTTGGTTGGCGAATGGCTATCCCAAGGAATGTTAACCACAACACAAAAATAGCCATTGTGATGTAAAACATCCTGCAAACCACGAATGATGGCTGGCGCGAAGAAGGAACTAAAGTTGTCGAGGATCACACCGATGATAAAGGAGCGATCCGTACGCAAACTCTGGGCAGCACGGTTGACCGAATAGCCTAATTTCTTGGCTTCACTCAGGATGCGTTCACGTGTTTCGTCACTGACCGGGTATTTGCTCTTGCTTAATACACGAGAGACGGTGGCAATGGATACCCCGGCGGCTTCAGCTACATCTCGAATAGTCGTCACACTAAAAAACTCTAGTTAATAACATAGTAAACGTTTTCTATTTCCAGATAGAGATAACAGAAAACGTTTACTTTGTCAAACGAGTTAGCACGTAAATTATCAAGGGGTTAGGTCAGCGGTTGGAGAGGGTACAATTGTATTTCAAGTTGTTCACCCCTATCTCAGTAAAAACCATTGGCTGTTTTCTTTGGTGTCGCCTCTTAGAGCGCAATTTTCCACGTAAAAAATCCCCGCAACGTGCAGGGATTTTTATTGTCGGCTTAATGGTTATGCCTGGTGACTTGTATCTATGCCTTGTTTGATCACTATTTCAAAATGATGACCAGCACCTGGGCTAGTATGATCTTAGCGATGATTGCCATCGGGTAGACAGCTGCATATCCAGCATTGGGTAGTTCATTGTCCGTCTGCTCTAAGGTAAAACCCAATACTGCCGGTTGTGTTTGAAGCCCCGCTAACATACCAACCGCCATCCCCATCGGTATTTTGAGTAGTTTGTGACCAATCCATAAGGTGACGACTGAAATCACAAAGGTGATGAGCGCGCCTGCCAGGAAGATCGACAACCCGTTTCCTTGCGTAAATGTCGTTAAAAAGGCATAACCTGATCGCGTGCCTATTCCGGCTAAGAAGAGGATAAAACCAACCTGGCGCAGGGTTAGGTTAGCACTGTAGGGCAGATTCCAGACCAGCGGGCCTGTACGCCCTAATGTGCCTAAGACCATCGCAACCAACAGTGGCCCACCTGCCGCGCCCAATTTTATGGTGATGCCGCCCGGCAGCGGGAAGGGAATAACACCGAGCAGCAGCCCCAATGCGAGACCAAGACTGAAGGTAAGGAAATCAATCTCACTAAGTGTGCGATACGAGTCGCCAAAAAAATGGCTGACTTCATCCATATGGTCACGCGGCGCAACGACACGGATGCGATCACCAAGCTGCAATACTGTGTCTTCCTGAGGCAAAAAGTCACTGTCCCCGCGCCGTACACGCGTTGCCAAAGCGCCAAACTGCTGGTAGATATTCAAATCATGAAGCTGATGCCCCGCTACGCTCGGATTAGAGACGAATACACGCCGAAAGTCGATCTGGTTACGGTCATAGTCGAGCTGTTTGCTGTGTACCTCGCCTAAAAAGCTTGTCACACAATCAAGCTGTTCTTCCGACCCAATAACGCTGACCAAATCCCCGATATTGAACGAGTCCTGACTATTGGACAGGGTCAAATGATCCTGATGTTGCAGACGTCCAAAAATCACATGCCAATGATGCTGCTGTGCCAATTCACCAATGGCTATGGAAGTGGCTTCCGGGTGAGTTACACGAATAGTGCGGTTTTGGATATTGGTGCCCATTTCCAGGTGGGGAATACTTTGGGCTTCGGCTTTGTAATTGATCTTGAACCACCACTGCAACAAACCGATGGCAAGCAGTGCGGAGATAATCCCCATCGGATATGTGACTGAATAGCCGATAACCGGTTCACTGAGTAACTGATCAAGATTGGGTTGCGGTGCGGAATTTTTGATGTAGTCCAGCGCACTTGCTAAAGCAGGCGTATTGGTGAAACTTCCGGCGAACATACCGGTCGTTATGCCGGGGCTCAGGTTCAGCGCGAAGTGAGCAAGGATCGCTAAAAATGCGCCAAAAACCAGCATGGCGACAATCAATACATTGTAACGCAGTCCTTTTCGACGGAGCGACTCGAAGAAGCTAGGCCCGCTGCTTAAGCCGATGGTATAGACGAACATCACCAAACCAAGCTGGTAAATAACCTCCGGCAGCTTGAGGTTCGCGTCCAAAGCACCAACGGCAAGACCCACAAACAGAACCGCCGCTACGCCAAGACTGCTGCCCCGTATCTTGATGCGCCCGAGGGGGTAGCCGATGGCGGCGATAAAAAACAACGTAAACAGAGGATTGTCGATGAGGAACTTAATCACGATCACTTTCCCTAGCTTTGATAATTTTAGATTGCTGCTAACAGAGGTCTATTTCGATAAATACTTTTAACTGCAAGAACCGTATTACTTTTTTACGCACAGACAACCGTTGGAGATGAAGTCCATTGTGCATAACTTGATTTTGATTTTGGTTTGTATTAACGAACGCAGTTGCATGATTGAATGAACTGCTTAAAGGATAATTGATCTCGTGTGATACGGGGAGAAACAAGTATCATGCCTTTTTGTGATAATCTTCACTAATTGCAGACTTGACACGCCATGTGTCGTACTACGCCGATTAATGGAGGACTATGACACTTTCCAAACGCCAGTCCATTCAGCTACGTCTAGAAGCGATGATGATTATCACTAGCTTCCTGTGACATAACCCTCTAAGCCGCGAACCGCTTTAGTCGTAAGATTTCGAATATAGATTATTAATGTTTATTTGGTAACTTACTTATGAGATTCCCACATCGATTTTTTGGTGTGTTGCAAACGGATGATCAATTAGCCAGAGGGCGTAACTAACTTTTTAGAGTTGGGTACGCCCTTTTTTTGTTATATGAGTTGGAAGCATGAAGTTTAACACTCTCCCAAAACGCTATTTTAGAATAATCGCTTTAGCGACAACGGGTGTGCTGTTGGTCGCCACCGGATTGCTCATGATGACAATTCCTGTGCCGGTTCATGCACAAACGGTTGACGAAGCCGATTATATCGGTGCGAAAGAATGCCAATCGTGCCACAGGGGAGTCGCGAACAGTCACAAAGATACGCGACATGGCTTAACATTGCGCGATGCGAAACCCACGACAATCCTGGGCGAGTTCGGTCAGGATGAGGCGGTCCGGATGGTGCAGTTCCCCGGTGAGGATACACCACGCGCCTTTACAGCAGCGGACATTGCTTTTGTGGTTGGTTCAGGTCGTGACGTACAGCGCTATCTGTACAAGGTTGACCGCAACAAATACATGGTATTACCAGCTGAATGGAATGTGGCAGAAAAGAAATGGGAACCCTATACGCTGTCGGCAAGCTGGCCTGATGCGGCCTACGATTGGAATCAAAACTGCGCTGGCTGCCATACAACCGGCCTGAATCCTGAGAAGGGACGCTGGGAGGACGATGCAGTCCAGTGCGAAGCCTGTCATGGGCCGGGCAGCATCCACGCGAAGACTGCCAAAGACGCGGGCAAAACCCCCGATGACACCGAATTGATCGCGGTTCGGGCGGCGATTGTTGTCAGTCCTGATGCTCAAATCTGCGGGCAGTGCCACAGCCAGGGCGTGACTGCCGCAAAAGATCATCCGTATCCGGTCGGGTATCGCCCGGGCCAGGATTTAGCGCAGACCTTTACGCTTTCAGAACCGAATGATAGCGCGCACTGGCGGGCTTCCGGCCATGCCGCCAGCCAGAATATGCAATATAACGAGTGGCTGCAATCCAAACACGCCACATCGCTCGATAGTTTGAAAAACAGCACTTATGCCGAAGACTCGTGCCTTGAATGTCACAGTGCCGATTTTCGCTTAACCGAGAAAATGCGGGCTGCTCAAGAAGCGGGCGATCGGGCGGGCGCCGAGCCTGATTCGATTACACTGAAAACAGCCCAATTCGGCGTCACCTGTACTTCGTGTCATGATTTGCACGGGGATGGCAAGCAGGATTATCAACTGAGCGCTGAGCCTTATGCCTTATGTGTAAGCTGTCACGCGGATGACAGGCTGGTAGGGGTGCACAATCCGGTGAAGGAAATGTTCGAAGGCGAACCTATGGTGGATAAGATCGCTGGCGTTCCTTCAAAGCACTTTACCGAAGGGGTGGAATGTGCCACCTGCCATATGCCCCTGACACTGGAAAGTGGGGCAACGTGGTATTCAGGCAGCCATACAATGAAGCCCGTTTTGCCTGCGCAAGCGACTGGAAATCAGCCCGACTCATGTACTGGTTGTCACAAAGACCTCAGCCGTGACTATATGCAGCGCTTTGTGGATGAAACCCAATCCGGCATTTTGAAGCGTTTGACCGATGCCCAGGTTGCGGTTGGTTCAAATAAAGCTGTGCCACCATGGGTATTGGATGCGCTGAAATTTGTGTCCGAGGATGGCAGCAAGGGCGTTCATAACTTCTCTTATGCCTCAAATCTATTAGATACGGCGGCACTTGAATTGGGAATTGTTCAATCTACTACGGTGTCCAGCCCGTCATCGCATCCGGTTGAAAACCCGACTGATTGCGCTGAATGTCATAAAGACGAATACCGGCAGTGGCAGGCCTCGACCCATGCTAACTCGTCACTCAGCCAAACTTTCTTGAACGAATTTGCAGCCAAAGGGCGACCCAGCTATTGCATGAGCTGCCACGCATCCGGTTACGATCCGCGTACCCAGAATTATGTTTTCGAGGGCGTGGTATGCAGTAATTGTCATTTCGTCAAAGGTACTACCAAGCACCCACCCGGTCCTGTGGAAGTCGCTACGGATTCGGCGGTCTGTGGATCGTGCCATAGTGGCGAACACGCGCCCACCTATGACGAGTGGTTGGTGAGCAGCCACAGTGCAGCCGGAATTGACTGTGCGGATTGCCACAGCCCACACAATAATGGATTGATATTGGATAGTGTGAACAGCACTTGCGAGTCCTGTCATACCGAGGCCAAAACCGACGACATCCACATGGGCGAGAATATGAATTGTGTGGACTGTCATATGGTGAAGCGCGTACAACAAAACGGTGTGTTCACAGCGGCTACCGGACATTCCATGCTGATTGATCCCGGCATCTGTGCGAACTGTCACGGCAACATTCATTTGCTAAGCAGCGGAGAGGCCAACCTCACTAAACAGGAAAAGAATAGTCTGGAAGTACTCAAGACACAGGTTGGTGACTTACAAACAACAGCGGTCGAGAATTTGAACACAGGCATCGTCGGCGGGGCGATTGGGGCACTGGTGCTGGCTGTAGTGGCCTTCATAGTAATCCGGATCGGAAGACGTCGATGAAAGACTATACACGTGAACTCACACGCCGCGAATTTATTCAGTTGGCATTGGGTCTAGGCGTGGGATTGGCTGCTGCTGATTGGGTGTGGCAGTGGTTCCGTGTCCACAATGATCCGTTTGCCCAAGCTGAAGAAGTCAGTAGTGATGGTCCTTATTGGGGAATGGTCATTGATCTGGATAAATGTATTGGCTGTCACCGCTGCGTGTACGCCTGTGAGGCCACGAACGACACGCGCGAGGACCATCTGTGGAACATTCTGATTGAAGACCAGACCACCTATGAAAAACCGGTGTTCATTACACGTCCATGTATGCACTGTGAAAACGCGCCCTGCGTAAATGTGTGTCCGGTACATGCGACTTATCACCGACCTGATGGTCTGGTGGCGATGGATTACGACCGTTGTATTGGCTGCCGCTACTGTATGGTAGCCTGCCCGTATGGGGTGCGCGTGTTCAATTGGACCGAGCGCACGGATGAGAATCCTCAAATCGGGGTGTGGGGAACGCCTGAAGTTGAACGTCGCCCGCGTGGTGTGGTCGAAAAATGCACATTCTGCGCCCACCGTATCGATGCTGCCGCAGAACGTAACCTGCGCCCGGGTTATGATCGTGCAGCCACGCCTGCCTGCTGCAATATTTGCCCGACCGAAGCGCGGGTCTTCGGCGATTTGCGCGACCACGAGAGTCCTGCATCGAAGGCGCTGGTTGGTCGCCAATCAGTCGTCATGCGTGGGGAATTGGGTACCAAACCCCGCGTCTTTTATTTACTGCCGAGGGCATAATGAGCGCGATCATTCGACGTGTTAACATCTTCTGGATATGGATAGGCTTTCTGCTGATCGTGATTGCGACAGGGCTATTCGCGGCTTTTCAGGTCTTTACACGCGGACTCGGCGTAACCGGATTGAGCGACGGTGTACCCTGGGGCATGTGGATTACGCTTGATTTGTCCTGTATCGGCCTCAGTGCTGGCGCGTTTTCGCTGTCCGCGATTACCTATTTGCTGGGGCGTGACACGTATAAGCCTCTGGCACGTGTAGCGGTCTTTATTGGCATGTTAGGGTACAGCGGCGCATTAATGGCGCTTCTGCTGGATATTGGTCGTCCCGATCGTTTCTGGCATGGTTGGGTTTACTGGAACGTCCATTCCATGCTCTGGGAAGTAACCATGTGCATCACCCTCTATTTTTCGGTGTTGCTGCTGGAAGTCTTCCCGATGATTATGGAACTGCCTGTTCTCGCTCGCTTTGTAACCCTCTGCAACCTTGCTCATCGCATTCATCGATATGCGCCGGTTCTGGCGGTTGTCGGGCTTTCGCTATCACTGCTTCACCAATCGAGTTTAGGCGGAACCTATGGGGTGGTGATCGGGCGCGCAGCTTTGTTCCGGGCGACGATGCCGCTCCTGTTTATCGTTTCAGCGGTGGCTGCTGGCATGGCTTTCACCGTCCATATGACCTTACTGGTTCAATGGGTTGGGCGACGTACCCTCGTGCCTAGTCCGGTCTTGTTTGAGGTTGGACAATTCGTCGGCGCGCTCCTGCTGATTTATCTGTATATGCGCTTCTGGGATACGACAGCTGGCGGATATGGTTATGTGCCGGGACGTACTGAGGCGGATAGTGTTCTCATGCGCGGGCCGTTTGCCGTTTCCTTCTGGGCATGGGAGATGATTTTTGGTGGACTCCTCGCTGCGATTTTGCTTATTCGTGCCCGTTTCAGTCAAAGCATACTGATGTTAACTGTGGGCAGTGGTTTGACGTTGGCTGGATTGGTCGCGAATCGCTGGCATACGACCCTGCTGGCATTTACACAACCGCTGTCAACAGCTCCAGCACTGACAAATCCGCTTGTGACACCCTATACACCTGCCTGGACAGAATGGGCGACTGCACTAGGCGTAGTCGCCGGTCTTACACTGTTGTTCAGTCTCGGAATGCGCTATCTACCGGCCTTCAAAGGAGTTCCTGAAGAATCGGTCTCTACTTCAGCACTGGTTCCCTCGGAGGTCGAGCAAGTAACCGTTTCAACCCATTCATAGTTCATGTGTTACGCGTTGAAATAACGCCATCACCGGCCCTGCCCGTAATGTAGATCGATTAAAAATCCTCAACAACTCTTGAGGATTTTTTATTGGACAATCAGGCGGTTATGTTTCCTCGTTGTTCAATTCAAATCATCGCTTTGAAATCACAATACTTCTAAACGAACCCTCGATTTACCTGATTGTCCTATATAACTACCCATCTACTAGCTGATGAGAAGTCTATATAAATGAATTAGGCTACCTACAAATGTGGATTACATCATTTAACTGAAACCTGAGCTTGCTATGTCGAAACAAACGGGCGGCTCAGGCATTACTGCACTTTAGCCAACACAGCAAAAGTGTCGAGTTCTTCAAGATTTGATACGGGGCATAAGCCAGAGAGGCCTAAAGAATATGGGAATGCAAACGCGGCTGCAACATGGGGCGAACAGCCTCAAACAAGAGGGCAAACAAGTTGCCCGCAATATGACAGCCAGTCCGGTCATGGAAACGTTGATGCGCCTGGGTTACATCGTGCGCGGTTTGGTTTATGGCATGATCGGTTTGCTGGCCTTTCAGGTGGCGACCGGCTCAGGTGGGTCGCTGACTGATCCACAAGGTGCGATTGCCACGTTAGGGAAGACGCCGCTGGGTGTCGCGGTTCTATACGCTATTTTGGCGGGCTTAGTCGGTTATGCCTTATGGGGCTTCATCCGGGCTTTGGCCGATCCACTGCACAAAGGGAATGATGCCAAGGGAATAGTCATGCGGATTGGATATGCGGTTAGCGGCGTATCTTATCTGCTGCTGGCGCTGGCAACTTATGGCCTGATCACAGGCAGCTCTTCGGCAGCGCACAATGGCGCACAAACAGCCCAAACACAGCAAACCGCAGCTTCTGTTCTCTCGAAACCCTGGGGGCCAGTGGCTGTTGGAATCGCGGGCATTGTCGTCATTGTGGTTGGCGCGATTCAAGTGTTTCAGGGGATCAACAGTACCTTCGATAAACAGTTTGATCCTTATTCGCTAACCCCTCACCAGCGCAAATGGATTGATCGGCTGGGGCGTTTTGGTACGGCGGCTCGTGGCGTAGTCTTTGCCATGATCGGCTTGTTCCTATTCACCGCTGCTTATACCCATAATGCGAATCAGGCACAGGGTATTGACGGCGTGCTTAATGCACTCTTACACCAACCCTCCGGTCCGTGGTTGTTGGGCGTAGTCGCGTTAGGTCTGATCGCCTTCGGTATTTATTCGGGCATGAGCGGGATTTTGCTGCGCTTCAAGCGATAAGTGGGGATATGTTGCAAACAACTCAATCAACTGCTGTTTCACCAGTTCACACTAAAAAACTGGCACAGAAGGGTAGCGGTCTCCGTTCGCCGGGGTTACTTGGACGATGGCCGATTATTGGCCTGATGTTGGTGCTTATCGGCGCTGGATTGTTCGGTGTACTGGCGGCTGCTGTACAATCAAACAACCCGCTGTTGCTCCGGATGGATACCCAAATCGCGAATGATTTACACACGCTTGCGCTGCATAGTGCCCCTCTAATCGTCGGATTGGGGATCTTTGGTTACTATGCCGGTCAGGAAATTATCGTCGGGATCGGCGTTGTACTGGTTTTGTACTTTCTATATAAACGCTATTGGACTGAATTGTGGATGGTGCTAATTGCCTGGGGCGGTGAGGCAGGACTCTGGCTTCTGATTGCCTTCGCTTTCAATCGCACCCGACCTGTATTTGAAGTTCCGGTGTGGCATCAGATGACTGCCCCCGGTTTTCCAAGTGGTCACGTTTTCGGGGCGGTACTGTGTTATGGGCTGTTGGCCTATTTGATCGTGCCGAAAATGTCGACACGCTTTTGGAAAAACGTGGTCATTGCCGTAGCGCTGCTCATCATACTCTACATTGGTTGGGCTCGCCTGTTTGTGGGTGATCATTATCCCAGTGACGTGCTGGCTGGATATGGAATCGGCCTGGCATGGGGCGGGTTTGTCTACACAACCGTAGAAGTCATATCGAGGCGCATCAGACAGCGCAAAGCTATGCTAAAGCCGTCCTAAGTTTTCGAAATGGCAAGCTGAGGTTATTAGCGGCCGCGCTTGTAATATGTTGTCAAGTGCGGCCACATGTATATACGCGAATATGGTTATCGATAAACTGGGATAATCTGAAGTATGACAAGAGACATCGATGCAGTAAAAAGTGAAACGCTTGAGTCTGTTCAGCAGCCCGTGAAGGCCTGGCAGCAAAACATTGCTCAAGGCGATGCGATTGCGGCAAAACCCGCGCGTCATTATCGTGCGTGGGTTTTTCAAGGCTATTTGGTTGGGGCGGTAATTCTATTCGTCATCTTAGCCGTACTCGCTAAGACCATCGCCTATTTTACCTTTGATGTGACCATCACCCGCGCCATTCAGACTTTTCATCCGGGTTGGTTTGATGGCCTATTGTATTCCTTATCGTGGATTGGATTCGCGCCACAGGCAGGGATCATTCCCGCAGTAATCATTATGTTTCTTCTCGTAAGCGGCTTGAAATGGGAGACGGTCGTGACGACGGTGAGCCTAATTGGAAGCTCACTGTTGGTTTTCGTCATCAAGACAACCGTTGATCGCCCCCGACCCAGTGCCGACCTCGTGCATGTCTTCGCCCAACTGCCGAGTTATTCTTTCCCAAGTGCCCATGTTGTCTTTTTTGTAACCTTTGGCGGATTTTTGCTGTTTCTTGCCTATACGTTACTGAAGGCGTCGTGGTGGCGCACTTTATTGATGCTCATTCTAGGCATCATGATTGCGTTGATAGGGGTGTCGCGGATTTATGAAGGCCAGCATTGGGCGAGTGATGTGCTGGCGGCCTACTTGCTGGGCAGCGTTTGGCTGAGTTTATCTATTTTTGTCTACCGTTGGGGTAAGCCTCGGTTCTTCGTCAACCAGCCTGTAGCCAAGGAAACACCAGTCCAACATCCAACGACAGGAACCTCTTAATTGAGAGCGTAGACCGTCGTCTGGTGATGTCCAAATCGGATAAGGGCTTATAGACCGGCCATCCGCTTGCAAATCGCCAGCGTTGTTAAACAGTCGCCTAATGCGGCGCATACTGTTCCAATCACCATACACTTCGGCAAAACCTTCCATCGCACACCACCAGCGGCTGATCGCTTTCCAGTCAGTCTTTTCAATGCCAGCGGCTTCGGCACTTTGATGCAGCATCTTACGGTCGTAAACCGCATTATAGACGATCACCTGTTGACTGTTAAGAGTCTCGCGTAGGGTGTCGATGACATCGGCAAAACGGGGTGCAGTGGCGACCATCTGATTAGTGATGCCATGAATACGAGTCGTGCTGGGCGGGATCGGCTCTACCGGTTTGACCAGTGTGTCGAGCAGCGTTGCACCAGCCGAATCAACGACCCCGATTTGGATGACTTCACCCCGTTCCAGACCGGTTGTCTCGGTATCCAGGACCAGGAAGTTTCCAGTGCGGATGACATCTAGTAACTGCTGAAGTTCACTCATTGCCGCGCTCCTTTCTTGGATGTGGAGCTGTATACATCATGATCAGAATATGTGTATTATGACACGGACTTTTACGGTGATCAATGCAAATTGCTTGATCATTGTTGCTTACGGTATGATGAACGTGATTGCACAGTGAAACATTGTTTGGGTATTAGATATTTATTCTGCGGCTCGTTAAAAGGAAGTGTATGACTCAAGATCAACCGATTTCTATTGCCTCGCTCCCGAACCCGCTGCGCTGGCATGGCGTCCCACAAAATTGGTCACTGGAACCGGACAATAAGTTGTCGATTTCCGCTGGCAAGCAAACCGACTGGTTTCTGGATCCGGGCGGCAGCGTGAATGTACTCAACGCACCTGCCTTATTTGCGGAAGTCCGGCAGCCCTGTATGCTCAAAGCGCTGGTCACATCAAATGCGTCTGCGACTTTTGATGCGGCTGTATTGGCGGTCTATCAAGCAGACGACCAATGGGCAAAACTCTGTTTTGAACGTTCGCCTCAAGCCGAACTGACAATTGTATCGGTGGTCACTAAAGGCACATCCGACGACTACAATTCGCTTCCGATTAACGGCAATTCAGTTTATCTGCGCCTGAGCGTTTTGGATAAGGCCTACGCGTTCCATTATTCGGTGGATGACAAGACGTGGAATTTGGTGCGCTACTTCACACTGGGCGAACGCCAAAAAGTTGAAATCGGGTTTCTGTCACAATCCCCCATCGGTGACGGATGCACGTCCAGTTTCAGCCAGATTGCTTTTGTGCCACAAAAACTGAGCGATATTCGTTCGGGGCTATAATTACGGCTTGTAGTTCAGATTGTCAACTAAATATCAGAGTCCTCGCTTCATCGTGAGGACTCTGATATTTACCGGTTTATTTCAAGCCTACAGATAACGTGCGCTGCCCATACACACCAGAGCGATAATCATCAGCGCCATACTCAGACGTGCATGACCCAGCACCCTGGTTGCCAAATCGTTGAGTTCCGTTACCGTCGCGGCAGGAATGGACGCCGAACCTTCAGGGAGCGCTGCGAGTGCTTTGCTCAGCGCCTTGGTGGCTCTGTCGGTCACTGCGCCACCATGCACCGTCGCGATGAAACCGGCGGCTGCACCGACCCCTAGGACCGCACTACCGACTGGTCCAAAACGCCCACCACCAACGGCATAGAGTAGAAGCCCCGCCAGAGTGGTCAAACCGGCAAAGATTGGAATGAGGCGGGTATAACTTGTTTTAGTGAACAGCGTTTTCAGGTAACGGTAGCCATCTGCGCCAGCGGCAACCGCTGCCGGAGCCACATAGAATGTCAATGTCCCTCCGACGGCCAGCCATGTTACAGCACTGACAATGTGCAGCAGGCGTAAAAGAACCAGTAGAATATTCATGAGTACCCCCTTAAAGTGTTAACAAATAGGCGATTAAATCGGCAGTCTGCTGTGGCGTCAACTGTTGTGCATATTGCGCGTACATCAGATTAGCAAAACCGCTGACGATATAGGACGCGGGTTGCATAATGCTTTTGTGCGCGTAATCGGCTGCGGACATACCTTCGATTCGGGTTGGAGCCACTGCTGCGAAGCCTTTAAAACTGGGTCCGACAAGTGTGCTACCATCCACAGTATGACACGTTGAACACGATGGTGCACCATTAACCGCCTGGGTAAATAAGGTTGCACCCCGCGATGCGTCCCCCGGTGGTAATGGGTCGTTCGAACCTGCCCCTGCGCTAGCATTTGAACATGCTGTACAGGCTAGTACAACCAATAGGCAGGCCATAACAATCAATCGTCGCATTACTCCCCCTTCATATGTCTGATGTATATTAACATCTAATACGCCAGACTTATGGATTGTGTTTCAAATAACTGTACTAATGGGCAGGTTAAGAGAGAAAGCTCTATGCGGTCGCCAATGGTGCGCCCTATTGCTTAATCCCACGAAAATTTATATGGGTGGGTTCATGGTACTTTTGTAGGGATGCACGGTTGTGCGTCCGCGTAGCTCATTCGCGCTTTTCGTGGCGATTCGCACACAACAAAATCCCCGCTGTGAAGTGGGGATTTTGATTGGTTTAGCACATTTGCTCATGCAGGAATAACTATGCTGTCGTTTCTTGATATTCCGGCAAGTTTTTGAGAGTGGCTGCATTCACGTTCAAGTGAACTTCGTCCTCTTGTATGTCATGAATCCATGTAGTCGGGACGAGTCTTTGCGCCTTGAAAATTAGCCCTTCTGAGATCAGAAAGTGGCTGGCACGATCATTTTCTGATTTCGTGAAAATGCGCTTCACATGACCGACATGCTGCCCGTCATCACTAATGACCTGTGCGCCTTCCATAAGGGCAACTGTGTCCTCAGGGATGTTTTGCTGCGTTTCAGTTTGGTAAGGCCGGTGATAAGCATAGGCCGGGGCATATTCGGGGTAGGTCATCGAACCCGCTAGTGGTTCGTACCAATAAAACGGTGTCGCCTAGCCGACAGGATACTCTGCTGTTCGCGCTTCGGTTTCATCCAGTGGGATGTAATGCACTTCTTCGAAAGGTGGCAGCTTGTCCAAATCGGTCGCGTCTTGCCGCAGCGTGACCTGATTTTCAGTGGCCGAAGTAATCAGACTCAGCGGGATAATCTTATCTTCGCTGAATAGGAATCCCTTACGCACAACAATGTGGGTGACTTCTTTAGTCTTGGGGGTGAGTACTACACGATCGACTGTACCGACACTTTTGCCGTCAAAGGTGGAGACGTTCGCTCCCTGTTTGAATTGCATGTTAATGTTCCTTTCTTAAGCGGTCTAGCCATGAACAAGAGAAGGAAGATTTTGCGGTTGTCACCCTAATTCAGTGGTGATACTAACCTTCTGGATTACTAGCATAAACAATCTGAGCTTCTCTATCCTGAGCCACAGAGACAACCTTGCTAGGCATAACGGAGCAGCATGAAATAGGCTAACTTACCTGTGTAACAGCCTGATTGAATTAGCTTCTGATAATCGCTGCACTTCCCCATTTTAGGGTTAGAAACCACCTGAAAAGTCATATAGGCGCAGCATACATCCCAAACAGGCATCGGCTTTTCCGTAGGAGTGTTGTCTCTGACCAGCCATGCATGGAATAATTTCCCTTTTCAAACGGACTCTTAGAAAACTCGAACCCGTTTGTATTGACGTATACGACTTTTTGTTCTATACTAAGTATGTGGGAAATACTTCTATGTGCCTGCCTTGCCATCGCCCACGAGGTTAGCTGATGAAGGTTGTGGTGAGAGTAATTCTTTACCCGGTTGATCACTTGATTACAAAAATTTCTGAAGCAGCCATAGCGGCGACAAAGCCAATGGTTACAGCGGTGGCATTGAGCGGACATTCCGCTGCAATTGTGCCAATTCAGTGGCAGCGAGCGAGCCTCCCGCCTGCCAAAATTGTCAATTCAGCGCCTTGTTCCCCCACATCCGCCTGCTATTTCGGTGGGAATATTGCTGCATTTGCCGCATTTGCTGCATTTTTCGCATGATCAATCAGAATAGTATTTTCAAATCTCGAAAAATCGCGGCTAAATGATATGGAATTGTGTTTGTCTGCCGTCTAGATAAACCGCGCCCTTTTCCGTGAAAACCGCATCCTGCTCCAGTGGGAATGCGACTTCTTGACCACCCCATTCCGGCACAGGGCAGGTCACACCCAGTTCGACGGTATAGCAGGTGTCATAATTCATCACCACATCACCGCGCACCGCACAATTGACCTGTTCCCACGGTAAGCCCATCAACGGCCCGGGTTCATGTAGATAATGACTCAGCGAGTGGGAGTAAATCTTGGGTTTGCTGATGCCGCTTTCAGGGGCGCGTGTGAGGGCACGGGTCAGGATTTCATTGCCCGATAATCCCTGTTGCCACGTTTCGGTGAAGACGTCCTGCAAACGGTTGGCCTGTGCCATCCCATTCAACAAGCCCTGCGGGACAGTGGTTTCACCGGGACGCAGCACATAGGCCAGTTCTTGATGATCGGTAATCAAGCGTAGATACTTGAACCCGACATCGCAATGGATCATATCACCGGGTCTGACGATGGCATCATTTTCACCCCAACGAGCCCGATTTTCCGGCCCGCGCATGAACCGGAAAAAGGCTGGAAAAGATACAGGCAGACCGAGATCAGTCGTTTGCTGCCAATACCACCAGCGCAAATCTTCCGAAGTCGTCACGCCCGGGGTAACCACCTGATTTGAAAAACAGGTTTTCATAATGTGGTGGGCAATGGCGCAGGCGTGTTGGTATAACTCCAATTCGGCTGGTAAGCGCGACTCGAGCCATCGTATGGCGAGCGGCTCAGCCGATTCAAGCCGATTCGACAGATTTTCACCGAGCGCGGTAACCAATTTCTGCTTGAGGGCAGCCGTTAATCCGTCCGCTGCCCAGATCACATCCGATTGGTTGATACCGATTCGGCGGGGATTACGTTCTTCGACAATCCGGCGCAAGGTCGTCCATTGATCGTCGGCCTGATCGAGGCCCCAAACAGTGGTCATCAGTCCCTGCATGTTGGTCAGTGAGATGTTAAGCCGCTCGACGCCTTTTTCTTCACTCGCATCGTAGAAAACCACCATCTGCAAAATCGGTGCCCAGCATTCCCACGGGATGATGGTGTTGAATACTGGATCATGATTATCTTCGTAGCAGACGATAATCCACATATCGAATCCCGTTTCGCGCATGATGCCAGGGAGCAGCTTTTCGAATCGTTCAGACAGCAATTGGTTGACCACACGGGCTTGATCGCGGACGCCCATAACCGCCGGACCTTGATAAGAGTTGTTCATTGAGTAACCTCTGTTTCAGTAACGAATACGTGGATCAAGCCACGTGTAAAGCACATCCACCAGAATATTGGCTCCAACCAGAAACACTGAATACAGCACCGTGACGCCGACCAGTAAGTTATAATCGCGGGTGGTCACGCTGGTCACGAAGGTGTCGCCCAAACCAGGAATAGCGAAAACCAATTCGACCACGAACGTACCGGTCAGCACCGCCGCCAGTAGAGGGCCAAGAATGGTTACAACCGGAATCAGGCTGTTACGCAAGCCATGCCCATAAATAACAGTGCGCTCGGTTAAACCTTTGGCACGTGCAGTCCGAATATAATCCTGGTTCAACACCTGTAATAGACTGGCGCGTGTCAAACGGGCGATGCCTGCCGCCATCCCCATTGCGAGGGTGACGACTGGCAAAAAAGCAGTCGAGAAATAATGTCCCGGGTTAGCCTGCGGTCCGGCAATCCACGCATAAGGATCAACCACCGGGAAAAATTTGAGCTGCACCGCAAAAATAATAATGAGTACCGGCCCAATGACGATGTTGGGTACAGCGCGCCCAACCACCGCGAAGAACATAGCCGCGTGGTCGACAGGGTGGTTATGATGTACGGCTGCGAGAACACCCAGCGGGATTCCGATAACAATTGAGGTAAACACAGCCATCACCCCCAGTGCTATCGAGATGGGTAGTTTGCTGGCGATAATTTCGCCTACGGGGCGTCCGCGACTGGTCACGCCGAGAGAAGGACCAAAATCCAAACGTAAAAGGTTAAACAGGTAATTACCAAATTGGCTTTGGAAAAGATCTGAATAAAGGACGCTGCGAGTAGTGGTACGGATGGTCGGTGTAAGCGATTGGCTAGATAGGTCAACGCCTTTATACAACGCGATAGCCGCTTCTAATTGAGTTGTGACATCAGGGTTAGTTGTTTTTAGCTGGTCACGAATGGCCGCCAGATCACTTAAGAGCGCTGGCATCTCGGTCGGTTGTACGCCCTGTTCCAGATGGAAAGTAATGCGCTGCAACTGCGAGTCAAACTGTCCCTTCAATTGTGTTCGTAGTGGCTCGTCCGTAACTGCTTTTAGGGCAGCACGGAAATCGGGCAAAATCGTGAGGATTTCGACGCGCTCTGTAATAGGTTCGTCCACATAATGCAGCAGCGACCAATCGGGTGACGAGCCGGGAAGGTTGAGGATGAGCGGGCGATCTAAACCGTAATATTTCTTCATCGCCGCGATGACTTCTTTGGTTTGGGCGCGCTGACCGCTTGCGACAAATGGGCCACCGGGAATCGCGCGGATCATCAGGAATGAGACGAGGACAATCATGAATAATACCGGTAAGCTGGCGAGAATCCGGCGGACAATGTAGCTGACGATACCGGACAGACCGGGTAAAGAGCGCACGAATGGCATCTTTACTTCCCTCCGCTTAAAACTGGTTCGGATACCCAACCGGACAGATTGTTACAGGTGATTTGGTAATAAGTAACGGCATCGACTTGCTGCATCGCTTCGACGGTAACGACTGTGTTGGCATAACAGGCAGCGTTAGCAACGCGATTGCTGCGAGACGGTGGTTCTGGCCGTTGGGTAATGTACAAAGGCGCAATACCGGTTGTTACAACTGTTACTTTGTCACCAATTGCATATTTGCTGACGAAATTGGGTGTCGGGGGCGCAACCGTTGGTACAGGTGTTAAAGTAGGCCGAATAATCAACGTGTCGCTTGACCAACAGGCGAGAGTCATCAGGCCGAGAATGACTATCACCAAAAGCGGACTTAAACGGGGAAAGTGATGCGACATCGTTTATAACCCTCGCATATGAGGATCAAGTGCGTCGCGCAGGCCATCACCGAGAAAATTGAATGCTAATGTGGTCAAAGCCAAAGCGATACCCGGGATGATAATGAGGTTCGGCAGTGATGTTAGGCTTTCGCGACCGGCGTTGATCATGTTGCCCCAACTCGGTGTTGGAGGTTCGACTCCCAGGCCAATGAAGCTCAAAAACGCTTCCGTAAAAATATAGCCAGGGATTTCGAGCGTTTCAGCCACGATCAATGGCCCGGTGATATTGGGTAGTAAGTGGAAAAAGATAATGCGGAAGTCACTCGCACCAAGCGCACGGGCAGCTTCTACAAATTCCCGATTTTTGTAGGACAAAATTTGACCACGTACCAGCCGCGCCATATGAATCCAGCTAAGGGCACTAAGAGCAATAAATAGAAAAAATAACCCGCCCATGCTTTTATCAATGCTGATGAGTGTTTGAGCAATGCCGGGTACTTTATCTTGATCAAGGGACTTGAAAAATGTTTGAAAGAGAATGACCAGAACCAGGCTGGGGATGCCGTAAAGAAAATCGATAATACGCATCATGGTGTTATCGACACGACCACCGTAGTAACCGGAAATGACGCCATAAATAACGCCGATTCCCAGGCTCATGGTCGCTCCCACGACCGCCACAGCTAGGGATACCCGCGTCCCATAAATCGTTCGGCTGAGCACGTCCCGGCCTAAAGCATCTGCACCAAACACGAAACAAAATTGTGGTGCGCCGGGTGGATATGGCTGCTGATTGGGCTGGAGCGTCGCACATTCCAGCGGCGGTGCCAGTGATGACCCGCGATGTTGATCATTAATGCCTTCGATAAGACCCATTCCGTGCAGAATATCGGCGGAGAAAGCTAGAATGATCAGCATGATGATAAAGATAAGGCCAAAAACCGCCAACCGGTTGCGCGAGAGTTGATACCATGCATCCCCAAGCGCCGAACGCTGCTTGTTACTATCGGGGTGATGGAGAATAACAGGTTGCACGATGTTGGCTTGGGACATGGATACAACCTATTTCTGGCGGATGGCCTTTTCTAAGCGGGGCAGGGAAATATCGTAGCGATAAGGGACGTTGATGTGTCCGTCATTGAAGAGTTCGAAATCGTGTTGTAATCCCGCTGCTTTTAGCTTATTGGACATGATACGCGTGCCAACCGGAAAATTGAGTTCGTCCCACAGTCCACAATCCAGATAGATATAGCTCAACTGCTTCCATGCGGCTATATGTTCTGGTTGGTCGATCATGCGTACCGGATCCCATGCCAGCCAGCGCTGCCATACATCTTCCCGCAGGGCACCCGTTTCCATATCAATGGGCATGTCGAAGCCGCGATGTGCCGCCGGATTAGGTGCATAGGCCGCTCCATAACAGAGCATTCCAAGCAGCGAAAAGAATGGGTCATGCGATTTAGGTTTGATGGTCGGAATTTGCTCGATAAAGCCTTCTAGTCCATTAAATCGCAGTAAATTGGCGTGCATTTTTGCGAGGTCGGGTAATAATCCGAACTCGAAATAAATATCGCCGCTGTGCGAAGCCATCGCACTAAATAGTTCAGGGTGGCGCATGCTTTGCACCATTGCGCCGTAGCCACCGCTGCTCTTGCCTGTGATAGCGCGATGTTCGCGGGTAGGCAGAGTGCGGTAATTTGAATCGACATAAGGGATCAGTTCATGAATAAAATAATCTTCATACTGGCCGAGTGCTGACGAATTGATATATTGCGCGCCGCCGAAAATCGTCCAACAATCGGGCAAGACTGCGATAACAGGCTCCATCGCGCCGGAACTGATCAACCGGTCGATCCGTTCAGGGAATGATTCGCCCCATGCTACCGGAGCCAACATCAATGGCCCACTGCCTCCATGCCCCGCCAGCACATAAATGACCGGATAACGTTTGTCGGGATTATCGTCATAACCGGGTGGCAAATAAACAGGTAGCATTCGTTCGGTTGCATCACCTGGTAGATTGCCCTGTAAAATTCGGCTTTGCAAGTAAGGTGTGTCTACACGACCATTGAGGCGCATCTTGGTTCTCCACAATTGAAATGTTCAGCCGTAGGGGCACACGGTTGTGCGCCCCTATAGACATAAATAAAGTTTCGCAGCAGTTAGGCCGATTTATGTATCTTGTCCTGTGCTGCCTTATCGATGGTATACCAATCCCAATGTTCGCCGCCGACTTGTCCGTCGGTTTCAATTGGGCCAGTGATATAAGTTTGATAGAGAGCATAAGCCGAGGCCAGACGAATTGGTGCGATTGGAACGATACCGTCTTTGCCGAAGAACATTTCTTCGATCTGTGCGTACATATCCTTGCGTTTAGCTGGATCGGTTTCCTCACGTGCCTTTTGGATGAGATCATCGACTTCGGAGCAGGGGCGTGAGGTGAAGGCGTTGTCGATGTCGCATTTGATGATGTCACCGTCATAGTTGTTAGGATCAGGATAGTCCGGGCTCCAACCGATCGGATGCCATTCGGGGCGCTTCGCCATGTCATTGGTAATACTGATGACAGGGATCATGTTGCTGAAGTCTTCGATGACCTCATTTGTGAATAATGCGGGGTCGCAACCGAGAACGGTTGACCATGCTTTGATGAGGAACTCTACATAATTTGTGCGGCGTCCGGGTTGAGAAACCGAGTGGACTTCCGGGAAGCCTTTACAGCCGGGATACGGGCTCTTGGCGAGTTCGGCAACCGCATATTCGGGATCATATCCAACGCCAATTTGGTCAACAGCGGGCGCAAGTGGAATAGCGGGTGGAATCAGATGTATAGTCGGAGTCCCCAATCCTCCTGCGGCATCCTTAATAATGGCCGCACGGTCGATAGCGGCACTAAAAGCGCGGCGAACATGAACGTCATTAAAAGGTGGTTTGCCATTGTTGAAGCTCAGATAATCAATGCCAATGCCATTGATATATAGCAACTGATCTTTAAGAGCGGTATTGGCGACCAACCCTTCGGTTTCACCAGCTGGCAGGTTGCCCGAGCGAACCATATCGATTTGACCGTTCAGGTAGGTCGAAAGAAGTGTGCTGTTGTCATTAATAACCAGAACTTCTACACGATCAATGTTGCCGGGGCCGTGCAGGTCTTTGGGCATAAACGGATTGCGAATCAATGTGCGTCCGACACCGGGGGTCACCGTATCCGCTAAGAAGGGACCATCAGACCACGCATTTTCGGGGTCAATCCACGCTGCGCCGAAAGTATCGATTTGTTCGGCAGGTACTGGACGGAGTGTCCAAAGACTGGCGACCGCCGGAAAAAAGCCGGTAGGAGATACTAAGGTGAATGCAACCGTGTGGTCATCAACTGCTTTTACGCCGACGCCTTCGAATAATTCTTTGGTGGGGGCAGCACTATCAAGTACGGCCTTACACCCTGCAATAAAGCTGGCGGTGACGGGGCCGTAACTGCCACCCAGTGTAGCATTACAGGCACGGCGTGTCCCTGTGACCACATCCTGGGCCGTAACCATACGCATCACTTTTGCTTCCTGCGTTTTTGGGTTCCAGCTTACCCACGGAATATCGTCACGTAGCTTGAATGTCCATGTGAGGCCATCTGCGCTTGCGGACCATTCTGTGGCAAATTCAGGGCGTACTTCAGCAGTCTCCGGTGACAAGTCAGTCAGGCCGAGGAAAATATTATCGACCCAGCGGACGGAAATCGTGCTGCCTGCGAGTTGTGGGTCGCGCTCGACACTCAGATCGCCATCGTGGGTGTAATAGGTTACGAGTTTAGGATCATCACGGTTTAAAGTCACCGAATCTTGAGCGTGTACGACTGAGGAAAATCCAATGCTTAATAGCAGAGCGAGCATTAGGACTGGAGCTATCGTTCGTTTTTGAAATCTTTTAGACATACCCTTCATCCCCTTTGTGTAGCTTGTCTAAGCGAATGACTGAATTGGATTTATATGGTGTTGCTATCCAAGCAGCCTCCTTTCTTCCGAACCGGTTTCATAACTGTTGTTTTGCGCCACTCGATGCACGCACGATTAAAGTTGTGGGGACAATATCTGTGCGTGGAGCCAAATCCGGTTGCTCGATACGCTCAAGCAATCGGGTAGCAACCCGTGTTCCGATTTCGTAGGTCGCCTGTGCGACGGTAGTCAAAGGCGGGTTAAGCGAAACAGCCCAGGGCATATCATCAAAACCTACGACGGCGATGTCATCCGGGATACGCCGGTTACAATCATGAATGGCGTTGAGCGCACCCAATGTCATCATGTTGTTTTCGATAAATAGTGCTGTTAGTGATGGATTGCTATTGAGTAATTCGAGCGTTTGCTCGTATCCACTCTGGTGACGATGATCCCCAAACCGCACCCAACCATCTTCAATGGGTAACCCTGCCTGCATCATGGCTTGCTGGTAGCCCTGATAGCGTTCACGCCCGCTTGTAAGGCGTAATGGACCACCGATATGACCGATACGGGTGTGACCCAGCCCGATAAGATGCTCAACGGCTGAAAAGGCTCCCTCCACGTTATCAGAAAGCACCATATCGACTTTGCCTTTAGTCATGCGGCGGTCAATAATAACAATTGGTAAACCCTTGTCAGCCAGTTTAGCCACTGCATCCACATTTTCACTGGTGGTAGCAATCACCAGGCCTGCTACACCCTCGTTTTCCATCATGCTCAGGTAAGCCAACTCTTTCTCAGGATCGGAAGCTGTATTGCTCATTAACAGGCTGAATCCCTTATTGAAAAAGACATTTTCAATACTTGCCATGATGGTATTGAAAAAGGGATTGGTAATGTCCGTAACGATCATTCCGATGAGATGGCTGTGGGTGGCACGTAGACGCTGTGCCACGCGGTTCGGTTCATAACCAAGGCTGGCAATTGCCTCTAAAACTTTGGAGCGGAGTTCGTCGCGAATATGAGGGTAATTGTGGAGGACGCGCGAAACCGTTGCGGGAGAAACTCCTGCTAGTTTTGCCACCTCCAAAATGTTTGGAGGTGGGTGACGCTGCTTACGCGATGGCATAATCAACAACCCTCAAAATGACTTCTTGAAAACGTTTTCAAGATATTAATTCGCTTTTTGAGAACTGTCAACAAATTCGCTGAAATTCGTTCAGAAATACTCGACTTAACGCAATAATGATTGGCGAGTTTTACCAGAGTGAGAATTTTGCAGTTGGCTAAATGAACTAAGAAGTGGCGTATAAGGTAGTCTGTAAAGTTCGTATCACTCGCCAATAGACCACAGGAAAGTGATTGTATTCGCGAATAGTAAATAAGAGACATATAATTTATACTTCTTGGGAAGGAAGTATCTTCCCATCAATAGTGGCAGCAGGTGAATGAAATATGACCGATGGACTACTTGATCCTTTGACACTGCGTGAACAAGAAATACTTCAATTATTGGCTGATGGATTGACTGATCAAGAACTTGGCGAGCGTTTGTTTCTTTCAACCGGTACGGTTAAATGGCACATCAAAAATATCTACAGCAAATTTGGTATGCACAAGCGAACAGCCGTCATTGCGCGCGCACAGACACTTGGCTTATTAAAGCCCCACGAAGAGGTACAAGCGCCCAATATTTCCCCACCCAAACATAACCTGCCGTATCAAACCACGTCCTTTGTCGGTCGCGAAACCGATACGTCGAGCATTCTTGCTTTGCTGGCTGATCCCAAGTGTCGACTTGTTACGCTCGTTGGTGTGGGTGGGATTGGTAAGACTCGCCTGGCAATTCAGTGTGCAGGGCAGTTGATCGATAGTTTTTCGGACGGCGTATTTTATATCAATTTTGACTCGGTGTCAGTCAGTTTTTTACCTTCAGCGATTGCTGACGCACTCAACTTTCGCACTGCTGGCAAGGACGATTTGCGTGTACAACTAATCCGGCTGCTTCGCCCGAAAAAACTGCTGCTCATCTTGGATAGTTATGAGCATTTGATTGGTGATGCTACCTTTGTGGCACAGATGCTGAATGCCTCGCCCGGCCTCAAAATTATCGTGACTTCACGTGAGGTTTTGAACCTTGCTGAGGAGTGGATTTATCCGGTGGAAGGATTATCGGTGCCGGGTAAAACGGATGCGGATAACATCGAGTCCTTCGGGGCGGCTAAGCTTTTTATTGACCGTGCAGCGCGGGTGCATAAAGATTTTTCGTCATCATCTGAGCGCGTTTGGATTACCCGGATCTGCCAGCTTGTAGGCGGGATGCCACTGGCGATTGAACTGCTAACCACATGGCTGAATGTCCTCAACTGCGAAGAGATTGCAAGAGAGTTAATCGCTGACCGTGACATGATTGCGGCTGATCGCCGTGATTTGCCCGAACGCCAGCAAAGTATTCGCGCCGTGTTTGCTCAATCGTGGGATTTGCTGACTGCTGAAGAACAAATGATTATGATGAACGTCGCTGTATTTCGCGGCGGTTTCACCCGTGCGGCAGCAGAGCAGGTGGCAGGTTCACCCTTGCGAAGTTTGGTGACGCTCGTGAACAAGTCTCTGATTTCTGCAAATAAAGATGGGCGTCATGGATTGCATTTGCTGCTGCGTAACTTTCTTGCGACCAAATTAAATGAGTTGCCAGCGCTTGAAATCCAAACACGCTTGCTGCACAGCCAATATTATGCCCGGACTCTGCGCGAAAGCGACATAATGGCACATGATGCTGATAACGTTTGGACAGGTATGGCTTTTGCGATCGAGCAACACCAGATTGGGGATATTGCTGGTTATGTGCGCGGGCTGTGGCAGCACTTTGAAGCGCGAGGCTGGTATTTAATTGGGGACAGTGTCTTGAAGTTGTATCAAGACAGTATTGGCGTGATCGAGGATGCAATCAAAGCTAATCCAACTTTGGATGTTGGGCAGGGAACACAGCGCGAGTTATACGAAAGCTTTGCCAATCTGCTCTATACGGCGCAGCGATTTATTGAGGCACGAACGGCATTTGAGACGGCACTGGCTCATAGTCAGTCAGATAAGAATGTCACACAGGCGCGGTTATATCGCAAAATCGGTCTGACCTACGCGGCACAGCGGGGCTATGTTGAGGTCATGATTAACCTATATAAGACAGCCGAGATCACGCTTGGTGCGAAACCATCGGAAAGTGACCTTGTGTGGTGGCAAGAGTGGATACAAATCCAACTCGAACTCGCATGGGGTTATTATTCGCGTCATGATCTCGAGTCGATGATTGAGTCAACCGATCAAATTGAGGAGGTCGTTCAAAAGATCGGTACACCTGTCCAAAAAGGCAAACTTCATTATAACCATGTATTAATTGATTTGCGCAGTTATTCATTTTTTCATTTGCCGGATGAAAGTTTATACCACGCTAAAGCAGCACTTAACGCTGCACAACAAGCTGGCAATTATCAGGAATTGAGTTGGCTGGATTTTAGCTTAGGATTTATTCATCTGTGGCGTGATGAAATGGATGAAGCGGAGCAGTGGTTCTTTCGATCTTTGGAACAGGGAGAACAGTATGGGGATGCGATGGCCGCACATATTACCACCTTGACCTATCTGCCGTTGGTCTATCGGCGGCGGCAGGATGTTGAAGCCGCCGAGCATTGGGCACGACTTGGGCTAGAACGCTCAACCGATGCACAGATCCCGTTTTATATTGGAACCTCACTCGCGAACATCGGTTGGGTGATGTACCGGCGTGGCCTTTTCGACGAAGCAAAAACATACTGTGAAAAAACGTTTGCTGTTTGGTCAGAAATCGCTGTTTTTATTCCCATGCAGTGGTTCGCTCGAATTCCGCTGTTGGCAATGGCTTTGCAAGGGGGCGAAATCGAGCATGCTGTCGAACATGCGCGGCGGATGCTGGAACCGAAACAGAAAATTTTGCACGACCCATTACCTGCTTTGCTGAACGCCGCTATTGGTGCCTGGGATATGCATGACATCGATACAACGGTTCAATCGCTAAAGGTATTTTGTGATCACTGCCCACCATTGGGATATTTGTGATTTGCAGTCTTAATACCTCCCTTTCGAGAGGGGTGTTTTTTATGCGAATACCCTAAAGTATGTACAACTTAATTGAGTAAAAAGGGGCAAGATCATGATCCTTGTTGTCGGCGCAAGCGGTATGTTAGGCGGTATCATAACTAATGGTTTATTGCGGCAAGGCAAAGATGTTCGAATATTGCAGCGCAGCAATCCGGCGTATCAAGACTTAATTGATGCTGGTGCCGAAGGTGTTATCGGCGATCTTAAAGATCGCGCCTCGCTAGATCAGGCGTGTTCTGGTGTAGACATCGTTATCACCACGGCGAATGCAGCCTTGCGCGGCGGTGATGACACCTTTGAAAGCGTGGATCAACGGGGTACGATGAATTTGATCGATGCGGCCAAGGCCGCCGGAGTCAAACAGTTTATATACATCTCGGCCTTTGTCAGCGATCCTCAAAGCCCGGTGCCCCTCATCCGGTTTAAGAGCCAATGTGAAGCCTATCTGCGTAACAGTGGTCTTACATATACAACTTTGAAACCCAATATATTTATTGAAGTGTGGGTTGGCGCAGTAGTTGGGATTCCGCTCAAAGCGCGCCAACCAGTGACCCTGGTTGAAGGTGGCGAGAAACGCCATTCGTATATTTCGGTGGCTGATGTTGCCACAGTCACATTAGCAACAGTTGGAAACCCGGACGCCTATAACCAGGAGATCGCTATAGGCTGTTCTCCGTCGATTTCATGGACTCAGATTGCTGAAATAGTTGGCAATGTAATCGGACAGCCGCTTCCGGTGAACTATGTTCGCATGGGTGAAGTAATTCCGCTGCTGCCAGAGTCCATGATACAACTCCTCTATGCAATTGAATCTTATGAAACGAATATCGATATGACCGAGATTTCTCGCTCGCTGAATATCAAATTAACGCCCTTTGACGAAGTCGTTCGCGGTATGTTTGGAGGCGTGGGAGCTGGTGCTGCGCACTAAACCCGCTGATTGAGTTATTGGCAAAGTGAGTATAAGCCCGTATGGCGTAGGTACTATGTTTCGACTCAGTCTACGCCATATGGGTTTCGGTTAGGTGTAGGTCATTGCAGAAGTTGACCCCGATATAATTCCCCTGCTATTTATGCCTTTGTTCCGGAAAGTCGGTTTTATCTTCCTATTCTACGACTCGTAGTCTGTTAGAAAAGAGCATCGAAACCATACACTAAAGGACGATACTCGTGTACAAGCGGGTGTCGATCTTGCTATTTGAGCGTTTGATGTACAAAAGTGTATTGGGTTAATAAAGCAAATGATGATAAAAACTGAGCCGTTTGATCTTAAGCAGGTACGTTTACTCAACAGTATTTTTAAAGAGAATATGAAGCGTGATCTCGATTACCTGCTGCAATTGGAACCTGATCGTTTTTTGCACAGCTTTCGGATTACTGCTGGTTTGCCGTCCAACGCACAACCTTATGGGGGCTGGGAGTCTCCGGATGGTGAGTTGCGTGGTCACAGCATGGGACATTATTTATCCGGCTGCTCGTTGATGTACGCTAGTACGGGTGATGACCAATTGAAAGCACGCGCAGATTATATTGTGGCTGAACTGGCGAAGTGTCAGGCTGCGCTGTCAACACAAGGTTACAACCCGGGCTTTTTGTCTGCCTATCCAGAAGAATTTTTTGATCGGGTAGATCGCCGTGAATCCGTGTGGGCGCCCTATTACACCCTGCACAAAATTATGGCGGGTTTATATGACGCATATCAACAGTGTGGCAATCAACAGGCATTAGTCGTTCTTGAAAAGATGGCGGACTGGCTGCAATTTCGCATCGAACGGCTTACTCTGGAAGAGATGCAAATCGTGCTCTTGAACGAGTTTGGTGGCATGAACGAAGTGTTGGCTAACCTGTATAGCATAACGCGTAAACCTGAGCATTTGAAATTGTCATTAGCTTTCAACGATGACGTCGTGCTTGATCCCTTGGCCCAACATGAGGATCGACTCGATCGAATGCACGCTAATACGCAGATTCCCAAAGCGATTGGCGCGGCACGGCAGTACGAACTCACGGGAGAAAACCGTTATCATGAAATCGCCCGTTTCTTCTGGGAACGTGTGGCCCTGTATCGCTCTTATGCTATCGGTGGACACAGCGATGACGAACTCTTTTTCCCCATTAGACGCTTTTCTCAACATCTGAGTTCGGTAGCGGCTGAAACCTGCAACACCTATAATATGCTTAAGTTGACCCGCCATCTGTTTGCCTGGAAACCATCCACTCAAGTGATGGATTTTTATGAGCGTGGGCTGTTTAATCATATCCTCGGTTCACAAGACCCGACCAGTGGCATGATGCTCTACTTCGCGTCGATGAAACCGGGACACGTTAAAGTCTATAACACGCCATTTAATTCTTTCTGGTGCTGCACCGGCACCGGTATGGAAAATCACGCGAAATATGGCGACACGATTTATTTCCATGATGACGATTCGCTGTACGTTAACCTCTTCATTGCCTCAGAACTGACATGGGATGAAAAAAGTCTGATTGTGCGACAGGAAACATCCTTTCCTGAAGCCGACACCACCCGCTTAACCCTGCGCTGCAAACAACCTGTTCACCTGGCACTGAAAATACGTTATCCAGCTTGGGCAGCAGGCTTTGAAGTTTCAGTTAATGGTAAACCGGAAGTGGTACAGGCATCAGCCGGTTCGTATGTGACTGTTGAGCGTGAATGGCATGATGGTGACCGGATTGACGTGCGTATTCCCATGAGCATTCGCCTGGAAGCGCTGCCCGGTTCATCAGATATGGTTGCCATTATGTATGGGCCAATTGTATTGGCAGGGGCGCTTGGCACTCAAGATATGCCGGACGTATATAACAATGATTATCATACTCGCACGGCTTTAATCAACCGTTTGGTGCCGCCGCCCGTTCCGATCTTGGTCGGGAGCGAAGCGGATGTAATTGCCGGTATCCAACCCGTACCGGATAAACCGTTGACATTCCATACATCGGGCACAGGTTCTCCAAATGATGTGGAACTGATCCCATTCTACCGCTTACATCATCAGCGTTATACGGTATATTGGCAGTTATCCGGCCAGCCCCTAAACCAACCCATGCCCTAATCGCCTGATTATTGCGCGCAATGGAGGGTTTCTGACCCTCCAACTTCCATAATACTTTAATGATCGAGCGACACACCTTGGAATATCTGTATTCTGGCTCATCAGCCGGGGAAAACGCTTGCCGCTTGCCGCAACTGCTGTACATCGCGCATCGGTGGGACGCCGAAGACACTTTTGTATTCCCGGTTGAAGTGTGAAGCATCTTGATACCCTACACGAAAGGCAGCACTGGCCGCATCGAGGTCTTCGCCCAGCATCAGGCGACGCGCCTCTTGCAGCCGTAACTTCTTTTGGAATTGCAGCGGACTCATGGCTGTGACCGATTTGAAGTGGTGGTGGAACCCTGAGACGCTCATGCCCAGTTCCCGCGCCAGTTCCTCGATGCGCAGCGGCTTATCGAAATTATTGCGCAACCGCTCAACCGCTCTGGCGATGTACGGGGTATAGCCGCCTGAAACCATCAGATGGCGCAGCCGATTGCCTTGATCACCGATTAGCAGACGGTAAATAATTTCCCGCGTGATGAGCGGCATCATTATAGACGCTTCGGTGGGTGATTCCACAAGCCTGATGAGCCGCACCACAGCATCCAATAGTTTTGCATCCAATGGGCTGACGTTAATGGCCCGCACATCAGCGCGGCTTGGAGGTACTACCTGATCTGCCTCCACTAAGACTGAGCCAACCAGGCTGGGGTCGAGTGCCAGACGGAAGCTCAGATAGGGCTTCTCTTTTGACGCTTCAAGAACCTGGCTCGCCCGAGGGAGTTCGATCGTAGCAATAAAATAATTAAAGGGATCATACTGGTAGCGAGTTTCACCGACAAATACCACTTTGCTACCTTGGGCAATGACACATAGCGATGGCTCCAGCACACTATGAACCTTTTTCATTGCTGTGGACGCACGCGCAAGATAAACCCCCTGGAGCGGCTCGATGACTCCATCTTCGCAGAGTGTGTGCGCAATCCGCTCAACCAGTTCCTCACGGTTGGCTTGCATCTCCTGTGCCTCGCGTTCGACCTGCTGGTGATTGATTATATCCATCAGAGTTGCTCCATCGTCCATCAACATTTGCAGAATTATACAATCATTGTCGAGGATCATTCTACCGCCTTTTCGTTCGGGCTTCCTATAATGACCGTATAGAAAGAAAATACCCCGCTTTGCCGACAAGAGGTGAACTGGAATTTTCTTCAAGCAGGAACCGGATTGAATCGTTAACCTCCTGCGTTAGCGAAAACGATTCAAGAGGAAAATAAAAAAATGGACATTAAAAGAAGTGGATCACAAGCGTCCCGGGCAGCCTCGCCTGAGAATTTTACAGGTTCCGTACGTGTTGACCCGTTGTTCGAGGCACCTGCCCCGGCACGCGTGCGCGGAGCGAGTGTCACCTTTGAACCCAGCGCTCGCACAGCATGGCACAGCCACCCACTGGGACAAACCTTAATCGTGACCTTCGGCTGCGGTCGGGTGCAGCGTTGGGGCGGCCCCATTATGGAAATTCATCCCGGTGATGTGATCTGGTTTCCACCTGGTGAGAAACACTGGCATGGTGCAGCACCAACCACGGCTGTGACGCACACTGCTGTTACGGAACATCTGGACGGTAAGAGTGCCGACTGGATGGAAAAAGTCAGCGACGACCAATATCGAGATGCGCTATCGACATGACCTTACTGAACTCAAACTAAAGGGAAAGACTAAAGAATATGCAAACACAGGTACAACCATCAGCGGTATTTACAATATGGCCGGATCCAGGCATCCCACCCGGCTCAGAAAAGTCGTTTTGGCATGAGCAAGCGCTTCAACCACCCGGTTCGTCTATCCCGAATGAGATGATCAGGAACGTTGTAATCCCAACCCTTACGATGTTCAAGCCGGATGCGGGTACAGGTAATGGCACGGCGCTTATCATAGCACCGGGTGGGGCGTTTCATTTTTTAATGATGTATCACGAAGGATATGATGTTGCATTTTGGCTTGCCAAACTTGGTGTTACGACATTTGTGCTGAAATACCGTGTACAGCAGACGCCAGAGAATGATGCTGATATGCCAGCATTTCTTGAGAAATTGGGAGAAGCCTTACCGCACCCGGACGAGAAAGAAGTCGACCCTCCCATCGGTTTTCCGGCTTTGAAAGAAGCCCGACTTTGGGCCGAAGAAGATGGTCGACAAGCAATACGCTTTTTACGGCAACATGCCACAGAATTGGGCATTGATCCGAACCAGATCGGAATCATGGGCTTTTCTGCTGGCGGGGGAGTCGCGATAAATGCTGTATTAGAACACGATTCACTAAGTTGCCCGAATTTTGCTGCTGGTATATATCCCGCCTATCGTAAAGTCGCCCCTGTTCCTGATGATGCGCCTCCTCTTTTTATCGTAATAGCTGATGATGATAAGGCGGTTGCACCTATTTCCTCAGCGAGACTCTATGAAGACTGGCACAAGGCCGGCAAATTGGTGGAACTGCATATTTTCGCCAACGGAGGGCATGGCTTTGGTATGCATAAGCAAAATCTTCTATCCGATCTGTGGACTGAGCTATTCAAGCATTGGATGGCCTCACAAGGCTACATTTCGTGAGTGAATCAAGAGTTGTAGTTGCAAACCAAGCGTTCAAAACTGTATGACTTTAAAGCAGTCTGCTAAAAAGTCGAAAAAGTTGATAGAAAAGGTCTGCAAAGAACAATATCAGTCCTAATCGTTAGGTAAGAAGATTCAGAACACTAAATGACAGATAGGAATCAACAAAATGAGCAATAACATCGAAGGAAAAGTCGTTGTCATCACCGGGGCAAGCAGCGGGCTAGGCGAAGCAACTGCCCGGCTTCTGTCCCATCAGGGCGCGATCGTTATATTGGGTGCGCGGCGTGTTGATCGTATCCAATCGTTGGCCGTTGAACTGAACACCGCTGGTGGCAAAGCACTCGCCATCGCGACCGATGTCACCCACGCTGACCAGGTAAAGCAATTGGTTGATGCTGCTGTGCAGACCTACGGACGTATCGACGTGATGATCAACAATGCCGGTCTGATGCCCCGTGCGCCTCTTGAGCGCCTCAAAATAGACGAATGGAATCAGACCATCGATGTGAACATCAAAGGTGTACTCTATGGTATTGCGGCGGCGCTGCCGTATATGAAGGAGCAGAAATCCGGGCATTTCATCAATGTCTCTTCAGTCGCTGGTCACAAGGTCGGTCCTGAAAACATCGTCTATGCAGCTTCCAAAACCGCCGTGCGCGTCATCTCTGAAGGGTTGCGGCAGGAAGTCAAGCCCTACAACATTCGCACGACGGTAATTTCACCCGGTGCGGTAGCGACCGAACTGCCCAACAGCATCAGCGATGCCGACATCGCGGAGAAGATCCAGAAGTTCTATCAGGAGATTGCAATTCCGGCTGACTCATTCGCGCGTACAGTGGTCTTTGCTATGAGCCAGCCAGACGATGTCGATATAAACGAGATTCTGTTCCGCCCTACCAGCCAGATGCTATAAGGCGCATTCGTAACGAAAATAAGGAGCATATACCGTGCCTAAAGCACAACCTACTTCTAAAGAAACACTCCAGAAAATCAGAGAATTCGCCCCTAAATTGATGGAACTGACCGACGATGTACTTTTCGGTGACATTTGGGAGCGTCCGGGTCTCTCCAAGCGAGATCGCAGTTTGATTACCGTTGCATCCCTCGTCGCGCTGTACCGAATAAATGAATTACCGTCGCATATCGTTCGCGCTCGACAGAATGGCGTAAGCAAAGACGAACTGATCGAACTCTTTATTCATCTGGCTTTCTATACCGGATGGCCAAACGCCATGACAGCAGTGAAGACGGCAATGGATCTCTTCGACGAAACGCAATAATTTGCAGGCGTTTTCCATTCCCCTTTAGAAACATCGTAAAACCACTGACGGGATGGAAAAAGCTCGCCATGAACAATACCGATCCTGATTAAGGATTGTATGAAAGGAAATAAGCATGAGCAAAGTTTGGTTTATCACCGGTGCAGGTCGTGGTATGGGCGTGGACATCGCCAGAGCAGCCCTTGCTGCCGGAAATAAAGTGGTCGCTACCGGTCGCAATACCGATACCGTAACCAAAGCCATCGGTCAGTCGGATAACCTGCTGGTCGTCAAATTGGATGTCACCAGTCCCGCCGATGCCAAGGCAGCAGCACAAGCCGCTGTTGAACGCTTCGGGCGGATTGACGTGCTGGTCAACAACGCCGCTAACTTCTACGCCGGATTTTTTGAAGAAATTACCCCCGAGGACTTCCGAGCACAGGTCGAAACCAACTTATTCGGCCCGATGAATGTCACCCGCGCCGTGCTGCCTGTCATGCGTGCCCAGCGTTCGGGACTCGTCGTGCAAATTTCATCGACCGCTGGCTTCAATGGAGGCGAATTCGTCTCGGCTTATGCCGCGTCAAAGTTCGGCATTGAGGGTTGGATCGAGTCGCTGACCCCCGAAATCGCACCCTTCGGCATCCGTACCATGCTGGTCGAGCCGGGCTTCTTCCGCACCGAGTTACTCACGCCGGAGTCTACCACTTATGCCCAACCCACGATTGATGATTATGCCGAGAAAACCAAGCAAACCATCACCGCGTGGAACGGCATGAATGGCTTACAAGGAGGCGATCCTGCCAAACTCGCCAAGGCACTAATCCAACTTGTGAACTTGGACAAGCCGCCGCTGCGTTGGGTCGCCGGTGCCGATGCCGTTGCGGGCTTAGAACAGAAAGCGCATCTTTTACTCGCCCAAGCCGACGCATATCGGGATCTATCGTCATCCCTCGCCCACGACAGTGATAAGTCCGCGTGATTAAAATGCAGGAGTTCAGCAAATGCAAAAGCGTAAACTCGGTAACAGTGGTTTAGAAGTCTCTGCGCTCGGCCTCGGTTGCATGGGCATGAGCGTCAATTACGGTCCCGCAGCCAATAAGCAGGAGATGATCTCCTTTATTCGTACGGCGGTAGAACGCGGTGTT
The DNA here is from genome assembly GCA_044226325.1 of Aggregatilineales bacterium. Lineage (GTDB taxonomy): Bacteria > Chloroflexota > Anaerolineae > Aggregatilineales > Phototrophicaceae > CFX2. Next base: position 147,082 of record JBGAHG010000003.1, read on the forward strand.
ACTTTCTTTGATACCGCTGAAGTGTATGGGCCATTCGTGAATGAAGAACTGGTAGGAGAAGCCTTAGCCCCTATTCGCGGTGAAGTGATCATCGCCACGAAATTCGGATTTGATATTGATCCCAAAACATTTGAACGTCGAGGCTTGAACAGCAGGCCGGAGCATATCAAGCAAGCTGTCGAGAGCTCGCTCAAGCGGCTCAAGACCGACGTGATTGATCTATATTATCAACATCGAGTTGATCCAAATGTGCCGATTGAAGATGTAGCGGGCACCGTAAAGGACCTTGTGGCAGCAGGTAAGGTAAAGCATTTTGGCCTCTCAGAAGCAGGGGCGCAGACCATTCGGCGGGCGCACGCGATACAGCCTGTTGCAGCTGTCCAAAACGAATATTCGCTCTGGGCACGTGAGTCAGAGGCGGAAGTCCTGCCGACTTGCGAGGAACTCGGCATTGGCTTCGTTCCCTGGAGTCCGCTGGGACAGGGATTTCTCACTGGAAAAGTAGATCGCGGCACGTCCTTTGACAGCAGCGACATTCGGAGCCGGTTTCCGCGTTTCACGCCGGAGGCGATTAAGACCAACCAGCCGCTGGTCGATGTCCTCAGTGATCTTGCAGCCAGGAAAAATGTGACACCCGCACAGCTCGCACTCGCTTGGTTGCTGGCTCAAAAGCCGTGGATTGTTCCAATACCTGGTACGCGCAAGCTAGAACGTCTTGATGAGAACCTTGGAGCCACCGCCATTGAACTCAGTGCTGACGACCTCCATGAGATCGATGAAGTCACTTCGCGAATCACGGTGCAAGGAGCCAGAGGCAGTGGACGAGAGCAGTATCTCTGAGTCGCATCCTAACCTGGCATCTGCACCGTCGATTGGAAAAACAAGTCACAATAACATCACGAGAAGTCATTTCGCGTCATTAAAATGGAGTTTGAAAAATGCAAAAACGTAAACTTGGAAAGAGCAATCTGGAAGTCTCGGCTCTCGGCCTTGGCTGCATGAGAATGAGCTTTGGTGACGCTCCTGTTGGTGACAAACAGGAGATGATTTCCTTTATTCACAAAGCGGTTGACCGTGGTATCACCTTCTTCGATACGGCTGAAGTCTACGGCCCCTTCACCAATGAAGAACTGGTCGGCGAAGCCCTTGAACCATTTCATGGACAAGTCGTGATCGCCACCAAATTTGGCTTCAAACATGATCCCGAAAAAGGGCCAAGTCCGACAGTGGGCCTCGATAGCTGTCCGGAGCAAATCAAGCGCGTTGCCGAAGCTTCACTTAAACGCCTGCGTGTCGAGGCTATTGACCTGTTCTATCAACATCGCCCTGATCCGAACGTACCGATGGAAGACGTAGCTGGCGCAGTGAAAGACCTCATTCAAGCAGGCAAAGTCAAGCACTTTGGATTGTCCGAATCAAATGCCGAGCAAATCCGCCGTGCCCACGCCGTTCAGCCGGTCACAGCTTTACAAAGCGAGTATTCGATTTGGTGGACACCCATTGAAGCAGAAATTCTGCCCACCTGTGAAGAACTCGGTATCGGCCTTGTGCCCTACAGTCCGTTGGGTCGCGGTTACTTGACCGGCAAGATTGACGAAAGCCAGACCTTTGCCAGCTCTGATATTCGCAGCCGCAATCCCCGCTTTACAGCAGATGCGATTAAAGCCAATCGAGTTGTGATTGATCTGCTGGAACGGATCGGAGCCGAGAAGCACGCGACGCCGGCACAAATTGCACTGGCATGGTTACTCGCGCAAAAACCCTGGATCGTTCCTATTCCGGGCAGCCGCAAGATCGAACGCCTGGACGAGAATATTGGCTCGGTTAATATCGAATTGACAGCCAACGATCTTAGTGAAATAAAAAACGCCATGTCAAAGATAGAGGTAGTGGGCGACCGCTACTAATCAGCGATGGCTCACCCTAACGATGAAGTTGAGATAGGAAAATCGTTCTCATGACTGTGTTGACAACGCTCTGGCAAACGATACGCGGTAATTTTATACCGCTCCGTCACCCTAACTTTCGTCTGTATCTCAGTGGTCAAGCCATCTCTTTGATTGGCACGTGGTTGCAGGTTACAGCGCAAAGTTGGGTGGTTTGGCAGTTGACGCATTCTGAGGCAGCCCTGGGTATTGTTGGTCTGCTGAGCAGCTTGCCAGTCTTGATGGTGAGTCCGTATGCGGGTGTCTGGATTGATCGTCTGAATAGACGGAAATTGCTCATCGGTACGCAGGTCGTTTCAATGCTGCTGGCCTTCACCTTGGCATTTCTGACACAGACCAACATTGTTCAGATCTGGCATGTCTATCTTCTCAGCCTGGTATTAGGGATTAACAACGCGTTGGATTTACCCGCTCAGCAGGCCTTTCTGGGCGATCTGGCGGGTATGGGAGACATCAAGCAAGCCATCAACATGAACGTTATGGTTCTGCAAGCCGGTCGTATTGTAGGCCCGGCCCTGGCTGGCCTGATTGTTTCAAAGTTAGGCATTGCGTCCGCGTTCTGGCTCAACGGTCTCAGTTTTCTGGCGGTCATTGCCAGCTTGGCGTTGGTGCGCGCTTATCAAGAGATTCACACCGACATGAGTCAGGTAACCCCGCTGCGATCCGTCATGGAAGGCATGAGGTATGTGCGTGCCACACCGCGATTGCAGGATATGTTCATCTTCATCATATTGGTGATGATGTTTTTCTTTGCAGTTCCATACAATATCTTGCCTGCCGTGGCGGACAAACTGCTGGGAGGTGACGCCGCTATTCTCGGTGCGTTGCTGGCCTCGGTCAGTGTTGGCGGGTTAACTTCAATGTTGTTTGTCGTGCCGATAGCGCAGTCGTTCAAGCGGAACGGCCTGGTGATGTTCATAACCTTCTTCTGGTTGGCGTTCTGGGTTACCGTTTTTGCCCATTCGCATTCGCTCCCAGTCTCCATGCTGGCGCTGGGTATGGCAAACCTTGGCGGACCAGTCATTGGTAACACGGTTATGGCGCTGGTGCAGGTCATGTCGCCGCCAGTCGTTCGTGGACGGGTCATCGCGCTCTACTCAGCGGTAAATTCCGGAACCCAGATGGTCGCGGCAATCTGGATAGGCTGGGCAGCTCAAGATTCGGTAATGGGCGTTACCCTAGCTATCCAGTTTAATGCTGTGATGTTAATCATAGGCGCGCTGGCAATATTCATATTCCGGCGCATTGTGTTGCAGCACGAGTATCAAGCACATGATGTCACATTGGAATCTGTTCCGGATAGCGCGAAAATCGCAGCTAAAAGCCTGTAAGTACAAGCGCACGAGTGCTTCGGAATTTTTCGTAGAGGTGCTCCAGTTTTCTCCCCTAATCTTGCGGAATGTACCGAAATCAATTCGGAAAGGCTAGAACAATGAGCATCAGTGAAACAGCGAACAAAAATCATGAGGAATTGTTCCTAAATCACAAATCAAGCTTACAGGTGACCGATCCTGAATTGATTGAGGTATTCGATAACTTCGCTTTTGACGAAGTGCTGCGTTATGGAAATCTAGATTCCCGAACAAGGATTCACCCGCCAATCAAATCCACATTCAGAAATATTTATCGGCGAATTGTTTTGGCGATTACGTAACCAGAAGTGGCATAGATGTCAAATCAAGAGAACTGCTAACCTTTTCCATGCTCCTATGCTCCTCTCTTTGGGACGCTGTGAACCACAGTTGAAGGGGCATATTCAGGGTAATCTAAATCTTGGAAATGACAAAGAAATGCTGCTCAGCGTAGTTACTCAATTGCTGCCTTATGTCGGGTATCCGAGGGCATTAAACGTCATTCGATGCCTAAATGAAGTCGTGCCAGAGTAATTGATTACTGTTGCGAAAATTCGAGAGGTAAAGATCATGGAATATGTTCGCTTAGGTTCAATCGGAATGAAAGTCTCGCGCATCTGCCTCGGCTGCATGGGCTTTGGTGACGCTTCTCGCTGGGTTCATAAATGGGTGATTGACGAAGAAAGCAGCCGCCCCATCATCAGGAAAGCCCTTGAACTGGGGATCAATTTCTTTGATACCGCCAACGTCTATTCCATCGGGACGAGTGAGGAATATCTGGGACGTGCTTTGAAGGACTTTGCCAGGCGCGATGAAGTTGTCATCGCTACCAAAGTACATGGCAAAATGCGCGACGAGCCAAACGGCTCCGGATTATCACGCAAGGCCATTCTGAGCGAGATCGACAACAGCCTGAAACGCCTTGGCACAGATTATATCGATTTATACCAGATTCATCGCTGGGATTACGAAACACCCATCGAGGAAACGATGGAAGCGCTGAACGATGTGGTGCGGGCAGGCAAGGCACGCTACATAGGTGCTTCCGCCATGTTCGCGTGGCAGTTTCAGAAGGCGCTCCATGTCGCCGATATGCACGGGTGGGCACGCTTTGTCTCGATGCAGGATCACCTGAATCTCATTTACCGTGAAGAGGAACGGGAGATGCTGCCGCTCTGCCGCGAAGAAAAGGTCGGGTCGATCCCCTATAGCCCACTGGCATCAGGACGGTTGACGCGTGCCCCGTCGTCAGAAACCACACTGCGTTCAGAAACCGATCAAGTCCAGAAAATGAAGTACAATGCAACTGCCGAAACCGATCAACGCATCATCGAGCGTGTTGGGGAAGTTGCGGAAAAGCTTGGAGCCGCCCGCGTTCACATTGCGCTGGCGTGGTTGTTGCAGAAGGAACCTGTGACAGCACCGATCATCGGTGCCACCAAGATTTCCCATCTCGAAGATGCCATTGGTGCTTTGTCTATTAATCTGACTCCGGAAGATGTGGCATATCTTGAAGAACCGTATGTGCCGCATCGTATCGTAGGTCATCAGTAACGGGGAGCAAAGGCGATATATCTATGACTACATGGACAGGCGACGAACTCAGCCGGATTGGATTGGCAGAAGAATTGGAAATCGCGTCACGCCGAGAAGACGGTACGCTGCGAAAGTCAAGGACAATTTGGGTCGTCCGTGTCGATGACGATCTCTATGTTCGATCCGTGAACGGGCGTACTTCGGATTGGTTTCGAGGTACAGAAACACGTCACGAAGGCCGCATCGAGGCCGGCGGTGTCAGCAAACAGGTTACCTTTGTGGAGGTGGATGCCAATGCTCCTGTCAATGGCCTCATTGACGACGCCTACCGCGCCAAGTACCACCGCTATGCCAAAAGCATCGTCGACAGTACGATCAGTGCAAAAGCACGCTCCGCGACCATCAAACTGATCCCCCGTTCGACCGGCTCGTGATTTTCGGGGACTCAACGAATCACATAACGCGTTTACAACAGGTGGCTATCAGTCGCCTGTTGTTATTTTAAAATGTCCTGCTTGATGACATCTCCATAACTTCTTCATCGGGTTAAGTTACCATTTAGATATATCGTTCGCTAAAGGTGGATAACGCCCATTTTTTCTATCAAAAACCAATTTCCATGTTTAGGCGAGTAGGAATGCTGGTTTTGATTCGGTTCGCATTGTTGCTTAAATAGTTGGGTGGCAGACTGCGGTAAGAACCATAAATGAGTAGATGCAGTTGTAGAGGAAATTACGAAATCTTTCGAATAAACACTATAATGCTCCCAAAACATCGTTTCGTAAGATTTACCGAATTGTATCCAACAAATGGGGGGTAAAGCCCCCAATATTATTGACTGACTAGGGTTAACTTGTAACGCTGGGTGACAAGCAATTACCTCGCGGCATCGATAAAAGGGGAGAACGAGTGGAACAAGATTCATTTTACAGAAGCAGTGCCTTGCCAATTGCGCCGGAAGTACCACAGCGGCGCGCAAGGTCGCTGTCGTCTTTCTGGGGACGACGTGGGCAAGAACCGCCGGACGGTCAAGGCGAAGGCATCTATGCCTATTGGCAGATCCTCAGCACTAATCTGTTTAGCTTCTTTAACATCATTCTTTTCGCCGTCAGCTTGGTATTGCTCGTATTTGGTCGCTATAACGATGCCTTGGTCACCGGCATCACCGGTATTGCCAGTGCGCTCATCCGCACCGTACAGGAAGTCCGCGCCAAACGACAATTGAATAAAATTGCGCTGTTGGTACGTCCGCAAGCAAATGTCATCCGGAATGGGTATGAATTGAGTGTAGATGCCGCTCACCTGAAAACCGGTGAAATGATTCACCTTCGCAGCGGCGATCAGGCACTCGCCGACGGTGTGGTGGTTGGTGATAAAACTGCTGAAGTGGATGAGGCTCTGCTCACCGGTGAAAGTGATGTGGTGCGTAAACAGCCGGGTGACCGCATTTATTCGGGTAGCTTCTGCGTGGTTGGCGATTTGCTCTACCAGTCCGATGCTGTCGGTTCGGCCTCCTATGCCAATCAACTGGCGGCAAGCGCCCGTACTTTCACCCAGACAACGACCCCACTGCAGCAGCAGCTCGCTTTCATCACGCGCATACTCATGTTGCTGGCTGTGTGTATGGCCGTCATGTTCTACGTTGGCGGTTATGCTCAGCAGAGCAGTGCGCTTTATTATGTCACCGGCTCGGCTGTACTCATTGGTCTGGTGCCGTATGGGCTTTTCCTTACTGTCAGTCTGGCCTACACCTTGGGAGCAGTGAGTATTGCCCGACATGGAGCGATTGTGCAGCGCACACATGCTGTCGAATCGCTGAAGCATGTCGACGTACTCTGCATGGACAAGACGGGTACACTGACCACAAATGCCCTGCAATTGGACACTGTGCAGTCATGGCAGGTAAGCGAGTCGGCGGTCGTGACGCAGCGTTTGGGCGATTTTGTGTGCAGTGCCGCATCAACCAACAGCACCTCAACGGCCATCCGGCAGGGGCTGGAAGGCCGCCTACGGACGCCGGTAGACGAGGTGGCTTTTGCTTCAGCACGTAAGTGGAGCGCATTGGCTTTTGACGATAGTGATGTGCAGGGTGTCTATGTATTGGGCGCCTTCGAGATGTTGCAACCTTACTTATCCGGGGACGCTGTTACTCCGGCGCATCTAGCGCAGATGCACGCATGGGCAGAGCAGGGGCTGCGTGTGCTGCTTTTTGCCTGCAACTGGGAGGTCAAGACGCTGCGTGATGCAGCCGGTGATCCTATCCTACCTACATTAGAGCCATTGGCGTGGGTTAGCTTGCGCGATGAACTGCGCCCTTATGCCCGTGAAGTGCTACAGGAATTTGCGCGCTTGGGCATTGCAGTCAAGATTATCTCTGGCGATAGCCCTCACACTGTAGCGGGTCTGGCTAATCAGGTAGGTCTCGTGGAATCGAAGCTGGTTGCTGGTCCTGAGTTGGCGAAGATGAACGATGCCGAATTCGATCAGGCCGCCGTAGATGCGACGATCTTCGGACGTATCACGCCCGACCAAAAGGCACATCTGGTGGACGCTTTGGTGCGCAAAGGGCATTTTGTAGCGATGATGGGCGATGGTGTAAATGACATTCTGGCATTGAAACGGGCGAAACTGAGTGTGGCAATGCAGAGCGGCAGCAGCGCCACGCGCACCGTAGCCGATATGGTGTTGCTCAACGACTCTTATGCGGCATTGGCACCCGCTTTACAGGAAGGGCAGCGAATTAGCAGTGGTGTCATCAACGCCACCTATTTGACGCTGACCCGCGCGTTTACCTACGCTTTTGTAATCATTGGTGTGCTCATGGCCGGGTTACCGTTCCCCTTCGAACCGGCGCAGACCGGTGTCACAATGGTTACAGTCGGGTTGCCTGCCTTATTTCTAACATTATGGGCGCGCCCTCGTGATAAGCAGGAGCCATTATTAGGTTCGTTTGTGCGTTTTGTACTGCCGGCGGCTGTTTGGACCACACTGATTGGTGTGACGCTTTTCGCCTATGTGAACGTCCATGTGAAGCAGTTCATCGACACGGTGTCCGTATCGCAGTCGGTTGTCAAAGTATTCGAACAGTATACCGGCTTGACCTACGAGGCGGGCGAATCGTTTGGTCTCTCTGCAGCGCGCATTTATTCGCAGACGGCGCTTACCGTCTATCTCTCCATTTGTGCCTTGGGGTTGATGCTTTTTCTAGAGCCACCGTTTAAGTGGTTAGCGGGTTGGCGGGAAGTGAGCCCTGATTGGCGACCGGCTGTTCTGAGTTTGATACTGACTGTGCTCCTTCTCGTCGGTTTGTACGTACCGGCTGTTGCGAACTACCTCGGCTTGATCCCACTGCAAGGACTCGTCTGGCGCGACATTGGCGTGGGGCTAGTGCTGTGGTCATGCGGACTTTGGTTGCTCTGGCGCAAGGGTTGGATGGAACGTTTTCTGCATATTGGCACGTAGATTAGTGCAGGCTGGATAGCAGCGGTTTTATTCGGCAGGAGTTTCCATTGTCAGCCAGTTTACAAAAACCAGAAGGCAGCTTCTTTTAGTCTCCTGACAACCGCAAACCGGCTCATCTTCAGGACGTCCCGCCAACACAAATTGTCAATTCAGCGCCTTACTCCCCTAGCCCCGCCTGCCATTTCGGCGGATGTTTTGCATACATTGCCATGTCTTTTGCAAATTACTTTCAACCACTCACCTCACGTTTATGTTCGCCGCTTCAGATGAGCGATTACTAAAAACGCCCACACACTAGGAAACCTGGCAGTTGTGGACGCTGCCTAGATGCCTCATGCTAAAGCCAATGACAAGTAATTCGACTTAATGCCCCGGTAAACACGTTATAGAGGTGAAATATATGAACGATCCGAACCCTCAAGGGTCACCGCTGCAACCTGAACCGCTCCCACTTGATCCACCGATGAACCCCCCGCAGCCCATTGACCCGTCCGATCCGACACCTGGCCCTTTACCACCGGCACCCCCTGAGCCAATGCCGGATCCGCCACCCGATCCGTTTCCACCTGACCCGCCGGGACCAATGCCCGACCCGCCCCCCAATCCGTTTCCGCCTGATCCCCCTGGGCCGATGCCCGCCCCGTCCCCAAATCCTATCCCTCCGACTCAGCCTACCCGTCCACCGTTTCCCACGCTGCCACCCAACGTGACGGATTAATACTGCCAGCTTACATTTCCAAATCCCGGTTAAACGCCGGGATTTTTTGCATAGCAGTCCATGTCTTAAGACCAGTTTCTTGACGAATAGGCAGATTTGGTGTGATATTTGACCAGCCGATCAAGTTTTGTTGACAGTCGAATTGGCACCCTATCGTCCATTGAGATTAAATATCTCATTTAGATTGGCTCGTCTAGGAGCCATTGCAAAGTTGATTATGACTATTGAGTATCGCGTTGTAGATGACCCCGAAGAACTAAAAGCGATTGTTGAGCTTCAAACAGTGGTATGGTCAATGCCTGCTAGTGAAGCTGTGCCTCATAATATGCTGTTCGCCATCATTCATGGTGGTGGCAACGTCATCCGCGCTGATTTGGATGGTGAGTTAGTGGGTTTCTCGTTGGGATTAGCTGCGCTACATGGTGATAATCGCTTATTGTGGTCACATATGGCAGGCGTTGTTCCGGGTCATCAAGGGAAAGGCATCGGCACAGGTATCAAATATGCGCAGCGGCGTTGGGCACTTGATCATGGTTACAAAGTCATTGCGTGGACTTTTGATCCGTTGCAGCGCGGTAATGCCAATTTCAACATGCATATCCTGAAGGCTACTGCTTCCACTTACCACATCAATTTTTATGGCACTATGGCTGATGGTATCAACGCTGGAATGCCCAGCGACCGGATGGAAGCCGTTTGGGATTTATTAGCCGAGCCAGTGATGGCTGCCGAACACAATCCGCCCACCGCGCCAGTGGTCAACAGCTTTCCGCACGAACACTTTTTGTTGTACAGCGATGATAATGGCCAGACCCATGTTCAGCTTCCAACCGAGTTTCAAAGCGATTGGTACTTTGTGGAGATTCCGTTTCAACTGGCTAAACTAAAACGTGAAAATATCGAAAAAGCAAAAGCATGGCAGGTAGCGTTACGACAGGCGATGCGCGCTGCATTTGTCGCAGGGTATCAGGCTGTGGACTTCGCTGATGATGGTAAGCGCTGCTGGTATATTTTAGGGCGACCTTAACTTTAGTAGAGGATAGTAAATTGAAATCCATAACGATTCAAGACATTAAATTACACACGATTGCACTCCCTTTTGTCGAGCCGTTGAAAACCAGCTTCGGCAATGATCCGGTCAAGGCGACTGTGCTGGTCGAGGTCATCACGGCGGAAGGGGTCAGTGGTTGGGGCGAGATCACGGTAGAAGTGGCACCGGGTTACGCAGCCGAAACGCCTGTGACATCTGCCCATATCGCCAAAAATTTCTTGATGCCCAAATTGGTCGGTAAGACATTCACGCATCCGCATGAAGCACAAGCGCTGATGAAGAAAGTGCGCGGGCATCACCATACCAAGTTCGGATTGGAGACAGGGGTGTGGGATGCGCTGGCAAAAGTGAACGACATGCGCTTGGTAGATTTGTTCTCGTCGTATTTGCCCGAAGGCAACGCCACCAAAGGCTACGCCAGTGTGGGTGTAAGTATCGGCATTCAGAAAACGATTGAAGATACTGTCAAGGTCATTCAGAAACGCTACGATCAGGGCTACCGCCGCATCAAGCTTAAAATCCAGCCGGGTTGGGATGTTGAATTCGCGCGGGGTGTCCGTGCAGCATTGCCCGATATTGTCATGATGTTGGATGCCAACAGTGCCTATACACTGAAGGACGCCGATCACCTGAAGCAGCTTGACGAGTTCAATCTTTTAATGATTGAGCAGCCGCTGGCTGACGATGATATCTATGAACATAGCAAATTACAGCCAATGCTTAAGACACCGATTTGCCTGGATGAAAGCATTAAAGCCCCTAGCGATTTGAAGCTTGCTATCGAACTCGGTGCGCTCCGTATCCTAAACCTTAAACCAGTGCGAGTTGGTGGTTATGTGGATAGCTTGGAAATCTACAAGATTTGTGTCGAACATAAACTGCCGCTTTGGATTGGTGGCATGATGGAAACCGGTGTAGGGCGCGCTGCCAATGTGGCGTTTGCTTCGCTGCCGGGTGTCACGCTGCCCAGCGATATCTCTGCCACTGATCGTTACTACAACCCGGATGTTACTGAGCCGCCATTTGTACTGGGCAAGAACAGCACATTGGCTGTGCCGGAAGCTGCCGGAATTGGTATCGATGTGCAGCCGGATCGCTTGGAAAGTGGCAAGCAGCTTTGGCGCGAGGTTTGCACTTACGTCGATTGAGGCGGATCGTCGGTGTCGAAGATGCCAAACTCTTCGATGATGGTATCCAATGTTTCCAGGCGTGATTGGGCGGCCTCATTCTGCTGGACGAGGATGGCCGCAACCAGTGCATTGAGCAAGCTAAAAAGCGCGGCTGATGCACCATAAAACCATACACCATACCGAACTGTGAACACCAGGTCGGCGCGGCGGGCGGCTGGGGAAACAGGTGTGTCCGTTACACTAATGATTTGTGCGCCAACCTTACGGGCGTAATCCATCGCGTGTAGAGTCACTTTGGTATAACGTCCGAAGCACAGGCTGAATAATAAATCCTTGCTGGTGAGTGAGGCGATTTGGTCTACCAGATCGCCCACTCCCGGTTGTAGGAGCTGGCATTTTCCACGTATCTGGCGTAGTCCCATTGCGAAATTCATCGCCATCGGTGCCGACGAACGCAGTCCAATCACAAAGACGGTTTCAGCCTCAAGCAGCATCTTGACGGCCTGTTCAAAATCGGTAACCGGAATCTGCGACACCATGTTTTCGATATTTTTGGCATCATTGAGCATGACACGTTCAAGGATTGACCCCATGCTGTTGTCATCTTGTTCGAGCAGTTCGCTGATGAGTTTACGCGCGCCGAGCTGATAAACACCCGTTGAATTCATACGTCCTGAAACTTGGTCTTGCAGCGCCGTTTGGAATTCTGGAAAACCATCAAATCCTAATGCTTGCGCTGTGCGTACCACTGTTGAATGGCTGACATCGACTACTTCTGCGATACGAGCAGCTGAAAGATAAACTGCTTCCAAACGGCGGCTCAGGAAGAATTCCAACACTTTTTGCTGGCTGGTACTCATTCCTGCATAGGCTTCACGAATGAGCAAAACGATGTCTTGTGACGCTGCATTTTCGGTCATGATGGCATTCCTATCCATGTGATTGACCATTATCAAGCCGAAGTCGATTTTTGCAAATTATCTACTTGGTGCAATTTTTTGTGCAAAAATGTGGTTTGTTTGCACAAGTTATGTCACACGATATACTTTACACTATTCCTGAGATAAACGTTGTACTAAAAACCTGACTGCGAAGGGTTTCATGGCGAAACACGATTTGGTTATTCACGGCGGAACAATCTATGATGGCAGCGGCAGCCCCGCTTTTGTAGGTGATGTTGCTATTGATGGGCAAACCATTTCAGCAATTGGTGCCCCGGGATCTTTTGAAGGCGAATCTGAAATTGACGCCAGCGGTTTGGCGGTCGCACCAGGGTTCATTAACATGCTCAGTTGGGCAGTCGAGTCGCTGATTGTGGACGGTCGTTCACAAGCCGACATTCGCCAGGGAGTGACGCTGGAAGTCGTGGGTGAAGGATTTTCGATGGGGCCGTTGAGCGACAGCATGAAAGCTGCCCACCCAAAAGGGATACTCGGCGACAAAAATATTCAATATGATGTCGAGTGGACAACGCTCGGTGAATATCTCGACTTTATGGTTCGCAGAGGCATATCTTGCAATATTGCCTCATTTGTCGGAACGTCAACGCTGCGGGTGTATGCCATTGGCTATGATGACCGTCCGCCGACACCAGCCGAACTGGAAAAAATGTGTGAATTGGCCGAACAAGCCATGCGAGAAGGGGCGGTCGGATTATCTTCCGCATTGATTTACCCCCCCGCTTCCTATGCTAAAACGGACGAACTGATCGCGATTGCGAAGGTCGTCGGAGCCTATGATGGTTTATATATATCACACCTTCGCAGTGAGGGAAAATTCTTTCTGCAAGCGCTAGACGAAATGCTCACTATCTCTCGGGAGGCCAAAATCCGCGCCGAGATTTATCACCTCAAAGCTGCCGGACACGAAAATTGGTCGAAGATGAATGAGGTCATTCGTGTGGTAGAGGCAACTCGCAGCGCAGGTGAAGAGATCACAGCCGATATGTACATGTATCCGGCGGGTGGCACAGGCTTGGAAGCCTGTATCCCCTCGTGGGCACATGATGGTGGTGAAGATGCGTTGCGTGCGCGTTTGCGTGATCCAGCCACCCGCGAACGCCTCAAGGCCGAGATGAACACGCCGTCGGATGAATGGGAAAATATGTGGTTGGAAGCTGCTTCACCAGACAACATTCTGCTGGCGGGATTTTCAACCGAGTCGCTGCTGCCTTTCATCGGCAAGACTTTGGCTCAGGTAGCGGCCATTCGCGGCACATCGCCCGAAGACACTGCGATGGATTTAATCGCTGAAGAAGAAGGGCGTGTCTTCACGATTTACTTCACCATGTCGGAAGACAATATTCGCAAACAGGTCGCTTTACCCTGGGTCAGCTTTTGCTCGGATGCCGAGTCGATGACGCCGGAAGGCGTGTTCTTAAAATCCAATCCGCATCCACGCGCCTACGGTAACTTTGCTCGTCTGCTCGGCCACTATGTACGCGATGAAAAACTGCTGACTCTGGAAGAGGCTGTTCGCCGCCTGACCACTTTTCCAGCCGAAACACTCCGCATTAAAGATCGTGGCGCATTGAAGGCGGGTTACTTTGCTGATGTCATCGTATTTGATCCGGCGAAAGTGCAAGATCACGCTACCTTTGAAGATCCACATCATTTTTCAACTGGCATGGTACATGTTTTCGTTAACGGCGTGCCAGTGCTGAAAGCCGGTGAACATACGGGCGCACTGCCGGGGCAGGTGGTACGTGGGCCGGGTTGGGCTGGACATTCGATTTAACGCGTTGAATTTTAGGGGGAATTGCAGTGAAGTTTTTTACAGCGTGTCTGGCAACAGAAACCAATACATTCTCGCCCATGCCAACCAGCGAAAAGAGTTTTTTCGTAACACGGCATGGGGACTATACTGCATATCCGCCCTATAAAGATTCGGTGGTGGCACTGTTCCGGAAGTTGGCTGCCGCGCGGGGGTGGGATGTGGTTGAAAGCCTGATTGCAAACGCCGAACCAGCGGGTAAAACCTTACGTAAGGCTTATGAGGGTTTCCGCGACGAAATCCTCGCCGATTTGAAATCCTCGCTGCCAGTTGATGCGGTGTTGCTTGATCTTCATGGCGCGATGGTAGCGGATGGTTATGATGACTGCGAAGGTGATTTGATTGCCGCAGTGCGCCAAATGGTCGGCGCGGATGTTCCGATTGGTGTCGAGTTGGATTTACACTGCCACATCACCGAGAAGATGGTGAGCAATGCAACCATCATTATCACCTATAAAGAATATCCCCATACCGATACGACTGACCGCGCCCGTGAACTCTTCAACCTGATTGCAGACACGGTTGAAGGCAAGATTCACCCGACGATGGGGGTCTTCGACTGCCGTATGATTGGTTTGTTCTATCCCACAGCGGAACCGATGAAAAGTTATGTCGCCAGGATGAAAATCCTGGAAGGCAAAGACGGTGTGCTCTCGGTGTCACTGGCGCACTGCTTCCCCTGGGGGGACGTACCTGATTTGGGCGCAAAGACACTGGTTGTAACTGACAATAACCCTGCACAGGCCGCACAATTGGCGGAACAGCTTGGACTTGAATTGTACGCCATGCGTGACAAAGTCTACCCTCGCTATCAGGGCATAGATGCGGCGCTGGATGAAGCTCTGGCGCTAGGAAGGTCGCCAGTTGTGCTGGCGGATGTGTCCGACAATTCCGGTGGTGGCGCACCGGGCGACTCGACTTTTGTGCTGCGTCGTTTGCTGGAACGTAAAATCGAAAATGTTGCCCTCGGCTGCATTTGGGATCCGATTGCTGTTTCAGTGGCGATGGATGCTGGAGTCGGTGCGCATCTCGATATGCGGATTGGTGGCAAGATGGGACCAATGTCGGGTGATCCGCTCGACCTGCATGTTGAAGTAACAGGTTTAGCGGAAAATGCCATTCAATATTTTGGCCCTGACGAAGCTCGGATGGATTATCCATTGGGCAATACGGCGGCGCTGCGAGTCAACGGCATCGATATCGTTCTGATTTCACTTCGTACTCAAACCTTCAGTCCGGAAGTGTTCACCAATTTGGGTATCGATCCAAAGACGCGTCAGTTGGTTATCGTCAAATCGACGCAGCATTTTTATGGACGGTTTGCACCCATCGCCGCGGAAGTTCTTTATATCGCTGCACCGGGGGCAGTGCTGCCGGATTTCAAGAATATTCCATACCAGTATGTCGACACCAACAAATATCCGTTGGTAGCGGATCCAATGGCCGTTTAAACCGATGACTGTCTATTAATGTGTGTCTTTTAGAGAGGTTGTGTTGTGACACTTAAGGATGATATTCAAGCCGCCATCAAAACCGCCGATATGGAAGCTGGCGTTTCTGTGTGCCACGTCGAATCTGGCGACCAGGTTGATATAGATGGCGATGTTCCCTATCCGATGGCAAGTGTTTTCAAAATCCCCGTACTCGCAACGGCTGGCAAGCAGCTTAAAGCCGGCAAGCTCAAGCTGGATGATCGTATTTCGCTGAAAGATGAAGACAAGAGTGCAGGCAGCGGTATCCTGCCCTTTTTTGAAGCCGGAGTGAGTCCGACTTTCCGTGACTTGTTGACGTTGATGATTATTATCAGCGACAACACCGCCACCGATATGAACGTCGCCACCTTGGGCGGGTCACTGGTCATTGAAAGCACCATGCACGAGCTAGGCTTGACTGACATTTTCCTCAAAATGGATTGCAAGACTTTGCTCAGGGGACTTTTCCCACCGGAGATTCAAGATCAACCGCTTGATGTGATTAAAGAGTGGTCAAATGACCATGACATCGTGCGAGACGGCGTGACATTCAGCCGGGGTTCAGACAACGATGTGAGTACCGCCAAGGCCATGACCAAACTTGTGTATATGCTGTTTAAGGGTGAGGTGGTGGATGGCGAAATTAAAGACGAACTGCTGAACATCATGTATAAGCAGCAGCTTAATCAACGACTCCCGCGCTTTTTACCCGCTGGTGTGGCCTTCGCCCATAAAACAGGCACGATTGGCGGCCATTTTAATGACAGCGGTGTGATGACCATTGGTGAAAATAATCACGCCATTGTGACCATGTTTACCTCATGGAATGATCAGGCGGTGTGGGACAAACCTGAAGCACGATACCAGCGCGTTTTTGAGGTGGAATCGGCCATCGGGAAGGTCGGTCGGCTGGTTTATGATCACTATCACGGTTAGTCAGCAGTGTCTATTGGTTATGAGTTGGCGGAATGCTGATAGCATGCACAAAACCTGTATACTCAGCGGCTATCTATTCAGACGTTTTCGCAAACAAGGAAAGGATTGATTATTGGCGAGATTGAAACCACCACATTGTCACAATTAATGCTAACGTCATTGTGTTATGAAAGGGAAGGGTTATGCAATCCAAGAGAAAACTTTCACTTATCGTAGTGGTTCTACTCCTCACCATGCTGCTTTCAACCGTGATCGGCGTTTCGGCGCAGGATAACAGCAATAAGGGTGGTCGGCTGGTCGTCAGTGATGCCGCCTCCAATGAATCGCTTGATCCGTTTGTGACCCCGTGGCACAGTTGGTCGGTGCATTACGCTCTTTATGCCACACTATTTTCGCGTGCCGCAGACCTCAGCTATATCGGCTATCTGGCTGATACTTGGGAAACGGCGGCAGATGGTAGGGCTTTGACGATCCACTTAATTAAAAATGCTACCTTCACCGACGGCACACCGGTAGATGCCAAAGCCATCAAGTGGAACTTGGAGAAATATGCCAACAAGGACACAGGCTCAGCACAGGGCGCAGACTTGATTGGCCTGCTAACCAGTGTTGATGTGGTTGATGATTACACTGTCAAGCTGAATCTGGCGTCCTCATACGCGCCCTTGTTCTCTACCCTTTCGGGTTTGGAAATTGTCTCGCCGACCGCTTACGAAAAAGAGGGCAAAGAGAAATTCGGCCTCAATCCAGTGGGGGCTGGGCCGTTCAAACTGAAGGAATTGAACACCAATAACTATATTTTGCTGGAAAAGAATCCCGACTTCAAATGGGCGCCAAAAGGTCTGACCGACAACGCTGGCCCGGTACTGCTGGACGAGATTCAGACACTGTTCCTCAAAGAAGACCAGACCATTCTTGCCGCGCTGGAAACCGGGGAAGTCACCGTAGCTGGTGTGCCGACTCAGAACTTGGCCGATGTTGAAGCCAATCCCGATATTACGGTTGATAAAGCCAAACTAACCGAAATTCGTTATGTTGGCTTCAATACCTCGAAGGCGCCGTGGGATAATCAGAAGCTCCGTCAGGCCTTTGCCTATGCCACCGATCGTGATGAAGTCAACGACTCAGGTTATGATGGCTTGGCTGAACCGCTCTATCAACCGTTACCTTCTACCATCTGGGGGCATAATCCTGATCTCGATACCAAGTCCTATCATTATGACCCTGACAAGGCTAAAGCCATGCTCGATGAACTGGGTTATAAGGATGTTGATGCTGATGGCTTGCGTGAAGATCCCAGTGGCAAACCGTGGTCTGTGCCGTTGGCAGTCCAAAATACCGATGAATTTCTGCGCGTTGCAGAAATATTGGATGCACAATGGCGTGCTGTTGGTATCCCGACCAAGATTGACACGATGGAACGTAGCGCACTAATTGACTTGACAACCACTGCCAAACATGATTTGTTCCTGCTGAATTATGGTTACCAAGACCCTAGCATTCTAACCTACTTTTTTCATCCGTCGCGAAAGGGCGGTAGTAATCGCACTTGGTTCTCGACTGATGAGCTTACAGCGCTACTGGAAAAAGCCGATACCGATTTGAATCAAGATAGCCGTTACAAGACCATTACCGAACTAAGCCAATACGTGATCGACCAATCACCCTGGATTTTCCTTGTTGACCCGCCATCCTTGACAGGTGTTCGCAATGAACTCCATGGCTGGAAAATTACTCCTGATTTGACCTTCCAATATTGGGATGCTTACTTCGATAAGTAAGTTGTAATGCACGCTACGATGGGGTTTGCTTCACAGCAAGCCCCTTCTTATCTGGAACTTTCGTGGTCTGCAAAATCTATCAGCGAGGGGATAGCTGCATGGGTAAATATATTCTCCGGCGAACACTCATCGCATTAGTGTTGGTAGTGGTCATCTCTGTCCTCGTCTTTGTGATGCTGCGTGTTGCCATCCCTGGAGATCCTGCGGCGCTCCTCGCGGGTG
Source organism: Aggregatilineales bacterium (assembly GCA_044226325.1). Classification (GTDB taxonomy): domain Bacteria; phylum Chloroflexota; class Anaerolineae; order Aggregatilineales; family Phototrophicaceae; genus CFX2. The sequence continues at coordinate 165,460 of JBGAHG010000003.1, forward strand.
ATCGTGCTACGCCGGAACTCATCGAGCAAATTCGTAAGAACTTGGGTTTAGATCGTCCAGTACCTGAGCAGTTATTGATATATCTGATGAATGCCATCCGAGGTGATCTAGGCCGTTCGACACAATTTGGTGAGCCGGTTTTCGGGGTTATTATCAAGGCCTTTCCTTTTACCGTCACGCTGACGTTTTTGAGTGTATCTGTGGGCACCCTTATCGGCCTGGGTGTCGGAATACTCACGGCGGTCAAACGTGGCACATGGATTGATAGCATTAGTATTGTGATCGTTGTCTTTTTCTACTCGATCCCTAGTTTTTGGTTAGGTCTGGTACTAATACTCATCTTTGCGGTAGGGCTGCGGGTTCTACCGGTGCAGGGATCATCCACATGGCAGCATTTTGTACTGCCCGTGACCACCTTATCCATCGGTCAATCGGCCTTAATCGCACGCCTTACCCGTACCAATATGGTCGAAATCTTGGGCGCTGCATTTATCCAAACGGCACGCTCCAAAGGACTTTCCGAGCGACATGTGGTTTTTCGTCATGCGCTCAAGAACACACTTATTCCAATCGTTACTATAGTCGGCTTATCGATCGGTGGTTTATTGGGTGGCGCGGTCATCACCGAAAATATTTTCGGTTTGCCCGGTGTCGGTCGTTTGGCGATTGAGGCCATCGTTGGACGCGATTATCCCATGATACAGGGAACCGTTTTACTGGTTGCTGTAAGTTTTGTGTTTGTTAATTTAGTTACTGACATCATTTATGTGTATGTTGATCCGCGAATTCGCTATGACTAACTCTGATAATAACATGCTCGAAAAAGTAGAAATCCCTTTGCCTGTCAGCGTAGTTTCATTGACTGACGAAGCCTCATTCAAGCGCGATACGCCTTATACACGGACATTGCAGGAATTCTTGCGGCATCGTGTGGCGTTGGTGGCTATCGTTGTTATTATCGTAATTGTCTTATCCGCCATTCTCGCACCCCGCTTAACATCTTATGATCCTATCGGGCGCAATTCAAAAGATCGCCTTCACGCGCCATCAGCCGACTATATCCTCGGTACAGACTCATTGGGGCGGGATGTGCTCACCCGCATCCTTTACGGTGGGCAAATCTCTCTACAGGTGGGCTTTTTATCGATCATGCTGGCAGCCGTGATAGGGATACCATTGGGCCTTATGGCGGGGTTTTTCGGTGGTAAAGTCGACAACATCATCATGCGGATTATGGATTTGATTTTGGCTTTTCCCGGTCTGATATTGATTATCTGGATGGTTGGTTTATTAGGTTCGAGTGTTTTTAATGTGGTGGTGGCAATTGCATTGTTTTCACTACCGACTTATGCGCGCCTGACACGCGGGCAAACGCTATCGCTGTTTCAACGGGATTATGTGCTGGCGGCGCGGTGCATCGGCGCACAGCCCGGGCGGATTATGTTCTACCACATTCTACCTAATATCCTCGGATCGTTGATCGTTATCACCACACTCGGCGTTTCGGATGCCATTATCACCGGCGCGAGTTTGAGCTTTCTTGGTTTGGGTGTACGCCCTCCAACACCCGAATGGGGCGCAATGCTTTCCGATGGACGGGCTTATTTGCGTAACGCGTGGTGGATCGCTTTTTTCCCCGGTATGACCATTACCTTATTGGTGCTGGCACTTAACACCGTAGGCGATGCATTTCGAGATGCGTTCGACCCCAATACCCTGTCTAAATAAATCCGTTTCACACCAATAGTTTGTCCACTTAGCTGCTTAAGATGTGACAGATGTTGCAGTTGCTATTGCAAATTTCGCATAATTTGCATATTTTCCGCTGAATTAGCAAGCGGATATGAGGGAGAAAGGCGCTGAATCGTCATTTCGTGTCGGCGGGTGGTTCGTTCGCTGCCGCTGAAATAGCACATTTGCAGCGGAACGCCCGGTCAATGCCACCGCCGTGCAATTTGTGCACGCCGCCGCTGTAATGGCTCTTATTTTTAGCGGTGGATTATGGACGATAGATGACATGCAGCAATCTCCAAATAGCTCTATTTCCATACTTATGGTAGAACAAAAGTTCCTACTTTGTCAACAGAAAATCGTAAGCGTTTCCAAACCTGAATACGAAGACTAGTCCGATTTGAGCGCAGCCATGTTTTGCCTATCACCCTGTTTACTTGCTCAAGATTAAAATCGGTAGGTTCAGAAGTTGTTGGCAGCCCGGATAAGCAGCGGATGAACCTCAAAAACGCTGAAATGAGCGATTATTTGAACTAGTGCAAATGTGAACGGCTTCTAAACAGCTTCTAAATATCTGCTTGCTAAGGTGGCTGATATTAGGATCAAGCAGAAGGGGAACATCATGTTACGAACACTCAAAATCGGAATGATACTGTCGGCCATCGTGGCTGCCATCAGTATTGGCTCATTCCTTTATCTGACGCGCGGGGTTGCTGCGCCTACCGGGGATATTCAAGATAGTGTGCAAGAACTGGCGACCACCGAAGCCAACAGTGCCAGCCAAACGGTCTATCGCAACTCGCAGGACGACTCGTACGTGACCTACACGATAGAAGAAGTATTGAACGGCGTGGATAAAACGGTGGTGGGTACGACTGCACAGGTCGCGGGTGACATCCTTGTTAACTTGAGCGATCCGACCCAATCACAGATAGGCGAAATTCGTATTAATGCGCGTACCTTCGTCACTGACGATACCCGCCGCGATAATTCAGTTGCGCGTTTCATTCTACAATCGGAAACCGATGCTAATCAGTACATCGTTTTTACACCGACCAGCATGAGCGCTTTGCCAGCGAGCGTCAAAGTCGGTGATGAACTCACATTGAAGGTGACCGGCAACCTGACCATTGCCAGCGTAACCAAAGTAGTTACCTTTGATGTCACCGCCAGTTTAAAATCAGTGGATCAATTGATAGCGCAGGCCACGGTGACGGTCCAGCGGGCTGACTTCAATTTGAGCATACCGAATGTGCCCTTTGTCGCCAATGTGGGTGACACGGTAATCCTCAATTTGAACTTGGTCGCCAATGCGGTTAATGCATAAACGCTGATCACATCTACACCTAAGAGCCGCTGCACTATTACAATCAGCGGCTTTTTATTTACTAAATGAATCGTTGTGCAAATAACTGATACCTGGATAAATTCCATTTTGTTTTTATGAAATCTACTTAAATTCTACACATCTCTCTCCTATAGTGACGCTTTGTTGTGTCTGTTTTAGGCACACAAATTCTGTGTTTACAGTTTTCAACCCGAAAGCGAATTTTATGCGAAAGCTCCAGTCCCGGTTAACCATCGCCCTGCTGTTTACCGCGCTTGCCATTATTACGTTTTTTGTCACGGCCTTTATAAGCGGTCCCATAAGTTTTATATATCGAGATGCGGCCGGCCTAAGTTCGGCGCGTAATATCGCCCAGATTGTTGCCTTGCTCGCATTGGTCGTTTTGTTTATTACAGGCTTCATCATTACCATCCCCATTGCCTTTCAACCCGCAAACTGGCTTGGCAAAATCGGTAAAATCCTGCCGATTTATTTGTTACTGTTTGCGTTAGCTGCGGTCGGTTCTGCTTTAATCGGCGTTGGGCAGGTCGGCAATCTTCTGAATATTCAGGGAATTGGCGCGGTCAGCTTTATTGCCGCATGGCTGGGATTGGCTGCGATTATCAGCACCATCGGAGTAGCGGTCGGCTCTACCAATGGTCATTTGAGTTTGTCGACCGTCAAATCCGCTACGCGTACAACGGCGGCAGCCAGTGGTTTGACTGCTGTGGCTGCTATCGCCATGCTTGCCAGTGTAGTCATTGTATCAACCAGCACACCCAGCGCGTTTGGTGGACCGGGCGGTCTTGGTGGTCAATTCCCCGGTGGCTCGCAGGGTGGAAACCGACCCGGCGCAGCAGGGCAGACTGCTCCCAATCAGAATAACAATAGTGTGCAAGGTCAACAGCCAGAAGCCACAGGTGAACCACAGGCCTTCGCTCCGAATGGACAAAATGGGAGTGCTGCTCCGTCCGGGCAATCTGGTCAACGAGCCGAAGGCACAGGCGAACCGCAAGCGCAGGGGGGCTTCCCCGGTGGTGGCAATGGTGGTCGTCCCGAAGGTGGATTTCCACCCGGCGGTCCCGGTGGGCCGGGCGGTGGTTCAGCCAATGTTGCCGGACGGTATGCAGTCGGCGGCGGGTTGATGGCACTGTTTGCGGTCATCGGGTTAATCAGCGGGGTCAGCGGTTTGGTCGCCACACGCCAGGTGACAACTCCTTCTACAAGTGACTCATCGGTGATTGTGAATGTTCCACGTCAGGCCGGACTTGCACTGCTGATGGGTCTTGGCGTAACGATTATCGTGATTGGTCTTATCCAGTTGGTGCCGGTCACGCGTGACAATCCGCCTGTAAAAACGCCGATCAATTGGGACAGCGAGCAAACTAAGAAACTGGTTTATGCCACCTGTATGGATTGCCACAGTAACGAAACGACATGGCCCTGGTATGCGACCATCGCACCTTCGTCATGGCTGACGGTCATGCATGTGAAGGATGGACGACAGGAATTGAACCTCTCCGAAATGGATTCCATGCTCGGTTTCCGCCGCCAAAATCTGGCCGAGAATATGGCTGAGCAAATTCGTTCGGGCAATATGCCGCCCAAGGATTATCTCATTTTGCATCCTGACGCGCGCCTGACGGATGCCCAAAAAGAAGAACTTATTCAGGGCTTGCAAAAGAGTCTCAGCGGCTCTTAACACGGATCAGTTTCAACAATGATAAAGAGACCTCGTATCGTCATTGACCAGCGAGGTCTTTTATTTTCTGACATGGCGAATTACGCCATAGCCGGTTGCAGCGTGATAATAATGGATGTTCCAATCCCGATAGTGCTTTCGGCGGCAATCGTCCCATGATGGGCTTCCACAATCGATTTGGCAATTGCTAACCCTAAGCCCGACTCGCCCTGACTCTGGTAACGTGACTCTTCGATCCGGTAAAAACGTTCGAAGATATTCGGTAGTTTGTCAGCAGGGATGCCCGCGCCGGTATCATTTACGGCTAGTTGGATGCTATCTTTACTCTGACGCGCTTGCAGTGTGACGGTCCCTCCAACGGGTGTGTAGCGCAGGGCATTTGTCACAAGGTTAGCGATCACCTGCACCATCCGTTCGGGATCAATCCGTAAATTGGGCAGTCCTTGTTGGACGTCAACCTTGAGCGCTACTTTTTGTTCATCAGCGAGCGGCTCAAACGACTTCTTGACTTGTGCCAGTAGCTCCGCCGGTTCTACCGATTGATAAACCAGTTTCAACTCACCCGCATCCGCCAGTGAAAGAGTCCGTAAATCCTCGACCAGCCGCTTGAGTTGCAGTGCTTCCACATTCATAGCCTCGAAACGTTCCGGCGTAGGGGCTAATGTTCCATCACGCAGGGCTTCCAGATAGCCCGAAATAACCATCAGCGGCGTGCGTAAATCATGGGCAATATCGGCGGTCATCTGCCTGCGCTGCTGGTTGATGCGGTGAATCTCTGCGCTCATCTGGTTAAAGGTCAACGCCAGATCGCCGAGTTCGTCGCGCGTCCGTACCTGAACCTGCTGGTTTAAATTGCCTTGTTTCATTTCTTTGATCGCGCTTGTGAGTTCGGTCAATGGGCGTAAGAACTGCCGCGAGAGCAAAATGCCGATCAGCAGCGCCATTGATCCTGCCCCAATCGCACCGATCAACAAAGCCTGATTGGTGCTGTTGATATAACGCTGTTCGCGCGGGTCAAGGTTCGGAGGTGGAGTCGCTAGCAGGGCCGTACCGATGCGTGTGCCGTCAATTGTGATGGGGGTGCCGTCGCTAATCTGCTGGGTTGTCATCTGCTGGTTGCCGTGAAAAGGCCCAAATCCAGCGACAATAATGCCCTGCGTATTGGCTACGGCAAACAACTGTGGGCCGTTTCCTTCATTGTTGGTATGCAGCCAATTCTCGACGCCATCCCAGCTTTGATGTTCTTGATAGTAGCTGGTGACTTGAGTAATGAAGGTGGTTCGTGCTTGTTCAACCCGTAACTGGTCATAGCCGCTGATCGTCGTTCTATACGCGAACAATCCCACCAGCCCCACGCCGACCAAACTGGTCACCAACAAAATCGCGATCCATTTAAAGGTTAACGAACGGATGGTCATGATGCTTCATCAACTTCCGGGTTAAAGCGATAGCCCACGCCGAAAACGGTTAAGACATACTTCGGATTGGCGGCATCCGGTTCGAGTTTGGCGCGCAGGTTGCGGATATGAACATCTACTGTGCGTTCGACATTTTCAAAGGCATTGCCTTTGAGTTTGTCCAACAAATCCCCACGCGAAAATACTTGTCCCGGCTCGGCCATCAGAATTGCCAGTAAATCAAACTCCGAAGGCGTCAGTTCGACTTTGCGGTTCTCGAGTGTCACCATATGCGTTTTCTTATCCAGCACCACATCACCGACCCGCAGTACATCAGGTGATGGTGCTTCCTCATAGACTCGCCGCAGCACCGCCCGAACACGCGCGACCAGCTCCGCCATACCGAATGGCTTGGTGACGTAATCGTCCGCGCCCAGTTCCAGCCCGACCACTTTATCGGTTTCTTCCATTTTGGCGGTGAGCATAATGACCGGTGTGTTGCGTTCTTTGCGAAAATGACGCAAGAACTCATAGCCATCCATCTCCGGCATCATGATGTCCAGCAGCACCAGATCGGGTTTTTCGTGACGTGCCACATACAAGGCCTCGCGCCCATTGTTGGCCGTCACCGTGCGGAAGCCATTGGCTGCCAGATAATCTGCGATGAGTCGTTGTGCGCTGACTTTATCGTCAACGATCAGGATGGTTTTCATACGCCGCGATCTTTCTCACTTTTAAGAGTCATTCGATATTATTGAGTATTCGTCTGATATTTTGTCATATCGGTTTAGAAAACCCGAATCAAATTTACCACGAGGATGTTTAGAATTGATGAAGATGCTGGCAAGAATTTGTTCAAGAAAAGCACTATTGCAACTTTTGAGCAGCCGTTTCTGCTTGACCGCGCCACACTTTAACCAGACTGACACCCAGCAGCAAAAACCCCAATGGCATGGTCACTAAATACACCAGCCAGTTGGTATGCCACTCTAATCCCCCGGCATAAGCCGCCGCATAAATAACGATTGCCGTCACTGGCATGGCGAACAGGGCTAGATAGTTTTTCAATGGGGCGGGCATAGGCACATTAGCCAGCAGCGATGGTGAATCATCAAACTGTGGAATTCGCCGCAGCACCACATAAACGATCAAGAGCAGCAGCGGCAGCACTACAATCGCGATGGGAACTACTGGAACTGTCACGAATATAAAGTAAGCCAGCAGCAAACCGGCGATGATTATCTTGGCTGTTCGACCGACTCTGAACGCCGCGATGTTCCGGTCATATGTCCAGTAGGCGAGGATGACGAGCAGCGTGGTGATCCCCGCGAAGGCAGCGAATTCGAGAGGCGTGGCAATTCCTTGTTCGGGTTCACCCCACCATGAAATCGCCCACAATCCATAAAATACGCCGATGGCTAACCCTATTTTCAGCGTCGAATTCACGCCGGTATGAATCGCTTGCGGCACCGCGTACCAACCAATCCAAACACTCAATGTGGCGTGCCATGCCAATCCGGTGAAGGAGATTGAAAAGGGCAGGTTTGCGTAAGTAGTCTGTACTGCAACACCTTCTGCTAACCAGCCGAAGACTGCCGCGCACAAAAACAGCGCCCAGATGTCACGCACTTTGAAATGATCAATCAAGCTCAGAAATGCAAACGCCAGCAGCGAGTATAAGAGCCATGTGGCTGCGTAGTCTATCAAGGTGTCGTTTGGCCGGACGTGCGCCCAAAAGACCTGTTCCGAACCGAACGTCAAAATGTAGCCGCAGGCAAGTATGCTCAGAAACCGTTTTGGCATGGTATCCCTGGAAAATAAAAACAGCGCTGGATAAATCATATGCTTATCCAACGCTGTGCGCTACTTGATATACGAATGGATCTTAGGCTGGCTTAAGAACGGTCTTCACGTTCTCGATGTACTCCAGCGATTGGTGACGGAAGTACGTGTTATACAGTTCTGCATAGTGTCCGCCTTGCTCCAGCAGTCCATCATGGTTGCCTTCTTCGATGATCTCGCCTTCGCGCAGCACAATGATGCGGTCGGCATTTTTGATGGTCGATAGACGGTGCGCAATGACAATCGACGTGCGGTTCTCTAATACCGTGTCCAGACCTTCTTGAATGAGCGTCTCGGTCAGCGGATCAATACTGGCGGTCGCTTCATCCAGAATAAAGATCGAGGGATTTTGCAGCAGCACACGCGCCAATGAGACTAACTGCCGCTGTCCCATCGACAGGCTGCCACCACGTTCGCCCACCTGTGTCTGTAGACCATTCGGCAGCGTTCGTATCCAGTCGCCTTGGCCGACATGTTCTGCCGCGCGTTGAACTTCTTCGTCTGTGGCGTCCGACTTGCCGTAACGGATGTTATCCATGATCGTACCGTCGAAGAGAAAGGGTGTTTGCGTCACCACACCCAGTTTTGCGCGGTAGCTGCTCAAGTCCAGGCTGCGAATGTCCTGCCCATCAATGAGGATCTTGCCTTCCTGGAACTCATAAAACCGTGCGATCAGCTTGCCGATACTCGACTTGCCCGATCCGGTATGACCGACCAACGCCAGCGTTTCGCCCGCTTTGATGGTCAGCGAGAAGTCCTTCAGTACCGGCACATCATCGGTGTAGCGGAAGTTGACGTGCTCGAAACGGATTTCGCCTTTGACATTCCCGACGGGTTTATTATCGGTCTGCACGACCTTGGCTTCGGCGTCGATCAAACCGAAGACCCGTTCTCCTGCCGCCAACCCTTGTTGAAACTGGCTCCAGAACGAAGCGATACTTGTCAGCGGGAACCAGAACAGTGCCAGGCCTTGAATGAACAAATACCATTCGCCCGGGGTCAGCGCGCCTTGCTGCACCTTCACCCCGCCGAAGTACACCAGCGCTGCCGTACCGACACCCGCTAGCAAATTGAGGATCGGGAAGATGCTGCTAAAGGTATAGCCGGTCCGCAGATTAACGCCGTACGACTGCGCGTTTACGTGTAGGAATTCGTCGTAAACCGTCCGTTCCTGGCGGAAGGCTTTGGCGATGCTGATACCGCTGATCGTCTCTTGAATGTGTGAACTGACGACCGCATTGATACGCCGTGATTGGGTCACCGTCTCACGGGCGATCTTACGGAATGCCAGCGCCGTCGCCACGATAAACGGTGCCAGTGCCAGGGTGATCAACGTCAACTGTGCATTGACGACGAACAAATACCCGATGAGTAATACGACCAGCAGGATTTGACTGGCAAGATCCGTGACCAGTGCCACCACCTGCGAGAAGGCTTGTGTGTCGGATGTCACACGGCTGACGACCTTGCCCGATGCGTAATTGTCATAAAATGAGAGATCACGCTTGACCACCGCGTCGAAGGCATCCTCGCGCAGTTGCAGCGTCACGTTACCGATGGCGGCTGCCGAAAACCACTGACGTATGGCATTAAAGACCCAGCCCAATATACCCAGCACGACGACACCCACCGTCAGCTTGATCAGACTGTTGGTAGACGAGTCATTTTTGAGGTTATCTAACCCGTTTGAAATGAAGATCGGCAGTGCGGTACTGACCAATGAGGTCAGTACGATGGCAACGGATATGGCGGCCATTCGCTTGGCCTGTGGCCGGAAATAAGCGACGATCCGCTTGACCAACACGCCGTCACTGTAACTACGATCATAAGCCTCGGCGTCGAGGCCATCCATAATGAAGCCCATAAAACAATTCCTCCCGGAATGATGTGATCGGTTTGATGTGACTAGATCGATGGCTCAGCGGCGGCTGCAACTGGCGGCAGTGCCGCGTCATAACGGGCGAAGATACGCCGGTATTGATCGGATGTTTGCAGCAGTTCTTCATGCTTACCCCCTGCGATCAGTTTGCCGCCTTCCAGCAGCAGGATATGATCTGCCCAGCGGATTTGCGACAGCCGGTGGGTGATGAGCAGGGTAGTACGGCCTTCTTGCGCGCGCATAATCGCCTGCTGAATTTCATCCTCGGTCGCGCTGTCAATCGCGCTGGTTGAGTCGTCAAGAATCAAGATGCGCGGATTGCTCAGGAAGGCGCGTGCCAGGGCGATGCGCTGCCGCTGCCCACCAGAAAGTGTCACACCACGTTCACCTACATCCGTATCATAACCATCGGGGAAGGACATGATGAAGTTGTGCGCCTGTGCTTCTTTGGCGGCTTCTTCGACCTGTTCTCGCGGGGTATCGGGCGCGCCAAAAGCGATGTTTTCCGCCAGTGTGCGCGAGAACAGGAACACGTCTTGCTCGATCTTTGAGATTTGCGACCGGAGCGCGGTTAAGCTCCAATCGTCCACATCCACGCCATCGATCAAGATGTGTCCGCTGGTGGTGCTGTACGTCCGGTTAATCAACTCGGTCAGCGTACTCTTGCCGGAACCTGTTTGCCCGACAATCGCGATGGTTTCGCCCTGCTTGACGTGGAATGAAATGTTCTCCAATACGCCGCCGTCTTCGTAGCCAAAGCTCACATTGTCGAAAACAATATCGCCCTTCATCGGCTGGGCATAACCACCGGCATTCTCATCCATGTCCGACTCGGTATTGATGATATGCAGCACCCGCTTGGCACTGGCGATACCTAACTGCACCAATGAGAAGGAGAAGATTGATACAAAGATCGGGAAACGCAGCATACCCAACAAGCCCATCACCGAAATGATCTGTGGGATACTCAGCCGACCTTGTTGGTACAGAACAAGACAGTGTAAGAAGCCCAACCCCAGTGCGAAAGCGTAGAACAACATCGGCAGGTAACCGGCTTCCGTGCGTCCCTGTTGGGCGAAATAATCGCGGAAGCGGCGGGCGTTCTTGCGGAACTTGCTGCGTTCAAACGTCTCCTGTGCGCTGGCCTTGACGACTTCAATTCCTGAAATCGTTTCTTCCAGTCCGGCGTTCAATGTGCCAAAGGCTTCTCGCTGGTTATTGACGACCGGATTCAGCCGCCGCGAATAGGCCCGTACACTCACGATATAGAAAAGGATGAAGATAATCGGCACCAGCAGCAGTTCCATCTGAATGGTAGCGATCCAGATGACGGGCACAGTTAAACCCATGACCGTCTCGAAGATGAACAACACGCCCGGATTAATCATGAAGTTCATCTGGTTCATGTCGTCGGTCGCGCGTGCCATGATGTCACCCACCCGCTGCCGGTCATGGAAGGTCTGACTCTTACCGAGCAAACTGATGTACAACTCTTCGCGCGAGTCGCGTGTCAGCCGCTGGGCAATCGTTTCAATCAGCAGGCTCCCGCCCAGTGCCGATAAACTATCCAGCACCAACACGAACAGAATAAGCAGCGAAAGTTTGAGCAGCCCATCAGACGCCGTCGGGGTGATAATTTCGCCAGCCGCTTGCCCGACGAGTATGCGCGAGTAACTATTTGAAATCCATGCGGTTAAGTAGAGGACGACTGTCGTCAGAAAGAAAAACTTGTACCGCAGAACATGTGAAAATATCCAGCGGATGGGGTTGGAACGGTTGTAGGGATACGTGTTGGAAACCGTAAATTCGCTTCGTTGGGCGACCACTTGCCCCCTCTTTCATATTACTGAGTGATTTTGTCTATTATATAGCACTTCTGTTCTGGAAACCATTCCCAACTTCCCTGAACTTGGCGAAGTGGGCGAACCATTGTAGCTACTTGTGATATTTTGTGAACCCTCAATATAGTGCAATCCTAAAGGTTCACCTGTAAACGAACTTTACATTTCTAATAATCTTGTAACGCGCTTCCTATGTCGCGCTTGTGGCGACCCATCGCACGAATCATAATCGACCAGACAATGTTTGTACTGTACAAAGGGCGATACTATATGTGGTGTAATCGTCGTGCAATAAGTAGGTAGAAATTTTGCATATATTGCTAAATCGAGTTACTGTAAACAAAAAAATATAAATCAAATTATAGTATGGTGAGATAAGGGAAGTCTTATATTTATGTTCTAGATATATTTGAAAGGTTAATCTAATGATGCGGGAAAATAGAAATTATACCACGATTTTGATTCCATTTTTATTTACGCTATTCACCTTTATCTCGCCTTCAATCGGGACAGCACAAGAAAATCTTATTCCTGTACCTACCGGCTCTTATCAGATTGGCACCGTCTCTCGCCATTGGAAGGATATAGCACGCGATGAGTCTTATACACCTGACAAGACTGATAAACGCGAGCTAATGGTTCAATTCTGGTACCCCGCTGATGTGACGGCAGGCGCAACACCAGCGCCCTATATGAATGATGCCAATGCTATAGCAACTGCGGTGACTTCAGTATTTGCTGGGTTTGACATTAAAATCTCGCTGCCAGACGATTTCACGCAGTGGAAATCACATGCTTTTCAGGACGTTCCCGTTTCCGACCATGCGGTAAAGTATCCGGTACTTATCTTTTCGCATGGGTATGGTAATTTCACTGGCATGTTCAGTACCCAATTGGAAGAGATGGCGAGTCAAGGTTATATAGTTGTTGCCATTACGCACACCTATGGAGCCCTTTTGACTGTATTCCCCGACGGTCGCCAGATACCATGGCAAGATACGGTTACCGACGATCGTACACTTCAGAAACTTACAGAGCTTTGGTCTGCCGATCAGATATTTGTCCTTGATCAATTAGAAATGCTCAATAAGTCAGATGTGGACGGTATATTCACCGGAAGGCTAGACTTAGAGCATTTGGGAATATTTGGGCATTCTGCGGGCGGTGCCGCAGCAACCCAGACTTGTTATGTAGACAGTCGATGCCAAACTGGAATAGACGAAGATGGCCGAGTTTTGACTGAAGTCTCTGAGAAAGGATTGGATAAACCTTTTATGTTTATTCAATCGGATCAATATGTCGGTAACAACTACTCTTTGTTCACTAAACTAAGAGGTCGTGCTTATCTCTTGACCTTTCACGGTTTCCTGCATATGAATCTCAGTGATATGCCGTTGTGGCCGGGAACGGATGCATTGATTGATGCTGGTGTATTCAAAAAACTTGATGGACAACGAGCGACACAAATTAAAAACGCATATATTCTTGCCTTTTTCAACCACTATTTAAAAGGTGAGGATGTACCATTGCTCAATGGAGCCTCGACTGATTATCCTGAAGTTGATTTTAAGTCACGTAATACGTAAGCAATTGGCTTGAACGATTTCGAAGAGGCTAAATACATTTAGGATTTTCGCTTTTTGTGTGGTTTCTCACTGGGAACATGTGTTGCCTTTATACATTGTAGAAATCAGTGGATTGCGAAACAGGCGATATAGCCCAAGCGAAAGTCCTAAATGGAATGTGTAAGAATTACCCTGTCACATTATAATCTTCCGTATGATTTAATTTCTTCATTCGATTGCGTAAATGAGGCCATATGGACACGCCATCATCTGAAACCAATTTGTCTGCCGATGCCAGGCCTGAATCCCCCAAAACCGTTCCACAGGTAGAAGTTGCGCCCATCGTCCGCCAGCAGCAAATGAAAATCGGTCGCCGCAATTTGCGCTACACCACTGTCGCCGGACGGATGCCCCTCAAAAATGAATCTGACGAAATCGAAGCCCAATTATTTTTCACTGCGTATACGTTGGGTCATGGCGAGGCAGATCGTAAACGTCCGCTGACTTTTGTTTTCAACGGTGGGCCGGGTTCCGCTTCCGTGTGGTTACATTTGGGTGCGTTAGGCCCGAAGCGTGTCAAAATGCAGGATGAAGGCTGGATGCCTGCGCCACCGTATCAATTGGTCGATAACGAACACACGTGGCTCGAACAGACGGATATGGTGTTTATCGATCCGGTGGGGACAGGTTACAGCCGCGCCGCCAAGCCCGATCTCAACAAAAAGTATTGGAATGTCAAAGGTGATCTTGAGTCGGTTGGCGAATTTATCCGCTTGTACCTCACGCGTTACAGCCGGTGGTCATCACCTCTGTTCCTGTGCGGTGAAAGTTATGGCACAACCCGTGCGGCGGGCCTCGCCGGACATTTGATCGATAAAGGTATCGCTTTCAACGGCATCATTCTGGTGTCGACCATTTTGAACTTCCAAACTGCTGAGTTTGATCGCGGTAATGACTTGCCTTATGCGCTCTTTTTGCCGACCTACACCGCCAGTGCGTGGTATCACAAAATGCTGCCTGCCAAGTTGCAGCGCCAACCTCTGCGGGCTGTATTGGGGGAAGCTGAACTCTTTGCCGAGGGCGAATATACAACCGCCCTGATGAAAGGCGACCGCCTCAGTGGTGATGAAAAGCTGGCTGTGATTGACCGCTTGTCGCACCTTACAGGTTTGACGCCTACCTTCATCGACCAGAGTAATCTGCGGATAAAGATCTTCCGTTTCTGCAAAGAACTCCTGCGGGATCAACGCCGTACGGTTGGCCGTTTGGACAGCCGCTTCACCGGATTGGACGCCCTGGCTGTGACCGAAACACCGGAGTTTGATCCGTCCTTTACCGCTATCACGCCACCTTATACCGCCATGATGACCGATTACGCCCGCACAGAACTCGGTTACGAAACCGATCTGGCCTACGAAACGCTCAGCTTCAAAGTCAATGAAGGTTGGGAGTGGGATCGCGGTAAGTATGCCGATACCAGCGAAGCCCTTCGCAGCGCCCTTGCTAAGAATCCGTTTCTCAAAGTGTTGGTGGCAATGGGCTATTACGATCTGGCGACACCTCATTTCGCCGCCCAATACACCCTCTCGCATATGGATATTGATCCTTCGCTGCGTGGCAACATCCATACGGCTGACTATGAGGCCGGACACATGCTTTACCTGGATTTGAAATCGTTGACCAAGCTCAAAACGGATGTCGACGGTTTTATCAAGCTGGCTTTGTGAGAGCCGGATAGGGTTTTGTATGCGTTCAACTAAACTTCGAATCTGCCTGTGAATAATTGACACAGACAGGTGTATTAATTGAAAATAAACTGTAAATTTACGATTGGTGGGAAAAATTCGTAATATTTCTACAGTATTTTGAAATATTGCTCCGATATACTGTAATAATGATTGTCTATACCGATCAATTTTCTAGATCTTTTGCACAGAATCAAGCACGTTACATGGCTGCCATAACCGTCTTCAAAGTAAATGACTTCGTAATTAGCATGACCTGGCCGAAGTACGTCACCCCGGAACAGGTGACACAAGCCTTTACCGAGGTCGGACAGCATTTAAGCGCTGCTCAGCATCCCATGTTTATTGTTGTAGACATTCGTAATAACCCGAAGTTCCCCGTGCCGACCACTTTGACAGGTGCCTTATCGAGTGCCTATCGTAGTAAAAACCTTCGCGAGTGGTTGATCATAGGCTCAAGCACTACAGCCCGTTTTCTTGATAGGACGCTGGCGACATTGACCGGACTCTCGCTTGTGCGCTGGTTTACCGATGAATCGGCTGTCGCAGCGTATGTCGCACAGCGGACAGATACCGGCGCATCAAAGACATAAACCTTAAGCCCTGTCCATGACTTTTCTGTGGTGTAATAATCTGTAACATAAAGATTTTTGTCAGGTAAATATCATTAGTGAACATCATCAATCTGTAGCCGAATGTCACGCCGATTAATAGGATAAACAATGACGACAGTAAATGTAGCGCACCTGAACGAATATGCAGTCAAAATGATTTGGGCAAGTCGTGTGAACGACACCGACGTCAAACAAAGTTTCAAAGCTATTGACACGATTCTGACAAGCGCGGGCCATCCAATGTTTGTCGTCGTGGATATAACGGCCGATCCCAATTTCCCCATCAGTGCCACGTTGACCGGCGCGTTATTTGGCCCCTATCGCAATCCCAATCTGCGCGAATGGCTGATTATTGGTTCCAATACGGCTGCTAAATTTATCGAACGGACCTTGTCGGCTGCCACCGGTCGTAGCATTGTTCGCTGGTTCGCTACCGACTCCGAAGCTGCTGCCTTTATCGCCCAGGCATCCGAAAGTGCCGCCTGAATAGCCTGTTTTCGATAAGCTGACAATCATGGGGCAACCGTAGGGAAACATAGTGCCTGCGTTCGAGGTTGCTGTGATACGCTGAAAATATAAATATCTTTCAGACACAGGCCACGACAGTGAACGACCCTCGATTGAAACTCGGCGACGATGGTGAACTTGAAGAAATCATTGAGGATTTTGAAGAGAAGCCCAAGCGCAAACGGAAAGCGAAATACTATCGTCGCATTCTGCAAATTCCATTGAGCTTGATGCTCGTATTTGTAACCTCCGTTATCCTACTGATATTCATTACGTATGGGTTGGCGAGTTCGTCCAATCGGGTATTGGTATTCGTATATTCCTCACCTCAACCACACCCTACTGAAACACCTGGTGGTTATATGGATCAAATACCATCATGCGCCATGCTGCCGATTACTCAAAAACCGCGTTTTGCCTTTCGCGTATCCCCGTTGGGTAGTGATTATGAATTGGTACGGATTGATGCAGACGGCTCAAATCGCTGCCGCTTAACCGATAATGACTTTAATGATGACCAACCGGCCTGGTCGCAAGATGGTAAGCACATTGCCTTCGTCGCCCAAAAACTTGCTGTGGGGACCGCGACTGAATATTCGCTTTATAGCATGGAAGCAAATGGCGAAAACCTTTTTACGGTAATCAAGGGCTTCTATGAAATTAGAATGCCAACGTGGTCGCCGGATGGCACACGCCTTGCTTTTGCAGGGCAATCCAACAGCAAAATGAACCTGGATATTTTTGTCATTAACCTTGACGGAACCAATCTGGTTAATCTGACAAATAATCCACACACTGATAGTCATCCAAGCTGGTCACCCGACGGAAAATCAATTGCATTTGTATCAGACCGGGCTTATCAGGCCGTAGTTGGGCAGCAGGTTAATTCCGAGATTTATAGCATGGATAACGCCGGGAGCAGTGTCAAACAGTTGACATCCGATAAACAGTCCATTTCTTTTCCCAGATGGTCACCGGACGGTCAGTGGATTGCCTTTCAAGAAGTGAACAGCATCTATTTGGTGGATAAAAATGGGAAACATGAGCGCCGCCTGACTCAGCCGAATAAAAGGGCTTATGCACCTTTTTGGGAGGCGGATAGTAATGTGGTCGGCTATACCACCGACTTGCAAGCTGTTGAGTCTGTGAATGTGTACTCCGGAGAAATCCAGTCGTTTCCTATCGATTCAAATCCAGCTTTGATTGCCGCATGGTGGCCGCCTGCCTAAAATCGACCTATATTACCTTCGGCTCTGGCACCACCAACCCATCCACAAACTTCGCCACGATACGGATGCCGATGGCATTAGCCACCGGAGTCAGCCCATCCACCAGACTCCAACCCATCATATAGGTCAGGTTGCCGGGGATGCCGAAGAAATTTGGGAACTCCCATGTGCCGAGGATTGCATGTTCGGCTAACTTCACCACGAAGCTAAAGATGAAGAAGAACACGAACTGTTCCCACAGCGGACGGTTGTATGATCCGGCGTAGCAGAAGTTCAGGCACAGCCCGATCCAGATGAAGGTGTGGAAAAAGTTGTTCAGCCACGGCAAAAAACTCATCACCCCCGCGCGGTACAGCAGGTAATTCGCGATGAACACCGAAATCGCATAAACGAAATACAACCAGACAAAAGTCTTGCGAAATGCTGGATCGACGCTGGCATGACCGTAACGCATCACCACGAACAGCGACCCGTAAACCGCTACCAGCACCAATAGATAATTGGCTATCCCATTCCCTGCACCCAGTACCTCGTTCATCGCTTACCTCCGTCTGATTTGTTATCGGTCACGCCCAAATCCCCAAAAAATCGGAATTCCCCATATGTGATTCCTTCCATCGCTTGCGGGTGAGGGCCAGGGTGGGGGTTCCGTGCCTGTGAGCAGCCTTGTGGTGGATCTCTCCGCATTGATCTTGGCCTACTTAGCATCTCTGCAATTGAATCTCTCGCACTTAATGTATGAGGCCTGCCGCATACCGCGCCATCGTCATAATCGTCAACTGCGGATTAACCGTCGTCGCGGTGGGATGCACGCTGGCATCACACACATACAGATTGTCGTAGCCGTAAACCTTGAACTCCGGACTAATCACACCGCCATTTACGCCACCGCTGCCGCGACTTTTGCTGATGCGGTTGCCGCCCTGCGGATGCCCTGTACCCAGTAGAATATCACGCTCATCTTTGACCAATTTCCGCAGATCCGTCGCAAAAGCGTCAAATTGCTCCGGCGAATACACACCGCTCCCACCCGCATAAGGACGGTAGTGTCGTGTCGAGGCATAGATCGCCTTCGCGCCACCGCGAAACATAATTTGCCCCAACAGCACCAGCGCATCGACCAGTTTGTTCATATCGCCTTCGGTTGGCGTGTAAACAATATCTGGCGTCCCCGGCAGGAATAACGCACTCGAAAGTGACGCATTGCTCTCCGTCCCGATCAGCACACCCACGCCCGACATCTTGGCGTAGTTCTGCATGTTCTTGTAATGCGTATCCAACCACCCCGGCATTGCCAGCGCCTGTGCAATCGGCGGGTTATACCACGTCTCGTAGACGAAACCGGACTTGCCTTCCGGCTTGATGTAATGGCTAATCTGCAACCCCGCGAAACTCTTCAGGTCATCGTCCCACAACCCGTGCAGCGGACTGCCCATATTGAAGCACAGGTACTTGCCAATCGGGAGCTGTCCGTTACCGATGCCGCTCTGCATCAGCAGCCAGCTTGAGGCAATCGTTCCCGCGCTCAAGATGACGGTGTTCGGATTCTGAATAGTCAACTGCCGCCCATCCCGCAGCGTGCAGATGATCTCCGTCACCTTGCCGCCCTGCGTGTTCAATTTGGTGACTTGCGCCTCAGATACGATACGGAAGGCGTCCGGATGTTCTTGTTGCGCCTTGGGCAGCACCTCGTCCAGCATCGACAGTTTTCGTCCATATTTGCAGCCAATGTTGCAGTAACCACAGCCCAGGCAGTCGGTGATATTGGCTTCAACCACATCGTAAGTCAGACCATCCGTATTGGCTGCGCGGTAAGCATCCACACCTGCGCCGATCTTTTTATCGCCGGGATTAACCACATCTTCCCACGAGCGTGTCCCGCTGGACTCCTTAATCGATTTGATTTGCAGCCTTTCACGGACTTCCGCCTGTGCTTGACGGTAACGCACCTCGTCGATGCCTGCGTTGTTCCCGTTCGGATCATTCCAGCGTTCCAACACCTCTTGTGGCGTATCAAAGCACACCGCGTTGTTGACCACTGTCGAACCGCCCACTGCGCTCCCTTGCAGCACTGTGAAGCGCAGCGATTGTGAGATTTGCAGCGCACCATCTGCATACAGGCGGCTGATCATATCCACCTCGTCCTCACTGAAATTATCAGGATGGACGTATGGCCCTTTCTCGATGATCAACACCTCACGACCCTGCGCCGCCATTTGTTCCGCCAGCGTTGCCCCCGCCGCACCCGACCCGATAATCACCACGTCGGCTGTCAGCGTATCGATGCCGTTCTGCCGCAGCACCTGTGGCGTGATGACGTTCAGCGGTGGATAACGCCGGATCGCCTTCGCCAATTTGCCTTCGGGCCGCTGTGAAAAGCGCGTATAGCCGATTGACTTTTGCACCGCCGGATTGCTGTAGTAGCCGATGAACGTGAGCTGCATATTGAAGCGCATCATGCCTTCAATGATGTCGATAATCCGGTCAAGTTTGATCGTATGCAGCAGGGCATAAATCCCGCGTTTTTCGACAATATCCTTCTTAAAATGTTTGTTGATAAACCAGTGCCGCAGCTCCGGACTCAGGTAATTAATCGGTGGCATCAAAGACAGCAGGGGCATCGTCGCCAATCCAAGTATTGACGCTTTTGCCAGCCACAGCCGTTTGGAGGGGAACGAAGCCAGATAATCGTCCGTCCGCAGTACAACCTGTTCTGGCTCGACCACTTCCTTCTCGCCATCGATCAATGTTTCAGCGACAGCTTCCAACGCCCGAAAATGCAGCGGCGAGAAAAAGCGCGTGTGGTCGAGTATCGAACCATCCATCTTAATTTTGAGGAATATGAAGGCGCTGATGGCGACCACGTCCACGCCTAGCGCACCCAGCATCATGCTGCGGCTGTCTGTACCCAACGCCGGATACTGCACCACGCCATAATGGTTAATTCCTAAGTGTGTGATGATGACCGCAATCAGCGAGAAGATGTTGCCGAGGATAAACACGTTCACATAGTCACCATGCCGCCGTGTATCGCGTGCCGCCACTAATAGGCACATCCCCAACAAACCGATCTTGACCGCCGAACCGCCTACCATTAACGGCTGCCGGAAGAAATCGACCAGCGCTGCCGGTCCGCGATAATACAATACGTAATGGCCGATCATTGCAACCAGCGAAAGCGCGCCTACGACGACGAATACGATGACCCCGAACTTTTCCCAGCCAGTTTGGGGCTTATCCGGCATCCACGGCATCCAGCGATCATCATGTGCCGGAGCTTCCCGCACCAACCACAAAATCAGGCCGCCGAAGAACAGCGAAAATCCCATCGCTGCAATTAACGTCGTGGTCATGCCAGCGGCTTTTGGGCTGGGCAGCATTGTCAGAATACCCGCCACATCCACCGCGAAGCCTACCACCAGCAGATAAATCATTGTGCGCCAGCGCCGTACATCACCTGACGCGAACCACGCCAGTATTGCCAGCAGTGACATACTTGCCACCGCGTTGGATACAAAGGGCGGTTCAATCCAGGTCGGGCTGCTTGCGCCTTGATAGGCGCCGATTAAGCTGAACAAATAGAGGAGGCCGTTCACCAGTGCGGTGAACCTCAAAAAGCGTGCTAACCGAATTTCTGAGGGTGCATAATCATTCATGACCAGGCCTCTTTCAGACAGTGTGCTTTTATAAATTTGTTCAAAAGGTATGCATTTCAGAATAGGCTCGTTTCCGTTTTGGCACAAACTATACAATGTCCCCTGAGCCATTTTTATCGACAATCTGCCCTAATTTGTGCCTTATTTCCTATCCAAAACCTAACCTTATTGCTTAGCATCCCTACGAAAACAACTCACACACTCGTTGACAGAAGAGAACAAATGTGCTTAAATTATTATGATCAGGAACTAAAGGTTGCACCACA
The DNA here is from genome assembly GCA_044226325.1 of Aggregatilineales bacterium. GTDB lineage: Bacteria > Chloroflexota > Anaerolineae > Aggregatilineales > Phototrophicaceae > CFX2. The sequence goes on from JBGAHG010000003.1 coordinate 186,761, forward strand.
CTAAACGGTGGAGATGATATTGACCCTGAAACGCGACGAACATTTTCCCTCAAACTTGTATTGGCTCCCTCCATCGCTTGCGGGCTATCAGCGAATGAGCCTGCGAAGGTAGCTGATGAAGGGTTGGGGGTAAATTTCGCTGTCCACCACCTAAGGCAGTCTTACCGGAACTAAATGGGAATTTTTACGGAGGCGATGATGGAACACCAAATTCAGCAAAAAGATGAGATCGTGGATATTCCCCCGAACCGTATCCGTTACTTTGGCGGCACTGGCAAGATGCTGTTACCCAGCCCTGCGACCATTGCCAGCCTCATCCAGCGTATACCCGAAAGCAAACTTCTAACCACCGATTTACTCCGCCGCCAACTCACGCAGCAGTTCAATGTGGAAGGCACGTGTCCGGTAACAACTAAGAAATCACTGGAGTTCCTTGCCAATAACGCGCCCGATGATGTGGCTTATTGGCGTGTACTCAGGCCGACCGGCGAACTCATGGCGACCTATCCCGGCGGCACACAAGGACACGCCTCCCATTTGCAGGACGAAGGCTTCGACATCGATACCAACGGCAAAGCGCCTAAAGTCAAAGGCTTCCGCGCCAGCCTCGCCCACTTCGATTAATAGCAACTTTTTGGAAGATGCCCCTTAATTATTCCCTCCCTCGTTTACGGGTTCACAAGACGACACTTTTACAGTCTTATGCGTTTTTCTCCCGTAGGGAAGGCTCTCAGAGCCTTCCGCTTTTCCCTCAATCGACCAAAACTGTCGTGTCGTAAACATTTACGGGGTGGGGGTTGGTAATCACATCATAAGGGTTACTTCTGCTCTATGTTTTTTGCATTTCTATAGAAAAGATTCTCTGTGTCCTCCGCGACTCTTCGCTTAAACTTTTCTCTGTTTGCGTTGTGTCTGTGTGGCAGAAATCCCTAAGTCTTAAACTGTGTCCCGCGCAAATCCTGCCACGGCCCACCCGCGGCAAACCGCTCCGGCTCCAATACCTTCGGACGTGGATCTTCTGCTTGATCCAATTGCAGCACCATCCACTTCGGATACGGCGTCCCCGGATCAGATACGGTGTGCAAATCGCGGAAATCTTCATCCGTCAGTTGCAAATCAGCCGCCGCGATATTGTCTTCCAGATGCTTCAAATTCCGTGCTGCGATAATCACGCTGCTAATCGCCCGTTGTGCTAATGTCCATGCAATCGCCACCCGTGCCGGACTCGCATTGTGCCGCTGTGCCACCTGCTGTAGTACCTCGACAATCTGGTAACCGCGCTCCACATCAAACGGCACAAACTGACCCGCTTCCGCAAACCGTGTATCGCTTGGAATGGGATTACCACGATTATACTTTCCGCTCAGGAAGCCGCCCGCCAGCGTACTCCACACCAGAATGCCCATGCCGCTGTATTCCGCGAAGGGCAGCCAATCATGCTCCAGATCGCGCCCCACCAATCCGTAATACATCTGTGCCGTGACGAACTTTTCCATACCCAACTGCGTCTGCATCCCTAACGCGGTTGCCGCTTGCCACGCCATATAATTGCTCAGGCCGATGTGCCGCACTTTGCCCTGCCGCACCAGATCATCCAGTGTCCGTAGCGTTTCTTCCAGTGGCGTATTACTGTCCCATCCATGTACCTGATACAAATCTACGTGATCGGTTTGCAGCCGCTTGAGGCTGCTCTCGATTCCCCGCATGATATTCACACGCGTTGCGCCGCTGAAGTTGAAATTGGTATCGCTCATCGGCAGACGTACCTTGGTCGCCAAAACCAGTTCGTCGCGAATGCCCTTAATCGCCGAACCGACTAGCGTTTCACTCTCACCCCGGCTGTAAACATCCGCTGTATCAATGAAGTTGATGCCTCTATCCAGCGCGAATTTGATCATCTCGGTCGTCGCCGCTTGATCCAGCCTACCCACATTCATTGCTTGTCCGAATTGCATCGTCCCCAACGACAACGCGCTTACGATCAACCCTGAATGACCTAATCGTCGGTACTGCATATTAACCTCCGTTAAATAATGTTTTTCTTAATGTTGCCTGTTATTGCCTGTTTATCACGCAAAACCCCATTTACAGGCTGACTTTTGTAACCATCTCTTTCAGCTGACGCACTTTTTCGGCATCCACCACACCGTTGTTTCTCGCTGCACTCCCCAAATGTACCCCGCTAGGTTTCACCCATTGGATGTATTCTGTCAGTTGTTCTCGTGTCAAACTTCCTGCACCAATGAATGTATACTGCTGCCTGAACTGCTCTACCCATTGCTTCAGTCCGTCTCGACCTTCCCAACCCGTCTCCGCTGGCCCGGATGTCAACACCCTCGGTACTATCCCCAGCAATGCTGCTAACGCTTTTTCCGGTTCATGGCTGCCATCTAACGCTCGATGCAGAGTCATCGGTAAAGGTTTTGCTGCCTCGGCAATTCGCTTTACCAGTGTCACGTCAATCGCATTTGTCTCATCTACAGCGCCGAACACCACGCCGTCCACGCCAATCTGCTGCATGACGCGAATATCGTCCAATATGCCATCAATCTGCTGTCCGTTATACCAGAAGCTTTCGGAATGTGGACGTAAAATGACATGCACCGGAATACTCACCGCATCCCGAACCGCCTGTATCACCTCACATTTTGGTGTCAATCCTCCCACCGACAAATCATAAGACAGCTCAATGCTGTCCGCCCCACCTGCCGCTGCATTCACCGCTTCTTCCGCTGATGTGATCGCAATCTCTAATGTCGTCATACCGTCTTCTCTCTATGCCTTTGTGGTTAACGCTTGAATTGAATGACACCCCGCTTACCATTGATCCGCCATCGTGCATCTTCCGCATCCAATTGGGCCGCCAATCCCGTTTTGAGTCCCACAACCCCATCACTCTTCAATGTTCTTAAGGCCAACAATGGCGCAGGAAAATAGCTGGTCACATCTATCAAAGGCACATCTGCCTCCCACAAGGCATCATCGACCATCCGCCGATAATTCAAATCCCCCTTGATGATCACCAGGGCCGCCTCTTTGAATGCCGCCGACAATCTCACCGGCATCTCTCGCAACGTATACGGGCTGTTCCAAAATGCCCCCGGTGCCAATCGCAGCCGACCCTCGTCTAATGCCACTCGCAGACGTTTACCAAGGGCTTTCGTTTCCTGATTACGCTCCTCAGACAGCATCGCCGCCAGCATAATATGCACATCGGGCACAATCGTGTCGCTCACAAAAGTTGGATGCAGCTTCAGGTGAAAAATAATCCTTTGAATCCCCTTGTCAAACAACGCATCTGCCAATGCCAGATCCATTGCCAGTTCGGTTCCCGTATTATCGGCAATGAAATGCACAGCCCCGTCTGTTTGCATGATATGGTCGACCGCTGCCGCACTGTCGTCTGCAATCAAATCATCCTCGCCAACCACATGACCATGTGCCAACGATGCTGTAAAACTCAGGTCTATCCGGTTGCCCCACAGGTCAATATGTACCAACGCCATCAGCCGTTCTGCTATAGGCTTCTGTCGCACCGCTAATGCTTTGTCCAGCGCTGCCCATAAATCAGGACTGCCCATCTCAGCCGCTTTCTTAGGTGTAAATGGATCTCGCCCTGTTTCCCACCATCGCACCGCCTCAATCAAATGCCGGTAAGCTGCAATCTCCGCGAAAAACCAATCGGTTTGCAGCCATGTCTGACCAGCATGTGCTTTCAGACTCTCTTCCCACAAATCAATGTCAGGACCAAATGGATCGAACGCCCCCATTGGCGCATTACTTTCCAACGCCTCGGCTAGCTTTTGCAGCGCTCTCTGTATGGATGCCGGATAATCAGGATTAAGCTGCCCGACCTCACGGATATTAGCTGGCATACGCCGCGATATCGTATCATGTGCAAATGCGTTGCTTCCGTCTGTACGAATCATCGCTGGACGTTTAACCATCGTTTGTTTCCTTGATTTTGAACCGCAAATAGGTCAATGGTAAATGATCTCTGTTCCCCCTGCCACCTCATTGGATAGCCACCTTTCTGCAAAAAAAGAGGCTTACCGTTGTGATAAGCCTCTTTCGCTCACAATAAATTGTTTCGCTGATTACGGCACAACAATCGGCCCCTTGAGTCCGTAGTTGCTCCCCACTAGCACCAGATCGCGAATATTGACCACCTTATCCTTATTCAGATCAGCCTGATCCGGTGAAGGTGGAACCGGGTTGTTGAAGTTTGCCCCGATGAACGCTGCATCCGCCAAATCAATCGTCTGGTTGCCGTCAACGTCACCCGCCCGCAGCGTTAAAGTACCCACATCAACACCCTTGCTGTCGGCTGTAATCGTGGTCTTGACGCCTAACGTCAGGTAACCAGCACCCGTCGCCCCCACACCATAGGTTCCCGGTGCCAGATTGCTAAAGGTAAATTGACCGGTCGCATCAGCTGGGATTTGTTGCAGCACCGAGCCATCGCCACCCAACAACATGATAGTAATGCCCGTCGCATTTGACCGTCCTTGGTAGGCCGCCACACCGCTGATACTTCCCGTCACAGGCACAGTCGTTGCTGTTGCTGAAGGCGTTGCACTGGGTATCGCTGTTTGTGTCGGTACCACGGTTGGTGTTGCAGTTAACGTTGGTTTGGCCGTTGGTTGTTGGGTTATGACTGGCCCGCTTCCCTTAAACGCGCCGCTGATGACCGTTACCGGAATTTCACTTCCGTCGGCATCGACCACCAGTGCCGAGCATTCGATAGTTGTATCGCCTGTGCCACTCACGGTATATCCCAACGTGAAGGCCAGAATACTGCCGCTTATCGGTTTGTTGGGTTGCAGTCGGCTGGCCGCCACAACCCAACTCCCATCCGGCTTATACCCTTGGTCAATCACGAAGCTGTTCTGGTCATTGAAGCCATCGCCCTTAAGCAGTCCGGTACCCGTTAGTACCGCTGGATTGACCTTGCACGTCAGTTGAATACCATAGACGTTGCTAACGTTTTCCAGTCCCACCGCTGCTAGTACACCTTTTCCAATATCGGCAGTCGTCGGAATAACCGAAATGCGTATTGCCGCGCCGGTAGTTGTTGGTACCGTAGCTGTAAGTGTTGGCGTAGCTGGTACGGCCGTCTTTGTCGGCACAATGGCTGTCGCAGTAGGTGTCACGGTTTTGGTTGGTATGACCACTGTGGAAGTTTGTGTAGGTGCAGCTGGTGTATTCGTCTTGGTTGGTATGATAGGTGTCGCCATTTTTGTTGCTGGTATTGGCGTATTAGTTACGGTGGGTGGCAAAGGTGTTTTCGTTTTTGTAGGCGCAGCCAGTGTAACGGTCGCCGTAGGTGGCAAAGGTGTATTCGTCTTGGTTGGGACGACAGCCGTATTAGTCGGTGCTGCTTTTGCCGAATCGAGCCGCCAGATTTTGCCGCTGTAATCTACCACATACAATTCGCCCGCTTGATCTTCACCGAACGAACTCAGCGAAAACCCCGGTGACAAAAATCTGGCCGACTGCCAGGTTGTGCCGTTACGGAACGCAGTCCACATATTGCCGTTACAAAAATCAGCGTAAAAGTAGAAACCTTGCAGCGCAGGTATATTCACCCCGCGATACACATAACCACCCGTTATCGAACAGCCCTGGCTGTGGTCATATTCAGCAATCGGGCTGATGGCTCCCGCGATAGTACCAGCTTTGTAGTTATGGAATCCCTCATAAATATTCCATCCGTAATTTGCACCCACCGCGCCGTTAGCTGGATAGAAGTCAACTTCTTCGTACATATCCTGGCCGACATCGCCCATATAGAAGTCGCCCGTGAGCCGGTCAAAGCTCCACCGCCACGGATTGCGAACGCCCAATGCCCAGACTTGGACAGGAAAGTTCGTCTTGCTCACATCAATCCGTAATATTTTGCCGAGCAGCGAAGCCGGATTCTGGGCATTGTTCTGAGGATCACCACCCGAACCCCCATCACCCATGCCCACGTACAGCAGCCCATCCTTGCCGAAGTTCAGGTTGCCGCCGTTATGGTTAGCATAGGGCTGATCAACAAACAGCACTTGAGTCGCACTGGCGGCATTCGCCACATTGCCGTTAGCCGGTGATACGGTATAGCGCGCAATAATTGTGTCGCCTGCCGTATTCGTATAATTGATGTAAAACTGCCCACTTTGGGCGAAATTTGGCGCAAAGGCCAGACCTAATAACCCTTGTTCCGAACCGCCTGTTGCGATCAAAGTGCCGACGTCCAGAAAGGGTGTTGGCAGCACCGCACCGTTTTGCCAGATCTTGATTTTACCTGTCTGCTCAACAATGAACTGCCGCCCCGTGTTATCACCCGCATGAGTAAACAGGACAGGCTTCGTCAATCCGCTCACGACCTGCGTCAGCTTATAATCGGCTGGATTTGGTGCAGTGATCGTTTGTGCAGCCGGAGATGCCGATGCCACCGCCCCTGCTGCGAACAGTAAAAGGAATAATATGAAACCCCACTGCTTTTTCATCAGAAAGCCCTCCCTATTTACGTTTCTCATAAACGCCTCTTATTTTCGTGAGTTTGCGAAAAATGAGGTATGAGAGAATAGTAATGTTGGGCAATCTTATGGGTATGTTGAGGTGGTTAATCAGTCCTAAAGTGGTTTGAAAGCCGTTTGTTTGAATTGGCATTTTGCAACACGACTCATGTGCTGCTCATCCCTAAAGCACCGTTAATCAGCAACAAAAAACCCAGTGATGAGCTGGGTTTTTGTGTAATCTATTTTGCTGGTGGCAGCGGCATCGCCGGGATGACAGATGTAACATTCAAGCTGGTATCCGGTCCCGGATCACGCCGCAGTCGTCTGCCGACTTCTCGCAGTAAGCCGCCGAAAATCTGCTTTCGCCCCAACACGCTCGTCATGATTGCGGTTTTTCCATCCGTTGCCGGTGATGCTAACCATAAGGCGCGTTCGGCTGGAACTTCAGGCGGATTTGCCCACAGCCGGATAACCGTACTCAACGGTTTGAGTTTCTTTTCATAGCCTTGCAAGGCATCTACCTGTCGAAGCATATCCGTATCCACTAAACCGGGATTAAAGGCAAAAATCCCAATGCCATCATCTTTATATTCCTGTGCCAATCCCATCGTGAAACTTCTGACCCAGAACTTGCTCGGCGCATAGGCGTTTTGAAACTTCACCGGCTTGTCATCCCCGCGCCCCAGGAGGTTGATTAACTTACCACTTTTTTGAGGTAAGAAGTGTTCTAGCGCCACAATCGATCCGTAATAGGTGCCGTTGATATTTGTGCGGATAACGCGCTCGATTCGCTCACGCGGAATGTGAGCCGTCGGCCCATAGACACCCGCTACGCCGGCGTTATTTACCCAGACGTCGATCTTGCCGAACGCTTTAACCGCATGGTCTGCCAGAGCCTTAACTTGCGCATAATCGCCCACGTCGCAGGTTGTACCGCTGGCCTTGTAGCCCTTCGATTGCAGATCCTTGACCGACTCATCCACCGCGCTTTTCGTTCGAGCTGCTACGACCACGCTTGCACCTGCTTTGGCATATGCTTCTGCAATTGCAAAACCTAAACCTTTACTGCTGCCAGTGATGACCGCAACCTTTCCGTCGAGAATTCCCATAATTAATCTCCTACGCCAATCGGGGTTGGATTAGCTGCGCCTTTACCCATATCCGGTCATAGCCCCAGATGCCTGCCGCGATCAGTAGTGCCAGCACCACCATCACAAGGTAATAAATTCCCGGAATTGCCACCAGTTGCCAGAGCTTGCTCACACCCCGATCCGGTTGAATGTAGACCACTGCCGCCCCGATTGCATATGCACTGAAGAACAACCACTTAATCCGGTTGGATAGTCCTAGCCCGTGCATTTGTACCAGAATGAATACCCCGAGGAAGCCGAAGAAAAACATCGGCCACATATTGTTCTTCTGCACAATCGCCACAATGGTCCCATGTGCCAGCACGATAAGCTCCTGTGCCAGCATCCACCATTTGTTGACGTGGATTCGCGTTAGGAACAAACTGCCTTGAAGGAGCAGCAGGAAGGTGTAAAAGAAGCCCATCAGATGCCCGTTGGTCGTTTCCATCGGGTGATACCAGAAGGTATAGGTAATTGCCCACGCGAACACATACCCGTGATATTTCTTTGCGAATTGCATCACCCGTTTGCCGATGGGCAGCTTTTTGCCTACCAGTACGCCGCGGCGGTTATTCTCCATTAACATGATCCAGATTAGCATCAGGATTACGGAGCCCTGCGATGAAAAGATCGACACATCTTGCGCCAAACCGTCATACCAGATATGAGTCTGAATCAGATGCAGCACGATGAACAATACGTTTACCCCCAACGCCGCGATATTCACCGGATGCAGCCCGCCTGTATATTTCTTAACACGTGTCTGTGCGTACCAGATCAATCCCCATAACGACACTTGATGGGCAATATATAAGCCCCATACACTCAAATGTGTTGCCAGTGTCGGATTGGGCAGCTTCCAGTAATACCAACTCGGTCCCTGGTCGGGTAGCAGCGTCGCCCGTACCGGATCAAGTGATGGTCCCAGTAAATAAATAATCGCTGTAAAAACAAAAGCAAACACGATCCCGGCCCACATCGGACGCATATCGGTGTGTGGTTGCGCTGCTTTTCGCTCCCTTTTTTCCACAGTAGGATTCATCGTCGCCATCTACATCGCTCCTCAACTAGCAATAAAATAGGGTTTCTAATAAGCTTGCTTGATTTCCCGAAGCTGTGCTGGCTTCAGCAATCGTGTGACTGGTTACTTGCCCCTAACAATCCGTTCAACCACGTATCAATGAGAAAATCCGCCATATCTTCTTTGGATTCACCATGTAATAAGTGCGCGGGCAAATTCTGTAATCCTTCGACAATAGCGAGGAAGGCTCCAGCCAGATGCACCGATTTTGCAATCGCGGACGAATCGGCTGGCAGTCCCTGCTGGAATGTTTTCTGCAAAGGTGCGATCAATGACATGAACGCGCTGAGTTCAAGCCGTTCCGCTTCTTTTTCGCTGATCGCTGGCATATCGGATTGCAGCATCCGCCCGTAGTTCAGTCCTGGTTGAGAGAGCAGCCATCGCGCTGCGGCTCGCAGTTGTCCGCGCAGGTTATGCCCGGCGTCGCTAATCGACAGTTCTAATCCTTCGCGGTGACGTTCCAGCGCACGCTCGGTGACTTGCACAAACAGTTCCTCTTTACCCCCCGGTGCGTGGTAGTATAGGGAAGCCTGCCGGATGCCTAGTTCATCAGCAATATCTCGCAGGGTCACAGCCGCATACCCCCTTTCGCTGAAGAGGCGTTCGGCTGCTTGCAAAACCCGTTCGCGGGCGGAAGTTTGGGAAATCAACCCATCTGTCATGATACTTACCTAATATTTGTTAGGTGAGGATATTGTACCATTATTGATGGCAAATAAACGACACTTAAAGGAGAGATGAGAAATATGGATTACGAAACGATTTTGGTAGAAACACCTGCACTCGGGGTCGGCTTAATCCGTCTCAATCGCCCACAGGCCTTAAATGCCCTCAACAGTCAGTTGACCCGTGAAGTCTTTACGGCGATGGAAGCCTTTGATGGGGACGAATCGATCAAATGCATGGTGTTGACGGGCAGCGACAAAGCCTTTGCTGCGGGTGCGGACATCAAACAGATGGAAAATATTGACGCCGTGACGATGTTCGCGGGTGCGGATTTTACGGATTGGGTGCGGTTGACACGTATTCGCAAACCGATTATCGCGGCGGTATCGGGTTGGGCGCTTGGTGGTGGCTGCGAAATGGCAATGATGTGCGACATGATTATCGCCTCTGAAACCGCCAAATTTGGTCAGCCCGAAATAAACATCGGTATCATGCCCGGGGCAGGCGGAACCCAACGCCTCACCCGTGCGGTCGGCAAAGCCCTAGCCATGGAAATTACCCTCGCAGATCGCAAGCTCACAGCACAGGAAGCCTTGCAATATGGTCTTGTGAATCATGTCTATCCATTGGATAGCTATCTGGATGAAGCGGTCAAACTCGCTGAAAAAATCGCCACCATGCCCGGCGCGGCGGCTAAACTCGTCAAAGATGCGATCAACAAAGCTGAAGAACTCAGTCTCACCGAAGGCTTAAGTTACGAGAAACGCAACTTCTATCTGCTTTTCGGCACCGAAGATAAGGTCGAGGGCATGAAAGCCTTTGTCGATAAGCGCAAACCCGAATGGAAGAATCGCTAAAGATAATGCGGACTACGTAGGTACACGGCATGACGTGTCCGCTTAATTCCCTCCATCGCTTGCGGGCTATCAGCGAATGAGCCTGCGAAGGTAGCTGTTGAAGGCTTAGGGTGGGGGTCGCATTTGCCTTACCTTATGGGTACTACTTTTGCGTCTCCGTAGTTAGATAAAAGGCTTATATTCATGCCCGACTCGCTCCACATCCTCTACACATCCAACCTGCATGGCGACCTGGATATGCTTCCGCGTTTACACACTTTCATGCGTCAACTCAAATCGCTGCCAGTCGATGACGAGGATGAAGTCATGATCTGCGCCGTCCAGCCGCAAACACCGCGAGTATTTCTGCTTGATCTCGGTCACGCCTGTGCTCCGGATGTCTGGCACTGCACCGCCACTGATGGCCGTTCGACGCTCATCGCCCTCGACGCGATGGGCTACCACGCCGCCAATGTCACGGATGCCCTCACACCCGAATCGCGTATCCGTCTGCGCGACAATTTGCTCGGCATGGCGCTTGTCGATGCCAGCACGGATTGGCGTCACGACGACCTCATATTCAATTCTCGTAAGGGAGGGTCTGTGACCCTCTCACCTTCAACCTATCCGCCCTTTAACATCAGCCTGACTCCTGTATCAGCCACCCAAATTGCCTCGAACATGCTGCACCTCGCCGATGTTCGGGCAGGGCAGGTAGGCACAGCGCAAATATCTTTCCTAACTGGATCACCGCGCCTGATTGCCCATGCCATCTTTGATTTGCCCACTAACACCGCACCCGACCCGACTATCGCCGCCACTGTCGATTTCATCTGCAGCGAAGCCCGTTTCTACAGTCGTAATCATTCGCAGAACTAATTGCAGTGCAGGGGCAAGCCGTCAGCTTGCCCACCCTGGCCAACTACCGAAAAATTTGAAGCCGCTTGAAAAGTCATGTTGGCTCAACACCCATTCAAAACAGGGCAGTGTTTCCCATAGGGTGCATTTCTGACGCGCCCTTGCATGAAACGATTTACCTTTTCAAATGATCTATTTGTAAAGGTAGCACCACCCTAAACGGTGGAGATATTTTCTAGCCGAAAAACAGTCATTTTTGCACCCGAATTTTGCATTTTTCTCCCCTCCCTGACGCTTCGGGGAGGGGTACATAGAGCAACGTGTTTCCCCCACCACTTAATGCAGCCCTACCTTTGTAAACTCATACCACTGAATCAGAAATTTTGTACTAAAATGAGGTCATGTTAAGCACACCGTCTCGCCTATTTCCTAGTTGCCGCTGTGGCCTCAAGGTCGCTAAAGTTAGGTTTTCTATTTTTGGGGCTTGTAACGGACCTCTCAAAACTCCTGACTATACGGCGGCAGCTTCCCATAAATCCGCTGCAACGGCAGTGACATTTGTGCAGCGGCGGACACACGGGAGCCAATCGCGGCATTTGTGCTATTTCAGTGGCATCAGCCGAAACAGCCGCCGGCATAAAATGCCAATTCAGCGGCTTCTCGGTTGCTCTCCGCCTGTCATTTCAGCGGAAATTATGCAATTGTTGCCAATTTTGCAGCATAAATGGCATTTGGCTTTTGAATTGATAGATTCCCTCCCTCGTTTACGGGGGAGGGCAAGGGTGGGGGTTATAGCTACTTGAATCCTTGCGGCACGACATTGGGATCATACTGAATTTGAATCTTCTGGTCAGTATTCTCGCATTGCCAGAAAACCTTGTCGTCCATCTTGGAAAGGTCATGTACGTTAGAAATATCCGGCGCGTCCACCAGCTTGAAAGTCGGATCAACCGTCATTTCCTCCGGTGAAATCCGCCCGAATACTCGCGTGATATATGGATAATCAGTCAATAATTGTTTCACCAATTTATCGTTTGCTGTCACCGCCACTACCTCGCTTGGCCCCGCAAACTCGGTGATGAACGCCCGCCCATGATAAAGATCAACTGTCTGGTCAACCAGTTGGATGTAATTCGTGCCGTTGCCGTTTCCGAAGTTCGACCGGATATTTTTATCATCAATTTTTGGATGGGCATAGTTGGTTGGTTCAGCCTGTTTGTCCGCCAGAATCCATGTGATGATGTTCATATTCGGATTAGCCGCAACTGCCGTGAGCCGCAACGGAATCATCGGATCTTCACCTTTGTAGGTCATAACCACCGGCTGAATGTCCTGTGTGCCCTGATTGGGTTGCAGCTTCATCGCTAAGAAAATCAACCCTTCATCGGTATAAACCTTGACCAGCGGTTCCATTTCCTCTGTGATGCGGTACTTATTCTTTCGCAGCCACATGATCAACTCGGTTGGCTCGGAACTGGTCACCACGTCATAGGCATAAGGACCAGCGGTTCCAGAGGCCAGAACCTGCACGCCGCCGCTGCCGGCTGTCGCTCCGTCAGACATGGCCGCCATCGGCATAACGATAGGGGCACATGGGGGCATCAACGGTGGAATGAAAACCGGAGCGGTCAAGTTGCTCAGTTCGTCGAAGCTGGCGATTTCCGCTACATCTACCTTGGGCACGCTCGGAACAGGCACGACCCAGCTAAAATCCGGTGCTGAACCTGTATAATTAATCTGCACATAAGCCGTAATCGTGTCGTTCTTGTTGACTGTAAAAATAATGCGCTCGGCCTGTTGGTCGACCGGAATATTCTGGCAGAACAATCCGCCGCAGGCTGCCACACCCGGTACAAGTACTAGCCCTAGTAAACTGACCACTATTGCCAATAACCATCGCGTTCGTCTCATACTCTTGCTCCCCATCTGATTAACCCTGCACAAAAGACGCTAGAATTTTCGCATTAGTTCCCATTGTCGAATAAAAACAGCCCCGGCACAAACGGGGCTGTTCCATAAGCGAGATGGTTTGTAGGGAAAGTCTCAGACCTTCCCTGATATTTAGCCGCTTGCGCTGCTCACCACGCCACCTACCCACGCCATCGGGAAGGCAAAACGCTGATTCTTGGTTTTGTTATCCACGATGTCCGCGCCGGTATAGAGCGTGGTTACCGAACTGTCACTGAGGTTGATATTCACCAGATTCAGATACGGTTGCTGTGTGGTATCTTCCGGAATCTGCCAATCCAGTACCGCAGCCTGCTTGCCATCGGCAGAGATGGTTAATCCTTTGGCGAAATGTCCACGCGCCACCCGCGAGTCACGTCCACTGGCAACTTCAATCGAAACCAGCGAGTTGTTCGCTTTGTTGTCACCGCCGACGATTGCCAGTAATTGGCTGCTATCCGGTGTAAAGGCCATGCTGGAAATCGTATCGCCCTTGCTGCCTGCGCTTAACATGATCGGTGCAACCGCCGGATCACCGAGACTCCAAATGTAGATATTATTGGCCGCGTTTGGCGTTGTGACAACGGCTGCCAGCCACTTGCCATCAGGAGACACCAGTGGGAATGCGTCAGCGCTGCCGCTGAAAGTAGCCGCAACCATTTGCTTATCAATCACGTCAGCGATGGAAAGGTCACTGATGTTCACACGCTTCACACCGACCGTGTTTGCGGTAATCCCATCAGGAACCGTGAACAGGGCTTGCTTACCATCGGGTGAAAGGTAAATGCCATTGCTGCGCGCGAAGGCTGCGAAGGATCCCTTTTGGGACGCGCTGGCCGCCAGTGTTGCGCTCTTATCAGCCGGATTGACCGAATAAAGCTGCCAATTAGTAGTGGTATCACCTTTCTTGCAGCGATGTCCGAGGACCAGCATCAGCTTACCGTCTGGCAGTATCGAAATCGACGCGCTGGTGAATTTGCAATCTTCGCTGGCTGGTTTCAGGGTTGCCACTTCTTGCTGGCTGGTTCCGTTCCACATGATGACTGCGGCTTCATCGGCTTCATTTTTGTCATTGGTGAAGAAGCTTACGAAGGCCGCGCCATTATCAGTCAAATCGAAGGCAGTCACATTTTCATACTTGTAAAGTTCGGTGAAGTCGCTGCTGTTGATGACGTGCAGGAATCCGTCAGCAAATTCGCTGGTGGCTGCGTCACCTTCATAGGAGATATAACCGAAGCGGTTGCTCCCGGGTGCATATTGGAATGTGCCGCTGCCCAGGCAGCTCAGGGCTTGTATGTCGCCAATCTTGGCTGGCTTATCGCTGCCGCGCATGGCATACAGGCTGCCCTTATCCTGTCCCACAAAAAAGGCATAGATTTTACCATCGGGTGAGGTCGGGGCGTCGCCGCACGACTGGACACGTGATGTTCCCTTGGGTAGTTCAAGGACGGTTTCGGCCACACCCTTATCATTGATAAAAGCCAGTTGTCCCGGATCCGAAGCGGTTTGCTTGCCCGGTGCCGTTCCGTTGGACGCCCAGACGAGCAGCGGGGAAGCAGGAGCCGTTTGGATGGCCGCCATTTTGACAGAAGGCGCGGCGGGTATAAATCGACGGCTCAGTTCGGCGTTCGGTCCGACAAATGCCACCGCCAACATTAAAATGACCATAAAGAAAGCTGCAACTAGGAAGGCCATCCCCAGTTTAATTGTGTAAAAACGCCGCGGTTCATGCATAACAGCAATATTCATACAAGTTGCCTTTGGTTGAGTGAGTACTAATATCACTATACTCGAACTTGCCATTTACGAGAGCATAGTACCTTAAGGCTAATTCTCGCTCACTCTTAATTCTTCTAACCGAGCATGACCTCGGCAATCATATCCACGCAGTCACGCCCGTAGGCCACGCACCCCGCCACTTGCAGGCTGTCAAACGCGCCGTTTGCCGCGACGGTATCCTTAAACGGCAGTTCCACAATCAAACTGGGACACTTGTATTTCCACGCCACATAATCGACTGCCATTCCAGAATCAGCTGGGGAAGGTGGATCACTTTCCGGCGCTGGGCCATATTCGGCATAGTGATTGTGTGCAAAAGCCGCAAGTTGTTCTTGAAATGGTGCGACTTCTGGCTCAACCACGTCAGGATGCGGCTGCACCAGCCATAGATATTGGTGTTCTTCATCGCCATGTAAATCGAGGAAGAAATCGACCCCCTCGGCTTCCAGCACTTTCATCAACCCAGCTACTTCTATTGATTTGGGTTCGACGTTTTGCTTCCAGTCACGGTTGAGATCAATACCCGCCGCATTTGCCCGTAAGTTGCCACTGGCTGTACCGTCCGGGTTGATGTTTGGTACACAGTAAAAAGCGATACCCGCTGCGAGAAGTTGTTGCACTGTTGTATCTTCTGCATCTGCTAAACGCCGCATAATGCCCTCAATGCAGTATTCGGCCATTGGTTCGCCAGCATGATGCCGGGAGTAAATCCAGACTTTCTTGGTGGCGGCTTTATCACCAAAAATAATCGCGTCAATCGGTCGTCCACCGCTGGTTGTAAGTAACGTGCGGCGTTCCCCAACCTTGGCGCAATCTTCTAATAACCTCTCCCGCTGTGCCTCGAAATACGGCACGAAGAAGGCATACTCGGTGCTGGTTTGTTCAGCGCGATGGCGGAGTGTCAGCACGCCATCCACATATTGCGTTTGCACGCGGAACCAGTCCGTACCGTTATAAGAGGCTAGCGCCCGATAGCCATTCCACGCTTGTGGATAACTCGCGGCATTGGCATTGGTCAGCTTAAACGTTCGCAAAACACCGACCTCACCCGTGACTCGAAAATAAAACCACTGAAATGATTTGGCATTGGTGTCCGGCCTGATCGACAAGCTGGCTTCGGTGTCGGTCAACTGCTCGACAATCGCATTCCCGCATTCAAAGTCCGCTTCAATTCGCATTTTGTTTAACCCCTTTTTGATGTTTGTGTTTACTCAAATCCTTATCCCCCAAGGCACTTTTCTCCAGCGAGCTTCGTACCGTCAAATACCAGCAGCGACAAAAATCCGCTGGCAACGTAAACTTGCTCAGCCGCATCCACTTTGAGCAGCCGTCCGTGTGGATTAGTTGTGCGCCTGCCACCGGCATACAAGCTAATTTGATTGACCAATGAACCATCCGCACCGCTGAATGCGTTGAGCATTCCATCGACATCTAGCGTATATAACAAGCATCCATTTCCTGCCGCCAATAGGGGAGGATCACCTTTTATCTCACGCGGATATTTCATGTTCCAGCGCGTTTGCCCATCCGTGCCAACCGCTGTTATCGTGCGATCGGTATCATCCATATACAGGTAGACATTTCCAACCGTATCACTGGTGATCTGTGCCGAGCGTCCTGCATCTTCGGGCAGTGTAGCAATCGCCTCAGTTTGTCCATCCTTGATTCGCATCAAGCCCTGCCCATCCAATACCAACCATTTGCCATCTGGTTGCGGATACACCAACGGAATGTGCTTCAGTTGGACGGCGTTTGGTCCTTGTCCTTCCGCATTCAGTGTTTGCCAGACGATTCCTTCTGTTTCTTGGGTTGCCACAGCGACTTCGCCGCCATTACCACCGAAATACACCACTTGGCCTTTTGCTGGCAGCGTCCAGATCAGGGTTCCTGCCGCATCATAAGCGTTCACACTTCCATCTTGCATCAGGAATATTAAACGTTCACCCAATGTCATGAAGGGTGTGTTGGCGCTGGCAATGTTCCAAACTGCGCCATACCGTCCGCCGGTGAGCGTCACCGTTTGGCCGCTGCTGCTGTGTGCCACCACCCGGTCACTGGAAAGGGCGGTTAAGCCGTCAATTGCGCTGTCGGTCTGGATTTGCCACAGGGGTTGATCGGGCGGCATAACCGCGCTTATCAGCTTGCCACTGGCAGTCAAATAAGCGCCATTGTCCATTTGCGTGGGCGGCAAACTAGCCACGTTATCAAAGGAAATGGCTTTTAGAAACGCGGGGCTTAACTTGGCGCGCCATGTGGCTACGAAATCCAGCGGGTTGTACCAACCGTCATCCAATGGATTATTATTCACATAGCCAGGACCACCGTCACGCGGCAGTATGGTTCGCATCTCAAAGTGCAGATGTGGTCTGCCACGCGAAGGCCATCCCACTGCTGCGACAATCTGCCCGCGTTCGATACATGTTCCCACAGCTGGTAATTTGATCGTGTCCGTTTCCTCGACATGACCGTAAAGGCTGTAAGCGCGGCTGCCATCGGGAAAATCGTGGGATAGGATAACCACGCCTTTTTCGGTATCCCAGCCTAACGGATTCGAATAGGTAACCAGTCCACGCGCGACCGCTGTCACCGGATCACCCCAATGGTCAAAATCGATGTCCACACCTGTATGGTTGCCGCCGAAATCCTTGCGAAACAACCCAAAATCATCATAGCCTTTGACGAGGTTTTCCACTGGAATTGGATAATCAATTGCGTCCACCACCCCGCAGGTTCCGCTCTGGGCTTGTACAGCGTACGGTGCAACCAGCAAAAATGGTGCAGCGAATACGAACGTCAATAAGTATGCTAATTGTCGTTTCAGATGGTCAACCATTCCATAACCCCTCATAAGCCTCCGGCATGTTGAATGTCATGCCAGTGGAGCGTGTTATGGAAGATCGTGAAGAACAGCATTTCGCGCAGGGTAATCATTCCGATGGCGGGATGTGGCATTTGGAGGCTGTCCAATTCGGCCTCGCTTCGCTGTTGTACAGCACTAATCAGCCGTTGATTAGCGTCATCCCAGCTTTGTAGGAGATAAGCACGTTCGTCGGTAATGCCTTCGGGAAAGCGGTAAAATATCGGTACCACCTTGTCATAATCTTCAGCGCGGACGCCCTCATCCAGCCGTTTTTGATAGGCGCTCACCACACCAGCATATGGTCTTGAGGCACGATTAGAGCTGTCGAATTGCTGCTTTAACACATCAGCCGGAAAGCCCATCCCTTTTGCCACTGGTTTTACACTGAGTAGCAGATGCTTTAGATAAGCTGCTGCTGACCACGCTTCGATGGAGCCATCGTTAAATTGCGTGTCGGACATGCAGCCAATATCCCTGCTGATACCCTCCTGGATGCTGGCGATTTGTTCAACAATCTCGCTTTGACTTTGCGGGTCGCTCATTGTGAATCACCTACTCCTCTAACTATCACCTCTGTCAATCGAAACATCATCCCACAGTATATAAAACCTTGAGCCGCCCCCGCAGTTCCGTATGTTCAACCAAATCTGTCGAGTCTGAGAATTGGTCAATCGAACCAATATCGACTGGAATACTTTTCACAACCATATCCTGAATTTGCGCTTTTATCGCACTGGCAAATTGTTCCGCGTGAATGACCTTAAATGGTCTTCCCCAAAAGTTAGACACCTTTGTTGGTAATGCTGCGGTAACTCCCAGCCCGTTATGTATTTCCGCCACAACTTCATAGGCTTGCGACAGGCTTTGCTCACGTTCGCGCCATGATTGCGCCAGCATCACACCGCGAAAAATGGGTGTCAGTCGTTCTGCACACGCCAGCTTGTAAAAGGCTGTCCCGAACCACTTGGGGTAGGGTGCGTACTGGCGTTCCATCAGGAAGCACAGGCGCATCAAATCGCGTACGAGACGTGCAGCGATCACCTGTGAACCCAGATCATCACCCACATAGCCAGTTCGCCCGACGAAATGCTCCTCTTGCCCGATGCGAGCCCATCCTGCCGCCAACATGTACAACCACACGTCATGCGGATAATACTGGAATTGCTCGCGGATTGCTTGCAGTCCAATCCCATCGTGGAATACCCCGCCTGCCGTAAACGCCCGCAGCCGCTGTGAGGGCATCGTCAGCCAATCTGCTGCCTCAATCGGCTGTCCAATTTCTAGTGCAAACGCCTCTCTAAAGAACTGTTTCAACGTTACCACTTGTACGCGATGGTTAATCGGCCTGCTTGTGGTTTCCTGCAGCAGTTGTACGCCCTTATCATCAGGATTAGGTGCGCTAAAATGCGTGGAGAAGCCCTGAAATGTAAAAGGGAGCTCGTCAGCTAGTCTCTCATGTATGGGTTGATTGTACTGTTCATAATCGGTTTCGTTCAGAAACAGCAGTACACGTGGCCCCCAATGATGGTCGCTGGACATCGCAGTATCGAACCCCAGCACCTCCGACCCGCTGCCAATAAGTGCCGCACTATATATTAATCCGGGAAAATGCATATCCAGGATAGGGCGGACGACTTCATTATAAAATGCTGAGCTGAGTTGCAGTCCCGGAATGAATTCGGGCATCAAGTGGGTACCCCTACTGATAGTGCTTTCGTTGTCGTGCCATTATAGCTGGCTATTTGTCATGATAATCAAATTCACATAATCCGTAATACAATGATGACTGGAAGCAAGACTATTAACCTTCTATTGATGACTTTCCTGACCTTAGCCAAGGGCGTGACATGAACCTGACTATATTATCTCGTTTTGCTAAACAGATGGTAAGCCATGTTCCGATTCGTAAACAGGAATTTGCCTATCCGGTCGTAGTTATAGTCTTGGCATTAGCTTATTTGATTGCTGGTCGTTTTGGTCTCCAATTCGCGATTATTCACGAAAATGTTTCGCTTGTTTGGGCCGCATCGGCGATTGCAGTGTCAGCCATGCTGTTAGGGGGACAGCGCCTTTGGCCGGGGGTGGCACTTGGCGCGTTTTTAGTCAATATTACGACTGGTGCGCCTCTCTTGTCTGTTTTATTGATCACTTTCGGCAATACGCTTGGACCTGTTCTCGCCACCTATATTTTGTGTAACGTCGTTCCCTTTAATGTCACATTTGATCGCATCAAGGATGTTGTAATATTCGCCATAGGGGGCGTACTGGTCGCCAGCCTAATCACGTCAATCATCGGTACATTGGCCCTCGTCATGATCGGCAATATCACGGATACGAATATCCTCGCCATCTGGCTGGAATGGTTCATGGGTGACTCAATTGGTATCCTGGTGCTGACGCCTCTTATCATGCTCTGGTGGAAGAATTACAAACTCACCAGTGATTATCGGCGGTGGCTTGAGGTTACAGTGCTTGGCATTTGTGTTGTAGCTGTCAGTCTCATCATTTTTCAGCCAAGCGCTTATCGCATCGGCAATTACCCCCTTACGTACCTGACTATTCCCTTTACGTTATGGGTCGCCTTACGCTTTGGCGCGCGTGGTGCCTCGACTATCTGTTTTGTGATCGCGGTAGCCGCAATTGCGGGTGTTGCCCGGCAGTTACAACTTAGGGCTTACTTAGATGTGCATCAAGATTTGATTTACCTCTGGACGTTTATTGCCCTTGTGACGCTGTCCACACTTGTACTTGCGGCGATTGTCATGGATCGTAAGCGGATTGAACGGGAATTGGCACGAGAGCGCGATTATATGGCTCAAATGGTAAATGCCATGCGGCATGGTGTAGCCGTCACAGATATTGATGGCCGTTTCGAGTATGTGAACCCGGCTTATGCCAATATGTTAGGGTTTGCTCCGGAAGATTTAATCGGCAAAATTCCCAAGAATATTCTGCCTGCGGATGAACGGGCTACTGTGAGTAATACCGCCCTCCGCCTGACATCGGATTTTAACACTGTCTACGAAACCCGATTCGAGCGACCGAACACTGAGCCAATCGATGTGTTGGTCAACGGTTCGCTGCGGCGTGATGCAGGTGTTGCAACCGGTATTATTACCTCAATCACCGATTTGACCGAGCAAAAAAAGACTGAGGCCGCCCTCCGGCGCAATGAGGCACTTTTACAAACGATTTTTAATCATGTCCCATTTGATCTGTGGGTACGGGATGCGGATGGACGTTGTATTTTTCAAACCCCACAATCAGTTCGGCTTCGGGGTAATTTGCTGGGTATGACCATCGACGACATGGATGTATTACCGGAAGTACGCGAAGAGTGGCGGCTCAGCAACGCACGCGTGATAGCCGGGGAGACATTATACCGTGATGTCTCCTATATCTTTGATGGTGAAGAACGTCATTTTTTTGCGATCAAAACGCCTATCACCTATAACAAAACTAAGCTTGGAATTATGGGTGTCAATGTTGATATTACCGAGCGTGTTCAAGCACAAAAGGCGCTTTCGCTGCGTCAAGAAGAATCGCGTCTCTTTCTTGAGCAGTTGAAAGCCCTTCAAGACATAACCATTGAACTTGCGCGTATCGACGATTTCGATAAGTTTTGTCTCAAAGCTGTCGAATTGGGACGCAACCGCCTGAAGTTCGAACGGGCAGGACTGTGGTTAGTTGATGCTGATGACCCGGATTTCACGATTGGGACATTTGGTACGGCTGAAGATGGGACTATTCGGGATGAGAGAAATGTTCGTACGCGGACTTCTGTTGTACTGCCTCAATTAAGCAATATGGTCGAGGTCGAAAACAAGAAGGTCTATTTTAAGGGCGACAGCGAACTGCATAACGAGTATTCTCAGCCGGTCGGGTACGGTTGGAAAGCGACGGGGCATCTCTTTGATGGTGATCAAATCATAGGTGGCCTCTCCATTGATAATTATTTCACGCATTCGCCCGCGCAACCGAACCAATTGGAAATTCTGGCACTGTTTAGCAACATGCTTGGGCATTTGTGTGTATTGAAACGCGCCGAAACAAAGCTTCACGCCAGTGAAGAACGTTTTAGGTCCGTATTTACGGGTGTAAATGTTGGTATCGCGTTAGCTAACGCTCGTGGCCGTATCGTTTCCGTAAACCCCGCTTTTACACGATTACTAGGTTATACGCAGGCAGAATTCCTGGAGATGACCATTGGGGATGTGACGCATCATGACGATCTTGAAGGCACCACTACGCTGTTTCAAGAACTACTCCAGGGTCAACGCGATTTTTACCAAATGGAGAAACGCTACCGCTGTAAAAATGGAGAGTATGTTTGGGTTCGTCTAAATGCGACACGGTTTCCCGGTGAAGGGGAAGCTCGCACCATCGCCGTAGTTGAAGACATAAGCGCTCGTAAACAGGTTGAAGCTGAAATTCAACGGATCAATACGAATTTAGAACAGCTTGTCGCCGAGCGTACCGCCGAACTTCAGGCCGCCAACGAGCGATTGACGGAATTGGATCGTCTAAAGACCAAATTTATCGCTGATGTCACCCATGAGCTTCGAACACCTCTCACTGTTTTGAGTACCCGTGTCTATTTACTTCAGCACAGTGCCCCGGAGAAGCATCCTGTTTATCTGATGGGTCTCAAGGAGCAGTTGGAACGGTTGAGTAATTTCGTCGATGCCACTTTGGATTTATCGCGGCTTGAATTGGGCCATGATCGCATCGCCTTTGGACCAGTTGATCTGAACAATGTCATTCAACAGGTAGTCATGGCATTGGAACCGCGCGCCGAAATCGGTGGTTTACAAATGACATTCCGATCTAACCCCGTACCCGAAGTACGCGGTGAATTTAACCAATTGGCACAGGTTGTCACCAACCTTGTTGCCAATGCCATTAACTACACGCCTAATGGCAGTATTACTGTGCGGACGGCTTTCGAGGAAGCTCAACAGCTAGTGTACTTGGAAGTAACCGATACAGGCATGGGCATTAGCGAAGCCGATATTCCTCATCTCTTCACTCGCTTTTATCGCGGAGAACGGGCAGGGCAAACCAGCATCCCTGGCACTGGGCTGGGCTTAAGTATTGTTAAAGAAATTGTGGATTTGCACGAGGGGAATATCACGGTACAAAGTTCCGTTGGACGTGGCACGACCTTTAAAGTCTATTTGCCTATTTATAAACAGCCTCAGTAGCTTTTCTACGGCGCTTGCTGAACGAACTGTAACACCGCCACGTTTTGGTCGCAGCTTGCTTTGGTCGCAATGGTATATTCCGCCGATACCGCATGGCTTTGTGGGTCGGATAATTGAACGTTGTAAGTCTGAGCTTGAGGCGTACCGTTCAAAAATAATTCAAAACCGCCAGCCCCGAAAGTCAGCGTAGCTCCACTGAATACAGTTTCATTTATGCTATTCCCTTTAATGCTCACACGGTAACCATCCAACGCTGTTCCCTTAACGTCCGTCACCGTACCGGCGATACTTGACCAATTGCAGCCTTTGTCGTTCGCGTTCGGCGCGTATACAGGTTGCTCCTTGGCGAGTACAAAGGTGAACGGTGTTTGTGATACGCTGCCGGTTTCAATGGGTACTGGGGTAAAAGTTGGTGTTGGTGCGGCAGTTCCCGGTGGGGCCTCTGTCGGCGGCAAAAACGTTGCCGTAATCACAATCGGCAGCGGCGTAAACGGCGGAAATGGATTGAGAGACGTATAGGGATTCTGTGTGATGATGACCACTAACGCGATCATGCCGATGGTTCCTAGTAAGAACAAAACTGTCAGCAGGTTTGCCATTACATGCTTGCCACTAGATGAGCTTGCTACTGTCGTTGATTGTGCTGGGGCAGGTCGAACGATGGAAGGCTGCACCTTTGCCTGAGCAATCGGCGCGGCAGGTTCAGGTATGGATACCCCAACTCTGGGCTTCTCAGCCTTGGCCGGGGTTTGATTTATTTCTTCGATGGATTCATCAGGTGGGAACAGTGGTCCGCGTGGATCAAGCGAACGTTTGCGATCCCTGCGGCCGAAGCGCCGTACCCCACCTGTCTCTTGTTCGTCACTCATCGTCTTACGTGGCGCGTGTTTGAATGAAATTAACCAATGCTACGTTGCGCGCACAATCGGATGGGAAGGTCACCTGTATCCGTGCTGATACCGCGGTTCCACCCGGACTCAACAGTTCCACATAATAGGTTTGGGCGCTGATTTTGTTATCAACCGGTACTTCCCAACCACCCGGTCCGTAGAGCGAGTTGCTGCCACTGTCCACCGTGCGGTCAAAGTTCGATCCGAAAACATGTATCTTTAACCCATTGAGCGGTGTGCCTTCCGTATTGAAGACTTGCCCACCTAATCCTTGCCATGCACAAGCTGCTGTGTTGGCGAAGTTTTGGGTAAAGATGACCTGTCCTTGCCGCAATTCATACAGATAAGGATTAAGCGTCGGGGCCAGTGTTGGTGTTGGCCCTGTTGGCGTTTCCGTTGGTAATAGTGTCGGGCTAATTGATGGCGTCAGTGTCGCAGCCGGTGTCTCGGTTGGCGCTGGAGTATCCGTAATCGTAGGCGAAACCGTAACCGTCGGTGGTATTTCGGTCGGCGGTAGTGTGTTGGTTGGTGTTAGTGTATCAGTTGGTGTAAAAGTAAACGTCGGTGGCAAGCCCGTTGTAGGAATCGGGCTGGGCGTTAGCGTCGGTAAAATCACGGCAGTTGGCAAATTGAGCGCGACCTCTCGCTTTTCGGCAACCGGGCCAGCCATCCGCATGATGACGAAGACAATCGTCAGGATGGTCAGCACCAGAAAGACCAAACTGATGACGTTATAAATTGTTCCTTTGCCTTCTCCCATGCTTACCCCCGTCACTAAGCAACTGCCGGGCCGAGCAGTCGCATGATAACCCAAATGACCGTTAAAATGGACAACACCAGAAAAATGATACTAACCATATTGTAGATCCGGTTTTGCCCCATAACAGTGTCCCTTTCCATCATAGCGCAAATACAAAGAATAGTTTACCCGGTGTATCGTTCAATTACTGCTTTGGCATACAAGGGTTGCAGCCAGTTTTCGAAACGTGTTTGAGAAATATACACCCGACGCTCCGGTTCAACTGGACGATCAGCAATCTCTAAAACCTGTATCACATGATACCCTAATTCAGTTGCGATCGGTCCGGCGATTTGTCCAGCCTGTAATTTAAAGGCTGTTTCGGTCAGTTGTGGCGTCAATAACTCTTCCGATGTAAACCATCCCAAATCGCCACCGCGCTCGCGGGTTGTCTCATCCTGCGAAAACTGTGCCGCCAGGGCTGCAAAGTCTTCGCCACCACTTAACTTGGTGAGTATATCTTTAGCATCACTTTCCGTTCGCAGCAGGATATGACGCGCGTGTACCTGCTTAACATTGCCTTCCAGGTCAGCCGTTAGGCTATCACGCACTTTATTCGAAATCAGCGATGTTCGCAGTACCTGTGGGAATTCTTCAGCGGTATACAAATTGGTTTTGAGCCAATCCGTCCACCCTGCATCACCACCAGCCTCTTGAATTTGAGCTTGTAGCTCGGTCTGTACATCGGAATCCGATACCGTAATATTCTGGGCCTGCGCTCCCTGCAAAATCAGGCGTTCCTCAATAATCTGGTTAAGCACATCTGTCTTCAAAGCATCGGGGGAAGCCGCATTTACTTCCTGTTGTTTGCGCGCCAATGCCCGTTCGAAATCTGGTTCTGTGATTTCTTCGCCATTTACTTTTGCGACTAACTTAACCCCTGTTGCATTGGTAGGCATCTGACCAATTGTCGGCTGTGCTGCCACTGTCGGGCTAGAGTTGGTATTCGATGCTGGGCTTTGAGTTGCGGCAGGTGCGCCACCACATCCCGCTGCCAACAGGAGGACGAAGGTGGCCGTAATCATTTTCAAACTGGTCAAAAGCCTATTCCTTGAGTGTTGTGCAGTTAATTAAATCTGGTCACTGTTAGGCAAGACCTTATTATGCTCTCACACTGCATTTGCGGCAAGTGCAGTCCAATACGTTAGCATACTTCTCAATTAAGAAAGTGATTCTAACTCTAATGTCTTGCAATCAATGTACTCGGCATTTTACCCGTTCAATTTGTATTTGATATACGCTTTCCCTGCGCCACGCTATCGCTTAAGGAAGTTTGCTGTCAGCCTGTGGTAAAATCGGCTGTATGAAGCCTAAATCTGTCATCCCTTTAGGGATATTTCTCACTGTCGTCTTAGTTTGGGCTGCCGCCTGTAATTTGACGAACAACAACGTGCCACCCACAGTCGTGCCTCGAGTCACCGATACGCCGCAGCCAACCATTGCTTATGTAACAGTTGAGCCGCCTCAAATTCCGCAAAATGGACAAACAAATCAAAATCAATCACAGGCTAATCCGCTTACAGCAAAAGCCAATATGAACGCCTTGCTTGATCAGGTGGATACTGACCATCTTTTTATGCATGTCAGTGCCTTGGAAAATTTGGGAACGCGTCATGTGAATTCGCCCGATTTGCCCAATTCAGGTGTAGCGGCGGCTTACCGTTACGTTCGGGGGCAATTTGATGCGATTGCGGTCAAATCGGCAGGCAACTTTTCGGTTGTTGATCAGCCCTTTAGCCTTAGCTGGGCGGGCATCAATACGACCCAGCGTAATATCATCGGTACTATTCCCGGTACGGCAATCGGAGGCGGTGTTATCGTCTTATGTGCGCACTACGATAGCATTTCGATTGATCCGAATGACTTTTCTTATCCGGCGCCCGGCGCGAATGATGATGGTTCGGGTATTGCGGCTCTCATCGAAATGGCAAATATCTTGTCCCAACGCAGGCACGGTGCGACCATTCTTTTTGTGGCCTTCTCTGCCGAAGAAGTTGGGCGTATGGGCAGCAAATCTTTTGTCAGCAGTTGGCTGTCGCGATTTCCCGTCAATTATGTTTTGAACATGGATATTATTGGCAGCAGTACCGGAGCCAACGGCGCGATTGACGATAACCATATGCGAATTTTCTCGGCTGGGCCGGATAGTTCACCATCACGACAGTTGGCGCGTGCGGTCTATTGGATCGACTTTACGATGGTACCGGACATGATTATGGAACTTCAGGACGTTGAAGATCGCCTTGGCCGTTATGGTGATCATATGTCCTTTACCGAAGCTGGTTTTCCTGCGATTCGCTTTATCGAGTCGTTGGAAGATCGGGGGCGTCAACATACACCGCAGGATGTTATAGGCGATGTTCAAGCCACCTATTTACGACGCACGACCCAGGCCATATTAGCGGCAACCTACGTCTTAGCTGACGGTTTGCCCCCGCCTCGTAATATCAGTTTGCGACCTGGTGAAGGTACCAAACGCACATTGGTTTGGGAGCCAATTCCCGGTGCGACTGGCTATAAAATCGGTTTGCGTGACCCTGGCTCGCTCATTATTAATCGCGAATTCCCCTGGAATACCAACAGTGTTGATTGGGATGGTTTTTATCCGCAGGTGGTCGCGGGTTTGGTGATCTCGGCCATCGACTCGAATGGAATGATGGGGCCACCCTCACCAGAATTTATTGTTCCGCCCTAAAACCTTCCAATAAAAATGCCGCCAGCTACTACTGACGGCATATTCCTTAATCAATCGCTGGCCTAAAAGGTGTTTTAATCGCCTGCTGCGGTCTGTTGGCTGAAAACTACCAATGGGCGTGATGTTTGCGGGTTACGTACGGCATACTGGAATACTACCGCTGCTAATAATCCGCACACAATAGAAACTGCGAATGTCGATCCGAAGCCCAAACTCTCCGCCAACGCACCACCAATAAACGGCGCAACCAACGTGAACGGTGCCAGCAAGGTATTCGCTAATCCGATGTATAGGGGTTTTTCGCGACCTGTACCAAATTCTTGAGTAAAAGCCATCGTCACTGCCCACATAGAAGCATCTGCGAAACCTGAAAGCGCATAAACGACGTAGAACCAGCCGATATTAGGTGCGCTAAGTGCTAAACCTGCGCTCAGACTCATAATCAACCCGCCAATGACCAGTACTGTGCGGTGCCCCCAACGATCACCCATCCATCCCAGCAATGGGCTTGCAACCGTCTTGGAAAGCAGCAGCACCCCAGTCAGGATTCCAGCAGTTTGCTCATTAATACCGAAATGCTTCAACGCGTAAATGGTATAAAAGGCCAGTGCCATGTTTGCGAACTGGGCTAATGTGCGCCCTGCTAAGAACCAGCGAAAGTTTATATCGTCCCGCACGATCCCAAACATTTTGCGCCAGCCGAAATCCATAGGTTCAGGCTGTTGGGTAGTCACCTCTACGACTTCCTCTTCATGTTCATGATGGGGTTCGCGGGTTGAGGCTAAAAACCCCATCGAGATAAAAGTCGTCACGCTCGTAACCAGAAAACATACGATGTAGCCGTGAGGGAAAGCCATATTCTTGAGGATGAATCCGGCAGCGACCGCACCGACGGCAGCCGTTAAATTCGCCACACCCGATTGGGTACCGTAGAAAGTCCCAATTCGCTCTTTGGGCATGACTTTAGCGATCATGCTTTGCCATGCGGTTGCTGCTAAGCCGCCACCTAAGGCGAAGATCATCACCATAATCACAGTTAGCCACAGCGCCAGTTGTTCACTGATGAAGGGCAGCGATATAGCAATCACCATTAGACCGACAAAAGGCCAGCGTTCATGAAACGTCATAAATGTGACGAATGGCTTGTAGCGCCGCATCTTCGCGACTCGCTGTGCCGTAAAGAGCTGTGGGAGTTGCCAACCAATCGCATGGAATGATGTAATCAAGCCAATTAATATTGTCGAGGCGTGCAAACTGTTTAGAAATAAAGGAATAACCGTCACAATCGACGCTAATCCTAATGATCCGAAACCATAAAACGCCGCGTCTAGTATGTTAACGGTAAAATTAAACCGAACATTCTTCCGAATCTCATCTTGCCACATATAAATCCTCAGTCTGTCTACAATCGCATTCTATCACGCAGTGGCCTTTGGCGGTCTTACTTGGCCTTAGAATGTTCTCAATGGTATTCGCGGTTTTTTAGCGGATATTATCCCTAAGAACGAATTTGATGGCCTGCATCAGAAAATTCTTACACAAATACGTTGACTTTTGCAGCTAGATTGCTTAAACTTTCCGTTATCGTCTCATTAACTGGATTTGATAATGAAACTAACCGGCACAACACTGCGTCGTCGCAGCCGTCGCCCGCAGACCAACGAGGTCATGCTGGGATTTTTGTGCTGGTACTGAAGCGCGCTTGAAACGCGAACCAGATTGCAAAAACTCCCCCTGACCTCACACCGAGGTTGGGGGGTTTTGTTTTTATGGGCAAGTAGGGACACGGTACAACGTGTTCTTTTAGAATAGTGCTGATGGTGACTATCCGCGAAGGAGTGAGAATGTCCGAGAAAATCAAAGTTGGTGTATACGGAGCCTCCGGTTATGCGGGGCAGGATGCCGTTGAAATCCTTGCTAAGCATCCGAACGTCGAGTTGGTCTTTGGCACCAGTAATACCTATGCTGGTCAACCGATCCCTTTTACTCACCTCAGCTATGTTCCACCTGATCAAGCTGATTTATCAGCCGTAGATGCAGTAATCCTCGGACTTCCGCACAAAGCCTCCGCGCCGATGGCTGCCAAAGCCCGCGCTGCTGGCAAAAAAGTGGTAGATTTGTCGGCTGACCTTCGCCTCGATACAGCAGTAGTCTATGAAAAATGGTATGGTGGCACACATCCTAATCCTGAACTGCTGCCCACACCGTATGGCCTTCCGGAATTTAACCGCGAGAAACTTAAAGGTGTAGATCTAGTCGCTGCCCCCGGTTGTTATCCGACCACCACACTGTTAGGTGTTGCACCGGTTCTTCGCCACGACTGGTTGGTCGCTGACGCCCCTATCATTGTGGATGCCAAATCCGGTGTTTCCGGCGCAGGCCGTGAACCGAAACCGAATCTCCATTTTGTCGAAGTTTATGGCAATTTTTCGCCCTACAATCCCGGACGTGTACATCGCCACACCGGTGAAATTGAACAGGAAATGTTCAAGCTCAATCCGAAAGCTGGCTTACTTATTTTCACCCCACATTTACTACCAGTGGATCGTGGACTCATGGCAAGCATCTACGTCACACTTAAGCCCGAATTTTCGGCAAATGATGCTCAGGCACTTTACGAAGAAACCTATGGCGCTGAACCCTTGGTCAAGGTGCTGCCCGCTGGACAACAGGCCACGCTTAAACACGTCATCCGTACCAACGGTGCAGCCATCAGCCTTACGCCTGTTACGGATCGCTATCTGCACATCACCAGCGTTACCGATAATTTGCGTAAAGGCGCGTCTGGTCAGGCGGTTCAATGTCTGAACCTCATGTACGGTTGGCCTGAAACGACTGGTTTGCTCTAGTATTTCTCCACGGCACTGTTGTCAGATGATTGGATGGGCTTGAATGTCTTTTTCGCCTGAAGTTGGGGTCGTCGCCTTTAGTTTACTAGCGTCTGCATCATGGGGCGCGGGTGATTTCAGCGGCGGCCTTGCCACCCGCAAACAATCGGTGATTAGCGTGCTGCTGCTGGCCCATCTGGTTGGCCTGTTGTTGTTTCTCGTACTGGCGGTCGTCAGTCACGAGACGATACCGCCGCCATCCGATTTGGTGTGGGGCGCTTTAGCTGGATTGAGTGGGGCAGTTGGATTGGGTGGATTGTACAGTGCCTTAGCATCTGGACGAATGGGGTTAGCGGCACCGATGGTCGGGGTGATTGCCGCCATTATTCCGGTGGTCGTGAGTATGCTCGCAAATGGATTACCGACGACGATTCAATTCATCGGCTTCGGAATCGGTATCTTGAGTCTGTGGTTCGTTTCGTATTCTGGTGGACAGCTGCCGCAGCGGAAAATTCTCATCCTGGCTTTTGTGGCGGGTTTGGGTTTTGGCATGTTCTTCGTGTTGATCGACCGTGTCCAGTCGAATGCCGTATTTTGGCCTTTGGCCGTTGCACGTGGAGCTTCATTTGTAGCCATGCTCATCATAACGGTTCTATCCAAAGGGTCATGGCGTCCGGTTGATAAACGCCAGTGGGTGATGATCCCGCTTTCTGGTGCGCTGGATGCGACCGCCAACGCCTTTTTTGTTGTGGCTTCACACCTCGGTCGGCTGGATATTGCGTCGATACTTTCGTCACTTTATCCGGCAATGACCGTTATGTTGGCGTGGCTGTTCCTGAAAGAGCGGCTCACACGCATCCAAATCCTGGGTATTGTTGCGGCACTTGTTGCCATTTTGTTGATCTCATTGCCGTCTTCGGCCTAATTCTTTGTATCCTTGTGCCTTTGCGTTAAGTTTTCTGGAACGGAGTTCTCATGCAGCTAACCCTCGTCAAAGTCAGCGGTCACGAACTTGATGACCCCGCCTATTTAGCAGATTTCGCGGCGGCCATCAAATCATTGAATACACCAACCGTCATCGTACACGGCGGTGGTGCTGAAATCACCGCCATGCAAAAGGTTATGGGCATTGAGCCCCGTTATTTGGACGGCGTTCGAATTACCGACCGTGACTCGCTCAAAATTGTCGAGATGGTCATGTGCGGTACGGTCAATAAGCGTCTTGTTCGCTGCTTGCTGGCTGCTGGTCTGGATGCCCTCGGCCTTTCTGGCGTAGATCGGGGTCTTGTGCGCGCCCGTCAAATGCAGGTCGCAGGTCAGGATATGGGTTTCACGGGCGAGGTCGTCTCCGTACGCGGTGACATTGTGCTCAATCTGCTTGAGCAGGGCATTACACCGGTGATTTCGCCGGTTTCGCTCGGTGACGATAGCAATTTGAATGTTAACGCGGATCATGTCGCTGGGGCGTTAGCGGCTGCCATTAACGCTGGTCGCGTAGTTTTCTTGACCAATGTCGAAGGTGTTCTGGTGGATAACAAAGTTGTTTCAACGCTTTCGCCAGAGCAAACTCAATCGCTGATCGATAACGGCACCATCTTTGGTGGCATGATCCCTAAAGTGAAAACCGCGCTCCATGCCCTCCAAACCGGTGTCAACAGTGCAGTGATCACCAACCTCAAAGGCTTGGCCGCTGGCGGTGGTACCGTTTTCGCTAGTGTATCTAGATGATGTTGTAGGGACACGATACATCGTGTCCGCTACCTACACGGACTGAATTGCTATGTTGAACTACGACCAGATAAGCACAACCTACGATAACGTGAGACAAGCCGACCTCGATCTTGTCACCCGTCTTGTGCTTGACGCCCAATTATCTGAGCATTCCTGTGTCCTGGATGTTGGCTGTGGGACAGGTAACTACACCGACTTGCTTCAGAAAGTGTCACATGCCAACGTCTATGGAATCGAACCCTCCGAAGGGATGTTGATCAAAGCACGGCAGAAAAATGCGAACCTTATCATCCAGCAAGCTGACGTCGAACATTTGCCTTTTAATGCAGACACATTCGATTTCGTTTATATGACCGATGTTATTCATCACATCCGGCATATCGATGCTATGTTCGCTGAAATCCATCGTGTACTTAAACCACAGGCCAAAGTGTGTATTGTCACCCAATCTCATAGCCAAATTGATAAGCGCCCGATTACGGGTTTTTTCCCTGCGACAGCACTTGTTGATAAAGCCCGTTACCCTGATATTCAACAAATTGTAACATCTGCCTCAGGCCAAAACTTGACGTTGCTGAAAGCCGAACCGATGAATGAGGGCCGATCAATCACACTGGATGAAAGTTTTGTGACTCTGGTCAAAACCAAAGGGTATTCGATGTTGAGGCTGATCACCGATGCTGAATATCAGGATGGGCTTAAGCGTCTGGAACAGCAGCTCGCTTTTGGGAATATTGAAGCGTGTCAGGCCGGCGATACACTCGTATGGTTTCAAAAGTGATGGAGCAATAGGTTATGGCTCTTGAGATGCGTTATCAAGCGGTTCCTGAACATTGGAAATGGATACCACAGCCTGAAGTCAAAGTGGATACCAGTTCGATGTTCGCCTTCCTGGCTACGGATCCCCAGCCAATCCAGCCTGAACCTATTTGGCCGCCCCGTTTAGAAACACAGCCTACGGTCACCCCTGCGGGCGCAGATTTTGGCGCTGAGCTGCTCAGCCTGATGCGCACCAATCCCGGCCTTGCCCAGCGTAACTGCTTTATTGGTCATTATTGGGATGTTCTTCATTATCTATTGGCGGCTCGTCGTCGTGCTGGGGAAGCCGGACGGGGTGTTGATTGGGCCAGCCGTGCTATCGTCGGCGGCGATGAATTACTGGGTATCAAGTTTAATGGCACAGCCGTTTTCTTCTTGCCACATCATGAATTACAAACGACTTGCTATCATCTGAATCAAGTCACGCCGCAGATGCTGGCCGAACATTACGATGTGCAAGCCATGATCCGCCTGGGTGTTTACGATAGCATTTCCTTACTCGGCAAAGAGAAAGTTTTCGCCGAACTCTGGCACGCGTTTGATCGTCTGCGCGCATTTTATTTGGACGTTGCCGCCCATGAAGAAGGTGTTATTGCCTATATGTCGTGATGTAAAATAAAGCACACACATCACTCTGATTGTGCGTTCGTAAACTAGACGCTTTGGGGTGAGCTTGATGCCGAATGAACAACAACGGGTCGAGGAGTTGCACGCCCTTGTCCGTTACATCTACCGGGAACGATTGGCGGATAAAATCATCACCGCCTTTGACGAAGCGCTTGCCGACAAAGAAGACCCTGCCGAACGCCGTGCCATCATTGAACATTGGCTGGACTTCTATCAGGCGCACAAGTATCGCAAGCTCATGCGCCGTCGCCGTGCCACCGACAAAGAACGGATGACGGCTTGCTCGGCCTGTGGCTATCCGATCTCGCAGCGCCACCATTTGTGGGACATTGCCACACATGGCGAAAATGCGGTCACCGTGCAGTTGTGTCCGAACTGCCACGAACTGCATCACCTGATGTACAACGCCCTTGCGCGAGACTCGTTGTACAGCCAGAAGCTAGTGCGGCATGTTCTGGACTCGGGCAAACTGGCCCCTGAAGCCGCGACACGGATTTACGGATGGTTACGTGCCATCCTCGCCTACGAGATCGAGAATGGCTGGCTGGAAAGTTTCAAATTATCGGATTTGTGGATCGAAGAAAAACTCGGCTGGAATGAATATCTACAAAAGTCTCAGACCAATGCAAAAGGGTAATCAACACAGAGCACGAATGCTCGTGGTGTTTTTGTTTTTTGTGATTCTCTTTGTATTGGGGCTTGGGATGATACTCGCTCAAAATAATTCGGTTACTGGGCTAGTTCCAACTCAAGAGCCGTGGCAATTGACTATCACTTCTATTATGGATAATAGGACAGCTTATGCAAAGTTGTACCCTTCGCCAACCCTAACACCACTGCCAGCTTTTACGGCGACCCATGAAGTGTTCGGAACACTAGACCCACTAGAAATGACTGCTACTTATATCGTAGGCGAGGCGACAGATGCGGCGGCTATTGAATTTACGAATACCGCATCTGCGATTTTCGGAATTGAACCTATAACGACTGGCACACTAATGCCTACCTCAGTCCCTACGTATACAGTAGCGGAATTGACTCAGCAAAAGAAGGCATATCTCAACAAACTTACAACGACTGTTGGGTTTAACCATCCGATATTCGACGACATCGCAAATAGCTTGATAGTTGAAGAAGTGCAGGCTGACCGATACCTTGATCTTAGTGAATTGACGTTAGAATTGAAAACGACATCTTTTGCGAACACTAAATATGTAGTTCTTATCATTCATCATGCTGGCTACGAAGCTGGTTTTGATCGCTTAGTGTTGTTTCGACTTGCCAACCAGCAACCAATTTTGCTAGACAATCCTCTATCAATACCGGTAGATAGCTTGTATTACCTCTTTTTTGATGAACAGGGCTTTACTGATTGGAACGGCAATGGACTTCCAGATATAGCCGTTTATGTGGGTCGAGGTGGAAGTTGCTGCGCCCCTTGGCTCGAAATACTAGAGATTAAACCAAATAACCAAATTGTCGATATTTCGCCTCAGCCCACTAAGGTTTACCCAGCTCGTTTTGAAGATCTTAACCACGATGGTATTCCAGAAATTAAAGGTCTTGAACCAAGATCAGGAATATCGAGTGTGGATTTAGTCCTTTGGTTTGGTTGGGACGGTCAACAGTATGTCAATGTTTCCGCTCAGTATCCAGAACTTTATATGCCGCGTATTCAAACCTTTATTCAAAAGCTTACTTCAGTTTCCGATTGTCGCTTAAAGAGCATAAATCGTTCTGATAGCTCAAATAAAGTTGTGATTTGGGATGTCGAGATTGAAAATTTTCTAGCCGATTATTATGCAATTGGACACTTATTAGAAGGATGGAGCGATTTGCAACGTTTACTTAAAGTGAATTGTTCAGATGGTGATCTTCAAACCTATGGCAAATGGCTTACAACAATTGAAAAATGGGTGAATTTGTACTCGAAACCTTGATTAAATTGTTTCACGAAATCATCAATATAAAACTGGAGACTAAAAAAATGCCTGCAACGACTACGCCCACAATGACTGACCAATTGATTCGGGACGAAAATGATCATATCGTCCAGACCTATAAGCGCCCACCATTTGTGTTGGTACACGGCGAGGGTTCGACCTTGTTTGATAGTGATGGTAAACCCTATCAGGATTGGGTCGCTGGTATTGCCGTCAATGCCCTCGGCTACAATGATGCCCGGCTGGCACAAGCCATCCAGGCCGCGTCGATGGGCTTAATTCATACCAGCAATCTTTACTACACCGCCCCTCAAATTGAACTGGCGAACATGCTGGTCGAAAAGTCTTTTGCAGATCGTGTGTTCTTCAGCAACAGCGGTGCCGAAGCCAACGAAGGCGCAGTTAAATTTGCCCGTAAAGTTCAGTACGAAAAAGGCATCCACGATAAAACCGAAATCGTCTGCTTCACCGGAGCGTTTCACGGACGTACGATGGGCGCAGTTGCACTGACTCCCAAAGAAAAATACCAGAAGGCTTTCATGCCTTTGATGCCCGGTGCTGTACTCGCCGAATATAACAACCTTGAAAGTGCCAGGGCGGCCATTGGTCCAAAAACGGCGGGTGTCATCATCGAACCCATTCAAGGTGAAGGCGGCGTGAATGTCGCGACCCCTGAATTCTTGAAAGGCTTGCGCGAACTCTGCGACCAAAACGGCGCGGTCCTCATCTTCGATGAAGTGCAATGTGGATTGGGGCGCACAGGTAAACTCTGGGCGCACCAGTGGAGCGGTGTTACACCTGATATTATGACTCTCGCCAAACCCTTGGCCGGTGGTTTGCCCATTGGCGCGATATTGATGACCAATGCGGTTGCCAGTGCCATGCACGCGGGTGAACATGGCACAACCTTCGGCGGTGGACCCCTCGTCACCAGTGTTGCCAAGCACGTCCTACAGCGCATTGATAATCCTGAATTCCTGGCGCATGTTTCCGAAGTTGGTAACTATCTCATCGAGCGCTTGTCCGAAATCAACAGCCCCATCATCAAAGAAGTACGCGGCAAGGGCTTAATCGTCGCCCTCGAACTAACAGTCGATGTCAGTAGCATCATCGAGAAGGGCTACGAACAAGGTCTGCTTATGGTAAATGCCGGAACAAATGTCATCCGCTTTGTTCCGCCGCTCATTATCGAGAAATCGAACGTGGATCACCTCGTCGAGAAACTCACGACTATTTTCTCTGCATGATCTTGGATTTTCTCTATATTTCTCTGCGTCTCTGTGGTTAACATATTAAAGGAATTTTCAGTGACCGAAGTCAACCCCTCCATTGAATTTGTATCCGGTTTTCGCGTCGCAGGTGTTCATGCTGGTTTGAAGAAAAATGATGCGCTCGATATGACACTCATTTTCAGTCAGGTGCCTTGTGTTGCGGCAGGCGTTTTTACCACCAACTATATGAAAGCTGCGCCTGTCCTGTTTGACATGGAACAGCTTCAGGGTAACAAAGATCATATTCGTGCTGTGACCATCAATACCAAATGTGCCAACGCCTGCACAGGTGAGCAGGGACTTGTCAACGCCCGCGAGATGGCGCGCCTAACCGCCGAGAAAATTGGCTGCGCGGCTGACGAAGTGCTGGTCATGTCCACGGGAGTCATCGGTTCGCAGTTGCCGATGGAAAAAATCGTGCATGGCATTGATCTGGCATCTGCCTCATTAGGTAACAACTGGTCGGACGCTGCCGCTGGCATCATGACCACCGATACCCGTCCAAAAATGGCTTCTGTCACGGTGACGACATCCGGCGGCGCGACCTATAACATCGCAGGTATCGCCAAAGGCGCGGGCATGATTGCACCCAACATGGCGACGATGCTGGGCGTCGTGGTCACTGATGTGGCACTGTCTGTGGATACAGCCAAAGGTTTGCTCCAATCGGCCTCTGAAACCACCTTTAATCGTGTGGTGGTCGATGGCGATATGAGTACCAACGACACGTTGCTGCTGCTTGCCAATGGCCTTAGCGGCGTAACCCTGCAATCACCCGATGACTTCACCGCTTTCCACGAAGCCTTGGCCGCTGTCTGCCGCAAATTAGCGCAGGACATTGTCCGCGATGGCGAAGGTGTGACCAAATTCATCACACTGACAGTCAAAGGCGCGCCTTCACCGGAAGCAGCTCACCAGATTGCCAATACCATCGCCACATCCCCACTGGTCAAAACGGCCTTTTTCGGCAATGATGCCAATTGGGGGCGCATTGTCGCGGCAGCCGGTCGCGCAGGCATTCCGATTGTTCCCGAACATGTCAAATTGTGGATTGCTCCCGGTGAAACCGAAGAATTTACGTTGGGTTCGCTCCTGCTGTTTGCCGATGGAATGCCCAGCGGCTACGGCGAGGAACAGGCGACGGCTATCTTCAAAGAAGCCTCGGCCAGTATTTTGCTCGACCTGGGTGCAGGAAACGGTTCAGCCACCGTCTGGACGTGTGACCTCAGCCACGACTATGTGTCAATCAACGGCGATTATCGTTCTTAGCTTTCTCTCTGTCCTCCGCGCCTCTGCGGCTAGATATGTATTTTCGGGGTGAATATGATCGGATGTTTGGCGCTCGAAGACGGGCGGATTTTTAAAGGAACTGGCTTCGGTGCCGAGGGAATACAAACGGGCGAACTCGTCTTTAACACTTCGATGACGGGTTATCAGGAAATCCTGACCGACCCGTCCTATCACAAGCAGATCGTCACCATGACCGTTTCGCATGTGGGCAATACGGGTATCAACCTGCTTGATCCTGAGTCTGAACGCATCTGGGTGTCCGGATTTGTCGTACGTTCGCTCAGTCCCGTGGTGAGTAATTGGCGTGAACAGGGCGATCTCGACACCTATCTCAAAGCGCAGGGGATCATGGGCCTATCCGATGTGGCGACCCGCGCCCTCGTCCGCCATATCCGCAGCGTCGGTGTCATGCGTGCTGTCATCGCCCACGGTGAAGCCGCCAATGATCCGCAGGCGCTGGTCGAAGTTGCGCGCCAATCACCGGATATGTCCGGCTGGAATTTGGTTGATGATGTGACCTGCTCCGAACCGTACAATTGGCATGAACGCAGCGATCCGCAGTGGTATCGTGATCATCACTATGATGCAACTGGCCCATTGATCGTCGCTTATGACTTTGGCATCAAGCGCAATATCCTCCGTATGATCACCGATCGTGGCCTGCGTGTGACGGTTGTTCCTTCGCACACGACCGCTGCCGAAGTGCTGGCGATGAATCCGGCTGGCGTCTTTCTGAGCAATGGCCCCGGCGATCCTGCTGCTGTCACCTATGCTATTCAGAATGTCAAAGATTTGCTTGGTAAGCTGCCCATTTTTGGCATCTGCCTCGGGCACCAAATCATTGGCCTCGCCCTTGGTGGCACAACCGAAAAAATGCGTTTTGGACATCGTGGCGGCAATCAACCTGTCAAAAACTTATTGACGGGCGTGGTCGAAATCAGCAGTCATAATCATGGTTTCGCCGTCACACAGGATAGCAACCTCTCCGGCGCGGAGATCACCCACATCAACCTCAACGATAACACGGTTGAAGGGCTGCGCCATGTCAGTCTGGGCGTGTTCAGCGTTCAGTATCATCCTGAAGCCGCCCCCGGCCCACACGACTCACTTTATCTCTTTGACGAGTTTGTCGGACGTGTTAAATCGGGTGTCGCAGCTAATTAAACCAATTGATACATCTCGTAGGGACACGGCATGTTGTGTCCACGACATTAATGCTAAACCAAGGGGAAGAGAACATTGCCACCGTAATCGATCGTATCCGGCTGCAAGCCTGTCTCGAGCAGGAACAGCAGCACTTCGTCGCTCAACATCCACGTTCGCAGCAGTTGTTCAATGAAGCTCGGAGTCATTGGCTGTCGGGTGTCCCTATGCACTGGATGGTTAAGTGGGCAGGGGCATTTCCCGTATTTGTTGATCAGGCTTCTGGCGCGCATTTCACCGATGTCGATGGCAACCATTACCTCGACCTCTGCCTCGGTGATACTGGCGCAATGACCGGTCACGCGCCTCAGGCCACTGTTGATGCTATCGCTCACCAGATTGCACGCGGTATCACTTATATGTTGCCCACTGAAGATGCCCTCTGGATTGGTCGCGAACTCGAACGGCGCTTTGATCTCCCTTATTGGCAGTTGGCTCTGACTGCCACCGATGCCAACCGGTTTGCCATTCGCCTTGCCCGTCAAATCACTGGACGAAGCAAAATACTTGTCTTTAACTGGTGCTATCACGGTACAGTTGATGAAACCTTTGTCACCCTGGATGATGGAAAAGCCATTGCGCGTCGTGGTAATGTCGGCCCTGCCATTGATCCTGCGCTCACTACCCGCGTGGTCGAGTTTAACGATCTTCCCGCGTTGGAAGCGGCACTGGCCTCTGGTGATGTGGCCTGCGTATTAGCTGAACCCGTCATGACCAACATCGGCATCGTTCATCCGCAGCTTGGTTTCCATGAGGCTTTGCGTGAGATCACCCGTCGCACTGGAACACTGCTCATTATCGACGAAACCCACACCATTTGCACCAGTCCGGGTGGATATACTGCCGCCTATAAACTTGAACCGGACATCCTCACCATCGGCAAACCGATTGCTGGTGGTGTTCCTGCTGCCGTCTATGGCTTTAGCGCCGAAGTTGCTGAACGTATCCGCACGACCATGAGCGTCGAACATGCCGACACCGGTGGCATCGGTGGCACACTTGCTGGAAATGCGTTATCGGTTGCTGCCATGAAAGCCACGCTTGAGCATGTGCTGACGCAGCAAACCTATGACCACACCATTCCACTTGCCGAACGGTGGGCTGCTGGTGTCCAATCCGTCATTGATGAATATCATCTGCCTTGGCATGTTACGCGGCTTGGTTGTCGTGCCGAATACTGGTTCTGTGAACAAGCACCGCATAACGGTGGCGAAGCGGTCGCCTCAATGGATGACGAGTTGGATCGCTACATGCATCTTGCCGCCCTCAATCGCGGTATCTTGCTCACGCCCTTTCACAACATGGCGCTCATCGCACCCCAAACCAGTGCCGCCGATATTGATCGACATACCGAAGTGTTCCGCCAGAGTGTCGCTCAGCTTTTTGCTGAATAGGTTCGTACCGTCGATGATTAAGTATTGGTAAATCAAAAACTGACCGTTGCAGTATAAAATAGTTTAATAATATTGCTGTGCTGTATTGTTGCTATTACGGCGCACTACTTGCTGATAAGGAGCTTCTAATGCCTGTAACGGTCGAACGTATACCTGATCAACCGATTATCATCTTGCATTACGAAGGCTTTCTTGATCTTGAAACAGCCAAATCAGCCTTTACCCAAAGCGCCGTTATCGCCGCTAGTATTGAGGGGAAAATCTATCGCATAGCTGATGTACGAAATGCGGATAGCAACTTCGTCGAAATCGTGAACATCATCAAAGCCAGTCGTGCTAACGTGCAGGGGAATGCCATCGATAACAAATTTCAGGTGATTTTTGTGGGCCAAAATCAACTTATTCACTTATATGCTGATACCCTCAAACAACTTGGTGCCGCACCCATCCCCATTTTTCACACAATGGAAGATGCCATGCACTTTATTGAACTTGAGCAGCAAAAGCAGAGTGAATAATTGTAGGGGGAAATGATGCCTGTCAAAATTGATCCGGTGCCTGATGAACCGATTGTTGTCGTGACCTTTGAAGGACATATCGACCTGGACACTGTCAGGAATATGTTCGTGGAAACAGCATCGATCTTTGCCAAATTCGACGGTGATGTCTATCGCATTGCCGATATTCGAGCGGCGGATACTGATTTTGTGGACATCATCAAAATGATCAAAGCCATACGGGACGGGCTGCCAGCCTCATCGATTGACCCGCGTATGCACGGCATCTTTGTTGGCCAGAAGCAGTTCGCTCGTATGTACGCCGATTTTGTGAAGCAGATGGGTGGCGCTCCCATTCCCATCTTTGCCACAATGGAAGATGCGCTCGAATATGCCCATCTGCAATTGCAGAATGCTAAATAGCATTTTGCCCAATCGTTTCTGACCCTATCCTTGTCGCTTCTGACAATAGGGAAAGTTACTCGTATTTGCTACACTTGCTGACGCATTTGAGATCGGGCGTTGTCCAACTGAATTGCTGTAGGGATGAGGCGTGCCTCATCCGTTGACCAATGGCAGTACTATTTACTTAACCACCATCAACCTGCGTCGGAAACTAACTAATCAACTTATTTTTCTTATGATCGTCCTTTTTTAATCTGGCAACTCTAAACGGATAACTGGAAACGTACACATGCCCAAACGAACTGACATCCGCACAATCATGGTTATCGGCTCTGGCCCCATCGTCATCGGCCAGGGCTGCGAATTCGACTACTCCGGCGTACAAGCCTGTAAAGTCCTGCGCCGCGAAGGCTACCGCATCGTTCTCGTCAACTCCAACCCCGCTACCATCATGACCGACCCGGAGTTTGCCGACGCCACCTACGTCGAACCCCTGACGCCCGAAATGTGCGAACGCATCATCGAGCAGGAACACCCTGACGCCATCTTACCTACCGTCGGTGGACAAACCGCGCTTAATCTCGCCCTTGCATTACATGAACAGGGCATTCTCAAAAAGCACAATATTGAACTCATCGGCGCATCTTTCGACAGTATCCAGCTTGCCGAAGATCGTCAGCTCTTCAAAGACGCCATGACCGAAATCGGCCTCAAATCGCCGCCGAGCGAAGTTGTCACCACCATTGATGATGCCGTTCGTGCCGCTAATGTCCTAAATTATCCTGTGCTCGTGCGCCCATCTTTTACCCTTGGTGGATCGGGTGGTGGCGTTGCCTACAACGAAACCGAACTTCGCACCATCGCCGAGCGCGGTATCAAGCTTAGTCCAGTAGGGCAGGTACTCATCGATATGAGCTTGCTCGGTTGGAAAGAATACGAACTCGAAGTCATGCGCGACACACTCGGCAATTTTGTGGTCGTTTGCTCTATCGAAAATCTCGACCCGATGGGTGTCCATACCGGGGATAGTATTACCGTCGCGCCCGTCCAAACCCTCACCGACAAAGAAATGCAGCGCCTCCGTGATATGTCGAAGGCCGTTCTGGATAAAGTGGGCCTCGCTACGGGTGGTGCTAATGTCCAGTTCGCCGTCAGTCCTGAAGACGGTGAGGTCTACGTCATCGAGATGAATCCGCGTGTCTCGCGCTCATCGGCACTCGCCAGCAAGGCCACTGGCTTCCCCATCGCCAAGATTGCGGCGCTTTTGGCAGTCGGCTTCTCACTCGATGAAATTCCCAACGACATCACGCGCGTCACACCGGCCAGCTTCGAACCGTCACTGGATTATGTCGTTGTCAAAATCCCCCGCTGGAACTTCGAGAAGTTCAAAGGTGTGGATCGTGTACTCGGCCCCCAGATGAAAGCCGTTGGCGAAGTCATGGCAATAGGCCGCACCTTCCCCGAAGCGCTGCAAAAAGGTATCCGCGCTCTTGACATCGGCATCATGGGTTTTGGCAGTAAATTGAGTGACG
Organism: Aggregatilineales bacterium; assembly: GCA_044226325.1. Taxonomy (GTDB): domain Bacteria; phylum Chloroflexota; class Anaerolineae; order Aggregatilineales; family Phototrophicaceae; genus CFX2. The sequence continues at coordinate 229,549 of JBGAHG010000003.1, forward strand.
CCACGCCTGAAATGCTCAAAGTCCCCACCGCCCAACGTCTGTTCCAAACCGCCTCTGCGTTGTTCAACGGTATGCCTTTGGATGAGGTCAGCAAGACCACCGGCTTTGATCCGTGGTTCGTCCGCCAGATGGGCGACATCATCTCCATCCAACACAAAATCCTCGACAAAGGTCTAACTCTTGATCGTCTTGATGCCGCTGACTTCCTCAAACTGAAGCGTTACGGTTATGCCGATGCCCACATCGCCCAACTGCTTGGATTGCCCGAAACTCAGGTGCGCGCCCATCGCAAATCGCTCGGCGTGATCCCGTCTTATTACCGCGTCGATACCTGCGCCGCCGAGTTCGAAGCCCATACGCCTTATCTCTACAGCACTTATGAAGAAGGCGACGAATCCGAGCCGACCACCAACAAAAAGGTGATCGTCCTCGGTGGTGGCCCCAACCGTATCGGGCAGGGCATCGAGTTTGACTACTGCTGCGTTCATGCCTGTTTCGCCCTCAAGGAACTCGGCTACGAAACCATCATGGTCAACTGCAACCCTGAAACCGTCAGCACCGATTACGACACCGCCGACCGTCTTTACTTCGAACCGTTGACCGTTGAAGATGTGCTAAACATCATTGATGCCGAAAAGCCGGATGGTATTCTCGTCCAGTTCGGCGGCCAAACCCCGCTCAACCTTGCTCGTGCCCTGAGCGAAGCCGGTGCGCCGATTTGGGGAACATCCTATGACACCATCAACCTCGCCGAAGATCGCAAGCACTTCAATGCCCTCATGGAAAAACTTGAAATTCCGCAGCCTGACGGTGGCACTGCCCTCACGCGTGACGAAGCCCTTGCCGTCGCCAATCGCATCGGCTACCCTGTGCTGATCCGCCCCAGTTATGTTCTTGGTGGGCGTGGCATGGAAATCGTCTTTGATGACGCCGCCCTCATTAACTGGATCGACACCAACATCGAGTGGAATGGTCATCCGGTATTGATCGACCGCTTTTTGGATGACGCTTTCGAAGTCGATGTGGATGCCCTTTGTGATGGCACGATGGTCACCGTCGGCGGCATCATGGAACAAATCGAAGAGGCCGGCATCCACAGTGGTGACTCAGCCTGTGTTCTCCCACCCTACAAAATCACCCGCTATCACCTTGAAATTATCCGCGAATATACTGAACGCATCGGCCTCGCCCTCAACGTCAAAGGCGCGTTTAATATCCAGTTCGCCATCCGCGATGAAGTTGTATACGTGCTGGAAGTCAACCCACGCGCCAGCCGGACGCTGCCCTTCGTCAGTAAAGCTACTGGCGTTCCACTCGCTAGTTACGCCGCTCAGATCTCGGCTGGCAAAACCCTCACCGAACTGAACTTTCTCACCGAGCCAGTTGTTGAAGGCAACTTCATCAAAGAGGTAGTGCTGCCCTTCCAGAAATTCCCCGGTGTGGATGCCCGCCTTAGCCCCGAAATGCGCTCGACCGGCGAGGTCATGGGTCACGCCTCCACTTTTGGACATGCTTACGCCAAATCACAGATGGCTGCTAACTCGCCGCTGCCCCAATCCGGCAGTGTCTTTATCAGCGTCAATGACAACGACAAAACCGCCGTTCTCAAAATCGCACATGACTTGCACCAGCTCGGCTTTACCATGACTGCTACTGCCGGTACAGCCGCCGCCTTGTCTGCTGCGGGATTACCCGTCACCATCGTCAATAAGGTCAGCGACGGATCACCCAACATTGTAGATTCCGTCCGTGCCGGCGAAATCGCGCTTATCATCAACACCCCGCGAGGCGGCAAAGCCCACGAAGACGGTTCGCTCATTCGTGGCACCGCCATCGCTTACGGTGTACCCATCATCACCACACTCACAGGCGCAATGGCCGCTGTGCAGGGCATCCGTTCGCTGCGACAAAAACCCCTCCGCGTCCGCAGCCTCCAGGCCCACCACGCCGTCACGTAAAGTTATTATTCACGTAGTCTCTGGCTTACTTATTTTCCCTCTTCGCTGTATGGGAGAGGGAAAATTGTTTGAGCAGAAGCAGCTTTACCCTCTTATATTCTTGATTGCTAATTTCTTGCATAGACTTATTTGATCTATAATTGCCTAATACTAATCTTAGGAAAATTCGTATGGTATCAGGTCAAAGTTACAAATGGGATTTTTTTATCAGCCATGCAAGCGAAGACAAGCCATTAATAGTTGAACCACTTGCCCAAACTTTAAATGCTTTGGGCTTTAGAGTTTGGTATGACACCTTTACCCTTAAAATGGGAGACAGCTTAAATCAAAGTATTAATAATGGACTTACTGAGTCACGATTTGGAATTGTTGTACTTAGCCCAAATTTTTTTGCGAAGAATTGGCCTAAACGAGAACTTGATGCCTTAGTATCTCAAGAAACAATATTTGGAGAACTTAGAATTTTACCTATATGGCATGATATTGATAGCAAGAGTTTAGTCAATTATTCCCCGACACTCGTCGATAAGAAAGGCATATTAAGTAGTAACGGCGTTGTGAATATCATAAGAGAAATTATTCGCGCGGTAGAAGGAAAAATGATGTTTCCAGATTTTTTTCCGAAACCTCCTTATGATTTTCTTTGGTTTGATGATTTGGAATTTGCCTTCAAAAAATTAGCTGAATTTGTTGATAAAAAATTTACTGAAGATGAAATTCAACAACTATATCAAACTCTATTTATTCATGATGTGCGTTCAAGAGAAAAATTAGGTGAATTTGTTTCATCCGTGAAAGTTATGGAGACTCTCCGTAAAGTATATGACGAAGAATTATCACGTCCTTTAACACCATTTGACGTGGTAAATTCTGGCTGCTATCTTTTTAATATGGGGTGTACAGAAACAGCAATTAGTTTCGTTAGAAATGAACTTCGAAAAACCGAAGAATATAGGAAACTGCATCCTAACTCAAATGTTCCCCCAAATTTATCCCTTGATTTACCACGAATACAAGACGGTAAGAAATTTGCTGACCTAATCTCTTTATCCCATTCACGGAGTTTCGATTATGCGACACCAAATAATGAACAAGAAGTAGATGCGATAGCCGATTTTAGCGAATCCATTGAATTGCTAGGTGAATTAGTATTTGATGGCGAACAATCAGACGTTATTCGCCAATCATTTGAGTTAACAAGAATTATTAATCGCCTAGAAGAGTTACAATATTTTGTTTATGCTGATGTCAAATCCGGATCGTCTAAAGTTGGCGAAAAAATATTTACTGGTTGGAACCAACTTTACATAGTTTTGAGTAGAAAAGAATTGAATACTCTTATAGTGATAGTTAGACCGACGAATTGATATTTTCTATACAAACCCAATCCTAACTATCCCCCAACATTCCTCACCATCCTACTCCCTTAAAACGGTTAGCAACTTCCCCGCCAAAGAGTGACCGAAATGTAACCCATTGGCCCTTAAGATATGTTATTCTATAAGCACTTGGCTTTTGTCTTAGTTCCCTCCATCGCTTACGGGGTAAAAGCTAAGCGCCTGAATTGGCAATCTTGGCGTCGGACATTCCATTGCCATTTTGCAGCGATCACAGCCGAGCCATACGCCGAATTGTCATAAAAAAGGGTCTCAAACCGAACGAATTTGACAAAAATTGCCATTACTTCGCCAATAACCTGAAACCTGTTTTTGCATTTTAACTAATAACTATCGACTACAGACTAACGACTTCTCTTGTAACTTGTTTCTTGTAACTGGAGACTACCTATGCCCACTCACACCTTCACACCCGACCATTACCACAACACCATCGGTTCCCATCAGCCCGTCCTCCATATCGCCCCCGGTGATACCGTCATCACCACCACCGTTGATGCGAGTGGCTATGACGCTAACGATGTGCAGGTTGTGGATGGCCCCAACCCCATGACTGGCCCCTTCTATATTGAGGGTGCCGAAGTTGGCGATACCCTCGTCGTTCATCTGGATAAAATCACGCCCAACCGTGTTCGTGGCTGGGGACGCCCTGGTCTTGCCCAAAACGTGGTTGATCCCGCCGCAGTCAGCGCCTTACCTTCCCGTGATATTACGGTCGACTGGAATGTGGATGCCCAAGCGGGTACCGCCTCGCTCAAAGAACCGATGGGTAAACTCGGCAATTTCACCCTGCCCATAAATCCTATGCTCGGCTGTTTTGGGGTCGCCCCTGACCTTGGACAAGCCATCTCTACTGCCACCTCGGCTGAACATGGTGGCAACATGGATTACAACGGCTTCGTTCAGGGTGTTACCGTCTATTTTCCGGTCTTCCAACCCGGCGCACTTTTCCATCTGGGTGATGGTCACGCGCTTCAAGGTGATGGTGAAATGTCCGGCACCGGCATCGAAATCTCATTTGAGGTGCAGTTCACAGTCGAACTGCTTAAGGGTGTCAAATCCGGTTGGCCGCGTGGAGAAAACGCTGACTACATCTTTACCGCTGGCAACGCCCGTCCGCTGGATCAGTGTGTACAAAACGCCACTACCGAGATGCTCGGGTGGCTGCAACAGCGTTACGGCTACACGGCTGCCGAAGCCAATTTGCTCATTGGTTTTGCTGTCGAATACGAACTCGGCAACATGTTCGACCCGGCTTACACCATGATCTGCAAAATCCCGAAACGCCTCTTACCTAACGCATAATATTTTGTGTGAATTTTACTCCCTCCCTCGTTTACGGGGGAGGGCCGGGGTAGGGGTAAAACTAATTTACCCCACTCCTCATTGTACCTTCAGGGACAAAACGCCCTTCACCAGCGCGGGATCATGGCCGAACTCATTCAAATCTTCGCCGACAACCTGCTCCCAATTCTGCTGATCGCTGGCGTCGGCTTCTTTATCAAACGGCGCTTCCGTGTGGACTCTCGGGCCGTCAGCGTTCTGCTCTTTAACGTCTTTTCTCCGGCCCTGGTCTTTAGCCAGATTCTAAAGAGTCATATCACGGGTGATGAATTTATTCGTATTTTTGTTGGTACAATTCTGTTTCAACTTGTAATCGCCTTGATCGCCTTCGTCGCCGCCACATTACAGGGCACCACCTCAACCGAGCGCGCCAATCTTATGATCGGCAGCTTTTGCCTGAATGCGGGTAATTTTGGCCTTTCACTTGTGGGTTTTGCCTTCAATCAGGAAGTGCTCAGTCGCGCAGTCATTGTCTATATTGCCAATATCGCTACTAATTATTCCTTAGGCACATTTATCGCGTCTCACGGGCATCAATCGTTGTCCAAAAGTCTCGCCAGTGTAATCCGCACACCTGCGGTTTGGTCATTAGTCATCGCCTTATTGATTGCGAACTTTCATATTCCGATGCCGCTGGTCGTTACCCGTTCTATCGACTCACTCGGTAGTGCCGCTCTCCCGTTAATGCTTGTTTTGCTTGGTTTGGAACTCGGTCAGTTTGGTACATTTGGGCAGTTCCACTTGGTGACGACGGGTGTCGTTATTCGGCTTTTGTGTTCCCCATTTATTGCCTTTGGGATTGGTTACGTGTTGGGGATGACCGGCCCTGCGTTAATAGCTTTTGTGGTACAGGCCAGTATGCCAACTGCTGTGCTGACCATCATTTTTACCACCGAATTTAATCTGGAGCGTGACTTGGCACTCAACCTTATTATGGTGAGTACCTTGCTGTCGCCCATCACGCTCTCAGTGTTGATATACTTGTTCCAGCATCAACCTTAGGCTACTCCACTACCAGCTTCACTGTCTCGGTAGCACTCGTATTCAATGTAATGTGGAGCGTGACTTTGCTCGTGCCGTAAGCTGCGTTCACATAACCGTTATCCTGTTTGGTCAGGCTTCCCGCGTCGACATCGACCGATTTCCCGAACACCTGCACCATCACGCCAATGTCCTTGGGCAATTTCAACCGCGTGCTGTCCGACTCTGAAATGATCGTCGCGCTCAAATCCTGTTTCCAGGGCGCATCAAGATTAATCATGTCGTTGCCTGCGCCCACGTTCATCACCAGCGTGTTTAGGTCCGGCATATCACCTGCCAGCATAATCGCATCGTCGCCTTGCCCCAGATTGAGTGTTAATGTGCTAATGGCCGGATAGCTCCCTTTGAGCATCACTGAATCGTTTCCAGTACTTCCATCGATGTTAATGCTGGTCAATTGAGGGTATGCCCCGTCCAGATTTACACTGTCATCACCTGTACCAAGGCCTGCCACCAGATTAGAAAGGACGTCGCAGGTGCAGTTCATATCCAGCTTATCCACACCACTACTGCCGTTAAATAGTACTGTGGAAAGTGTCTTTTGCTCCCCTTGTAGGCTTAAGAGATTATTGCCGTTTCCCAGGTTGGCATTCACTGTACTCATGAGCAGCCCATCTAGCTTTAAATTGGTGTCACCTGCTAGTCGGTCAACTTCTAAAGACATCGGTACAGTATTGTTTAACTGAACACCATAATCGTACCCCTTTGGGCTCGCTGGACTGCCGTTTGTGTTCGGTTGAATCACACTTAATGTACCCATACCGTTGCTCATCAAATAGGCGATTTGGGCATCCCACTGTGCTTGCTCATATTTAAAAGTTCCGTCGAGCAGGTGGGTTGAACTTCCGGTTACGGCTAAATTTCCCACTGGAATATTTAAAAGGATGTTGACGAAAGTTTCGCCGTTTTTTTCAACCGATTCCTCACGCGAGCCGCCGTGTTTGAGTGTCACCGTTACATACTGTGATGTCCACAAAACGATTGCCGCGATGAGTGCCACCACTGCCAGCCCCATAATGCTCGCTGTACTGCGATTCATAATAGCCTCACAATTAAGTCAATCTAATCGACTTAATTGTAAGAGCCTCCATAGCAATTAAGGGTCAAAAATGAGCACAAGAGCGTCAAGGAATAATAAAAGTCAAAGCACCATATAATCCGCGTCATTCACGTACAACACCGCTATCGCCCCCGTAGTTTGTAGGTCTTTCTTCTTTAGATCATTACGGGTATATGTTGCGTGTGCATCAATTTTTTTACCTGATGGATTTGTGAATTGGCAGTAGATACTAACATCATAGTCGGTACGCCTATTTTTACCTGATCCGCGTCTGATCAGCTCGCCTCGACTACTTTTAAGTTGTCCGAAAATGAGCTGCCCATCCCGTTTTAAATGTTGAAGTTTGAGTCGCATCGGGCGCGTCTGTATCCACCAGCCGATGCCGATCACCAGTAGGATGACAGCCATAATCGGCAGATAAAAAATCGAACCCCAGTTGATTCCCGACCCACCCAAATGTGAAGTGCTGGGATCATCGACTACATAGGTTGCCTGTACATAATCGCCAATCGGGTGATCGTTATACTCACTGCTGCTCACACTTTCTTCTTGGCTGTAGGTTTGCCCTTTTACGGTGATGTCGTATCTCAAATAATAGCTGGTGCTTTTACCGTGAGTAATACGGTGATCAGATACCCGCGCCTCCGTAGATATCGTCTTCATGGTTGCCAATCGCATCTCAGTAATGACTCTCGGCATCCCTATTCCAACCATCAAAAGTACGAACAACGTCAAAAATACGCCGCCCCATCCGAACCGGCTCCACAGATAGCCGTAATTACGCCTGCCCGTTACCAGATGTTGTCGCATGGGATTCAGAATAAAAAGATCAGCCGGAATGCTGGTGGTTTCATGAAAACCAATTCCTTGATACTCGCTCATCTTCCAATCCTTTTCTTCGTAATGCTAAAGCTCTTTTAACAGGTTTGCCATCCATTGGGATGTCGCTTGGACAGATCGCAGTCGCTCCACTTGCAAATGCTCAAACTGAGCCTGTTGGAACATCGCAGGATACTCGCGTCGGTGACGAAAATGTGCCTTCAGTGTCCACATAAACACCCCATCCCGGCTCAGGAGATGTGCCCAGCTTTCAAGATTGGCGTTCCATAGGGACTCTTGTTTTTGTATTCGTTGCCAGCTTCGTTTACTAAGTCGCCATAGGATCAACGACAACGGATAATCCAACCAGATCAACGTGTCAGCTCGTCCCCACACCACATCACGTACGCGGCTGAAATTTCCGTCTGCGACCCACCGCTCACCCTGAACGGCTTCCATCACCCGCGCCCGAAATACCTCATCGGATGCAGGCTTCCAATCCGCTTCCCATTGCAGTGCATCACGTTCAATATGGGGGCACCCTAGCCGTGTTGCTAATTCGCGTGCCAGTGTCGTTTTTCCGGTTGCGCTGTTGCCGATAATGACAATTCTTTGCGCCCTTTGATGACTGAACGCTGCCTTCAAAGTGTTGTCTTTTCCTTTGCATCTCTGTGATGTTGCACTGTTACGTTAAATCTTTCCTGTTCTGCCTGTTTCACCATATGGGCATCAGGCGCATCGGGTCGATACGCCGCGATATCCACCAGCGCTGCCAGCGCCTCGAGTTCAGATATCACCTTGGCATGTTCTTGTACCGTCTGGGTTGGATCACGGTAGGATTTGAGTTGTCGTTGTGCGCGTCGGTAGGCCGCGAAGATTTGTCGCCGCGCCTTATCTCGGTGAATTAATCCCGACGAATAACCTGTAAACGTCCTGCGCTTCCACCGCCGCCACCCGAACCACAACCCCCCGCCGATGCTTGCCAGTATCGCGATCACAATCAGTGGTCGAATGACTGCGCCTAGTGCGGAGACACCCGCCTGAAAGATTTTGCCGAATGGAACACTGGGTAACTCAACCCCTGCCATCAAATCACTAAACACCCAGCGTTTCACAGGCCCGGTCTGTGGATCGCCTGTCCACCCTGGTGTTGGATCAAACGGCACCCAACCGAATTCAGGGAAGTACACCTCAACCCATGCGTGGGCGTCATTCGCATGAACTTCATAATAGCCCGTAATCGCGTTATATGTTCCGCTGCCGTAACCCACCACGAACCGCGCTGGGATACCTGCCGCCCGTAACAGAACCACCATTGCACTCGTGAAATGTTCGCATACGCCGCGCTTATCCACAAATAAGAATTGGTCAACGGCATCGGTATTCGGTGGTTGTGGGGGCGGGAAATAATCATACGGGAAATTGTTCATCACATAATCCCGTACTGCGATCACTTTGTCGTAGGTTGTCGTTTTGTCTGTTGTGAGGTTTGCGGCCAGTTCGCGCGTTCGTGCGGTCGTCGAATCAGGCAGTTGCGTATAACGTGTTTGGATGTCAATTGTGGTGATCCCCGCCGCTTGACGCAGTACATCCGGTTCATAAGTGCGATTAGTTGACTCAATCGAATATACCGTACCTGCTTGCAAAGCCGATCCCACTTTGATGCCGCCCGATGCATCCAAAGCCAATTCCCGCGAAGGGAAGAACACGGTGACAGGATGACCACCCGCCCACAGCACATTAGGCATATCGTGAGCGATATAAAAGGTTTGCACAAATGTTTGTTGCCGGCCTCTAGCCTGATCAACTTGAAATCGTCCGCTGCGGCCTGCGTAATACGGTGTCAGCGTATTGTCAGACTCACTCCAGTTGCGTCCATCATATCGGTCGAATGCGTAGCCGCGCCAGTAACTCCACGCAGGACTTTGCACGTACATCATAATCGTATCGCTTAAACGTCCGCGATAGCTCAGATCAAGCTGCTGGTCAAATCCGGCATAATATTCTTCGCCTTCGGTTGTAGTTGTCGCACCTTCTGCCCGGAACAGTGGGATAGCTGGATTAATGACCTGCGCTGATGGTGGAGCATTTATCGGTAGTTGGAATGAGAAGGGCGGCACAATCGGATATCCGGCAAAGCGCGGCGTAAAGATAAATACCCCCGCCACGCACACTGAAGCCAGCACCGCGAATCGCCCCCAGGCCTTACCGATTGACGAAACCTTCTTTGCTTGTTTCGTAACAGGCTTCAAAACAATCGGATTATCTTTTAGCCCGTCCTCTACATCCGCCTGCCATAAAAATGCCAGCATCGAACCGACAAAAACCAGCAAAAATGCTGCAAATGCCAGATCACGGCTCAGTGTTGCCGCCACATACAAATTAATCAGTCCGATGCCCATGCCTGAATACAGGTTCAACCGTTGATAAAGTTCGAAGCTCACCACGGCCATTGCTAGCATCGCCACCTGTGCCTGTGGATACGGTTGTCCGCCGAACAGCCCCACAAACATCCAACCAAAAACCAGATGTAATCCCACGAAGGTTGCAAATCGCAGCCACTTGGGGCGCTTATTCCGCATTTGATAAGCGGTTCGATGTCCAAATGCCAGTAACGCGATGCTGATAATCGCCACCACCCATAAACGCGTCGGCCACGCCAGCGCCAGTATACTTGCGGCTTGTGCGCCAAACGCAATTTGCCGCAGTCGTGCTGATTGTTCCGCTTCGAATAAGCGGCTGTTTCGCTTTCGCAGTCGCGGTAGCATATAAGCCAACCCCAGCACTGCCACGCCGAATATCCAGAACTCGGTTTTCACCATGAACGCAATCACGGCGATAATTGCGACTGCCCACACACCAATACGGATGACGCGCGCTAATTTGGTTTTGCTGATTGCAAGCGACTTGTTTTTCGTCACGCTAATTGCCCCGCCCAATCATTCCCGAACGAGATCTGACGAACCATAACATCTGCTGCCAACAGTTGGTCTACCATAGTGGCCGATGATGCGCCTACTACCGGGAAACTCGTTCCCTTTATAACCACTGCCAGAACTTCTATTCCCTGTTGCCGTAATGCGACTAAGGCCTCAACTGCCTGTGTATCCGGATAAGGCAGTAGTACTGCTAAGAAGTGCTGTGTCATCTGCCCACCGATTACGTTCGTCATCGGACGTTGACCTATCGGTTGCACCCGTGCCAAATATTGCAGCAGTGCCATTTCGCTAATGGCTCCTTGGGGTGCCGCCATTACCTCATCATCGCTGATGACATACAAATTGTAGCCTTTGTGTTGCGCGTAATCCCCGATGCTTGCTGCGGCTTTAACCGCCCATTCAAACGGCGTATGCTTGCTATCCGTTATAGGGTAGGGATGATTAAACAAATCGATTACCAGCGTGAGTCCCGGTTGTGCCTCATCTGCAAACTCTTTGCTAATTAAAGTGCCAGTCCGCGCCACCGAACGCCAGTGGATGTGTCGTGGTGAATCCCCAGGACGGTAAGGCCGAACACCCATGACCTCGTAACCTACTCCCGCCTTTGACCTCGCCACCTGTGCTGTAAGCTGCCTGTCGAGCAGTTCCAACTTTTTGAGCGGATGCACTTCTGGGTATACCAATATCCTCGTCGGAATGTCGACTTGTCCGCTGCGTCGAAAAAATCCGAATGGCGCACGTGATTCAGCTTTTAGTGACGGGAATGTATGCAACCCCCGTCGGTCTAGTGTTACGGCATATTCAAATTCAACGGTCTCGCCTTGAGCCAGCGCTGGAATGAAAAGTTTTGCGTTGTGCTTTGGGCTGTCCGGTGCTGCCAGTGGACAAACTTCCTCAATACGAATCAGTGAACTTATCGGCCTTTTGAGCTTATTGATTTTTAGACTGATACCAACCTCGTCACCTTCGTAAAGTTCAGTATCCAGCGCCTTACCAACGCGGCGTTTACCTGTCAAACCTTTTAAGCTGCCTCGGCTCAACCACCAACCCGCCACCACGACACCGAGCATCAACGCCGATACAACATACAGCCACCCGACCTGCGTCTGATTGCCGAATAAATAAATAATGATTGAAGCTGCGGCGAAACTATAAGCGCGTGATGTGGGCATGTCTCAAAACCCGATACAAATAAAGTGAACGTAAGTCCAACTCTTGAATATTGGAGAGATCTGGGGGTATCCGGTTACCTATTCCATCGGTACGCGTGTTTCCGCCAGCACTTGCGCGATTACGGCCTGCGCCGTTTCAGGTCGTCGGTCGCGCGTGAGTAATCGGTGCGCCAGCACAGCCGGAGCCGCCATCTTAATGTCATCCGGAGTTGCGAACGTCCGTCCATGAATGAGTGCCAGTGATTGCACACAGCGTTGTAATGCTGCACCACCACGTGGACTAACCCCTACCACCACATCATTGTGTGTCCGTGTCGCCACAGCGATTTGCACGATATATTCCTTTAATGGGCGCACCACACTCACAGCTTTTGCGGCTTCTTGCAGTTGGATAATATCTTCCAATTGAACCACCGCTTGGATACTGTCGAGCGGATTAGAATGTTCCTCCCGTTCGAGGATGCTGATCTCTTCCTCATAGCTGGGATAACCCAGGTTCATTGCCACGATGAAGCGGTCAAGCTGGGCTTCCGGCAGTGGAAAAGTACCGGCCATTTCGATAGGATTTTGCGTTGCAATAATAAAAAACGGCTCAGGCAGCGCGTGGGTTGCGCCGTCGCTCGTCACCTGTCCTTCAGCCATGCTCTCTAGCAGGCTGGATTGGGTGCGCGGTGATGCGCGGTTAATTTCGTCTACCAGTACGATATTGCCAAATATCGGCCCCGCTGCGAACTCAAATCGCTGCTCACGTTGGTTATAAATCGCGCTGCCGGTGATGTCACCCGGTAACAGATCCGGTGTACATTGGATGCGTTTGAATGACGCATGTATAGTTCGTGCCAGAGCCTTCGCCACTAGCGTTTTCCCGATCCCCGGTACATCTTCTAATAAGATGTGACCTTTGGCGATCAGTGCCGCCAGCATGAGCTTAAGCTTGTCCTCGTCAATGACAACTGCGGTTCGCAGCGCATCGGTCATTTGTTGAATGACGGCAGCCGAATTGGATTCAGGGTTAGGTGTTCGCGGATGACCGTTTGTGGAAACTTGCGTAAGCAGCATCGAATTGTCCTCAATCCAATTGAATCAAATGTGGTGTTTTTGCTATTGTCAGTATAAGCGGGGAATAGGAAGTCCTAGACCACCCAATTCTTGGGGGATAACGGTCTGCCCTCAATACTTATTCGAGTTATAAACAAACTTCACTGGCAGGTAAATCGCGAGCTTTTAAGGCTCCAGTATATTTTGAGGTTAGTAAACTCGGTAGTGTCCCTCTAGCGAGTTGGTGAATGGAAATTTGCAAAAATTTCTCCCTCAAATTGGAGTTATCAACTCATTTCGGGGACACCACCGTAAACTCGAACCGAATCGCATTGACGGTGAACGAATTTCTGTTCTATAATAAACTTGAGATATATGGTAGCACCCACTAAACAGTGGAGAGCTACTTTATGGGAAAAATGACACAGCTGTTCGCAGGGTATTTGCCTCGACCTAAAACACTTTTGAGGACGCCGCATGTCATCGACTACACATTTCCCAACGCCAAAAATGAAAGCGAGTATGGCAGCGGCATACCTTGATGCACAGCGGTGGCAACATGGGAGCGTTTGCCGAATGTATGTCATTTCGGTGGCATTACCCGATACTCCCGCCGACACAAAATGTCAATTCCGCGCCTTGCTCCCTCACATCCGCCTGCCATTTCAGCGAGAATCATGCTGTATATGCAGCATTTGCTGCATATCGGGACTGTGGCAGATAATAGACATGTTTTTATTAACTCAGCGGAAAAACGCCTTCTTGGCGATAAACCGAACCGCTTGGCATAAGTTGACTGGAATACAAAATGAACTGCTCAACCTCAAAAGGTTCAGTCTTAAAAGTTTGGTGCAGGGCAAAATACCGCTGAACCTGTTCAGTTGACGGTGGCATTCTAAATCGCGCTAACGTGATATGGGGTGAAAAAGCGTGGTCAGCAGGTTCAAACCCAATACTGCTGATAGTCTGCTCAATCCGCTTTTGAAGGGTATGGAGTTCTGCGTCCGCCTGTATCCCCACCCATATGACACGCGGCTTGCCCTTCGGTGGGAACTGTCCGATGCCTTGTAAAGCCATCTTAAACGGGGTGGCACGAACAGTCGCCAATCCCATTTGAATCTGTGTTTGTTGTGCTTCGTCCGCGTCGCCGATAAAGCGCAGTGTGAGGTGCATTTGTGGGTGCGAAACCCATTTTGCACCTACCACGTCAACACACAATAATTTGAGCTGTGCCTTGACCGACTCTGGCAAATCAACCGCGACAAATAAACGTTGCATGGACTTTCTGCTACGGTACGCTCTTGCACCAATTCGTCGTACAGGTTGTTTGCGGACTCGAACTATTAATATCGGGAAGTGCCGCATATTGATTGACACTGATGCTCGAGGCACTAAAATCAATAAAGACTTCGTAACCGTTGCCGCGTACCAGCATCATCTTGGAAAACTGTGTATAGCTGCGTGCCACTGGAACAATCACTTCTCCCACAGGAATGCTGCCCGTTGGCCGTCGTCCAAACCGGTCCAGAAATGCGACCGCGTATGGGCTTGTAATTTGTACCGCACCGTTTGTCGTTGCTTGGCTATTGCTACCGGCAGCCGCTCGAGCATTAGGTAACAAATTGGCTTCAGCGTAAGATGTGGCCTGAAGTTCGGCCAAACGGCAGAAATCCGCAGACAATGGGTCAACACTCAGCTTATAGCTTGCTGTGCGCTCCAGAACGAAAATCAGTGTTTGCACACTGCGGTCACAGCGGATAACCGGGTCTGAACCTTTCCACCCTGGCGGACGTACACTCGGTGGATTCACTTGGTCGGCCAGCAGTTCGAGATCGTGCCGGATGTCGCGTGCGATCGCATACGCTGTACTCGGAACAGCGCCAAACCATCCGGCAGGGCGCTGGTCTGGCCCTAATAATTGTCCCGCCAATAATTCCAGATCTAACCGAATAAGGATCGGCAGTTGAATATTCGTAATATCCCTGTTACCTGTCCAACCTACCGGTCGGTCTGCCCCCATATTCTGAATGACGAGAATATCCAAATCCGTTCGCGCATCGGTCAATAATGCTAGAGCATTTGGTTCAATCGGGGATGCCGGAGCCGCCGCAGTGGGTTCCGGTGTTGCGACTGCATCGACCGGTGGAACATCGCCTGATGGAAGGGGGGCCGTTGCTTGTACTACTGGCGCATTCGGATCGGGTGTACTCGCTGGAGTATCCTGTGCTGCAAGCACCAGAGGCAGCGCCAGCACCAATCCAATAATTGACATCACGAAAATAGCTCGGCGCACAGTTAAAACTCCTTATACACGGGCTAGTCAATATTTGCATTATACTGTGGTTGATTGTTTCTCGCGCGTAAACAATCCGATGCTGGTTCTGTCTGTACTTTGCTTCAATGTGCGCGATTCAGACTCAGATCACTTGTCGTTTTTAGGCAGTGGAGGCACAGGCGGGTGTGGCTTTTTTCCCGTATCCTTGTCTCGTCGTAATCCTGACAGCGTATTTGAAAGCGAGAACCCTGAATTATCGCGTGGTTGCATGGGTGGCACCGGAACCACTTCGTCTGTTTTTGACTGGGTTGGCATGATGTCAGTGGACATCAATTGTTCGGTATCTGCTTGCCCGATAGGTGGTGTTGTCATCAACGGTGGCAGAGTGTGTGGCGCAGTTTCCGGTATGGTCATCGGCGGTTCAACCCGAACGGGGACAAGCCGTTGGCTGTCAGTAAATATGGCACGATCAAACTCGGTGACTCCCAATTGATGTACAGGCGTTGCCATCATTTGCTTCAATATCTCAACGCTGTCATTGCGGAGCTGCTTATAGGTTTCTCGCGCGAGATTACCAGCTTCCAACTCGTCCAGAATCAAATCCATCAAACCCATCAACTCAATTTCAGATACTGTCGGGCTAAACTGGCGCTGTACAATGTACGGTGCGACAAATCCTGCCATGCGCTGAATAACTGGGGTTGCAGTTCCCCGTAAGTAAACGATGATCGGCCAGCGGTCATCCGTTGCATGTAGACTGACCTGGTTGAACGATGGGAACAAATCGCGGCACAGGCGGCGGTAAAGTGCAACATAATTATTGGCCCATTCCTGAATTAATGTTCCCACATTTTGCTGGATACTCTGGAGCGAGTAGGGCTGGTCAGCCATAAGTACCAGAATGTTATAGCTGGCTAGTCCGCGTGCTAGGCGAGGTAGCCGTTCATCGAATGTGCCGCGCCGGTCCCACATGGGCAATAGTGGTTGGGCGTATTGCTCAGTCAGTGCTACCAGAACATTTTCGTCTCGTTGATCCATAATGCTCTAAAACCTGTAATAACTGTTTGCTTCGTTCAATCTACAATGGCTTGCTTTCCACTCCCTAACAGGGATTTATCGCGCTGGCTGAATCTCAATCCGAATAGTGTAATCAGCCGATTGTGGCACTGCGATCCAGAAAGGCTGAACTAATTCATAGGGGCAGTCGCCTTCTGTTACAAACCTTAATTGTATCGCTTCTTGCTTTTGCACGTTATCGCGCTTCACACTTTGTACTTCATGCCGTGCCGTACAACCTGTTCCGCTGTTCCATAATCCGACAACCACATCATCATCATTAAAAGGATATACCAATGGGCTAATGGTATCTTCGCATACTTTGTTGTGGTCAATTTGCATATAAAACGCATTTAACGCATTTTGATCGGTAATCTTGAACACTTGCCCCTGTGCGTCCAATGCTGCCTCAAAGCATACATCTCCAACTAAATAATTGACATCTTTCCATCCATAATCAGGTGTGGACGTCACTAAAACTTCTGATGTAGGCTGCATCGTAGCCTCTTGTACAGAGGCTGGAGTGGCAGTGCCAATTCGCTCTAAACGAATGCAACCTGACGTCAATAATAAACCTAACCACACCAGCTTAATCAGTGGACATAAATTACATATTACGTTTCGCATTTTCCTCACGAGTATTAAGAGAATTAAACTCGCAAGGTAGTATAAAGCATGGTAAGATGCAGAAGGTATAGCTCGTGTCTCAAATCTAGGTTCAACCATGCGAATTCTCATTATTTCTGATATTCACGCCAACCTCACTGCCTTCAAAACGGTTCTTGCAGATGCCAAAGACGAGTGGGAATATGTTTGGTGTTTGGGCGATGTGGTCGGTTATGGCCCCGATCCGAATGAATGTGTTGAATTATTGCGGACTCTGCCTCACCTTTGCTTGGCAGGTAATCATGACTGGGCTGCGCTCGGACGCTTGGATATTCGCACCTTTAATCCGGATGCGCGTGTAGCTGTTAATTGGACTCGCGAAACCTTGACCAAGGATAATGTCGAATATCTCGATGCCTTGCCGACCACCTTTGTAATCGGTAATTATACCCTTGCACATGGTAGCCCTCGTGAACCCGTTTGGGAATATATTCTCGAGCCTTTAATTGCCACTCTGAACTTCCCACATTATGAAACACCCTACTGCTTGGTCGGGCACACCCATCAACCCATTATCTATGAACTCGTCAACGAAGATGGTGATACAGCCGCTATTCCTCCAACCTACCGTAAAATCCGCCAGTTAAATGGTCATCGTCAGATTATTAATCCCGGCAGCGTGGGTCAACCACGCGATCAGAACCCGGATGCGGCTTACGCCATTCTTGATGTTGAAACCAATACTTGGGAACACCGTCGTATCCCTTATGATATTGCTGCCGTTCAAAAACGGATGCGTACCTTTGGAATGCCGGAGCGCTTGATTAACAGGCTGGAACATGGCTGGTGATTCTGCTTCTTTGGCCTTGGCTGATCTCAGCCGCACGATGCGTGACTACCTTGCCGAAATTTATCGGCTAGCTGATCGTGCTGATGATCCCACGACTTACATTGGCACTTCTGCCCTTGCTGATTTATTAGATGTCAGTCCTCCCGCCGTCAACCGAATGGTGACGCGTCTTCGGGAAAGTGGCCTGCTTGAGCATGAACCCTATCAGGGCATTCGTCTGACCGACTCGGGACGGCAGGAAGCCCTCAAACAGTTGCGGAACCACCGCATTGTCGAGGCCTTTTTGGTGAATGTGATGGGGTTTGGCTGGCATCAAATTCATGAAGAAGCCGAGCGTATGAGTCAGGGTTTGAGTGATGTCTTAGTCGAGCGTATGTATCGCATGGCGCATGAACCCACTCAGTGTCCACATGGGGAACCTATTCCTTTGCCCGATGGTACACTCCCCGAATTGCATGATGAATTACTTTCCGCATCAGCTCCAAATGTCGACTTGGAAATCACCCGCGTTCGGACTCGCGAGTCTGACCGTCTGGAATATCTGGCAGCGTTGGGGCTTACCCCTGGTAAACAGCTTCAGATTATTCACCTCGCTCCTTTTAATGGCCCACTTCAACTCAAAGTCGGTACCGAGTATCGCATTGTCGGGCACAACTTGGCTGAATTGATAAAAGTCAAACCTCTCAGCTAGGTGTTGGCGTAGGGGTAATCTTGTCCATTTGCTCAAGCACCTCTTTAGTAATGATTTGCTTCGGTGGCACGTTGATGCTTTCCGCTACATCATGGCCGGACAAGATTTGAACGACTGAATCGAACATGGCATCGGCTAATTCTTCTCGCGCCGATTGGACTGAACCTCGCATGAAATAGCCTTCGCGAATGTACTCCAATGCCAAGGCCTCTGCGTCGATGCTAACAATCGTTACTGCACTTGGATCAACGCCAGCTTCTTCAAGTGCGTCAATAGCGCCAAACGAGCCTGCGTCATTGATGCTCAAGATGAAATTGAACTTCACACCGTCTTTCAACAGTTTGGCAACAGATGCTTTGCCAAAATCACGGGTTGCTCCCTTATAACGTCCAATAACAGTTGCTTTGGGTGCAAACTCTTTTAGTCCATCTTCTAAACCATTTGCACGTTGCACAAGATCAGCCATGTCTGGATAGTCGAGAATGATAACTTGTGCTTGACCCTGCATTTCATCCCGCACGATTTTTCCGGCAAATCGTCCTGGTTCTACACCAAGTAAATAATTGGCTCCGCCGACCATGACCCCACCAGTATTTTTGAGGTTGGTGGCTTGAAATACCAAAGGAACATTAGCTTTATGGGCTGCATTGATGCCGTCCTGTAATAACTTGATGTCAAGAGGGCATACAATCATGGCTGTCGCGCCTTGAGCACGTGCATTATCGAATTGAGCCACCTCACGGTATGAATCGGCTTGGCTGTCATACAATTTGTAGGGCATACCATAACGTTTTGCCAGATCTCCTAATTCGCGCGCCATGCCGGCGTGGAACTCTGAATCCTGTGTACAGGCCACAAACGCAAGGAATCCATCTCTCCCCATGCTTTTTATAGCAGTCTTTATTTGATCGCTTGTAGGGATGATGTTTGCTGCCAGTGCAGTTTGTCCCATCAATATCGTGCCTAAGGGCAGCGTTGTTGCCTCTAGAACCGGTGTAATTGCTGCGGCAGTAAGTGTCGAATTGACATTGTTTTGTAAATTGACGTTACTTTGAAAAAGCAGCACCCCGATAATGAAAATGAGAGCGAACCCTACAATACCAGCTATCAGGAGCAGTTGGTTGCGTTTCTTCGTGCTTCCAGCAGGTAACGTCGAGGATATTTGTGATGAACTAAAATTGAGAGGCGCGGCAGGTATAAGATTGGTGGAGCTACCTGCGGGACGTCCAACAGCAACATTAAGCGCGCTTGCCATATCAGTCGCTGTGCTAAAGCGATCTTTGCGGTCTTTTTGAAGCGCCTTTAAGATAACGTCCTCGACGGGCTTTGGAGTATCTGGATTAAATTCACTAGGAGGAGTAGGCGGTTTTTCGAGGTGTTGATAAATAATCGACACCAAGTCAGACGTAGTTGTGTCGAACGGTAGGCGACCTGCCACCATGTTATACAGGATCACACCCAAACTATAAATATCCGAGCGATGGTCGAGTGGTTCGCCTCGCAATTGTTCGGGGGACATGTAAGCTGGTGTACCTACAATTGTTCCGCTGCGTGTGATTTCGCCCGATTGTTCAGTCAGCTTAGCCAACCCAAAATCCGTCAGATAGGCGTTCCCGCCATCATCCAACATGATATTGCTTGGCTTTAAATCGCGGTGAATAATGCCCTTGCTGTGCGCAAATGCCAGTCCAAGCGCCACCTGACCGAAAATATTAACTGTTTGTTCCAGTGGGATGGGCCCACGCTTCAGCAAATCGCTTAATGACCCACCTTTGAGCCAGCGCATTGCGAGGTAAGCCACTTCATCGTCAAGCCCGTAAGCATAAATCGGTAAGATATGGATATGCTCCAATTTAGCGATAACTTCAGCTTCTCGAGCAAATCGTTTCTTGAATTCGTCTTGTTGGATTTCGTCTAGTTCAATTACCTTAAGCGCTACATGCCGGTTAATCGACTGCTCAAAGGCTTTGTAAACGGTTGCCATTGCCCCACGCCCCAAAGGCTCTTCGATTACAAACGGCCCCAATTTTTTGCCTTTAAACGAGTCTGGCATGACAGAAATTCCCCAACCTCAGTAAATGCATTTTATAAATAGAAAATAAGACGGCTAAAGTATAGGTCATTCACAACCAAATCGCCAACGATCTTAAAGGTTTTTACGTCTTAATGCGTATCGTAATATGGATTGTTACGTCAGGCAATCGTAGTCTTCGCGGCGATACAAAATAGCTTCCCAATGCTATAATGCTTTCTAATCGCGCAATAGTTTCGGAAGAAAACCATGTTTCTCAAACGCATGTTAACAATGATATTTGTGCTGTTGGCGTGTTTGCCAGTAGCTGCAACCTACGCTCAAACCACACCTGTTCTGCCATCGAATTACAAGTTGAATGGCATTACCCACATTCCTCAGCATTGGAATAATTGTGGGCCTGCAACGTTGACGATGGCGCTCACCTATTACGGGTTTCCTGCTAATCAAGATACTGCCGCCAGTTGGTTAAAACCTACTTCGGAAGATGGCAATGTCAGTCCCTGGCAAATGGTCGCTTATGTAAACACGCAGCTCACAGGTTCCATTCACGCCCTCACACGCAGCGGTGGCGATCTCGGTACTATCAAGACTCTGCTCTCAAATAACTTTCCGGTAATTATCGAAGCTGGTTACGATCCTGAACCTGACCGTTTGGGTTGGATGGGGCATTATCTCCTCATGGTAGGATACGACGATGCTTCCCAGAATATCACCAGCTACGACAGCTATCTTGGCCCCAATAAGCAGTACACCTATGACCACATAACGCAATTCTGGGAACACTTTAATAACACCTATATCGTCCTCTATAACGTTGATCGTGAAGCTGAACTGATGACCCTACTCGGTACAAATAGCGATCCTACACAGAATGCGCTCAATGCTCTGGAAATCAATCGACAGCGCGCCCTTGCTGATGCTACCGATAAATTTGCCTGGTTCAACATGGGTACAAATTATGTCCAGTTGGCCGATTTGAATCCGGCTGCTTATCAGCCCAAGGCGTTTGAATATGCTGCGGCTGCCTATGACAAGGCTCGTGAACTCAATTTGCCCTGGCGTATGCTGTGGTATCAATTCGGTCCTTATGAAGCCTATAACGCAGTGGGGCGTTACCAGGATGTACTAGATCTTGTGCATGTTCAGCTCAAAGAACCCGGCACATCCCAATATATCGAGGAAACCTTTTACTATGCCGGTGTAGCACGCGAAGGCATGGGGGATTTGGAACGCGCATTGTCGAATTATCAAGAAGCTGCCCGTATCGATCCCAACTTTACGCCTGCCAAAGCCGCCCGGGATCGTTTACAAGCTGCGAATCCTGCGGTTGCCCCCGTTGGAAATGGCTAGCCTCATCATTAACCCTAAATGAAATCAAAAGAGCCGGATGATTATGTCCGGCTCTTTTGTTTTTTAGTGATTTATTCACTTACTGACTAAGGGCCTGAATCATTTGTCTGAATGCGCTGCGATAATCAGCCGTCATATCAAATCGTGCGCTGCGCCGGATAGCATCAGGCGGATCAACCGGAGCGAGTTGCGCGATCACGATTTTTTTGCCTTTACTCTTAAAGAACTTCCATGCAGCTTCCACACTTTCGCTGTAGAGTGCCTGTGGTGAAAGTACGTACACCATCCGCGAACACTCGCTCAATGCTGGATGTACCCCGCCCGCCCAGTGGACATTTTCGGCCCCATTTTCGTGTAACCAGGTAGCGATGCCAGCCTTTTGCAGATCATCTGCGAGTTGTTCAGCCAGTTCTGCGTCCGCTTCGGTGAAGTTGATGTAGGCTGTATCCTGTGCCAGCTTGGTTCGGGTATTGCTTGCCACCTGAACTGACGCCGGACGTGCCTCGCCACTGTGCAAAGCCGTGCGCCCCATGCGGAAAACCGTTCCACCACAATCCGGACATTCGCCACGTGTAGCGGGTATGCCACGTCGTGTCCATACCGCCTTTGGATTATCGATTTCGATTGTCTCTTTACAGCGTACACAATACGCTTCAATCGCTTCCTCATCATCGCTGTAGTATTCAGCATGATCGTTCACATCACCACTCCTTCAAACATTGATCATCAGTATTCTACTCGCAAACGGTCATGCCTGCTGTCCTCAACTCAAGAGGAACTCGACCGACTCTTCGAACAATTCAACGTCTTGTTCATAATCCTCGGGGGATTCTCGTTGGATCGAAAGCCATTCGCGCCACACATTTCCTTCAGCGACCTCAAATGGTTTCATCACTTTACCGTCTATCAACGCTTTCACACGTGTGGCAGGTAGTTTAATCGAAATCCCTTTGCCTCCTACAAACGCGAATATCTTGCCATTGATTTTGTAAGCAGGATAGCCGAACGCTTTGCTACCTTTAACACCGGGCATTACCAACAGCATTTCATCTATTTTTGCTTTGTATTTTTCATCATAATTGTGTTCGCTCATGCACTTTTTTCCTCAAGAACATATTGAATCGCTTCTTCAAATATCGGGCAGTTTTGTTCAAAGTTTCCGGTCACCAGCACCCAATCTTTCCATACGCGTCCTGCCATCGGCTCAAAACTTTGGACGCCATTTTGACCAACTAACTCATTCGTTCGCTTAGGCCCGACCTTTGCCACGATACCGCTATCAAAAAGGCTCACCGCCAGCTTACCGTTGACCTTATAGGCCGGATAGCCAAACATCTTGCCAGCTTTCGCGATTGGATTATCTTCCAGCGTCATATCCAGGATGCGTTCATGCTCCGGATTATATTTTGATTCTGCCATCGCGATGCCCTTGGGTTGGAAATTATGTTCTGGGAAAAGCGTAATCCCGATTGATCATCTTGTCAATTACACCCGGTAGGGCAAATAAAAACGCAGAGCATCATTACTCTGCGTTTACGTTTCAACATGGCGCTGATGAAGGATTACTTCGTCATCACGGTCGGCAAATTGTAGTGCGCCCGGATGGTATCTTCAATCTCGTCGGCGACGGCTTTGTTAGCCAGCAAGAACTGTTTGGCTGATTCACGTCCTTGACCGAGCAGACCATCGTTGTAGCGGAAGAAAGCACCACGCTTTTCAATGATTGCCAGCTCCACGCCAAGGTCAATGATTTCACCGACCTTGCTGATGCCACCTTCGAAGAACATGATGTCGAACTCGGCTTCGCGGAATGGGGCAGCCACCTTATTCTTGGTCACACGCACTTTCGTCCGGTTACCGATCGTATCTTCACCGTGTTTGATGCTCTGGATACGGCGGATATCCAACCGCATTGTGGCATAAAACTTGAGGGCGCGGCCACCGGATGTCGTTTCAGGCGAACCGAACATGACACCGACTTTTTCACGCAACTGGTTCGTGAACATCACAGTCACATTGGACTGCTTGATGGCACCACCCAACTTACGCAGCGCCTGGCTCATCAAACGGGCTTGCAAACCGACGTGAGAGTCACCCATTTCGCCTTCAATTTCGGCACGTGGAACGAGGGCAGCCACGCTGTCCACCACCACCACATCCAGCGCGCCAGAACGTACCAGCGATTCGGTAATTTCCAGGGCTTGTTCGCCCGTATCCGGTTGTGAAATGTAGAGTGTTTCGACATTCACACCGATGCGTTCAGCATATTTAGGATCAAGCGCGTGTTCCATATCTACGAACGCGCACAAACCGCCGCGTTTTTGAGCTTCGCAAATAACGTGCAGACAAAGTGTCGTTTTGCCGCTCGATTCTGGCCCATAAATCTCGGTGATACGTCCACGTGGAATACCGCCCACGCCCGTAGCAATATCAACGGTCAGTGAGCCGCTGGGGGTCACTTCAACGGCCATATGGTTGGCGTCACCCAGGCGTACCACAGTGCCATCACCAAATCGTTTGGTGAGATCAGCCAGCGTGGCTTCAAGCGCCTTCATGCGTCCGCTGTTTTCACCAGAGCCTGTCGAAAAATCTTCGACGGGTGGTTTTTTCGTGCGGAGTTTTTTGCCCCCACGTTTATCTTTGGAGGAGGTTTCTTCCGCTTCGGTTTCGAGTTCGTTTACTTCTGGTTCTGCCACTTTAGTTTTTTCCTGTTATCATTAATAACGGATATGGATGCTTATTTTAGCACAGACGTTCTTAGTTTGCAATGCGTAGTTGTGGAAACGTATGAATGAAAATATACACCAAAACAGGTGATGATGGCACTACCAGCCTCTTTTCTGGCAGACGGGTGTCGAAAGCCCATCTGCGGGTGGAGGCTTATGGCACGGTTGATGAGTTGAATTCGGTGTTGGGCGTCGCCCGCGCCCATCATCCGCACAGTAGCACAGACGTGTGGCTCAACAAGGTACAAAACCAGCTGTTCAATTTGGGTGCAGACCTCGCGACACCCCTGGATGCCAAAGCTGATTGGGTGGTTCGCATGGATGCCGACACTGTGACCGGACTGGAGCAGGGTATTGACGAGATGACGGCCCTACTGCCTGAACTCAAGAACTTCATCCTACCGGGTGGATCACTGGCAGCGGCCAATATCCATGTTGGCCGAACTGTATGCCGCCGCGCCGAGCGGATTGTGGTGCTGCTTCAAGAACAGGAAGCATTGGGCGACCATGTTTTGCATTACCTCAACCGCCTGTCGGACTTTTTGTTTACGCTGGCACGCTGGGAAAATATGCAGTCCGGCATCCCCGAAGATAAGTGGTCGGCACGATAGGCTCCACGTTTCAAAACAAGTCACCTGCTCAGCGATTTCAATCGCCGAAACGGCGCTTCCGGCGGAAAATGCAGCAAATGCGGCAATTTCGGAAGCCTTTTTGTGCCGATTCGGCGGATTGACCGGCTGAAACTGCGGCGACGTTTGCGAAGGGGTCTGCCGCCGCTACGATTGCCAGGTGTTTCACGTTACACGAAGAAAGTTTTCTGCTTCATATGATCGGCGACGGCAGCGGAAGGGTCTGCCGCCGCTTACTTTTCGGTCAAAGTTGGCGGCACCCGTTACAAGTTTTATGCCGCAAGGGTTGACTGAAAGGTTGTTCAGAGTGCCGTTGTAACCGTCTCGTTTTGTCACATTTGCAATATTTGGCTGATGTTAAGATGCGGTAGGGAACCCATGTCGTTTTGCCAGCGACAAACCTCTACAGCTGGACTTTATCCAACTATAACTTAATAAGACTTTAACGGGTTATATTGGTTCATTAAAGTCTGAGAATCTTTTCAAAATGAGCAATTTGAACCATAGTAACCCTTCCTGCTCAAGAATGGATAAAGTCGAGTACAGGACACCCTCTTTCTATTCTAAGGAATATCCGGTAGGAATGGGTTACATTTTGGAAGACCATTTTGTAACTCTTTGCGCGGGTTGGCGCTAACCGTTTTAAGCGAGCAAAATGGTTAAGACGGTTGGCAAATGGTTAGTGCCAGGTAGGGCAGGTTTGTAAAATTAAACCTGAATACGAATAAATCTGATTTGCCGTGTGCTGTTTTCGCGATCAGTTCTGTAACGCGGGGTTATCGTTAGTTATTTTGCAGGTTAAATAAGACCAAATATTTTATTGATAAATTACGTCCCGGATAAATCCGCTGTTTCAGTAATAGGTTGCATACTATGTTCTCGATGATATTTTGGTTTCATAAACGCCACCACCACGATACGTTTGGCCTACTATCTCTCCCCAATCTTGCTTTTTGAAATAATTCCTAATACACTTCAAAATTGATTGAAGCAAATTTAACTGATCCAGTTTTATTTGATATTTAGGAGAACACTATGGTTAAACGCAATGTCTTATTTCTTTGCACGGGCAATTCCGCCCGTTCACAAATGGCCGAAGCCCTATTGCGACATCACACAGGCGATCAATTCGAAGTCTTTAGCGCGGGACTCGTGCCTAAGGGCATCAATCCATACGCAATCCGCACAATGGACGAAATCGGCATTGATATTCGCGGCCAGCGGTCAAAAGACACATCAGAGTACATGGGGCGGAAGTTTTTCCACTTTGTGATTACGGTGTGCGGCAATGCCGATAAATCCTGCCCACAAGCACTTTGGGCAAATGGCGGCCAAAAACTGCACTGGCCGTTCGAAGATCCAGCAGCGGTTCAAGGTACAGATGAGGAAATCATGACGGCATTCCGGGAAACGCGCGATTTGTTGGATGCGAAAATCACAGCATGGGCCAAAGAACAGACTACAGAGGGAGTATAGGCATAACATGGTAAATCAATCACTACAACAACCCCCACCACTACTAAAACTGCTCGCTAGTGAGGTCCGTTGGACGCTGGTTACATCCCTTGCAAAGGGCGATCTTCGCGTACAAGAACTGGCAGATTTGACACACGAACCAATGAACCTCGTTTCCTACCATCTGAAACAGCTACGAGATCATAAAATTGTTCGGATACGCCAATCGGAGGCAGATCGGCGCGATGCTTACTACAGTGTCAATTTGGGCGAGCTTCGCTCACTTTATCAGAATGCCGGGATTAACTTACATCCGGCAATTGGCATTGATTACCTATCAGTCTTGCGGCAGACACTAAGACCCGCGCGTATCCTGTTTGTTTGCACCCACAATTCTGCCCGTTCGCAAATGGCTGAGGGACTCATGCGCGACATGACAGGTGGACAAATTGACGTATTTAGTGCAGGCAACGAGCCGACAGTGCTGCACCCAGATGCAATTCGTACAATGGAAGCTCAAGGCGTGGATATTCGCGGCCAGCAGCCCAAATCCTTGCAGGAATTTGAAGGCCAGACATTTGATTATGTCATTACGGTGTGTGACATCGCCCGTGAAACCTGCCCGACCTTTCCCGGTGCGGCGGTAAATATTCATTGGGGTTTCGCTGATCCCACAACGATTGAAAATATAGAAGATCGACGCTGGGCATTCGAGCAAATCGCAGAGCAGCTTAAATTGCGGATAGAGTCTTTTCTAGTCACCTTGTCTCAAAAGCCAAAGCTGCAATAATATGGCTCATACTCTCCTTTCTCTCCCTTCTCTCTCCCGCCGCGCTGGTGCGGAACTCATTGGAACCTATGCCCTTGTTACGGCAGGATGCGGCGCAATTATGGTGAATGCCCAAACCGGCGATCTTGGACATATTGGTGTTGCCTTTACCTTTGGTCTTATCATCGTTGCCATGATTGCAGCCACAGGGCATATCAGCGGGGCGCACTTTAATCCCGCAGTAACTCTAGCGTTTGCTATCACACGCCATTTGCCTTGGCGTGATGTGCTTTTTTACATTGGAGCGCAGCTAATGGGCGCAGTTCTGGCCGCCCTTACTCTACGCTTTCTGCTAGGCGATTATGCAGTGTTGGGTGCGACCCTGCCTAGCGGCAGTATTTCTCAATCCTTTGGTATAGAAATTCTGCTTACAGCAGTTCTGATGTTAGTAATTATTTCCGTTGCCACCGATACCCGTGCCGTAGGCTCACCCGCCGCCCTTGCCATCGGCTTTACCGTCACGCTGGATGCTCTATGGGGAGGCCCGATTAGCGGTGCGTCAATGAACCCTGCCCGTTCTTTTGGACCAGCATTGGTAGCAGGAGTTTGGACAGATCAATGGGTGTACTGGATTGCACCCGTTATCGGGGCGATTATTGGCGCGACCGTTTATCAACTTTTGCGAGAGCAGAAAAGCTAGCCATTTGGCTCTCCCGATTGCAAAAGAAACGTTCGGTTGATTCATTCAAGAATTGCAATAAAAAGGGTTGAGTATTCTTGTGATGTTTTGGCACATTTAGTCGCTAAATAGGGTTGTTTTAGCACTGAAACGGGAAAGTCTGGTTGAGACGTCACAAGCGATGAAAAAGCGGAATAGCGGACGCGATGCACCGCGTCCCTACAACCATTCCATCTGATACTAAGCAGGCAGCAGTGTCTGCAACTCTTTCGTGCCGTCACTGACCCTATCAACCACCCAACCCGCAATCCCACTGTCGGTACGAATATGCCACCACTGGAAGCCGTCGGCACTGCGCGGCCCTTCAATGAGTGTGACACGTGCTCCATCACCCAACTTGGCGATAATTTGATAATTTGTGCCTGCGCCGGCACGGACATTGAGTTGGTCACCTTCGGTCGTGTGGACAACGGCTAAACCACCCGGTATCAGCACTGCATTAAAATTGCGCGTTGCCTCCGGCGTGGCAACATCCTGCGGCCTGACTAACAGCGGTTGATCCGGGGCAGGGGCGATAATGGGTGTACTCCCCGGTGCATAAACCGGTTCGGCCAACTGCGTCCATGCCGCGTAGGTTGTGGATGCTACCTGTGCGCTAACGGTGGTGTTGCCTGCCCACACGATGATGGGCTGCTCACCTGCGCCACTCGTCCATATGGGAACACCGGCATTGAGTCCCGTTCGCGTATCCACATAAACTAAGGTGCGTGCTCCTGCCGCGAAGGTGTCGGTTGTGTAGACGAACCCATCCGCCACGCCCTTAGCCTCATTAAGTGTGATGGCTGTGGGCAGCGTCCCTACGACTGTTCCGCTGCGCTCGACCACCGTCCATGCGTAACGTCCGTCAGCCGTGGCTGTGTCCACCAGAATTCGTTCGCCATTCTGGATGAAGCGCGGTGATTGCAGCGTGGCATCAGGCAGGTTGAGGAATGGGAAGCGCGCGCCGGTTAGCGCCTCATACACCTGAATACTGTTGGTTTGCGATAAGGGAAAGGCCGCTTTCGTATTCTGCAAGCGGTCATCTTCTGCTGTCATGATGACTTCATTGGTGTCATTGAAGCGGTCGCTATCCAAACTTGTAAAAACCGGATTCAGCGTTAAATCATTACTGTCGAGTTTCCAGTCATAGGCTTTGAGGGCGCTTCCGGCTTCGCCGCCCCCTAAGACCAGATTAAAAGTGACGGTCTGCAAACTAAACTGCCGGATAACGGGCGTTAACCCCGGCGTGTTGGCGATTCCCAGAGCCGCAATGGTGGGCAGATCCGAACGGATGCTGTAATCCACCGCGCCGTTCAACAAATTGAGAACGATCATTCCCCATCCGCCACCCTCTAAACTGTAGCCTAGTGCGACCCGGCCATTGTCATCACTAAATACTGACTCGTCAGCGATAAACTCCAGGCTCGTCGCCATCGTCAGCGGCAGGTTGAAACGCGCCAATAAGCGATCCCGCTGGCTGGTAATCAACACACCTTGTAAGGTGCTGCTGTTATAGGCTACATAGGCCAATACTGAACCACCATGCCCAACCGCGACCCGCCCTGGATAATGGTCAAATCCGGCTACCAGTGGCAGTGTAAACGTATCAATCACCTGGCCGCTGCGATCAATGGAATCCAATCGTCCACTGGTCGGCTCGTAAAGCTTAACCGTCCAATTTGCGCCTGCTTGAGCTTGTGCGGGGAGTGTCGCAATCAATAACCACAGCGCTGCTAATGCCCACACTACTTTTTTGAGCATACTCATTCGCCCCTCGGGAACACCCTGCCTGTTCATAAACAGTGTAGGCGCGATGTTTACGGAATGCAAAAGCCCAAACAGATCGATTTTAATCGGGCGGGGCTGCGAAATGATTAAACAATCGGGTTGCATAGATTATGTGTTTTGCGGCTTGTGGTTTCGACAAAGGATTAAGGTATCCGAAGGACACTGAAGTTATTGTGTCAAACGAAGTTTTCTCTTGTAGATGTGACCAAAAGTAATAATTAATTTTTACTGAAATCTGAGCGATACTGCTTCCATTTTGTTAATTATTCCACTAGAATAGAAATATTCAAATCGCATTTGTAATCCTAAACGTTCTGGAACCCCTACGCATGTTTTCACGACTAAAACCTTTAATTGCCCGCTTGGATATACCCTATGATGGCACCAATCGGATGACCCGTCTGCTCAACTGGATTACGCTTGCGATAAGCCTGGTTGCGGTTTTATATGCTTGTCTGTTTTCGGTGTTAATCGGACGATTTGATGTCGTTTTTTACGGCTTATGTGCCATTGGCTTATCACTCGCGATTAATCTGCTGGCTCGACGTGGTCAAACGCGTATCGCAGCCATCATCTTTGTTTTGGGCGTCTGGATTATCGTCACACTCCCCAATTTCTCCCCACAAGCCGATGGCATTTATGATGCGGCTTTTACATCTTATATAGTCCCTATTCTGCTTGCAGGCTTTCTCGTCGGCGGTTCAGCTAGTTTTGTTTTCGCGATGATGTCTGTGGTCGCTGGTTTTGGTTTTTTGATTCGCGGCCTGACCATACCGATTACCTTTATTGAAGCACAATCCAGCTCTCAAATCTTACACTTCACCGCACTGAGCCTGTTTTTTATGATTGCTGCTACCTTGTTTGCGCTAACCAGTCGCAGTTTATCGGAGGCACTTAAGCGTGCCCAATCCGGTGAGGAAAAATTACTTTCACGTAATCGGGAACTGGAGCGCGAGATACTGGAACGCCAACAAGTGGAGGCGGCGCTTCGTGCGACCGATCAAACGGCTAAACAGTTTCAGGATTACCTCAAAGAATTACATGAAGTCAGTATGCAATTGGCGACTGTCGAAACCCTGGATGAATTGCATCGTCAAGCCATCGAACTTGGACTAAAGCGTTTAGGATTTGATCGCCTGGGTTGGTTCATGCTTCATGATGATGGTAAAACGCTTCAAGGTACATATGGAACCGATGTGTTCGGTAACGTTCGAGAAGAACGCGAACTGAAGATTGTTATCACCCTGGATAATTGGACAAGCAGCTTTGAACGCTTTACATCCAATGGTCACATTTACTTTCTGCTGGATACCGATCTCAAAGAACTAGAACAGCCTGTGGCACGCGGTTGGAATGCTTTTGCTGCTGTAACACATGGTGACACCATTCTGGGTTGGATTGTGGCCGATAATCTGATCCATCAGGAACCTTTACAGGATTATCGACTCGAACTCATGCGTCTGTATGGTGCCATGCTGGGCCAGTTATTTGTTCAGAAACAGACCCAACAACTGTTGGCGGAAAAAGATCGTCGCCTGGCATTAGCACTCGGCGCAGCCCACATGCATACGTGGGATTGGGATCTCTTTTCGGGTGAAATTATCCGTAACGATCTGTATCAGGCTATTCCACTACCGGCTCGCTCGTTATATTCTGAGTTTATAAACCACGTGCATCCTGATGACCGGAAATTGGTGCTGGATGCAGCCCGCAAAATGGTTGAACATACGGGGACATTTGAAGCCGAGTACCGTGTCACCGATCAGGATGGCACGCTGCATTGGCTGTATTCTTTAGGGCAGCCTTACCTGAATGACAACGGGGACATTGCAGGGATAGCCGGGGTTATTCAGGATATTACAGGGCGCAAGTCCATCGAAGAAACGCTCAAACACGCCGACCAACAAGCGATGGAACTCATTTTGGAAAAGGAACGCGTGGGTGCGCTGACCGAATTTATCAACACGGTATCCCACGACTTCAAAACCCCGCTCGCCATCATCAACAACAGTCTTTATCTGCTTCAGCGGATTAACGATCCGGTTAAGCAAAAAGATAAGCTGGATCTCATCAAATCGCAAACGCTGCTGCTCGACAAGCAAATACAGGATATTCTGACCATCTCGCGTCTGGAATACTCGCCTCAGACGACCGCACATCCTGTAAATATCAATATTCTACTCAACAAAATTGTCGATCTCTTTTACCCCTCGTTTGAGAATAAGAATCAAACAATTCATCTGGATTTGCAGCCCAATATACCCAATGTATTGGCGGATGCGGATGAACTGGATCGGGCTTTCGTCAATCTGGTCGAAAATGCCATTAACTACACACCGGTCGGCGGGAGCATCACGATATCGACAGACATTATCAATAATGAAATCGAGTGTACTGTTACCGATACCGGCATTGGCATGTCTACGCCAGATACACATCAGATTTTTAACAACTTTTACCGTGCCGAGAATGCTCGCATGATCAACAGCAAGGGTACCGGCCTAGGCTTGGCGATTGTCAAGCGCATCGTTACCAATCATAATGGAAACATCATCGTTGAAAGTGAATTGGGGAAGGGGACATCTTTCCGGCTGCGCTTCCCGGTGATGGTCAACGTCCCATAACGTTTAGCCTGCTTTGAAAGACATCCTGCTCTGATATTGGCGCTTTTGGCGGTTCAATTGTATTTTTCTATGCACCGTCGTTTCGGTCGACATCTTTTGCAGCTTTGGCTGTCCCTTGGCCTGTTATTTCTGCTTCAATCTTCGACTACACAAGCCCAGGTGCAGCCCGCTTATATTCGCGCCTCCCGATTGGGCATTACCTTTATTAGTTCGCTCGATCATCCCGCCAATGACATCCGTTATCAACGTGCGCTGCTTTTAGGCGCAGCCTGGAATCGCTGGCCGATGTATTGGGATCGTATCGAAGTAGCCCCCAACACCTTCGATTGGTCAGGTTATGACCGGCTTGTCAGTCAGGACATCCAGCATGGACTATCGATCAACGCCATTCTGTTGGGACGCCCTGCTTTTCATGCGCAGGGTGGGGGAGTCGCCGGATTAACCAATGCCATCTTCAATGATGGCAGTGATACACCTGGCCCCGGCAAGCTGCCCAATCCAAATAATTATTGGGCTTCGTTCGTCTTTGCTGCTGTCACGCGTTACAAACCCGGTGGATTGCTGGCCGCATCACAGGGATGGCCTGCTGGTGCGGGTGTCAACGTCTGGGAAGCATGGAACGAACCGGATTTGCCGATGTTCTGGTCGGCTGGTGTCGAGCAGTATGCACGCCTTCTCAAAGTAACCTACCTTATCGCCCACCAAGCCGATCCAAATACGCGCGTCATGTTTGGCGGCCTTGCTTACGGTAATCCTGATCAGGATGATTGGCTGGCAAAAGTGCTGACAATCTTTGCGTCTGATCCAGCGCGCCAGAGCTATAACTGGTATATGGATCAGGTGGCCGTACACAATTACACCTATGCGCGGCGCAGCAGTTTGGTCGTCAACCGCATTGAAACCGAGTTAGCCAATCATGGACTAAGCCGTCCGGTTTGGCTCAACGAAAGCGGCGTGCCGGTTTGGGATGATTACCCCGGCCCTGTATGGACAGCCAACACACCATCCGAAAGAATGTATCGTGCCACCATGCAGCAGCAGGCCAACTTTTGGGTTGCCAGTACTGTGCTTGCCTGGGCATCTGGCGCAGATGTTGTCTTCTACCACCAGTTGTATGACGATTGTGGTAACCAACCGGGCGGCACGAATTTCCCGCCACATCATGGCGAACTCTGCATAAACGGTGCAGTCTGCGCGGGAGACGCTTTCGGCCTCTACCGTAACGAGCGTGGCGAAGCTTGCTTCAGCCAACATCCACTGCCAGGATCACCACGTCCGGTTGCTGCCGCTTATTATCGTCTGGCTCAGATTTTTGGTGATGTGACGTTTACCAATCCCGACATCAAATCGCAGGATGGTTCGACAGTTGTTTCCTTTGACCGTCCCTCGACCGGCGAACGTATACTCGTCACGTGGAATCGCACTGCGTCTGAAATGAAGTTGGATGTTCCTGCATTGGGCGATCAGGCTGAACTTTATGACATCGGCAGTCAGGATTATGCGCTGACCCCCACTGATGGAAAATACACCATTGGCCTTCAGGCGTTGACTGCTGATAATCTCCCTGGACTACCCGCTGGTGAACTGTCTGGCATTGCGGGTGCGCCGCTTATTTTGATCGAGAAAATTAATCCTGCTATGCTGGTGACCAATGTGCCAATTGCGCTGACTCCCGGTTCGTTGGTGGCGACCCCACCACCAAATCCCACCGTCGATCCATCTCAGGACATAACACCGCCCTCCACCAGTATGTCAGCCTTGCCGGTCATCAGTCCTGCTACCTTTACGGTGAATTGGTCGGGCAGCGATGACAGTGGTATCGATCATTATCTGGTTTGGGTACGCATCGATGGTGGTAAATGGCAGCCCTGGTTGGAAACCGCATCCACCCAGGGGCAGTATACGGGACAATCGGGCAGTCGCTATGAATTCGCCACCTGGGCGGTCGACCTCGCCGACAATTGGTCACTCAATACCGAACTCACCCCGCAGGCGTCGACATCGGTACAATAATTAACTGCCACAACTCCCTTGTAAGGTTACATAATTGCCGCTCACCCATCCCTGCCCATCCAGATAGATGACTTTAAAGAAACCATTGGATCGTGCATTAGCTTTCAAAGTTAGTTGGAACGGTAATACCGTAATAATCACACTGCTCGTGTTCGGCTCCCTCCGCAGATTGACCTGATGCGTGGTTGTCACCCGGCAATCGCCAATGACTGTATTTTGATCTGGTAATGAATTGGGTGTTGTCATGTCACCGACTAGCACAAGGGTCCCTACATCAGGTATCGTTGCACATGTGTAGTCCCCCTGTATGGTTGTTATTAAGGATTGCGGCACACGTGGTACGCCAATCGCATCCAAAAACACCATACTGCCTGAGCCTTGCAAGCAAATCTGGGAGCCTGCCGCGTTTTCGTTCGATGGACTGAATATATCGACTGCATGGATGACATCTTTATCCAGTACCGACTGAACACCGATTTCGGCAGGGGTGCGTATAAAGTGGTGGTTTTCCGCAATAATCCGGCAGTGGATATCGAATACACCCGGTCGTAATTGAGCGCGCACAATAGTGTTGATCTGGCTGTTCAAGTCAGAACAGACCGGTACTGCGATTGCTGCCTCATCGGGGATGTTTGTGAGTATTGGTGTTGGCGTGGCAAGCGGAGGTGGACAATCAGCAACTGTCGCTGGCCCGGCCAGAAAACCGGAAAAATTCGCCCCATTACTGACTGGATCGCCTGTGCCTGGCCCAGCACCACTTGGTCCACTGGCATCGCCCCACCAATTATTTCGGACATCGGCGATAGGGGCACCGGGACCCAATTGATAGCCTTCAAGAGAGTAAGGTGCTGTGCCTCCGTTGCCCGCAATATTGCTGCACACCACCCGTGTACTGCGACCGTAATACCATATTGCTCGTCCTCCGTCCGTTGCCGTATTGCCACTAAACGTGCTTGTGCTAATGTCCATTGTATCGTTATTGGAGATTGCACCTCCAAAACCGGTACGATAGGGGTATTGATTAGCGCCCGTAACCGAATTGTTGGAAAAACTGCTGCTGCTGATGGTCAGAAAAACGCTGTTGCTTATTCCATTCCAAATACCGCCGCCCTCAACTACAGCCGTATTGCCATTGAATAAGCTGTTATTAACGGTCATCGAGCCAAAATTCCAGATAGCACCGCCTGCGCCGATAACCGAATTGCCTGAGAGGGTGCTATTGCTGACCGTCATATTGCTAAAATAAACGTTCTCAATTCCCCCACCGCTTCGGGCTGAATTATTGCTCATCGTGACGTTATTCAACGTCATTTGACCTTCCCGGTTCGTTACACCGCCGCCGTAGCCCCCTATAGTATTATTACTGGTGGCCTGGTTGTTGGAGATCGTCGTATTATTAATCGATACTGTACCGTTGCTATTATGTATCGCGCCGCCTTCGCCGTTGACAGTGGAATTGTTATAAAACTGGCTGCCTGTGATCGTCACTGTGCCACCTTCAGTGGTCAGACCGCCACCTAATCCCTGATAATTGTTAATCGTCGTAAGGGTATTTTGAGCAATGATACTATCTGTAATAGTCAGGTTTCCGCCCTGATTGTAAATGCCTGCGCTGCCATGCGTGCTGTTCGATACATATTGCCCATTCATGATGGACAAATGGATGATTTGAACCGTTAGTTGAGAGATATGAAGAATCGGATTGGCATTATTGCCGCTCAAAATCACTGTTTGCCCGGTGGCATCCAGAGTAGTATCCATATCGATGAAGATTTCCGGTACGATAATAGTGCCGCTGCATGTGAAGGTGATTACCCCGCCGCCGCTTAAAGCATTTTGCAGTGTCCCTGCGCCGGGGCCATAACTGGCACAATTGGTTACGGTTCCAGCTGCCCGGGCTACTGGCAGCTTTAAGCCCAGAAGCGCACAGATGGCAGTTGCCACCAGTAGCCCACCTAGGACTGCTTTTATCGCCACTGGCTTATGTTGATACATATTCCCCCGCTCGATTTATCGATCACACACTATTCTAATCGTTTTGTATTATCTAATGTGTGATATTTGACACCGGACTAACCTGATAATCCTCGATTGGTGCGAGTAGTGCTAGCGCACGTTTGAAGGACATGCCTTATCATTTTGCTTATATTGCATGTGTCGTCTGCTAATTCTTTGAATTCAACGGTGCATGGATGACGTGGAATACTTGTAAGGTGCTCTTATCTCTGAACTCTGTGTCTATAGGGGTTCAATCCGATGTATATTCGTCGTGTTGATTTTCTATCTCAGAACGATTAACATGCTTGCCATAAAACAAAACAGCCCCGAGGGACTGTTTGGTTGTGCCGATGGTGGGAGTCGAACCCACAAACCCGTTAGGGCGAAGCATTTTGAGTGCTTTGTGTTTGCCAGTTTCACCACATCGGCGGCTAATTTTGTTCTAAAATGAGCCGTTTTTGCTCAATTAGATCAACGACATTTATCTTAAAATTTCTGGCACGGATTGTCAATGGCGAGCGAACTGCAAAATGAATCTGCGCTCATAACAGCTGCTATGCGTGGGAACATGTCTGCTTTTAATACCCTTGTCCTCCATTATCAGGATCGAGTGTATTCGCTTGCCTATCGTATCCTCGGTGAGTCGGAAAGTGCTGCCGATGCCGCACAGGATGCTTTTATTGCCGCCTATCGCCGGTTGGATAGCTATCGCGGTGGCAGCTTCCGCGCCTGGTTGTATCGCATCGCCACCAACACCTGTTATGACGAACTTCGCCGCCTCAAACGTCGCCCTGTTACCGCCATTGAAGACTTACCGGGTGCGGATGCCGACGATGGGCCACCACTGCCTGCCGATACGGCCACGCCCGAACAAGCTGTGCAGCAGGCCGAGCTTGCCCGCGCCATTGAACAGTGTATTGGCGGTCTCCAAACCGACCAGCGTGCAGTGCTGGTTCTCAGCGATGTCGAGGGCTTGAATTATCAGGAAATAACCGAAATTACCGGTGCGACCCTCGGTACGGTCAAATCGCGTCTCAGTCGGGCGCGCGCGGGTGTTCGCAACTGCTTGGGAAACGTTCAGGAACTTTTGCCCGGTGTTTATCGTCTTAAAGGTGACGTGAATTAACGGTACTCTTACTCAACCATGCTAACTGACCTAGACTACGAACTCCTTTCTGCTTATATCGACGGTGCGCTGACCGACTCCGAGCGTGCCGCGTTTGAATTACGCTTGCAGTCTGAACCTGAACTCAGCCGCGAACTGGATGAAATCCGCGCCACTGTCACGCTCATCAATAACCTGCCGGTACGTAAAGCCCCGCGTGACTTTACCCTTGATGCGCGTTATGCCCGCCGTTCATCATTCTTTTTGACCAGTGCCACTTTTAGCGCGCTGTCGACCGCTGCCGCCATTATTCTCTTCGCGCTAGGCGCTTATCTGTTCACTGGTAATAAATCTTCTCTGTCAACCGCTGCACCAGCACAGGTCGGGCAGGCAGCCTTCTTGCCATCTGCTACCGCTGCCACGATGGATAAAGCGGCTGATGCGACCCTGGCGGTCATGCAAAATGAGATTTCGATTACTGAAATGCCATTAGCGACCTCAATTCCATCGGATGAACTGGCGGCTAACAGCGCCATAGCGCAGCCCACGTCCACGGTTGAACTTACCTTAGGTGATCAGCCGCCACCGGTAGAGGGGAGCATCGCTCAGGCTACGTTTCTGCCGACCCCTGGTGCCTTCGACGGCAGTTCATTAGCTGCCACCGAAATACTGGACGATCAGCGCAGCACGTCCGAAGTCACTGAAACGACAACTTTTGGGCAGTACGCCGCCCCCGCTCCCAATGCGTCCACCGGCGGCGCGGCTGATTCGTCACCGGTTCAGGTGCCTGAAACGGACACCAACACTGTCCCGAGTTTTGCAGCGACCCAACTACCATCAACTGCAACGGCGGCGTCTTCACCAACGGCACTTTTGAAAGCGACTCTGGCACCGACCGCGACAGATACAAACACTGCTACACCGCAGTCGACGGCCACACAGACCCTCTTGCCCACCACGCCGCCGAAGCCTGTCGTACAGGAAACTCCTACCTCACCGGATGCCTTGCCTCTGTTGTTGATGGGATTAGGTGCTACGCTACTGATCATTGCTCTCGGAACGACCATTGCGCGTCGTCGCAATCGCCCATGAGTCGCCAGCGCGTTGCCAACTTTTGCCCCATTTGTGGCGCACCTACTGAAATGCACCAGCGTTTCGGTATTCCGCGCCCGATATGCTCGTCCTGCGGTCATATTGTCTTTTTTTCACCGGCTGTAGCGGTTCTGGCACTCATTACTCAGGGGGATCAGGTTCTGCTTGTGCAGCGCGCCAACGATCCCAAAAAAGACCTGTGGGTGACACCTGCCGGTTTCATGGAGTGGGACGAAGATCCTGCCGCAGCCGCCCGCCGTGAAGTGCTGGAAGAAACCGGCCTCGACGTGCGTATTGATCGTCTGCTCGACGTATTCCATACGCCTGAGGACGGTGGTCTGGCTGATGTGGTTATCGCCTACGCTGCCTCGATTGTCGGTGGAACACTTCAAGCCGCCGACGATGCTCAGGATGCAGCCTGGTTCACCCGCGCTAATCTTCCCGAACTCGCCTTCCTTCCTACACAACGTATCCTTGCCCGCTGGGTCGCCCACGAACTCTAGCTTCGGACTTTCATCTGCCCTGTTGAGGTTGACATATTTCGTAATAATATCCGTAATAATTACCTGTTATCGCCTGTTTATCAGGCCATCTGCTTCTCATCCGCTCTCTGTCCCACTGTAGTGAATCGCTATCTGTATTCTTTTGTGTACTTTGTAGTCAAAACCCCTTTGTCTTTTCGTAGCCTTTCATACTTTGCACCCTTTCTAGCGTATTGTTACAATGGCACCCATCTCAATCCACAGGGCCTAAATCATGCAAGTCAGTCTCCGTCACATCCACAAACGCTTCGGTGCAGTCCATGCCAACAACGACATCAATCTCACTTTTGAAGGTGGACGCATCGTCGGCATCTTAGGCGAAAACGGTGCTGGCAAATCCACATTAATGAAAATTCTCTCCGGTTTTCAACCCGTCGATAGTGGTGAAATTTGGATTGATAATCGTCCCGTTGCCTATACCGGCCCACAGGCCGCCATCCGTAACGGCATCGGAATGCTCCAGCAAGACCCGCTTGATATTCCGGCGTTCACCGTGCTCGAAAACTTCATTTACGGTGGTGGTGATGGTTTCTTTCTCCCGCGCAAAACGGCCGCACGCCAGCTCAAGCAAATCAGTCAGCGTTTCGGCTTTGAACTCGAACCGGATATGCCCATCGCACAGTTGAGTATCGGACAGCGTCAGCAGATGGAAATCGTCCGGCTTTTGACGCTGGGTGTCAAAATGCTCATTCTCGATGAACCGACGACCGGTATCTCTGCCGAACAAAAGCAAATCCTCTTTGATGCACTCCGTCAACTGACGACCTCTGATGGCATGTCGGTGCTTCTGGTTTCGCATAAACTCGAAGATGTTATCGCCCTGTGCAATGAAGTGGCTGTGTTGAGAGCAGGTCGCCTGGTCGGCACACGTCATATGCCAGCCACCAACGCTCAACTTGTGTCGCTCATGTTCGGGCAGGAACTTGCGCCTCACACCCGCAAGCACATTGATTTTTCCACCGCGCCGGATGCTTTAGTCCTGGAACATATTTATTTGCATGGACATCGTGTCAATGTGGATGACGTCAATCTGTGCATGAAAGCCGGTGAAACCGTCGGCCTTGCTGGATTGGATGGCAGTGGTCAGGAGCTGCTTCTCCGCGCCTGTGTCGGTCTGCAAAAATCCGTTCGTGGTCGTATTCGTCTCAAAGGTGAAGATCTCACCGGTCAATCCTATCGTCATTTCCTTGCCAAAGGTGTTGCCTTTGGCGCTGCTGGTCGCCTGGAAGAAGGACTCGTCAGCGGCCTAACCCTCACCGAACACATTGCGCTTGCCAACGAAAACGGCAGCATTATCGACTGGACTGCCGCTCGTCAGCACTGCGAATCGCAGATTAAACTCTACGATGTTCGCGGTCGTCCCGATAGCATGATCGAAACGCTGTCCGGTGGTAATCAGCAGCGTGTTCTCATGGCCCTTATGCCATCTTCACCGGTATTGCTGGCGCTCGAACAACCCACACGCGGCCTGGATGTCGATTCCGCCCGTTGGATTTGGCAGCAGCTTCTCGAACGGCGAGATCGTGGCGCAGCCATCATTTTTAGCTCGCCGGACCTGGACGAATTGGTAGCCTATAGCGACCGCATTCTGGTCTTTTACGCGGGACGCATCTTCGAGATTCCTGATGCCAGCCGCACCACCATTGATGAAATCGGTCGCCTCATTGGTGGGCATTTTGAGGTACAGCCCGCATGAAGACTCAAACCTTACCGGTTCGCATCGCTTTCGCTGTAGTCCCGATCCTCGTTTCACTTCTGGTTACTGCCTTACTCATTGTCCTCGTTGGTGCTGATCCCACTAAAGTTGTCAGCAAACTGTGGAGTGGTGCCTTTCAGGACCTCGCCTCAGTCAGTAATGTTATCAACTTCTGGATACCGTTGACTCTTGCCAGTATTGGCCTCGTCGTCACCTTTACTGCTGGCCTCTGGAACATCGGCGTCGAAGGCCAGATCTTAATGGGCGCACTGTTTGCGTCCGGAGTCGCGCTCTATTGGCAGATTCCCGCGCCTTTGCTCATTCCAGTAGAAATTCTCATGGCTATGCTCGGTGGTGCGCTGTGGGCCACATTAGTTGGCGTGTTGAAAGTTTACCTCGGCGTCCATGAGATTTTCGGCGGTGTTGCCCTCAATGCGTTGGCAAATGTTCTCGCCATTACCCTCATTACGGGACCCTGGCGGGGTACAGCCGGAGGTAATTCACGCGGTACACCCTCTTTTCCGCCAGATGCCATCCTGCCACCCATTTCGGCTGATTTGAATGTGAGTTTATTTGCTTTTATCATCGTCATTGTGGTGATTGTCGCCGTCTGGATGGCTTTGCGTGGCACACGCTGGGGATTGCAGCTTAAGGCGACCGGTAAGAACAGCCGTTCCGCCTTATTGCTCGGTGTTCCGACCGGACGCAGCACTCTCAGCGCCTTCATTGTCTGCGGCATGATTGCGGGCATCGCCGGTTCTTACCGTGTCTTGTTTACCTTCCAGAATCTGCGCCCTCTGGTTTCAGGCGGCATTGGCTTCCTGGCGCTTCTGGTGGTGCTGCTCATTTCCATGCGTGTGTTATGGGTTCCCATAGTCACGCTCATCTTTGCGCTGCTCCTGGGTGGCAGCGCCAAATTAAAGATAGACCTCAAACTGGATGCCTCGCTGGTAGGTGTCATGCAGGATACGGTCGTGTTGATTGTCTTGCTCTTCAACGGATTACGCCAGCGCTTGCAGGATAACCGTCAGAAAAAAGATCACACCAAACCGACATCCATCACTGCCACCGTCGAAAATCAACGCGTTATCGGAGATATCACCGAATGAACGAAGAAACGCTTAATATTCTCAGCAGCATCATCGCCAATGCTACGCCGCTGGTGATTGCCAGTCTTGGCGAAACCATCACCGAACGTGTTGGCGTGGTTAATCTTTCGCTCGATGGCAGCATTATTCTCTCGGCCATGATTGGCTTTGCAGCCGCTTATGTCAGTGGCAGCGCTATTGTTGGCTTGTTAGCGGCGATGGTGGTCGGTGCATTGGTCGCCCTTATCATTGCCGCCGCGGGCATTGAACTCAAGCAGGATCAGGTAGCAATTGGTTTTGTGTTGACGCTCCTATGTGCCGATCTCGCCCAATTTCTGGGCGATCCTTATGCCCGCCAGCCAGGGCCTCAAATCCTCAAAACACCCATCCCATTCTTACAGGATATTCCGATTGTAGGCCCGGTTTTCTTCAAACAGACTTTGCTGGTTTACTTCAGCTATATCCTGGTCATAGGTGTATGGTATTGGCTGTTCCGTACACGGCAGGGGTTAGCGCTTCGTGCCGTTGGCGAACGCCCAACCACTGCTTTCGCACGTGGCACCAAAGTCAACCGTCTGCGTTATATCTACGTCGCCGTTGGAGGATCACTGGTTGGCCTTGCCGGTGCTGCCTATTCCCTCAGTGTTAAAGCTGGATGGACGACACCACCCAGCATGGCAGGGGATGGCTGGATTGCACTTGCCATCGTCATCTTCGGTGGATGGCATCCTTTCCGCGTGGTACTCGGAGCTTATCTGTTTGCCGCGCTGCGAGCCTTCGCCACGGTTGCCCAGCGGTCAGCTACCCTCAATATTCCGGTTGTCATTCTTAATGGTATCCCCTGGCTGTTAATGATTGTCACCCTGTTACTCGTCAGCAGTGGTGCCATTGAGCGTCTGTTGATGGTCTTGCCGCGTCCGGTGCAGAAGTTCACCCGTAATTTCCTTCGGTCTGATCCGCCTGCCGCCCTCGGCACACGCTTCGACCCGGAATAGGCCGGCTTTATAGGCTTTATAAAAGACGGGGTTTTGTAAGGGCGAGATTCATCGCGCCCATTGAACCCACATGCGACCAACCGTGTATCTTCAATATTCGGCCTGATACAATCAAGTTATCATTCAAAATCTCACAGGAATCACGTTTGCGCCTATTAAAATCCGGTTTATTCATGCGCCGCTTGATGCTGTTGATCGCTTGCCTTGGCATTCTCATCACGGTGCTTGATCTTCTCAATATCCTGTCCGGTGCAGCCGCTAAACTCACCCCACTTTTTCTGGCTTTCATTGTCCTATTTTTGCTGGATGATAATCGCCGCTTGCGCCGCCTTCGCCATGAATTGACCACAAACACCCCGACACCTAACACACTTACCGCCAAACCCTCCAAGCCCAACAAAAAACGTCAGGCCAATCCTCAGCCCGAATATCGTTCTATCGCGTGGCATGGCTTGACCCTGCGCTCCCAGAGTGAAGTCAAAATCGCCAAAGCGCTGGATTACAAAGACGTTTTATTTCTGGCTGATCCCAAGCTCCGCTTGAACACCGAAAGCCACCGCCAGACACGCGAAGTCGATTTCCTGATCCAATATCAGGGCAAGTGGGGCATTCTGGAAGTCGATGGCCCGCATCACCAGCACTCCATCGAGGCTGACCAATGGCGTGACGCCCG
Source organism: Aggregatilineales bacterium (assembly GCA_044226325.1). Classification (GTDB taxonomy): domain Bacteria; phylum Chloroflexota; class Anaerolineae; order Aggregatilineales; family Phototrophicaceae; genus CFX2. The sequence continues at coordinate 273,091 of JBGAHG010000003.1, forward strand.
TTTGACTGAACACGGCCTGCTCGTCGTGCGTTTTCCAGCCGACCAATGCTACCGCCAACCCGATCTCGTCGTCGAAACCTTCCTCCAGAAACTCGCGAATCACGCCACATCCGCTGCTTCTTGAACTGCTTTTTTCACTCTCATTTTCCCTTAAAATGATCTTACCGTTTTTCTCTGTGCCTTGGAGTCGCTGTGCTAAATTTGCTCCTGTTTTTTCTTTTTTCTTTCGAATGTCCACGCTGAAGTTTGTGTCATTTCAGCGCCATACTCCCTCACCTCCACCTGCCATATCAGCGGGTTTATGTCACAAATGGCAATTGTTTAATCAGTTGTGTCAACCCACTTTATTGACGTCACCGGGTATGACTACTATAATGGTCACATTCGCCTTTGTAGCTCAATGGATAGAGCGGCCGCGTCCTAAGTGGAGGGTTCTGCGTTCGAGTCGCAGCAAGGGCATTACCAAACGCGCAGCCCAAGCGCGTTTTTGTTTGCCTGAGTACTTCGTGAAAAACTGAACAGAGTCTTACTTTTGTGGTAAAATCACGTCATTCGAACTCAAGTAAACCCCTCGCAGTACGCGGTTTGAGGAGCATATTATGCATACCGTATTCATCCTGGCGCATGGAGCACTCGGCGACTTCGATGAACTGATTTTCCTCAGTATCGCCGCGATTTTCCTCATTATGATGGGTATCGCCTGGGTTCGCAGTCGAGTGTCTACTCCCCCGGCGCTCGAAGAACCTAGCGACTCGACACCTACGTCAGCGCCCGATAGTGACGAACGCTTCCCGCTCGATTGATCGTGATGAAACGCCAACGCTCCACTCGCTTAGCTGCCTTTGCATTTCTAGTCGCTTTCACCTTACTGCTCAGTCTCAGTCCGGTTTCGGCACACGGTTACTTATTACGGTCTATCCCTGAAGATCGCTCTGTCCTGGAACGCGCACCCGCCCGCCTTCAATATTGGTTTAGCGAAGGGCTGGAACCGCGCTTCACCAGCCTCACCCTCCGTGACCAAAAAGGCAATGTAGTCGCTGCCGGCGAAGTCTCACCCGAAAACAATTCGCTGCTTGCCGCTCGTCTTCCGCGCAGCCTCCCCGACGGGGCCTATATCGTAGATATGCGCATCGCCTTCGCCAGTGATGGTCACGTCATCGCTCAAAGTCTCGTCTTCTTCGTCGGTAAAGAAGTCAGTGGCATAAATGGACAGGCTGCTCTTAATCAGGCCAATCCACTGGAAGTCATCTGGCGTACGCTCACTCTCAGTTCCATCATGCTTTTGTTTGGCCTCTGCTTCCTCTACAGCACCATTCTGGTTCCTGCATGGGGCAGTAAGACCTATCGTGCGGGTTTGCTCCCGCCCCGCATCATGCAAGCCCTCAACCGGATCATGATTATTGCCCTGGTCGTGGCCTTCGCCGGAAACATTCTTGCCATCCTTCAGCAGAGTATGACCTTTTTTGATGCGGACGTCGGGCAGGTTATCAGTCAGAACCTGTGGACGGTTGTACGTGTCGGCACACGCTTCGGCGATTTATGGTCAGCACGGATGCTCTTGCTTGTGCTGGTCAGTGTTTTATTCGCCCTCAGCCTTTACTTGCGCGCCGACCAACCCGAAACAGTGCGCCCTTTCTGGACCGCAAACGCTTGGGCCATGCTTATCGTCGTCGGCACATTTAGCGCGGGTAGTCATGCTGCTGGTTCTGTTGTTTGGCCCTGGGTCGCCACCCTGAATGATTGGCTTCACGCGACCGGGGTAGGGCTGTGGGTGGGCGGACTGGCAGCTTTAGCCTTGATCTTACCTGCTGCACTTGCTCCTTATCGGGGTGACCAGTGTAGGCAGGCGCTCCTGGCGGTGATGAAACGTTTCTCTCGCCTCGCGACTGCTTGCGTAATTCTCGTGATCGCCAGTGGTATTTATAGTGCAGCTACGTGGATCTACGCGCCTAACGATGTCACCAACACTCCCTTCGGTGGCGCTTTAGTCTTAAAGCTGCTGCTGGTCGCTGGCTTATTGTTGGTCGCGCTGATTCATCATATGGCGCTTCAACCGGAACGTTATATTCGCTGGCAATCATTCACCAATCGCGTGCAGGATTTTGTACCGAGTTTAAGGCTGGAATCGATACTCGCGTTGATGGTTCTAGCCAGCGTGGGCTTGCTCAGTGCAACCCCTGTTCCGATACCCTATTTCATCCAAAAAGGTGTGCCGCCTGCTGCTGCTGCCCAACAAATTGGCGACCTGTCTCTCACTTTGACCATCACGCCCGGTGGCCTCGGAGTCAACACTTACGACACGTTGGTTACCCGCAACGGCCAGCCTGTCGATGGTCTTAATATTCGTCTGCAAATGGTCAATCCGCAGCGTGATCAACGAGGAACCTGGCAAATCACCGAAAACGCCGAAAATGGCTTGTATATCACTGCGGGTGACGAGATTGATCGTCCCGGTCAATGGTGGACACTCGTTGACCTTACGCTGCCCGATGGCTCCATCCAACGTGCAGCCTTCGACTGGACTATTACCAACGAGGCATCTGTTCAACTGGCGCAGCCCCCACGCTTACAACATTTCATCGGCTTAGCGCTTGTTATCCTGGCAGTCGTGTGGGTTCTGTATCCGTCGGGTGTTTGGGTCTTCCACCGTCTCGACCTCAGACCAGCGCTGGTAACGGTCGTGATTGCTGCTGGCATCGCGACGGTTGTCCTCACAATCATCGGTGTAGTGATTATTCAAAATACCGAAGCCCAATACGAAGCAACCCTCAATCCACCGCCGCAGGTCATCAATGCGACTATTCCTGATCAGGCCTCACTTGATCGCGGTCAAGCACTCTATGATACAGCCTGTCCGAATTGGAAAAACGCTGACAAAACCCGTGTCATCGAACGCCTGCCACGCACCCGTGACGATCAGCTTTTCATCGCGACGGCCCAAAGCTGGCAAAACTTCCCCGCTTGCGATGCTGCCCTGACCATCGCCCAGCGTTGGGACATTGTTAATTTTATACGCACGTTCCAAAGGTAATAGAAGGACTTCTCATGATTACGCTCACCTACGATCCTCAAGACTTTGCTCTTGCCACCCGTCTAGCGCAGGACTTAAAAGCACAGGGATTCCCCATCAGTGATGTGCTTGCTCTCGGTAAAGACAACCTGCTCGTGGCTTTCGCCTCACCAGCCAGCAACAACAATAAAGCGGTTCAAGAGGTCATCGCTCAGGCCTACGACAACAGTCAGCATGTCGTCGTGGTGAATGCCCAACCAGCTCCCACTCCTAAATTTATTAACCACCTGAAGGCGTTTGATTTCATTAACGGCTATCCACTACCAGCATTGGTCGATCAGTTAAAGGTGATGGCATCCCCCGAAGCAGGTCTGCCGCTCAAAGTGCTGACGCCCAAAGCCCGTGTGAAAAATCGTGGTGTTGGCCTCTGGTTGACGATCGTAGTATTGATTGCGTTTATCTGGGGGATTGTGTTGGTTGGCTTTTTTCACCAGCAAGCGCCCGTTGCAGAATTCAACACAGTGGATACGGAAGTTGCCGTTACGGTTGCCAGTATTGTTCAAAAGAATCTACCGCACTCGACCGAAGAAGCGATTAACTTCCCGGCGACAGTTCAGGCTGTCCCAACTGCTCAGCGTCCCATTCTTATCCAGACGGCCACCGCGCTACTGGCTCCCCGTCCTACCAAGTCAGGCTTCTCGTATGGCGATGTTGACGGGCCGTAAATGCCTTGTTGTTCAAGGGCTGTTAGGTTGGCAGGGAAGCCCATAGGAAATAAAAAAGGACGGTTATTCCGTCCTTTTCTGCGTTGAGTGTAATGAGAATTACAGGTTCTTGACGAGGTTCGAGAAAATGTTACCAATGGCCGGGCCAAGCAGCGCCAAAATGACGATGACGACGACGGCGACCAGAACCAGGATCAAAGCGTATTCTACGAGGCCTTGGCCTTCTTCACGGGGCATGTACAACATGATAAGAACTCCTGAATTGAATGATACTTACTGAGATAATTTTGTGGATAAATGACCACATGCATTCATCATACGGATAAATTGATTTTAAGTCAACACATCCGGAATTAATTTACAAATCCTTAACTATCTGAATTTTTTGCACAAAAAACACCTGGTATTTAATTGCCAGGTGTCTTTATAAAACGAACTGGAGGTTCCCTGTCTAGAAGCTTTTTCGAGCCGCCGACAGTATTAAGCGAGATTGGCTATACTGATTGGCTGATCCGCTGATAGCCTGTTGCCCCGCCCGGTCCCGGTCCCTGATTAACATCCTTTTGAATAGTCCCGGCACCGTCGTAGCAGCGCACCGTAAAGTTATGCGATCCTTGCTCGAACGGCCAGTCATAGCGCCAGATCACCCATGTCACTTCCGACATGGGCTTACGAAGCTGTGCTTCCACCCAATCGCCATCATCGATCTTGAGTTCAACTTTTGAGATTCCGCGGCTGCCGGCATGGGCGATACCACCGATTGGGATCAATTTTGCATTATCGCTACCAGTAATAATCTCCTTGACTGCTACCGTATCGATAACTGATGTCGCTTCCATAATGGCGTCCTTATCCCAACCGCGTCGCACCCACCAACCAGCCTGCCAGCCTTCAACGGCCTCGATGGTTGTGATCCATTTCGGCTGCTTCATTCCGTAATGGTTAGGGATATAAATGCGCAGCGGAAAGCCATGATCGACGGCTAACGGCAGCCCATCCCACTCATAGGCCAGCATCACGCGTTCGTCTTTATTGATCGTATCGATGTCTATGAATTCATCGAAGTTGTCCGCTGCGGTGATCTTTAGGTGGGTGGCGTTCGGCTTCAGTTTCATGTCGGCCAAAAGCTGCTTCAAGCTCAGTCCTGTCCAGCGTGTGGTGCCGGTTAGGTCTCCGGCCAAAGGATTAGAGATACACGCCAAAGTGACGAATTGGCTAACCGGCTCGTATTTGCTCTTGAGATCCGAAAGCGTCAACTCATATGGCTTTTCAACCAAACCGCCAATAGAAAGTTTCCATTCAGATTCAGAGATTGATGGCGGAATACTATTAATATCGATGCGATAATGTTCAGCAACAGGCGTTAGCTCAGGTCGTGTCCCCGGGGCAGGAACCACCGGATCACCATCATTGGGTAATTTATGTGTCGCCGACCACGGCTGAAGCGGGGCATTACTAGCCGTTGTTCCGCCAGTGCTCGCGACCTGATTAGCAGGTGCAGTCGTACGGCGCAATGCCGCCCCTAACCCTGCACCGACCAGTGTTATGGCCGCCGTAGCGCCTCCTAAGCGGATGAGGAATTGTCGTCGATCAACCGCCTCAACCGATGCGTCTTGCGGTGCGTTTGTCACCTTAGCAGTTGTGAGGCGGTTGTAAACCCCGCCTAATGCTAACCCCCAAACGATAAAGCCAAGCAAAATCCAGATTGCGTTCAGAATTTCGGGCTGAGTCGAATTAACATCAACCGTCTTGCTGATGAACATCACTGGTACGCCAATCACCAGACCGGCGATTAAACCGGCCAGCGGTACACGGCTCGTTTTAATGCGTGGCAAGATGGTATATAAAACAGCGCTGGCGACTACACCGGTCGCGAACATACCGAGTATCGCCATCGCATTTTCGGCTGTTTTGGCTGTGCTGGAAATCTCGCCCAGCTTGAGAGTCGTAATGATTGAGACCATCGTCTCAACACCAAATCGAATGAGACCTCCGAGCTGCTCAATCCGACTAACCCAATCAAACACGTCAAACGGGACAAATACAGTCCCGATAAGCTGCTGCGCCAGATAAAAAATCGCGATAAGCGCCGCTGTTAAGCCAGCCCCTATCAATGCGCCCACCCACCATGTTGGCTTATATATTGTTTTCATCATATCCCCGCTACACCATAAATTGCTTACACTCTAGTCTGACAACATTACTAATCCATTACGTCAAATTTGGGTATTTGGATTTTTCCCTGCTCATTGCATACAATAGATCGCTGTGTACCCATTGTAGCCGTAGTCAGGAAAACCACCCATGATTATTGTTGACGCCCATGAAGATATTGCTTATAACGCGCTTTGCTATGGACGTGACTATCGCCGCAGCGCTCTCGAAACCCGCAAACTTGAAACCGATCCGGCATTGATTGCTCGTCGTGGCACAGCGACCATTGGCCTTCCTGATGCGCTGCTTGGACGCGTTGCGCTTGTTTTTTCAACCATATTTGTTGCCCCTGATGATGGTCAGCCTAATCAAGCGTGGTCCAATTTCACCTATAAGACGGCAGAACAAGCCAACAAGCTCGGCAACGATCAACTGGATTACTACAACCGTATAGCAGACGAAAGTGATAAAATCCGGCTGGTGAAAACCATCGCTGATTTGGACGCTGTGCTGCAAACATGGGCCGATGGCAAAACAACCGCTGACCATAAGCAAGGCCTGGTTCTGTTGATGGAAAATGCCGATCCTATTCTCGAGCCGCGTGAGTTTGAAGAATGGTATGAAAGGGGAGTCCGCATCGTTGGGCCAGCATGGGCAGGTACACGGTACGCGGGCGGCACTGGTCATCCCGGGCCATTAACGAAACTCGGTTACGAGCTGCTCAATGTCATGGCGGATTTCAAAGCGATCCTCGACCTGTCCCATCTGGCCGAGGAAGCCTGTTTGCAGGCACTCGACCACTATGAAGGAACTATCATCGCCAGCCACAGTAACCCGCGAAGTTTCCGCAATACCGATCGTCACCTCACCGATACTATGATCCGTACGCTTGCCGAGCGCGATGGCGTCATGGGGATCGTCCTTTATAACCGCTTTTTGAGTGACGACTGGACCAGCACCGATCCGAAATCGAAAATCCCTTTGACGCGCGTCCTTGATGCGATTGATTATGTTTGCCAGCTTACGGGCAGCGCCGCGCATGTGGGTATCGGTACCGACTTTGATGGAGGATTTGGGACAGAAAGTATCCCTGAAGATTTGGACACCGTAACGGATCTACTAAAGATTGGGGATGCACTTACCGCAAGAGGCTATGTAGCTGCCGATGTCGAAGCCATTATGGGCGGTAACATGATCCGAAAACTCCGTCAATCGCTTCCTGCCGGTTAGGCTATAACTATGCCACGCATCGCTCAATTTGGAATTGCACTTGGCGCTTTGGGAACAGTCTTAACCCTCATGGGCTTGTTCCCGGGCGTCACAGGTCTGAGTCCCGCTAAAGGCATTGGCATCGTCCAAATCTTTACGATGCTGATGGGTTTCACGTTGCTCATATTGGGCGCATTAATTTATGTGAAGTTCACTTTTTATGCAGGCCGTCCTGCCAACCTTGCCCAGCAAATCGGCATACGATTGGCTTTGACCGGACTTCTGTTTGCGGCTATGTCAGGTTCTGCGGATATAGTAGGTTTCGGTTCGCATGGTAGTGTCACAGGTACGCAGCCGCTTTTTGGAATGCTTCAGGCCATCGGTATTATCGGCAGTTTTATCATTGCGGCGTTGGGTGTTCTCATCTATGCCATAAGTGGGAATATGGACCCGGATTAACACACCACCTCGATTAGTCTGCGATGAGTAATTTTTAATCTCAATTTTAATCGACACTCATCCTCTACATGAACCTTTCGCCTAATTGATTAGTAATTCTCATTATAGCGATTTAGCTTAAGTCGCTTCCTGAACCTTTAATGAATCTGTATGTCTGCTTTGCCTTCACGTTGATAAAGTTATGGCTAGATCTAATTTTTCAACACAATATTAAGGAGGAGATTATGCGTAAGTTAATCTTCACGTTGGTCGCAGCGTTACTGCTCGTCGTTGCGGTTGCCCCATCGGCAGCAGCCGAAGGTACTGTACATGTACGAGTCGCACATTTTTCGGCTGATACGCCTGCTGTTGATATTTTCGTTAATGGGTCGCCTAGTGCCATCAAGGGCCTGCAATATAAGAATGTGACTGATTGGATGGAACTGCCGCCCAGCCAGTATACGTTGTCAGCCGTACCCAAAGGTGGTATTCGCTCCGGCATATTTGATTTGAAAGCGGATACATGGGTAACAATTGCGGCCGTTGGCTCTTTGAAAAACAACACACTCAAACTGGTGGCGATCAATGAAGATCACAGCCCGATTGCCAAAGGCTATGCACGGGTCACTGTCTTTCATGGGATTGAAGACGCCCCTGCTGTGGATGTGCGCTCCGGCGACTTTGTTGTGGTTTCTAAATTAGCATTTCCCGGCACGCAGGGGCCAGCCGCAAAAAAGAACGACGGGGTTTATACCCTTAATGTGAAGGCTGGAACATATGACTTTAAGGTCGTACCTTCTGGTAAGAAAACACCCGTTATTCTGGACTTGGCCGCTACAGAGCTAAAAGAAAACACGGAGTATTTTGTCGGAGTCATTGGTACGATGGATAAGCCTGAAATTACGCTGGTCAATACAATCCCGGCTTAACAAGCTTCTGCAAACGTTCGTATGTGGACACATCGAAGGTCGGTTGATAGCCGACCTTTTTTATTGCTCTGTTGGTATAGTAACCGGCATCAGATGTGGATCAGTCGGTGCATCAGGACGCTGTGGACTCGAAACGACCGATGGGTTAAATATATCACTTAACACATGCGTCAAATCATCCTCTAAGCGTTTCTGAAAACGTTTGAGATCTTCACCCGGCTTTTGGCCGAATAATGTATAGGTAAAGGTTTCGTACATCCATTTACCCTGTACCATCATTTCCGGCTCCCATCGGTCAATCGGCGCCCACTGACCATACTGCCGCCGGTACAACTCGAACCAGATTCGTACCTCACCATGCCGCGCACGTAGGCGAATATCCAAAGCGAGCGGTAGCACCGCTGTACGCTCATTAACCTTCTTACGCACTTCTCGGCTTAGGCCGCGCGCCACCGGACGCAGTTGACGTGTCATCTGGTCAGCCGATAGTTTCTCGTGCCTCCGTGCAACCCAGTCGAGCCGGTTAGTCAAACCACGGCTTGCCATAATCTGGCTGCGATTGACTCGTCCATACATATCATACTGACTCATGCGTAACGCCACGACATGCCAACCCGAAAGGTACCCTTCATTGACGCCACTTGGCAGCTTGCGTACTTGTATGCTGCCATCCGCAGCCGTTGTGGGAAGCAAATTATTCTGTGCCACACCCTGCCATTGTTGTCGTCTGCCCGTTAACGTATTCGAATCGGCTGGTAGTAAATTAGCATATGACGGCTGCCAACCACCAAAATCCGGTCGACGTGAAAACAGCAGTCGCACAATGACCAGAATAATCAGCAATAAGACCAGTACAACCACCAGTAATCCACCCAATAAGGCTTTTTGCTCCGGCTTGGACGGGTCAATGTTTAGAGTCTGTAAAAGCTGCTGGATCGGGTCATTGGCAGTTGCCGTTACTTCTGGCGTGGTAACACCAGGGGCTTCAACCTGTGGGGTCGTCTGAGGCTGGGGCAAGTTCGCCGGGAACGTGATGACAATGCGGGCAAAATTATCTTGTACGCTGGGTGTACCCGCTTGCTCGATGTCGCCTACACCCACAGTCGCCCGAAATGATTCGACGCTGCTCGGTGCAAAACGCGCATTGGAGAATTGCATTACCACTGTAAATCGCCCGTTTGAAACCAGCGCGGGAATAGTAGCCGTTGCGATTTGCTCTCCGGTTTCAATCAGGTTAAGCGTCGCTGTCGCCGCTTTTTTGGCATCGCCGCCGGAATTCAAAACATCAAATTTAACAACGGTTTGACTGCCATCGTCGCTAAAACTATTTTGGATAAGTTGTATCGAGTAATCTGGCGCCACATCCTGCATAAACGCTGGAAGCGTAAGCCCAAACACACACAGTAATAAGAATGCGATCCGCACCATAGGACTATTCAACCCTGCTAAAGGCGACTTACATCGTCTGCATCGAAATGGTTTCATTTAGTGGTTTAACTATAGGTTGAAATAGGCTTCTTTCCAAGTCGGTTATCCGCCGCCTGCCGACCTCATAACCGACGCTGCTCTACCGCTGCCTGGAATTTTAACACGTCCTAAAAAAACTGTCCGGTTTCTGCCCGTTCTGAGTCCGAACGTTCCAGACTCCAGTGGGGCTGATATGCGAACCTGTTTACATCGCTCGATTTGATGTAACAACAGGAGTTCGTCCCATGAAGCAACCCGGGCCTTACCCACCGTTCCCACCACCACCAGCCAATTAATAAGGTTGGTGCAGGTATGAACAAACGGCACAATCTTATAGGGATGTGCCGTTTGTACCTAAGGAATCAATCGATCGGCAATTTCTTGGAATTGTTCCTGCATGAATTCTTGTCTTTTTTGATCTTGAATTTCATCGACGCATTGCAGCCCCTGGTCAAGGTAATACCTTGCCAACGCGTAATCGCTGGTTCTCAATTCAAGATCGGCCAGAGCTGCTAATACATTGGCTTTTTCGTAGCTGTTTTTGAATCCATCCCAATGTTTGAGCGCGAGATAAAGATGGTGTCTGGCCGACGTATAGTTTGCCAATCGTGTTTGGGCTAAACCTAAACCGTGTTGGGCAATCACCACGTATTGCGGTGAATTCATACGTTCAGCTTCACTGAGCGATTGTTGGTACCAGCTCGCCGCCGCTTCAAAATCTTCAAGCTGAAAATAAATGCTTGCCTGTTCATAAGCCAATAACGGATATTGCCATTTATCATCCGTATGGGTCAGCGCATCTCGCGCGATATCCAGGTAGTTTATGGCGTGATCTAGAAATCGCTTATTGTCCTCTATGTGACCAATATGCATGTAGATAGCCGCGAGTGTATAAGCACTTCGTCCGATACCGGAATAATGAGTGTTCGCCATCCAGTACGCAAAGGCCGTTTGACCATACCCCAGCGCCATCTCTGTCTCCATCATCTGCGCGTAAGCGGGTGCTAATGCAATATAGAGATCAGCCTGTAACCCGCGATCCGCACTGATGTGGGCAGCTTCTAATGCCTGTTGGACAAGTGTCCGCGTCAGACTTTGTTTGAAATTAAACCACTGCAATTTGAACAGGCCGGTATAAACCGCCACTTTCATATCATTGATCTGACCGGTTTCAGCCCGTTCGAGCGCTGTTGAAAATGCGGTACGAGCGGACTCATGCTGCCCAGCTTTGAGGTAGGCTTCGCCCATCCACCGAAATACTTTTACCTGTAAATCGTTGTCTTTAATGTCTTGCGCCATTAGCAGCGCATCTCTTAGCAGTTCAGACCATTGTTTAGTGTGCGAGAGGCTTAGCGCGAAGTAAGGGAAGACCAGCGTAAGTAGTTCGTAGGATTTGCGGAACTGCCGCTCAGTGCTAATCCCTTGCCGTAGAACTGCCAGTAAATTGTCTTCGTATCGGGCAAGCCAATTCAATGGCTCGCCGGTAACTTTAATATAGCGTAGCCAATCCGATACACTTTCAGACGATAACTTAAACTCCATCGAGTCACTGCCTCATCGATAACGAACTAGAGGTCACACCAAATTGTAACAACTTGCTCTTCAAAACCAAAAAACCAGCACATTGGCTGGTTTTATTGATAATCCTCAGTTGCCACATGTTAATTACAGTTTACGCGCGATGCCAATCTGGTTGACCCCCATGGATAGGGGAGTCCACGTGGTTCGTGCGACCACCTGCGCCAAAGCTGGAATACCAAACAATCCGAATTGAACCACTTTAGGCAAGATTGGAAGATACGGCACATCCCACAACCCGTCACCAAAGTGCTTGAGCATTTTGAATCCGTTTTGCTCACACCATGCCCGCCATTGTTCTGGCGGATGCACATTGATGTGTGTCTTGTCTTTACCAATCGCATCATTATCACGGTCTTTAAAACGGCGCATACTGTAATCGGGATGTGGGGTAGCAAACAACCACAGTCCACCCGGTTTCAGTATCCGGTTGACCTGCTGAATCGTATGCTCAGGGTTCGGCAGATGTTCAACCAGATGCAAAGCCACGACGACACTAAACGAATTGCTCTCAAAAGCACTCAAATCATCAGCGCTCATCTGGAAGGCTTCGGCTTTGGGTGCATTCAAATGCGTCTGCTCGACGCTGTAGTCTATCAAGTCGATGCCGACGCAGTGAAAATCATCCTGTAACAGACCCAGCAAATGGCCTAAACCACAGCCCATTTCGAGCAGTTTACGCTCCGGTTGTCCGGGTTCTGCGGGGAGCGCATACCGTCGAACCAACGCCGCGTAATAGCGACGCGCAAACCAGTACATGCTGTATTTGCCCAGCCCACGATCCGCGTAATTCCACTTCTCAAAGTATTCGCGGGTGTAATGCTCGGTTGGAACCGGTGAAGGTGTCGTCATGGCAGCACCGGCTTAATCGGATCAGCCATCAGGTCAAACAGTTCAAATTTCATCTCAGGCAATGTTAATACTCCGTAGGTATGCGAGGTCACGCGGGTACTATGAAAGGTATATAGCGAACCCGGGTTAATGACGCATCCGTTAGCCACTTTGATATACATCGGAACGTGGGTATGTCCCACCACTAATACATCCGCATCGAGAGACTCGAGCATCATATTAAGCAGCGTGTTCGAAACATGATCGCGGTACAGGCCCCAGATATTATTTCCGGGTTTGCCGTGACACATGAACACCTTATAACCATCATAGCGTTTTTGCCAGTTAATCGGTAAATCTTCTAGGTAATTCGCATTGGATTGTTCAAACCCGTAGGCCCATTCGTCATGGTTGCCTTTAACGGTTGGAATGTTACGCTGGCGAATGACTTCAACGACCTTTTCTTGCTCAGGGCCACGCCCTACCAGATCACCCGCGCAGAGGATTTCGTCTACGTGATGATAATGATCAAGCCGATCTAAAGCGGTTTGGAGTGCGGCATAATCTCCGTGAATGTCCGCAATGAGTCCAATTTTCATCCTTCAACCCTAAAATAGACAGAATATGGGAATATTATAGTGTATGAATCTTAAAATGACTGCCCTTTCTCATCTAAAAAATCTTAGAATGATGGCAATCGTACTAGAGACGTCGGTTTGCTTACAGAATTTTTCAGCTAATATGCATTAAGCATTAGATAATCTTGAAATTGCCGCCCAGATGAAATCACTCTGCCAATTCTCATTTATAGTTTCCGTAATTCTCTTGCTCAGTGTCCGCCAAAATGTACGGGCACAATCGGCGCTTCCGCCCTGCGGTCAGCGTCCACATTTGATCGATCCACCTTGGGTGAACGCCACTTATTACTGTGCGGAATTAGTCGTCCATGATGAAAGTGGTGGTGAGATGGGTTTCACAGCCCTCGCCGCTGCGCCGGATGGCACACTTTTTGCCGCGCGTCCCTTGTCCGGTGAGGTATTGGCTTTGACCGATACGGATGGTGATGGTTTGCCCGAAACATCCCGTGTCATCGCCCAAAATCTCAGCCTGCCGAACGGCCTTGCTTATGCCGATAACACGCTTTATATAACGGGTGGTTCCCACGTTTACAAATGGTCAAATAACCTGTTAAGCACACTGGTTGATGACTTGCCCGTTGGTACCGGATTTTGGACAGGTGGAATTGCAGTCGGTTCAGACCGTCGGTTGTATGTAGCACTGGGGGCAGAATGTGATTTCTGTGAACAAACCCAACAGGATCGCGGCACAATCCTGAGTTTCGCGTTGGATGGCAGTGATCGGCAGGTGGTTGCAACCGGATTGCGCCAGCCGAATGATCTGGCTTTTCAAGGGGATACGTTGTGGACGGTAGACACAGCCCGTGATGGCTTGCCCTATACAACCAATTTTGACGAACTAGACCATGTTTCAGCCGGTGCGAACTTCGGTTGGCCGTATTGTATAGGTAAAGAAAACGCGCTCGATATACTAAGCAGCACCTATGACTGTACCAAAGTGACCCCACCGGTACTAACTTTCCCGACCCACAGCAATCCACTGGGAATTGTCGCCTATTCCGGTGATGCCTTTCCCCATTTGAAAGGGCAGTTATTGCTGACGTTGGGTGGTGTAACCGGCCAATCATATTTGAATGGGTACACACTGGTCACCATTGGTTTTGATGCAACCGGTAATCCGCTTGAACCGCATGTCATTCTGCCGGAAATACCCAGTGCTGGCGAACAGTGGAGTACCACCAACCTCCAAAAGATGCATTTTCAAGCCAGTGGTTTTTGGCAGCATCATCCTTATGATGTCACGATTAGCCGCGAAGGTTGGATTTATGTTAGTCTGGGTGGTGGAACCATTTGGGCGCTCCGTCCGCGATGATTAACCTACGCTAAAAGAGAGTGTGCATTTGAATTTAAGTATGATATTATCGCCTATAAGCACACACAACACATAAAGAAGCTGCATGACTCAAATTTTGCTCATCCGACACGCTGTGAACGACTTCGTAAAGACTGGCAAATTGGCTGGTTGGACACCCGGCGTTCATTTGAATGAAGAAGGTCAGGCTCAGGCGACGGCACTCGGTAAACGGTTGGCAGACACACCAATTGACTATTTATATGCTAGCCCACTTGAGCGCACAATGGAAACGGCAGAGGCTGTTCGACAGCATCACCAGCACCTTACCATCCAGCAAACAACCGAACTCGGTGAAGTGCGTTATGGAGATTGGGAGGGTATGGAGATCAATAAGCTGACCGGACGGAAGATGTGGCAGGTGGTACAGCAGTATCCATCACGCGCCGAGTTCCCGAATGGCGAAACCATGCGAGGTGTACAAACCCGCGCCGTGAATGCCATCGAAGCCCTGGTGAGCGCCCATCCTCGTGAAACCGTTGCGGTCGTCTCCCATGCCGATATTATCAAGATGGTACTGGCCCATTATTTAGGTATGCATTTGGATGAGTTTCAGCGAATTGTGATCGCGCCCGCTTCAATTAGTGTGCTGTCGCTCGGTTTTGGTCGTCCTTATGTGGGAACCATGAACGATATGGCACACATCCTGCAAATGGAACAAGAACGTAAGCAGGCTAAACAGGCCGAGAAAACGGCCTGAGCAGGTCATACGCGCATGTTTATCAGTGAAAGATAGGCTATGGCAGGAAAAGAAATCGAACTCAATCCGGTGGATTTTATCACCATTGGCACCATTGGACCGCGTGGTCAACGCATATTTCATTTGCAGAGTGGGCAGGGTCGGCAGCTGGTTTCCCTGATTATCGAAAAAGAACAGGCCCGCGCCCTGAGCGAAGCCATACGCGAAATGTTGGATGATCTCGATAAGCGTAATCCTGATGTCACTCCGAATGCCGTCAATTTAAGCGGTGTGGATATGGATTTGCGTGAACCGATTGAACCGGTTTTCAGAGTCGCGCAAATGGGTTTAGGATATGATGAAGATCACGATCTGGTGGTATTGGTCGCTCAGGAATTGGTCTCAACCACTGATTTGGAAGAACTGAGCGAAACTGAACCCGGCGTGGTTAAACTCTGGTGCAAGCGTGACCAAATGGCATTATTATGCGAGCAAGCGCTGGAAGTAGTGAATTCCGGGCGTGCTGATCCTAAACAAAATGGTCGGTTAGTCTATTACTGGTCATAAAGTATGGACCCAAACACGAACGCCGCTGAACCGCAGGGGCTTACCAGCCAGCAAGTACAGAAAATTTTGCAGAATGGCAGCATTGAAGCGGAACACGGCATGATGCGCTGGAGTTCCAACTACACCTTTCTGCTGTCCATTAACCATGATGACCACAGTGTCATGGCAGTGTACAAACCTCAAAAAGGTGAGCGTCCTTTATGGGATTTCCCCGATGGAATGTTGTGTAAGCGTGAGCTGGCATCCTTCTTGACTTCCGAGGTCTTGGATTGGCAGATTGTGCCGCCGACCGTATTGCGTCAGGGACCACATGGTCTTGGCTCGATGCAATTTTTTGTCGAGCATGATCCCGAACTGAATTACTTTGAGTTTGACGAAGACAAGATGGCTCAGATGCGGCACATGTGCGCTTTCGACATTCTTGTTAACAATGCCGATCGTAAAGGTGGACACTGCCTCGTTGATGGTCAAGGGCATGTCTGGGGCATCGATCACGGCATCACCTTTAACAGTAGCCCTAAACTACGAACGGTGATTTGGGAGTTTGCTGGTGAACCCATTGACAATGCTTTGCTGGCAGATGTTGAGCGCTTGTGTACTGAGGTTGATAATCAAAAAAGCAGTTATCGTCAAGCACTTGACCAATTGATTACCGAGCGTGAGATTCATGCCTTCCAACATCGCATCCAAAGCTTACTGAAATCACGCAAATTTCCACAACCCGGGCCGGGTGGGCCGAATTACCCTTGGCCGCCCGTATAACTTGTCTGTAGCACTTGACTGCTTAAAACTGAATTGTTAGGCAATATGACCGCCCATTTAACGATCTCTTAAATTGGCTTTGGACATTGCTAAACATTTGGACGCCATTGTTTATCCGTATACTCAATTAGAGGGGGTTAGGATGCTACGTAGATTCAGTTTTGTGATGGTACTGTTGCTGGTTGTGGCGGTTTTTAGTTCGGCAGTCTTTGCGCAGGATGAAGTGTTTAAGCTCACCATCATGCACACCAATGATGTACATGGTGCCTATGGGCCATACGATGCGAAACAGGATGCGTCAACCGATGGTGGTGCTGCCCGTGAGATGACGGTTATTAACCAGATTCGTGCCGAAGGCGGTAACACGATTTTGTTGGATGGTGGCGACCGTTTCACAGGAACTTTATTCCACCAGCAGTGGCGCGGCGAAGAAGCCTCGCGCATTATGAATATGATGAAATATGACGCCATGACAGTCGGCAACCATGAATTCGATGATGGTGATGCCACATTGCTCAAATTTGTGGATTCGCTCAAATTCCCTATCGTCACCTCTGATGTGACCTTCGGCGCGGATTTGAAAGATAAAATTAAGCCTTACACCGTTTTGGAAGTCGCCGGACAGAAGATCGGCGTCATTGGGCTTACCCCGCCGGACACAGGAATCCTTTCCTCACCGGGGCCGGATGTGAAGTTTAATAATAGCGATTTGGCAAGCATCGTTCAGCCGATTGTCGATGACCTCACCAAGCAGGGCATCAATAAGATTATTTTGTTAACCCATATTGGCCTGCTGGTCGATGAAGATTTGGCAACCAAAGTCAGCGGCGTCGACCTGATTGTGGGCGGTCACAGCCACTCCTTACTCAGCAATGTTTATACTGGCGCTGAAGGCGTTTATCCGGTGGTTGCCAAAGATAAAGACGGTAATAAGGTCTATATTGTGCAGGCGGGCAGCAGCCTGAAGTACATGGGGCGGTTGAATGTGCAGTGGGACAAGGACGGAGTCGTCACCAGTGCCAGCGGCGATACGATTTTGCTTTCTCGCTACATCACGCCTGACCCTGATATGACCAAACTCGTTGATGAACTGCGTGTGCCGATTTCAACCCTTACCAAGCAGGACATTGGTGAAACCAGTGTCTTCTTAGTAGGTGATCGCAAGGTATGCCGCGTCGAGGAATGTAACCTCGGTAATTTTGTGGCAGATGCCATGCGTGCTTACTCGAAAGCCCAAATCGCCATTACCAACGGTGGTGGTATCCGTTCCAACGTTCCGGTCGGGGCTGATATTCCTGCCGATTTGAAGTTGGCCGAAACGCTCAAAATTACTGAAGGCGATGTGTTAACCGTGTTTCCCTTTGGTAACGTGGTTGCGACTTTTGAACTTAAAGGTTCAGACGTTGTCGCTGCCTTGGAAAATGGTGTATCGCAAGTTGAGGGCGGCGCAGGTCGTTTC
The DNA here is from genome assembly GCA_044226325.1 of Aggregatilineales bacterium. Classification (GTDB taxonomy): domain Bacteria; phylum Chloroflexota; class Anaerolineae; order Aggregatilineales; family Phototrophicaceae; genus CFX2. The sequence goes on from JBGAHG010000003.1 coordinate 290,888, forward strand.
CCGCAGGTATCCGGCATTCGCTTTAGCTGGGATGGTAGCAAAGAAGCTGGCAAGCGCATCGTCAGCGTAGATGTGTTGGGCGCCGATGGCAAATTTAGCCCCATTGATCCTGAAGCCACTTATACGGTCGCCAGTAATGACTTTATGCGCAAGGGTGGCGATGGCTACAGCGTGTTTAAAGACAATGCCATTAACCCCTATGATGGCGGTAGTCCGTTGGATATTGTGTTAGCTGACTACATCAAAGCCAACAGCCCGATTAATCCGCAGGTTGAAGGCCGCATCACCCGCGTGGATAAGTCATAATTTCCCGCTGTAGAATTAAGTTTTTGAAACCGGATGCATCAGCGTCCGGTTTTTGATTTCACCAAATGACGCTTTAGGTTACAATGCAAATGTGAATATCGCTCAATGGGAGTAGTAAGACGTGGCAAGCGATCAAGCAAAAGAACTGCGGAAACAGGGTATTGCAGCCGCCAAGGCAGGGCAGGTCGATCAAGCACGACAACTGCTTCAGCAATCGTTACGCATTGATCCGCAGAACGAAGCGTCCTGGCTCTGGCTGGTGAGCCTTGCCAAAGACCAGCGCGAGAAAATGTTTTATCTAAATCGCTTGTTAGAAATTAACCCCAATAACGAAATGGGGCTTCAAGCGCTAAAAGCCTTGGGCATGACCAAAGATGAATTGGTCAGCAATGTATCGTCACTACCTTCACGACCCGACAACCGTGCCACATTAGCGGCATCCTCTCAAACGCCGGGTATCCCTATTCCCGACGCGCAGCGCATCACCCAACTTCAGGAAGAAGTTGACGTGATGATCCGGCATTATCTGATGGCGCGGGAAACCCAACCAACGATCATTCAATGGGTGCAAAAGACGAAAGGACGCGCTGGTGAACAGGATATTTGGGGTCTGCGAACCGCGATTGGAGTGGGTGTAGCGGTTGGTCTGGTGGTGTTTTTCCTGGCTGGCTACGGCATTGTGTGGAATACACCTGCACTCCGTGGGATCGTATTCGTCCCAACACCTACATTGACGCCCACACCCCGTCCACCTACAGCAACCGCCACTGCGACACCGGGTGATACACCCACACCGTCACCGACACCAAAATTGACACTGACGCCTAGCCCCACCGTACCCCCGCAAATCCCGAATGGTGGGACAGCGGCCCCTGTGCCCACAAAAGTATTTCCTCCGGCTTTTGCCAAGGGCGTACAGGGCGCGATTGTCTTATTAGATCACGCGCGCTATGACGAAGCCTTACCGACCCTCAAGGTCGAAATCACCAGCGTGGCGAACAGCTTTGATCCTGCCCCTTATTATTACGCGGCGCTGGCGTTAATCGGCCAAAAACAATACAGTGACGCCAAGCAAATGATGTTGGATGCCAAATCACGTCTGACCGATACGACCGATGCCGATACCAGAGCGGTGGTCAACGGTGCGTTGGCCTACACCAGTTACCTGTTGGCAAAAGAGGCCATTGAGAGCGGCAAGAATGGCGAGGCTGGCCCATTCTTGGCACAGGCTAACGAACAGGCCAAAACCGCCATTGAGGCTTCACCCCGTTTTGATTTGTCATATCTCGCCGAGGCCGGAAGCGCACGGCTGACCAATGACTTTGCCGGAGCAATCGAAGCTTTGGATGCTGGTTTAGCAGTGCCGGAATTGGCCGCGGATGTGAAGCTCTTGGTGGAAAAAGGTGAAGTTTACTTCCAGCAAAAATTGTACCCCAAAGCCGATTATCAGGCGTTTCTGGCGCTCTATATTGACCCCAGCACCGAAGGCGCCCACAAGCTGCGTATTAAGTCAGCCATGGCTCAGGATAAGGCTGGCTTAGGTGTGTTGTACGCTCAAGCCTACCTCTACTATTATCCCGGCAGTGTCGATGGTTACATCAGCTTGGGACAGGCGCGGATGGCAGAAGGCAAGAAAGATCTGGCCTTACAAGCCTTCTCGCAAGCCTTGACCGGAGGCGATAACGCCGATGTCTTGTTAGCACGGGCCAATATGTACTTGGATAACAAACAATACAAGCTGGCGCAGGCCGATTTAAGCAAAGTATTTGACTTGACGAAGGACGATAAAGTACGCGCGCAGCGTATGGAAGCGGCCTACGCGGCAGGTGATACCCTTACCGCGCAGTCGGATGCAGAAGCCTTGCAGGGAACAAACGTGGTTCCTGATGCTCAGCTTAAGCTGCTTCAGGCGCGTATCTTGATTGATAAGGCTAAGCCCACCGATAAAGTATCTAACCAGCAGGCGGTTGATTTGTTGGACGGTGTAACCGATGGCGACATCCCGACTGATTTACGTCCAGTAGCAAACGAATATCTGGCGAAGGCCACCTACGCGGTCGGCCAATATGATGCCGCACTCAAGGCAATTGAGGCCGCTCTGGCACAGGGTGAAACCGGTACACGGCATTATATTCATGGGCTGGTTTTGGAAGCACAGGGCAAGAAAGATGCCGCTTTCCGTGAATATGATTGGGTAGTGACGTGGAGTACGGTGTACGCTTACCCGTTTGTTGAGGACGCTCAGACGCGCTTGGATAAGTTGAAACCCTAGGCGATAGTCATTCGATCCTATTAATAGAAGGTTAGCAGTGACTGGTAAAGAAAACGCCGTTGACGGTTAGAGCGTAAATTGATACACTATTGGCAGTGATTTATTGACGGAAACTATACGTTAATAAATTAGGGGCTGTGATGCAACTGGCCGACATGACTGACTTAAAATCAGTTGGGATTACTCCCGTGTGGGTTCGAATCCCACCAGCCCCATTTTAATAAGCGCTCATGCGGGCGCTTTTTTGTTTGGAGAATACCGTGCCAACTGACGCCGAATTGCGGCAGATTCTTGAATTATGGGAGGCTGGAGTTCCTAAGGAGCGTATTGCCGATAAGACAGGAGTTTCGCGCTATAGCGTCAGAAATTGTATTCGCACGTATGGCACTCTGGCGCAATTTGATACCTTGTTTCGCCAATCTCAATCGCCACAGGCTCAGCCAAAAGAAGATGCTGAGCCAACCCCAAGAAAATACATTATTACCGGGTACAAGCGTGGTAGTAGCGCTTATACAGACGACGATTTGATAAAAGCAGTACCTGAATGTACTTCAGTCGCAAAGCTGCTTGAAAAATTCGGCCTGAAGCCTGCGGGTGGAAACTATACACTTATCAAAAGTCGAATTAAAGAACTTGGGCTTGATACCTGTCACTTTAGGGGAAGTCATGATTGGGCAAGAGGTAAAGGGAGTTCTTTCGTACGACAACGAGCATTAGATGCAATACTGGTTCAAGATTCTTTTTATACATCATCCATGCTCCGTAAGCGGCTAATCGCTGAGGGTATCTTCGAGCATCGCTGTGTATCGTGTGGACTAGAAACGTGGCTGGATAACAAAATACCGCTTGAAATTGACCACATCAACGGTGACCGGCGCGATAACCGGCTCGAAAATTTGCGACTGTTGTGTCCGAATTGCCATGCCTTAACGACAACTTATCGCGGCAAGAATAAGAAAACGGTCACGCTATAGGGTATCATTGGGCTGCGGCTTGCACAGCGTTCTACTCGCTCACTCACGCATGGACATCAAAATACAATGGAAAATTTCGTTATTCCCTCACAAAGTGCCGTTTTACAGCTCGTCGAAGCGGCTGAGAAACAAATCTTAACTTACGAACCCAAATTGTTGCCTTTATTTCGACAGTGCTATCTGAACACACTGCAAACCACTGTCAATCTCGCTGGTGATGGGACATCCTTCGTCATTACCGGCGATATACCGGCAATGTGGTTGCGCGATTCCACCGCGCAGATTCGCCCTTATATACCCCTGGCTGCTAAGGATGAAGCCATTCGCCGTGCCATTGCCGGATTGATTCGTCGTCAGGCGCAGTATCTCTTGATCGACCCCTACGCCAATGCCTTCAACGAAGAGGCTAATGGGCATGGACATCAAGACGACAAAACGGAAATGAATCCCTGGATATGGGAACGAAAATACGAACTGGACTCGTTGTGCTATCCGGTGCAGCTCTTGAATGACTACATCGAAACAACTCGTGACACCAGTATTTTTGACGACACTATTCACCACATGCTGCGATTGATCGTTTCCACCATGCAGACCGAGCAGTATCACGATCAATTATCTCCCTACACCTTTGATCGGCGGGGCAGCGTTGCCTCGGATACGCTGCCCCTCGGCGGACGCGGAACCCGCACCAACTTCACTGGCATGGTTTGGTCAGGCTTCCGACCCAGCGACGACGCCTGTAAGTTCGGTTATCTCATACCTGCCAATATGTTTGCCGTTGTCATCCTCGAACATCTGAGCAGGTTCGCGCGTGAAATCTATCATGATGACGAATTGGCGAATACTGCCCAACAACTGCGGACTGAAATTCAATTTGGAATTGAAACCTACGGCATTGTGCAGCATCCCCGCTTTGGACGCATCTATGCCTACGAGACTGATGGTTACGGTAACTATAACCTGATGGATGACGCCAATGTACCCAGTCTGCTTTCAATGACCTATTTAGGCTATTGTGCCTCCGATGCGCCGCTGTATGTCAACACCCGCGCCTTTGTTTTGAGTGCTGACAATCCTTATTATTTCAAAGGCCAATATGCGAAGGGCATCGGCAGTCCCCATACCCCACATGGTTACGTCTGGCATATTGGATTGATTATGCAAGGGCTGACCTCCACCGATGAAGCCGAGCAGGACGCGCTTATCCAGATGCTGCTCTCGACCACCGGGGATACAAACTTTATGCACGAAAGTTTTCACCCCGATAATCCCAAAAACTTTACCCGCTCATGGTTTGCCTGGGCGAACAGTTTGTTCGGCGAGTTCATTCTGCGACGCTTACACATCACTGGATGGGGAAGCTAAAAGCCTATAGCTCATTTGATTGTGATTGACTGCGGCATTGACGGGACTGACGACCGTCTACTAGACTCCCTGCACGTCAATCAAGGGTTAACGGGTCATGACTGAGGTCGATCAACCAGCGCCTAAGCTTCCAAACCGCACTTGTCCACAATGCGGAACAGCCTTTACCTGTGCGGTGGCTGCTGGACATTCACAATGTTGGTGCTTCAATTTGCCCCGTATAATAGCCATAGATGAGTTTGACGATAGGGGTTGTCTGTGTCCGGCCTGCTTGAGCGCCAGGATTGAAGGGCGGCTCAACGACCAACAGGCGACATAGCCCTCATTTTCTTGAATAGCACTGGAGTGAATTGGAATGACCGAGCAGAAGTCGTATTTAATATCGGGTGGTGCAGGATTTCTAGGAATTAACCTCACCCGCTATTTATTAGCACGTGGGCATAAAGTAACCTCACTGGATATTGCCCCATTCGATTACCCCGAAAAGAGCCAGATCACCGAAATTACCGGTGACATTCGTGACCGTGCAGCCGTCGATAAGGCCATGCAGGGCATCAACATTGTGATCCACACGGCGGCGGCGCTGCCTCTGTACAGCGAAGCCGATATCATGTCCACCGATTTGGACGGCACACGCAATATGATCGACTCGGCTTTCAAGGCTGGAGCCGAGCGTTTTGTGCATGTCTCATCAACTGCTGTCTATGGTATTCCTGACCATCACCCGCTGCTGGAAACCGATAAGCTCGATGGCGTTGGCCCTTACGGTAAGGCCAAGATTGCTGCTGAAGAAGTCTGTTTTGAATACCGCAAAAAGGGCATGTGTGTGCCAGTCATCCGTCCCAAATCCTTCATCGGGCCGGAGCGTTTGGGCGTGTTCGCCCTCTTTTACGATTGGGCGAAAGACGGACACGGCTTCCCGATGTTGGGCAGCGGCAACAATCGCTATCAACTGCTGGACGTAGAAGACCTGTGCGACGCCATTTATCTGACCTGCACCTTGGATAAAGCCATTGCCAACGATACCTTCAACATCGGCGCGAAGGAATTCACGACCATGAAAGAAGATTATCAAGTCGTGTTGGATTACGCCGGATTTGGCAAGAAAATTACCGGTCTTCCGGCAGCGCCAGCGATTATGACGCTGCGGGTGTTGGAAGCGCTGAAAATGTCACCGCTGTACAAGTGGGTCTATGAAACGGCCAGTACCGACTCGTTTGTCTCCATCGAGAAAGCCGAAAAAGTGCTGGGCTACAAACCGAAGTATTCCAACAAACAAGCCCTGCTGCGCAACTATCAGTGGTACAAAGAGAATCTGTCAAAGTTTGAAGGCCAATCCGGTGTATCCCACCGCGTACCTTGGAAACAGGGTATCCTCGGCGTGGCAAAGATGTTCTTCTAGTCGTCAGCTATCTGTCATCAGTTAAAGCAGAAGAGAGGTGTGCCTGTGAGGGTGCGCCTCTTTTTTATGTCTTGACAGCGGATTTATATTAGATATACTTCTAATTAGATATTTATCTAATTAGAAGGTGATTGAGATGGACGCAGGACAATCTGAAGATCTATTGCAGTTGTTGAAGGCTGTAGCGGATGAAAATCGGCTGCGGATGGTCGGCTTGATGAGTGAACGGGCTTATACGGTCAGTGAAATGGCGACCGTATTTGATTTGACCGAGCCAACGGTATCGCATCACGTGAGCAAGCTGCATGGTGTCGGTTTGCTGCGCCTGCGGATGGAAGGCAATCAGCGTTTTTACTCCATCAACGAGAAACGCTTGGCGACTCTCAAGTCCTATGTCAACGGGATCGAGAAATTACCCGCCAGAGCCGAGAAGGTCAAAGCCAACACCGCTTGGATTGAAGCGCTTGAATGGAATGAGGCTGATAAGAAAGTGCTGCGCGATTACACCGCCAACGGCAAGTTGATCCAGATTCCGGTTAAAACAGCCAAGTTCTTAGTTGTATTGCGCTGGTTGGTCACCAAGTTCCAGCCCGGAACGCACTATACCGAGAAGCAGGTCAACACCATTTTAGGCACAGCCCACGAGGACTTCGCCACACTCAGGCGCAGCCTTGTAGACTATGGCTACATGCGCCGTGAACGTGGCGGTGGCGACTATTGGTTGACGCCTGAGAACGAGAAAACTCAGTAATGGAGTTTTTCACCGGGAAAGGTCTAATTCCCTTGCGCCAAAGGTTACTTATGACGCAAGGGAATTGTTCTGTTTAAGGGTCATTATATCCGCCATATGCAGGCGTTCATGTTCAATCGCGCCCTCAACAAATGCGGTGACGGTATTCGGTCCCCAGGGAAAATAAACCGTATCGTTGAAATCGTCGATTTTTTCCAGCAGGGTTAGAATGGCGAATCGGTAAATGTCGCATTCTAACTTGGCGTCTGGTAGTGGTAGGCTCTGGCGCACCGCAACCGACCGTGTGTTAAACGTATCGACACCTGTGTAGTCGAAGTGTAAAGGCTCCTGCTGAGCGACATGCTGTTGAAACACCTCGAATACCATCGCTTCCCATCCTGCGACATGCGCGAAAAACTCGCGTTTCTTCCAGCCGGGATAGATTTCAACCGTTTCATCCAGTTCATCGAGACATTGCCACATCTCGGTTCGCGTAGTTCGCAATTCTTGAAGGAGCTGGTTCTTTGAATTCTGCATTGTTGATCCTTAATGTGCTTGGTACTGTACGGTTGTCAACCAATGGGTTGCACTAGACGCTCAATCTACTGTAGTAGTGATTTTAATAATGGTCGTAATAATAACCTGTTATCGCCTGTTTATCAGGCAATCATGCCCCTAAGAATCGGCTATAAAATGGCTGTTTCGGTTGGTCACTCTGGTTAACCAATCCATAACCGTTATGCATCGAATCTGCCCATCCATACCACACGCAGCACGCCACCTTGCCCGAATACAACGTCTTTAATCGGCTGATGAAACCCACCGCGTAATCGGCTACGTCGTTCGGTGGATCATTTGGACGGTCCAAAACGCCCCACTCGGTAATCCAAACTTGTGCCCCCGCCATCACTTTGCTGTAGGCATCCACATCATCATCGATGCTGCCAAACGGGCTGTATTTGTTACCGACTGGCCCCCGTCCATAAGAATGACAGGCAATCGCATCCGGTCGGATATTGCTCGGCAAGGCTGCAATCGTAGCCCGGGCATAATTTGCCCCCGCAAATGGCCCGCCAACATGCCCGCCGGTTATGATCTTGACCTTTGTATCCACTGTCCGAATCGCTTTAATGGTTTCGGATAACAAATAGGCATAATCCGTTGGCTGCATCGGTACGGCTGCCGAAGCGATATTCATTGGTGTATCTTGCTCGTTCCAGATCTGGTAAGCCGTTATCCAACCGGTCGAGACAAATCGGGCTGCAATCCGCCGCGCAAAATCGACAAATTTAGCCGTCAGCGTATGCCATTTGCCAGTATCCATTTGCGGCCAAACATAACCCGCACCCTCGCCATAGGTCTGATGAGTCAGTACCAGAATGACCTTCAACCCGGCATCGGCATAAGCTTTGATATACGGCGCATACAGGTTATAAGCTGCGTCCAAATCCTGTGAACCACGCCCCATTGACACCGAATAAGCGAACCGTACAAACCCTGTCCCCTTGAGACGAGCCGCCGCCGGTTTGCCCAATGCATGAAGAATATCGAGGTTGATGCCGGTCATATTCAGGGCATTCAAGCCGCCAGTTTCATCCGCAATCAGGTATTGGGCAGCAGCATAGCCCTCAACCGTTTGTGGCGACCGAATCTTGATCCACTCATTTTCTTTGCCCACCTTGAGCAGTGTACGTCCATGGGGTTCCAGTGTTTCAATCCGGTCAAATGGCGTAAGCTGCCCGATCACTTTGAAGTCAGTTCCCGGCCGCTCACGGATACGCAACCCTGTGACGTTGATTTTGAGCAGCAGTCCTTGCCAGTAGATCATCATCGTCGGGTCAACCACATCCGGCAGGATGTAGCCGCCAAGCCCTTTACCGGGCTGTTGGACGACGATTTTGATCGCCTCCGCCCCCGACTCAGCAATCACATCCCCAACTTTGACACTCTGACCAATAGTGACCCGAATGTTATTCAGTCGGGCATAGGTGGTGATATAGGTTTGGCCGCTAATAGTGGTCGATATTTGTAAGTACTGTCCGTAGCCCAGGTTGTTGGTCTGTCGGACGACACTGGTGGCAATACCGGCAGCACCGGCCCGTATTGGCGTCGCAGTTGGCGCATAGATTTCTAGCCCTTCGTTCGGCTTGCCGTCTACCGCAGTCGTGTCATTAAAACCACGTGTAATACGGGCAGGTCGCGCATCGGACATCCATTCCAGCGTAAAGCGGTCGTTGATGTTGCCAGGAGTCAGTTTTTCGCCATAGCGGTCGCTAAGGGTAATGCGCTGTTGAAGAATCGCGGCTAGATCATTAGGTGTCGCGGCACGGATAACATCCACCCGCACCACCATCGGGTAAACGCGGCGGATATGAGACAGGGCATCGTTGCCGACCCACACACCCGGCGCCTGCACAGCCGTGACATTACGGTAGCGGTTCAGATCGTTACCGGCCGGTGATCGCGCGATGACGACGCGTGGAAACGCTTTGGTATAAGCATCAGTGGCCTTCAACCACGTTAGGAAGTCGAGTTCGGGTAGTACGAGCGCATGGGAGATCGGTGGCTGCGTCGTCATTGGTCTTCCTCCATATTCGACATGAAAACTCTATCCATTGTAGCCGAAAATGCAGTTGAACTGCCAAGCCGCCAACCATGCCAGAATCAATATGCCGCTATTTAACCGCAGAGATGTAGAGATTAAGCGAAAACACTGGATGTAAGGGACGTTACAGTAATGTAACATCCCTATCTGTGGAGCTATAGCGTGATGAATTTCTGGTACAGAGGTTGTTTTGGTTGGTCGTTGGCGGCAACAAGGCCGTAACCGTTATCCATGCCATCAGCCCAAGCGTACCAGATTGCAGCCGCGACCTGACTGGCGTACTGCGATTTGATGATGTTCACAAAGCCTGTCACGTAGGTGGTGACATCCCCGATGATGCTGTTATCCCCCTGTCGATCAAGTACACCCCATTCGGTGAACCATACAGGCTTACCGGGCATGACAGCGCTATATTTGCGTATTTCCTCGTCTAGCGGGCCAAAATTGCTGAATTTGTGTCCACTAACGCCGCGTCCATACGGATGAGAAGCGATTCCGTCAGGCCGGACATCAGCAGGCATGGCAGCCAGTGTTGCACGGGCATAAGCACCACCCGAATCCGGGCCAGTAGCATGTCCACCTGTGATGATCGGTGTTTTTGAGTCGACGCTGCGAATGGCACGGATGGTTTGTGTCAGCATATTGCCGTAGTCTTTTGCCGGAATAGGTACGGCAGCCCGTGCGATAGCCGGTGGTGTGTCTTGCTCATTCCAAATTTGGTAGCACTGTACTAAGCCTGTACCTGCAAATAGAGCGGCGGCTTGCCTGGCAAAACTGGCATATTTAGGAATGAAATCATTCCAGCGTCCGCTATCCATCGTGGGCCAGTTATAACCCGCACCTTCACCGTAAAGCTGATGCGTAAAAACCATCAGAACTTTGATGCCAGCGTTTACATAAGGCTGAAGGAAAGGACGCATCCGGTTGAACGTCGCGTTGACATCCGTATTGCCATAGGTGTTGTTGGCTGGGTTATTGGAGACGTTGAACTTAACGCGAATCCAGCCGACGCCTTTGAGCCGGTCTGCCGAAGGATGACCCAGCGGATTGTTTATATCGAGGTTCATACCTGTGATACCGGTAAGCGCTGGCAAAGGCGCAGGAATGGGGAATGGCCCGGTATATTCCGCTAGGAATTGAGCAGCACTAAACCCGCTAATGCCAAATTGTGTGCGGACGTTAATCCACTCACCGGTCACTCCGATTTTCTTGCGTGCTGCGTCAATCGGCTCGATGACTTCTAAAACATCGCTTGTGCCGACTGATATAAGTGGTGTGCCGTCAATCGGTTTTTCACGTATGCGAACGCCGCTGGTGTTCGGTGAGAGATAAAGTTTGTCTTTGGGCGCGCCGGGAATCGGCGCAGGCGGTGGGACAGGTGTGGATGGCATGGATGGCAGCAGTGGGGTGGGGTCGATGGTTTGTCGTATGGCAAAGCTGATGTCCGGTCCTGCCGATTCGCCCAGTGAATCACCGGCATTTACGGATTGACCAACTATGGGCATGACTTTTCGGAGATTACTGTAGACAAGTAAATAAATATTAGACGCGATTTCGATACGATCAGCGGTGACCGTTACAACCTTTCCAGTCGCAGCGGCTTTTACCGCAGCGCCTGCCGCAGCTGCGATCCTGACCACGCCGGTTGCTGGATCGTAAGGAACGGTAACTTTTCCCGAGTCGGACGGCCACTGTAAAACCAGATTTGATCCACCCATTAAACACCCCTTTTTAGTCGATACCGAATAACAAATAGTTCGAAACTGAAAAATGATGAGAAACGTATCTCAGTCATATCATTAATTACTATGCGGCTAAGCTAAAGATTTACTGTTTAGCCTGTTTCATTCGATCTTTGAACACATTGATCTCGCCACAGTGTTCCCGTTTGTGACCGTAAAAGCTGTACACAATGTAGTCGTCCAGCGAGTATTCAGCCCCGTACCAGGGTAAAGTGCCGACCTTTGACCAATTGGCTGCTGCTACTTTCGGTACAGCTTGTTCCTGATTGTAAGTGAATGTATCGATATATTCTGCAAGGACTTGTGCCGCCGTGAGGTTTTTGCGGGAGTCCGCCTGGACATCATTGAAGGCTGGGTCGGCAGTTTGGGGTAGAAGTTTGATTGCGATATCGAGGTCAGCAAATGGGGCCAGCACCTCGGTTAAGAGATGTTCGTAGAATGCGAGGTGTCCGATGATGTTCTTGACCGACCATACACCGCAAACACCTTCGGTTTCCCAATTTTCGAGGGGAAGACCATCCAGTGTGCGTGTGACGAAGCTATGACCATACTTCAGCACATCTGTCGGGTTCATAACTTAACTCCTCAATATTTATTTAAGGCAGTGATCATCGATGTGTCTATTGTATGCGGGAATGCGTTTTGGCGCGGTGAGTATGGTACAGAAAAAATCCAGCGGCTTGTATGGCGAGGACGCCAGCCGCCAGCACAAGCGTTAGCACGATGAAAGCGCGGGCACGATTACCGAACCTTTGATATAGGATCGTGTGTATAAAGGCCAGAACAACCAGGCCGTAGTTAAAACGCTGCAAGAGTTTCCAACGCTTGCCTTTGAAGTATCTGAGTGAGATGTCATTCGAGAGGACGAGCAGCAAAATGAGAATGAAGATAGCTGCGAGGCCGAGGTTATTACTGATGCCTTGTGGAGTCATCAGTAAATCATATCCGACGCCCTGTGCTTTGGGGCGCAGAAACATATAAATCAGGTCGCCGCGCGTCCGCGCCAGAAAAGCGGCAGCCACATGTATGCAGCCGTTGATACCTGCCCAGATACCAACGTCCCGTCGCAGATTGAGGTTCACAGGATTACGCCGCTGATAAAGGAGTTTGTACGGGCCGATAACCAGCGAAAAAACAATGAATATAAGGCTGACATAACCACAGGCTAGGGTCAGGATGTAATTTAAATCGGCGTAGGGTGAATAAAGATGAATGAGATAACAAACGATGAGTGTGAAAACCGCTAACAGGCCGTGTATCCGCCAACGCTGCCACCCGATATTGAAGAATGAGATGAGACTCATGTGGGAATGTAATCTTTTGTTACTATGTCGTCACTGCTGTTGATTATAACCTGAGGGATGTCATGAGGGCGTAATCCGCGTTTGTTTTAGGGTGTGACTATGCCGTATAATCACCAGCAGGGTGTGCCTGCCCGGCAATGAGGAAACGTTATGGCGGATGACTTAATTGGCAAGACAATAGGCGGCTACGAGATTCAGGATGTGATCGGCAGAGGCGGTATGGCAACCGTTTTTCGCGCTCATCAAGTATCCATGAATCGCTCGGTAGCCGTGAAAGTGCTGCCCGAGCAGTACGTGAACGACGACACCTATATTCAACGATTTAATCAGGAAGTGGCGATTGTTGCCAAGTTGGAACATCGGAATATTGTGCCGGTACATGACTATGGCGAATACAACGGCCAACCCTACATTGTCATGCGTTATATGCCGGGTGGCTCGGTCGATGACCTGCTGAAAAATGGCTATATCGAACTCGAAACCGTAGCCGATATTATTGAACAGATTGCTCCCGCGCTGGATTATGCCCATAGTAAACATGTACTGCATCGTGATCTGAAGCCGAGTAATGTCCTCCTGGATGACGATAGTGGCGCATATTTGACCGACTTCGGCATCGCGCGGGTTTTGGGCGAAGCAGGCCCGTCGGGCATCACCACGCAGGGTGTTGTCGGTACCCCGAGCTATATGAGTCCCGAACAGGCACAGGGGATGCCGCTGGATGGCCGCAGTGATATTTATGCGCTTGGGGTGATGCTCTTCGAATTGGTGACAGGCCGCCGTCCTTTCGAAAGTGATACGCCCTATGGCATCGCGGTCTTACAGGTGACTGCACCGCCGCCGTCGCCCCGTACACTCAATCCCAATTTATCATTTGCGATTGAAGAAGTGATCTTCAAAGCGCTGCGGAAGAAACGTGAAGAACGCTTCCCGAATGCGGTGGCTTTGTCGGAAGCGCTCAAACGTGCCGTCAACAAGCCGGTTATGAGTATGCATGATACCCAGCCCGGTTTTCAACGACCCACCGCGCCGACCCCTATACCCGCTGAGCCAGCCACCCCCTCACCCCCTCCGCAGCAGATGGTTGCGCCACCGCAATCCTACAGCGTACCAATGGTTCCCCCGACAACCCCTAATCCCACCAACGCGGGTTATTCTTCGCAGGGATACGCTCCGGTTAGGCGCAGACAGAAGCCGGGTAATGTGTGGGCAAGTGCAGCCCTGGGTGGTTTGATCGGATGCGGCTTGCTGGCGTTGGTTGTTTTGATTGTGACGGTTATCGTCAGTAATATGAATCAGCGCCAAAACATGTCACCCACCGCCCAGGTGCAGGGTCCATCGACCATCGACGGTTCTGGTGACGACCAAAGTGGGATTATCCCTACGCTTGACCCCACGAGCGCGGCAGGTCGATCCAATCTTTTTCCTAGTCCTACGGCTGATGCAGGAACGCCGGTAGTTGCTCCTGTTGGAGTGCGCTCGACCGAAGGCGTGAATGCGACGCTGCAAGCCATCGGCGGTGGTTTGGTGTACTTCGATAACCGCAGCAATAATTATGATGTGTATAAAATTGATCTGGCGACCGGAACCGAAACGCGGCTAACAACCGATGAACATGTAGACGATTATCCGGCTGTTTCACCTGATGGCAAGACGATTGTGTTCCAATCAGACCGCGACGGGGATTTCGATATTTACGCGATGGACATCGACGGAAACAATGTCCGTCAGCTCACCAACAATACCATTTTGGATAATGTGCCGAGTTGGTCACCGGATGGTCAGCAGATCATTTTTTCCTCAGACACCCGAAATGACGGAACATTTGATGTGTATTCAATGGCGGCGGATGGCAGCGGTCTTCAGCAGTTGTTTAGCAACGGTCAGCGCAATGCCCATCCCCGTTATAACCCTGAGATGAACACCTTAGTCTTCACGACCGGTACGCCGCGTGACAGCAGTAAGTGGGAAATTGGGCGCTACATGTTGACAACTCAGGAGTTTACGCTGATGACCAACAACGACACGCGCGATCGCTCACCATGCTTCAGCCCCGACGGCAAGCAAATTTTGTTTCTGACAGCGGCAATCGGAGATCGCAAGGCTTTGGGTGACTCGGCGTTGGCGGTGATGAACGCCGATGGCAGCGACGCCAAAATCTTATATGATGGCGTGGGGCTGGAATGGGGTGCGGACTATAGCCCCGATGGACAGTACATATCTTTCTCGACAGTAGCGGCTGCGACCGGACGCGACGAGGTGTTCATCATGAATGCTGATGGCAGCAACATTGTGCAGGTCACGAATCAAGGTGGGCAATCCGCCAGTTGGATCGGCAAATAGATCATGTTTGCAAAAACCTATGGCTAATGTGCGCCGGGAATATGGCAGTGAAGCGGGTGCAACTCGCGCCGAGATTGTAGCCGAGCAAATCCGGCAGGCGATCCGTGCGGGCGCATATGTCAGCGGGCAGCGCCTGGTTGAATTGACACTAGCGGCCAGGTTGAATGTCAGTCAGAACACGGTACGTGATGGGCTGCGGTTGCTGGAAACGGCAGGTTGGGTCGTCAAACATGCGCGGCATGGCGTATTTGTTCGCTCATTTACCCGCGACGAAGTGATCGAGCTTTATGCGCTCTGGCAAGCAGTCGAGAGTTTGGCGCTGCGTTGGGTAATGAAATCGGCCAGCCGCAAAGATTTATCCCAACTTTCGCGGATTATTCAGACAGCTCGCAAAGATATGTTGGAAGGCGAACTGGAAGAGTCGAGTGAGGCCATCTTCGATTTTCATAGTTTGATCGGCCAGCTGTCGGGTAAGGCACAAACCACCGAAATACTGCAAAGTCTGCATAACCGCATTTATCTGCTGGAGATCGTGCGCCAGATGCGAACGCCGCGCAGTTTGCATAATCACGAGGCGCGGTTGCTGTTATATGAAAAGCTCGTTTCATTGATGGATGTCAGCCATTTTGACGAGGCCCGTGAACTGCTGGAATATCTGATTCAGACCGATTGCGATTCGCTGCTGCCCTTATTCGAATGAATTGGGGTGTTCGAGTTTGTAGCCTGCGATAAACGTGTCGATGAAGCCCCTGGTATCCTCATCCAGCGGCTCGCCAATTTGCTCATTTAAAGCTTGAGTCACAGCTACATGATCCCCTGCCAGTCGATCAACAGTATTTCCCACCAGACGCATTCGATCCACCATGACTACTAATTCGGAACGTGACATAATCGTAGGCGTATGGCCTTCGATATAGTACTCGGCGTCGAAGCTGAGAATAGTATCCAGCAGCGGGAACAACCGCCGTGTGGTGTAGTGGCGCGAAGGGGTGTAAATGGCATCATAGAGGCAGTCCCCTAAAAAGAGAACGCGATCTGGCATGATATGCACAACGCACGAGTCAGCGGCATGGTCGCCACCCACATGTTGCAGGTGAACCTGAACGTCACCGAGATTGATTTCAAGCACACTGTCGAAAACAATATCCGGTTGGATGATGTAAATATCGCGCGGTTCAGGCAGCTCAAGTTTGATGTTATCTGCACAAAAGGCGATTTCCCTGCCGTTGGCGACACGTTCATCAAGAGCGTCATCTGTCCATTGATAGGCAGCTTGCACGGCGATTTCCTGCGCAGTTTGCCTGTGAGCAATAATCGGAATATTAAGCTCTGCGGCGCCGAAAATATGATCCCAGTGCCAGTGGGTGAGGGCGACATAATCCGGATGGGGTACTTGGGCTGCGGTCAGCCTGTCCAGAAACAGACGTGCGTGTGCCGCCGAAGCTGCCGCCTCTAACATCAATGTGCGGTTTGTGCCAACCACAGCACACAGCGAAGGACGATCCGGCTTGCCCGGTGACATCCAATAAACATGGTCGGTAATTTGGGAAAGTGTCGTTTCGGGCACAGTGCGACTCGATTGGTGAAAAGGAATTAAGTGTGTATTTTACAGCTTCCGTTTTCGCAGATGGGCATCCCGAAGAAACGGTTTATGCGGTAGCGGTTACGGGCGATGAATTTATACACTTTATCGCCCAATGTTCCTATGCCTGGGAGTTGCATCAGCAGCCAGACGGGATAGCCGAGCGGGAGTTCACGCAGCATCCGGCGCACCGCCGGAAATCCACCGACCAATTGACCATCTGGGGTTACGAGGTGCATCTGTCCCATTGCCGTTTCATAATCCAGTGACGGATAGCGGTTGTTCACTTCATTCCAGTTGTGAATGTTGAGAAATTCGACCCGGTGAAACCAATCCAGCGCCATCACTGTGCGACGTGTTTGGTTGCAAAGGACGCAGTACCCATCATAAATGGCGGTGACCATAGTGGCCTCAAAACTGACTTCGTGAAATTAAGTACAGTGTATCGCAGTTTAGGTAATAATGTGGTTAGAAGTTTGAGGAACAGCACTTGTTACTCTTTGGGATTTATGTGCGGAATCCCGATTTCCTTCGAGGGCTTTATTTGTAATACGTTCAAAACCCGATGTATTCGTAATCAGGTTTAAATTCACAAACCTCGTCTACCGAATCCCAACCATTTTTCAACCATCTTAACAATCTTGCTCCCTCAAAATGGTTGGTGTCGACGCCGCGAAGGAGTTACAAAATGTTCTTCCAAAATGTAACCCGTTCGCTTCCTAGATCCGTTATGATGTCTATAGGGCTGGTAGGGTTTGCTGCTGGCAAACCCGATCTGACCCGCGCATCTTAACATCACACCACCTTGGCAATTTTGGCACAAAACCAACCTTTGCCATTGCCGAAATTGCTGCCAATTTTGCCACCGAAGCGAGACTCGTCAGACCTGTGGCACTAATGCCGCCACACTGCTGCCATGACTACTTTTAGCCATCACCGCTGACACAAAATAACACACTGAAAATGAAGAATGTAGCGCATTGAACGTTTTTAATACGCGCCATGCCGCAGCAAAACACGGGGCAATGTCATCATCAGAATTTGGGCATCCATACCCACCGACCAATTTTCGATGTAATAAATATCAAGCAGGCACATTTCATCAAAAGGAACATCGCTGCGCCCGTTAACCTGCCACAATCCGGTCAGACCGGGGAGTGTTTGAAGCCGCTGCATGTGCCAGGGTTCATACAACTGCACTTCATCCGGTGTAGGTGGACGTGGCCCGACCAGACTCATTTGTCCACGCATCACGTTAATCAGGTTCGGCAGTTCATCCAAACTGGTGGCGCGTATGAATCGCCCGACGAAGGTGATTCGGGGGTCGTTTTTAATCTTGGGATGGCGCGGATCTTCACCCGACTCTTTGACCAGTTGCGCGCGCAGTTCATCAGCGTTAGGGATCATACTCCTGAACTTAATCAGGTCGAAGGCTTTACCATTCAAGCCAATGCGTTTTTGGGTGTAAAGTACCGGCCCTTCACTTTCGAGTCGGATAGCGAGGCCAACCAACAGGAACAGGATGAGCAAAATAGGCGACGCAATCAGGATCAGACCGACATCAATCAAGCGTTTGAGTATCCGCTGGTGTCCGAGTAGAACCGCATCACCATTCACGCCCAGCAGGGGGATACCGTCTAGGTTTTCAACCTGTACCTGGCGCATATTCAACTGGAATAAATCCGGCACGACACGCACTTCGACCTTGGCTCGCCTGCAAACCTGTACCAGATCAAGGATGCGGTCATGTTCGCTCCACGGTAAGGTGATGATCGCTATATCAACACCTTGATTTTGAATGGTTTTGCCGAGGTTTTTAAGGCCGCCGAGTCCTTTAACCCGTCCTAAATCAGTATTGGCACGAGCGGGATCATCATCAACATAACCGATGGGGAGATAGCCGAGTTCTTTGCGGGCAATCATAGTACGCACGACCGCCATTGCCACGTCACCCGCACCGATGATCAACGTGCGTTGGATGCCGTAGCCTTTGGTTCTCAGGTAAGCGCGAATGATACGGCGTAAGGCACGTGCCAGCGCCAGCAGGACGATGCTAATAGCGGCGGCATACAGCGCCATTAAACGGCTAAAGACCAGCGGTTGGAACAGGAAATATAAGCCCAATAAGACGACCGTCGAATTGGTTACACCGTTGATGACCGCATACAGTTCATCCCAATAGGACCGCCCGCGATTGCTCCTATACAGGCCGCTCGCGCGATAATTGACATACAGCATCGCAGCGAAGATAGCCGTATAGGGCAGATAGGGCTGGAATGGCGCTTGATTGGGGTCAAACACAGGGCGAATTAACTGAAGTCCATAACGGAAATAATAAGCGATAGCGAAGGAAATGAATACCAGCACCACGTCAAGCAGCGGATAGAAACCCTGCGGCATATATAAATTTCTTTTAGGTGGAATAATATTGGTGCTGCTCATGTTTCTCGAATTGGAATTTGACTTTCAGAATGAAAATGAACGTAATTTTAGTGAGTTGCGTAGTATGTTACCACCTATTGCGTATTAAGTGCTTGTTGGTAACTTTTGATGGTTTGAACTGCCGTTAACTGCCAGCTGTAACGCTTTGCTTCAATTAACCCTTGCTCACTCGCTTGTTTGCGCCAATTTGCGTCCGCATAAGCTCGACTGATAGCCTTTGTCCATTGATCCACAGCCTGTGGTGGTAGCGTAAGACCAGCATGACCTGTGACTTCAGGCAGCGATGAGGCATCCGAAATGATGACCGGTGTTCCGCAGGCCATAGCTTCTAAAACAGGAATGCCAAAGCCTTCAAAGACAGATGGATAAAGGAACACTTCTGCACTATTGTACCAGAGGGGAAGTTCTTCGGCAGGTAAGTAGCCGGGTAGTTGTACCCAACTCTTTAAGTCATAACGATCAATAGTTTGATAAATGGCCTCGAAATCCCAGCCTTTGCCACCTGCTAGTATCAACGGTAGTCGCTCGGCAGGTGGCAGCGCGGCGTAAGCTTCGATCAGCATCGGTAGGTTTTTACGTGGCTCTAGTGTGCCGAGGAACAACCAGAATCGTTCAGGTAAATTTCGGCGGGTACGAAAGGCCGCGATTTCGGCATCAGGCAGGCGCTTATAAATGGCAGCGTCATAGCCAGGAGCCGCAACATCGATCTTGTCGAGCGGAATGCCTAATGATTCGTGTAAGTCGCGGGCTGTACTTTGAGAGATAGCGATGACACGTCGCGCGCGCTGGCATGATAAGGCCGTGAACATCCGTAAGTAAAGACGGCGTGAGGCCGACAGTACCTGTGGATAATGCAGAAAACTCAAGTCGTAAACGGTGATGAGGCTGGGTTTTGTCAATAGGAGCGGCGCCACAAACGCCAGTCCATGATAGAGATCATAGTCCTTGAGTTGGAAGGGCTGGACAGTTTGCTCCCACAGAATGCGTTTCAAGGGCGAATCGGTATCGAACGACGAACGGCGTATGTCAAAGCCATCCAACTTTAATCGATTAGCCGCCCCAACCATTGCCGTGAAGTGCCAGTTTTCAGGCGCGACAGCAGGCAAATTCACCAGGGTATGGTAAATATAACCATGAATGCCAGCCGAGCGATAACCCGCTTTCCCGGACAAGAGATGTGCGTTTAAGCCTATGTGTGTCATAGGGTAAGATTATAGGGAAAGATCGCGGAAGCGCGAAGGGGTAATTCGCATAGACACTTCCTCAACCAGAAGATTAAAGATAAAGGGCCAGCATGATTATTGCGTTGCAGAATATCAGTCAGCTTCATGAGGTGGCACGGATTCGGCGCGGTTGGATAAGTGATATGGTATGGTCGCCAAACGGGCGTGTATTGGCTGTAGCGAGTGCCGAAGGTATTACCTTTTACAGCAGCGATGCCCTTAAATTGATGGGTAAATTGGAAGGGCACGATGGCCCCGTGAAAAGCATAGCGGTTAATGCAGATGGTACGCTGTTGGCCTCGGCTGGTGCAGATACAACGGTACGGCTTTGGGATCTCCGCGCTGGTGGTCAGCATCGCATATTACGTGGACATACAGATGCGGTGGGTGCGGTTGCTATCAACAGTGATGGACAAATATTGGCCTCGGCTGGGGCCGACCAAACGGTGCGCGTATGGAATCTGGAAAGCGGTCAACAGACTAAAGTCCTAGAAGGTCACACGGATGAAATAACCAGCGCCGTTTATTGCTACGACGATTTACTGGCAACGGCAGGCTGGGACGCGACCATCCGGTTATGGGATACGAATGGTATATGTAAAACGGTATTGAGGCATGAAAGTTGGGTGCGCCATCTAGCGGTCAGCACAGATAAAACGCTGTTGGCATCAGCAAGCCGCGATGCAAGTGTGCGATTGTGGCGTGTTGAAACCGGTGAAGAAATCTTACGGCTCGATGCTCATTTTGCCGGTGCGGATTCGGTGGTGTTTTCGCCTGATTGCACCCTGTTGGCGACTTCAGGACGTGACCTTGCGATTAAGTTCTGGGAAACTTCCACTGGTAAACTTATCCACAGCATCGAGGATCACGACAAGCCGGTGCTGACACTGGCATTCAACAAAGATGGCACACAATTGGCGACTGGCAGCGGCGACAATACAGTACGGTTGTGGCAGGTCGCTTAGCTATTATTTGGGTTCGGACTCGTTCCAATAAATGCAGAGTTGCTCCCGCGCGTGTTGGTACATCGATGCTTCAACCGTTGCCAGCAAATCCGGTGGGATATTTGACCATAGATCCGATTGATTTTGCGGCGAATCGAGAATAGCACGCATTTCGGCAGGCGATTTGTTAATGCGTTTGCCCAATACTTCCAGCGTCTGACTGCGACCATCGGGACTGATTTGCTCACTAATGAAATCTTGCCAGTCGCTAAGAATCGGATCATTCATAAACGGCAGCCAGCGATCCGGTGTGGCACTTGCTAAAGCTAGATACTGCCAGGGTTGGAGTGCATCATAATCGCGTTCGTCCATTGAAATCAGTAGAACATGCAGCATAAGAAATCGGAATGTATTGCTGCCCCATTCCCGTTTTACAAAGTGCGGACCAAGCATTTGCAGCGACCACGTTTCATCAATGGAAAGGTGGGCGACATAGGCTGCAATAAAGGCGCGATGAGCCGGGCTAGTCGGTTGGTATAGACTGGGATTTTGCTGGAGCATCACGCGCCAGGGGTGTTCGGTGATGCCTTTATCGTAACTGTAAAAATGGGTTGATTCCCGGGTTAAGTCACCATTAGTACGCGCATCAGCCGCCACGCTGCCAAGTAGAAAAGCCGGTTTTTGAAGTGCAAGCGCCGATTGTATATCCGATGGAATATACTCATCGACGAGTAATCGCTGGGCAGTTTCGAGGTGGGTAAATGGTGTGGGCATACTGTGATTCTAGCGCTATAAGCTTGAGTTTGCGAGAAGCAACCGTGATGCTTTGCTTAACATTTGGGATGAAATTAAACGCTATGACTTGCGATAGCCGAGTTTCAGCAGGGCTTCTTTGCAATGGCGTTTAAAGAAAGCATCTTTTGTATTTGAAGCGACTAACAACGGCCCTACAGCGCGTTTATCCCTGAGCTCACCCAATGACCACGCTGAATAATATCGCGACCAATGTCCTTCGGCGTTTAAGAGGATAACGAGAGCATCAAAAGCCTTTACAGCTCGCAGCTTGCCTAAAGCTTTGGCTGCGTTGCCTCGTGCCCAATCATTGGAATCGTTCAGTGTTTCTCTCAATGCAAGTACAGCCCGCTTATCACCAATCAATCCAAGTGCAATCGCGGCACTGCTTCGAACGAGGGGATCAGGATTACCAAGCGCATCAATCAATGCTGGTACAGCTCGTTTGTCGTTGAGTAAGCCAAGTGCGTCGGCGGCAGCGATTTGAACCGGAGCGGGTGCTGCTTGGAGAAGGTTTATGATGGGCTCAACAGCGCTTTTATCGGCTAATTCACCAAGCGCCGCAATTACTTTCTCTTGAACCACTTCATACGTGTCGTTAAGGGCAGCTATGAGAGGATCTAATGCTCGCACATCAGCGAGTTGACCCACCCCCCACGCAGCATATTGACGAACCCGCCAATTCTCATGGCTTAAGGCTTTAATGAGATATGGTGTGACTTCCTCGCCGAGTTCGATCAGATTAATTGCGGCGGATTCGCGAATATCGTGGCTCGTATTTGCAAGATCCAAAATGAGTTTTGAAATGTAAGCTTTATTGTCTGAGCCACTCATGGGATATGACCACGATTCAATTGAATAATTACAATCAATTATTTTAGCTCAAAGGTAATATATTTAAAAATTGCTAAATTGTGGAACTGGTTATTGGTCCGGGCTTGCATCCGAATCTCGGCCCAGGAGTTCCAATGTTTGCTGCTCAAGCTCCCATATTTCCAGATTTTCTTGAAGTTTTAGAAAACTGCGTAAGCGACGATAATTGTCGTTCGCCTCTTTTGTCCACTCGCGCGCAAAATCGCCTGAATGAATTTCTTTAAGTGCATCTTCCATCAGCCGTTGTAATTTAAGTTCGTCAAAGCGATCGATCCGGCTGGTTGTGCCATATTGGTTGATGCGAGGGGCGAGGTTCAATGTGTTTAATAAGCCAAATTGGGAAGCCTGCTTGAGGTAATAGCCTAATTCGCCCGATAGATAGAGTTCAGTAAAGACAGCTTCCGGCGGATAGCCTCGTGAGAGTAATAAGGTCGCAGCCGTAGTAAGCAGGTTGTGTAAAGCTGGCAAAATGGCCTGATGCACAAATAAATCCAGCTCGGTTTCTTGCTCGAAGCTGACTTCGATGCCACCTTGCCGTAGTGCTCCAACAGCCTGCGCTACTGCCAGGATAGTATTCCAACTTTGCCCGCTGGAATCTTGTCCGACAGCCACAAAACTTTGGAAGCCTTCTCCTGACTCATAAAGTTCGTGTAACGCAGCTCCCGGAATACGTGGGGCAATTAGGCCGACGTCAACGAACGGAGGCGGTTCGATAAAACGGAACATGACTGTGTAAGCACTGCTGAAAATCAGAGTCTGTCCCCGGCGCAAATGGGGTGATATTTGTTCCAAATAGATGGCTGGCATGATTTCTTCGGGGAGAAGCATCATGAGTATATCGCTCTGCTGTACAGATTCCGCGATTGTGCCTACATTTAGGCCTTCACTAATTGCGTACTGACCGCTGGCGTCGTTCAACGCACCGATCATGAGACGAACCCCACTATCACGCAGATTGAGTGCTACAGGTCGCCCGAATTTGCCGTACCCGATAACAGCGATTTGTTTATCAGATAGGTAAGCAGGATTGGCATGTTCATCATGATAAATGACGGTCATACTAAGTCATCCTTGGTCTATAATGCTGGGTTCATTGGCAGCGATAAACGATGGCGATTTATAAATGGGCGAACCAGTAGGGTAGATTATACCCATTAGGCTCAAAACCAAAGCGCTCGTAGAGGTGGCGTGATTGATGATTTGACTCTTGAGTATTGACGGTCATCATGTGAATACTGCGCCGCGTATAGCGTTCTAGCAAATTGCCGAGAAGTGCTCCCCCTATGCCTTGACCCTGTGCGCTGGGATGCACCGCAAGTCGTGCAAGATGTGCGCCATCAAAAAAGAAGGTTGATATTTGAAAGCCCAAGACACGTTCTTCTTGGACAGCGACGGTGCAGCTGGACGCAATGCGATAAGCTTGCCGCAGATCGTATAGGGACATTTGCCAGGGAGTCCCAAAAGCGGCTTGATCCAAAATGGCTAACTGAGGAATATCCTGTATTTCGGCCACGCGGATGCGAGGCTGGTTGGGTAAGGGTGCAGGAATGTCATAACCTGAACGTGCCAGTGTGATAATTTCCTCACCATACTGAAAACCGAGAATTGGCGCATAGCGGGCAACCCAATCGTTTACAATCAGCAAGCCAATGGTATGCACACCTAACTGGCGTAGTTGAGGGAGGATTGTGTCCCAGAGCAGGCAGAGGACACTTTCGGGTTCAATATAATCTGAAACTGCTGCCAATCGTATCCATGTGCTGCCGTTTAGAGGAGCCGAGAGGGCAATCATGCCAATGAGACGGCCGCGCTGCCAGGCCAGATAAGTTATGGTGTCGCCGGTTTCCAACCACTGATCACTATCAAGCCAGTCGAGGTGGCTGTGGACGAGCGTGCTGTGAAACAGCAAGTCGCGTATCTGCTGCAAGTGTCGACGCTGATAGGCTGTGATTGTAAGTGTGGACACCTGTGCCACTTTCATGATTTTTCGGGGTTAATGCGAGAAACGTAATTCGGAATTTGGAAAGCGAAAATAGAGCAGCGACGAATATCCATAAGCCGTGTGCGAATTCGTGGATCAAAGTTATCGAGAATTTTATCTGTTGTAAAGACGGTTGGACGGCGCGAGACGTAGCGGTAATCTAGAATTTGGAAGAGTTTTTCCCGCGCCCAAGCGGACCCTTCTGTGCTGAAATCATCCAACACAAGAAATGGGGTATTACGAACCATCTGGAAACGCTGGTCAAATGTCACCGGAGCATTAGGATTAAACGTCACACGCAAATAATCCAACAAATCTGGCACAGTTACAAAGACAACATCAGAGCCTTGCTGCTGACGGAAGTTGGCGATAGCCGCCGCAAGATGGGTTTTGCCAGTGCCATTGGCCCCCATAATCATTATCCAGTCCTGAGGCGATTTCGCATATTCAAATGCCTGCTGCAGAACCCGCTTAATGTTGAGGCGCTGTTCAGAATTCAGATTCGTCTGGCGGTCAATCGTTTCGAAGGTCATTTCACTGTATGCAGCTAAATTAGATAACTGGTCACTCTGGCTTCGAGCATAGGTGCGATAGTCAGGCGCAGTGATCTTGCCACGCTTGATGAGTTCGCTATCCAGCAGACGACTACGAATGCGCGGATCAAGCGTATCCAGATCAACGTTGGTGGTGATGATAGTTGAAAGGCGGTGACTATAGCGATGATTGAGGAGTTGGAAAAGTTTTTCCCGCGCCCACTGGCTGGGGCTTTCCGCGCCGAGATCATCAAGAATGAGCATCGGTGCGTTGCGGATACGCTCGAAAGTTTCGTCGTATGTGGCTTCAGCCGAAGGGGCGTAAGCGCTGCGTAGATGGTCGAGTAAATCTGGCACAGTAATGAACATCACCATCTCACCACGCTGCAATCGTTCGTTTCCGATAGCTGCTGCCAGATGGGTTTTGCCGCATCCGTAGGTGCCTTCTAAAAGCAGCCAACCTTCTGGGTTTTCGGCATAACGGGCAGCAATAGTGAGCGCCACATCTAATGATTGCTGCTCAGCCGGCTTCAAAGTCGGTTGATTTACTGTGAAATTGTGAAAGTTTTTGTCAGTATAGGCATCAAGGTTACTAATGCGGCGCAGACGCGCGTGCCGTTCAGTATCCGCTTCGACTGGGTTATTGGGACAACGGAAAAGTTTACCAAAACGCGGATCGCCAACAGGAACATCGTAACGGATGACCCCTAAATTCTCGCATTGGGATTCCCCACCGCAGATGCGACAGCGGTTATCATCCTGCTCAATGTTTGATGAAGTTGGCATATTTTCCGGTGATATATTTTTTCCCATCCTGTCCATCAAGTCGCCCAGCATATTCATCGTCTTTGCCCTCGGTATGCCACCGTTCTAGTATTGCTTGAATATAGCGCCAGTTGCGTTTGTTCATTTTTACGGCAATGTCGATAGCTTCTTCAATCCATTCGCGCTTATATTCTTTTGCCGCATCCGTAATCGAATCTTTGAGCATCGGGCTGTTAATCATGCCGATGTTCTCTTCATAAACCCTATAAATAGTAGGACGTTCCGGCAGTATTTCAATGGGACGTCCATTGATTCCCTGCTTGTACTCGCCTGCTTGTACCTGGCTAATGGCGACCCGCCCTTTATACGAATTGACGCAGAAGATCTCAATTTCTCCATCGGGTAACATTACGGGAGTACAAAGGAGTACGCAGCGGGCAACAGCGAGGGCCAGTGCGTTTTCAAGCGTTGCCTGAGGGTCAAATTCCGGCTTGGCAATTTTGAGCCCTTCCAGCAAAATGTCGTTATCGTATTCCTCACGTAGAAGGTAGCGAAATGTACCTTCCTTTTGATTCAATGCCCAAAGTGAGTACAAGATGACTTTGAGTTCGGCAAGGTCGTCAATCATCGGCAGCAGTTCCGTAAAGAACGTCGCCGGGAAAGCGGTCGCGCTTAGTTTACTGTTTTCCGGGAAGCCTTCGAATTTCTTCATCAAATATGGCTCAAATCCACGCTGCGCTCAGCCGCGTTCATAAATTTCGTCAACGTTTTTTCAAAGTACAGCGAAATCGTTCCAGTGGGGCCGTTACGGTGCTTCGAGATGATGATGTCGGCCTGATTCGGAAACTCAGTGGCTTCATTGTACATCTCGTCACGATACAGGAACATAACAATGTCCGAGTCCTGCTCAAGCGATCCCGACTCTCTCAAATCTGAAAGCTGAGGACGCTTGTCCTGTCGCTGTTCAACAGCACGTGAGAGCTGTGCCGCAGAGAGAATAGGGACATTAAACTCGCGTGCCAGCTCTTTCATATTACGGCTGATATAGCTGACTTCCTGCACACGATTGTTTTCATAAGAACCACCTGCGTTCATGAGTTGCAGGTAGTCTACAACGACCAGATCAAGGCCGTGTTCGCGCTGCATCCGCAAACATTTGGTTCGTAATTCAAGGGGGTTCAGGGCGGCACTGTCGTCAATGTAAATCGGAAACTTACTGAGATTACCAGCGGCATGGACGAAGCGCGCCCATTCCTGTTGATTGAGCTGACCGAGCCGCAAACTCTGACTATTGATAGCTGACTCCATCGAGATCAGGCGCTGTACGATTTGTTCGACACCCATTTCCATACTGAAAATGGCGATGCGCTGGCCGAGCCGAGCCATATTCAATGCAGCCGACAGCATGAAAGAGGTGTTGTGATTGACAATTCCATTAGCTACGAACGTATGACCATCCGGCATGGTCAAATCATAGCAATGTTGGAGTCCCGAATCCTCAATATTGAGGACTTCGTCCCAATAAAATTGAGGTTCGAGTAGATCGGATACTACGGGCGCATATTCAGCTATTTGTTGAAGTTTTGTGTAACCCGGACTTTTTACCCCATTGAAATATTTTCGATAATTGGTTTTTCCAAAGCCCACATTTGTTTCTGGCAGATAAGGGATGACATCGAGATTAGTATTACTGTTTATAGGCAATAGACTTCGTCTTGATTGCTTTCTATTGAGACGAAAGCCTATGTTCTCATAAAAAACACGTGCATTGTCACCCGTAATGCGAATTAACCAGGCCCCTCTGTAAGCATTTGTCTTGAATGTTAATTTACTCACAATTCCAAACGCGAGAAGCAATATATGAACTTGTCGAGCTAAAGTTTCTGACGTAGATACATATTGTATATAGCCGTTTTGTAATTCAGCATGTGCATCTGTGTCAAATAATCCTTGCAAGAATGCACGAACAAACTCTTTTGGGGCTTTCAATACTGAGTCGGGTATCTTTTTCTCGTGAGCATAGCCACTTAATCCGATATGGTTAAGCCAAGTATTCAAGACGACACTACTTATGGTGTGGTCATAAGCTGCACGATGGCGAGCGACTAGGCCCATTGAAGCGGCCCATTCATAGAAATCTTTTACGATCTCCTGATCGGATGAACTGAGTGAAACATAATTGGGGCGTGTCAAATTACCATCACCAACCAAGAGCCCAAATATATAGGCTAGGCTGGACGTCATTTGCACAGGCAAATTTGGCCTGGAAGTAAATCCAGATCGGTAGTAATCAAAAACAAAATATGGTAGATCGATTGAATTGCCCCATACTGGTTCGTGTCTTTGCACTGCTACAAAATCACCACAGTTGAGTTCGCTTAGCGGTTTCCAGATTTTGTGACCGGATGGCGAAAGCACTAAAACTGGATGCACATGTGTTCCAATGAGGGAATATCCGGCTCGTGTCTGAAGGCGAAGTGTTGGGCGTATACCGCTGTCATAGAAATGAGATGTTCGCTTTATTCCGTCAGGCGTTTGTACATCTATAGTCAAGGGGTAATAAATACCTCCTTCATCATCGGGAATACCATCGGTGTTTTTAGGTAACAACGACTCAATTGGGGCCATGCCGTTTTCTGTGGGGATAAGAGTCCCCTCGGCAACACATTTGCCCATTCCTGGACGTCCCGCAAAGATGATGAGGTCGGATTTTTGGAAGCCACCAAGTAGTTTGTCTAAATCTTTGAAACCGGATGGAACCCCTAATGGTGCATTGCGGTTCGCCATCAGGTATTCGATGCGGTCAAAGTAATCGCTAACGGCCTCGCGCATCGGGATCAGTTCTTTGGTGAGCTTGCGTTCGGTCACATCGAAAAGGCGCGATTCAGCATCGGCGATGACCTGTTCGACGGTCAGTTCTTCATTGAGCGCGAGAGCTTTGATTTCATCAGAGGCAGCCATGAGACGGCGGCGTGTGGCAGCACGTTCAACCAGTTTGCCGTACACTTCGGCGTGAACAGAAGTGGGGGTGGTATTGATCAGTTGAGTAAGATAAGCCGGCCCACCAATTTCGGCAAGGCGACCCGTATCTTTGAGTTCCTGTGTGACCGTCAAATAATCGATGGGTTCGCCGCGCTCATGCAGGCGGGTAAGGGATTCCCAAATGTAACGATGACGGAGAATAAAAAAATCTTCGGCATTCAGGAAAGCTGCGACTGCGAAGTATGTAACTGAATTGACGAGGATGGCGCCAATGGTGGCTTCTTCGGCTTCCTGACTATAGGGTGTTTGTAGATTTCCCCAGTTTGAGATTGGATCGTTCATTTTTATCCGGGCAATAGAGATGAAAAGCGGCGCGTAATCGTATGGATGGGCGCACCGCTTATATTTGCAGGCTATGACCGGCAGAGGCCGGGAAAATGGGACTTATTCTTCGCGGTCGTCCAGATCATCTAAATCAAGGGTATCCACGAAATCCGCAAAAGCACTGAGACGCTTTTCGTCGGCTTTTTCGTCACTACCGGACTCGCTGGCGGCCTCTTTTTCAATGTCTTCGTCCGGCTCACGGGCGGCTTTGTCCATGACAGACTCATTCACGAATACGGGTACCGCGGCACGTACAGCAAGTGCAATCGCGTCACTGGGACGGGAATCAATTTCAATTTGGTCACCTGCGACTTCGATGACGATGCGCGCATAATAGACTTCTTGGCGCAGGTCGCTGATAAGAATATGGGCAATTTTGCCGCCCATTTCGCGAATTACCGACCGCAATAAATCGTGCGTTAAAGGACGCGGCGTTGGCATATCTTGCAGCTTAACAGTAATGGCTTCTGCTTCACAAGGGCCGATCCAAATGGGCAGATAACGTTCGTTGCTGACATCTTTTAAGACAACTACCCGGTGTTGGGACATTAGGCTGACCCGGATGCTATCAATAATAACTTCTATCATAAGGTTTGGAGAACCTTTCATACAATATTCAGCGATTTTGCTGGGCATCAAAATCATTATAGCGCTATAGACGTATCGACAGCAACTAGGAAACAGACTGGGAAAGATTCTCATTTTTCAATGATTTGGAGATTGTGCTTTCTATCACTAAATGCCTGTGCCGACTATAACTATTCGATACCGACTTACCAAGCATAGACTGAAAGTGTGAAACATATTAGGAGTTTGGAGAGCAAAATGAAAGTATTGGTCGGATATGCAACTGTGCATGGATCAACGGCTGAAGAAGCACAGCGCATTGGCGATGTACTAACAAATCGTGGACACATTGTCACGGTAGCGGATGTTAAGACTTTAACACATGTGGACGGATATGAGGCATTCGTATTGGGCACTGCCATCGAGGCAAGTACTTGGCTGCCAGACTTTAAAGCCTTTTTTAAGGCGTTTGAGACGCAAATGATAGACAAACCCGTTTATATATGGGTCAACTGCATTCGTGTGCTAGAAGAGTACGGCATGAGTCATGTTATGGACTTTTACATGGTGCCGGAACTTTTGACCAATCTGAATGTTCGTAGCCGAACGGCATTTGCCGGGAAGCTGGATTTGCAACATGTTGATTGGGATGAGCGCTGGTCACTGGCTGCTCGTTATGATGGTCATGCTTGGCCGACTAATTTCGACGGCGACTTCCGTGATTGGGATAAGATTGACGATTGGGCGACCTCCACAGCAAATGATCTTCAATTGGTTGCTGTTAAATCCTAAAATTGGTTCAGTGTCTTATATGACACCCCCATAGTTCGACTATACTGAGGCTGCTGATCGTTCAAGAAAGGCAGCCTTATGCTTAAATACTCCATTTGCTTACTCATATTTCTGCTTTTATTGGCAGGTTGTAGCGGATTACAAGATAGTGTCCGTACCCCGCTTATTGGATTCGGTGATATTGAGGCTGAATACTATTTTGATACATTACAAAGCAGTTGGGATACATTTCGATTGCCAGACGATGCAGCTTTTTTCGCAGTGACGGATGGAGCGCTCACAGGATCAGTGCTGGGCGACCGGGGTTATATCTGGTCACTTAACCAACCAGCGTACAGCGATACCAGCATCAAAGCGACGTTACAACAAACACGCGGAAGCAATGGTAACGGCTTTGGCGTGATGTGCAGGGCGGATAAAGATGGCAATGGTTATTATTTTGTTGTTTCGAGTGCTGGACAGTTTGCGATATTGAAGGCAGAACTCACCACATCGGATCCAATTCAATTGGTTAAATGGCAATCCAGTGGAGCCGTAAAAAAGGATGATGGTATCAACGCGATTGAGGCGATTTGCCTTGATGATTATTTAAGTTTCACTGTGAATGGTGTGTTTATCGCTGAAGCGCGTGATAGTACCTTCAAGAGTGGACATACAGGCGTCGTGTTAGGGGCAGTAGGGCAACCATTATGGGTACGATTTGATGATATTATCATTCGCGATGTGCGCGTAATTGGCGGTTAATTGCTGCCCCATGTATCAAACGCCCAAGTCAGTTCATCAGGGCTAGGGGTGTAGTTGCCGACACGTCGGACGACCAAACCGCTGGCGTAATTGGCGAGAATGGTAGACTCTGCCAGCGGCGCACCAGCCGCGACCGCGAGAGTGAGCACTGCAATGGTGGTATCACCTGCGCCAACTGTGTCGTAGACATCGGTGATGGCGGGTGCTGGACAGTGCGTGACTGCGCCAGATGCCTCGCAGACTGTTGCGCCATCCGCCCCGCGTGTGATCACCATGCCGTATGTTAAGTGTAATGACTGGCAAAGCTCCTGCCCACCTTGCGCGAAATCAGTATCGGATCGCAGATGACGGCGTAGATAATCGCTTGCTTCATCCGCGTTACATTTAACGACCCCGAACCCCTTATATTTTTCGAGCTTTCCTTGTGCATCAGCCGTAAGCAAAATATCGGTTTTGACTGCTAACTTGCTGATGGTTGAGACAAGTGTGGGAGTGAGCAAACCAGTGTCGTAGTCAGACAGGAGTACGGCTTTGACGTGTGGGATTTGTTCATCGATGGCTGCGCGTACATTTCGTTCAACAGCAGGATTAATCAGTTCGCGGGAGAGGGTGTCCAAACGTGCAACCTGCTGCGGAAATCGTAGGCCCATATGTGCCATGATACGAGTCTTGACGGTAGTAGGGCGGCTTGAGTCGGTAATCAGGTTATCTGTTTCGATTCCGCGCGCTTGCAAGACTTGGCGTAAATTAGTAGCGTTTGTATCCGATCCGATAATTCCAATCTGGATAGCCGTGCTGCCGAGGGCGACAATATTCGCTGCGGGGTTGGCTGCGCCGCCTGGAATAAGCTGGCGCGATTCAAACTCCAATACAGGAATGGGGGCTTCACGGCTGAGGCGCGTGGTCTTGCCGGTGAGGTATTCATCTAAGATGAGGTCGCCAACAACGAGGATCCGTTGTCCGGCGAGTTGAGGTATCCAATGTTTAAGGTTAGCCATGTCCACCTTTGAGCAAAACCGCCACTACAAAACGCGGCAATCGTAACATGCGCCAAATGCGCCAGGGTTGCAAATACAGCCGATATAACCATTCTATCCCGTAACGGCGCATCCACAGAGGGGCACGGGGGATGATGCCCGCGATAAAATCGAATGATCCACCCACCCCCATCGCCATTTTGACTCGCAGACGGGGCAGATTACGGGCAATCCACTTGTCTTGCTCTGGTGCACCATAGGCCACAAATAAAATATCTGCATCACTGGCATTAATCATTTCGATGATAGCATCTTCTTCATCGGGCGCGGGACTACCACTATAAATGCCGACAATTTGAAGTGTGGGATGCTGCTGGCGAAGGACGGATGCAGCTTTGTCGGCAACACCGGGAGCCGCGCCGAGAAAATAGAGTTTCCAGCCTGTTTGGGCTGCATGCTCGGCAATTCTGGGTACACCGTCTGAACCCGTGACCCGTTCCGGTAATGGTTTCCCAAGATGTCGAGCCGCCCAGAGCAGACCCACACCATCAGGAACACAGAGATCAGCACGCGAGAGAATGTTGTGGAAATTAATGTCGTGGCGGGCGATCACGATGAATTCGGGATTGATGGTGCAGACGTGATGGACGTGGTTAGACGCAATCCACTCAGCAATCAGATCGAGCCACTGCGGATAGGTGATTGCATCTACTGGAAGGCCGAGGATTCGAATCGTTTGATTGGGCTTCTTTACTTCAACACTGGTCGATGATTTTGATTGAGCCGTCAATGCCGGGATAAATTGGCGTGTGCCTACAAAATCGTCTTGTAGGATTTGTTGGACGGCAACCAGAACATGATCAACGGTCACTATTCGCATACAGGTACGAGCCGGGCAGCCTTCACGCAAGCCGATGCTGTGCCCAACATAACTGCACGGGCTGCATTCGGGGGCGCTGCGGACGATGATGGATTTACTGGTTGGTGTCCAAGCCCCCCACGCATCAGCATTGCTAGGGCCAAAGATGGCAACGACAGGTGTGCCGACGGCTGCGGCGATATGCATGACTCCACTATCTGCGCCGATATAAAGGTCTGCCGATTGGATCACTCCTGCGAGTTCTGTTAGCGTGGTTTTGCCCGTGAGATCAAGCGGCGTGGTTTTCATAGCCGATTTGACAGCATCACCGCCGTCGTTTGCCCCACCGACGAGAACGATTTGAGCATTGTACTGTTGGTGAAGTGCGTCCGAGAGGGCGGCGAATTTGGCCGCGTCCCACCGACGAGCGAGACTGTAGCCTCCACTGCCGGGATGGATGACGATTGTGCGGAGTGCTGAATGCTGAATACTGTGATTGGGAACAAGATTCGAGGTGCTGGTTGCAATAGTAGAAGAGCGTGGTCTGGGTGATGCGCCGGGCAGCGCGACCAAATCCAGCCAATATTGTGCTTGATGTTTTGCGCCGAAGCCAGCATCAGGCAGGCGATGAGTGAGAAACCATCCGTTGCCGTTATCAACCCCGATGCGCTGTTTCGCGCCTGAAGCCAGTGCGATCAAAGCGAACTTGATTGTGCCGAGTTTGAGGGTGAAGTGGTGGAAGAAGATCACCGCGTCATAATGCCCACGTCGCAGTCCAAAGACACGACGTAGGTTAGCCGGTTGGAAAAAAGCGCTGGAACCGTTGAACTGTTTCTTGTCAAAGGTGATGATCTCGTCAACGAGATTTATGTCTGCGATGATCGGGGCGCTGTGGGCGGTTGTAAGCAGTGTGATATGGGCGTCTGGATTGGCTTCGCGGAGCGCCGCCAAAGCAGGCGTCGAGACAATCAGGTCGCCAATATCAGCGAGTTGGACGATTAGGTAGCGGCTGGGCATGACAACTTAGTTATCCATCTTAGAATTGCTCATAGGGTTTCGAGCGCGTTCAGTAGCTGAGCAGCAGCCGTTGCCCATGTAAATTTTTCGACCTGCTGATACCCGCGCTGGCGAAAATTTTGGCAAAGGGTTTCATCGTCTGAAAGCTGGCTCATGACAGCGGCTATCGCTTCAATGTTCAACGGGTCAACCAATAAACCTGCGTCACCGACCAGTTCGGGCAGACTGGACGTATTACTGGCGATGACTGGTGTGCCACAGGACATGGCCTCTAGCACCGGAAAGCCAAAGCCTTCATATAAGGAAGGGAAGACCAGCGCTAATGCCCCCGCGTACAACGCCCCTTTATCAGCGTCATCAATATAGCCTGTTAAGTGGATACCTTCAACGTCTGCTGTCCACGCTGGATCATACAGCCAGCCTTGTCCGCCAGCGAGGACTAACGCGGTGAGATCCGTAGGATGTTCTCTGCGCCAGAGGGCATAGGCTTGGACTAGTCGCGCGATGTTTTTACGCGGTTGCAATGTACCGATGAACAAAAAGTAGCGTTCAGGCAGCTTATATTTGCGGCGAACGGCTTCAATATCACCGACGACTGGTTTATCAACACCGGGGTACACCACACGGATTTTAGCGGGGGATGTTCCATAAAATGCATGAAGGTCGTCAGCGGTCGCTTGACTATCCGCCAGAATAAAGTTGGCTCGGTTGGCGCTGTAACGTGTCGTCAAGTCGAGATATAGACGTTGGGATGCGGGATGCGCCTGCGGAAAGTACTTGAATCCGAGATCATGGACGGTCGCGATAGCAAGACCGGGGAATATAAACGGTAGAGTGTGGGCGGGAACAAAAGTCACATCAGGCTTATCTTGATAAAGGGCGCTCGCAAAACGCAAATGCGTCCAAACTCGTCCGAAAGGAATGACTTGTTTTTCAGCTAGAGGCGAGTCGGGAAACAAATCAGGACGCGGCTGGTCACGGAAGTAAAGTGTGAGGTGATGAACAGTATTGAGCCGAATCAGCGCTCGCACAAGTTGGATGGCGTAATTTTCTGTGCCGGTGACGCGTTGGACGGTGCAGCGACTGGCATCAATCGCGATACGCACTACTGACGCTGCCTGAATACCAATGGGAACAACCAGATTACCAAGATAATGAGCAGCGCAACTGGCCAAAGCGAAGCAGCCATGACGGTGATGTTGGTGGGTAAAAATCCCATCGTGATGGCCGCACCGGCAACACCAGCGATGATGAGAATTAAAACCGGTAACATCAGACGAGAATGTGCTGAGGGCGTCAGAATACGTGTAATCAACACAGCCACGCCAAGTGCAGCGATGAACAGCGGCCATGCGCTAGCCATGCTGAAGGCATTTGGTTGGCTGGTGTAAAAGAACAGACCACCAAACAAAAGACATACTAGACCGAAAAATAGTGAGCCGCGCGCCCAGCGATGGGATGCTAACCACCGTGCTATCAGCGTGATACCCAAGCCAATCGTAATAACAAGTATGAGTAAGGTTGTATCTGGGGCAGTGTGGGTGGTTGTCAAGGTAAATGTGAGCCAGGCACCAAGGCCAATTAGCCAGACCGCTGGAATTATTGAAGCGAGTTGACCGCGTTTGAGGACGGTTAATGGTGGGACAGAGAAGAAGCGTTCCGGGTTATCCATGCGCGCTTGACGCTCGACCTTCGCTTGTGCTTCGGCTTCGATACGGGCGACACGGGCGTGCTCGGCAGCTTCTTGCTCGGCCATGACGTCGCTGAGAGTAGATACGGCAGCGAGCGCAGCTTCAATATCAAGTCCGTCGGTTACGGTGACAGGCAACGAATCGTCAGCCACTTCAACCGATGGCACCTGGGATAAAGGCGAAGACTCATTTACGCTGTCTGAAACGGCGATTGAGTCTTCGCCTTCATCTGCTTCAGGAAGGTTAATGGTATCGTCTACCGATGCTGCATCGGGAACGATAGGCTCAGATGCGGGAGGGGCATAGCGCAAATCATCGTCATTCTGGTCAAAATCAGATGACGGCAAATCGGCGTTGGGTGTGAGATCTTGTTCATCGTTTGTCATGGTAGATATTATGGCTGTTTTTGAATTTGTGCGCTAGAGGAAGTAGATTTAATCACATCAAGTGGAAAATGGAGAGAGCAGACTGAGAGGTTAAGGGTTGATTGGCTATCGGGCAGCAGGTATAATTTAACCCTCATGGCGACGTGGCCAAGTGGTAAGGCAAGGCTCTGCAAAAGCCTGATGCGCCGGTTCAAATCCGGCCGTCGCCTCATGTAAAGGCGGGTATATGACGGCCTGTGACTTGAAGCATAGGTTTGCCGTGATGGTAAATCTATGCTTCATTTTACTGGTGGTAAACTTATGCTTCCAAAGTGAATACACATCTGAAATGAATGCACTTTTACGGTCTTTCTTTACAAACTAGTCGATTACAACGCAAGCCACTCTACACCTAAGTATTAAATAACTGTTCTAATCCGACACATTATCGATCCCAGCGGTATTTAGATTCATCTACTACATATTCAAAGGTACAAAGATACAGAGATCGCAAATTGCCGAGACTATTATCGATTGCCCAGAAATGTAGTAATACTTAGATAAGATTGAGTTAAAACACATGACATACTTTTAACTCAGTTTTCAATTAACAATAAAAGAATCCACTGGTTGCATAATTAAGTATTTTTTCATAATGCACATCAGGGCGTATAGTGCCCTCAAAAATATCCCTTTGACCTGTATAATTTCAGGTGTGCCTGATCTAGATCGCGATTAAACAAATCGGGTGACAATATGGTATAATTTAACCTCTGTCAATTGTCTTAAACGTCCCTTTTTGAGATGCTTACTAATATGAACAACTATCCAATCGGAACTGGACATCGTGAACGATTACGCCAGCAGTTCCTCTCTCATTCCGGGGAAATGTCGGAGACAAAAGTACTAGAATTGCTCCTTACTTTCGCAATACCGCGCCGTGATGTTGCTCCGCTTGCAAATGCACTTATTAATCGCTTTGACAATGTGGCCAATATCCTAGCTGCATCATATGATCAGTTAATTGACCTACCAGACGTAGGCGAACAGACAGCACTTCTTTTAAAGATTATTCAATGGTTCGCTCAACATTCATGTGCAACTGATAACTTACCGGAACAAAACACATTGGAAACGACGGAACAGAAACAGCTATTTGATTTACAAACAGGATCTGATGACACGAATATCGAGGACAAGTTAGATCAATTGCATATGTTTGCCAACGACGAGATTGGTAACTCAATCGAATTTATACCCCAAGCGGCCTCTTTTGAGAGCTATGCTTCATTCAAGCAGTATCTAGAGGAGCGACTTCCATATAATTCTTCGTCTACGCGCCACCGACGTGCCCGTTATATACTCCATCGCTTCTATCCTGATAATCGCATCAACATACCTCTTACGTACTTTGTGTCACATTGTTCAACAAGATCCGATCTTCAAACAGTAATTTTCTATCATGTTTTGAAGGCCGAGCCAATCGCCGCAAAGGTAGCTGACGAGTTTATTTATCCTGCGTTACCACTTGGGAAAGTAGAGCGTGAGGATATGCGGGAATTCATT
Source organism: Aggregatilineales bacterium (assembly GCA_044226325.1). GTDB lineage: Bacteria > Chloroflexota > Anaerolineae > Aggregatilineales > Phototrophicaceae > CFX2. The sequence continues at coordinate 329,013 of JBGAHG010000003.1, forward strand.
CTAAGATATCTACCGAATAGCAGTGCATCTTCACAAAAGAATGCACTACGTTCGATTTTTACAACTTATGACCTACTTGAGTCCAGTCAACGTGAGGGGGATACCCTATTTCTCCGTGTACATAATGGCAGTTCAGACGCTTTCCTCTATATCTTGACGTCTGAATATCCAAATGCTGGTATGTATAGTTTCAATGATCTAGAAAATGGACCGCTACGCAAATGGTTGCTGTGGGATCGCGACTGGATGTGGCATCAATTGTATGTCTTAAGGGACATGGGGATCATAACCAAGATAAGCGAAATCGATTCAATTCGTCAGTTTACTTTAGCTTACGAACAACAAGAATCCTTAAAGAAGTATTTTGAGAATGGTCAGTAAAATAAAGCTATGCGTTAGCAATAATTCAAACTTGGAAAGAGGTTTGTATTGGGACTCACAAATGCGCAAATTATTACTGA
>JBGAHG010000042.1:0-59067 GCA_044226325.1 Aggregatilineales bacterium
GCCCACTGTACACCATAGGCACCCATCAAATTGCGCTTGACATTCGATGATGCGCCATACAGATACCATGCGGTCGTGCCTTTGGCGAATACCATGATTCCTGCCAGCGGATCGCCTTCGTGTTCTGCCAGAATCAGGGCGGCATCACCTTTCGGCACAAACAGATCATAGGCTTTTTGATAATAGGCTGGTTCATGCACGCCAAATTCGTTACGTTCACCAGTAGTGTTCATCATACCGGTAAAGATGGCGACGTCGGCCTTCGTGCCTTCGCGGTAGGTGATTCCATTTTTGAGCGACTGGCGGATTTTGCGGCGCGTGCCTTGATTCATCCGCGCAAGAATGGTGTCCTCGTCACCGGAGATGTCAATCATCACAGTACGCGGCGGCTGGACCGTTTGTGGGCTAAGGCGAAAGCCAAGCGCAGCATATTGACTGCTGACGGTCGTATCGGCAAAAATACCGGGTTCCCATTTGATAAAGGCTGCGTGATGCTTGCGCGAAACCTTGTCAATCGCTTGCCATAGTTCGGCATCAATCTGCTGACTATTGGCTGACAAGTGTTCACTTACCAGCGGTCCCATCGCCAGATAGGCCATTGTCCCGAGGCGGAAGGGCAGGCGGCGAAACAGGAGCTGCGCAGCGGCAACAATATGATCCTGCTGGTTCGTCAGAGCGACACGTTCAGCGTTCCAGCCGAAAGCCGTTTTCAGATCGCCCCACGCTGACTGCTGCAAAATGTGTGTGCGGGGATGAGCCGCAACGAAGGCATCCCATCGGGCGGGTAAAGGTGTCGAAAGTTTGTAATCGCCGGTCATCAATCACCAGAAATAATGAGAAAGCGGAACTGCCATCAATTCATAAGTCCATTTGTAGAGGATAGAAGATGGAAAAGCAAGGCTTGGGGTTTGGTTAGAAGCGGGTCTGGTTTTCGTATGGAAACATGCAGCGCGGGGCTTTGTTATATCCAAAACGGTGTGTTAGAATGTGCAGCGGCTTCCGTATGGGATTATTAGTACACAAATCTGCATCAAAGTAGCCTAAATTCATTGCATCCGAGTTTGGGTCTATGCTATACTCGTGCAGTTTGTCACAATTGACACTTTGCAATACATTTTACACAGACGTAAATATAAGTTTTCATAGCTCAGGAGCGCGCTCCAATGGCAGTACTAAATGAATGGGCTTTCATCGGTGTGTTCTTTTCCATCGCATGGATTTTCCCATTTCTACCGATCTTCCTGTCGAGTCTACTGGCACCGCATAAGCCCAACAGCATCAAGCAATCCACCTACGAATGTGGTGTGGAAACCGTGGGTGACACGTGGATTCAGTTCAAGGTACAGTATTACATTTATGGGCTGATTTTCATGGTCTTTGATGTGGAAATCGTGTTCCTGTTTCCCTGGGCACTGGCTTATAAGCAGTTGGATTTTTTCGGCTTTTTCGCCGGGTTGTTGTTCGTGTTTTTCCTGTTCGATGCTCTGATCTACGCATGGCGCAAAGATGCTCTGGAATGGGTCTAAGTCCGGTGTGTGCCGATTAAAGGTGTAGGCTTATGGAAAATGTATGTAGTATCAATAATTTAGTCGCCTGCCTTGTCCAAGGCGGCATGAACCGTGACATTGCGAACCTTCTCACTACCCTGGGTGGTGTGGTGTTGATCGCGACGGTTCCGCTGGTCACGGTTATCTTCTTGATCTGGATCGAGCGTAAAATCGCCGCCCGCGTCCAGGATCGTATCGGGCCGAACCGCGTCGGGCCATTTGGCTTGCTGCAGTCGGTAGCCGATGCGGTCAAGATGATTACCAAGGAAGACATCACCCCAACGGGTGCAGATAAATTCATTTATAACCTCGCTCCGATCATCGCCTTCGCGTCGGTGGTGTTGATCTGGGCTGTTATTCCCTTTACGCCGATGCACATCGGCGCGGATTTGAGCATCGGTATCCTTTATTTCGTGGCTGTCGCCTCCATTGGTACCGTCAAGATCATGATTGCCGGTTGGTCGAGCAACAATAAGTACGCGCTGCTCGGTGCTTTCCGAACGATCGCGCAGCTGCTCAGTTACGAAGTGCCACTGGTGCTGTCGCTGCTCATTCCGGTGATGATCTCCGGCACGATGAGTATGCAGGAAATGGTGCGTCAGCAAAGCGGTATGTGGTTCTTCTTTATGGCTCCGGTCGCGGCCATCATGTTCTTCATCGCAAATCTGGCGGAAACCGGACGTGCGCCTTTCGATCTGCTGGAAGCCGAGTCCGAAATTATCGCCGGTTACAACATCGAGTATTCAGGCTTCAAGTGGGGAATGTTTATGGCGGGCGAGTTTATGCACGCCTTCACCGCCTGCTTGTTGACGGCAGTCGTGTTCCTTGGCGGCTGGTGGGGTCCCGGTGTCATGCAGATTCCGGTGCTGGGCTTCATTTATCTAGGATTGAAGACCGGTGTGGTTTACCTGTTCGCGCTGATCCTCCGCAGCACTGTGCCGCGCGTCCGTATTGACCAACTGATGTCGCTTAACTGGAAGTGGCTGGTACCGATTTCGGTCGTCAATGTGATCATGACAGCCTTCCTGTTGAAATTGGTTCAGTGGTTAGGTTTAGCTCCGCAGGATGGTAATCTGGGTTCAGCACTGCCACAGACCATTATCCTGTTGATTGGTAACTTGATTCTGGGATTGGTATTGTTTACCCTCATTCGCAATATTGGTCGCAGTCAGCGGCTGGCAGACGAAGGTGTTCCGGTTCGTGGTGAACACGAAGAAGCTGCGCCGGTACACGCCGTTGGTGATTAAGTAAATAGTGACGCTGTAGTCGTTTGATTGATTGTGTGATCGGTCTATTTCAAGCGCCATCACATCTTACGTAGGACGAGATTATGCTGGAATTTAATGCTTCAACCGTTGCTTTCATCGTCTTCGCCCTTTTCAGTTTGGGCGGCGCGCTCGGGGTTGTAACCACCCGTAACCTGATCCACGCCACGCTGTATCTGATTTTGAGCTTATTCGGTGCGGCGGGTTTCTTCGTACTTTTAAGCGCCCCCTTTCTGGCGGCGGTGCAGGTGTTGGTTTACATCGGCGCGATTGCGATTTTGATCGTGTTCGCCGTCATGTTGACCCGCAGTATGACCCGCTTGCGTGAACTTTATAACCGCCAGTGGCTTTTGAGCGGCATCGTCGCCATTGCACTCTTTGTGCTGTTGATGGTCGGTGTCATTCTGCCGGTGTGGGGCATTAATGGTTCGCAGGTTGGCAAACCGGTCGCTGAAGAAGTGGCGACAACGGTTGATCTGGGTAAGGCGCTGGTTGACCAAAATCAGTACGTCTTGCCGTTTGAAGTGGCTTCACTGCTGCTGACGGCAGCGATGATCGGTGCTATTGTGATTGCGCGTGATGATCGGGAATAAGTAGGGGCTGTGGGTTGACAAGTCCTTAACTGATGGAGTGGATGACGAATGATACCTTTATGGATGTATCTGGCAATTGCAGCAGGCTTGTTCTGCATCGGAACCTACGGCGTACTCTCACGGCGTAACGCGGTTGCCGTGTTGATGAGCGTCGAGCTGATGTTGAACGCGGTCAACATTAACCTGATTGCCTTCTGGCGTTACATACAGCCAGCGAACATGGCAGGGCAGGCATTCGCCGCTTTCGTGTTCGTCATTGCAGCGGCAGAAGCCTCGGTGGGTCTGGCGATCATCATTTCGGTTTACCGCAACCGTAGGTCGGTCAGTGTCGAAGATGTGGATATGTTGAAGTGGTAAATTAGAACCTATCCGAAAAAATGGGCGAGCCGCGAGGCCGCCCGTATGTTGTGTGGATGCGGATAGAGAGCGAAGGTCGAATTTATGGAAGCAAATGCTAGTTTGATAGGTAACGCGAATTTGCTCCCGTGGTTGGTGCCACTGGGGCCGCTGCTGGCGTTTTTCATTATTACCCTGCTGACCAATCGGGCAAAAATGGTGCCAGCCACCAGCCCTGAGTATACAGATCACAATCACCCCGGCTACTTCGGGTTGAATGTGGGTGTTGCCAGCCAAGGCAGCCGTATCATAACCATCATCGTTGGCCTTAGCGGCATCATCGCCGCATGGTTGATTGCATGGACGGTTGTTGGCACGGCATTAGGCACACCGCATCTTGGCGAAGAAGTATTTGGCAGCAGCTTCGACTGGATGGCAACTGGTACGACCGCCTTTAAGATGGGCGTCCTGGTTGACCCACTGAATACGGTTATGCTGATAATGGTGCCGCTGGCCTGCCTCTGCATCTTTATCTACTCGATTGGTTACATGGCGAGTGATGCACGGCAATCGCGTTTCTTCGCACTGATTTCACTGTTCGCGGGTGCGATGTTGACGTTAGTGGTCGCTGATAACCTGCTGCTGCTGTTCGTGGGTTGGGAAGTTATGGGCTTATGCTCGTACTTGCTGATCGGCTTCTGGTTCGAGAAAGAAAGCGCCTACAACGCAGCTATTAAAGCGTTCACCACCACCCGCGTGGCGGACGTCATCATGCTGCTGGGTATCGTCTATCTTTACTCGCTGACTGGCACACTCAGCTTCCGTGAGATTTTGCACAACGCAGATGTCTTGAAGACTCTGTCGACTACACCTGCACTGATTTTCGGCAGTATGAGTGCCGCTAGCTTGATCGGTATCTTCCTTATTATTGGTACGATTGGTAAATCGGCGCAGTTCCCGCTGCATGTCTGGCTGCCGGATGCGATGGAAGGCCCGACACCTGTCAGCGCCATGATCCATGCGGCAGCAATGGTTTCCGCAGGTATCTACGCCATTATTCGTATGTATCCGATCTTCGCTGCTGGTGGTGATCCACACGCAGGAATGCTAACACCGCCGCTCCTTTTGATGACCGTCGTTGGTTCATTTACAGCACTATTCGCCGCGACGATTGCCGTGGCTCAAAACGATGTCAAGAAGGTTCTGGCTTACTCGACCATCTCCCAGCTTGGTTTTATGATGGCGGCTCTGGGTATCGGCGCGTATATTGCCGCTGCCTTCCACCTGATTACGCACGCTTTCTTCAAAGCGCTGTTGTTCATGGCTTCCGGTTCCGTCATTCACGGCATGGAACATGGTGATCATCACGTTCACGAACATGCACACGCGGATGACGATGATCATGTACTGCTTCCATCTGGTGCACAGGCTTTGCCGGCGGCGGCTGGCTCGCATGGGGATCTGGCAATTGCCAGTGAAGTCGATGCCCACGTTATTGCTGGCGAACACGGCGGACATGATGAACATGGTCATGACGCACACGGTCACGATGCACACGATGCACATGGACATGATGCACCGCACTTCGATCCGCAAGATATGATGAACATGGGTGGCCTGCGTAAAGGTATGCCCGTTACCTTCATTACCTTCTTGATTGGTGGTTTGTCGCTGGCAGGCTTCCCGCTGCTTACGGCAGGCTTCTGGTCGAAAGATGAAATTCTTGCTGACGCCTGGCATGGTCTGACCGAAGGCTTCGGCCCACACGCGCTGGTCTTCGTGATGCTGGCGTTGGCCGCTTTCTTGACTGCTTTCTACACCATGCGCCAAATCGGCTTGACCTTCTGGGGTGAGGCGCGTACCGAACAAGCTAAACACGCTAACCTGGGGCAGGGCATCGTCAGCGCGACGATGACATTACCCTTGATTATCCTGTCAGTATTCGCTGTTCTGGCTGGTTTCGTCGGCGTTCATCCCGACTTCCCGCTGTTTGGCTCGATCTTCTCACCCAACGGCAATCCATTCGCCCATTTTGTCGGTGGGACGCTGCTTCAGGAACCTGCCGAAATTGGGTTTAGTATTATCCCGGTGTTGTTCTCGTTCGCCGTTGCGCTTGGTGGATTGGCAGTCGGTTACATGATGTACTGGCGCAAGCCGCTGTTGGCCGGCGAGCCTGATCCGCTGGTTGCGATGCTTGGTGGTTTGTATCCAGTATTGAAGAACAAATACTACGTTGACGAACTGTACGTGCGCGTCTTCGTCAAGCCATCACAGTGGTTCTCACGCGTGGTGGTCAGCGAATTCATGGACAAGGGCGTCATCGACGGTATCTTGCACACCATCGCCAAGATCTTCATATTTGTCGGCGACTTCATTAAGCTGCTGAATATTTGGTTGATCGATGGTGTTGGCGACGGTATCCCGGAACTCATCGGCATGTTTGGCGCGCGCTTCCGCCGCATCCAAACCGGACGTATTCAACAGTACATGTTGTTTGTCGCCATCGCTGTTATCTTGATCGCGCTCATTTTCATTGTGAGTTCGGGGCTTTTGTCGCAATCAACGGTGGCAGCGATTGCACCGTAAACGGAAATATCGGTATAGCGTTTTTACAGTGGTGATGTCGCAAGGCTCACTGCTACAGAAACAACCTTGAGGTTGAAATTATGACAGTTTTGGGGATCGATGTTCTGACGTTTTTGCTGATTGCACCGGGGGCTGCCGGTGTAATTGTGCTGATGATGCCCGGTAACAAACAGATTGTGCGCTGGACAACGCTCGCGCTGTCCATTGTCATCGGTGCGTTATGCGTGGCTATCTTCGCCAATTACAACCGCGAGGCAGGCGCAGATCAATTCCAGATGGTCGTCAATGTGCCCTGGTTTTCGCTGGTCGGCGCATCGTGGCATCTGGGGATTGATGGTATCAGCGCGACGATGATCTTGCTCACGGGCATTTTGACGCCGCTGGCAATCCTCATCAGCTTCGAAATTGATGACCGCGTCAATGTGCATATGGCGCTGATTTTGTTTTTCGAAGTCGGCTTGCTGGGCGTGTTCGTCGCGATGGACTTGATGATTTTCTTCCTGTTCTATGAACTGAGCATCGTTCCGATTTACTTCATTATCAATCAATGGGGTGGCCCGAACCGTAAATACGCCTCGACCAAGTTCTTTATCTACAGCATCGGTGGCTCGCTCGGTATGCTGCTCGCCATGCAGATGATTGGCTGGTCGATGTCACAGGTTCCAGCCAATGTGGTACAGGCCGCGCAAACGGCAAACCCCGGTATCGCCGGTTATGTCGTCGGCGCACCTTCCTTTGATATTCAAACCATCACTGCCGTTTGGCCGAAGTTTATCGGTGATGGTGCGTCGGGCTTCCTCGGTATTCCCATCCAGACCGTGAAGGGGTTGGCTTTCCTCGGCTTCTTTGTTGCCTTCTGCATCAAAGTGCCGGTGTGGCCGTTCCATACCTGGCTGCCGGATGCCCACAGCGAAGCTCCGACCGCCGGATCTATGTTACTGGCGGGTGTGATGCTTAAGCTCGGAGCCTATGGCTTCCTGCGCTTAGTCATTCCGATATTCCCGGATGTGTGGATTTCCCCGATCAATATTTTGGGCGCGATCCAAACCAACTGGGCAGGTATTTTTGCCTTCCTTGCGATGCTCAGCATCGTTCTGGGAGCGTTCGCCGCCTTCGGGCAAACCGACATCAAGCGTTTGGTGGCTTACAGCTCGGTCAACCACATGGGCTTCGTGGCGATGGGTTTGGCGGTGGCCGCCCTGACATACGCCCAAAATTGGTTGAACCCCGGCACTGTGAATATGCAGAATGCCATCCTCGCTACTAACGGCGCGGTCATGCAAATGTTCAATCACGGTCTAACCTCGGCTGCTATGTTCTTGCTGGCTGGCGCGATTTACCACAAGACTCATACCCGCGACATGACGCAGTATGGCGGGTTCTGGGTTAAAGCACCGATTTATGGCGCGATATTTATCTTCACCAGTATGGCGAGCCTCGGATTGCCCGGTTTGAACGGCTTCGTTAGTGAATTCCTGGTGGTACGTGGGTCGTGGTCGGTCTTTACCGGTTTGACGATTATCTCGATGATTGGCTTGCTCTTCACAGGCGCTTACATTTTGAAGGGTATACGTGCTGTGCTGCATGGACCGTTCAATATGCATTGGAAAGATTACAATCTGGAGATCGATTTGCGAGAGGCCGTCGCCATCTCGCCCCTGCTGGTATTGATGTTAATTACCGGGTTGCTGCCGAATTGGATTTTGCCGATCATCAATGGCTCGGTGATGAAGCTGCTCGGCGGGTAAGCCGCAGGGCTTCATAATAAGGACGAAATTATGGGTGGATTTCAGTTTCCGATTTTAAGTGTCATCATCTTTACGCCGATTGTCGCGGCACTCATCATGCTGGCGATTGATGCGTCAAGACGTGACCTGATACGCGGTATCGCGATTACCGCTGCCAGCATCGTTCTGGTGCTGTCGGCAGCCGTCTACTTCGGCTATAACAGTCAGGTGAATTCGCTGACGGCTGATATGAATAGTATTGCCGCGGCAGGTGGGCAGTTTAAAGCGACTGCCATGTTTGTACGCGGTCTGGCCTTTGAGGAAAATATCCCCTGGATCAGTACGCTCGGCATTAGCTATCACCTCGGTGTGGATGGCTTGAATACGCCGATGGTACTGCTCACAGGTATGGTGACGGTAGCCGGTGTGTTGATTTCATGGCGCATCGAAGACCGCACTCGCGAGTTCATGGCCTTTTTCATGCTGCTGGTGGCAGGCGTCTACGGCGTGTTCCTGGCCGTTGATACCTTCGTCCTCTTCTTCTTCTATGAACTGGCGATCTTCCCCATGTACCTGCTGATTGCAACGTGGGGTTGGGTCAAGCTCCGTGAGTATGCAGCGATGAAACTGACGCTGTATATCCTCATCGGTTCGGTCATCGCCCTTATCGGTGTGATCGCAATGGTCTTCACCGCCAGTAACTTTTTTGCTGGCCCCGGTGCAGCCGCCTTCCAAGCAGCAAAAGATGCGGGTGTCATCGCTAAAGACTCGCCGACGTTTAGTTTTAGTATGACGCACTTGATGGCAGCCGGTGAAGCGGGCGCGTACAACATCCCCGGTTATGCCGGTGTTGATGTGCTGACCTTCGCCAAGCTGTGGTTCCCCTTCATCTTCATCGGTTTCGCAGTGCTGGCAGGTGTTTTCCCCTTCCACAACTGGTCACCGGATGGACACGTCGCCGCGCCAACTGCTGTTTCGATGATCCATGCGGGCGTGCTCATGAAGCTCGGCGCTTATGCGGCTTTGCGGATGGGCGTCCAACTGATGCCACAGGGCGCGCAAACCCATTTGCCCTGGATTGTTTTCCTCACGCTGGTCAATGTGGTTTATGGCGCATTTATCGCCTTCCGCCAGCGCGACTTTAAATATGTCATCGGTTTCTCGTCAGTCAGCCATATGGGTTTGGTGACGATGGGTTGGGCGACCATGAACGTGGTCGGTATGACCGGCGCAGGTTTGCAGATGTTCAGTCACGGCGCTATGACCGCACTCTTCTTCGGCTGCGTCGGCATGGTCTACGACCGCGCGCACACCCGCGATATTCCCAGCCTCGGTGGTTTCGCCAAGAAAATGCCCTGGGTTGCCATTGCCTTTATCGTCGGCGGTTTGACGAGTATGGGTATGCCGCTGTTTAGCGGGTTCCTGGCCGAGTTCGCCATTTTCCAGGGGATGTGGAAGGCGTCGCCGAACATCTTCCTGCAAATCGGCAATTTCATGCTGACGAATTACTATTCAATCATCGTCATTATCTCGGCGCTCGGTATCGTCATTACGGCGGCTTATGTGTTGCGTGTGACGGGTCAAGTGTTCTTCGGTGAGTTTGACGCGAAAAAGTATCCTGAAGTGGGTGATATCGCCGTCACCGACCGTATCATCTTAATATTACTTGGCGCACCGCTGCTGATTATTGGTCTGTATCCGACAATCATATATCCGATGATTACCGCCGGGGTGCAACCTGTACTGGCTATGCTCGGAGGGGGTCACTAACTGTGAATGCAACACCATTTACGCTAGGGCAGAGTCTGCTGGTTGTCCTGCCCGAACTAGGGTTAGGGGCACTGAGCTTCATTGTCCTTTACCTTGACCTGCGTTGGACAGAGGCGCAGCGCAAGAATATTGCGGTTGTCTCCGCGGTAGGCTTGGGTCTGCTGGCGCTGATTCCGCTGCTGATTTATCCCGGTTCGTCAGCGACTCCCGTCGGCTTATACTGGGGCGGTATGATCCGCTACGACTCGCTCTCTCAGATCTTTAAAGTGATGGTGCTGGCGGCAGGTGCGATCACCAGCCTGATTTCAGCCGATGTTAAAGGTATCGGGCGCAAAGGTGAGTTCTACATCATCCTGATCGTCTCCTCACTGGGTATGGTTCTCATGTCCAGCGCGTCAGACCTGATCATGGCTTTCCTTGCGCTGGAAACGACGTCTATTCCTTTATATATCCTCGCGGGCTTCAAGCGCGGTGATGGCAAGAGCATGGAAAGCGGAATGAAATATTTCCTCTTTGGCTCGTTTGCGTCGGCCATTATGCTCTATGGTCTGAGCTTGCTCTATGGTTTCAGTGGTCAAACCAACCTGTACCAACTGGCTCAATACTTAACCAATGATGCTTTTGTCAGCAATCCGGTTCCGGTGTTGGCTGCCTTAGTGCTGATTATCGTCGGCTTCGGCTTCAAGATTAGTGCGGTGCCGTTCCACTTCTGGACGCCTGATGTTTACGAAGGTGCGCCGACGCCCGTCACTGCCTTCCTGAGTGTCGCCAGCAAGGCCGCCAGCTTCGCACTTTTAGTCCGTTTCCTGATCGCCGTATTTCCGTCGACAGTCGTCATTGGCGGCTCAGAAATTCAAAACTTCTGGGTGCAGTTGATGGTCGCGTCTGCCGCCATTTCCATGACGGTCGGTAACGTGGTCGCGCTGTCACAGAAAAACATTAAACGTATGTTGGCCTATTCCAGCATCGCGCAGGCCGGATATACCCTGGTGGGTGTCGCCGCTATCCAATCGGCAACGGTGGCAGGGCAGGCGGATGCGGTTGCTTCCGTCGGCTTCTACATGTTCATGTATGTCTTTACCAATTTGCTGGCTTTCGCTGTTGTGATCTTGTTTAGCAATGCGACGGGCAGCGAAACCATTGCCGACTTGGCCGGTCTCAGCCGCCGTAGTCCGTTCCTGGCGCTGATGATGACCTTAGCGCTGCTGTCTCTAGGTGGTGTGCCGCCGGCCGCCGGCTTCGTGGGTAAGTTCTTCCTGTTTCGCGCCGCTGTGCAATCCAACTTGACGTGGTTGGCACTCTTCGGCGTCATAAACTCGATTGTCGCCCTTTACTACTACTTGGTCGTCATCAAAGTCATGTACGTGGGCCGCAGTGAAGACGAAGACAAACCTATTCCGGTATCCCGTACCTACACCTGGGCAATGGGTATCACGGCAATTGCCATCATCCTCATTGGGACGGTTGCGGTACAGGTCGTGTTTACGTGGGCAGTTCAGAGCGCGCAGTCCTTGTTCACGTAGTTCACTTGATCGATTAGCAGATCATAAACATAGTCATGATGTATAGGGACAGGCAAAAACTGTCCCTATCTGTTAAATGGAATGAGCAATTTAGGTTTCTTGTATAAACGCCGTTGGCAATAGCGCTTTATTTGTGATAATATTCCCGAACTTTAATACGGATGACTGAACCACCTGCATCAACACGCATTTCCAACATTTCTGTTGCCACGATTGCCGGGGCAGCAGGCTGTTTTATGACAGTAACAATTGTTGGTGCATTGGTTCTTGGTATAGTGATTGATAAGCTGCTGGGATTTCGTGGCCCGTTTACCGTCGGTTTGGTGCTCGTGAGCGCCCCGGTCAGTTTATATGTCGTAATTCGGATGATTTTGGGTGTCATGAAGCGAACCCAAACCCAACCGAAGCCGCAGGACACTGATTCATCGTTTTAATAGAGGAGGTTCGTCTTTGAGAAATAAAGTGATTTCTCATGGTAGTGAAGGGAGATGTGCGTGTCTACAATGACCACAAACCAACGCGGTTGTGTATACGGCATAATCCTGCTCGTATTTGCAGCGGTCGTATGCGCGTGGGTGCCGTTTAGTTTGCTGCCCGGCAGCGGTGCGGCAGCGGCCATCCCTGTCATTCAAGTGCCGGGTGAAGTGTTGATCAAGAATTTCCTGGGTCTTGGCCCGAAGTTCAACCTCATTAACACCATGGTCGCTTTGATCATCGTCGATATAATCGTTCTGTTGATTGCGGTCGGCGTTAATCGTGCTTCCAAAGGTTTCACCAAGGAAGTCCCCGGTCGCGGTCAGGGTATGTTGGAGGCCATCGCTGGTTTCCTCTATGGCTTCGTCAAGCAAATTGCCGGGCCGAAGAACGCTAAGGCTATTTTCCCGCTGGTGGCAACTATCTTCCTGTTCCTGCTCGTCGGGAACTGGATGAGCGTGATTCCCGGTGTGGAAAGTGTCGGTAAGTTCCACTGCGCCGAAACAGGAACCAGTGGCTATCATGCCACTCAACTGAGCGGCACTTGGTATCAGTTGTTCAATGATCGCCCGTTAAACGGTGGTACACCCGTTACACTGGCGATGTTACATGCTTGCGAGGCCGCAACCGCCAATCCAGGCAACATCACATCTGATGTGCTCATGAACAACTACTTCCACATTTCGCCATTTGTGCGTCCTGCCGCTACCGATCTGAACCTGACTATCGGGCTGGCGCTGATCTCCTTCTTCTTCATTCAGTACTACGGTTTCAAGGAACTCGGAATCAACTACATGCAGAAGTTCATTCCGGTACGTTCATTGGGTAACGTAGCCAAGAATCCGATGGGCGCGATTGACCTGATCGTCGGGCCTTTGGAATTTATATCGGAACTGTCGAAGATCGTCAGCTTGAGCTTCCGTCTTTTCGGTAACATCTTTGCAGGCGGTATTCTAATCGCGGTTATGCTCTTCCTCGTCGGAACGGGTATTCCGGTTGTGTTCTACGCCCTCGAATTGATCGTGGGTCTGGCACAGGCCGGTGTGTTTGCAGTACTCACGCTGGTGTTCGTGGCTCAGGCGATGCAGGGACATGGTGAAGAACATGCTGAACATGTTGAAGAACTCCATGACACTGGCGCAGAAGCACACGCACACTAACTTTTAACGGACCTACTGGGCGGCTACGAATCCCGCCCATACAATTAATTTGACTATAAAGCATAGAGAGGAAAGACGTAACATGCCTGAATTGACTACACTGGGTAAAGCGGTTGGCGCTGGTTTGGCAATGGTTGGCGCACTCGGCCCCGGTATTGGTATCGGTTTGCTGGTGCAAGGCGCTTTGCAGGCCATTGGCCGTAATCCGGATGCGTCCGGTAACATTCAGACGAACATGATCCTTGGTATCGTGTTCGCCGAAGCTGTCGCTATTTACTGCTTGGTGGTCGCGCTCATTATCCTGTTCGTGCTCCAGTAAGCGCGCAGGGGAGAACCGACATGCAAAAAATCTTTACCTTGAAACGACTCGTAATCGTAGGCGTGCTGGCACTGCTGCTGGTCGCTGCGGCTAGCGTCATGGCCCAAGAGGCCACTGCTACCGCCGAACCTGCGGCTGGCGAAACCACAGCCACTACCGAAACCCATGCGGCTGAAGCGCCTGCTGCGGCTGGCGAAGAAAAAGCCGGTGGTATTGAAGCGCTCGGTCTGAATGCGGGCTACCTGTTCGCCCAGATCGTCAACTTCTTGATCATTTTCGGCGCGCTGAGTGCTTTGCTCTGGCGTCCGATTGTAAACATGCTGGACTCACGTTCGGCCAAGATTCAGAAGGGTTTGGAAGACGCACAGGTTGCAGCCAATGCCCGCCGTAATGCGGAAGCGGAAGCTGAAACGATCCGTGCCAACGCTCGCGCTGACATCGCCAAAGGCGTCGAAGAGGGCCGTGCCCGTGGTGACGAAGTCGCCAAGCAGGTCGAAGCTGAAGCCCGTACCGAAGCCGAACGTATCCGTACCGAAGCCCGTGTTGCTGCTGCTGCCGAACGTGATCAGCAGTTGGCCGGTCTGCGCGGTCAGATCGCTGGTATCGCCCTGGCTGCGACCCAAAAACTCATCGGTGCAGCACTCGATGACAAGAAGGCAAAGTCATTGATCGACGGCTTCTTCACCGATGTTCCCAAAGAAGCGCTCAAGCTCGGTGGCAACGTCGAAGTCGTCAGCGCTATGCCCCTTAGCGACGCCGAACAGGCTAAGGCCAAGTCATCTATCGGTGCTGATAGCATCAGCTTCGTGGTTGACCCCAACATTCTCGGCGGCTTGATCGTCCGTTCAGGCGACCGTGTTGTGGACGGCAGCGTCCGCAGCGGCCTGAATGATCTGGGTGCGCGTCTGAACTAATTCAGCGCTGGTCTCTGATTTTAAATCGCAGAGGCGCAGAGGACACAGGGGTTATAATAACTCTGTTGCCTCGGTGCTTCTGCGGTTTTTATTTCATTCATTTTGTCAATTGAACTGCCTTGCTCCTTCCCTCGTTTACGGGGGAGGGCCGGGGTGGGGGTTTCATGAAACATCTTTCCGACCTCATCACCAACTTACCCGATCTCATCCGTGTGACAGGCGATGCGAATACCGCCATCACCGCACCGGTTGAGGAAGATAACCGCCTCATCCAACCCGGCGGTGTATTCGTGGCGCGGCGTGGATTGTCGGTTGATGGACATAATTTCATCCCCGATGCTATCCAACGCGGTGCAGTCGCTATCGTCGGTGAACGTGATTTATCCGATCTCAGCGTCCCTTATGTTCAGGTCGCCAACGCGCAGGAGTCCACCGGATGGTTGGCCGCTGCTTATCACGATTATCCTTCGCGCAAATTGATTCTGATTGGCGTCACCGGAACCGATGGAAAAACCACCACCAGCACCTTGATTCACAGCATCCTCAAAGTCGCCACCGATGGCAAAGCCGGACTCATCAGCACGGTTTCGGCTGATCTCGGCGGCAAAATCGTCGATACCGGCTTGCACGTCACCACACCCAGCGCTCCCCAAATTCAAGCGCTCCTCGCCCAGATGGTTGCCAACGGCTTGACTCACTGCGTCCTCGAAATGACCAGTCATGGCTTGGCGCAGGGACGCCTCAACGGCGTGGATATTGATGTCGCTGTGCTGACCAATGTCACCCACGAACATCTCGATTATCACGGCACGTTTGAAGCCTACCGCGCTGCCAAAGGCCGCATGTTCGAGATGCTGAGTAAGTCTTACGTGAAATCAGGACAATTAAAAATATCGGTAATAAATAATGACGATCCAAATGCAGATTTTTTCAAAGCTTTTTCCGCTGAAAAAGTTGTGACTTATGGTGGAATAAAGAACTTTGTATTGGGAAAAGAACATCCAGTAGGATTTCCAAAGTCTGCTGGATTAAGCGTATGGAAAATTGATTATAGTCCTGATGGAACTTATTTTTCAGTTTTTGATGACGATCGTTTTATGGCATCGAACCAAAATAGTGTATTAATAGATCATCTTCCATTTGTAACTGAATTTTCTATGGAATTACTCGGTGAATTTAATGTCTATAATGCGCTTGCAGCTATTGCAGCGACCGGTAGATTACTAGGTATTATCGACAACAAATCTATTGAAGTTGGTCTGAAACTTATCAAATCCATCCCCGGACGCATGGAACGCATCGACGAAGGCCAACCCTACACCGCCATTGTCGATTTTGCCCACACGCCTAATGCCCTCGAAAACGCCCTCAAAGCCGCACAGAAAATGTTAGGTAAGGGCAAACGCTTGATTGCTGTATTCGGAAGTGCTGGCCTCCGTGATCGTGAGAAACGCGTACTAATGGCAAAAGTCGCAGCAAACTTAGCAGATTTCACGATTTTCACCGCCGAAGATCCACGCACTGAGTCATTGGATGATATTCTTGAAACAATGGCGCAAGAACGATTTAGGCTAGGTGGGGTAGAGGGGCAAACCTTCATCCGCGTGCCGGATCGTGGGCAAGCCCTCTATCAAGCCTGTCAGATGGCACAGCCGGGGGATATTGTCATCGCCTGCGGCAAAGGCCACGAGCAAAGCATGTGCTTCGGCACCACTGAATATCCCTGGGATGACCGTGATGCTCTCCGTGCTGCCATCAAAGGCACACCCCTCAAAACCCTTCCGACTGCATCACAATGAGTTGAACTGTAAACTGGTGACTGACGGCTGAAGACTAGCTTGTGATAAAATACCCCGCCAGAGGGAATAAACCATGCTTGATCTCGGAATTGTCATCGTCAACTGGAACACCAAAGACTTACTCCGTCGCTGCTTGCAAACCGTTCTCGCCAGTACCGGCAGCTTTAGCTTTAAGGTCGTGCTGGTCGATAACGCCTCCACCGATGGCAGTGCCGATATGGTACGGAGCGAGTTCCCATCCGTCGAACTCATCGCCAGCCCAACCAACGGTGGCTTCTCGTATGGCAATAATCTGGGACTCAAAGCACTCGGTTATCACGGTAAAGGCGATGTGGCGGCTGATGCACCGCGTTACGCGCTGCTTCTCAATCCGGATACGGAAGTCCCACCGAACTCACTCTTCGGCATGGTACAATTCATGGACTCGCGCCCTGATGTGGGAGCAGCTGGCCCGAAGCTGGTCCTGGAAGACGGTTCATTGGATGTTGCCTGCCGTCGCAGCTTTCCGACCCCGATGGTGTCTTTCTACCGCTTTTCCGGCCTATCAAAACTGTTTCCCCACGATCCGCGTTTTGGGCGCTATAATATGACGTTCGTTGACCCCGACGTCGAGCTTGAGGTAGACTCAGTGGTCGGCGCGTACATGCAGGTGCGGCGGGAAGCCATACGCGACGCTGGCCTGTTGGACGAGACATTTTTCATGTATGGAGAGGATCTCGATTGGGCGTTCAGGATAAAAGAGGCAGGGTGGAAGGTGTTTTACCATCCACAGGTGATGGTCAAGCACATCAAACGAGCATCCAGCCGCCGCAGCAAGAAAGCACAGTTCGAGTTTCAACGGGCGATGCTGATCTTTTACCGCAAACATTATCGCCGGACGACTCCGCTGTGGCTGCACCTCATGGTGATATTCGGCTTGATGGTGAAGGGCGGGCTGGAACTGCTGCCGGAACTGCGTCAAACACCGCAGCAGTCCAAAACATAACGGTTTCCGCAGTCTCACGCAGTAACCGCGTTCGCACCCTGCTTAATCTCCTTCAGCCGATTATTGATGCGCTGATGCTCGCCATTGCATTTGGCCTGGGCTATATCGCACGCATCCAATTACCTTTGCTGAAGCAGCCTGATATTTCGCGCCCCTTCATTGAATACATCCCCACCTTGCTGCTTCATGTTGTGGCGATCCTTGTCATTCTATATCTCTCGCGTCTTTATCACTTACCACGCGCCATCAGCCGCATCGACCATGCCCGTAAGGTGATTGGTGTGCTGACGGTTGGTTCTCTCCTTGTTTATGGTCTGCAAGCCATTTTGTTTAATAACACCATGTTTGCGGTTGATTATCCCCGTGCGCTGCTCTTTTACGTCTGGATTTTCAGCATGGTGTTGACCGTCGCCGGACGCGAAACCTTACAAACGTTACGCTACTGGCTGCGGACGCATAAGCTCGGACTCGATAATCTGCTGATCGTCGGCAACGGCAAAATCGCCCGCGAAATCGCCCGTAAAATCACGACCAATACCGCCCTCGGTTATAACCCTGTCGGTGTGGTCGTCAACGGCAAGACCCGCACCCGTGGTAATGTTTCCGGCATTCCGGTCATCGGTGTTTACCACGATTTACCGACTTTAATTGACCGCTGTGCTGTCGATCAGGTAGTTATCGCATTACCGGATGCCCAACGCGCAGAAATTGTCGAACTCATCAGTCTGTGCCAGCGCGGTCGTGTCGACATCAAAATTTATCCTGATATGTTTGCTTATATGGCCGGTGATCTGAGTGTTGATGACCTCAGTGGGACGCCGCTTCTCACCGTGCGCGACATCGCCATGCGCGGGTGGCGTCTCAGCCTCAAACGCGGCATGGATATGATTGGTGCTGGCTTTGGTTTGATCTTCCTTTCACCGCTGATGTTGTTGACGGCTGTCGCCACGCGCCTTGAGTCCGAAGGGCCGGTTTTTTACACACAGGAACGCATGGGCCTGGATGGTAAACCGTTCCATATGGTTAAGTTCCGCACCATGCGCTCCGATGCTGAAGTGGGTGGCCCCGGCTGGACAGTTAAGGACGATCCGCGAGTCACAAGGTTGGGCCATTTTATGCGGACGACCAATTGGGATGAAATACCGCAGCTTATCAACGTGCTGGTTGGCGAAATGAGTTTGGTCGGGCCGCGCCCCGAACGTCCGGTGTATGTCTTGCAGTTCCGCGAACGCATTCCTCGCTATATGGAACGTCACCGCGAGAAGGCTGGTATGACGGGTTGGGCGCAAGTCAACGGTTTGCGTGGCGATACGTCTATCGCCGAGCGTACCGAGTATGACCTCTGGTATGTCGAAAACTGGTCGCTGTGGCTGGATATCAAAATTATCATCCGCACAGTCTGGAATACCATTCGGCGCAGTAACAAAAACGCCTATTAAAAACCGCGTATTGCGAATTGTTGAAGGTGGGATTTTAGAGTTCCCACCTTTTTGATTGGAGACTCATAATGGAACTAAAAGCACTGGAAGAGGCGATGCAGGCCTTTGTGGAAGGTAAAGGCTGGTACAAACCGGACTCATCTCATCCGCAAACGCCCAAAAACCTCGCCATATCACTGGTGCTAGAGGCCAACGAAGTCCTTGAACATTTCCAGTGGGGCGAATTGGCAGCAGATAAAAATGAACTTGCCGGTGAACTCGCTGATGTCTTACTTTACCTGCTGCAAATCGCGCGCCTGCACGAAATCGACCTGGGGCAGGCTGTGATGGATAAGCTGGACATCAACGCCAACCGTGAATGGGATTAAGTTCATTAGATTAAGCACTTTGCAGTTTGGTCACCATGTTGTTATGCTGAATATTTTCACTGTCGACCTGCATTTGATTACTGCGAATGACGAACAAGGTGATTCCCGCAAGCGCTAGCAGATTAAGTATGCCAGCAAGCAGTCCCACGCTGCCCAACAATGATTTCAAATTTAAACCGAACCAGTAAAAATCCACGTTGGGGACAGCCGCGCCGTGGATCGTATAGCTAACGCTGAGCATCGCTGCAATCGGCCATGCGTGTCGAACAGCACAATAAACCCTAACGCGATGCTGTTACCTTGTGACGGAGCGACTATGGAGGATGTGAACTCTAATATGAAAAGATAGATGGGAGGGTAGTTTGTTTCGGGCGAGGTGGCATAGACTTTAAAAAGCCCAAATTGCTGTATGGCGACTGCCCAGGATACATTGTAGCTCACTATGTCGCCTAAATATCCAGCGTGGGTCAAATCGCTTAACCGCATGATGATCCCAACGGCCAATAAAACAAACAACACTCTCTCGCGACGAGGTATTCGCAGCATTATTGGTGTGACCCCTCTTGAACTTTCAGAAACCGTTTATTACACTATCGAGTTAAATCTCAAAACCCATCCTACTCACATAAGGAAATATTCATTATGCGAATGAGCCAGCTATTTAGCCAAACATTGCGAGAGGCTCCCGGCGATACCGATGTTGCCAGCCATCAGCTGCTCCTACGAGCCGGGTTCATCCGCCCCTTAGCCGCTGGCATATTTAGCTATCTACCGCTGGCAAAACGTGCGCTGACCAAAGTGGAACAAATTGTTCGCGAAGAAATGGACAACATCGGCGGGCAGGAAATCACCATGCCCGTTATCCACTCTGCGGACATCTGGCAGGAGTCCGGTCGCTGGTACAAAATCGGCCCTGAGATGGGACGCTTTAAAGATCGCGCTGATCACGATATGGTTCTCGCCATGACCCATGAAGAAATCGTCAGCGATCTCGTCCGCAAAGAAATTCGCTCGTATCGTCAGCTTCCGGTTCTCATCTATCAAATTCAGACCAAATGGCGGGATGAGCCGCGTCCTCGCGCTGGACTAATCCGCGTCCGTGAGTTCACCATGAAAGACAGCTACAGCCTGGATGCCGACTGGGAAGGGCTGGATAAGCAGTACGCCGATCATTACAGTGCCTACTTCCGCATCTATAGCCGCTGTGGATTACCCGTCATCGCCGTCAAATCCGACACAGGCATGATGGGCGGAAAAGAGGCGCATGAATTCATGTACCTCACACCCATCGGTGAGGACACACTTATGGTCAACGAAGAAAGCGGGTATTCGGCCAACCGCGAGGTTGCTACCTCCCGTAAGCCTGTTCCCGCTGCCGAAGCGCCGCTTCCCTTAGAGAAGATTGCGACACCGGATACGACCACTATCGAAGCCCTCGCCAAATTGCTGAACGTTCCGGCTTCACGCACGGCGAAAGCGGTTTTTCAAATCGCAACCATCACTGAGGGCGATCAACAGCGTGAACAATTCGTCCTGGCGATTGTGCGTGGTGATATGGACGTCAACGAAATCAAGTTGATTAACGCTGTCCATGCTTCCGCTATGCGCCCCGCTCAGGCCGAAGAAATTATCGCCACCGGCGCAGTCGCCGGATACGGCTCACCGATAGGTGTCAAGAATACGCTGGTCGTCGTCGATGATCTCATTCCGCAGTCGCCTAATCTGGTGGCAGGCGCAAACGAGGCAGGGTTCCATTTGCTGAATGTGAATTATGGCCGCGATTATAAAGCAGATGTCGTGGCTGATATTGTTTCGACGCGGGAAGGTGATCTTGATCCGCTGCTTGGCAAACCCATGAAAGCAGTGCGCGGGGTTGAGGTCGGCAATATCTTCAAACTCGGCACGCGCTACAGTGATAGCTTGAACTGCACCTTCCTCGACAAAGATGGTAAAGCCCAACCGGTGGTGATGGGTTCATATGGCATCGGCATTGGGCGCTTGCTGGCTTGTGTCGCTGAAGAACATCGTGACGACAAAGGTCTAATGTGGCCGATTTCCGTTGCACCTTATGCGGTTCATTTGCTGGTGCTGCCAGACACTGCCACCAATCAACTTGCCGAACAGATGTATACTGATCTTCGTAAAGCTGGAGTCGAAGTGCTGTTTGATGACCGTGATGCACGTTTGGGGGTCAAATTCAATGATGCGGACCTCATCGGCTTGCCCTTACGAATAACCCTCACCAAGAAGTCACTGGAAAATGGTGGCATCGAATTAAAACGCCGTGACCGTACTGAAGCGGTTATCATTCCGCTCGATTCTGCTGTGGCGCAAATTCAAACCGAAATCGCTCAACTCTGGGCAGAACATAACGCCAATATCAAATCCAACGTGACTCTCTAGATGACTTGATAGGCTCATATCCGCACGATCTTGAGCCTGTATGATTTCTATAATGGGGTGATTAATTTGCCTCGTTGTATGATACAATTTCGCTATGAGACGTAAACGAGATTACTATTTCAACATCCCTCTGTTCCGGACGTTGTGTCTACCCCGTCCCGGGCCACGTTAGTTCTTCCTAGCATCTAACATCGTTTTTACTTTGTATTTTGTCTGTTTCAGGCGAGTACTGTTTTGCGTCGGTTCATCGTGTGCTTTGAGGAACATCATGTCTTTTATGTCCGAGAGTCGTCAATCGGGTTCGACCTTGCTTAAGCTATCGCTGCTCGCTGCCCTTATTGGGGCAATTGGAGGGGTCACGGCAGAGCTGCTACACCGTTTAATCGGCCTCGTCACCAACCTGGCTTTTTACCAACGCGCTTCAACCGAAATTATTAGCCCGCTTGCCAGTCCCCTGGGCGCAGGTATCATCCTAATCCCAGCCATCGGCGGCTTGATAATCGGTTTGATGGCACGTTACGGCAGCCCGCTGGTGCGAGGGCACGGCATCCCCGAAGCAATGGAGGCTGTGTTGACCAAGAGCAGTCGCATTCCTCCTAAGGTCGCTCTGCTAAAACCCATCAGCGCTGCCGTATCCATTGGCTCAGGTCAACCGTTCGGCGCGGAAGGACCCATCATTCAAACAGGTGCTGCCATCGGTTCCATATTGGGGCAGGCGCTTCATACCACTGCGTCCGAGCGCAAAGTGCTTTTGGCTTGTGGCGCGGCCGCCGGATTAGCAGCCACATTCGGTACACCCATCGCCGCTATCATTTTCGCGATCGAACTTCTGCTGTTTGAGTTTCGGGCACGTTCGTTTATCCCGTTGGTCATCGCCAGCACGATTGCAACAGGCATTCATATCGTGCTGTTTGGATCGGGACCCGTTTTCTCGGTCGGGAATGCTGATTTCGGCAGTCCCATCAACCTTGTGTTTTTTCTCGTATTAGGCTTGCTCAGCGGCTTAGTCGCCAGCGGATTAACCCGTTTGCTCTATATCATCGAAGATGGTTTTCACCACTCCAGGATCAATACTTATCTTTGGCCTGCTATTGGTGGCTTGTTTGTCGGAATCGTCGGCTATGTCGTACCCCGGTTTCTTTATCCTGGCGTGGATGTTTTTGGTCCCGGCTACGATCTCATTGGTGGCATCCTCAACAACAAGTTTGCGCTTGGATTTTTAGCGGTGCTTCTGGTTAGCAAAGGCGCTGTCTGGCTCGTTTCGTTGGGATCAGGCACATCCGGTGGTGTTCTTGCGCCCGTATTTATGATTGGCGCGGCCTTAGGTGGCATTTTTGGTCTGATCATGCAGCAGATGTTCCCCGGTATGGATGCTGCACCCGTAGCCTTTGCGATGGCGGGTATGGCGGCGGTTTTTGGTAGTTCAACCCGCGCCACTTTTGCGGCGATTGTCTTTGCCTTTGAGATGACGCAAAACTATCACGCCATTCTGCCGGTGATGCTTGCCAGTGTCATTGCAGACGCGGTCGCTAATGCTCTTATGACCAATAGTATTTTGACAGAGCAGCTTCAGCGCAAAGGTGTGCTGGTACATCACGAATATGAAGCTGATCCGCTGGATATGATTTCCGTGAATGCCATCATGACAACCGATACCGTTTCCATTCCGCAGACGATGACGGTCGGACAGTTAATTGAAGCGATCAATCAGCATGATCCTCGTCTCACGCGTCACCAAGCCTTACTCATTGTCGATGAACAACAGCAGCTAACTGGCATTGTCACCCGCCACGATTTGCTTAAAGCCGTCCGCGAAGGTGATCTTGATGAACCTGTCCTTGAAGCTGGTAATCGCGATTTGATCGTCACTTATCCCGATGAAACCGTCCGACAGGCGCTTATCCGCATGATGACTAACAACATTGGTCGGCTGCCGGTTGTAGAGCGCGCGCAGCCAAATAAAATCGTCGGCTATTTGTCGCGTGGCAATATCATGTCTGCTTATCTCAAACGTGTACAGGATGAGGCTTCGGTTGATAAAGGTTGGCTTCGCTATTTTGCTGCGAAGGCCAAATCACCAACCTAACCACAAATGTACCCGGTCACTGATTGCGGAAACGCCACTCGCCAAATTCGGATCAATCTCGGCTATAATACGCGGCGTTGTCTGAATACAGTCATAAAAGGATAGCGCCAATGGCACAGCAGGCTGTTACGCCGCAATCAGTAGATTTCAGTAAGTGGTACAACGAAATTGTCTATAAGGCCGATCTGTGCGATCAGTCGCCGGTGCGCGGTTGCCTCATCATCAAACCGTATGGTTATGAATTATGGGAGGCTGTCAAAAATGGACTTGACCGCCGCTTCAAGGCAACTGGTCATCAGAACGCCTACTTCCCGCTGCTCATTCCTGAAAGCTTCCTCAAACGTGAAGCGCAGCACGTGGAAGGCTTCAGTCCGGAATTGGCGGTTGTGACAATTGCTGGTGGTAAAGAGTTGGAAGAACCCCTTATTATCCGTCCAACCTCTGAAACCATCATTATGGACTCCTTCAAAAATTGGATTCAGTCCTATCGTGATTTACCGCTGCTCATTAATCAGTGGTCGAATGTGGTGCGCTG
Organism: Aggregatilineales bacterium; assembly: GCA_044226325.1. GTDB lineage: Bacteria > Chloroflexota > Anaerolineae > Aggregatilineales > Phototrophicaceae > CFX2. The sequence goes on from JBGAHG010000042.1 coordinate 23,830, forward strand.
GGAATTACGGACGCGCCCGTTCTTGAGAACAACCGAATTCTTATGGCAGGAAGGGCATACGGCCCACGCGACGGCAGAGGAAGCCGAATTCGAAACGATGCAGATGCTCGATGTGTACGCCGACTTTGCCATCACCGAAGCGGCTATACCCGTAGTGAAGGGACGTAAGACCGAACGCGAGAAATTTGCTGGTGCAGTCCATACCTACACTATCGAAGCCATGATGAAGGATACCAAAGCCTTACAATCCGGCACGAGCCATAATCTCGGGCAAAATTTCTCTAAAGCTTTCGAGATTAATTACCTTGACCAAAACAATGAAACGAAGCAGCCCTGGACAACCTCGTGGGGACTGAGTACGCGTATGATCGGTGCCATCGTTATGACTCATGGTGACGACAAGGGCTTGCGGTTGCCACCCAAAGTAGCACCCATTCAAGTGGTAATCGTGCCGATTTTCAAAAATGATGACGAACGCGTTCCTGTAATGGAAGCTGTGGGTCGTCTGTCGAAAGAACTCCTTGACGCTAATATTCGTATCAATGTGGATAAGCGTGAAGGGTTGTCCCCCGGTTTCAAATACAACGATTGGGAAATGCGCGGTGTGCCGCTCCGCATGGAAGTTGGTCCCAAAGATGTTCAAAACGCTACGGTTGCCCTTGCGCGTCGTGACATTCCCGGTAAAGAAGGCAAATCGTTTGTACCACAGGCCGGAATTGCGACTGCTGTAAAAGATCTTCTGGACACTATTCAGGCCAATATGTTGCAGCAAGCCACTGCTTTCCGCGATGCGAATATCCACGATGTCACCAGTTATGATGAACTAAAATCCTTGATGGAAAAAGGTGGATGGGCGCGCGTGTGGTGGGCCGGTTCGAGCGACGACGAAGGCAAGATTAAGGAAGAAACCGGCGCTACTGTGCGTTGTATTCCCTTTGACCAACCCGGTGGCACAGGCAAATGCTTCTTCACCGGTAAACCGGCTACTATGATTGCGCTCTTCTCGAAAGCTTATTAATCAAAGGGCTTGCTCCCTTGGAATGAGCTTAACCCACGCAGTAAGATTCTTCCTCGAACTCATGTCTTATTAATACAGAGAGGCGCTTAGCGCCTCTTTGCATTGGCACAATAGAATATTTCTAATACCGTTTCAATGATTTGATTACACAGCCTTAACAACATCGTGATATAATGCTCAAATATGGAAACATTTCACAATCTCCTCTTTGCAGTTCGATTCCATTTTATTGGCTGAATGAGATAGATGCGCGAACGAAGATGTGGTTTGTAACCACAATGCGACTCTGTATTCAAACTAACGTATAATAATTGCGAAAGGCTTTTAGCTACTTTAACCGTTGTTGATGAATTAGAGGTCTGATAAATTTACGGTAGAAAACTAGTTCTGATTATTGATAGTTTTTTGTTTTCTCGGGTTGCAAAATAAAAAATGCTCCTCGAACTACCACCATTCTTAATTGGATTAGGTGGTATCTGTTTTTTTAGGATAGAGAGATGGCAGCTTACTTAATTGTTGATGTAGACGATTTACTCCAGCGCTTTAATAGCAAGGGGATCTCGCTCGATGTACAAGAACTCGCAGTAGGGTTGCGCGGTGGCGCGGCACTCGCGGCGGGTTTGTTCAGCGCGGATAGTCTTAAAGCGGTGGCTGTTGCCAATTGGAGCGCACACGGCTCCACTGGCACGAATTTCCAACGCATTTTTCGTTCGGCTGGATATGATGTGTTCGATATGCCCCGCCGTGAAACGCTGGCGGATGCGCTCATTGTTCACTACTTTTCGTTTGACCCTGAACCCGTTGACGAACTGATTTTGGCGACCACCAATCCCGATCTTGTGCCGCTTGTACGTCGTGTAAAGACCACCCGTAATGCGCGTATTCGTATTTGGGGTGCGGATAATATTCTGGCTGGAACGGAACTGGCAAATCAAGTCATTTTCCAGCCCCTAGAATCTCTTCCCGGTATACAGACCAAAAACGTTGCGGTTTATATCGACTTTGAAAACATCGCCATCAGCTTGAACGAGCAGGGCTTTGTCGTCAATCTCGATCATCTAATTGACCGCTTTGTTATGCAAGCCAAGGCGCATGGTCAGGTTGTCAAGATGGCCGCCTATGCACCGTGGGGTCAGCGGGGCAGTTTGCCTCCGCTTGTGGATAACACAGGCCGCGAGATTGCTGATGATGCCCCCAGCCGTTTGATGCTGGCGAACATCGATCCCGTTTTTAATCTACCGGGCAAGAACAGTGCGGATATGCGTATCGCCCGCGATGTTATTACGGATGGCAGTCAGAAAAACGCCGCTGATGTATTCATCATGGCAAGTGGTGACCGTGACTTCAATCAAGTGTTGAACTCCCTGCGCGCTTCTAACAAGACAGTCATTGTTTGGGGTGTGCGTGGCAGCACCAGCCGTCAGCTCGAAAACAACCCCGGCATCACAGTTGAATATATTGAAGATTTTACCAATCTACAAACACACCAGTCATTGAGCGTTGCCTCGGTGTCGGATGGCGCGGATGTGGCTTTGTTTACGCCTTCGCAGTGGTCAAGTGTCATCATCCAATTTGACCGTTTGGCAACTGTTATGGGTGCGGAAGTCATGTCCGTACACCAATTGGTTGAACAGCTTCAAGGGGTGGGTGCGGTCATTTCCCGCCCGCGTGGTGAAGATCTGGTTTCACAGGCCATGTCACTTGGCATCCTCAAAGCCATATCTGCCAATGGCATGATTGCTTTGAACGCCAACCATCCCATTGTTGAGAAGACGCGTCTCATCCGCGACCGTGTGGTTGTGCGTGTCATGAATACCCTGGGCGTACGCGGCTGGGAGTACGTAAATTACGGCTTCCTGCTCAAAGGCCTCGCGATGGATCGCGACCTTGAACGACCTGGCTGTAATGTCAGCGACCAGTGGCGCAGTGAGTGGATTGATTGCCTTGTCCGCGAGCAAATCCTCGTGCGTGAATTGCTGCCACATCGCCATAACCCCGAAGATCTTGTTCCGGTTATCAAACTCCAACCGGACGTGATTTTGCCTGCTATGCAAGCCGGATTAGGGGATGATGAACAAGAAGAACAGGAAGCCCCCAACTGGGCAGGCATTTCCCTGTTTGACCTCGATCAACTCAGCCCTGAAACAGCCGATATGGTGCGGCGTGTGATTGTGAGTGTTGAGCAGTTTACCAGTTTCCGTAACTTTACCTGGTGTCCTCTAGGCAGCCTTCATAAGCGTCTGCGGGTGTTCGACACAGGGATGTCGTTCCAAAAATCGGTCGAGTATCTAAAGGAAAATGACGCGGCCACAGTGGGTGAATACAGCAACCCGCAAAGTGACTTCCTTACCAAAGGCATTTCACTCCACATGGGATCGGAAGTATGTCGCTATATTCTGGGGCAGCGTGATATATTCCTGCGCTTGCTCTTGACCATGTATGAGCGCAACATTCCAATTTCAGATGCTAATCTAAAAACGGCTGATCCCACTGGCAATTGGAATGCTGATTTCTGGTTCTCGTTAATGGAGACTGAAAACATTCTGAATGCGGTACCGGGGCGAGCAGGGCAGTATAGTTTGTTCCGCACCCATCACACCGTCAACCTCGTCGCAGATGCCATGAAAGCCAAGTGAGCGTCATTAAGTGTTACGCTCACTTCTAGCTTAATTGGGCTGGCCTATGCCCACACATGTTCCCCTTTGAGGATGCGGGCGAGCTGCTCGGGAAATTGATCCTGATCAAGCGGCTTAGCGAGGAAACTGTGAAAGCCCAGGTTGCGAACCGTGTTGATTTCACTGACATGAACCGTATACGCCACAATGGGAACGTGTTGAAACTGAGCTGTTGATCGCAAATTGTTGAACAATGCGTATCCATTAAGCTTAGGCATTTCCAGATCAAGAAATACAACCTGTGTCGCCGGTAAACTCGGCAGTAAACTTTCGAGTTTTGTAGGCTCTTTGACGCGTGTTGATTGAATGCCTTCCATGGATAACATTTGCGCCAAAATGGCTGAATTATCGACATTATCATCAACAATCAATGCGTGAAGTTGGGTCATGTGATGCCTTTCTAAATGAGCAATTGCGGTTAACGGTCTATCCAAATTGATAGACCGTTGATAATCTCTTCAATTTGTGTCGGGAAGAGATCCACATCGATAGGCTTAGGGATAAAGCCACTGAATCCTTTTGCCTGGCATTGTGGAATAGAACTGACCGCATCGCTTGCCGAGACAGCAACAATCGGCACATGTGCGAAGGATGCATCGGCGCGAATAGTGTCAAAAATATCATAACCGGTTATGCCGTTTGGAAACATAAGATCCAGAATAATGAGATCCACGTTCCCAAAATTCTTTAGCTTAGATAATGTATCTCGCCCGAAACGATCAAACTCCATCCGTACACCATGCATCCCGAGGGTCATTTGCGTGATAACACGGTTTTCAATATTGTCTTCAATGACGAAGATGCGTTTTCGATTAAGGTTTGTCATGAACTGAATTCTCTAACTCGTAATGTGCCAGAGGCTTTCGCCGCCTAGAACCTGATGCACATGATCAGGAAACGTATCAATATCGACGGGCTTCGAAAATACCGCATTAAAACCGGCATTTTGAAGGCGTTGTACTTCCTCATTCATGACGCTTGCCGTCAGAGCCGCGACAGGGATGTTCTGATAAGCCGGATCCTGGCGCAGCATCATAAGCATGTCGAATCCGGTATGAGGTGGGACGTGGATGTCCAGCAAGATGATATTCGGTTGGGGCAGGAGTGCTTTGACGCGCAGCATAAAATCTTCGCTGTCTTGGAAAATATGATAAGCATCACAACCCATTATTTCGCGTAGCACTAAGACCATAATGTCGCGGCTGGCCGGATCATCTTCCACGTATAGTACGATTGGCATGTTATTCACGATGAGTTCTCATTTCTAAGCGACCACTAGACTTTTTTCTTCGGAGTGTACGGGTAGGCTAACAAAGAATGTACTTCCTTTACCGACTTCGCTTTCGAACCAAAGCTTGCCCCCCAACGCTTCGGTCAAACGCTTGGAGATAGGCATCCCTAATCCAGTTCCCGATCCTTGACGTAAACCGGTACTGGTTTGTTTAAAAGACTCGAAAACCAGACCGTAATCCTCGGCAGCGATGCCGGGACCTGTGTCCTGTACACGGATAAGGAGTTCATCATTCTTCATCTGTACGCCGACGTCGATAAACCCCTCCTCTGTAAATTTACAGGCGTTGGAAAGAATATTGGTGAAGATTTGGCGCAGGCGCTGCCGGTCGGCATGAATGGTTGGGAGGGCATCTTCCATTTGAATGCGTAACTGAACGGGTTTTCCTTCGATTAGTGCCATCGCCAGTGCGGTGGTATCCACGATGATTTTTTCGACATTGATGTTTGGTTCAAGGAAAAGTGTGAGCGATCCTGATTCGATCTTGGAAATATCTAAAACATCGTTAATGAGGTTGAGCAAATGTTTGCCGCTGTCCACGACTTTGTTCAGCGCATCCGTTTGTTGATCTGTGACCGGCCCCATGACCCCTTTGATGACGAACTTGCTGAAATTAATGATGGCATTCAGCGGCGTACGGAGTTCATGCGATACACTTGCGAGGAAGGATGATTTCACCTGGTCAGCTTTTTCGGCCTGGGTGCGGGCTTCGTTAGCCACCAGGATTTGCTTTTGTAATTCATCGAAAAGACCGCTAATTTCCTCGGCCATTTGATTGAACGTGCGGCCAATTTTCTGAATTTCATTAGGTGAGTGCAGATCTGCACGGACACTGTAATCACCATTAGCAAAAGTTTGAGTGGTCTTGACCAGTCGACTAATACTGCGTACCGCTTGAATAATGACTATTGTCGCAACAGTCAACGATAGGGCGATGCCACTTGCGATTGCCGCCAAAATGTTTGAATGGTTCTTTTCCTCGGCCAGTGCAAAGCCTTCAACTGAAGTCGCTAATTTCTCGCCTATATCACTAAACGCCGCACCTGTAATCTCAACATCAACGACGCGTTTTTCCCAGTCTTTTGGATCACTGTTGAACAGCTGTTGCATGGCGGCATCGAATTTTTGATAGCCGGGTTCGATGTCGTCAAATAATCTGTCAGGTTCGTCCGGGGCGAAACCTGCGTTATCGAGTGCCTCGTCACTTTGTTTAAATGTATCGAGCAGCGATATGGTTTCTGTGTTAAATGAATCGATGGTTGCTTTGATTTTCGCACGAACATTTTCCGTGTCAGCATCAATATACATGTGGAATTGGGTAATCAGCTTGTAGCCATTTGTAACCATATCATCAGCGGTTGTTGCTTGCGCCCGTGTCATATCCGATAAGTTTGTGGCGCGTCCGCTGATAAACATAAAACTGACGACAAGCACTGCGTTGAGGCAAAAAATGCCGATCATCTGGATAAGTAATGAATTCCAAAATCGTTTCATAGCTTACTGCATCCCAACCATATATTATCCATAACTAACTCTTTGTAATTTGTGATGTGCTTCACATACTTAATATAAACGTCAACGGTATGGCGAAGTATTAAGAATTATTTCGATGAAAATTATTTACCAAGTTCGTCTTTTAAGCGACCCGACACAGCACGAAATCGCTGCCAATGTTTTCAGGATTGTCGCGTAATAATGCCTCTGATATAATTCTCTCATCGGAATTAGACCAACTGGCTAACTGTCCTGCTGGTTTGGTGACTAAACAAGGACGGGTGGAAATGTCACTGGAAAAAGAAGCTAAGACGATACTCATTAACGACTATTCGCGGCACGAGAAAGATACCGGGTCGCCAGAAGTCCAAATTGCGATTTTAAGCAATCGGATTACCTACCTGACGGAACATCTGCGTACGCACATTCATGACGAACATTCACGTCGTGGCCTGCTCAAGTTGGTTGGTCAGCGTCGTCGGCACTTGCGGTATCTAAGCAAGACAAAGCCAGATGTCTACCGCGACATCATTGCGAAGTTAGGGCTGCGTCGATAACCTGTTTGAGGTTCAATTCGACATGTCAAACCCGGGATGTCCTGCTGGGACATCCTTTTCAGTTATGCCTGACAGAGCAGGTATTGGAACGTGGAGCTAAACGACGCTTTAGCTATGCTTTCCAGTTCCTGGCTGCCGGGCTTTCGTTTTTTAAGGAGAAAAGATAGATGGAAACGATAACAAGTCCAATGGGGACGTTGCATCGCTTCACCGTGAAATTCGGTGATCGCGACATCATCCTCGAAACCGGCAAGCTGGCGGAACAAGCTGGCGGTGCGGTTACTGTCCGCGATGGTGATACCGTTGTATTCGCCACAGCGACCATGAGCAAGAAGGCACGTGCAGGCATTGACTTCTTCCCCCTGAGCGTGGATTTTGAAGAGAAAATGTATGCTGCCGGACGTATTCCGGGCAGCTTTTTCCGCCGCGAAGGGCGTCCTTCCGAGCAGGCGATTTTGTCGTCGCGCGTTGTGGATCGCACCTTGCGCCCGTTGTTCCCGGATGATCTGCGTAACGATGTCCAGATTATCCTCAGCGCGTTCAGCCATGATCAGGAACATCAGATTGATATGCTCGGTATCGTCGCGGCTAGCGCGGCGCTTGCGATTTCTGATGCCCCTTGGAACGGCCCGGTAGCCGGTGTACGTATCGGCTTAATCAACGGCCAACTGGTCGTCAACCCGACCATTAGCCAGATGCCCAAGAGCGCGCTTGATCTGCGACTCGCCGGTACTGCTGAAGCCATCAATATGGTCGAATGCGGTGCGGCTGAAGTTGACGAAGAAATGATGCTCAAGGCACTTAATCTGGCACATGCCTCACTGCAACCGGTGATCGCCGTGATTAACGAGATGCGTGCCGCTGTGGGCAAACCCAAGTCTGGTTATGTACCCGCCGCCACCAAAGCCAACGTTTCGGCAGCCGTCGAAGCCAAGAGCGGCGCGCGTATTCGCCAGATCATTGCCGAGCAAACCGAACGCGGTGGTCGTAATGAAGCCCTCGACATTCTGAAATCCGAACTTGTGGTTTCATTGGTCGAGCAAAATGAAAGCCTGACCGATCCCGAAGAACAAATCGAAATCGGTGATGCCAGCGACGCCTTTGGTGAGATTGTCGCCAAGGAAGTTCGCCGTCGCATTGTTGACGAAGGCGTCCGCCCCGACGGTCGCGGTCTGACGGATATTCGACCACTTGCCGCCGAAGTCGGTGTTGTTCCCCGCGTACATGGGTCTGGCCTCTTCAAGCGCGGGCAAACACAGGTTATGACCATTGCCACCCTGGGCACTCCCGGCGATGCTCAGGAAATTGATACGCTTAGCCCTGAAAAGCCCAAGCGCTATATGCATCACTATAACTTCCCACCCTACAGCACCGGTGAAGCCTCACCTCTGCGTGGGCCGAAACGCCGCGAAATTGGTCACGGAGCTTTAGCCGAAACTGCACTGCGCTATGTACTTCCCTCGGAAACGGAATTCCCTTACACCATTCGTTTGGTGAGCGAAGTCATGAGTTCTAACGGTAGTACCTCGATGGCGAGTGTGTGCGGCAGCACCCTGGCGTTGATGGATGCCGGTGTGCCGATTCCGCGCCCGGTCGGTGGTATCGCGATGGGTCTCATTCAGGAAAATGGCAAAACTGCTGTTCTGACGGACATCCAGGGTTTGGAAGATCATATCGGTGATATGGACTTCAAAGTCGCTGGCACATCCAAGGGTATCACTGCCCTGCAAATGGACATCAAGATCAACGGCGTCTCCGGCGAAATCATGGAAAAAGCCTTAGCACAGGCCCGTGAAGCCCGTCTCAAAATCATTGATGTGATCATGGGTGCGCTGCCCGCTTCCCGTGCTGAACTTAGCAGCAGTGCCCCGCGTATTCTCACCATCAAGGTCAATCCGGCTAAGATCGGTGCCATCATTGGCCCCGGCGGCAAGACCGTTCGTGGTATTCAGGAACGCACCGGTGCGAAGATCGACATTGAAGAAGACGGTACCGTATATGTCTCCAGCGTGGATGGTGGTGCAGTGGTGGCTGCCGAAGAAATTCGCGGCCTGACTGAAGATGCCGAAATTGGCAAGATCTACACGGGTAAGGTCACACGTATCGAGTCTTTCGGTGCGTTCGTTGAATTCCTCCCCGGCAAAGAGGGCATGGTTCATATCTCACAGCTTGCGGATTATCGTGTCGAGTCTGTTGAGAGTGAAGTCAGCCTGGGTGACGAAATCATGGTTATGGTCACCAACATTGATGACGGCGGCAAAGTCCGTTTGAGCCGTCAAGCCGTCCTCGAAGGCTGGACGCCGGAAGAAGCCCGCGCCCGCGACAGTCGTGGTAGCAGCGGCGGCGGCAACCGCAGTGGTGGCAATCGCAGCGGTGGCGGGAACTACAATCGTGGCGGAGACAACCGCGGTGGTGGAAACAGTGGCGGTGGTGGCGGGAACTACAACCGCAGCTAGTCTCAGCGCTTTTATCAATAACATGCTTAAAGTCAGGGAGAGTTGTTTACTCTCCCTGATTGATTTAGAACCCCTTTGAACCTTCTCTAATCCAGTCCTAAACACGAATATAGCAACCAAATAGCTTAAGAAGTGTATATATAATTAGATGAACATTTGATGTTACACTCGAAAAAAGAGATACTATAGGATTCATTGTCGTGACTGTTTCGCCTCCCTCAATGTCCTCACCACCCTGGACGGGACGCACCAAACGTATAGTAGCGTTGATCGCCGCTGCTGGCTTGTTGCTGACCGTATTTCGTTTGAGCGAATTGGTGCCGATTGTCACCGTTGCTGTCATCTTGTCCTACCTGCTCACTCCGATAGTAAATTTCTTCGAAAATCGCGTTCTCTCACTGGGGCCGCTCAAACAAAAGCAACATCGCGGTTTTGCTGTAGGCCTAACCTATATGGTCATCGTGGCCGCGGTCATCATTGTCATTTTAGTGGTCGTGCCTGTCCTGGTCGCACAGCTTGAAGAATTTGGTCGGCGGATTCCGGCGCTGCTGCGGGATGTCGAGCAAAGTTTGGAGCATACCCTTAACGAGCCGCTGACCTTCAATGGTGATCCTATCCTTATTAATGGAGAGGCCTTCATCCCGCTTCAGCGTTTACAGGCCGCCACCGGTATGAAACATATCACCGACATCATCAATCTCAGTGACTTTGATCCGGTGCGAACGACCCAATCCTTTGTTCAATCATTTACAGGGCCAGCCTTCGACGTCGTTGGTGGGGCGCTCAACGCTGTAATTAACACCATCTTTTTACTCTCAGTGATGTTTTTCCTCATGCGCGATGGTGCGATTTTTGCCGACAAAGGTGTCCAACTGCTGCCTACCTTATATCAGGGTGATGCACGTCGCTTGTTATATGAGCTGGGGCAGGTCTGGAATGCATATTTGCGCGGTCAACTGACGCTGGCTCTTTTTATGGGGACAGTGGTCTTCACGATTGCTACCGTCATTGGAATGCCTAATCCTTTAATTTTGGGCATGATCTCGCTGATCTTGGAATTCATACCCAGTATTGGCTCCGGGTTAGCCATTTTCCCTGCCGCGCTATTGGCTTTGACTGCTCAATCAACCACTTTTCCAGCGCTGCAAGGGTTACCCTTTGCTGTGACGGTCGTCATTATCTGGGCGCTGCTGCAAAACATTGAGGCCTATATCCTCGTACCGCGCATCATGGGTGGCAGCTTGAATTTGCACCCTATCGCCGTCATCTTAGGGATTATTGCGGGAGCCAGCCTCGCAGGTGTCCTGGGTATCATCCTTGCAGCACCGGCTGTTGCTAGTCTGCGGATTTTCGGGCAATATATTTATGGTAAACTGATGGATCGTGACCCCTTTCCGGCAGCCATACGTAGGAAAAACAAAACGCCTGTTACGGATTGGTTGCGTCGTAGACTGTCCAACGGGGTAGAAATCCGAATTAGCCCTCAAATCCGCGAATGGCTGGGCGCAAGGAGAAATTGACGCATGTCTGAATCTGATGAAGTCAAAACCGAGAGCCTCTCGGTTACGGAAAACTATGCCGCTTGGATTTCGCACGAACCCGATGGCGAAATTGTTTACCATCTTGAATTGGGTGCTGTCACCGTTCATTTTTTTGAAGAAGAGTGGGTTGAAGTCGTGGAACTGGTTCACGCCGCCGCTCAACAAGCCAATAAGCGTAAGTAATGGCTGCCACGCCTCGGGTCGAACGCCTGCTCATTGAGGCAATGGCGAAGCATCTACCGCCGAGTGGTGCCAGCCTGCGCCTCGTTGATGTTTTGGGTAAAGCTGCCGCGATATTGCGTGAACAACGCCCTGATATTGAGGTAGTCTCCGCACCCAGGAAACTCACCAATTGGCGCATCGAACCCGACAGCGTGGACGCGGTTACCGCCTACGACTCAGAACCGTCGCCTGACCTGCTGAATTCAGCCATGCGGGTGCTGCGTCCTGGTGGCCGTCTTATCATTTTGAATTCCCGGCTCGATCCTTCTGAAGCCTATGTGAAGACACTTGAAGCTGCCGATTACACCCGCATTCTGGTTGAAGTTGGCGCGGAATGTCCGCTTCCGGTCGGCGCGCTCATGCGTGGGGAAAAGCCGCACACTGAAGCCCATACGGTCGACCGCGTAAAACAGGTTGCCGCCAAAGATGCGCCAATCCGTACCGCACGGTATCTCCACTTGCTCATCCATCAGACGCCCTATAAACCTGTATGGCGTATGACGCCTGACGATACCATTATGTGGCAGGCCGTTGGCGTTGAAGGCGATGGTGAGGTTGTGCTGTTGACCTTTAGCAGTCTACCCAAAGCCGTCGAGTTCATGCAGCCTGCGGTTATGGCAGGTCACATTACCAACGTGAATAAAATCGCCAAGTTCAAATGGGACGTGGTCAAACAGTGGCCGTATCCCACTATTCTCAATCCTAGCGACGAGATTTTTGATACGCAAGCCGTTGCCATGTTGGAAATAGATCGCACCACTGCCGAAACGCCTGATGAATAAACGCCGCTGCGTTTAGCCACGAAAGTTTACCCTGCTTGACGATTACGCTATCCGATACCGCGTTTCTGGCTTCTGAAGCGGGTACTCACTTATTAACCCGTTTGGCGTCTGAAGATCTTGGCGAATCCGTCACGCTGCGTTTGTTGACAGCACTCCGTAAAGACTATACCGCCGACCAGGCGCGCGCTGCTGTAGAAATGGCTCGCTTGCGCCTGAAAGCTGTTGACAAATTCGGCACAGATGCCAATGTGATGTTTTTTACCCGTGACGCTCTTGAACAGGCCAGTGATGCCCGGGTCAGGCATTATCGCGCATCTCAAATGGGTATAAAGCCCGTCGTCGATGCTTGCTGTGGCATAGGTGCTGATTCGCTGGCGTTAGGTGCTGTAGGTGCTGACGTCGTGGGTGTCGATCTGGACGAAGTCCGCATTGAAATCGCGAGCTTTAATGCTAATGCCTTAGCTATAAAAGCACGTTTTCAAATCGGTGATGTGCGGATGGATTTACCGGCTGCCGATACCATCTTCTTTGACCCCGGCAGACGTGATGAGCAGGGCAGACGAATTCATAACGTTGAACACTATCAACCGCCACTTTCAACAATCAACACATGGCCGAATAAGCAGCTGGTTGTAAAACTTTCTCCTGGCGTAGATCTATCTCAACTTGAATCTTATGAAGGTCGCGTTGAATTTATCTCTGTGAACGGCGACCTTAAGGAAGCTGTATTGTGGCGTGATGGGACGTCAAAAGCCTTATCGGCAACCTTGTTAGTGAATGACGCGACATATCACTGGCAAGCCTCCCCAGATTTCGACAACACCAATCCTATACTCTCCCAACCACTCAGCTGGCTCGTTGAACCTGATCCAGCCTTGCTGCGTGCCGGTCTTGTGCAGCATGTCGCCGCCCAATTTAATGGCAGTCTGCTTGACGAAACCATTGCTTATTTCACCACCGATCAAAAGCCCACATCGCCCTGGCTGCGTTCATGGTCAGTGTTGGATTGGATGCCTTTTAACCTCAAACAGCTGCGAACCTATCTGCGCGAACATCAAGTTGGCACTGTAACAGTCAAGAAACGCGGTACTGCCATTACGCCCGAAATATTAATCCCCCAGTTGAAACTTAAAGGCGATGAATCGCGTGTCATTGTGTTGACCCGATTTCGCGGTCAGCAAATCGTCATGATCTGTGCCGATTTTGCCCCTTAAAGTCAGATGTGGTTGAACCTGAATTAATTATGTACACTTTGAACCATGTGGCGCGTCAATGATTGGACTACTGTGGCTCAAATCTCCTGCCTGCACATGGTAGAATATTATCACTATTTCCAGCGGAATCTATCGGAGGGTTTCTATGTTACCTGCCTATAATGTCGAGTCGTTTAGCGATTTCACCAAACCGGAAAATGATGCATCCATGCGTGCTGCCCTCGCTCAAGCCAAATCTGAAATAGGGAAGACCTATCCCTTGGTCATTGGTGGCGAAGTCATTGAGCGTAAAGATGTGTTCACCTCCCTCAATCCCGCGCGCCCCTCCGAGGTTATCGGCTATTTCGCCAATGGCACAGCCGAAGATGCTGATAAAGCCCTTGCCGTAGCCACCGAAACGTTCAAAAGTTGGCAGCATGTTCCGGTAGAAGAACGTGCGCGCTATTTACTTCGTGCTGCCGCCTCAATGCGTCGTCGCAAAAACGAATTCAATGCTTACATGATCCTTGAGGCAGGTAAAAGCTGGTACGAAGCCGAAGCCGATACCGCGGAAGCGATCGACTTCTTGGAATTTTATGCGCGTCAAGCGATCCGTATAGCCGATGAAAGCCACATGCTTGCCCCTTATCCACCGGAGCAGGTTGGTTATTACAATATTCCGTTGGGTGTTGGCGCGATCATTCCGCCCTGGAATTTCCCGACCGCTATTCCGACGGGTTTGCTGGCTGCTGCTATTGTCACTGGCAACACGGTCGTATTTAAACCGGCTGAACAAACGACGTGGATCGGATACAAGGTTGCTGAACTTTTCTGGAGTGTTGGTCTTCCCAAAGGCGTGTTGAATTTCCTCACCGGCCCCGGCGAAGTGGTTGGTGCGCGAATGGTTACAAGCCCCCTAACGCGCTTTATCGGCTTCACCGGTTCTAAAGATGTTGGGCTGTGGATTTATGAAAACGCCGCCAAAGTTCAACCCGGACAGAAATGGCTAAAGCGCGCCATCCTCGAAATGGGCGGCAAAGATGCCGTACTCGTTGATGAAACCGCTAATCTCGAAGAAGCCGCGCAGGGTATCGTCGCCGGTGCTTTCGGCTTCCAAGGGCAAAAATGCTCGGCTGGTTCGCGTGCCATCATCGTAGACGCGGTTTATGAACAGGTTGAGAAACGTGTGGTCGAAATCGCTAAAAAGTTGACAATCGGTATGACTGACGAAGGCAATCACATTAACATGGGGCCGGTTGTCGATCAAGACGCCTACAAGAAAATCATGGATTACATCGAAATTGGTACGCAGGAAGGTAAGCTGCTCCTCGGCGGTCAACCCCTCCAAACACCGACCAACGGCTACTTCATTCCGGCGACGATTTTTGGTGAAGTGCCTTGGGATGCTCGTATCGCGCAGGAAGAAATCTTTGGGCCGGTCTTGGCCCTGGTCAAAGCGAATGACTTTGAAGATGGCTTACGCATAGTCAACAGCACCGAATATGGTTTGACCGGAGCCTTGTTTAGCAACGACCGCGAACGCTTAGAACAAGCTCGCCGCGAGTTCCATGTGGGTAATCTTTACTTGAATCGCAAATGTACTGGCGCGTTGGTGGGTATTCACCCCTTCGGCGGCTTTAATATGAGCGGCACGGATAGCAAGGGTGGCGGGGCAGACTACTTGCTTCAGTTTACACAGGGCAAAAGCGTCGCGGAACGTCTCTAGCATTTGTTTCCTCTATTAATGGTTTAAGGGCGGCGAAAGTCGCCCTTACGCTTACTGGCACAAATCAGCAAATTCTGTTAAATAATTTTGAGTCTGTGGCTTGGTGCGTTAGAATACATACTCTTTACTCGCCGTTTGCCTACATCGAAGGGGTTGTTGATGAAGAGTCCGATGAAGCAGGATGTGCTTTCGTGGGCGGATGTGGATCGCTTAATTGATGTTCTGCTGCCGCCGTTAAAAATCGTTGGCACTTTTGATGCAATGGTACTGGTGACGCGTGGTGGCATCATACCGGGCGGTCTTCTCGCGGAAGCTATTGGCATCCGCCACATCTTGACCGCAGCGGTGGACTTCCCCGCCACCGAGTCGGCAGGCTTAATGGCGTGGCCGACCTTCATGCAATTTCCAGACCCTACGTTGCTGCGCGATCGCCGTACCTTGATTGTCGATGATGTTTGGGGCAGTGGTCGCACCAGTACCGCCGTTAAGGGGCGAGTCCAATCTTCGGGCGGTATTCCCTACACCTGTGTGTTGCATTATAACCCCTACAGGTCTATGTTTAACCGTGCCGAACCCGACTTCTATGGTGCCATCACTGATGCCTATATTATTTACCCGTGGGAATTGGATCGCGGCACTCAGGGATTAGAAACTGGTGTGCCGGACATTAATTAAACAGAAGAACATCTTCGTTTTCCGAAAACTTTCTGTTATAATTGTTGTAGCATACGAGTTTATCGCTATTGGCTCAACGTTCTCTTATCTAAATCTAACGCTATTAGCGTAACCTGTTCTTCGATACGCGTTGCACAGGTTTGTACGACGCCTTTGTTTCATTTATATAGCGTTCTCAGCCGATTTACCCCGGCGTTAACACACTTTGTTCCCAGCGACTCATGCTAAAAGTATCATTATTTGAACAGATGTTTATATTAAGCGACCTGTCGAAGTAGTGGCGTGGCGTACTGGGTTTGGACATTCCGACATAAAATGTCCGGTACACAACAGGAGAAATGGATGAAATCGGCAAAGTTTAGTAAGAATAGTGAATTGGGCGGCCAAAGCGAGTTCGAGCAGCTTTTGGAATCGTCGTTTGCATATACACCGCCGCGTCGTGGCGAAATACGCAACGCGATCATTTTGCAGATTGAAAGCCGCGAAATTATCGTGGATATGGGCGCGAAACAGGACGGTATCGTCCCCGCGCAGGATATCGAACGTCTGGATTCTGACGTAAAAAATGGCCTCATCGTGGGAGCCGAGGTTCCGGTCTATGTGTTGAACCCGCGCGATCAAGATGACAATCTGATTGTTTCGATCAACATGGGTTTGCAGCAGTATGATTGGGAAAAAGCCCGTCAATTGCTGAAGTCCGAAGATGTGGTACAGGTTTCCGTCACGGGGCATAACCGGGGCGGTATTCTGGTACGTTGGAATCGGCTGGAAGGCTTTATCCCCAGCTCGCATCTCGTATCGGTCAACCTTGCCAACGAACGCAGCAGCGCATGGAATGAATTTGCAGCCAAGCCGTTGGGCGTCAAGGTCATCGAAGTCGACCAAGATCGTCGTCGTTTGATTTTCAGCGAACGCGAAGCTCAAAAAGAGTGGCGCGCACAGCAAAAGGCCCGCTTGCTTTCCGAACTCAAGGAAGGCGATGTGGTCAAGGGTACGGTTACGGGTCTGCGTGACTTCGGTGCATTTGTTAACCTGGGCGGTGCGGATGGCCTCATCCATGTCAGCGAGTTGGCATGGCATCGTGTCGATCACCCGCGTGACGTACTTAAGGTCGGCGACGAGATTGATGTTTATGTCTTGACGTTGGATCGTGGTTCAAATCGTATTGCCTTAAGCCGCAAACGTTTGTTGAATGACCCCTGGGAAGACGCCGACAAGCGCTACCATGAAGGTCAATTGGTTGACGGTACAGTCACCAATGTGGTCGATTTCGGCGCATTTATTGCCCTCGATAACGGCCTCGAAGGTCTTTTGCACCTCAGCGAAATGGGCGATGGCTCACTCAAGGAACCTTACTCATACGTCAAGAAAGGCGACCGTCTGAGCTTGCGTATTAGTCACCTCGAACCCGAAAAGCGCCGTGTCGGTTTCACCCAGCGTTGGGGAACGGATGCTGCTGGTGCTGAAGGCGGCGAGGGTGGTGAAGTTGTTCCATCAGAGAACGGCGCATCGGAACCGGTTGCAGAAAATAACACTGCTCCCGAGGCAGTACCAACCGAATCGCAGTCTGAACCTGCTCCCGAAGCAGACAGCGGCGACAAGGCCGAATAGAAAATGGTTTAAGGGCGGTGTAAAAACCGCCCTTATGTTTTGAGGCCTTCTTAGCAGACATCGCGATGCACCTCAATAACCCAAAATTAAGGTTATTGTGGCTCTATTTCTTCCGCGTTGACAAATAATACCCCTCCACCTATAATCCCTTCCATCTTTAAGGAAAGGGAAGCGTAGTTACTTTTAAATAAGAATTACGCCCATAGCAATTCGTGCTTGTTCCAGATCAACCAAACTAGGCTGGCATTTACTCAGGAACTTGATCAAAGTTCACTGAGTTTTGTTGCGTCTGTTTCCTGAAAGAAAAAATCATTTTACTGGGGGTATTACACTTATGCAGGCAGAACCTTTGTTAGGGACGATGACGGTAGACGAAATGGACTTCGCAGCCATGCTCGAAGCCTCTTTCGCTAAAGAACCGGAGCGCGGTGACATTGTTACCGGCACCATTCTGGCAGTGGATCGCAACGGCTTGATTGTCGATGTCGGGCTGAAGCGCGATGGCATTGTTCCGCGTCGTGATCTTGATCGTGTTGGGATTGATCCTAACTCGTATGAAGTTGGCGCAGAAGTCGATGTCATTGTCGTCCGTATTGAAGATCAGGACGACAACCTCTTGCTGTCAGTATCGCAAGCACAGCAAAGCGAAGACTGGAAAATCGCCGAAAAACTGATGGAAGCCGATGAGGTTTGGGAAGGTATCGTCACCGATGCCAACAAAGGTGGTCTCATTGTTCCATTCGGTAATCTGCGCGGATTTGTTCCTGCCAGCCATGTTATCGATCTGCCGCGTAACATCGCTGAAGATGATCGTAAAGGCTTCATGACCACATTGCTCGGTCAGAAGATCGCCGTCAAGGTCATCGAAGTCAACCGCAAACGACGCCGTTTGGTCTTTAGCCAGCGTGACGCGCAGCGTGGTCGTCGTGAAGCACGCAAGGAATTGCTGCTGGACGAACTGAAGGAAGGCGAAGTACGTAAGGGCGTGGTCAGCGGCCTGCGTGACTTCGGTGCGTTCGTTGATCTTGGTGGAGCTGACGGCCTGATCCATATCTCGGAACTCGCTTGGCATCGTGTCAAGCATCCGAAAGAAGTGTTGAACGTTGGGGATGAGGTCGAAGTTTACATTCTGCGTTTGGACAGCGAAGGCAAGCGTATTGGCTTGAGCCTCAAGCGTTTGCAGAAGAATCCCTGGGCACGCGCCGAAGAAATGTACCATGTCGGCCAGTTGGTCGAAGGTGTCGTTTCACGCGTTGCACAATTTGGTGCTTTTGTCAGTCTCGAACCGGGTATCGAAGCCTTGCTGCATGGCAGCCAGCTTGCCGATCCCGCGCCGGTTGACCCCACCTTAATCGTCCACGAAGGGCAGCGTTTGCTGCTCCGCGTCATCAGCATCGAGCCGGATCGTCAGCGCTTGGGCCTTAGCCTTAAGGAAGTGACGCAGGAAGAGCGTGAGCGCTGGCAGGAACGCGAAGGTGCGGTGGTTGTGACCGAAGCTAACGCCGAAGATCAGGGTAGCGTTGAGGCGGCTGATCCAGTACAATCGTAATCCTTACACACAACAGCGGCATACATTTGTGCCGCTGTTGTAGTCGTTTGTCTCTATAAATTAAAATGAGTTGGTAGAAAGGAGCAGCCGGGAAACTATGGCAAATGTAACATTGAAGCCGAATGAATCGCAGGAATCGTTACTCCGTCGTTTTCGTAAGAAAGTGACCAATAGCGGTGTATTAAGCACTGTGCGTCGCAAGCGTTGGCATATTTCAAAGAGCGAACTCCGCCGTATCGAAAAGAAGAAGGCTATTCGCCGCGCACGTCGCCGTCAGCGTAAGACTGGTGTACGTTGAGTAATCCGTGATACCTCACTATAAGGTATCAACGCCTTACCATGATGGTAACGCGTGTGCTGTCTTAGCCAGTTTGGAGGGCTATGGCCAAACAAGATGATAAAATAGAGGTAGAGGGTAAGGTTGTTGAAGCCCTGCCGAATACCCAATTCCTCGTGGAATTGGAGAACGGGCATCGTATTTTAGCCTACCTCTCTGGCAAAATGCGGAAGTACTACATCCGTATTCTGCTTGGAGACCGGGTGAAAGTAGAGATGAGCGTTTATGACCCAAAACGTGGGCGTATTACCTATCGTCACAAAGACAGTGTTCGTGGAGATCCGGAAGAAGACATGGAAATGTAGTCCGGTTTCGTCTCGGTTTTAAAGAAAGCTCGCGCTTCTGCGGGCTTTTTTGTTGTTGGAGTTTCTGTGAATAAACGTGCTTGGTGGATTGGCATCGTCTTATTACTCGTGCTGTGGGCGTCTCGGCTTAACGCGCTCGATCTGCTGCCCATCCATAACGATGAGGGCTTGCATCTTACTCGCGCTGTTGAAGTCTGGAATGGGCATCCATTTTGGGCCATCAGCGACGGTAAAATTATCAACCATTGGCTGATCGCGGCTTTTTATCCCCGTAATGAACCTGTGTTCGCAGGACGCATCGCCACACTTTTTGTCAGCCTGATCGGTTTAGCGGCTGCTTACGCGCTGGTCTACCGTTGGTTTGGCAGTGTCGCTGCCGTTCTGGCCGGAGCATTGTGGATTTTCTGCCCTTACTTATTCTTTTATGAACGTCTGGCCTTCAGTGATGCCGAAGCCGGTTCGCTTGTTGTACTTGCCATCTGGGCCGCCCTACGCCTTAATTCGATCAAAAAATTAAGTTTTGGTTTTCTCTCCCTCCCTTGCTTGCGGGGGAGGGAGAGGGTAGGGGTTCTTCCCCCCTTCATCCTCATCGGCCTCGCATTCGGTGCTGCTGCCCTTTTTAAATTTACTGCTGCCCCCTATGCTTTATCGATTACCCTTGTCGTTTTAGTTGCCAATCGTCTCTCATGGCAACAGCGCATCAGCGGCCTCATCGTCATTGGCGTTACCGTTGCCTTGTGCTTTGCCGTTCCCCTGATTTATCTTGCCCTGCGTGGTGAAGACTTCTTTTCCATCGCTCTCGGTTGGATTGGTGGCTCATCGGGTGGACAGCCTTCTTTTGTAGCGAACCTTGACCGCCTCGCGGCACAGTTGTCTGGCTATGGTTCGATCACATGGGTATTGTTCCTGGGCATCGGTCTGGTGTTGCTTGTCTTAGCCGCCGCCGGAATCCTGCATGGTAAGCGCATCCGATCTGATCAGCGTCCGGTGATGGGCGTGCTTTTGCTTGGTGGACTGCTGCCATTGGTCATCATTCTTGTCTTGGGGCGGGAAGTCTTATCACGTCATTGGGTGGTGACGCTCCCCCTTTTACTGACGTTGGCTGGGGCAGGGTTAGGCATTGGCCTCAATCGCGTTCGTGATGCGAATGCCCGCCAGTTGGTGGCCGGCTTCGGTGTATTAGCGTTGTTCTTTGGCGTCGTGCCCTTCTTTTTAACCGCCTACACCAACCCCGCCGCGCTTCCACTACCCGCCGATGTTCGCTATGAACATATCACCTCGCACAGTTCCGGTTATGGCTTACGCGATGCCATGCAAGCTTTGCCTCAAACCATCACTCGCCGCGATCTGCCTATTGTTGCTAGCATGTTTGCTGACAGTTGCAAGCGTGCTAACTTTTATGCGGTAAATGGTCTGACGCTGCGCTGTGTCGGCGCACCCGGTGTCGCTGATATTGAGGCGGTTTTGAATGCACAGCAAGCCGTTTATGTCTTGTCGGATACCGCTCCGCTGGTCGGTGTTGACGTAACCGCCTTGAAAGCCAGAGCCACCCGTATTGCGTCTTATCCCCGCCCCGGAGAAACGGCGGATAAGGCTTCGGTTGTCCTTTGGTTGCTGGAAAACCCGGCTACTGCCCGTGCTGCCACCGATTGCACCTCACCTACAACCCTTGCTGCTTATGCCTTATCCTCAACCCAACCGTTTGTTTCTCTGCAAAATGGACAATTTTCGGTGGGTGACAAACCTTTTTTAGCACGGGGTGTAAATTACTATCCCTCCCGTTATCCCTGGCGGCGGTTTCTCACGCAGGTTGATCTTCAAACGGTCACCGAAGAACTTGCCCTCATGCGCTCCTATGGCTTCAACACGCTGCGGATATTTTTGTGGAATACAGCCTTATTCGCTTGCCCCTCCATCAACGCACTGCCTAATCCTGATGCCTTTGCGCGTCTCGATGGAGTCATCAAATCAGCCGCCGCCCAAAACTTTCACCTCATCGTGACTCTCAACGATATGCCGGATTTTGATGCTGTTCCCTTGTATACCAATCAGTCTGTCATCCCCGCCCAAACCCGTTTTATCATTAATCGCTATAAAGACGAACCGGCTGTTCTCGCATGGGACTTACGCAACGAAGGCGATATTGACTACGGCTCGAATGATGCGCTTGGTCGTTCGACATTTCCTCGTGCCGATATATTGAGTTGGCTGGGTATGATTTCAACCCTCGTTCGTTCCCTTGACACCCACCATCTCATCACTGCCGGTTGGCTCCATGACAGCGAATCGACCGCCTCTGCCGTAGATTTCATCAGCTTCCATCACTGGGCAAATGCCGACGAACTTCAAAAACGGATCTCCGAAATCCGCTCGAAAACAGATAAGCCGATTTTGCTGGAAGAATTTGGTTTTAGCACCTTCCGCTACTCACTCGAAGAACAGCAAACGTTGATAACGACCGTTGCCGAATCTGCCGGGTCCCAAAAATTGCTCGGTTGGCTCGTTTGGACAGCCTTTGATTTTCCTTTAGATGCCACCTGTGTTCCGCTTGCCTGTCCTAGTGCAGATAACGCCGAACACCACTTCGGCTTGTGGTATGCCGATTACACACCCAAGCCCGTCCTGGAATTGCTCCGCGCCATTTTGCAACCTTAACTTGCTCAATTTTCCGAATAGCCTTACAACATAAATTAAACTGAATATTGTTGTTGCGAATATTTACTTGAAAGGATGCCATATGCCTGATGTTCAAGGGATTGTAACGGCGGATTCATCGATCAAAGTGCGATCAGGGCCGCGTATCACGGATGCTTCGACCGGAATCCTTCTTTCACCCGGAACGGTCGTAAATATTACCGGCTTTGCCATCGACCCACGCGGTGATGCCTACCGCCACCGTTATTGTGTTATCCTCGATGGGCAACCGCGCTGGGTAACGGCTCAGTACGTCAAAGTTAATCCTGCTGACGCGCTCCAAATGCAATACATTTTTCAATTTCCCAATGATTTGGTGCGCGAACTCCGTGAGGGTCTAGGTATTACGGCTGTAAGTGCCAGCACCACCGAAGCCGATGATATTCAAGCGGTCGCCCGTTTCATGCCTAATTTTTATCTGCGTGGCAATAATTGGGATGCGCCTCAAATCACTAAATTACGTGGTTGGCTGGAGCAGCTCTATACCTATGGAGTGATCTTGCATTCGCCCGGCCCCGGCGGTTGGTCCCTCGCCGAGATCGAGTCGGCCTACACCGCCATTGATACCATCGCGCAGGGCATGGCGACCTTTTTGCAGGCCGCCTATGGCATCAGCGATCCTTCACTGGCTTTCCGTACCCTATATGCTCCGTTGGTGATCACCCGTGTCAATCGGGATAACGTCAATACCATGTCCGATTCGGTGTGGTTCGCCAAAAATGTACAGGGCTATGAAGTAGTTTTTGGCAACCGTGTATTCGTTCCCGGCAAAAGTCCGACACGCCGTTATCCACAGTTGCCCTTTACCTCAGTCGAACTCATTGCCCACGAAGTCTCGCATGTCATCAACTTCCGCTATAAGTTAGCCGATAATGCAGGCCGTGAACTCTCGCCGGATGACTTCTATATGAATACGATCGACAACTCGGTCTATTCACTGCCAACTGGCGAATCCGTCCGCGTATCCGGCAACAGTGGCTTTGGATTCGTTGCCCGCAGTAGTGATGATCCCGCCGAAATCGTGACCGATGCTATCGCCAATGCCGCCCTCGGACGCATGACCAGCGCCAGTTCTAATACCATGCAGGCTCAGGCTGGCACAGCCCGCCAGATGCAGCTCACCGATCTCATGCGCCGCGTGATACAGTGGCAGGTCAATCATTATGTCGATCTGAATGATCTTCAGGCCAAGATTGATCGCATTCGCCTCAAAAATCCACAGCTTGCCGACATGACTCCGGCATTGAATACCCTGGCCTTTGGTGACTTGGCCCTCGATAAACAGATGGCAATTCTAAAAGCCATTCCTGCTTTGTAACCGCCCATGCAGGGGATGTTCAATCGTCTCCTGCGTAGCCGTCCACTGCGATTTACCACTGCTTACCGATTCGCTGGGTAGAAATCATTGTACGATCTATAGCACTTTTCCTTTATGCAAATCTGGTAGGGGCCTATGACAACCTTACTATACCGTCGGCAGCAGACGAAACCAAAGTCTGTTCGGCTGGCAAATACCTCTTCTGTGGTTGGTAAATAGGGACGCTCCTTAAAAAGAACGCCGCTGAGATAATCGGCGGCGTTTTCTTTTCGCCCGCATGAACAGGCGAATGTGCGGTCGGCTCTGAAGTGTTTTGCTTACGTCGTCAAATCGAGTTCGACTTTATACCCGAACTCGATACTGTTATTAATCCAGCGCAGCCACGTTGGCCGCAGAACATACAATGTGCTGCTGGCGATCATGGCATCAAATGACGGCGGCAGTTGAAATTTGCGCAGATAAATCAGAAGAATTTGCTCGCGGATTCGTTCGTCGCTGATGGCCTGCGCCTCGCCTCTAACTTGCAGCCCGACTATATCCTCCCACTGCCAGACAGCCGGACAAACACTGCCCGAAACTTGACAGTGCGCGCTCAGGTTGACGCTGTGCGCGACACTCGTTCCCGATAGCCAATAGAGGTTAAATTGATCGTCCGACACATAAAAAACCGGCGCGGTTTCAGGATGCCCCGCTGCATTGACCGTTGCCAGTGCCAGCGTCGATTGTGTTTCTAAGAATTCACGTATGATTTGCCGGATGTCTGGTTCATTCATCAGCGGGCGGCCTCTCTTTACTCATCCCCAGCCACTCGAAGTATAACGTGTTTTGAATACCAATTCGAGATAACGCTCGTCCTACCGTGCCGTTGATAATATCGTCTATGGTCTTCGGCTTGCCGTAAAATGCGGGTGCCGGAGGCATAATCACAGCGCCGTTTTCCGCCGCTTGTACCATCAACCGCAAATGACCGATATGCAGTGGCGTCTCGCGCAGCAGCAGCAGCACCGGACGGCCTTCTTTAAGCTGCACGTCCGTCGCCCGTGTCATCAAATCGGCGTCATAACTGTTGGCAATCGCCGATAGTGACTTGATGCTGCACGGTGCGATAATCATGCCCATCGTCTCGAACGACCCGCTGGCGATGCTCGCCCCCACATCCCCCGGCTTATGCACCACGCTTGCCAGCTTTTCGACATCGCTGACTTTCCAATCCGTTTCCTGTGCAATTGTCGCTTTTGCCGCCGGACTCATCACCAGATGCGTTTCAATCGCCTTGTCCTGCGCCAGCGCCTCCAACATCCGTATGCCGTAGATTACCCCCGACGCCCCCGAAATCCCGATTATCAACCGTTGTGCCATGCTTACTAGCCTTTTGCTGGACTAATCCCAAAATACTCTAAAATCTGCCCGATCAAAACGTCGCCTTTTCGCAATTCGCATAGATTCTTATCATCTTCTGTGTTAGCCATAGGTTTCCATCCCATTTGTCTGCATGTGCGTAGGGACGGGATACATCCCGTCCGTTTTAGAATATAGCCTCCCTCGCTTGCGGGGGAGGCCGGGAGGGGGTTTGTTGAATCGCTTATCACCTCAACTATTATTCCTTACGTTTACTTTAGGTTTGTTGGCAAACCGTTCACCAACCATCTGCCAACGTTTGTAATAAATACCTTCCCTCAAAAGGGTTAACGCCGACCTTGGCAAAGAGTTACAAAATGGTCTTCCAAAATGTAACCCATTCGCTCCCCACAACGAATATGATAGATACAGGGGCATCTGCATGGCTCCCCTCTGCCATGAAATGGAGAGGGGGTGGGGGTGAGGATTTCCCCGCCGCATCTTAACATCTACCGATATGCACAATCAGCACAAGAATGGACGTGTGCGTTCGCTGCATTCGCCGCATTTGCTGCATGTTCCGCATTTTGCCGCTTATCCGTTAGCAATCTTGGCACAAAAACCATCTTTGCCATTGCCGAAATTACTGCCAATTTTGCCAGGTTCACCATTAAACCGATTGACCTTTACCTTTTACCCTTTAGTCATATCCGACATTGCCGACTGTGAAGGCGAAGCCTACCTTTAGGGGTAAATCGATCGATTCACAACTGCAACATCGTTATTTCGCCGCCACCGCTGTCATAAACCTAACTGCTGACGACCAATCGCTTCCGGCGTCGCAAGAACAACCACCATAGCAGCCCCAGAACAACCAGTGTAACCACATGAATCGGCAGTCGCCACCCGGTCGCGACCAGTCTTGGCAAGCTCATCGGCGCAGGTGTAAACGTCCATGATGTAGCGCTCTTGGCCCATGCCAGAAATGCATCACCCGTTGGCAGTACACCCAGCGCATACCGCTTGCTGCCTCCCAACTCAATCGGCATTCCCAGCGCCTCGCCCACGTTCAACATCGCGTCCGCCAGCGCCTCGTCACCTTCAACTTGTGCTGCTGCTACCGTCACCACTGACGAGGATAAACTCATCCCTGCCACTAACGGGCCGGAATCCACATCGCCCACGCCTTCCACCCCCACCGGATACTCCCTTATCCCCGCTATACCCAGTATCGTCGCTGCGAATTGTTCACGGAATTTCGGATACGTCTCACGCGCCCACGCCGCATCAATCTCCGGCAGAAATCGTTGGATGACACTTTGAGATGAGCCTCTAGTCCCTTGTAGCAAATCGCCCGTCCGGTAATCGACGCGGTGCGGCAGCAAACCTGTTGCCGGATCAAGTTTCGTCTTTGCCAGTGTGACCCATCGGCTGATCGTCGCCTCGAACTGTGTCGGAAAAAGCGTATCATGCAGGTGCAAAGCCGCCACAGCTACTGTACTGTCTACCGGCCACGCTTGCCCGGGATACGCTTGCAAAAACGGCGTTTCGCTCGCGTCAAAGGCTGCTTCCAGTGCGGTCAGTTCACTTGTAAATCGTTCCGCCTCGTCCTTGTCTTGTGCGTTGGGTGCTTGAAGTTTAAGCAGCCCGCCGCGCAGCCAGTTCGTCCACCCCACATAAAACACACCGTATGCGGGTGTCAAGTCAGGCGAGAAAACGCCTTTCCCCTCACTGGACTCAAGCCGTTTCAGTGCCCATCGTGCTTCTGTAATCGCTTGCTCTACGCGATCGGGTTTTGTCAGTCCGACATCCACCCACGTCAGCCCATAAAGCACGTGGGTGAAAAAATAACCTTCAGGGAAAAACTGCTGCATTTCTTCGCCAGCGCCGTTTTGCAACCGCTCCTTAATGAACGTAAGCTGCGCTATCACATCCGTATGTTCTGGGTTGGCGTCCGTGTAATACAGTCGAATATTGATGATGCCCAATAACACTGAGATAGGAAGCAAAAACAGAATGAGGTAAAGCAGGCGCGCGATACGCATGTAAAGACCTTTAGCGAGATTGCCTGTGCCCAATCAGGTTAACCAAAACAGGGGCACATACTGCACCCCTCATTTGATCGAATAGCACTTTTACTGAATCGAATTGCTGATGGCTGTCGCCAGGGTAGCAAGTGTCGCACTGGTGTCCTTACCACCAACCAGCATTGTAAGGCTGTATTTTTCGGTGCTTAATTGTGTGATGATAACGATACCCTTGAATGCTTTGTCTTCAAAGGTGAACTGGGCGCTTTGACCGTCATATATCGGATCACCAATGGTATCGAAAACCGGACCATCGTTGATCGCCAGTTGAATGTATTCAGTCAGCGCTTTAACATCATCAATCCCTTTGGGAACGTTGGTTGAATCATAAAGACCGAGGGAATAAAGCACCGTATTTGCAGATCCCACGATGACGATAGCGGCCTGTTCAGTAGGATTAAATGTTGTTTCATCGACGTTTTTCGCAAGCGCAGCTAAAGCTTGCTCGTTATTCCCAATCAGCGTTCTACCGCCCTTACCGAATAGCTCTAATGTGGGGGTGAATTCGCCGGCCAACCAGCCTTCAGGATAATTGAAGCTAAATGAGTCGTCAGGCGCATTGAACGTCGTTTTGAGGGAAATACTATTCGGAACTTCACGCGCACAATTGGCTTCAATGACTTCTAGTTCAGCCTTAGCATCCGCTATTTCCTGGAGCGCGTCTGTTTGATTGCCCGAAGCCGCAGCGGTCTGTGCCGAAATCAGCTTGGCGACTATCGGTTGCACATCGATTGTACAATCTGATGTTTGAGCCTTAACCGCATAAAAGGACACGGCCAAACCCAGTAAACTAACGACGAGGAAATTCAATTTAATCCGCATTGATACCAGACTCCCTTCATCTTTAATTGACGAACTTCATGATGATGACGTAAAAGAGTCCGTGAATGTTCCCTAGCTTGTAGGGGTTTATTTCTCGCCCCAATGGACAGCCATTGTCCCAAACATGAACGTCTGGTACTGCACATTGCGGATGCCAGCTTGTTTCATTAAGTTAGCAAGTTCTTCTGGTGACTTAAAGGCTTGCGTCGAACTGGGTAAATATTGGTAAGCGTCGGCGCCATTCTTTCCTGCTACGATGCGCCCCAGCAGCGGAATAATATAGCGCAGGTGAATTTCGATGAATGGTTTAAGCAGGTTATCCTTTGGTGGCGAACTATCCAACACTACGATCCGTCCGCCCTGTTTGAGCACCCGCAGTTGTTCGGCGAACATACGTGGAATATCGACCACATTTCGCGCTAGATAACCGGAAGTTACCGCGTTGAATGTCGTGTCGGGAAACGGTAAATTGAGTGCATCGGCACCTGTCCAACCGACCCGATTACCTAACGGCAGTGTCATTCCGACTTGCATCATGGGCAGCGAGAAATCGCCTCCGACTGCTTGTATTCCCGGCACGGCTTTCAACGCTTCAAATGCGATGTCACCTGTACCTGTCGCCAGATCAAGCAGCTTATCGCCAGATTTCAACCGTGCTTGTTGCACGACGAACCGTCTCCACTTGAGGTCTTGCCCGCCGGTCATCAACCGGTTCATCAGGTTGTAACGTCCAGCAATTCGCCCGAACATATCCTGTACGTAGGCAGCCCGTTCGCTGCCGGTGAGATGTGCCATAACGCTACTTTAGCTTTCCGATGATTTCATCACAGGTTTCGTCTGGAGTCCGGTCTTTGGTATACACAATTAGCTTCGCCAGATCAGTGTTTGAGTGGTGATTTAAGAAATAGACATTCATTTCTTTGTACCAGGAAATGATGTCAGGTGGAACATCTGGTGGTATACGTGTATTCAAAATATCAATGGATTCTTCTCGATCTGCCGATGGTAAAAGAAGCACCACATTCGGGTATGGAGCGAGTACGTCCTTGACCCGTTTGAATAAATCGTCGTCATCGTAAACCGATTGTCCCGCTCCGAAGTCAATCACACAATTGGTATAGTCTTGAAGCACCCGTTCAACACTATGAGCCTCAAAGGGCTTCCAATAGGCTAGAATGCCAGCCATCCCACTTTCATCATGGATGTGTTTGGCGACCGCATTATCGTAGCCAATTTCATCATAATAGGACTGTCGTATCTCATCCAATTGCACGCGTTCCATACCGAGGCGTTTGGATAATTTCTCGCCAATCGTTGTTTTACCTGCGCCCATTGGCCCGATCAGGATTATCGTCGTTTTCATTGGTCAAGTGACTAAACGATCAGCGCCAAAAACGTACCGATGAATAAGCTCACAGCCACATAGGAGTTCATGTTAAAGAAGGCGACGTTCATCTTTGAAAGGTCATTGGGTTTGACCAGACTGTTCTCATAGGCTAGCAAACCCGCTGCGACAATCACACCGATCCAGAAGGGCCATTTGAGTGGGAAGGTGAGGCCCAACACAATTAATACCAAAATAGTCAGGACGTGGCTGGCTTTCGCCATAAATAAGGCGCTGGCGATTCCGTAACGGCTCGGCCACGAGTACAGGCCTTCCTGCTTATCATGCTCAACATCTTGCGAAGCATATATCAGGTCAAACCCGCCAATCCAAAAGGTCACCGCCAACATCAGCAGCCACGCTGGTAAATCAGCCGCCGTAAAAATGCTGCCACGCACTGCAATCCAGCCACCAATCGCGGCCAATCCGTCTGTGAAACCCAATATCCAATGGCACAATGTCGTGAACCGTTTGCTGTAGGAGTAGCCGATTAAAAAGACTAATGCGCCGGGGAACAAAATCAAGGCCAATGGGCTGAGCAGCGCCGCGCTAAGTGCCAGTAATGCCAGCGAGATTACCGCAAAAGTGATGATCAGTTGAGGACTGGTACGACCTGTAACCGAGGGACGTTTGGCAGTACGTGGATTTGTGGCATCGAAGCGTCGATCAGCGAGACGGTTAATAGCAAAAGCAAATGTGCGGGCCGAACCCATCGCGACCGTTACCCAAAAAAACTGGTGAAATGTGGGTAGACCACCGGCTGCCAACACCATCCCTAGATAGGCAAATGGCAGCGCAAAAATGGTATGTTCAAACTTGATTAAGTCGAGAAACACCTTAATTTTTGTGAGCAGCGTATCATCGTTGGAAGGGTTTGCAGCCACATTCGTCATCTACTTTACCTTTTGCTTCATGCGCCGGTTCATTTGCGCCTATCTACCGGTTTAAAATTGATTTCCCATTGCGACCAGTTCAATTATCAGGTCGAAGTCATCATCGGCCGCCGCGCGGTTCCGTTTAATATGCTGGCACTTAATACATTTATGAACGATGATTGTCTCGCCGCTTTTTTGCTCTGCGCCAACGGGTTCCATTAACCCGCCGCAGTCGGCTGCCCGATCTCCGGGATTTACATCGACGTGCTTGCTCCATAAACAGTGTGGGCAGTGGTTCGTATAGCCATCGCCGATAATTGGTTCACCACACCGTTCACAGGTGAAGTTTTCAGTGCGGCGCTGAAATTTGCGTGACATTCGTCAATCTCATTCTAGCAGGCGGTAAAACGGTATATCCTTGATATTGCTATCAAAAAATATTGACTGTAGGGACAGTTCCATCAAATCAACTTGCCCCGTTTAATTCGATAGATTGCCCCTACAGATCAATAACAAATTAGTGTAGGCGTACTCAACAATTACGCCTATTGTAAACCATATGCCGACCAGCGCTCATCAACTTTCTTGATGATGTCATCGGACATGAAAATTTCTTCCGGCCAGCCGCGTGGATGTCCATCTTCAGCCGTTTTGCTGGTCGCGTCAAGGCCGATAAAAGTGCGTGGTTGGTCACTACTTGCATAATGGTCTATGTTATCGCGGCTGAATTCAAGGTCGCGCTGCCAGTCAGTATTGCCGAGCGCTCGCCAGGCTACATCCGACAGATTATTTACATCGACAAAGGCATCAAGGATGACCAGATTGTAATCAGGACATAAATCCCAAATTTTATGCATAGTCTCTTTGGGCTTCAAGTGCGTTTTATCCAGCGCGATGACCAGTGTTTGATGCGTTTCGCACCATTTACTGCCCACCAATGCGGTAAGTTTTTCGCCTGGAATCGGTGCAGGGGCAGAGTAAGGCGCTAAAAATTCTGGCTTTGTAGAACGCGTCGCATCAATGCCCAGCTTACCACCGTATGAGTCTTCAATAGCTGAATGGTCAAGTTGATCAACTGCACCGTCTACAACGGTCACATCACGTCGCCAATTGACGTTGTTCAAAACTTCACGCGCTACAGCTGCCGTATCGTGTACGTTTATATCTGCATCAACAATCAAGAACGCTTTGGTAAGCATCATCAGACCTAATCCCCACAGCCCGTACATTATTTTCTGGGCGTGACCGGGAAAACGCTTTTTAATGCTGACGATAACCAGATTGTGAAACACGCCTTCGGCAGGCATGGCATAGTCAACGATTTCACCCATAAAGAGTTTCATCAAAGGGAGGAATAAGCGCTCGGTGGCTTTCCCCAACCATAGGTCTTCCATCGGTGGCTTACCTACAATGGTCGTCGGATAAACCGCGTCCTTACGATGCGTAATTGCGGTAACATGCATCACCGGGAACAAATCAGGCGGTGTGTAAAAACCAGTGTGGTCGCCAAATGGTCCTTCTGTACGATGCTCGTTGGGGTCAAACCAACCTTCAATGATAATCTCGGCGTTGGCAGGAACTTCTAAATCCTGCGAAACACATTTGACAAATGGGGTCGGTTTGCCGCGCAGCCAGTTCGCCAGCAGGAATTCATCGATGCCGGGAGGAAGGGGAGCAGAACCGCACCACATCGCCGCCGGATCGCCACCCAGCACAATGGCTACTGGAATCTTTTGCTGGTTGCGGGCTTTGCCTGCTTCCTGGTGTTCTTTACCGCCTTTATGACGCTGCCAGTGAAGGCCAAGCGTTTGCCCATCATAAACTTGCACACGGTACATGCCGACATTACGTGTGCCTGTCGCTGGATCACGTGTAATGACCGATGTTAAAGTAATGTACTTGCCACCGTCGTGCGGCCAACATTTAAGTATCGGGAATATATTGACGTCAGGATTGGTAGTGATAACGACTTCTTGTACGGGTGCTTTATTGGTCTTGCTGGGGCCAAGCCCGACGCGACGGAGTGCATCAAACACTTCCAGGCCGCGATTCATCATCGGTCCCATACCTTTAGGAAGTTTGAGGTCAATTAGTTTGGCGAGTCGCTGGTTAAGCTCGTCCAAATCCTCGACGCCCATTGCCCATGCCATGCGGCGCGGATTGCCATAGAGGTTGACCGCTAGCGGGAATGCGCTGCCTTCTACATGTTCGAAAAGCAGGGCTTTGTTACAGTTATCAGGGCGTTTAGAAATACGATCCGTGATTTCGGTGATTTCCAATTCGGCGCTGACAGGTGTTTTGATACGAACCAGTTCGCCTGCTTGTTCAAGTTTATCGATGAATTCGTTAAGTCGTTTATAGGCCATCGTTTACAACATTCAATTTGTGCTAAACGTCACGAATGATTATAGCATAAAGTTTTCGCCATGCGCCATTAAAATCGGCTGAGTGGTATAATGCTACTATCTCATAAGTTACGTCAAGGGTTATTGGGCGCTGTTATTGTAAGCATCCGAAGCAAGGAAGCCGAACAACGATGTTTAGTGTCAATTTAAAGGGCAAAGTTGCGCTGGTCACAGGCGCAGGACGTGGCATTGGTAAAGCGATTGCACAGGGCTTTTCGGACTGCGGTGCGACAGTAGCCGTAAATGATATTGACAGCCCAAGTGCCACATTGACGGCAGGGATTCTGTCGGGTGAGGCGAATGCTTATGTGGCGGACGTGCGAGATTCGGCGGCGGTCGAAAAGATGGTCGATAAAGTCGTAGCTGACTTCGGACGGCTGGACATACTGGTGAATAATGCCGGAGTTGAGCCGCGTGCCTCAATTCTGGAGATGAGTGATGCGGATTGGCACGATGCCATCAGCACCAATTTGGATGCGGCCTTTTATACCAGTCGCAGCGCGGGACGGATTATGCGGGTACGGGGGCAGGGTGTTATCATCAATATTTCTTCGATTGCGGGACATAATATTCCAATCGCGCTGCGTTCGGGTTATGTGGCTAGCAAAGCCGGATTGATCGGTTTTACGCGGGAATGCGCCCGTGAATTCGCGGCGTATGGGATACGCGTGAATGCAGTTTGCCCCGGCGTGATCGAAACTGAGATGACAACGCATCTGCGGCATAACGAAGCCCAGATGAAAAAGTGGCTTGAAGACATTCCACAAGGACGGTTGGGTATACCGGAAGACGTGGTAGGGTTGGTGTTGTTTCTGAGTTCGGATGCGTCGCGCTACCTGACAGGGCAGTCGATCAACGTGGACGGTGGCAAGGTAATGCTGTAGCGGACTGGCGCAGCAAGGATATGGAAATGAACATCGCAGCACTATTAGATGAACTCCGTTCGATTGCTCAACTGGGATTGAATTACTCGAAAGATCCTTACGACCTGGAACGCTATGAACGATTGATGCGGTTGGCCGTTACTGAATACGCAACCCTTACCGGATTGAAAGCAGATGAGCTTGGCGAGCGCTTCCGCCGGGAGATTGGCTATGTGACACCTAAAGTGGGCTGCGCGGCAGGCATCTTTAATGAGCAGGGGCAGGCATTGCTGGTGAAGCGCTCGGATGATGGTTTGTGGGGACTGCCAGCGGGCTTTTGCGAGGTCAACCAAACACCCGAGCAAAACCTGAAGCGTGAACTGTGGGAAGAAACCGGCCTCGAAATTGAAGTTGGTGAACTGGTCGAAGTTTTCAGCGTGATGCCGGGTGATTATGGACAGCCAAACACGCTCTACGCGCTGGTGTTTCTTTGTAAAGTGACAGGTGGCGTTTTGACTCCGTCACACGAAACCCCGGTTGTGGGTTATTACGATCATAAGACGATTACCGATTGGCATTTTGATCACGGACTGCGGGTTGAACGCGCATACCAATATTGGCTCCAACAAAGCGAGTAGGTTTTTATGTCGGCACGTTTCCATGAAATATCTGAGGCGAATCAGCGGATTCTTAACCCGATCAGCGATGATAAATTGATGCTGTTGGGGTATTTGTGCGGTTTGCAACCGGGAGTGCGTATCCTTGATCTGGCCTGTGGTAAGGGTGAGATGTTGTGCCGGTGGGCGCAGACTTTTGGTATTTCGGGTATCGGTGTGGATACCAGCAAAAGCTATTTAGAAATCGCACATGGTCGATCTGCAGAATTGGGTGTATCCGATCAGGTGCAATTTGTGAAAGCCGATGGTTCTGATTACATCAAACCCGAATTGCAGTTTGATGTGGTGAGCTGTTTGGGTGCAAGCTGGATCGGTGGTGGTTTGGTTGGCATTCTGGAACTGATGAAGCAGGGATTGGCGAACCAAAACAGTCTGATTATCGTCGGTGAACCGTATTGGATTGATCTTCCTCCACTGGATGCTTACATGGAGTTGGGCGTCAGCACAGAAGAATTCGCTACGCTGGAAGGAACGCTTGACCGGTTTGAATTGTGCGGCATGGAACTGATTGAAATGGTGCTATCAGACACGGATACATGGGATCGCTACGCGGCGGCACAGTGGATGTCGGTGAGTAATTGGCTGCGCGAAAACCCGCATGACCGAGATGCTCCGGCTCTGGCACAATGGATCGCACAGGACAAACGTGCGTACATGCGTTATTCGCGGCGCTACTTCGGCTGGGGGATTTTTGTGCTGCGACAAATGGCGTGAGCAGAAGTCAGTGGTCGATAGAAAAATGCGAGAGGTGCGTTAGCGCCTCTTTTTGTTGATGTGAGCCGCGGTATTGCACAAAATCCTTCACTTTCACTGTGCATTTTATGGTGGCGGTGAAGTTATACCCCACCCCAAACCCCTCCCCGTAGCAACAATGAGGGGCTTTAAAGACCAATTGACTGTGATACTACCAAGTTAAAGGTCAATCGGTTTTACGGTGAATCTGGCAAAATTGGCAGCCCACAGGACTCCCTTCGGTCGCAATTTCGGCAATGGCAAAGGTGGTTTTTGTGCCAAGATTGCTAACGGATAAGCGGCAAA
This sequence comes from Aggregatilineales bacterium, assembly GCA_044226325.1. GTDB lineage: Bacteria > Chloroflexota > Anaerolineae > Aggregatilineales > Phototrophicaceae > CFX2. Next base: position 58,763 of record JBGAHG010000042.1, read on the forward strand.
ATGCGGAACATGCAGCAGAAGCGGCAAATGCGGCAAATACACAAGTCCATTTTTGTGCTGGTTACGCATATCGGGAGATGTTAAGCTGCGGCGGGGAAATCCTCATCCCCAACCCCTGTCCATTTCATGGCAGAGGGGAGCCATGCAGATGCCCCTGTATCTATCATATTGTTTAGTCATAGATAAAAAGGGGAGGTAAGATAGAAAGGACAAAAAGTAAGAAGAGATCAAGCGATGCGCTACAAAAAATATCATGTGTACTTGAGGGAAGAAGAGAAAGAATATCTGAAACAGATCGTGAAGAA
>JBGAHG010000004.1:0-314542 GCA_044226325.1 Aggregatilineales bacterium
ATGATTTCATCCAACAGCGCGTCAAATTCGCGTGGACGCAAGCCCGTCATTTTCACAAACACACTTCCGTGATTTTTGAGACGTGTATAAGTCATCATGTCGCTGATTGTAGCGCACCTTATCCTGAATGTTATCTTCAGGGATTCCTTGTGTTTTATCACTCTTTGCGTGGACTTTTACAAATAATGGTTCTCCAGCTTTGCTCTTTGAGGTCGGGCGTGTCTCGATAAACGACAAAACAATTAATAATAATATGGTTGTGAACGTAAGGCCGATCACAATCAAGAGAATTTGAAAACTTCGTTCTTCCCCAAGTTTTTGAAGCGTTGTGTCAAATGATCCCGCCGAAAAAATCCATAGAAATACGATGACTAAGGCGATAATTGCAAATGCGCTAAAGCTAAGATAATTCCGGACTCTTTTTGCAAATGATATTAAGGGATTTAGAATCGGTGGCATAAATCTCATTTACTCCAAGATAAAGTAGATCGCACATTAATAGTGTAGCACGATAGCTATGTTATTTCGCGCCTTACCTAAATTCTTCAGTAGATTCATAGAATGAAGCATTACATATATACGTTAATAGAATAACAACGAAATACGCGATGGCACTAAACACATAACTAATCAGGCATAATATACTAATTCACATATATTGAGGCCAATACACCTACTGCGGGAAAAAGGTGGGAATTCGTGAAGATTGTGCTGTAAACAAAAGCGGGAATGCCTATTAGGACATTCCCGCTTCTCAACAGTCTATAATCATTTTTGGACCCGAGGGGATTCGAACCCCTGACCTCTACAGTGCGATTGTAGCGCGATCCCAACTTCGCTACGGGCCCAATCTACACAGGGCATTCTAGTCGCAGAGGGGAGGTGTGTCAAGATAAAACAGACATCCCCTAGCGGACGTGAGTGCCTATTCTTCGCGGCGCAGCATGGGATACAGCAGCACATCACGGATGCTGCGCTGGTCGGTCAGCAGCATCACAAGGCGGTCGATACCCATGCCGAAGCCACCGTTGGGCGGCATTCCGTAGCGCATGGCACGCAGATAATCCTCATCCAGCGGTGTTTCGTCATCTTCACCGGCACGGAAAGTCTTCGCCATATCGAGGAAGCGAGCCTCTTGATCACGGGGATCGTTGAGTTCGGTGAAGGCGTTGGCGAATTCCATCCCAGCGATATACAGTTCCCAGCGTTCGACGTGCATCTCGTCGTATTCGACCTTCTTGGCAAACGGCGAAATATCACGTGGATAATCCATGATGAACGTCGGTTGGATCAACTTAGGTTCGACACATTCACCGAGTAAATGTTCGACTAACTTACCCCAGGGTTGACCGGGTTTGACCTCGATACCAGCCTTCTTGATGGCTGCTTCGAGCGAGGCGGCATCCTGATAATCCATGTAATCAATGCCAGATTCTGCCTTTATGGCGTCACGCATGGTGATGCGTTTCCACTGCGGCGTCAGATCGACTTCTTTACCCTGATAGGTAATCTTAGTCGTGCTGTTGACCGCTTGACAGGCTTCGGCGACATACCGTTCACACAAATCAGCGACGCCGTTGTAATCGATATACGCCTTATAAAACTCCAGCATAGTGAACTCGGTGTTGTGCTTGAAACTGACACCTTCGTTGCGGAAGTCACGACCCAGTTCATACACCGCGTCGTAGCCACCGACCAACAGCCGCTTGAGGTACAACTCGAAGCTGATACGCAGGTATAAATCCTGATCAAGCTGGTTGTGATGTGTGATAAACGGACGTGCCGCAGCACCACCATATAACGGCTGCAAAATCGGCGTTTCGACCTCAAGGAAGCCTTCGTTATCAAAGAAATTCCGTACGGCTTTGATGATTTTGGCCCGTTTGAGGAACACATCACGGACACTGGTATTCACCGCCAGGTCGGCATAACGCTGGCGGTAACGGGTTTCGACGGCGCTGAATTCACCGAATTCGACGATGCTGCCGTCGTCCTGAACCTGCTGTTTGATGACCGGCAGCGGACTCAACGACTTGGCGAGCAGCGTCAATTCATGCACGAGGACGCTGGTTTCACCGGCCTTGGTGCGCATCATCGTACCGGAGGCTTGCACAAAGTCGTCGGTATCGATCAGTTTGTCTTTGATCAGGTTATAAACCGCTTCGTCCATATCATTGACACGCAGAAAAAGCTGTACACGACCATGCTCATCTTCAATATGGATGAAGGACAACTTACCCTTGATGTTGACGCGACGAACACGACCACAAACCGTCACTTCGATGCTTTCAGCCGCTTCATGGTCAGACGGTTCGAGGGCATCATAAGCCGCGATGGCCTGTGCCGTCGTATGGGTGCGCTGGACACGGCGCGGGAAAGTTTCGACTCCGCGTTCTTCAAGCGCTTGAATCTTATCGACACGTTCCTGCTCTAGTTTGTTCGGTTGCCACATGGGTATTATTGACCTGAATGTTTGGATATAAACGTAGAGGCCTGCCAGCGGCAAGCCTCCACAAGTCTATCATACTCAGGTTTAATCGTCAGGATTCAGAATTCGTAGCGACACGACAGGATGTGTCCGGTATGCGCTAAGAACGGCCTATGTAATCGACTTAATGACGAAAATGACTTCACCGTCCGGTGCTTTGACCTTCACATTTTCACCGACTTTTGCGCCCAGCAGTGCCCGACCAAGCGGGCTTTCCACCGAGATTTTACCTTCGCGTGGATTCGCTTCTGCCGAGCCAACCAGCCGGTAGACTTCTTTGTCCTTGCTGCCCTTTTCCATGACCGTAATCATAGCACCGAGTTCGACCTTGTCCTTTTTGCCGGTGGTCGTCTCGATAATTTCGGCAGAAGTGATAATGGTTTCAAGCCGTTGAATTTCGCCTTCAACAAAAGCCTGTTCATTTTTCGCATCTTCGTATTCGGCATTTTCGCTGAGGTCACCACCTTCGGCCAGTGCTTGACGCAGCCGTTCGGCGACTTCCATGCGTTTCTGCTCGGTCAAATACTTCAACCGGGCTTCCATTTCGATCATGCCTTCTTGAGTCAGATATTGCACATCATTCATCTCAGCCAAACCTCACATTTCCGCAGTGATATAGCCCTAAAACATAAAAACACAGCTAAGTTGGCTGTGCCTAAGTGGTACGTTCCGTCAAATTAGAGTGGGGGATGGAACGCGGTATATGCGCTGATGGGGGATAATATAACATAGTTGATTAAAAAAGTAAAGATTTTTTCGGTCAAATATACATATTCATCGGATGAATGGACTTATGACCTGTTAAACAGGCGATAACAGGTAAACATTACATTCAAAACACCGATTATTACGAACGATTCTGAACATACAGACTCGACGTGAAAACGTTATTTGACGTTTAAACGGCGCTTGACAGGCAGGTCTAAATCGGAATAACATAGGTTAACAGTAACATATGTATATTAGAGAACAGCGATCAAGGTGCGGTAGTGACTATTCAATATGTGATTCTGGGCTTGTTGAGCGAGACGCCCATGACCGGATATGACCTGAAAAAGCGATTTACCGACTCGGAGGTGTTGCACTGGTCGGGGAACAATAACCAGATTTACCGCGCGCTGGTCGAACTCCACAATCAGCAGTGGGTGACGCTGGAAACCCGCTATCAACCCAGCAAACCACCGCGCAAAATCTATACGATTACCGACAGCGGCTTGCAGGCGCTTAAACAGTGGATGCTCACTCCACCTGATCTGCCACAGTTTCGCAGCGCATTGCTCACGCAACTGACGTGGGCGGATCAACTGACGCCGGATGAGGTGGGCAGGCTGCTGGCGGGGTACGAGGAAGAAGTGCGTGTTCACAGCCTGATGCTGCGGGAACAGGTACAGCGCAGCAGTGAAGCCGCGCGGGCAGCAGGGCAAAACGACTGGTTTAAAATCCGCATCGCCGAGCACTGGATCAGCTTCTACGATCTGGAACTGGATTGGGTGCGCGGGCTGCGGCGGGAGCTGGAAATGAGGTAAAGACATGATGAACATCGATCCACGTTACAAGTCAGCGGCGGGAGAAGCGGCAGTCATGGGGATTTATGACGCCGCGCTCAAAAATTGGTCAGTTCCCTATGAAACGCGCTGCCTGCCCACACGGCACGGCGATACGTTTGTGGTTGCCAGCGGGGATGCTAACAATCCGGCGCTGATCCTGCTGCATGGCGCAGGCAGTAACTCGGCCATGTGGGCGGCAGATGTGCGGGATTATGTACGCGGTTACCGTGTGTATGCTGTTGACCTCCCCGGTGAGGCGGGTAAAAGCGCCGCCAACCGCCCCGAATGGGACAGCCCCGCGTTTGCTGATTGGCTGGACGATGTGCTAAACGCGCTCGATGCCGACCACGCCACGCTGGTGGGCATTTCGCAGGGAGGATGGACAGCGCTCAAATATGCCACCACCACACCGGAACGCGTCGATAAACTGGTGCTGATGTCACCGGGGGGGATCGTACCGGACCGACCCACGTTCTTGCTGCGGGCCATCGGCGCGATGATGCTGGGCAAGTGGGGGCTGACGCGCATGGTCAGTTCGCTTTTTGGGGATCAGCCGGTGCCGGATGGCGTGGTGGAGTCGGTGGCACAGATCACGGCGCAGTTTAAGCCGCGCATTGGCACGCTGCCGATCTTCTCCGATGACGTGCTGCGCCGCTTGACCATGCCGGTGCTGCTGCTGGGCGGTACCAAGGATATCGCCCGTGACATTGATAAAATCGCAGCCCGGATGCGCCAATTCCTGCCCCGCTTGACCGTCAGCATGATTCAGGATGGCGGTCACGCGCTCCTCAACACCAGCGCAGGGATTATGGCATTTCTGATGGAATAAATAGTTTTACTCCAATCCTGACCCCTAAATCCCCTCTCCATTTCATGGCAGAGGGGACTTTAAAGACCTTTTGTGAACATCCTTGACCACAACACATTGGTTGACGGTCAGCATGATTCAGAGTGGCGGTCATGCGCTACTCAACACCAGCTCGGGGTCATGGCATTGCTGATGGGGTGACTTGTTGAAGGGAAGGTTTCGGCCTTCCTGTATTGGAAATAACTATTGCAAGTTGGATAATTCAACTGCCTTGATCTGTCTTATAGATGGGAACGGTTAAACTGACCGACTTGACCTCGCATTGTAAAAGCTAGGCTGAATTCCCATACCAAACTCAAACGCTCAAAACCCAAAGAAAGTGACAGAATTTTTATTCTTAATTTTGCGCCGCTGTGCGAAACTGATTAGAATCCTATAATCAGATGATTTTGTGAATGAATAAACTATTCCACCTAGGCCAGCAAAGGTTTGCCCGGTGTTACAAAGCATCATGTTGGTGAATGCCAGAGCTACTCGATTTAGTTTATGTAGGGGTATGTTAGGATGTCCCACACCCTTCCAGCGCATTCCACATCGTTTGTCGGCAGAGAAAGTGAACTCGCCGAAATTTCCGACCTCTTAGGGACACCGGAATGCCGGTTGCTGACCGTCACCGGCCCCGGCGGAGTGGGCAAGACACGTCTGGCTATCGAGGCGGCAAAAAGCACATCGTTTAGTAACGGTGCGTACTTCGTTCCGCTTCAGCCACTGACTTCCAACGAATTTATGGTAGCGGCTATAGCCGACTCTCTTAATCTCACCTTTTTTTCTGAACAAGATCGCAAGACGCAGCTTCTAAGCGCGCTTTACGAGAAGCATATCTTGCTTGTTCTGGATAACTTCGAGCATCTTATAGAAGGCGCAACCCTTCTGACGGAAATACTGGAAGCTGCGCCTAAAGTCAAGTTGCTGGTCACCTCACGCGAGAGGCTGCATCTGCGTGAAGAATGGGTGCTGAGCGTAGGAGGCTTGACGTTCCCCAAAAACGAATGCGTCACGGAACCCGATGGTTACAGTGCGCTCCAGCTTTTCACACAACATGCTCGCCGTGCGGGTTACAAGCCTGTTCACACGGATGTGGCCTCCATAGCGCGTATTTGTCAGTTGGTTGAAGGCATTCCACTAGCCATCGAGCTAGCTGCCGCATGGGTGCGGGTCATGCCCTGCAGCGAGATTGCATATGAGATCGAACGCAGTCTGGACATCTTAACGACCAGCACCAGCAATATGCCAGAAAAGCATCGGAGTATGCGGGCGACTTTTGAATACTCATGGAAGCTGCTCTCGGATGAGGAGCGGAAGGTCTTCAGAAAATTGTCGGTCTTTCGCGGTGGCATTACGCGCGAGGCAGCCGAACAGGTGACGGGCGCATCCCTGTTTATACTTTCTGCTCTAGTAGATCGGTCGCTGCTGCGGGTGGACGCGGCAGGCCGTTACAGCTTGCAAGAACTGCTGCGGCAGTTTGCAGATTACCAACTTGAGAACTCTGGCGAGGCGGAGGCTGTCCACGATGCCCACTGTGCCTATTATGCTGCGTTTCTCCACCGTCTGGAAAACGACCTGAAAGGACCACAGCAAATACATGCTTTGGACGAAATTGAAGCCCAGCTTGACAACATACGTGTGAGCTGGCGCTGGGCAGTTATGCAGGGTAAAGCCAGCGAAATCCGACAATCGTTGGATGCTCTGACACATTTTTACTATATGCGCAGCCGCTATCAAGAAGGTGCAGAAACCTTTACGATGGCTGTTAAACGCTTTGGCGATGTCGAAAATGAGCTTTTGGGACAATTACTGCTGATACAGGCAGATTTCAATGACTGTCAAGGACTCGGGGACAATCAGTTCGAGGGCTTTCAAAAAGGCTACGCCATTCTGCGCCAGCTAGGTGTTTATACGGCGGCGCTGGCCATTGGGCATTTCAAGTTTTACCTCGATGAGTTTGGTGGATTCGACGCGGTACAACAAATTTATGAGGAGTATCTGGCTGCGGCCAAAACAGCCGGTGATGAATGGGGAACTGCATGGGCACTTTGCCAGATGGGAAGACTCTTCCAATGCGCAGGGAGACATGATGAAGCCTTGCCCTACGCACAAGAAAGTCTGGCACGGTTTAAAGCATTAGGTGACCGCTGGGGAACAGCATGGCCTGTTGGCACACTGGCAGTAGTGTCACATGCCCAACAACATTATGAGGATGCACAACATTACCGTTCGCTGCATCTGGCCCTGTCCGGGGAAATTGGAGACCGGGCGGGTATGTTATGGACATTGGATGAATGGGGAACGAAGAGCCTTGAGCGGGGAGAAATACAGACCTCAAGGCGGCTCATGTGCCAGGCCTTAGCCCTGATACCAGACATCGGGCCGACAGGGCCAACCCTCATGGCTCTCCAATGGACGGCGCAGCATTTGATGGCAGAAGGAGGTCATGCGGAACTGGCAGTTGAAGTGCTTGAACTTCTCAATCAATATCTGAACGCTCCACAGTATCAATCTAGGCAGCTTTACTTTCTTACGGTTCCCGATCTCGACATCTTCAAGTCCCAACTCTCGCCAGAGGCCTTTGCCGCTGCTGTCCAGCGTGGAGAAGCCAGCAACTTCGAGACGATGGTCGCTAAGCTGTGGGATCATTTTTCGGTGCAGGACGACCAGCCAACTAGGGATAGCGAAAGCGCTTCTCACTTGACCGATCAACCGTTGATTGACTCCCTCAGTGAACGGGAGCTAGAGATTTTACAGCTCATCGCAGAGGGCTTGACCAGCCGTGACATCGCCAGCCGCATCGTCCTGAGCGTCGGAACCATTCACTGGTACCTGAAGCAGATTTATAGCAAGCTAGACGTACACAGCCGCACCCAGGCGATTGCTCGTGCCAGAGCATTGAAACTACTGGCGTAAAAATCCCCATAGATTCCCCCCAATGTGCCCCTAATCTTAGAGGTGCTTGGGCATGGCTTAAGCCTTAACGTAGACACAAACATCACGTTAAGGTGTCAAGCTATGCAACTAATCACACAAAATAGAAGCTGGCAGCCGTGTACTCCATTATTTACGCTATTTCCGTACAAGTTCATCGCGTTCGTTTTGGTGATGGGCTTCGCGGTCATCAATATCAGTGCAAGCGTATTCGCGCAATACACAACGCTGCCCTCCAATCCATTTGCTTCATTCGCAGATGTTTTTCCGGGACAACCAAGACATAATCTCGAAGCACATGGGTTCTCGTGCGTGAGAAGTTATCCGTCTACTACCCAGCATGAATATTGCTTCCTCTATCCGGCAGCAGGTACTTTTTCTCTGATAATCGCAGGTGTGACTCAAAGCGAGATTAGCAGCATCGGCTTTACAATGCGTGATAGCATACTCAGAGGCGGTGACCTGATTTTATTATGGGGAAGTCCACATGTTGATCGGCGCACTCATACGCTGCATTTCTTTTCGGATAACCTTAGCATCACGGCTTATCCGGTCGAACCTACCTGGCAGTTTCCGCTTTTTCTCCCCGTACAAAGAGTGTTGATTACATATTTATCGATCTAGAATGCATTGGCAACATCGATAGCTCCCACATGCCACCCATTGCTGGGTCGATCCAACTGATCAGGCCGACCTTATTCAACTCGAACTGCGTGATACACCCGGCGCACCATTAAGGATATGAAATACACCCAAAAATCGTGAAGGTATTCAGATTATGGTTTATCCCTATAATGATATTATTCATGAATTGCAAAGCATGTCCCAGATATGTTTTGTATCCAAAAGGAAAGGTTAAGATTCAAAACTGTGGTTGACATGCAAAATACGATGCCCGATTCATCCGCGCCTATCGCGACACCTGCATCATACAAGGATGCTTTTGACCGTATCACGTATAACAGTCTGATCACTATCGCACCCGGGTTGAGCATCATGTATCTGATGATCACCTTCGTGCATTTGTTCACCCTATCACCAGAACTAAAAATGCCCTTGATCATCATCGATGGGCTTTCGGCGATACCGCTGATCACTTTGTATCTAATACTCAAACGATACACGCTCCCTATCTGGTGGGCGAATCCACTGGGTGTAGGGATTGCGCTGCTCGTTCTGACTAACGGCTGGACAACCCTGTACATAACCAACGATATTCAGACCACCAATTTTATGATGCTGGCTATTGTTGGTTTTGCGATTTTTCTTGTGTCGTGGCGCTGGTTAGCCTTTACGATTTTTGTTGGTTGGGTTGGATGGCTTATCACTGTTGCGCTGATGACCCCTGTAAACGACGTGGTGTCCTATGGATTCGGGTTGTTCGCGGCTACTGTTTTGGCCGTCATCTTTCATGCGGTGCGGGTTCATACGCTGCGTCGTCTTGAAGAACAGACGAATCGCCTACGAGAAGCAAATGCGGCCCTGGAAATTGCGAAGCACGAAGCAGAAATGGCAAATCGGCTGAAAAGCGAATTTCTTGCGAATATGTCGCACGAACTTCGTACACCGCTCAATGCTATTATGGGATATTCGCAATTGCAGATTAACGGGATGGCCGGGGAACTACCTGAAAAAGCAAAAACCTTTCAAGAGCGGGTCTTGTTGAATGCTAAAGACCTGTTGAGGCTGATTAATGACTTACTCGATGTGTCCAAAATCGAGGCGGGGCGTATGGAGTTGGTGGCAAAACCCGTTAACCTTCGTGCATTGTTCGATGAAATTGAAAAGCAAAATCGCGTATTGGCAACGGATAAAGGTCTTGATTTTTCGATCAATTTTGATGGCACTTTACCCGAAACGATTATCGGCGACGAAATGCGCATCAAGCAAATCATCACTAACTTAGTGTCGAATGCGATTAAGTTTACAAAAACCGGATCGGTCACATTACGCGTACAAAAGGCCAGTGACCATGTATGGCGACTCAACGTTATCGACACCGGTATTGGTATTCCGGCCCATCTGCATGATGTGGTGTTTGATGAATTCCGGCAGGTCGAACCGAGTGCTAATAATCAACAAACAGGTACAGGTTTGGGATTGTCGATTGTACGTCGCTTAGTGGTCATGATGGGGGGCAGTATTACCTTGAGAAGCGAACCCGGTCGTGGTACGGAGTTTACAGTCTTCTTGCCTATTCAAACACCTCATATTGTCGTCGAGACTGCTGAGGAGAAAACAGATGCCATCGCTTCTTGATAACTGGACGGTATTGATCGTCGATGATCAAAATGACAATGTGGTAATTGCCCAGACGATGCTGGAATTTTATGGGGCTAAGGTGCGGATTGCGAACGATGGGGAAGGCGGTTTAGCCTCATTGCGTGAAACGGTACCCACCATCATTTTGCTTGACCTTTCAATGCCGGTTATGACTGGCTGGGAGATGTTAAAACACGTCCGTCAAATGCCTCAATTAGCTCGCGTTCCTGTTATCGCAGTTACCGCACATGCGATGGATGGAGACAGGGTCAAAATCTTGAACGCAGGCTTTGACGCGTATGTTTCCAAGCCCTACAACATTCAGCAACTCCTGGCCATAATGGAAGAAACAGTGCAGCACAAACAGACTAGCTGATAAAAACATGATTAAAAGAGATTGGCGTGTCATTGTCGTCGAAGATAACTACGACGATTTGCAAGTTATCCTCACTATTTTCGAGTACTACGGAATCGAAGCACATGGGGCGAGCAGTGCCTGTGAGTTCAACGCTTTATTGCGGAATGTACACCCGCAAGTTGTAGTCACTGATCTGGCTATGCCTGATGCCGATGGGTGGGATATTCTGGCTTTGATTCGCGAATATGATCCTAAACATCATATTGTCGTTGCGGCTATCACAGCCTACCATTCGGATAAACTTGCTGAAAAAGTCTACCAGGCTGGTTTTGATGAGTATTTTCCCAAACCAATCGACCCTCTAGAATTCATCGTACGCTTAGAAGCAATCGTTCAGAAATGATTTTATGACACAGGGTAAACAGATTTTCATTGCCGAAGATAACACCGATATGCAAGAAATCTATCGCACGATATTTGTTGGATTGACTGATAGTATCCATCTGGTGAAAGACGGGATCGAGGCGATTGCATACTTATCGACAAACACCCCCAACTTAATGATCCTGGATATCAACATGCCGGGTATGTCGGGACTAGAGGTTCTACGACAGATCAAGCAGGAAGATCGATTCGCTGATGTTAAAACCATTATTGTTACGGCTAACGCACCCGCAATAAATTCCGAAATATCCTCCTTAGCCGATCTGTTTGTTACCAAACCCGTAGATGTCTTCCACTTAAAGCTTCTAGCCGAACGTCTACTTTCCCAGGCATGACCACAGGTATTAATCTGCTTTAAGGGGCGGGGATGAGGATTTCTCCCCCAATTCTCTCCGGCTTCAAACCAGACTCTAACTGGACAATTACGCCCATTTGTTCTATACTCATTTTATAGCAACTGCTGTGTATACCGTGTCCATCAGGATAGCAAATTTGGCACAGAATCGGGGTTTGCCATTGCCGAAATTGCTGCCAGATTTGCCAAAGGTGAATCAAAAAGCGGTGAACATCTGCCCACCGCCTTTTTCTCAGCACTCAGGACAGGCTATCACTTACCAATAGGTGCAGGCTCGACAACGGCTTTAACCACTTCCGAAGCATCCAACAATTCGATAGCAACAACATGACCTGCTGCATCGTAGTCCACAATTAAACCAGGTTGGAGTTCCGTGCTTTCTTCAATGGCGCTGTCGGATAATCGGATAACAAGAGTATCACTTTGAACGTCGTATTTAATCGGAGTTTTCTTCATCGTTCTCACCTTGATACTTACTAACCTTACTCGAACGATAAATCACACGCCGGACTTGACCACGTCCTTCACATGCGCGAGGGCGTTCACACCATCAGCCGTCACCCGCAGCGCGAACAAGTCACGCGGATCAGCCTGCACCGGCTCAATCTGCACCGCAGCCGCGCCGTAGAATTCGCTCAGCACCGCGCTCACCTCGTCCTTGATGCTGTCGAAGGTTTGCGGCGTATTCTTAAAATTCAGCCGGTCCACAAGGCGCACTTCGATCTCATTGACCGTAAACTTCAGCGCCGGTTGAAAAGCTGCTTCATGTTCCAGCAGGTCCGCCGCCTTAAGCGTTCGCTGCAAGGACGTCCGCAGTTGAGTGGCGACATCTTCCGTCGTCTGCCGCTTGCGGGTATAGATCAGCCCCAAACGGCCATCACGGTTATCAATCGTATAATCACTCTCGTGACCGATGAGAACCGTACCCGGCCCCTGAAATACATGCCGGTAATCGGCCACATCAATCAACAGTTCGCCCAGCAGATTCTCTTGTATCCAGCGCTGAAACACACCGGTAAACAGCGCCTCATTTATCGGGCTGGTCGTGTCGAGGTAAAACTTCACTTGTGTACGAAAAGGTATCATCTTGTCCTCCACCCTTAATTACCCAACCCGATAATCTGACCATTGACCCGCGCCTCGGCTGAATGGCAGGCTTCGATGAACAACTGCGCCTCATCCAGCGTGTGCTGCGCCGTATCAGCCGTCACCGTTTCCGGTGGATTGGCATGGCGGTCAAACAGGTAATTGGCGAATTTCCCGCCCGCGAACGGGTCGAAGAACAGCTTGGTATCGTAGAACGTGCGCCGGAATTCCTCGACAATCTTATTGGGATCATCTTGCAGGGCGAGGAAGCGTGTCCGCACCAGCGCATAAGCTGCCAGCAGCATCGAACGGTAGGCCAGTTCATCGGCTTTGGCGAACTTGCCCTCGTCCAACGTCACCAAACCCTCGAAATGCTTGGACTCAGCCCTGGCGATTTCCATCGAGAATAAGGATACCACCTCACCCGCACATTCCCCGATGCCGATGTCGCCCAATGAATACTCGCGTGTGTCGCCCCAATCGGTGTAAAAGGAGGGATCAACATCATGTTCTGGCACTTTGGTGAAGGGTTCGAGCATGGCCTTGATTTCTTTCTTACCGAGGCGCATCACCCATGTTTGGAAGTTCTCGCCCTCGTTGCGTTCGCTGGCATAGCGGTTGGTGATGGCCTCCAACACGTCCGGCACGCGCTTGGAAGGCACCGCGCCAATCGCCATGCCGAAGCTGCCCGCGTTCTCTTTCCACTTGCCGCCCAGCACCACCTGGAAGTGTGGCACGAGATAATTACCGGAACGGCGGCTGTTCCCGAAAAAGCCAATATCCGCCACATGATGCTGTCCACAGGAGTTGAAGCAGCCGCTGACCTTGAGCTTGAGTTCCTTGATGGCCGGTGGCAAAGTCGCCATCTTGGCAGTCAACTGCTCGGCTAACTCGCCCGACAATCCGCGTGATGAAGCGATGCCCAGCTTGCAGGTGTCGGTGCCGGGGCAGCTGGTGATGTCCACAATCGTGCCAATGCCCGGTTTCGCCAGCCCGACCGCCTTGAGTTCCGTGTACAGTTCGGGCAAGTCCGACTCGCTGACCCAGCGCAGCACCATGTTTTGCTCGACAGTGGTACGGACGCTGTCACCCGCATACTTGCGCGCCAGATCCGCCAGCTTGAACATCTGGCCGGAGGTCATGTCACCCAGAGGCAGATTGATGTAAACGACCGCATACCCTTCCTGACGCTGCTTGTAGATGTTGGTCTGGTACCATTCCTCAAAGCCTTCGGGACGTGCTTGCCCATTCAATGAGAAGGGCTGCTTGGCCGGAATTTCCTTGTAGTTCGGCAATTCGTTCAAGTATTCCGTCCAGCGGATGTCCGGTGACAACAGCTTGCGTTCTTCAAACACTAAACGCCGGAATTCCTCGATGCCCACCTGCTCCACGAGGAACTTCATACGGGCGCGGTTGCGGTTCTTCTTCTCACCCAACCGTGCGAACACGCGCGCAATCGACTGGGCAATCGGCAGGATTTCTTCCTCGCTGACGAAGCTGTCCAGCAGTTTGGCCTGTTGGGGAACCGTTCCCAATCCGCCGCCGACGAAGATGGCAAAGCCGCGCCTGGTTTCCCCATCGACCACTTTGGTCCGCGCCAGCAAGCCGAAGTCATGCATATTGACGAGGGCGCAGGCGTGCTGCTCGCAGCCAGAAAAGGCCGTCTTGAACTTGCGTCCGAAGTCCTGCGTGTCGCCATGACCGAGTAGGAAATAAGCCATCGCCTTGGCGTAGGGCGTCACATCAAAGGACTCGTCGTGGCAGACACCCGCCAGCGGGCATCCGGTGATGTTGCGGACGGTGTTACCGCAGGCTTCCTGACTGGTCACGCCAACCGCCGCCAGCCGACGCATCAGGTCGGGGGTATCCTCAATGTGGACGAAATGCAGTTGGAAGTCCTGTCGCGTGGTGACGTGCAAAATGCCATCCGAGTATTCATCGGCTACTTCGGCCAGCACTTCCATCTGTTCGGGGTTCACGCCGCCAAACGGGATCTTGATACGCAGCATACCGGGGGCGTCCCAGTAGGTGGTTGGTCCTTTGGTCAAATCACCCGATGGATAACGCAGCGTTTGGGTTTTCACGCCATCATAGCGCTGGCCGTTGTCATACCGCTGCCCATAAATCCCCCAGCGCAGACGAGTTTCCGCGAAGACTTTCTCATCAACCTTATTCTGCTTGCGGAGTTCAACCTGTCCGGCGAAGGTTTCGATCTCCTGTCCACGATCCTCAGGGATTTGCCCCTCCAACACATCTTTCCAATTACTTGCCATCGTTTACGTCCTTAAAACATTAATCGACTTGTTTCCAGCCACGCAGATTGGTTCGCCCGATGCCATTGTCCTACCGTCATCAGCCCCATACAACAAAAAAACCGATCTTTCGGATCGGTTTCGTGTTGCACAGGTTGAATGGTTGTCTCTAGTGCTGAACCCTTCCGGAAAGATGCGACTCAAATGTAGCGATACAACAACACATCGCGTCACAACAGGAAGTGGGGAGACATGAACACAATTTCATGCCGACAAAATTACCATATGATCCGCATTGCGTCAACAATTTGGCACAAGTCCATGATGTCGTAGGCAAAATCAGCCTCAACAATTTATGGATAACGGCCCAATCGTATCAGCACTTCTCGATCATCAATCGAGTCCGGGTCGTTCATTTGTAGGAGTTTAACCGTCGCACGACCAATAGCCGTTAACGGCTCAATGATTGCGCTATTCAACACAAAATGCTCTTCCCAAATATGTTGACGTGGGTGAAAAAGTAAGACCACTGTATCTGTTATGGGGTCTATGGAAGTTAGATCGCTCCCTTTATGACGGTTACATTGGAAGCAGCTTAAGGACAAATTGGACTCCGCCGTTTGACCACCGTGTTTTTCTGCACGGATGTGATCAACCTCATGGCTTTTGACAGCATATCCCGCTGGCATCAAGCAATATTCACAATGGCCTCCGGCTCGTTCAAATACTAAACGACGGAGTGATTCTGGAATATTGCTGACACTCATTTGCGCTGGTCGAGTTTTTCAATCGCGCGGATTTTGGCTTTGCGCATCAGCCGTTCTAGGCGGAGGTATTCATCGAGTTCGATGCTCTCTTCAGGAGTGATGGTTTCTTCCCGATTGGCCTTGAGCAAAGTGCTAATCCGTTCCTCGGTAGCAGCCGATAAACGCAGTTGACTCACCTGTTCAACAGTGGGTGTTGAAGTTATAAATTCCACAAACTCTTCATAGGCGGGCAAATGGGCGATTGCCATGCTGCACTCCTTACTTACACACTAAAACTATTATAACACGCTCCAAGTCGTACTCCTGCGAACGAACGATGCCTGAAATGGATTTGGACTGTAAAGATAGTTTTAGTCACAACCAAAAAATATGGCTTCGGGTTTCTGCCACCCAAAGCCATATTTTATATCCTGCACAAGCGATCAGGCTTACTGTTTGCCGGACGTATTTTGAAGCAACGTGCCTTGCGGTTTCTGAAGCGTTAACCGGTTATCGATACCTTTCACGCCATCAATCTTCGCGGCCACTTCTTCGACATAGTTTTTCTGGTCGGCATCAGGAACCGAGCCTTCTAGCGTCACCTTGCCATTTTTGACCGTGACGACAAGCTCGGTGGCGTCGATATAACTATGCTGCGACAGATGGTCATTAATTTCGCGGTCAATGCGTTCGTCAGACGGTTTGTCTCCGTCTAGCACAGGTTCGACCCGTACTGCATCCACATCGTCTGCATTCTCTTTATCGACCGCCGTTACAATAGGCACAACGGCTGGCACATAGCCACTTCCGGTACTGTTGAGTGGTACAGAAACAGCGACGACGGCTTCATCAGGCTTATCTGAATTTCGGTCATCAAGATCACGGTTGTCATTTGCCATTTTTTAGCTCCTTCAGATGGTTTGCCACTATAACAACCTTAATTGTCATTTGAGATGGGGGCGTGGGCTAGTCAATCTGTTTTTAGGGGGCTAATTGGTGGGGTCGGAACCTACCAAGTGGCTAAAATTGGGGTATTGAAGAATGCGTCGTTGAGTTAATCGCTTTCTTTTCAGAACTCTTATGAAGAGGAAATTTTATACAAAATTGTTTTTGATTCTCCCCTCATTATCCTAACGATGCCATAAAATCTTCATCCGAATATTTTCCTAATTTCTCCATAATGCGTGGGAAGTTAGCTGGCAATTCTTCTTCAGGTATGTGATTACCAATCACTATAGGTCGTATTTCATATCCATATTCAGGAATAGGTTGACCAGTTTTTCGTTCGTAAGCGACTTCAGCCACATTCATAATAGTAATGTCACATTCAGGCAAGCGACCATCATATAAATCGAACCGATGTTTCCTTGGGACAATATCGGCTAAATTTTCTGGATCTTCAAGCACTTTCTCGAAAGTTGTTTGTCCCTGACTAATCAACCAATCACGAAAATCACTAAAAGCGTCATCGCCACATCCACAAGCAACAAGATAAGCAGCATCCCATAAATCGGCTCGGTAGGCTTGCGCCTTCATTCGCCAAAAAATGTGGTCAAACTCTTGAATATCCACTGCCGAATATTGCGTTAACGCTTTGATTAATGCTTCATGGTCAAGCTCAATCCACCCATCATCAGCTTTTCGTTGAGCGTCCTCAATCAGTTTCCAAAAGGTGTCGGTATTCATTCGTGTTTCCCAATCACATAAATCCCATAGACGAAGAAGGACGCATGTTCTTTGACACGCCCATCGGTATGTCGAGCGTACTCAAGGGCGTCGTCCATCCTATCAAAGAGATGATAGCGGTTGAGCTTATCCGCCCATTGGCCTTTGAGATCACCATCTTCGGCTATGTATCCACAGTTCATCAAGCCGCTGAGCAGGAAATAGTCGGACACATCATAACCCAACAGTGACCATTCCGGCGCGACCATCGGCGGGATTATGGGATACCAAACTGACGCTTCTTCGGGGCTGATACATTGGGTGATGGCGATGGTCCAATAGGGTATGCCATCCAGTTCTGACTGATGCTCAGCCAGAAACGATTGCATCTGTTCAAGGTTTTCCCACAAATGTTGTCGTGGGCCAGTCCACTGCGGCAGTTCAAGCCTCACGCTGCGGAAATGCGCCCACCAAGGAATGTCCGTATTTGCCCAGCGGAAGATCGGCTCCCAAACCATGTCATCGGTCGATAAGGGTTTGTCGAGATCACTTCGCAGCAGGTAAAGCGCTTGCCTTTCCGCGCTCCACGTTTCGGTAAATCGGGTCTGCATCTCGCGTGCATCAAAACCAACCATTGCTTCGACAAACACGAATTATCCCCTTATCTAAAAAGGCGTATGGGTATTGGGGCTGCCCAACACACAGTTGAAAGCCATAATCCTCCGCTTTGCCGGAAACCCGCGCTTCATGTACCGCTACGGTATAACAGGCAGTCGGTAAAAAACGAGTCGTGAAACAGGCGTTTATCGGCGCGCCATACGAACCAATCCCATTTCCATTGGTCGTCATCGCAAAGTCGGCGGTTAAAGGCCAACTCAAATCGATGAAACCGCGTGGTACAGGTTTCCGGTTAATGGTGATTTTCAAGTTGCGGATCAATGTCCTTCTGAGCGCATCAGCGTGGTCGCCTGTTTCCCACAGCAGCCGGGGAACAATACTGACGCATAACCATTCGTCTTTGGCATTACTAAAGGATGAGTGCAAAACAAACCCGTTGAGATGAGAACGGCCGTCCGACTGGATGGTTAGCGCCCTGCTGGCAAGCGTATCGAAATGCTGGCCGTGCAGCAGTTCAAGCGGACTCTTTCCAGCGCACAGGACAACCGCGCAAAGAAGGACGCCGCTTAACATAACGAACGCACATAGCCGGATGAGGTAGTGATGCACTCGTCACCCTTTGCTGATTACCGACTGCTCTGGATTATGGCACCGCGTCCACTACAAAACTATCATAGGCACTCCATACGCCGCAGTCTACAGCCGTTGAACAGGCGCGCACACGCCAGTAGTAATTACCGTCCGGCAGCGGATTTGCTAACGGCGCGAACGACAACTTGTTACCCGCGTCATAGATGGTTGCATCATTAAAGGCCGAATTGTCGGCAATCTGCACATCGTAGCGAACCGCCCAACTGACACTGTTCCATGTCAAAGTCGGTGCAGCGGTCGTAAAGTAATTACGCGGAGGTACTGAAGCGCCCAACGGAATCACCAACAGGGTAATCGACTGCGCCGCATAGGTCGTGGTGACGCTGCTCATCGTTACGGGTACATCTGCTCCACGCACAATCTGGTTGAGGTTAGCCGGACTATAGCTGTAAACCTGTGCTGCCAGTCCACTAAAGTTGGCAAGATTAAGCGTACTGGTTTGACCAGTGCGGGTCTTGTTGATGACCATAATCGTCAATGTGCCATTTGCGCGTTGGGCTGCATACACCGACAGTTTGCTCTGGTCGCTGCTGGTGGCCTGCACACCTGTATCCGCGAACGTACTACCCTGACCATCGTAATTGCGATACATACGGAAAGCGTAGGCTGCCGGTTGAGTGGCGGTCGGCGGGTCCCACATGGTGGCCAAGTCCAGCCCTTCACGCCCGAAGATACCCAGCACATCGGCTTCTGTCACCGCGCCGTTGATATGTTCCACACCGCCAAAGTTGTACTCGGTGATTGCCAGCTTCGTGCCGGGATAATAGGTGTTCACCCAATCATGCATACGCGGGATCAGACGCACCGTGTCGTTGATCCAACTCTCGTCCACATAGGTTGGATCCCATAATGAACGGGTGGTACGCAAGCGTAAATCCTGTGTGGCGAGGCCACCCGCAGGACTGAGTGTGACACCGCTGGCTTCGGGATAAAAATGCAAATCGAGGTAATCCAGAATACGGAGGCTGTGCGCCTGATCGTACAATTTCATCTGGTTGAGATACCATGCCGTCAGTTCGAGGCCGCCGTGCGCGTTCCGGTCAACCGGATTGTTCCACCATGCCCCCGGTGATGCCATATCCAGCGCCGAATAGAAGTAGCCTGACCACCCCCACTCAACCGGGCCGAGCGTCTTTGCCGCCGGATCAGCCGCCTTGATCGCCGCGCCATAGGAATAGGTACGGTCGCGCTCTTCGTCATAACTCAGGGGAGCGGGATGGACATCGCGGTGTGTGGAGTTCCACAACATTGGTTCATTGTCGAGATTATAGAAGCGGACGCCACCCGCATTGGCTGCCCCATAAAGTCCCTTCAAATGGTTGATCCACTGTTGGACGAAAGCGGGTGTCGCTACAACACTGGTATCCAGCGGATCATTGCCGGTCACAAATGAACCGTCGGGTTTGATACCGTTACCGCAGTTGGGACGGTAGGGGTCGACATCCTGCTGTGTGCCATATTTTGCCACGCTGAACCCGCAGGCATACTCGGTGTTATTGGGCGTGTAGCCAATTAATGGCACGGTGATAATCGTATCTGTACCACGCGCCTTATTGGCGGCGACAAAGTTATCAGCGCTGGAATCTTCCGCGATATTTTCGAAGTACCAATCGGAGGCGTGGTTACTCAGATTATTATTGAAGTTGTAGCGGGTGGTCGCGTTGCCACCCCAGCGGTTGACCGGCAGTTGGATGCTGGCCGCTAAGGCGGCACCCGGCGCATTCATCCCGTAAATGTCAGGGTTGATGGCATGTCGTCCGGCTGCGGCATCCACCTGTAATGTCGGCCCTGATGAGGACGGTGGTGTGGCAGTTGGCGCGGCGTTGGATGTCACCAGTTGAATGTCATCCAGATAGAATGTTGGCTGTGCGCTGCCGCCGTTTTCCTGCCAGACGATGCCCCACAAATCGCTGCTCGGCCCGAATGCCGCCAGTGGAACATTAACCTGCTTCCAGGTGTTGGCGGTGGCCGAAAAAGTCGCCGCCACAACCGCCACATCGTTCACATCATAAAAAGAAACGCTGATCGCCGGTGCGCTGCTGTCGCCGTTGATCCAGAAGCTGAGCGAATCATAACCGGCTGCAACCGCCGAATTGGAGTGGAAATAAACGCCTGCCCATGCCGCATTATATTTCACCGCAAGGGATTTGCTGCCGCCGTGTATCGGGCTTGATGCCGCAAAATTAAAGGTGGTATCCCACGACCAATTGTCCCAACCAAAAGACAGGCTATCATCATAAATCGCTAGTGGCGCAGCGGCATTCACCATCTGACCGGACAGCAATAACATCAGCGTCAGCATCACACAGAGGATAGCTGTCGTTACCACCACGCGTTTTTTATTCATCATAAACCCAGTCAATAATGTCATGTTCGGTATAAAGGCGACTTATCTATCATAATCTCAATTCGCCTTACTCGCGCCTATCTAGTACGTAAATACCCTCGACCCACATCTGATCACGCGGCAAACAAAAACCTCGTTTGAGAGCGAGGCTTTCGTTTGCACATCGATTGACTTAGAAATCAGATTACGAACAGGGCTTTATCGCACGCGGGCTTTCATCCACTCGTTGCTGTTATGGAAATCTGCCACCGCTGTACCGGGATGCACCAATTCATCCAGCAAGGCACGATCCGCATCATCCAGTTTCTTGTCAGCAATGCCCAGCGCATCATCCAAATGGACCATCGTGCGCGGGCCGAGAATGGGCGCGGTAATACCCGGTTGATCTTTACACCACAGCAGCGCGAACTGCGACGGTGTCAGGCCGCGTTCATGCGCCAGTTCGCCTACCTTCTGGGCTGCATTAACACCACGTTCGGTCACACGATCCTGGAAGGTCGTACCCATTCGTTGTGCGCGTGATCCTTCCGGGAAGTGTCCGGCAGCCGAGCCATTGGTGTTGTAGCGTCCGGCAAGGATGCCACCAGCCAGCGGCGACCACGGCAAAATCGCGATGCCATATTTCTGGCACAGCGGCACCAGTTCATTTTCGATACGGCGGTCGAGCAGATTGTAGGGTGGCTGTTCGCTGATAAAACGGACGAGGTTATACCGTTCGCTGATCGAAAGTCCTTCCATCACCATCCACGCGGGGAAGGTCGAACAGCCGATATAACGTACTTTACCCGCACGCACCAGATCATCCAAAGCGCGTAACGTTTCATCCTGGGGGATAGTCAGTGATGGACGGTGAAGCTGGTAGAGATCAATGTGATCCGTTTGTAAACGGCGCAGCGAATCCTCACAGGCTTTCAGGATGTGGTAGCGTGAAATACCGCGATCATTCTGGCCTTCGCCCATCACACCGTTGACCTTGGTCGCCAGCACGATGGACTCACGCTTACCGTTAGCTTTCAGCGCCTTACCCAATACAACTTCGCTTTCACCCGCATTGTATACGTTGGCGGTATCGATGAAATTGATGCCCGCGTCCAAGGCTCGATCAATCATGGCAATCGAGTCTTCAGCGTTGGTCACGCCGCCAAAATTCATCACGCCCAGACATAAACTCGAAACCATCACACCTGTGCGTCCTAAAGGCCGGTATTCCATCAGTCCCTCCTCATTGCTGTCATATTTTTTGTAAGGCAGCTCTATCTTAGCGCGTCACGCCGCCTTCGCTAGCGACTCATTAAACGGATAAATTCACGTTCCCAGGCGATAAGCCTGTTTGGCGAGGTGGTAAGCCATATCAGCCGCCATCGCCTCTGCATCTTCCTCGTCGATAATGCCGCGCACCACCAAGCCCGCCAACCAATCGGCACTCGCTCGCCGCCATAAATCGTGCCGCGCCGGAATTGAGGCATAAGCGCGTGTATCGTCATTAAAACCGGCTGTGTTATACAAGCCAGCCGTTTCCATCACCGCGTCAAAGTAACGGCGCATCCCGTTCAGGCTGTCAAAAAACCACCACGGCGGCCCCAGCTTCAGGGCGGGATAATGTCCGGCTAGTGGAGCGAGTTCGCGGCTGTAGGTGGTTTCATCCAGGTTGAATAAAATGATCGTCAAATCGGGTTGATTACCCCATTCGTCCAGCAGCGGTTTCAGGCTGCGGGTGAACTCCGCCGTGACCGGAATATCCGCCCCCATATCCCGCCCGAACTGTTGGAACAGACGCGGGTTGTGATTGCGGAAACTACCCATATGAAGCTGCATCACCAAGCCGTCATCAGCGCTCATACGTGCCATCTGAATCAGCATGTGTCCGGTGAAACGCCGCGCATCATCCGCGCTGATGTCCCCTTTCAGCGCCCTGTTGAAAATCGTATGGGCTTCCTGATCACTTAAAGACCCGGTATAGGCGCTAAAAGCCGCGTGATCGGTAGCGGTTGCGCCGTTGGTTTTGAAGTGTGCCCGCCGCTGCTCCAAAGCCGCAATGTAGGATGAGTAACCTGCTATATCAATACCCGAAACGGCACTCAACTGATCAATATTGGTGCGCCAATTTTCGGTATCCAGGTTGACTACCGCATCCGGTCGGAAGGTTGGGATTACGCGTCCAGCCCAACCCGACTGCCGGATCGCCTCATGGTATTGCAGCGTATCGGTGGCCGCATCGGTGGTCGCCAAAACTTCGATATTAAAGCGCTCGAACATCTGGCGCGGCGAAAATTCGGTGGTCGCCAGCTTTTCTGCAATCGCGTCATAAATCGTTTGGGCGTTGGCGCTGTTGATTTTATGCCCGATGCCGAACACACCTTGCAATTCATCCCGCAGCCACATTCCGGTCGGCGTTCCACGAAACAAATACCAGTGATCGCACACGATTTGCCAGATTTTGCGGTGATCGGCCTCGACCGGCACAGCGTTTTTTGTCGGAATGCCTAAGGACTCCAGCGTGATTCCCTGTGAATACAACATCCGAAAAATATAATGGTCAGGGATGATGAGCAAATCAACCGGTGTACCAAAACGGTAATCCGCCTGTGCGAACAATCGCGGATCGACATGTCCATGTGGGCAAATCAACGGCAAATTTTTGACGCGGTTATACAGGTCAGCCGCAATCGTGCGCTGTGCAGGATCAGGTGAAAAATAACGATCATCCATATCATAAAACCTTGTGCTAATCATCTTAGTAATTTCAAACAACCCAATTTTTGTGTAGGGCTTGTCGCCAACAAACCCCTTCGGTTCAGAACCTATTTTGTTATTGTCCCAGGGACGCCGATTGACTGCTTCTCCGGCAGCGGGAACAACTCGTCAATATTAATGAGCCTGCCTGTTTTCATGGCCTCATTCGCCGCGATGCCCACCAAAATTGAGGCGGCACCATCCAGGTGCGAGGCCGCACGATGATACGGATCAGGCGGCGGATTTGGTGAAAAAATCTGCTCCAGCATTACCGGATCAGCGCCACCATGCCCGCCATCACCAGCCGGAGCTTCGACTTCATAAGCCGTGCCGAACATCGGGAATACGCGTAATGTCGCTTCTTTGAATGCCCCTTTGCTGGCATTCCCTACCTGACCGTCACCCATCAAGTGATTGATATTTTCCATGACGTCGAGTTCGGCACGCCCCTTGGTTCCGGTGATTGCCACTCGCAGCCCCTCCCAAGGTGAATAAGCAATCAAACAGTAGGACAGCAGCACACCATTACGGTAGCGTGCAGTCACGTTCATGGTATCCTCAATCGTGATCGGTTCGCCGAAAACATTACGATCCCGCAAGTAGCCCGTTTCGGCTTCGGCGTTCAGATACAACCCGCGAAATAATTCTTTGTCGTTCAACAACAGCGCAAACGGATCATTCGCCGCATCCGGTTCATTGGTATAACGGGCGTAGTTATAATGTTCGCCGCGTGCCGCCGCATTTTCCTTGCCGTAGAACTGCAAATCACCCATCGCGAAGACCTGCTTCGGATATGAATCAATCCACCAGTTTACGAGGTCAAAATGATGTGTCGCCTTATGGATGAGTAAGCCGCCGGTGTTCTGCTTCTCGCGATGCCAGCGCCGGAAGTAATCCGCGCCGTGACTGGTATCCAGCAGCCAGGAAAAATCGACCGCCAAAGGACGCCCGACCACACCTTTCATCACCAATTCGCGCAGCCGTGTATACGCCGGCGCATAGCGGTAATTGAAGGTCACCCGGAGCGATTTACCTGTGCGTTGGATGGCATCATATATCGCGCGCAAGCTCTCGACGGTCGTGGTCATAGGCTTTTCGGTAATCACATCACAGCCCAATTCCATCGCGCGGATGATGTACAGGTGATGGGTCGAATCCATCGTACATACAATCACCACATCCGGCCTGGTGTCCGCGATCATCTGGTCAAATTGTGCGGCAGGATAGGTTGGCAGTGCTGGCATATTCGACTGCGCCAGCTGCTGGTTATACCAGTTCATGCGCACCTGACTCAAATCGCAAAACGCCACTAATTCGGCGGTTTCGCGATACGTCACCGTCAGCGCTTCGACGTACATTCCGGCTCGTGAACCTGTCCCCACGATGGCATAGCGTTTACGTGAAGTCATTTTTCGTTCCTTAATTGGTTACTTTTCAAACAGGCTTATTTTCCCTGAATATCTGTGTCATTCTCCACTGCTATAGAGAAAGACCCGGGAGTGAACTATTTTGACAGGCTGATTCTAACCGCGCTCGTTCGTCTTCCGCTATATATCCACTCGCGACTCTTGAGTTGAAGGATTACCAGATGGACTCGGAGGGTTTTTTGGCTGACCTCTTCTATTCGGTATAATCGCTCCAAAATGGATATTAAAAAAGGAAGTTTATGCTTAAATGGCTATTATTGGCGCACACCATACCAGTTATACCGTCAGTGACACCGAACGTTCGCTCAAGTTTTACCGTGATCTATTGGGTTTTGAAGTGATTGTAAATCGCCCCGAAGTCACACTGGAATATTTTCGAACGATCATTGGTTTTCCTGATGCAGTCGTTCACAATGCCGTGCTGCGTATCCCCGGCACAACGCATTTGCTGGAACTCAACGGCTATAAGCATCCAAAGGGTCAGCAGCAGGATTTGACACCGAACAACCCTGGCAGCGGTCACATCTGCTATTTTGTGGATGATCTTCAGGCGATGTACACAACGCTCAAAGAGGCAGGCGTCGAATTCATCAGTACACCCACCTATCTGGATCAAGGACCGAATAAAGGTGGTTGGGCGCTTTACATGAAAGACCCGGACGGCATAGTCATCGAGCTGCTGCAAGCCGCACAGAAGTCATAAAATCTGTTTGAATGTACGGCATTGCTTCTTAAAACCAGCAGACGTATAGCTGTTTGCCTTACAAAAACACATTTGGCGATGAACAGTGGGATAGAAATCCAGGTGAATTGTACTTAACTCGACTTTATCCATTCTTGAGCAGGAAGGGTTACTATGGTTCAAATTGCTCATTTTGAAAAGATTCTCAGACTTTAATGAACCAATATAACCCGTTAAAGTCTTATTAAGTTATAGTTGGATAAAGTCCAGCTTAAGGGTATCGATTGTGATTTTTATCACTTATGAAACCTTACCGCATGGTCGACATCTACGCCTACAATAAAGGCATCACAGGGAAATCACTATAGACAGTCGAGGATCCTGTGATTTTAAGAATTGATTGACTATGGATTATTTATTGCTGCTGGTTTTTGGTGTATTAGGAGTCGTACTCGATAGAGCATTTGGATATCAAAGTGAGTCTGGCAAACCTCGTAAGGAGGTTCACTGGTATACAAGACCGTTCGATGCCTTGTTGATCGTGACGGTTTTGCTCGGGCTGCTGATCAGCCTCAATAAATTTCCATATGGTTTATTGGGGTTAATCATCGGCGCTATCCTTGGATGGGCAATGTTCGGATGATGCGCCGCCGGGCGTTTAAAACTACACGCTAATCCAGCGAGCGGAGGCGTCCAACCTCCGCACTTTGTTCTCATAAGCGCGGATACTGTACAGGCAGCCCTGCAACCTCTACAGGTGCCATCACCAGATTCCAGCCGCAAAGATTGGCGATGATTAAGGTTTTGAGATCGGCTCCGCCAAAGGCAATATTGGTCGGTGCGACCAACATCAGTTGTTCCCAATCATCGTAGAGCGTCACAAGCTTGCCATCCGTACCATAACGGAAAATGATGTTCGGGTTGTAGCACGAAATATACAGGTTGCCCTGCGCATCAAGCGCCACACCATCCGGTACAGTACGCGGCAGTTCGACCACGACCGAACGCGTTCCGGCAGAGCCATCGGAATTAAAAGGGATTTTAGAAATCAGCGGCGGGGTGGATTCCACGATATACAGCGAACGACCGTCCGCACCCAGGCACATCCCATTCGTGAATCCGCTGGCCTGTCGATCCCAAATTTCGGCCTTTCCGCCGGGACGAATGCGCCAGATGAAGCCATTGCCTGCGCCCCAATCACCCGAGTCGGAAACATATAGATTGCCTTCCGCGTCAAACACCGGATAATTCGGCACACGCATCTTTTGGTCGGCATTACCATCACAATAGGTCGACACCTCACCCGCAGGAGTCGCTTTCACGATTTGTTTGCGGCCCTGGTCGCAGACGTAGACGCTGCCCGCCGCATCATGGGCTAAACCCAGCACAAAGCCACCCGTATTCGCAACCATTTCGCAGGAATTATCAGCGAGATCGAGCCGGTAAATTTGCCCTGCTTCTCCTCCGGCATAGACCTTACCATCCGGTCCCCATGCCACACCTTCAGGATGATCGAGGCCAGGGGAAAGCACTGTCAGTTTTAAAATATTTTCGGTCATGATAAAGATCCTTTTTACGTTTCACTGGCCGTCGTGAAGGCTTTCTCAAACGGATAAAACAGGTGATAGGCTGTCCAACCGCCGTCAACCTTCATCACTTCGCCGGTCATAAAAGAAGCTTCACTGCTGGCAAGGAAGGTCACGGCTTCGACAACCTCGTTCAGTTCGCCCAACCGCCCCATCGGGATACGGCTCAAGTAAGCTTGTTCGGTCACGATTCCTTGATCAATACCCTGCTGCACCAGATCAGTCATAACCACACCGGGGGCAACACCATTAACCCGTACGCCATGTTCTGCCCATTCCGAGGCCAGCACTTTGGTAAGCATAATCAATCCGGCTTTAGCGGACGAGTAAGGTGCGCGTCCTTTTTGGGCAAAGAAACCGTTAATCGAGGCCACATTGACCATCGTTCCCTGTTTCTGATCGAGCATCACTTTGCCAGCATAGTGGGCGCAGTAGAAGGCTCCGGAGAGCATCACGCCAATATCGGCATCCCAATCCTCGGGTTCCAAATCAACAGCCAAGCCTTTATGGGCGACACCGGCATTATTTACCCACACGTCGATTCGTCCATGACGGGCAACAATCGAATCGACTACCCGCGAAACCGCCCTAGCATCCCGCACATCCAACTGCTCGAAGGTAGCATTCAGTTTGGCGGCTGCTGCTTGACCGGTTTCCACGTTGATTTCTGCGATGACGACTTTGGCACCTTCACTGGCAAAGCGTTCCGCCAGCGCGTAGCCGATGCCGCGCCCGGCACCTGTTA
Source organism: Aggregatilineales bacterium (assembly GCA_044226325.1). GTDB lineage: Bacteria > Chloroflexota > Anaerolineae > Aggregatilineales > Phototrophicaceae > CFX2. Next base: position 27,780 of record JBGAHG010000004.1, read on the forward strand.
CCACCACGACTTGATCTTGAAATCGCATGTCACGCTCCTATAGCGGTAAATTGCCCCAGGCAGTCCAACCACCATCAACCGTTACCGTGGTCGCGGTGATGTAACTGGCACGGTCACTGACTAAAAATTGCACGACGCTGGCAATCTCATCGACTTCGCCCACGCGTCCCATCGGCGTCCGCTTATTGTATTGGTCGAGCGAGGCAATTCCTTCATCGACCATCTGCTGCAAAATGGCGGTACGGGTGACACCGGGGGCAACGCTGACCACGCGCACGCCCCGCCGTGCCCATTCTGTACCGATGTTTTCCGTCAAGCTGATAACCGCCGCCTTGGCACTGTTATAAGCCGAGCGCATCGGCCACGCGCCCAAGCCACCAATCGAACTGATGTTGAGGATGACGCCCTTGCGCTGTTCGAGCATCACCCGCCCAACGGACTGTATGCACAGGAAAACGCCGTTGTACATCACGTCAACCTGCTTGTACCACTTATCCAACGGGAAGGTTTCGGTCGGGCCAATTTCCGCCAACCCTGCGTTATTGACCAGAATATCGATGCGCCCAAACTGCGTTTTTACCGCATCGGTGAGCGCATTCACGCTGTCAGCATTCGTCACGTCCGTTTGATGAAAATGTGCTTTGTATCCATCGGCAGTCAGCTTTGCCACCGCTTCATTTCCGGTCTGCGGATTGAACTCGGCAATCACCGCTGTAGCACCCGCTTTACACAACCGCGTGGCGATACCAAAGCCGATCCCGCGTCCTGCCCCTGTAATGATGGCAATTCGTCCCTCAAGTTCGCCCATATTTGCTCCATTTCATAAGCGCATGGTAATAAATTGCGTGGGCGCGAAAAATCCCGCCTTTACAAGATCACGATTTGTTTGGATACGACTTACCTCATTTGCTATGAGACAAGGCAGAAATTCACTTTCGGCAGCTCGTAAGCTTTAGAAGGTGCTCATTAAGCCGCCATCCACCACCAGCATTTGTCCGGTCATATAGCGGCAGTAGCTGGATGCCAGAAAGACGACTGTGCCCGATACATCTTCCGGCAAACCGGTACGCCGCAGGGGAACTTTTCCACGCTTGACATACCATTCCAAAAAGTCCGGCGTAGTGGTTTCATCCACACCGTCAATGAACGACATCGGCGTCCGCATGAAACCGGGGGCGACGCAATTGACCAGAATGTTGTACTTGCCTAGCTCGACCGCCATCGATTTGGTGTAGGCGATGATGCCGCCCTTGGCCGCATTATATGCTCCGGCATCACCACTGGAGGCAAACCCTTGTATCGAAACGATGCTAATGATACGTCCGTACTCACGTTCGACCATATGCGGCGCGACCAGCTTGGAACCCATGTAGACCGCTTCCAGATTGACGGTGATTTGCTTGCGCCAGTTTCCCAGTGTGTCGTTCAAAATCGTACCGTACATGGCGATGGCAGCGTTGTTCACCAGCGCGTCGATTTTCCCCTTCCAGGTGATGATGTCCTTAACCACCTGTGCATAGGCATCATAATCCGTAATATCGAGCGGGAAAGCTTTGGCTTCGCCGCCTGCGGCCTCAATCTGAGCGCGTGTTTCTTCTAAGGTCTGCGGATTGCGTTCCAACAAGGCGACCGCCGCGCCTTCATGGGCAAATTCCCGGGCGATCGTCGCGCCCAGGCCTTGACCGGCTCCAGTCACAATCGCAACCTGTCCATCTAGCAACCCCATAATTTCACTCCACCCGAATAAGTATCATCAGTAATCAATCACAGTCTAGCTAACCCGCGCTTCGACACGCGTCGTCAAAGACTCACCCGGTTGCAAAAGCCTCGCCGCACCCGATGCGACCGACTCGCCCAAGGGATCTTGCGCAATCCAGGGTTCAATACCGAGGGCGTAGGGCATCCCTTTAAACGGCAGCGCTTCGGCACCGCCATACGGCTGCCAGCTTATAATCCACTTGAATACGGCAGGATCCCAATATAAACCAAAGGTGATTTTCAGGCGTGGATTGGTGACGGACACCCAACCATCGGTCAAATTGGTCAGGTAGACATCATCGTGGCTGTGGGTTTCCGGCCCCGGCACAACCTGCAAATCGACTCTGTCACCGGTGCGCGTCAGGGCATTCGGCCAGGGTTCATGCTGACCGGGAGCCAACCGCGCTGTTTTTTCTTCGTAGATTTGATCAATTGTCATGATGGTTTTGGCGGGCGTTTGCAGTTCGCAGCCTGCCTCCAACCATGCACCACCCACCACGCAGTGATGTCCCCACACAAAATGCTGTTCAGTTGCCCCGATATTGGTCACCTTTTCATCTAACGTCAGGGACATTGAATCACGTTTGAGGCGCATGGTACGTTCCAGCCGGAAGGTGGTTAAGCGCGTTTCGACCTGGAAATGGACAGCCAGTTCGTCGGCTGTTTGGGTTTCAATCTGGTACTGCCAGGGTAATGTCACCACCTCGCCATGAAAGGGAATGTTTTTCTGCTGATAGGTGGTCGGGCCGTTGCAGCTTGGAAACAGTTCCTGCCAGCAGCCTTCATAATTCTGCAAGAAGCCCATGTCACCGCTGCCATCGTGCGGGGGCGAACCCGGCGGCCATAAACCGATGGGGTTTTTCCACAGGAAATCGATGCCCGTTGGTTTATGCAAAAAAGCGTAAATGTCCGCGCCCTTTTCGGGCAGCACCGTAATCCGAAGGCTCTCATTTTCAAGATAAAGCGCTTTGTGTCCGGCTTCTGTACCGGTTGTGATCTGGCATGTCATGAGCATTATCCCTTTACCGCACCGGCCACTAACCCGCGAATAAAGTAACGTTGGAACACGATATAGACGATCAGCATGGGCGCACTCGCCAGCGCCATTCCTGCCATACTCAACGGAATATTTTGGAGAAACCGACCCTGAAACACACTCACGCCGACCATCAGCGTGCGTAACTTTTCATCCGGTAGAAACAGAAGCGCAATAAGCAGGTCATTCCAGACGTAGAGCAGGTTAACGATAAACAGCGTCACCAGCGGTGGGCCGGAAAGCGGCAAAATAATCCGCCACAATACACCGAGGGTCGACGCGCCATCAATCAGCGAAGCCTCCAACAGCTCGGTGGGAATGGTGCGGAAAAAGGTCACGAGTAAATAAACTGAAAACGGACACATCAAACCGGCATAGATCAATATCACACCCTGATATTTGCCTAGCAGTCCAATTTGCGAGAAGAGCACGAACAGCGGCACGACCATCACGACCGGCGGCACCGCCATCAGCGAAGTCGAAAGCGACATCAAAAATTCACGTCCCCAGAAGCGCATCCGTGCGATGGCATACGCGGCCAGAGCCGAAATGACGGTACTTACCAGCACCGACCCTACCGAAATCAAGGTGCTGTTACCCATCCACAGGAAAAAGGGATGCTGCGTAAGAACCGTGTTGTAGTTATCGAACACGATTTGCGCCGGAAACCCGATGCGGTCATCCAAATAGGCCTGTGGCGTTTTGAGCGACGAAATCACGATGAAGTAGGCCGGAACCAGCGCGATAAAAGCCGCAATGAGCAGTAAACCCTGCAACGAAATGGTAACCGCCGAAGGCCGCAGCCGAATCGCTTTGCTGCTGTTTTTTGAAGTGCTGGGTGATGCTGAAATATTTTCCCGGCTCATCATTGCAACTCCTCGGCTGCGGCCTGCCTGCGGATGTAGAACAGGACGAACATCAGCGATGCCGTGACGAGGAACAGTAAGACCGAGGCCGCCGATGCAATTCCCGGCAGGTGTTTTTCAAACGCCCAGTTGTAGATGTAGAGTTCCAAAACCATCGTGCCGTTGGCAGGCGCACCTTTGCCCGGTACGATGTAGACATAGGCAAAGACCGAAGCCGCCATCGTAATCAAGCCGATCACGAGATAAAACTCAATCACCCCTTTAAGCTGCGGGATGACGATGTAGCGTGTCCGCTGCCACCAATTTGCGCCGTCGAGCTGTGCCGCTTCGGTCAATTCTTCGTTTAATGAGAGTAACCGTGACACAAACAGGATGATGCCAAAAGCTGACTCGCGCCAGACGATCATCGTTAGGACTGTCCAGATCGCGATGTTCTTATCCCCTAACCAATCGAGCGCGAGGTTATCCAATCCGGCAGCGCGCAAAATCTGGTTGACAGGGCCGTTGAACTGAAACACGTTCTTCAGCACCACACCGACAATCGGCACCGCAATGACATACGGGATGAACACCACTGTACGGAAAAAGCGCCACCCGCGCAGCCGTTCATACAACGCAATGGCGATAATCAACGACACCAGCAGCAGCGGCACAACCGCCAGCAGCAGCTGCAAGTTGTGGACGATGGACGCACCGAAAACCGGATCATTAAAGAGCGACTCGAAGTTGCCTCCACCGATGTTTGGACCATCAAATCCACGAATGCGCTTGACGCTGAAATCGAAGATTTTGACCAGCGGATAACCGAAGATCAGCAGCAGAATAGCCACCAGCGGGGCGACGAATAAATAAGGGGTAATTGCTCTTGTACGAACCATTTTGCAACTCTTAACAATAAATACTATTGGGCATCAGACCGCGCGAACTATTTTTTCATTAATCCGAATGACTCGAAGATAAACAAATTGGACGTCAACCCACCGTCAATCGTGATATTTTGACCAACCAGATAGGGCGCTTCATCCGATGCCAGAAAGGCCATCACTGCCGCGCATTCTTCGACTGTTCCCAACCGGCGCATCGGCACACGGTCAAAGCGGTTCGATAAATAATCGAGCTCTTCGGCGGATACGGCATTACTGGTCATCTCAGTCATTGTAAAGCCAGGTGCAACCGCGTTGGCGCGTATTTTGTGCGGTGCGAGTTCAAAGGCCATGCAGCGTGTCAAATTGACCAAACCAGCTTTAGCGGTACAGTACGCCGAATAAGGGCCATCGGCGGCAGTGGCATCAATCGAGGTAATGTTGATGATGCTGCCACCGTTCCCATTAGCGATCATCGCCTTTGCGACCCGCTGCGCCATGAAGTAACAGCCTCGCAAATTGGTTTCCAGCACGTGATCGTAGTAATCCGGGGTGACTTCCAAAAATGCACCTTCACCGGGAACACCCGCGTTGTTGATCAGCACATCAATATGTCCGCTGCGAGCCACCACTGCATCCACCAGCGCTTGAATCTGGTCGATTTCGCGCACATCGCAGGTTTGCGACCATGCTTTGCCACCCGCAGCCGTGATTTCCTTGACTACATTCTCAAGCGGCTCGGTGCGCCGTCCGCTGACCACGACTTCGGCACCCTCGCCAGCAAAGCGTATCGCTGCACCACGTCCAATGCCGGTGCCGCCACCTGTCACGATCACGACTTTATTTTCAAATCGCTTCGACATTCTGCCTCATACTCCTGTTGCACGTTTCAAGATGTTGGCACCTGGCAAAACACAAATACGCTCCCCTCTTCAAGATCATTTAAAGAGGGAAGGAAATGTAATGAATTAATTGAACCCTTAGCTAATGGACTTTGCCAGTTCTTCAGACCACTTCTGATAGTTTTCCAGCAAATCGGGATTGTTATCACGCCACTGTTTGACGACGCCAGCGTTCTGCGCCCCGGCCTGCTCACCCGTCATATTGCCGCCCACGATTTCCTGTGCGGCAACGAACATCGCGTCTGTCCAGAACTGAGTCGGCATGAGGTCGGGAATATAGACGTTGGTCTTGCCGCCAACCCATGTGTCGTATAACTGCTTCAATGTTTTGTCTTTGATGACACTGGGGTCCCACGTGCTGTTGATGGGGAAGAAGTTATGCATTTCCCAGAAAGCGGAGAGGCGCTCGGGTGATTGCATGAATTGCAGAATGTCAGCCGATTCTTTCTTGTGCTTGGCGGCACTCGGAATCCCCCAGCCCTGCGAATCGGTGATCGGAATACCCGCCAGTTTGCCTTCGCCGAACACCGGCATGACCATCATACCGACACGATCACCGCGTGTTGGAATGTGGCTGGCGGCAACTGAACCGACCACCTGCGTTACGGCAAGTTCGCCTGTAGTCACCTTATTAATGGCAGTGAACAGGTCAACCGACAACATATCATCGTTCAAGAACTTATTCTTGACCATATCTTCTAAACGCGACCAGAAGGCATAGTATTTCGGATCATTGAAGTCTTTATCGCCAATGAACAGCGCAATCGCGTCCCCGGGGCTGTCGAGGCTCTGGGTTAGTGCGTTGCCGAGATACCATTCGCCCCAGAAACCATCACTTAAGCCACCGCCCATCGGGGTAATGCCAGCAGTCTTGAGTTTGTCGCAAGCCGCCATCCATTCGTCCCAGGTCTTGGGTGGATTATCGGCATCCAACTTGGCTTTGTCGAAGGAGTCTTTATTGTATTCCCACAGCAGCGGCACCGGATACCAACCCAAGCGGTACTGCTTGCCATCGAACACACTGAGCGGGCTGGCGTTGGAGTTCTTGCGAACATCTTCTGGTATCAAATCATTGAGGGGTTCGAGGTAGCCCTGCCAAACATTTTCAATGTGGTAAATGCCATTGAAGAAAAACTGTACATCGGGTGTTTCACCGGCGGCAGCGGCGGTCGTGAACTGCGAAATGACGCAGCAGGTATCCTGTTGCAGTGTCGAGATGGTGATATTGGGATTTGTCTCACTGAATTTTTTGGCAGTATCTTCGACCCATTTGCCGTAAGCCGGATCATCCGCCCACCACCAGAGACTCATATCCAGTTTGTCCTGGAACGCGGCGCTGGCAAACGAAGGCAGTCCCTTCATTAATCCGGCACCGATGCCAAACATGCTTGCAGTTTTGAGAAAAGAACGGCGTGAAATCTTTTGCGAACTCATAATACGACTCCCTTTCAAACAAGAATTGAACAGACAATATTTTGAACTCGGTTAGGATTTTTAATGCGCCATAGACTTGCTTTCTCCGTCACTTAAAGTGAGGGGGTCTGGTAGATGATTTGACCATTGACCGTAATTTGCGTATCGACGAGATATTTCTGAAGCGCGGGGATGTCCGGTGTCATACCCAAACCCGGACGTTCGGGAACGCTGATTTGGCCGTTGCTATCCAGCGTGATATGTTCGCTCGTCAGTTCATAAGCCAGCGCTTTCAACTCAACCGGATACTCACACAGGACATGATCATCGAGTCCGGCATACGGTTGAATGGATGCACTTAAGGCCAGATGTGATGTGAAGGTGTGGTTGACATATTTCACCCCCCGGGTAGCCGCATAATCCGCCACCCGTTTGGCGGCAGTTAACCCGCCGATCCGTCCGGTATCAATTTGGATAAAACCCACTCCGGCATAGTCGATCATGTGCTGCGCCATAAATTCGTTATGTGCGCCTTCGCCACCCGCCAGACGAACATCCCCGCTAAGCGCTGCCAGGGCGTTGTAGGCGTGCAGTGCGCCGGTGTGAAACGGTTCCTCAAGCCATGTCGTTCGCTTCTCCCTCAAGACATTCAAGCGTGCTTTGGCGGTTTCGACATCTGTTCCCCATATGGTTCCGGCATCAATGCACAGAATCCCATCGTCGCCAAGCCCTTCACGGGCAGCAACCACCTGATCAATATCATCCTGAAGCGTCCGCCGACCGAAAGGCCCCCAACCAAATTTAGCGGCTCGATAGCCTTTCAGACGCACTTCTTTTGCTTTTGCGAATGTATCTTGTGCGGTGTCACCAAATAACGAGGAGGCGTAGGGTGTTTTGGGATAAGCGCGTTCATAACCCAGCAGCCGATAAGCAGGCTCGCCATGACGTTTGCCCAACAAATCCCACAGGGCAATATCAATACCCGACAGCGCATGATCCGCCTGTAGCAAATCCATGCTGTTTTCGCGGACAAGCTGGTGAATACGGGCAGTATCGCCCGGATCGTTGAGTGTTTGTCCTAAAATGGAGGCAATAACTGGTTTACAGGCGCTGTGTGACATGGGGCAGATTAAAGCCGCAATCGTTGGTAATGGAGAGGATTCACACTCGCCCCAGCCGGTATAGCCACCGGCAGTCACACGGACGAGCAGCGCATCCTGGCTGCCGTCGCCAATATCTTCAATCTGTGGCATGGACAAATAAAAGAAATCAACCGACTCGATTTTCATTTTTACTCACAATTCGTACGTGATGGCGAACCATCATCTATTTGAAATAAACCGTTCAAATATGCCTCTACTAACTTCCGAACGGCACATAACTTTTGTTGACAAAATTATTTTCCATCCATACACTACATGAAATTGTCATTTGTCGCAAGCCATAGGACACAAATGGATGCCTAAAGATTTAGTCACGGCAGAAGAAATTCAGCAAGCCATTATCAACCGCATCATGAGCCGCCAATATGTTTCGGGGGATCGTTTGCCGTCGGTGCGCGATCTTGCCGATGAACTCGGTTCAAATCGCAATACCGTCAACAAAGCGTATCAGATGATGGCCGCGCTAGGCATTATTGAAAGTCTTCCCGGTGGCCGAAAGGGATTTCAGGTCAACGATATTTCACGGATCACAGAAAAATCGCACACCAATCTGACGGATTACTTTTACCAGCAGGCTCGTAATCTGGCTTGGCAGGGATTAGCAGCAGGTATTTCGGTCAAGGATGCCTTGCGGCAAATGACCAACGCGGTTCATGAAGTGTATGCGGTTGGCAATGTTCGAGCAGCTTTTTATGAGTGCAATATGCACGACAGTTCTGAAATGGGGCAGTATCTCAGCCAGGCCCTCGATATGGATATTCATTATGGTTTGCTGGATGACCTTTACCAGGATGTTGAAGGCGCAAACCACCAATATGATCTGATTATCACCACCTTTCATCACTTATCAGAAGTCACCAAGGAACTCGGGGAGGCAGTCACAAAAGTAGTGGGTATTGATACCCGTCTGACACCGGATACCATGCTTAAAATCGCCCGCCTGCGCAGCCCACAAATCGGCGTCGTATCAACCTTGCAAAACACCACCCACATGCTCAAACATATCCTGCACAGCTACTATCCCGACCGCAGTATTCAAGCGGCCTCCGTCAGCGAAATCGAAGCCATAAAAGCCATTGGGCGCACTTGCGATCATATTTTGGTCACCCATACCTGTGCCGCAGAAGTTGAGCGGATCATTGGCCGCACGCCGGACATCATCATTAATTTTCAGGTGGATGAACAATCCATCCAATTTCTAAGCCGCCGTATTCACGAAATTCAAACACACAAAACCGAATCCTTGCACCTGAATACTTGAAAACGATTGTGTTTTCGTGTCTTGAGGCTTTGCAAATTCATGAGTCGGCAGCCTCTTTTGACAGCTTTAACACACTCGGTTGTTATACAAATTTCATAAATATCGGATGCCCCACCCAGTCAATTGACATCCGGAAAACTGCACATTCATTGACACCGCTTTCCTTACAAAAGTGATGAGTCAACTGTGCTATCTTCCTTGAACCCATTTCGGTTTCCTCTTGGGTCAAATAGGCAAAAAATCCTATCGCTTCCCATATTGTATTAAAGTCAATTTAAACAGGGACTAACGAACTACCTACATTTATGACGAAATGATCCTCACCTCGCAAGCTATTCACGAATAATTAAGATTTCTTAAGACTCATTATACATCTCTAGACTATAAACTTAATTTGTAGAGGTTTGTTTTTCTTTAGCAGGGAAATTCAAATTCTTAAGGACAAACTATTTGATACAGCCAATGTAGCGACAACCCTATATCCAATATCGTCGCTCGTAAAAGCCATCATCTAGCCTGAAACAGAAATTTTCCGGGTCAGGGGTTTCGTTCAGTAGTCTGTTTATCAGCATCATTTCAGTCATACGTGACACTCTATCTGAAGGGTTTTTCATTGAACCGCCATCTTCGCACATTATTTATCGCCTTTGCACTTATCTTTATCACCGTCGTAGCGATCCCATCAGTTGGATCGACAATCCGCTCCGTTCATGCCGCTGACCAGAAGCAGGTTAACCAGGCTGCGGATTCAACCGATGAACCTCAACCGACTGATGCGCCAGCACCGGCAGTCGATCAACCGACCGATGCGCCAACCGATATTTCACCTGTAGATCAACCAACGGATGCACCGACGGATATTCCTGCCACACAACAGCCGACCGATGCACCGACAGCAGAAGCAACAGACAGTCAGGCAACGGACCAACCGACTGATGCGTCCCCTATCGAGACTACTGCGGAAGCGACCATTGAAGCGACTGCTACAGAAACCCCTGTCGAAATCACTGCGACAGTCACACCGGAAGAAACCCTCGCGCCAGAAGAAACTTTGGCACCCGAGGAAACTTTAGCGCCGGAAGTTACTGAAACGCCAACCGTTGTCGCGCCGGATTTTCAAGTCGCAGTAAGTTGTAAAGAAACTGGCTTGACCTTCGTGATTACCAACGTAGGCGCGGATATGGACAGCCCATCTCAGTTCAGCCTTACATTGGATGACGCCGCAAACGCTGCCGCGCCAACCATGCCAAGCAATCTTGCATCCAGCACTTTCCCGACAGACTTTACGCTCCATGCGGGTGAAAGCACCAACGTAGAAGCGGGATTTGGTCAACCTCGATTGGTTCTTACCGGGATAGCTTATGGTCCGGATGCACCCTGTCTTCCACCTGCACCACCTGTGCTTACCGTGAGCGCGATTTGTACCTTTGAAAAGGGCGTCACATTCACGATCAGCAACAGCGGTGGCGCGATGCCAGCCGAACAAGGTTTCACCATCACGCTGGGTAACGGCACAGTGATGACCAACACCTTCCTATTAGGTACAACCGAAACAGCCAGTTTTGATGCCGGTTATGGTCAGCCCACGTTCAACAGCGGCGATATTGTCAGCACGATTGAGACACCCTGCGATGCGCCGACAGCCATCAGTGGCAGCGTGTGGAATGATACGGATGGAAATGGCGCGCGTGATGCGGCTGAAACCGGAATAGCCGGAGTCACTGTCAGCTTGATTGACGCAAACGGTTCCGTGAATACACTGGCAACAACCGCCGATGGCAGCTACCGCTTCTTAAATCTGCATGTGGGCAGCTATACCATCAAGGTGGATGCCAGCACGCTTTCAGCCGATTATGTGCTCTCATATCCAACCGACAGCGCAGTCACAATTACAGCATCTGGCGAAAATAACACTGCCGATTTCGGTTATATCGCCAAACCCACCGCCTCCGTCACCGGAACCGTATGGTTAGAAACCACCAACTATGGTGTTCATGATGCGGGCGAAACGGGCATTGCAGGCGTCATCGTCCAACTGGTTGATCATACCGGTACAGTCGTTGCGGTGGCTCCTGTGGATGCGACAACCGGAACTTACGTATTTCCCGCCGTGCTGTCAGGCGATTACACGGTTCGCCTTGATCAGAACACATTATTTAACCCCAATGGTGTCACCTGGAACAGTGACGATAAGTTCGATTATGAAACACCCATTACCCTGACGACCAATCAGGCACTCGCGAATATTGACTTCGGCCTTGTAGGCACCTACTGAGACACTGGATAACTATAAATATGCGATCTCATTTGAGTAATTTTACGCGCTCTGCACCGTTCCGATTTCTCACTATTCTGATCACACTCCTTGGCCTTCTGACAATCCTGTCAGAAGGTTTTGCTGTTGACGTCACAGCAATTGTCGCACAGTGGCAATCACCTGTCGGCAGCAGTGGTGCGCCTACCTGCATAACTGTTAATAATGCGTCGTCCACTGTAGAAGTTCGCTACGGTGATAACGATGTTACCAATCCGCCTTGCCCCCCCGCCAACGTCCAATCCGGCTTTGGCTTTACTGCCGGAGCGACAGGCACATTTACGAATGGCGCGCCTTTCTTACTAGGGCAACTCACCCATTATAATAATCAGGTCTTCGCCTCCAGTTTATTGACGGGCGCAACGCTCAACCTGGCATTTACGTCTACAGCACCGGTGCTGCCAGCGCTCAACACGCAGGTAGCGCTTGACGAAACCGCCAATAATATGACGACCTGTCCCTACGGTGATACGCAGCCCTGCGCCGACCGTGTGACAATCACCCCGACAGCGGTTCAATTCACAGATAGTGGCACGAATTATCAACTGGAAATTCTGGGGCTGATTCCCGGTACCGCAGGCACCTGCAGCTACAGCCAATCCAATCTGCGTTTGTCATTCATTAGTGATGAGAACTCGGATAATTCGAGCTGCTTGTTTGGCCGTGTGACAGCGATTGGTGATGCGGCAATGGAAATCACCAAATCAACCACTGCCACAGTCCTCGCTCCCGGCGATTTCGTTGATTATCAAATTGACTACAACTGCGCCAGCACCACATCAACCTGCAACGGTGTGAAGATTATCGACTTCTTGCCTGACGAACTCAGTTATGTCAGTTCCTCCGGTTCGATCCATACGCTGACTACAACCGGTGTCTATTCCGCCGCTAGTAACACAGTCGAGTTCGATTTTGTTGATCCACTTCCGGCAGGCTCGACCGGGTATGTTCGCGTTCGCGCCCGTGTCCGCAACGATGGTACGCTAATTGATGGTCAAACCATCACCAATACAGCTACCTCCACCCAGACCAACGGCCCGACAACCACCAGTTCGACCAGCACACCTGTGCAAACCACTTCCAATTGGACGGTCAGCAAATCCGGTGATGCGACGGCCTATATCAGCAGCGAACCGCCGATTACCGATATGACCTACAGTGTCCAAATTTGTCCGAATGGCAGCAACGTCAATCTGCTCAACGCACAGATGGTGGATACCCTTCCAACCGGAGCGGTGTTTGTAAGCGCGTCCGGTAGCGGTGTCTACAGCGCTGGAGCGAATACCGTCACATGGTCTTTAGGCGATTTGGGTATTTCCGGTTGCAACTCACAGACGATCGTTGTGCAATTCCCCACTCCGACATTTATCGCCGGAAATACAGTCATCAACAGTGTGACGGGAACCGGAGCCATTCCCGGTATCGGCCCGTTCACTGGTACAGCATCGGTCACACGCACATTGCAAAACTTCGTCCCACTGCCATCGATGATGCTGGACAAAGGCACGACCCGTACCGATTATGTTGTTGGTGCATCAGTTGATTACTTCTTAACGCCGCGTAATACCGGTAACACCAATCTTTATAACCTGGTGATGACCGATGATCTACCCCCATCGATCCGCGTAACACAGGTCGGAACAGGCGTATCAGCCTATCCGATGATTGTGGAATACGCGATCAATGGTAGCTCGTCCTACACCACATGGGCTTCTATCCCTGCTGGTGGTAGTGCTAATTTGAATGTATCCGCGTTGGGGTTGCTGCCAAGCGACTGGGTTACCAGTGTCCGCTGGCGCTTTAACCCTGGCGCAGGAACACCTCCCGGTTGGTCATTGAGCAGTCCGGCACGCATTACCGGAACCGTCACCAGCCCGGATCGGAATAATGCCGCGGTTGCTACACCTAGCAAGGTCACTAACAACGCTAAGATCGATTGGGCGTACTTACCCGGTGGCTTAGGCGATTGCACTACGCTCAATGCACAATGCGGTAATCAACAGGATGGCGCAACCATTGATATTGTGCCGGTGCCGTTCCCTGTGTTCGACAAGGTTAGCGGTGGTGGCGTGAGTGCCAGTCAACGCTTCATCGTCGGTCAGGAAGTCGGTTACTTCGATTTGAGCGTCAATAACACGACCGGTATCGCGGTTGATAACTTCACCTTCACGGATGCCATTCCGGCAGCATTTGATGTGACATCGATCAATGTCGGCAGTTATTCCAACTTCAGCGGTACGGTTGGTGTTCGCTATCAAGCCAGCAACAACCCCGGTGTTTGGGTATCATGGCCGGGATCACCCTTCGCACAAGGTACTACCTTAAACACCTCGGCATTGAGCTTGCCAGCCAGCACCTACATCACACGGTTGGAATTTGGCTATGGCACAATTCCGCTGGGATTCTCTGGTTCAGCCCGTATCCACGGCACGACACTCGCCACTGATGCCAATGGTGGCACTGTTCACGATGGCGACAACATGGTTAACAACGCCACGATGGACTGGACGTTCCTGGGCTTGCCCCACAGTACACCGGATAGCACAACGAACCCGATCCATGACCCTACCGTGACCCCATCTGCATCCAAGTCCGTGACCAGTACTGGCCCTTATATTCCCACATCAGCGGTGAGTTATCGTCTGAGCTTTGGTGCGTCGGGCAGTTCACCCAGCAACGTCATGAATGATCCGGTGGTAGCCGATTTGCTCCCCGCCAATGTCAACTATGTCGGCTATACCTATAATGCCAATGGCACAGGCTTACCCGCGCCGACCCTCCAACAAATTCCGAACTTTGCCGGCACAGGCCGACTGTTGCTGCGTTGGTCATTTACTGGAACCATGAATCGCGGTCAGACGGCCTATATTGACCTCAACACCACTTTATCTGCCGGAACACCGGCGGGTACGCTGTCTAACTCGTTTTCGGTCACGGTCAACGATATGCCGGTCAATGGTGGCACGACCGATACACAGGATCTCGATGGTGATGGTCAGACAAATGACACCATACTCACCACCTCAACCTCTATTCCTATCGACCAACTGATCGGTCTGGATTCGCAGAAGCGTGTGCGCGGTGAACTGGATAGTGCTTATTCGGTCTATCCGAATTATGGACAAACCGTTCCCAATGGCAGCGTTGATTATCGGCTGACGATTATCAATCGCGGTAACGTCATCGTGAATAACGTCCGCGTCATCGATATTCTGCCGTTCGTCGGGGATACTGGCGTACAGGATATACGCCCACGTAACACGGCATGGCGTCCCGTCCTTACAGGGCCAGTGACACCACAGGCTGGCGTATCGATTTATTATTCGACCGCCACCAATCCCTGCCGTCCGGAGATTGTCTCAACAGGACCAGCGGGTTGTACCGCTGCCAACTGGTCACTGGTACCACCCGCAAATATGGATACCGTGCGTTCGCTGCGTTTCGACTTTGCAGGAACGATGGCACCAGGTCAGTCCTTCGCCTTCAATTGGACCATGCGCGCTCCTAATAGTGGTGTTGATCAATCGATTGCCTGGAACTCGTTCGCTTACACATCGACCAATGCGCTTACCGGAGTGCCGCTGCGCCCTGCTGAACCGAACAAAGTTGGTATCATTCTCAACACGACGCCCGTGACCTCATTGATCACATTGAAGAAATACACCAACACTATCGATGCGGATTTAGCACCCGGCCCGGACATTCCTTCTGACGGTACGGTACCCTTAACCTGGACATATGTCGTAACCAATATTGGTCAAACGCGCCTAACCAATATCGCTGTAACCGACGATAAAGTAGGGGCGATCACCTGTCCAAAGCCTACACTCGATCCTAATGAATCGATGACCTGTACTTTTACCAGCCCGAATCCGCCTCAACTGGGGCAGTATGCCAACATCGGTACTGTTATTGGCACAGCGGTCGACGGCAGCAATAATCCCATTGATGGAGATCCGGGTACACCTGCTGTCGATTTGATCCAGCCCACCGCCACCGATCCCAGCCATTATTTCGGCTATGATCCAAACCTGGCAATTCTCGGTGACTATACATGGATCGACCTGAATTACGATGGTATTCAGGATGTAGGTGAACCACCGCTCGGTGGCGTGACTGTCCACCTGCTCAATTCAGCCAGCACTTCAGTCGATGACCCGACTCAAGCAGGAACTCAAGACTACATCACCACCTCGGATGCCAGCGGCTTCTACAATTTTGTCAACCTGCCAGCAGGTGATTATAAAGTTCAATTCGATATTCCGTCCGCCTATTCACTGACTCTAAAGGATGTGAATCCGGACAACACCGATAGTGATGCCAATACGACGACCGGTATAACAGGTGTCTATCATCTGAACGCGGGCGGAAGCAATATGACCGTCGATGCTGGTTTCATCGCTCTGGCTTCGATTGGTGACCGTATTTGGATGGATACCAATGGCAACGGCATTCAAGACGCTGCCGAAACGGCCACACCAACCCTGCTTGAAGGACTTCAAGTTGATTTGTTAGATGGCACAGGCACGACGACACTGGCGACCACTTTCACCGATGCAGCCGGCAACTACCTTTTTAATGATCTTGTCCCCGGCACATACATCGTGAAGTTCCCGGCCCCGCCGACGGGCTATATCTGGACAGCACCGAACGCCAGTGGCAGTACGGCGACCAATGACAGCGACGTCAATGTCGCCACCTACCGTACCGCTGCCACTGCATTGCAGGCGGGCGAGAACGATCCGTCATGGGATGGCGGTCTGGTGACGATGGCGAATATCGGCGACTATGTGTGGGCCGACGATAATTTCAATGGTAAGCAAGACAGCGGCGAACCTGGCGTCCAAAACGTCACTGTACGTCTGCTGGACAGCAGCGGTAACCAGGCGACCGATGATCATGGTGTTCTCATCCCTGATGTGGTCACCAACGCCAGCGGTGCTTACAGCTTTACCAATCTGCGACCGGGCCAATATGAAGTGCGCTTCACCCGTCCGGCAGGTTATCTCTTTACGCTCAAAGATGCGGCAGTCGCAACCGATACCACCGACAGCGATGCGGTCGTTAGCGGTGCCAACATCGGGCGTACATCGGTTACGACACTTGATCCCAGCGAGACTGATAACACATGGGACGCCGGTCTGGTCAAACTCGCCAGCCTTGGTGACTTCGTTTGGAATGATCTCAACAATAATGGTCAGCAAGACACGGGTGAAACAGGCGTAGCCGGTGTCATCGTCACGTTGCTAGACAGCACAGGTAATCCGGTCACAGCGGATGCTTTGGGCAACGTAATTGCCCCCTTCACGACACTCGCAAATGGCGCTTACAGCTTCACCAATCTTGACCCGCGCGTCAGTTATATCGTCGAGTTCGAGCGTCCGGCGAATTATGTCTTCGCGACTCCCAACAGTGGGGCGGATGCCACCGATAGTGATGCTGTACCTTCCGGCACGCTCCCGCTCGGTGTGGGACGTACCGGTCTGATTACACTCACGGCTGGACAAAATGACACGACCATTGATGCAGGGCTGGTTCCAGCGGCATCCATCGGCGATTATGTTTTCTATGACAATGACAACACGGGAACCCAAACCGGCGGCGATACACCCGTTCAAGGCGTGACCATCCGTCTACTAGACAGCACCGGTGTTCAGGCCGTCGATGAACGTGGCAACGTCATTCCCGATCAAACCAGTGATTCCAGCGGCGCATACAACTTCGCGGGTCTACGTCCCGGCACCTATTCATTGGCTTTCTCGACACTACCGGCCAATTACACCTATGCTCAGCGTGACCTCGGCGGCGACGACACTAAAGATAGCGATCCCAATCGCTTCACGGGTGTAACAACGACTACGACCTTGACGCCCGGCGAAAACGACACCAGTTGGGATACCGGATTGGTCTTGGCCGCAGCGCTAGGCGACTTTGTCTGGATCGATACCAACGCCAATGGTCAGCAAGACGGCGGCGAAGTCGGTCTGGAAGGCGTCACCGTAAATCTGCTCGACGGCAGCGGCGTGGCGGTTGATAATCCAAACACATCGGCAGTCGACACCTACAGCACGACAACCGATGTGAACGGGTATTACCACTTCATCGGGCTGCCACCGAACCAGACTTACAGCGTTCAGTTCATCCGTCCGACCAACTATGTCTTTACCGTTTCCAACAGCGGTGCAGATGCAACTGACAGCGATGGTGTTCTGGCAGGTCAAACCACTGTTGCCTCTGTTACGACGATCAATATCACCACGCTGCTGCCCGGCGACACGGACAATACGTGGGATCAAGGCGTCCTGCTGCCATCCGCGTTGGGTGATCTCGTCTGGCGTGACAACAACGATGATGGCTTGCAAACTGCGAGTGAGCCAGGTATCAACGGTGTCACTGTACGATTACTCGATAGTGCAGGTGTGGCGGTTGACGATCCGAACCTTACCGGAACCCAGAGCTACACTACGACCACGGCGACCGTCAGCATTAACGATGGCCTATACGCGTTCACCAATCTGTATCCGGGGAGTTACATCGTCGAGTTTGTGACGCCGACCGGCTACAAACGTGCCGATTACTTCGTCGGCACGGGATCGAATGCTGCGACTGACAGTGACATGCAGACGAGCGGCGTTGGGGCCGGACGCACGACAACCATTACACTGCCTTACAACACGACTGATAACACATGGGATGCAGGCTTTGTGCCACTCGCCTCCATCGGGAATTTCGTCTGGCGTGACGCGAACAATAACGGCATTCAGGACGGTGGTGAACTCGGTATTAACGGGGTGACCGTCAATCTTTATGACGCAGCCAATCCATTGGTCATCGTTGCGACGACTGTAACCGCCACCAATGCGGGAACGGCAGGTCGCTACCAGTTTGCAAACCTTGACCCTGATCTGGATTACGTGGTTGAATTTGTACTGCCCACACCCGCCGTGGGCGCATCCGGTTACAAGTTTAGTCCGCAGGATGTCATCACTGGCGGTGGCAACGACACCAATGACAGTGACGCGGATACCACCACCGGAAAAACAGTGGCTATCCTGCTGGACCCCGGCCAAACCGACAACGACCGCGACGCAGGACTAACCCCGCTGGCACAGCTCGGCGATTACGTCTGGGTTGATACCAACGGCAACGGCCAACAGGGCGGCGGCGAAACCGGCATCAATAACGTGCGAGTGGATCTGTACCTCGCCAGCGACCTCACAACCAGTATTGCCAATACTTTAACTGCCAACAATCCAGTCGGTGGTTTAGCGGGTTACTATCAGTTCCTCAACCTGGACGCTGGAACCTACGCCGTCAAGTTTACCCTGCCCTCTGGCTATATCTTCTCACGGCAGGATACCGGCGCAGATACCAGTGACAGCGATGCTGATCGTTTCACGGGCTTTACCGGAAGTTATACGCTCGGTTGGGCTGGTACAAACCAGACAGTCGATGCGGCTATTGTTCAACCCGCCAGCCTCGGTGATTATGTGTGGTATGACACCAACGATGACGGCCTCCAAACCGGCGAAAGCGGTCAAAGCGGAGTCGTGGTTCGTTTGTTGGACGCATCCAACGTTGCAATCGATAACCCGAATACACCGGCGGTGAACGATGCTTATGTCGTAACAACCGACACCAGTGGCGCATACCTATTCAATAACTTGATCCCCGGCATTTATCGTGTCCAATTCGATCTTGCTGCCAGCACCTTACCACAGGCCAGCAGCAATTATGTACTGGCGCGTCAAGATCAGGGTGGGAACAATAACATTGACAGCGACCCCGATCGCGCAACAGGGCGTACAGCGAATATCACACTCATCCCGAACCAGAATGATATGAGCAACGACGCTGGTATTCTGCTGCGCGGTGCCAATCTCGGCGACCGTGTTTGGATCGACATCAACAATAACGGTGTCCAGGACTCTGGCGAGCTTGGCCTCAATGGCGTCACCGTTACCCTGCTCAATGGTTCTGGTACAGCGGATATTGATCCGATCACAGCCGGAACGCAAACACTCAGTACGACAACTGCCAACAATATAACGATTGGCAACGGTTACTATCAATTCACCAGCCTGGTTCCCGGCACTTACATCGTGCAGGTCACGCTGCCTGCTGGCTATCAGTTCAGTGCGCAGGATCAGGGTGCTGATAATACAGTCGATAGTGACGTCAGCATTGTGAATGGACGCACTGCCGTCATCACAGTCGGCGCTGCTGGCAACGACCAGACATGGGATGCGGGTGTCGTGCCGCTGGCAAGTATTGGCGATTACACCTGGAGCGACAACAACAATAATGGGCTTCAGGATGGTGGCGAACCAGCACTCGCGGGTGTCGTCGTCCATCTGCTGAATAGTTCCAATAATCCAGTCGATGACCCGAATCAGGTAGGTATCCAAAACTATGTCGTCACGACCGATGTGAATGGACTCTACAGGTTCACGAACCTGCCGCCGAGCACATCCTATATCGTTCAGTTCGATTTACCGGCGCATTTCCGCCGCTCACCAGTAGATGCCAACAGCAACGCCAATGATTCGACTGACAGCGACGCCGACTTAACCAACGGGCGCAGTCCGGCAACCTTGCTGATCCCCGATGAATATAACCAGACGGTTGACGCAGGCTTTGTGCCGCTGGCAACCATCGGTGACTATGTCTGGAATGATGTCGATGGCGACGGCGTGCAAGATGCAGGCGAAAGCGGCATAAACAGTGTGACCGTTAACCTGTACGACGCAAGCAATCTGAGTTCTGTTCTCCGCACAACCACCACCGCCAACAATCCGGTTGGTGGCGCACCGGGTTACTACCAGTTTGCGGATCTGGATGCGGGCAGCTATGTCGTTGGTTTTGTCAAACCGGCTGGCTACATTTTGACCAAGACCGACATCAACAGTGGTTCAACCACACCCGTCTCGACCGATGCCAACGACAGCGATGCCGACCGCTTCACAGGGAAAACAGGCACTTACGTCATCAACTGGGGCGACAGCAACCAAAGCATTGACACAGGTGTTTTGCAGCCAGCAGCCCTGGGTAACTACGTCTGGATCGATACCGATGATGATGGCGTTCAAGATCCGGCTGAAACAGGTCTGAATAATGTCACTGTTCATTTGCTGGATGGCTCCGGCAGTCCGGTCGATGATCCGAATACGGCTGCCGTCGGTGATGCCTATATAGTCACGACGGCTGGTGGCGGTGCTTACGCCTTTACCGGTTTATTCCCCGGTGTCTACAGCGTCCAATTCGATCTGCCAGACGCAACCTACGTTTATGCGCGACAGAACATCAACAGCGCTGCCACCACTCCGGTCTCGACTGATGCCAACGACAGCGATGCCGACCGCACCACAGGGAAGACCGGCACCTACACCTTGACCGCTAACCTGACCGACAACAGTGTCGATGCAGGCTTGATGCTGCGTGCCAGCCTGGGCGACTTCGTCTGGGATGATGTCAACGGCGACGGCATCCAAAATGGTGGCGAAACTGGTGTTCAGAACGTCACCGTGACACTCCGTGATGGTACAGGCGCATTCGTCGATGATCCAAATCAAGCTGGTCTTCAGAACTACATCGTTCAAACGAATGCCAGCGGCGCTTACAGTTTCACCAACTTGATACCGGGTGATTACTATGTCGTTTTCACACTACCTTCGGGTTACATCTTCACCCGACAGGATGCGACCGCCGACACCGCCGACAGTGACGCCAACCGCTTCACCGGACGCACCATCAACACAACCCTGACCTCTGGCGAAAATGACCTGACGTGGGATGCTGGTATCCTGCAACCCGCCGCTTTGGGTAACTTCGTCTGGATCGACACCAACGACAACGGCCTACAGGATGGTGGCGAAACCGGCTTGAATGGTGTCACCGTTCACCTGCTCGACAATCTGGGCAATCCAGTCAACGACCCGAACAACCCGGTAGCCACACCTTATGTCGTCACAACCGCAGGCGCTGGCGCGTATGCCTTCACCGGCTTGTTCCCTGGCGTCTACACGGTTCAGTTTGATCTGCCCAATACGACCTATGCTTTTGCACGTCAAAATCAGGGCGCAGATGATACGGTTGACAGTGACGCCGATCGCACCACCGGACGCACCGGTACCTATACGCTCATCGCTAACCAGACCGATGACACTGTCGATGCAGGTATCCTGGCGCGCGCCAGCCTGGGCGACTTCGTCTGGAACGATGTCAACGGTAACGGCCGACAGGATGGTGGTGAAACCGGTGTCCAGAACGTCACCGTCACGCTTTACAACGGCTTGGGCGTTCAGGTTGATAACCCGAATACACCAGCCGTCGACACCTACGTTGTTCTAACCAACGCCAGTGGTGCCTACAGCTTCACCAATCTCGTACCGGGTGATTACTATGTCGCCTTTACACTGCCCTCTGGTTACATCTTCACGCAGCAAGACGCCGCAGCCGCGACCGATACGACCGACAGCGATGCCGTGCGTTTGGGAGCAACTCAAGGGCAAACCATCGCCACCACTTTGATCTCTGGCGAAAATGACCCGACGTGGGATGCCGGTATTTTGCAGCCTGCGACCCTGGGTAACTACGTCTGGATTGATACCGATGATGATGGTGTTCAGGATCCGGCTGAAACCGGCTTGGATGGCGTGAAAGTTCACTTGCTGGATGGCTCTGGCAATCCGGTCAATGACCCGAGCAATACTACACCGACACCGTATGAGGCCACGACCGCTGGTGGTGGTGCGTACAACTTCACCGGCTTGTTCCCCGGCGTCTACAGCGTGCAGTTTGATCTGCCGGATGCCAACCACGTCTTCGCCCGCCAGAACATCAACAGTGCCGCGACCACCCCGGTCTCGACCGATGCCAACGACAGCGATACCGACCGCACCACAGGGAAGACCGGCACCTACACGCTCATCGCTAACCAGACCGACAACAGCGTGGACGCCGGTATGATGCTGCGTGCCAGCCTGGGCGACTTCGTCTGGGATGATGTCAACGGCAACGGCAGACAGGATGGTGGCGAAACTGGCGTTCAGAACGTCACCGTAACCCTTTATAACGGCCTGGGCGTTCAGGTCGATGATCCGAATACACCAGCCGTCGATACCTATGTTGTCCAAACCAATGTAAGTGGGGCCTACAGTTTCACCAATCTCGTACCGGGTGACTACTATGTGGTCTTCACGCTCCCATCCGGTTACATCTTCACCCGACAGGATGCGGCTGCCGCCACCGACTTGACAGATAGTGACGCCGACCGTTTCAACGGACGCACCATCACCACCAGCTTGACCTCTGGCGAAAATGACCTGACGTGGGACGCTGGTATTCTGCAGCCCGCCGCTCTGGGCAACTTCGTCTGGAATGACGTGGATGACGATGGCGTACAGGACGCATCCGGCGAACCCGGCATCAACGGTGTCACCGTTCACTTGCTGGATGGTTCCGGCAATCCGGTGAATGATCCGAACAACCCCGTAGCCACACCCTATCTGGTCACGACCGCTGGCGCTGGCGCGTACACCTTCACCGGCCTCTTCCCCGGCGCTTATACGGTGCAGTTCGACTTACCAAATGCAACCTATGTCTTCGCCCGTCAGAACATCAACAGCGGCGCGACCACACCCGTCTCGACCGATGCCAATGACAGTGACGCCGACCAGACGACAGGCCGCACTGGCACGTATACCTTAATCGCCAATCAGACCGATGACAGTGTAGACGCGGGTATGCTGGAACGGGCCAGCATCGGCGATTTCGTCTGGCTCGACATGAACGACAACGGCATTCAGGATGGCGAAGCCGGATTATCCGGTGTCACCGTTCACCTGACCGACGAAAATGGTGTCGTTACCACCACCGTCAGCGGCGTGAATGGCGCGTACCAGTTCACCAATCTCGTGCCGGGGAATTACTCACTCCAATTCGTGCTCCCGTCCAATCAATATGAGTTCAGCGATCAAAATCAGGGCAGCGATCCCGCCAAAGATAGCGACGCCAACTTTACGACGGGCAACACTGTCGTCACCCATCTGACCGCCAACGAAAATGATCCGACCTGGGATGCGGGTATCGTACCACTCGCCAGCATCGGTGATCGTGTCTGGCTCGACAGCAACGGCAACGGCGTGCAGGATAACCTTGAAGCCGATTATCCAAACGTCACCATCAATCTGCTGGATGCAAGTGGAACCGTCATTGCCACGACCATCACCAACGGCACTGGCAACTACCTGTTCGACAAGCTCTCACCCGGTCAGTACGCTATCGAAGTTGTCCTACCCATTAACTATCAATTCAGCCCACAGGATCAGGGCGGCGCTGATGCCTCCGATAGCGACGTGAGTTTCACAACCGGACGCACAATCGTGACCACGCTTATCCCCGGCGAAAACGATACAAGCTGGGATGCTGGCCTCGTGCCGCTGGTAAGTATCGGTGACTATGTCTGGGTCGATATGAATAACAACGGCGTGCAAGATGGTGGTGAACTCGGCGCACCGAATGTGACCGTCAACCTGCTCAACAGCACTGGCACAGTCATCGCCTCTAAGACTACGGACGGCAGTGGAAACTATCTGTTCGACCATCTGCCACCGGCCAGTTATCACATTGAGTTCGTTCTGCCTGCACATAATCAGTTCAGCCCGCAAGATCTCGGTGGGGATGATAGCAAAGACAGTGATGCAAATCCGGCGACCGGACGCACAATCCTTGTCAACCTACCTCCCGGCACCAACGATATAACACGCGATGCCGGTATCGTGCCGCTAACCAGCATCGGTGATCGTGTCTGGCGCGATAACAACGGCAACGGCATTCAAGACGGTGGCGAACCGGGTATCTCCGGCGTCACCATCCACTTGATTGGCGGCCCCAGTGTCTTGACCACGACCACCGATGTCAACGGCAATTACCTGTTTGATCTGCTGCCACCCGGTAACTATGTTATTGAAGTGGTCACGCCCAATCACTATATGATCAGCCCCGAAAATGCAGGCGGAAATCCGGCTGCCGATAGTGATGTGGATCCGTCGACCGGACGCAGCGTCACCACGACACTTGATCCCGACGAGGATGACATGACATGGGATGTCGGTCTTGCACCATTGGCAAGCATTGGCGACCGTGTCTGGATCGACAGCAACGGCAACGGCCTACAAGATGGTGGCGAACTCGGCATTGCCGGTGTCACCGTCAAGTTGTTGGACGGTAGCAGCAATTTCTTGAAGCAAATGACGACCGATGCCAGCGGCAATTATCTGTTCGACAACTTACTGCCGGGTAACTACATCATCGAAATGGTAAAACCCCTCACCTACGAGTTCAGTCCGCTTGACGTGGGTGCCGATGATACGGTAGACAGTGATGTGAGCCTAACCACCGGTCGTACAGTCGCCACCACCTTGGACTATGGCGAAAACGACCTCACATGGGATGCTGGGATCGTGAAGCTCGGCAGTATTGGTGACTATGTTTGGTATGATACCAACGCCAATGGCGTACAGGATGCTGGCGAAAGTGGTATTCCGAACGTGAAGGTCACCTTGACCTATCCTGATTTGACAACCGTTTCAGTGTTTACGGATAGCAGCGGCAAATATCTGTTCACCGATCTACCGGATGGTGCCTACATTGTCACCATTGATCCCACCACACTGCCAACCGGCATGGGTCAAACCTACGACCTGGATGGCGTGCTTGATCACACCACCAGCTACACGTTGGCGATCGGTGAAACCGTACTAACGCTGGACTTCGGTTACGTCGAGTTGGGTTCGATTGGCGATACCATTTGGTTGGATCTTAACCGTAATGGTTTACAGGATGGCAGTGAATTGGGTATTCCTAATGTACTCGTGACGCTCGTCTTGCCTGATGGTACGACACTCACCACCACCACTGACGCCAATGGTAACTATCTGTTCCCGGATTTGTACCCCGGCGACTACGTCGTTATTGTTGACGTAACCACGCTGCCACCCGGAGTCGGTGACGTTTATGATCCTGATGGTCAACTGGACTCACAAACATCGGTCCACTTGGGTGCCGGTAAGCATCATCTGACGGCAGACTTCGGTTATGCCCCACCTATCCCACCGGGACCGCTGAACCCGACACCTGTGCCGACACCCAGCGAGACAACCCCCTCGCAGCCTTTCACGGCCTGCTTGCGCTCCTGCGTCGATTGGCAGTTGTATCACTCGAACCAGACGGGCGATTGGGAAATCTTCCGCCTCGACCAGCAGGGCAACCATCCGGCTGTGACCACCAATCTGTCACAGGGCAAAGGCTCGGACGATATGGCGCCGACCCGTTCCCCCAATGCCCAATGGATCGTGTTCTCGAGCAATCGTGATGGCAACTGGGAACTGTATCTCGCCCCATCCGATGGAGATGCCAGCCTCATCCGCCGCTTGACCTACAACACCGTCGCCAATGATACCGATCCGGTATGGGGACCCAACAATTATGTGGTTTACGAAACGACCCGTGATGGCAACTGGGAACTGTATCTGCTCGATATGACGACTGGCCTGGATCGCCGTCTGACCAACAATGCGGCCAGCGACATCAACGCCTTCTGGTCAACCGATGGCAAGAAACTTCTGTTCCAGAGCAATCGCAGCGGCCTGTGGCAGATTTATGAACTCGACCTGGCAACTAACCTTGTCAAGCAGCTTAGCGATGGCAAAGCCAACGATGTCGACGCGCAGTATAGCAACGACAGCAGCCGCATTTCCTTCCGCTCCTACCGTGATGGTGCCAACAGCACCCTCTACCTCATGAATCCTGACGGTAGTGGTCTGAAGCGCATCAGTGATGTGAAGGGTGACGCCACCAACCAGTCGTGGTCAACCGATGACAGTTTGATTGCCTATCAGTCGAATCTCGATGGTGATCTCGACATCTATGTCTATCAGGTCGGAACAGGCATTACCCGTAAACTGACCAATAACAAGATACCGGATTACGCGCCGACCTGGCTCTGCAACGGCACTATCGTCATTTTCACCTCGGATATAGATGGTAACCCGAACATCTTTGATGCCGATGCGGTATCTATCACAGCACCACCTATCGACGTGCAGAAAGATGCTCAGCGTCTCACCACTGATCCGGCAGCCGACATCTATCCCGAAAATTCGCCTGTGGAAGAAAATGCCAGCCGCGAAGGTCATTTACCGGGCATCAATCTCGGTGACCAGACCGACTTCCTCATTCCGGATGTCACAGTGACTAAGATCGACCCGTCACTGGATACTGGCAAAGCATGGGAACCCATGGACTCGTGTGCGCTGCCATCTTCATCTGAGACAACTCCTAAAGGCTCATAAACCTTTCCGGCGTGCCACGTTCATCAAAGCAAAAACGACCAAACTAATGGTCGTTTTTGCTTTCCCAAAACGCTTTGGGTTTGGAAACTCGAACCGAATCACGTTGACAGTGAACGAATTTTTGTTCTAAAATGAGATAGATAATGGTTATAAAGTCGCACCACACTAAACGGTGGAGTCATTTTCGCACCAGAAACTTGCATTTTCTCCCCTCCCTGACGCTTTGGCTATCAGCAGAGTGAGCCTGCGAACGTTGCTGATGTGGGGTTGGGGGTTGGGTAAATTTCACTGTCCACCACTTAATGTAGTCCTACCGGTTATAAGGCAAGTGGATGTGTTATGGTTTCATAAGAGACAAGACATGTCTTGCCCCTACAAAACGTTACCGGTTTACTCATTTTTCTGAGTGCCACTGACGCAGTGCAACCACTACCCGATGAAAGATAGGATGCATGTTCCCTCATTTTGAAGAAAAACCCTCCGATTCGCCGTTTGTTGAACGGATTTGGAGAACGCGGAGTGAGCAAGCGGGTACATTTACGTCGATTTCGACCGCTTTCTGGTCAATGGTCATCGCAAAATGTAGAGGGCGAATCACGATCAGTCTCCACGGTCCAGAAACAGGCGCAACGTGCAAGGCGTTTCCAGACGAGGCGGAGTGGTTTGGCATCATGTTTAAACTGGGAACCTTTGTGCCTGATATTCTACCCGGCTCATTCATTAACGGGCATCTCGTTCTGCCTGCTATGTCAGCGCGCGCTTTCTCGTTATGTCATTCAGCATGGCAATTTCCAAATTATGAAAATGTCGATACCTTTGTCGACCGGTTGGTACGCGCAGGCATCCTCGTGCATGAGCCAATCATGAACACCGTCTATCAGGGACAATCACAATCGCTGTCCTTACGCACGGTTCAATATCGTTTCCTGCGTTCCACAGGGTTATCCCGGAGAACCATCCGGCAAATCGAACGCGCTCGCTATGCAGCAGCCCTTCTTAAACAAGGGGTATCGATTGTCGATACAGTCTACGAAGCTGGCTACAGCGACCAGCCGCACCTCACCCGATCGCTAAAACATTTTATTGGTCGTACACCCGCTGAAATTCCGACGATCCCAATCATTGCCCTGCACGACCCTACCTAAATTGCGTTATTATTCAAGACTTTCCTCGTCCGGTTGTGCTACGATACACCCATCAACACGCAATAATTGAACCTATAAGGAAATGATTATGAGCCAGAATGCCGTGAAGCGTCTTTATCTGATGCAGGTTGGGTCCATGCCGGAATACCAGATTCCGATTGTTGGCTATCTGGTGCAGACGGATGACGGCAGAAATATCCTGATTGACACGGGTCTACCGGAGATTATGCCTGAAGAAGAAAAGGACTTCGAGAATGGGCAGGATGTTATCCAGCAGTTGGCGAGCATTGGCTTAAAACCGGACGATATTGATACCGTCATTTCGACGCATTATGACATCGACCATGCCGGAAGACACGCGTCATTCACCAAAGCGCAATATATTGTGCAGCGTGAGCATCATTTGAATGCTGTGGCGGGCAACCCCCGTTTTGCGCCTCTTCGTTCCGAATGGGATCAGCCAACGGAGCGCATCCGGCTGGTGGATGGCGACACGGAACTGCTGCCGGGATTAGCGTTGATCGAAACCAGCGGGCATGTGCCGGGACATCAATCGGTGCTGCTGCGGCTGCCCAAAACGGGCGCGGTTCTCTTGACGATTGACGCTGTACCTTTCGGCGCTGGCTTTACCCGTGACGAGCCGGCAGAGGGTACCAACCCGAACGGCGAAGCGGGCCGCGCCAGTACGATTAAACTGCTTGATCTGGTCGAACGGGAGCATATCAAGCTGGTGATTTTCGGTCATGACAATGAGCAGTGGAAAGGGCTGAAAATGCTGCCGGAGTATTACGACTGAGGATGCAAGTACCCTTTCCTTATTCGAAGTTCCGATAGGAA
This sequence comes from Aggregatilineales bacterium, assembly GCA_044226325.1. Taxonomy (GTDB): domain Bacteria; phylum Chloroflexota; class Anaerolineae; order Aggregatilineales; family Phototrophicaceae; genus CFX2. The sequence goes on from JBGAHG010000004.1 coordinate 56,691, forward strand.
AAGGGGAAGAGTCGCCGGGATTTCACCCTATGACTGTGGGTCGGACGCTGTACCCGTCGAATCCCGTCCTTCTCCAAAGCGGATCGCCACCATAGGATTGGTTACGCGTTGGTTAATCCTTCAGCACAATCTTATGATCCCGGACGCATCACGTACCATGTAACCACTACCATGAGATAAGGTAGTGGTAACGTAGGATCAAGACTAAATGGTGTGGAGCTTTTTACGCAAAATGTTCAAGTTTTTCGTAGGGACGTGTCTTTAATCTGACCTGCGTGACCTCAACCTGAGTCACCATCTTGGAGCACACCACATGACCTCAACTGCTCACAATGTACAACCTGAAATGAACGCAACCATAGCAGCGACATAGGCAAATGTTACGGCGGTGGCATTGACCGAGCCATCTGCTGCATTTGTGCCATTTCCCCCTCTCCACTATTTCGGGTCAACTCCACTCCCGATTGTATCCGGAATAATGTAGAGGGAGTCGGCACGAACCTGTGGGGCAACTGCCGAAAAAAGCACGATCACTATGAGCAGAGCCAGACTGAGTACAGGAAACCAACGACGAGGACGAAATCGATAATACACTATCTATGCTCACTTGCATTGTCACATACTATATAGTTTAGGTCATTAAGACATCCTAAACGATAAAGGATCAGCCGGTTACGAAGAGCCATGAGCCAACTCTGCCTGCTTGGTGGGCTGCTTTCGTTTAGCTAAGAGCATACGAGATAGTGATTACAAAATACGCGAGGATATTTTGACATATAGGGAAGAATCAGGATTCTTCCCTACAAGGTGACATGTGTGTTCCGGATGAATAACGGCGTCATTTACCCGAAGACAATTAGCTCAAGCGCATTAAGTACAAGCGACCATTTTGCTGAGACGCTCGTAAAACATTGCGATCAGGGACTATTCACGGTAAAGGTATCCGGAAGGCTCCAATTACTCCAATTGACGGCGTCGGCTTTGGCACGTACACGCCAATAATAGAAGCTGTTGCCAAGGAAGGGCGTGGTCACACTGAGCGTATTGGCGGAGAGTGTGTCGTCATTCCAGATGATATTGGTAAACAGTTTGTCGGTCGCGACTTGAATATGATAGCCTACCGCCTGTGTAACCCGATTCCAACTCAGGAGGACGGTGTGCGTCACATAATAGTTACGGGTGGGGGCATCGCCCGGTTGGGATATGATGACCGGCGCAGGCAGCGACCAGACACCGCCCGTCATGTTATAGCTACCCCCGCTGACGAGTCCATGGGCTTCGGTCTGTCCGATGGTGCCACGTAAGGTATAACCGCCACCGGTGCTGGTCGCACTGCCACCGGCAACGGTTGAGCGCGTCACCGTGTAGCCGCCGCCGCTTTGCGCTAAAACAGTTCCGGCGATAAGTGCAACGACAACGATGGATGCGATCATTATCGTGTGTTTTAATTTCATCTTCACTTTGTCTCCTGCGTTTTGCGCCGATTGAACCATAGGCCGCCGATGACCAGGGCACTTATTAGTGCAACAACTGGCAAGCCTGACTCGGTGGCTGGATGAACATCGCCAGCCTGTTTTTCCAGGGCTGCCAGACGGGTGGTTAGGTCGTCAAGTTGGGTTTGCTGGGCAGCGTTCTGGTTTTCTAGCGCCGTGATCTGTTGATCTTTGAGTTGAAGTTGAGTCTTTTGATCCTCGGTCACTTGATACAAGCCCTGGATGGCGGCGAGGGCTACACCCTCCGAGTCGATGGTGCTGATATGCGTATTGTCTTCGCCCACCGCAAAGGCGGCTGAGAAGTCCTGTGCCATAGGGCCGATATGCCGGATGGAGGGATCCTGAGTGGTGTAATTCCAACTCGAAATGGGCAGGTTGATAACGCTTTGCAGTACGGTTTTAGGATCGACTGCGGCGAAGTTGGCTTTCCTATTGCGGTCAGAACTGTTGGTCCATGTGCCACCATTAGAGAGATAAGCGCCGGTAGAGGTATTCAGGAAACCGCTGAAGGTAGGTGTACTATCGGTTCCAAACCATACACCACCACTGGCACGGACGATGAATTGGTTTACGTCAGTGGAGGCGATATTAGCGTCGGTGCTGTCTCCCCAGACGAATGATCCCGTATCAATGGCCTGTGCCTGCTGTCCTGCCGCGAAGCTAAAGCTGCCGCTGGCGGTGTTGGATATGCCACCTGCTACCATGGCATCGGTGCCGCTAGCCGTGTTGTTTTGGCCGCCAGCCACGGTGGCGAAACTACCGCTGGCGGTGTTGGTGGTGCCGCCGCTAACGGTCGCGGCTTCGGCATTGGCGAGGTTGTTCTGGCCGCCCGCTACGGTCGCATAGCCAGCACTGTCAGGAAGTGGATTGTTATCGCCTGCCTTGTTGTTTTGACCACCGCTGACAGTCGCATAGTTGTCAGTAGCCGTATTGGCACTGCCGCCGCTGACGGTCGCAGTTAAGGCACTGGCGGTATTAGAGCCGCCACCGCCCACCGTTGCACTGCTGCCGCTGGCGGTATTGGAACTGCCGCCACTGACGGTCGCATCGGGGCCGCTGGCGATGTTGCTGACGCCGCCAGCCACCGTGGCATGTTCCGCGTTGTTAAGCGTCGCGTCATTATTACCTGCCTGATTGTTTGCACCGCCGCTGACGGTCGCGAAGTTGTCGCTGGCAGTATTGGTGCTGCCACCGCCGACGGTGGCAGCATCGGCTTTGGCAGTGTTGGTCGTGCCACCACTGACGGTCGCATCGGAGCCGCTAGCGGTGTTGCTGCCGCCGCCACCGACGGTCGCAGTGTCGGTGCTGGCGGTGTTGGAGAGTCCTCCACTGACGGTTGCAGCGAAACTGGTGGCGTGGTTGGATGTGCCACCGCCCACCGTCGCATAGTTGTCGCTAGCCGTGTTACTAAGGCCACCGCTGACGGTTGCATTGGCACCCGTGGCGTGGTTAGACTCGCCGCCAGCTACAGTAGCCGCATCGGTACTTGCGATGTTGGTAATGCCGCCGCCAACAGTCGCATCGGGGCCGCTAGCGGTGTTGGCGTTACCGCCTCCGACCGTTGCGGAATCGGCGCTGGCTGTGTTGCTGCCACCGCCTCCGACCGTTGCCCTAAGGATAGTAGCTGTATTGCCGTTGCCACCACTGACGGTCGCATTGGCACCGCTAGCCGCGTTGGCGTTACCGCCGCCGACAGTCGAATAGGTGCCGCTGGCGGAATTAGTATAGCCGCCAGTCACGGTTGCAGCGTTGCCGCTGGCGGTGTTGGTATAGCCACCAGTCACGGTCGTATAGAAGTTGCTGGCAGTGTTGAGTTGACCGCCGCTCACTGTTGAATAGAGGTTGCTGGCAGTGTTGGAGTCGCCGCCGCTGATGGTGGCATAGTTACCGCTGACGATGTTGTGGTAGCCACTACTGATTGTCGCATAGGTGCTGCTGGCGATGTTGTTCGAGCCGCCGCTGATCGTCGTATAAGTGCCACTAGCCGTGTTGAATTGGCCGCCACTGATGGTCGCCATATTGCCGCTGGCTATATTGAAGTAGCCGCCACTGACCGTCGCATTGATGGCGCTGGCGGTATTAAAGTAGCCGCCACTGACCGTGGCATAGGTATTACTGGCGATGTTTGTGTAGCCACCGCCAACCGTCGCGTAAGCGGCGTTATCAAGTGTAATATCGCTGCTGCCGGCTTGATTATTTGTGCCGCCGCTGATGACACCATAATTATCGGACACGTGGTTCAAGTAGTTAGGCATCCCGCCGCCGCTAATGGTCGCGCCGACCACGCCCGCAGTCACGTTGTTGTAGCTGAGACCGCCAATAAGATTAGGGCTGGTGGCGTTCTGCTGGACTTGAAGCCCATATAGACCAAGTGCATAGGGTGTAGGGGTTAGGGGCTGTCGGGGAGTGAGCGTGGTATAGTTACCGCCTCCGCCTGCCGGACAGCGCAGGGCAATATCCAAATAGCGATCGGTGCCGTTGAAGGCTGTGCCACCGAAATCCAGTTGGATACTGAATACTCCGTTGCTGACGCTGATATTGTTAAGAGTTAGAGTGCTGCCGATTTGTGTGCCTGCGGTTGGGGCGTCGAACAATCCAAATTGGAAATCACACAGGCTGTTGACTGCGCCCAGGCCATTGTTAAGCGTGCCCTGATAGGTAAAGCTTGAACTGAGGGATGTGGTTTGAGCGAAGGTGCTGCCCGGAAGGGCTAAGAGTATCGTGACCATCAGAAAGCATAAAAGCAATGAATATTTTTTCATTCCAACATCCCCTTTTATATTTTTACCTATCTATAATTATAATGACAATGAATATCTGGTGACGTAAGATTAGGCGTTATTTTGAGGTGCAAGGCAAAGCGATGAGATTGTCGAAGATTATTTCAGAAGGTGGTTTTGAGGGAGCCTGATGGGGTACGAGGATGGTGGGTGTGGTTAGCGGATGAGGGGGTTAGCCTCATCCTTACAAAATTTCATTTGGTTGAAAAAATTTCAACCATCGATTACCACACTAAATAATCAATGGTGCAAGTCTAACCCGCTCATCCAAACCCTTCTCCTCAGCCCTTGCGTGCGGAGGAGAGGACATGTTTTAAGCGAAGCATTTGTCTGGAATGAAGGTCAATTCGTCATATCCCACCGCCCACAAAGCACGGGCATGAGCCGGAATTTGACCACGCTTCTTGAAAATCTGCCCACTTATGCCCCAAATCTCGTCGGCTTGGACTTGTTGAGCAATGGTGTAATCCCTTTCATCTGTGACGACTTTGGTCTGACAGGTCACACGAAACAGATAGTGCCAACCCAAAGCCTGCACCGCACGACACAAGTCAGGCGAGGTGCCAATCCCACGATCCGCTAAAACCAGCACTTCGAGCGGTTCGCTCAAACTCTGCTTCACACGCTTTAACAAGCCTTCAATCATCTTGACTTGTCCTTCAGCTGGATAAGCTGCCGCATTATTGGCTCGATATGTCCGCCACACCAGCGGAATGCAGCGACTTTCCCATGCTACGCCCACCAGCATCACACTCATCCGGTCATGCAACTTAGTCTCGTCAACCAGCAAGGTAATGCGCTGCGATCCCAAACGCTCCAGTACCCAGCGCGTCCACTGCTCACACACCGTCTCGACTGGCAACGCCTTGTTGCCTAATAACCGTCGCCAACGTCGCGCCGTGCTTTCCACTCGTTCAGCCTCACTCACCTGTCGTGCCACTGCCCCTTGTTGACAACTTTCTGCTTCCATAATCCCGTAACTGAACAGTGTCTACGTGGCGCTGTCTATCGCCAGAGCATTAGATTAATTTTTCGTTCAGGAGCAGGGTTTTCAGGCCGTCCACGAGTGCATCCACTGTTATGAGGGTGTCATCTGATGGATTACAGGCGGCCTGCATCAGTTCCATAACCTGTTGGCGTAAGCTGGGTGGACGGATTGGACACCCGGCCTCCACAATATCGAGCATACGCTTGGTGCCGGGGTGCGGCATCCGGTTGAGTGCGAACAGAATATCAAAGTAACTTTCCAAAAATTCCACGGCTGCTTTGTTGATCATGAGCGCATCCTGCCGCCGGATGGCCGACTCAATTTGAGCGCGATATGAGGGGTAAATATCACGCAGCAGCGGGTAATTAAGGCTAACAATGGCCTGAACCAGTTCATTTGGATACGGTTGATTAGCCTGCTGCTGAAGCCCTGCCAGCCAACCATTGCGATCAAAGAGGATTTTAGAGACTTTGATGGTATGCCAGAAACTGGTTGTGAAACCGGTCTGCGCTTGATGCTGAACTAAGGGCTTGAGAACCAGATCCTCCATCCACCGGATATGGAAGAACAGCGCCTCGACTTCAATACCCGTAGCTGGATCAAACCAGACCACAGCCGGCCCCCAATAATCGACGATTTGGGCGTCCTTTGAGAACGCCTGACCGATACTTAAGCGAACATCGGCTGGAATATCGGATGAGGGATAAATGTACACATCGATATCAGACGAGGCATTGGCACGTCCGGTTGCCACCGAACCCGCAATGGCGACAGCCTCGACTTGCGGAAGCTGGCTGAAACGGTCGGCTATGTTTTGTGCAATTTGATAATGAGGGGTACTCATGAATGCTCCGTATGATTATGCTTTACTATTTCATTCTAATTGATCCCAAAACAGCGGTAAAGTTATTAAGAAACCCCTTATCGTATCGGAATAAGGCACAACTTATGCGATTAACGTTCGCAGTACAGGCCCCCAGGAAATTGAGGCCACTTTCCTAGATACGTCTAGCCTTTAGTCTCATTGCAGGCGACCCTGTTTTACGTTACACTTCGCTCAATTCTGACAGGATCATCTATTCACGAAAGTTCATATCTTGAGTGCGACTACCGCGTCCGACGTAGCCATCGAGCATTTATTAGAGGTCGCTATTGCCGTGACCCATAACGCCTACGTTCCCTACTCGCATTATCCGGTAGGGGCGGCACTGCGGGCAACTGATGGGACGGTTTACAGCGGTTGTAACGTTGAAAACGCGGCCTATCCGGCGACGATTTGTGGCGAAAGGACAGCGTTGGTCAAGGCAGTGAGTGAAGGCCGTCGCGATTTTGACATCATTGTGGTGGTGACCAAAAATGCAGGATCGCCCTGTGGAACCTGTCGTCAGATGCTCTACGAATTCTCTCCCAATTTACGCGTCATTCTAGCTGATTTAGAAGGCCATATCACCTCGGATACAATCCTTTCTACACTCCTGCCGGATGGCTTCGGCCCTGATCGCCTACCCCGTTGAATATGCTATGAAAGTGCCTACCCTACCCGCATTCCCTCAGTTTATCTTTTTGGTAAGACCGTCCGACACCAACCTCGTCTATACCATACCCAAAACCATCTCCGTTTTGGTATTCGTCCGTTTTCCTCAGTCCTTCGAATTGCACAGCCAATTACCGGTTAATGGTTATGTCACGAACTGAACGTGCTTTTCGCACGCAGGCGATTATTCTCAAACGACGAGACTTTGGGGAGGCTGACCGCATCCTGACGGTTTTTACGCCTAATTACGGCAAGCTGGATGTGATCGCTAAAGGCGCTCGTAAGCCCACCAGCACCAAAACCGGTCATGTCGAGTTGTTCACACGCACAGATATGCTGATCCACAAAGGGCGCGACCTGGATATTGTGTCGCAGGCCGAGATGAACAGGCCGTATATGGGTGTGCGTGAGGATTTATCACGCGGGGCCTATGCCAGTTATGCGGCGGAAATGCTGGATCGCTTTACGGGCGATGCGGACGAAGGCTATGAAGAACTCTTTGAATTGATGGATGAGACGCTGGGACGCCTGTGCGTGGATGATGATCCCCGTTTGGCGATGCGTTATTTTGAAATGCAGCTGTTGGATCTGGTCGGATTTCGGCCCGAGCTAAACGAATGTGTGGTCAGCCGTGAGCCGATTGAGGCGGAGGATCAATTCTTCAGTTATCCATTGGGTGGGGTGGTGAAGCCGGATTATGCACATGATGGTATGGGTGTCGTGCCGGTCACTATGCTGACGCTTAAGCTCTTGCGGCATATGCAGCGCAGCGCTTATACACACGTCAAAACATTGACGATTACACCGGGTCTGCACGACGATGTTGAACGGGTTTTGCTGGGATACATTACATTTTTGCTGGAACGCAAACTACAAAGCATCGACTTTATCCGCCGCATTCGGCAGTTATGACAGTGAATTCATGATTAATTCGCATTTATAAATTTTACTGTTATTCATTTAATCTCTACACTTTAAAAATAAGGTCGGCAGTAGAGTTATGTAAGGCAGTTACATATGGGGAACACAGCCTTGATCGATGGGGAAAATAAGCTAGACGTGGTCGAATTGCCTATTGAGGCCATCCAGGCCGCGCTGGAAAATGCTTCGGCTCTGACAACGGAAGCGCGTCAACAGTATGCCGAACGCCTGCTGGAATATGCGCTGGAAAGCCGTGATCCGGCAGCGAGTGCCCTGGCTGCCCAACTGATGGACAATGACACGACCGTTGATAAAGCGTTGGAAACCCAACTGTTGGGTGCTTTGTTGCACCAACCAGACGCGGTTTACGCCTTTATCCGCGCGCATCTGGTGGATTTATGCAGTGAATGCTGGTTGGAACGCTTGAAGCTCGCTGCGACCGCCGCGTTACAGGTAGCCATTACGGACGCAGCTCCTGCTACCAGCGTGGATTGGTTGACGCTGATCGGGCGCGAACCGGCCAAATATGAACTGGGTGATGTGCTGCATGATGGGTTATTAGCCGCACAGTCCCGCGCACATCATGAACCGGAATTGGCGCGCGTGTTGGTTACATTGGCGGCCAAGCGTGATTCGGCTGTCCTTGAAGAATTACTGAACGATGAGGAATTTATGGCAGCGCTGCCCAATAACATTGGGATGGTGCTGCGCGATTACGCTGGCGATCCGCTGGCACTGCTGCAAAATCGTGGACTGGAACTGTTCATGGTGGGTATGTCGCGGGCGGCAGAAGCCTGTGTGAGTACGCTTTTCACACCAGCGGCCATTGCTGGTATCTGGGAATTGTTCGTCGGCGGGCAGCCGATTGCCTCGCTACCGCCACAATATCAGGCCGATCACATCCTGCAAATTTGGCTGGAAAACGGGGTGAAGTGCCTGAACATTGATGCACTGGAAGCGCTGGCGATTCAAATCCTCACCAGCCGCCGTGATGATCTGTTCCTGCAACTGCTGCATCAGGAAAACGGCGCGAAGGTCATTTTGCCCCGCTTGATTTTCATCCTCGAACGCAGCCATCGCACCATCGAAGACGCCATGAACCTGATCGGGCGCATCGTCACTGCTGGCGATATGCTCCCCCAGGAAGCCGCCGCCACTTACATCCAGATGTTGAACGGCTTGGAATGGCAGAAAGAAACGTTACCCCTTATCCAGCAGCTGGCGCGTACCCTGCTTAAGCATCCCGATTTAGCGGTTCCGTCGGACATTCTGTGGCGGATGTTCGGCATTGGCAGCGAGCGTAAAGATGAACTGGTCGCCAAGACAGCGGTCAAGCGTTTATCGGGCAATCTGAGCGCGGTAGAAGACGATGCCGAACTGGTCGAAGGCTTACGGCGCATGACGACCGAAACCCAGTGGAGTGCCCCCACCCACGAGTATATCGTTGATTGGTGGCGCGGCTTCATCCGTCAGCAGCCCGTATCGCGGCTCGGCAAGTTGGATAAGGCGCTGGATGGCAAACGCGGCCTGGAAGAAGCCCGCAATGTGCTGCAAACGCTCGGCTCGGTACGCAAGATGATGAGCGGTCATAATATGCCGGAGTTTGCTCAGGCGGTACATACTACCTATACCGTGCTTGAGGCACTATCGGATGCATTTGAGGCCGGTACCAAGCGTAACATCAATTTTGATCCCGAAACGGCGCGCGCCGAACTGGACGCACAGGCCGATATGCTGCCGCCGCAGGAACGTCAGGTGCTGGCGAATAACCTGCGCGAATTGGCGTTGATGATCGCGTCGATGGGCGACAACCGCACCCGTGCCAACCTGATGCGGCGGGGTGATGATGTCGACCGCGAACTGATGAAGGGCGAGGAACTGCCGCACAGCGCCGTCGATGCCATGAAATGGCTGGCAGGCTATTGGGGCGGCACGCAGGATGACGATGATGTGGAACCGGGTAAGCCGGTGGTGGATCGGTCGTAGTTTCTGGCCGTTAATGAATACAAATGCAGAGAAACGGGGCAAGTCAAGCAGCTTGCCCCGTTTTTGTTTTGGGTGAAATCCACCTGAACACTCTGGAGCTATTGGGTGCTTGAAGTGCGAAATTGGACTCCCTATACTGGCAAAATCGCTAGTAATCGGGAGATTGAACGATGGAAAAAGTGAATATCCGCGAAGCCCTGGACTCGGTGACGGAACATTGGTCACAGAAGATTATTGGTGAAGCCAACGGCCAGTTATTCAAAGTCGCCAAAGGGGATGGCGAAATCCGCTGGCATAAACATGATGATCAAGATGAGTTATTCATTCTGTATAAAGGCCATCTCACCATCCAACTGCGCGATCAAAATATCGAGATGTATCCCGATGATATGTTTATTGTTCCCAAAGGCGTTGAGCATTGCCCCAACGCGCATGGCGAGGTTGAATTTTTGATTGTGGGGTTGAATATTACGTCGAATGCAGCGGGTGGCAAACCGTATTAAGGCGGCGAATGGCCTTTGGCAGTTAGCTTTTGGCAAATACAAATGCAAAGGAATGGGACAAGTCAGGCGGCTTGTCCCGTTCTCATGCAAATGAGACGTTACCGGATAGGCGATGGTGTAGCGGTTTCCAACTCTATCACACGTTGGACGACAAATGCAGACGCTTGATCGCCTGTACGTTCTAGATATTGTTGATAACTTTGTAGTGCTTCTGCGTAACGCTTTTGGTAGTAATAAATATCTCCCAGTCCCCAATAAGCATTGACATATTGAGGATTTAGATTGATCGCCTTAGTAAAATCGCCGATGGCCTCATTCAACTTACCTTGAGTTGATAGCAAAAGACCGCGGTTGTGGTAGGCTTCGACAAGCTGAGGGTTAAGCACAATGGCCTGAGTGTAATCGACAACAGCTGCATCTAAATTTCCTTGAGCTTTTAATGCCTTTCCTCGGCTGTAGTATGCTGCTGCAAGTTGTGGGTTGAGGATGATGGCCTGAGTGTAATCGACAATAGCCTCGTCCAGCTTACCTTTAGCAGAGAGGAGATTTCCCCTATTGATATACGCAGCAGCAAATTGCGGGTTGAGGATGATGGCATTTGTAAATTCAGCCATCGCCTCATCTAATTTGCCTTGTGTGGACAAAACAACCCCCCTGTTGACGTAGAATTCAGCAATTTGTGGGTTGAAGGCGATGGCCTGCGTATAATCAGCAATAGCAGCATCCAGTTTGCCTTGAGCTTTTAGCGTATTCGCACGATTGTAGTAGGCAGAAGCATCTTGTGGGTTGAAGGCGATGGCCTGCGTATAATCAGCAACAGCAGCATCCAGTTTGCCTTGAGTTTCTAGTGTAATTCCCCGATTCACATAGGCACTAGATTCTTGTGGATTGAGATTAATGACCTGCGTGTAATCCACAACCGCTGCATCTAGTTTGCCCTGCGTGAATAACGCATTCCCTCGATCACGATAAGCTCCGGCAAACTGTGGATTAAGAGCGATAGCCTGCGTAAAATCAGCAATGGCGGCATCCAACTTACCCTGAGCAGACAGCACGCCTCCTCGATTCACATAGGCAACAGCAATTTTCGGGTTCAGCGTTATTGCCTTCGTCAAGTCGGCAATAGCGGCGTCCAACTTGCCCTGAGCAAACAGCACGCCTCCTCGATTCACATAGGCAACAGCAATTTTCGGGTTCAGTGTTATTGCCTTCGTCAAGTCGGCAATAGCGGCGTCCAACTTGCCCTGTTGCAGTAGGGCAGAGCCACGATTGATGTACGCGTTGGCATACTGTGGATCAAGCATGATGGCTTGATCATAGTCGTATATAGCGCTGGTTTCATCATGTTGAATTACCTGATGAATGTAACCAACAAAGAACCAAGCATCTACTGCACCTCGTGCCCTCTGCTCTTCTTTGGTTTTGGTCTGCACATCTGCTAACACATTCTTGAATAGAGGTAATGCAGCTTGAAATTTATCGATGCTATAAAGTAACTGTGCCAATGTAAATTCAGTCACATACGTTTGGTCAATAGCATTCTCAAAACGATATGTTACTTGGTCGAGTAGCGAAACGGTTGAAGGCTGGGCTTTGAAATCTGTTTGTTGAATAGGCGTATCAACCGCCTGTCCCCAACGCGGGGTGATTTCGTAGTGAGTAGTAAGGATACTGTTCGAAGCGCTACCCCAAATGATGATGGTGGCATTATTCGCGTCGGATAATGTTAGTGCAGCTTCTCTGTTGACAATAACTTCAGCCGTTCGTCCCATTTTGATTGTAAGGTCTTTAAGCTGTACATCGGTTACGGCAGCCTGAATACTGGCTTGAAGCTGGTCATACATGGTCTTGCTAGTGGCTGTCTGCGCCCCTTGCCTGTCAAACTCAGCGACGATGACCAATATTTCGCCTTGTTTGGCGGCACTGAATTCTGGTGTAGTCGTAGGCGAAGCAGATAGCGCCCCAAAACTGTGCAAAATATCGTTACGCTGTGCGTCTGGTATTGCTAAATATGCAAATAAAACACCTAGGATGGCAAGTATGCCCAGTGTCACTTTCCAAGCTATAGAAAGGCTATGCCACAGGCGGCTGAGCCATGATTGTTGTGGGTCATTTTGGAATGGCAATGGATTTTGAACAGGTGGTGATTTTTTCTTCGTCATGCAGGGTCAACACTCCTACATTTGGTATTAGCATTACAAAATATAACATAAGTTGGTGTCCCAAGTGACACCCTCTATTTGGGGTTGCCAATAGATAAAAGAAAAATCTGATTTGGTTATATCTTTTGAATGTGCAAAAACACGCGACAAAGGGTATTATCGCGGACATAATCTTTTTCTTTTTATGAGACAAAATATGATGACAACAACCGGATCAATTACCAAACGTGCTTATGGAACGACCAGCGATGGCAAGGCAGTCGATGAGTACACGCTGACCAACGCCAGGGGCATGGTCGCCAAAATCATCACCCTCGGCGGCATCATCACGGCGCTGCATGTGCCCGACCGCAGCGGCAGCCTAAACGATATAGTGCTGGGCTGTAACACTGTAGCCGATTACGAAACCAAAAGTTCCTACTTCGGCGCACTCGTCGGACGCTATGGCAACCGCATTGCCAAAGCGGCCTTTACCCTGGAAGGCAAGGGTTATACGCTGGCACTCAACGATGGCCCCAACACGCTGCACGGCGGCCTCAAAGGCTTCGATAAGCAGGTATGGTCAGCCAAAGAAATCAACGGTGATAACGGCGTTGGTCTTGAACTAGGCTACGTCAGCCCTGATGGTGAAGAAGGCTACCCCGGCACACTCTCGGTGACGGTCATCTACCTGTTGACCAACGACAACGCCATCCAGATCAATTACAGCGCGTCCACCGACAAAACGACCGTCGTCAACCTGACTAACCATTCGTACTTCAACTTGTCCGGCAGTAGCTCCGGCACAATTTATAACCACATCGTCCAGATCAACGCGGACCGTTACACGCCTGTCAATGATGCCCTCATCCCCACCGGTGAACTCGCGCCAGTCGAGGGCACCCCCTTTGATTTCCGCAGCCCGAAGGTCGTCAATGGCGGTTTGCGCTCCAGCCATCAGCAGATGGTCTATGGGCGTGGTTATGACCATAACTTTATCCTCAACCGCCACAGTGCCAGCGGACTTGAACAGGCGGCACGGGTCTATGATCCGGCGTCAGGGCGCGTGATGGAAGTCTGGACGACCGAACCCGCCATGCAGTTCTATACCGGCAACTTTCTGAATGGCACCGTGGTCGGTTCGAGCGGCGGCCTCATCCGGCAGGGCGATGGCTTCTGCATGGAAACCCAGCATTATCCCGACTCACCCAACCAGCCCGATTTCCCCACCACGACCTTAAATCCGGGCGATACCTACCAAACCACCACCGTCTATAAGTTTTTGACGGATTAAAATCATTTGTGAATAGCTGTCTTTCCCTCCCTCGTTTACGGGCTATCAACGAATGAGCCTGCGAGGGTAGTTGATGAAGGGTTAGGGTGGGGGTTAATAAATGTATCCTCACTCACTTCAAACCAAATGGAGTAAATGGAACACACCATGCGCATAGCAGTCATTGGCGGCAGCGGACATATCGGCACCTATCTCATTCCTATGCTGGTCGAGCGCGGACATGAGGTGATCAACGTCACACGCGGGCAGAGCCAGCCTTACGTCCCGCATGGTGCATGGAAATCGGTACAACCGGTCATCGCCGACCGCGAAGCGCTGGATAAAGTCGGAACCTTCGGTCATTTTGTGCGCGACCTCAAGCCGGATGTGGTGGTCGATCTGATCTGCTTCACCGAGTCCAGCGCACGCCAGTTGGTCGAAGCGCTGCGTGACCATGTTCAGCACTTCCTCCACTGCGGCACCGTCTGGATTTATGGGCACAGCACGCAGGTTCCCGCCACCGAAGACCAACCGCGCCGTCCGTTCGGTGAGTACGGCATCCAGAAAGCCGCCATCGAAGCCTATTTATTGGATGAGGCACGGCGCAATGGCTTCCCCGCGACCATGCTCCACGCCGGGCACATCGTTGGGCCGGGATACGTACCGCTGAATCCAGCCGGACATTTTATGCCCCGCGTATTCGAGCAAATCGCACGGGGCGAAGAACTGACGCTGCCTAACCTCGGCATGGAAACCGTGCATCATGTTCATGCGTCTGATGTGGCGCAGGCCTTTCTGAAAGCCATGCTCAACCACAGCGCCAGCGTTGGCGAGAGTTTTCACGCCGTATCACCTGCTGCCATCACGCTACGCGGGTATGCCGAAGCTATGTATCTATGGTTCGGGCAGGAACCAAAGCTCAAATTCCTCGGTTGGGAGACATGGAAAACCACCGTCTCTGAAGCCGAAGCGCAGGCCACCTGGGATCATATCGCCCACAGTCCCAACGCCAGCATCGCCAAAGCCCGCCGCCTGATCGACTACCAGCCGCGTTATACCTCGCTGGAAGCCATCTATGAGTCGGTTCGCTGGTTGATCGACAACAGGAAGATTACGGTTTAGCGACTAAGACGCAGATTTAGATCGCTGCCTGTCCACCCAGATACGCATCCTGCACCGCGCGGCTGTCGAGGAGTTCTTGCGCCGCGCCCTCCAGTACGATATGCCCGTTTTGCAGCACATATCCGCGATGGGCAATTTGCAGCGCCAGATTCGCGTTCTGCTCCACCATAAAAATGGCCGTGCCCTGCTGGTTGATCGTCTGAATGAGTTCCAGCACGTTATCGACAAACGCCGGAGACAGCCCCATCGTCGGCTCGTCCATGCAGATCAACTGCGGACGCCCCATCAAGGCGCGACCAATCGCCAGCATTTGCTGTTCGCCACCGCTCAGGACGCCGCCGCGCTGTTTGATGCGCTCCTGCAAACGCGGAAATAAACCGAGGATGCGTTCGTAATCCTCGGCAACTACAGCCTTATCATCCCGATGATACGCACCCATCAGCAAATTCTCACGCACCGTCATATTGCCGAAGATGCGCCGTGCTTCCGGTACCGAGCCAATGCCGAGGCGAATAATCTGCGGCGTGGGCATCCCGACAATACTTTGCCCTTTGAAGCGCACCAATCCGGCGCGGGGTGTGACCAAACCGAGAATGACTTTCATCGTCGTGCTTTTGCCGCTGGCATTCCCACCCAGCAAACACACAATCTCACCCACCTTTACATGCAAACTCAGCGCGAAATGCACCTGCACCGCGCTATAAAACGTATCCACATCCTGCAATTCCAGCAGCCTTGAGGAGAGCGAGGGAATTGTGTTCATAGTTCGCTTTCCAATTTCCGACTCCCTCCATCGCTTGCGGGGGAGGGTTGGGGTGGGGGTTCTGATGGGTTTTGTTTGCGTCCCAGATACGCCTCAATCACGCGTGGATCATTCCGTACGGCTTCCGGCACACCTTCCGCGATTTTCTGCCCGTTATCCATCACGATTACTTTATCCGAAAGTTCCATCACCAGCGATAACTTGTGTTCGATCAGCACAATCGTCATTCCCTGCTGCTTCAACCCGCGAATAAACGCCAGCATCTCAGCCGTTTCGGTCAGGTTCATACCCGCCGTCGGCTCATCCAGCAGCAGCAAACGCGGCTTCAACGCCAGCGCCCGCGCGATCTCCACCCGCCGCCGGTTAGCATAGGACAAACTGCTCGCCGGATGTGTCAGACGCGGCGTCAATCGTTCACCAAATTGGGCGATAATGGCTTCGGCCTCCTGCCGTAATTCTTGATCTTCCTGTTTGGCGGCGGACATGGGGAACAGCGCCCCGACCAGTTCAATAATCACATTACGCGGACGCGAGGCTTTACGGCGGGTATGTGCCCCGACCAGGACATTATCCAGCACACTCAGGTTGCCGAACACCCGCCCATGCTGAAACGTCCGCGCGATGCCCCGACCTGCGAATTGATCCGGTCGCAAACCAACCAGCGCTTGTCCCTCGAAGGTAATCGTGCCCTGCGTCGGTTGATCGGTTCCGGTAATCAGGTTAAACAAGGTGGTTTTCCCTGCGCCGTTCGGTCCGATGATACTGACGAATTCACCGCGCTCCACATCGAGGCTGATGCCATCTACCGCGTGCACACCTTCAAAATTGCGTGAGAGGTTGCGGATTTCTAAGAGCGCCATCGCTACTCCGTTCCTAATAACCCTTGCGGACGGAAGCGGATCATCAGCACCAGCACCAGCCCGTAAATCAGGTAGCGGTAATCGACCAGACTGCGGAACAATTCAGGCAGAATCGTTAGCACCACTGAACCCAGAATCGCCCCTACGATATTGCCCATGCCGCCCAGGATTGCCATCGTCAGCGCCAGTATCGACGTCGAACTGGTGAAGGTCGAGTTGTTGATGTAGCTGTACATATGCGCTGTAAATGCACCGCTCAGTCCCGCGATAAAGGCACTGCTGCCAAAAGCCAGCGCCTTATAACGGTTGAGGTTGATGCCATAGGCTTGTGCCGCCACCTCGTCATCCCGCAGTGCGCGCCATGTGCGCCCCAATGATGACCGTACCAACCGCCATTGGATCAACGCGCCGACCAGCAGCAAGCCCAGAGCGAACCAGTATGTATTGCGTGCGGTGACGATCTGGATGCCGAAAAATGTGGGCGCGGGAATATTGGTTAATCCCAGCGCGCCGTTGGTCAGCGAATCCCAATTGAGGATGATCAGGCTGACAATCTCACCGATGCCGATGGTCGCAATCGCCACATAATGCGCCCGCAGCCGGAACGCCGGAAACACCAGCAGCGTACCGAGTATTGCCGTGAACAATCCCGCAGCGATCAGTGACAGTTCAAATGGCACATGCAGCCGCAGCGTCAGCAGCGCCGAGGTATAGGCCCCGATCGCCAGAAATCCCGCTTGCCCCAATGCAGTTTGTCCGGCAGTTCCGGTCACCAGTGTCACACTCAGCGCCACCAATCCCAGCAGATAAGCGTTCGTCATCACTTGCAGCGGATAACGCGCCGTCACCACCAGCGGCAGCAGAATCGCCACCACTGCCAGACCGATCATTAACCACTTCGGTACGTGTATCGGTTTGTTGTTGGGGATGAACGTGCCGGTCATCGGCTCCGGTGGGGCTTGCCGGTTGCGGCTGAAGATTCCGTTGGGGCGGAATACCAGCACCAGAATAATGATGACGAAGGCAAACAGGTTGCGGTACGAACCCCCGAACAGTGACACACCGTAACTTTCGATCAACCCCAGCAGCAAACCGCTGATCATCGCGCCGGGGATATTGCCGAGTCCACCGAGTAAATTGGCCGAGAAACCTTTGATTCCCGCCTGAAAACTCATGGTCGGATAAACCGTCTGGAAGTACATGCCCACCAGCATCCCCGCGATGCCGCCGAGGATCGACGCCACCACAAACGCTGTCCGATTGACCGCATTGACGTCCACGCCCATCTGCTGTGCCGCGTCACGGTCTTGAGCCGTCGCCCGCAGCGCCCAACCCAGTTTGGTATAGCGCAAAAACAGGTACAGCCCGACCGCCGTACTGATGCCCATCACCGCGATCAGAATGTCAATCACGCCGATAGAGGTTGAGCCAATCGGAATCCGTCCCTGTGGCAGCGGATTGGGGAACGACTGCGGATCAGCCGAGAAAATAATCTGCGTGAGCTGGTCGAGCATGAAGCTGATGCCGATGGTCGAAAGCAGCCCTGCAATCCGGTTGGAACTTTTTTGCAGCGGACGCAATCCCAACCGTTCGATCAGCAAACCCAATATGCCGCACACCACCGCCACCATCACAAAGGCCAGCGGCAGCGCCACATGCAGCCTGGTCACCGCCACCCAACCGACATACGCCCCGATCATATACACCGAACCGTGCGCGAAGTTGATCAGGTTGCCCACGCCAAAAATGATCGCCAACCCCAGCGCAATCAGCGCATAAACGTTGCCGATCACCAAACCGTTGATGGTTTGTTCGGGCAGTGTCCGCAGAAATTGTTCCATGTCCCTGTCTTTTTATGCCTTTTATTCCCTCCCTCGTTTACGGCTGAGGAGAGGACGCCTTTTGCGGGAATGTTATTTTTAAAGAACAAGTCTTCCCGTAGGGGAGCACCGATGTGTGCTCCCGAATTGAATTTTCTTGATTACAGTCTCCCTCATTTTCAAACATGTCCTCTCCTCCTTCGTTTACGGGGGAGAGTTAGGGCGGGGTTTTTATTTATTCGTACTCAGGTTTATTTTCGGTTAACCCGACAAACTTTTCACCAACCATCCCCCAACGTCCTTAACCATTCCGCTCCCTCAAAATGGTTAACGCCAACATCCCGAAAGAGTTACAAAATGGTCTTCCAAAATGTAACCCATTCCCACCAGACATCATTTATCATAGCTATAAACCTTGTCTTGCTCCCTTCCCCCGTAGTAACAAGGTTCACGAGACGACACTTTTACAGTCTAATAACATTTTCTCCCGTAGGGAAGGCTCTCAGAGCCTTCCGCTTTTCCCTCAATCGACCAAAACTGTCGTGTGGTAAAAGTAACAAGGGAAGGGCTGGGGTTAGGGGTAACTCCCGCGCACCTTAACAACTCGCGGATGAGGCATATTGATGGCAAAACTGGCACAAAATCCACTTTTGAAATTGCCGCTTTTGCTGCTTTTGCTGCCAAATTTGCCAATTAGCCAGTGTTCCCATCTTTATCTGCTAACCATTAACCATGACCGACACTGACGACTTAAGCGAAACAATCCCTTTAGGGGCAAAAACACTGCCGCATTTGCAGAATCTGCCGCATTTTCCGCATATTCGGCAGCCCTCTCCCTCAAAACCACCGGCAAGATCATCTTTTGCATTTGCAGTATTTGCATTTTCCTCAGGACTTAGCACTCAGCCCTATACCGTCTCGGTGGCGATGTCCGCCGCTTTACGGAGCGCATGTAAATTGGCATCCGGCACATCCACATTCGTTCCGCAGCCCGGCGTCAGCAGGAAGTGGGTTCCATTCGTCGCCCGAATAGCCGCCAGCGCCTCGTCGATCACTTCATCCGGTCTGCCTGTTTGCATCACACCGAGTTCATCCACACCGCCGACGATAGCCTGCTTCGTCTGCTGCCGCGCTTCCTCAACCGTCGGGTTATATTGCCCCAGCGTCGCCCAATTAATAGCATGAACTGGATAATCTGTCACGGCATTGAAGTAAGCATATGGGCCGCAGATATGCAGCAAATTAAACGCCGCGCCTTGAACCGCCTTCAATACTTGCAGGTCATACGGCCTGCCGAATTCCGCGTACTGGGCTTCGGTCAGCACACCTTCCCGCGCGATCTTGACGATGGCGAAGAACAAACCGCTGGCTCCGGCGTCCACCGTCGCCGCCGCATATTGGCCGAGCGTCGTCGCGATATTCGTCAGTGCTTGATGGACGCCTTGCGGATTCTCTGCGAAATATTTCCGCAGGCCATCATGTTGTGCTTGTACATCCAGATCAATCCGGTGCTGCTCCGAACGGGCCACCAGAAATCCCAGCACCGACAGCGGCGAAAACACCGTTTGCAGGAAGTGCGCGTCACCAATACCGGCTTTGATCTGCTTGACCAACGCCAGATTCTCGGCAAACACACCCGCTGTTGGGTTAATCGGCTGTATTTTATCGAGATCAGCCGGACTGTTCAGCGGCCCGTCAACCAAGCGTGGCAGCACCGAGTCGTAGTCACTGAAATCGTACTGATTGCCCCAGGCTTCGGCATAATAAGTCGCGCGCGGATTAACCTTCAGCCAATCCCAATCGAAGTCGTGGAAGT
This sequence comes from Aggregatilineales bacterium, assembly GCA_044226325.1. GTDB lineage: Bacteria > Chloroflexota > Anaerolineae > Aggregatilineales > Phototrophicaceae > CFX2. The sequence continues at coordinate 76,691 of JBGAHG010000004.1, forward strand.
GTTTCAGGCTAACCGCCGCCAGGTCATCCATATTATTTTCTTCATCCAGGAAATGTCGCCATGCCGAAACGGGAACACGGTCAACGGTTTCACCTTTGAGCGCGGCGTCCACCCGTTCGCGTTTTGAAAGCTGTGTCATGAACGTAAGCCTCCGATGTTTGATGAACTAACGTACTGACGTTATCGATTCTGCACGCACACAAAACCTGAGATTGTGTACATGCAGCAGCCATACTGTCAGTCTAATCGGATTATTCTGTCTGTGGATGAAACCGGACTTTTGATTGTTGGGGCGCACAGTTGTACGCCCCATATCAAATTAGACAAACGAACTACGAAGCCGGTGTGGCTTCCGGTGTCGCCTCCGCGTTGGCGGCGTCCAGCGGCACAAACTCGCCGTTCTTGATGATCAAATCTTCAAAGGTCGGGTTTTGGGCACGGCGGGTTTCGGTATTAAACGTCACCTTGCCGTAAACCACGCTCGGCACATCCTTGAGCTTGGGCAGTGCCTCATGAATACCGTCGCGGGTTGCACCACCCAATTCGACCGCACTCTTCACCAGATAGATGGCGTCATAAGCCAGCGAGGCAAACAGATCAGGATCTTCGCCATACTTGTCGTTGAACTTCTTGACGAATGCCTGAACTTCCGGACGCGGGTCACTGATCAGGAATTCACCGAGGATATACGTTCCCTCAACCGCTTTGCCACCGAGGCTGGGGAAATCCGGTGACTGGATGGACGCGCTGCCCACGAACGGAATGGTCAATCCGGCATCGCGCACCTGCTGGGCGATCAGCGCGGCATCAGCCGTATAGGAGATCAGAATGATCCCATCGGGGTTGGCGTCTTTGATAGCCGTAATTGCCGAGCGGAAGTCCTTCTCATCGGGCAAATACGACTGTGTAGCGACGATGCTCCCACCCAGTTCTTCAACACGCTTGGAGAACGAAACAATTGTCGATTTGCCCCAATCGTTTTCGATTTGGAACAAAGCCAACTTCTTGAGTCCCAGCTTGGTCACGGCGTAATCGGCCAGCGCGGGCGACGCCTGATCCTGCGTCACCGAAGTACTCCATGTGTAATCGCTGCCCTTGGTGAAATCGGGATGTGAGTTCGTGAAGCCGAACTGCACCAAACCGCCCCGTGTATAAATCTGCGATGCGGCCATTGAAGCCGTGCTGCTGAAGTCACCCAGTTCGATCACGATGCGCTCGTCATCAACGAATTTCTGGGCGACGACCACCGACTGCTTGGGGTCGCTCTGCGAATCTTCAAACACATATTCCAACGGGCGGCCAATCACACCACCAGCGTTATTGATTTCCTCAATGGCGAGGTCAAAACCTTTTTTCCACTGTGCGCCATATTGGGCGAGGTCGCCGGTTAGCGGCCCGCTGACGCCGATGGTTATCGGATCGCCGGTCGGGGTAGCATCCTGTGCTGCTGCCCCGAAGACCGTAAGCAGGGCAACAATCAGCACGCTGAGAGTAATGAGTCTTTTTACATTTGCGAGTTCGCGGATATTCATCTGTCCATTTCCTTATAGTTAAATCGTAAGCTGTGTCTGCGATTACCTTTATAGGCAATCAGGTAAATCCTATTTTAGACAGCGCATGAATGCGGGCGACCCGTCCTGTCTATGAACGGGACCCGCTGAGGACATATACAAAAGCGATCCAACCGGCTTATCGCCAATTGACCGCCACCCATATTAAAGGCGAACACCACTAACCACTTCATCCTGTTCGGCTCCTCCTTGACTACTCACACAATAACCGTTGGAACCATTTGGTCATAAGGCTAAACCCATTTGTATAACCATCATGATCCACCTCAGCCGACCAACTATTAACCAATCGTTTACCATGTGATATTTGCTGCGAGTCATCCTTCCACAAGAAACAAAAAAGCCCCGGCACGATGACCGGAGCTTTGGGGTTGACTTGAATTCAGTTACAAAACCGTCAACAACCGATCACAGCCGAATGCCATCGTGCATGGGTACTTTGGGAACAACACATGTAACACATTTGCGGCTTCAATACTGTTGCGAACATGGTCTGTAGCTCTGCTTTGAAAGTACGATTTACAGGATGGGATAAGAATGTCACAGAAAAGAATGTGTGTCAAGCCATTGGATTGCGACCAATAATCTATTACACCTGTCGGCATTTTGCTCCCGTGCAGCGAACCCTTCAAACATCATCAAACATTTTCCCCACATGAACTCAACAGGCTGATGGGAGACGGTCAAACACGCTGTCTTCTATGGTGTGACTATCGCTTAAGACACACCAGTGGAGAACAATATCATGAACGACTTAGACCATATGCTCAACGGATCAGGCAGCCGCCAACATCATCAAGAAATGATTCGGCAGGCACGTCAGGCGAAATTTGCCCGCGAAATCAAATCTATGCCAACTAACCAGAAAGTTATCACTACCCATAAACTAGCAATATGGACTGTTAATCTATTGCGCCGCTTTCAAGCTGTTTGTCCTTTTTACTACCTTCAATCTAGGGGCAGCCGCTCTCAACTACTCTAGAGCGAAAACAGACATAAACATTCTAAACTGATGTTTTCTGTGGCGCGTGTCAGACTATTGTAATTAAATATATTTGGAGAAATAACATGATGGCAATCCATACTTTTGGCGACAACACTCTGGGCAGTAGTATTTTGTTGAAAACGACCCCGGAGCCCCTAGCTATCGACCTTTCACGCACGGTAATCCTTGTAATCGACATGCAAAATGACTTCGGTGCAAAAGGTGGCATGTTCGAGCGTGCTGGTATTGACACGTCCATGATTCAACGCGCGGTAGCCCCAACATCAAGAGTTTTGTCAGTGGGGCGCAAAGCAGGTATCAAAGTCATCTACTTGAAGATGGCATTCCTTCCAGATCTTTCAGATGCAGGTGTTCCCGATTCTCCTACATGGATCAAACTCTTACGCTCGGAGATAGGAAAAACTGTTCGCACACCCGATAACACCCAGAGCCGTATCTTCATCCGAGACACTTGGAATGCAAACATCCTCGATGAGCTTGCACCAGAAGCCGGTGATACCTTGATCTGGAAATCACGCTACAGCGGGTTCTATCAGACTGAATTGGATGATACGCTCAAGTCTATGGATGCGAAATATCTCATTGTCACGGGTTGCACGACGAGTATTTGTGTCGAGTCAACGATCCGCGACGCGATGTTCCGTGATTATTCTTGCGTCCTGTTGGAAGATTGCACAGGTGAACCGATAGCGAATGACCTCTCGCGTAGCAATCATGAAGCATCAATTTTAGCTATCCAAATAGCATTCGGTTGGGTTTCCAATTCAGCAGAATTTATTAGAGTTCTTGAAGCTGTCCCATCTGCCGTGACCGGCAAGTAACGATCTTATTCCACGTCCAAGATGGTCAATTTGGGCCACATCGTCCCTAATCAAAAGAAGATGTATCGGCATTCAGCTGCGAACCCCACCCACTTGCCACCGAACAACGATGGCAAGTGGGATATTGTAACATCTTAGGTGTTAGGGCTTATATGAATTCCCGTTCACCCTTTCTACACCTCGGGGCCGAGATTTGGACAGTCGATCAGTACATTTTCCAATTGCAAAATTATCACGTTGTCGGTGTCTACCCGTTTACATTTGCGGACAGCAATTCAGCCACCACCGCACTCAATTCCTGCTTCTCACCGCGTGCCCACGCCGCTGCGAATTGCTCCGGCTCCATCATCGTTTCGAGTTGGCTACGCAAAATTTGAGCCTTCCTATCCGTTTGTTCAAATGGTACTAAATGTTTGTCGATAGCAGCACGAATTTCTACGGCTCTTTCAACCTCATTCTGCTCGGCAAGGAATTGGGCGATAACCACCAAAGGTGAGACGATGATCCACTTGTACCCACCACTCCAATAAACTTGCAGGCCTTTTCTTAATTTGAAATAGGCCTCGGCATAATCTTTTTGAGCAAGAGAAATTCTGCCAAGGGCAGTATAAGAGTTGGCAATATGAAAAACATGACCAAGTGTCTCTGCAAGAATGAGCCGTGCTTCAAACCAATATGTGGCCTGCTCATAATCTTTCTGAACCTCTTTGATTTGGCCTAAAGTAATATACGCAGCCATAACACCAAACTGATCTTCCAGTGACTTGACAATCGCTAAACCACTTTCAGCAAAGTGAAGTGCCAATTCAGTATCTCCAAACTCATTGGCTGTTCCTGACCAGAGTAAGAAATAGCCTTCCCAATTCTTCTCCCTCGTAGATCGGGCAATTTCCAAACCTTTCTGAGCAAATTCCAGCAGGTCATCTATTTGGCCCTGGAACCACGCCATCAAGCAACGACTATCTAGTGCTGTAAGCAGATCATCCGGGCTGTTTTGATCATGCAAAATACGGATGGCTTGATCACATAGATCCGCACCTCTTTCGGGGAATCCGATGTCGTTATTAAACCATCCCAGCCGAGCGAGTACACGTCCTAATGCCAGTTGAATTTCATCCGAGGATGGGACGTTTTGCAGTATGCTTACAGCGTATTCGAATAACTCAACTGCTTCTCGTCCACGTGCGCGTCCATCGAGATAATACCAAAGACTATGCAAGAACTTGGGCAGTTGATTCCAATCTTGATTGCTGACCGCATAGAGCCATGCCGAACGCACATTCTCGAAATCAGGGTTAATGAGTTGAAACACCTTAAATTGGCGATTGGCGCGGATGTCACGTTTACGTTCTGCCATGAAATCGGCGAAGTAGGCCGCGTGTTTGGCTTGTATGTCCTCATGCTCACCGGACACGGAAAGCTTCTCTGCACCAAATTGACGCAGCAGTTCGTGGATGTCGTGGCGTCCGTCCGGCGACACCTGCACCAGCGCTTTATTTGCCAATTGACGCAGGCTGCGAACCCCCGCACCGGCAATGGCTTCCGCTGCTTGATCTGTAAATCCACCCCTGAAGATTGATAATCGTCCAAATATCGCTTGTTCGTCTGATGTCAATCGACCCCAAGTATAGTTAAAGGTGGCGCGAATGCTGCGCTGACGCTCTGGCACATCGCGCATTTCGGTTTCTAGAATATCGATGCCTTTTTGGATTTCGGCTGCGATTTTTTCCAAAGACAGTACATCGACCCAACCCGCCGCCAATTCGATTCCTAACGGCATTCCCGCAGTTAAGCGACAAATACGGGCTAGATAATCAAGATCATGGGCTTGAAGGGAAAAATCGGCACGAACATGGTGCGCACTCTCCATAAACAATTTGACCGCATCATATTGCAGCGCATCTTCAGGCGTTTCCCACTTGGGAAATTCAAGTCCGCGCAGGCTGTAAACCGTTTCGCCACGCAGATTGAGCCGTTCGCGTGAGGTTGTAAGAAGGTGCACTTTGGATACCGCTTGCATCAAATCAGCAATCAGTTGTGCGCCATCTAATAGATGTTCAAAGTTATCCAGCACCAGCAGCATAGAACGATCGCGCAGGAAATCAATCAATTGTTGGGCAGGTGTATTTTCGCCATAAAAGCTGAAGCCTATGTTCTCAGCTATAGTGGTGATAATGTCGTTGGCATTCCCTAAAGGCGCGAGTGGCACGAATATCACGCCATCGGCATAACGCCCTATTTGAAGTCGTGCAGCTTCCAACCCCAACCGTGTTTTACCCATTCCGCCCGGCGCAAGGATTGTAATGAGGCGAGTATCGTTTTCCTGAAGCAAATTATTCAGGTCAACCAGCTCGTGCTGCCGACCGATAAAAGGAGTGGCTTGTGCTGGTAGATTGTGTTTGCCAACTGGAGTTGGAGCCTGAGCCGCTTCCGGCAGAAGCCCCAATGTTTGGGCACGTTCGACAGCCCCACTACGGCTGTTCACTCCCAATTTGCCGTAGATTTGCGAGTTGTACCAGCGGATGGTCTGCTCGGCGAGGAATAACTTGTTTGCAATTTCTTGGTTCGAAAACCCACTAGCAAGACAGGTCAGAACTTCCAACTCACGCTCGGTTAGCGGCTCGGATAAGTTCTCGCTCAATTCGGATCGCTTGCCGCTCATACCATGTCCTTGTTAATTTATTCGGAAGCAATTTGTGGTGGTATGTGGACAGCGATGAGTATATAGAAGTGTGGATTACTTGTGATTGTATCCGAACCAAGACATATATGAAACTATTTTATTTCAAGGAAGAGTCCTCTCTTTGGTGGACCTACATTAGCTGTACCGCGCAAAATAAAAATGCCGCATCAGCAACAATGCGGCATTTCCCATCGCCTAATCATCGTGTGACACGACTTTCGGCGATGACCGTTGTAGATGATCAATGACCGACTCAATTACCACTTAGGGCAGTAAGCAATCATCAGCCTTAACCATCCCTGAACGTCTCCTCGACTCGATCAGTACGGGTCTTACCCGTTGCGTTAGGAGCTTATTTATCTTCCTTGGCCTTAAAGCCGGCTTCAGCCAATGCCGCATGGGCCGCTGCCAAACGTGCGACGGGCACACGGAACGGTGAGCAGCTCACATAATTCAGTCCAGCGCCGTGGCAGAACTTGATACTGGCTGGATCACCACCATGTTCGCCGCAGATACCGACTTCAATATCGGAACGGGTCTTGCGACCCTTCTCAACGGCCAGTTTAATCAGATAACCGACGCCATCCGGGTCCAAAACCTGGAATGGATTTTCGGGCAGTAAACCATTTTCGACGTAATACAGCAGGAACTTGCCTTCGGCGTCGTCACGGCTGATACCGAACGTGGTTTGCGTCAGGTCATTGGTACCGAACGAGAAGAACTCGGAGTATTCAGCCAACTTATCGGCGGTGATGGCTGCGCGTGGCAGTTCGATCATCGACCCGACCTTGTATGCCAACCTCACGCCGATCTTTGTCATAACTTCTTCGGCCACCGCATCGATCAATTCTTTCATGAACTTCACTTCGCTGGCGGCGTTGGTTACGGCGACCATGATTTCAGGATGAACATCGACGCCTTCCTTGACCAGTTCGCAAGCGGCTTCGAACAGCGCGCGAACCTGCATCTTGCTGATTGCCGGGCGCATAATGCCCAGGCGTGTACCGCGCAGACCCAACATCGGGTTGAATTCACGCAAACCGGCGACCGCCGTCATCATTTCTTCGACGCGTACCAGTTCCTTCGGACGGTCACCCATCAGGCGCAGACCAGCAGCGCGAAGGGCCAACTGTTCATGATCAGGCATGAACTCATGCAGTGGTGGGTCGAGCAGGCGGATAATCACCGGCTGGCCGTCCATCGCCTTGAAAATGCCGTAGAAATCGTCGTGTTGGAAGACTTGTAGTTTTTCCAATTCGCGACCTTCGGCTTCACTGTTCGGCTCGGAGAGGATCATAGCCTGTACGATGGGCAGGCGTTCTTCCTGGAAGAACATGTGCTCCGTACGGCACAGACCAACGCCCTGTGCGCCATATTCACGGGCACGGCGGGCATCATTTGGATAGTCAGCGTTGGCATAAATGCCCAGGCGACGGAATTCATCAGCCCAGGTCAGCAGCTTACGCAGGTGGGTTTCGTGTGCGAAGTCAGGATCAACGCGGGTGATTTCACCAACGAAGACTTCACCGGTACCGCCGTCAATCGAGATAGTATCCCCTTCACGAATGAGGGCCTCATTGACGCGCAGGGTTCGCGATTGGAGATCAATATCCAGTGCTTCGGCACCGCATACGCACGGGACACCGAACTGGCGAGCGACCACTGCCGCATGGCTCGTTGCGCCACCGTGTGTCGTCAAAATACCTTTGGAGGCCAACATACCGTGAACATCATCAGGCTTGGTTTCGGGCCGTACCATGATGACTGACTTACCAGCCTTGCCCCACTTTTCGGCAAGATCAGCGTCAAAGGCGACTACACCAACCGCTGCACCGGGCGAGGCATTCACACCCTTCGCCAGGAAACGGTTCGCACGGCGGGCGTCATCCAGAGCAGTTTGAGCAAATTGCGGGTGTAGGAGTTGCAGTACATTGTCGGTCGAAACACGTAGGACGGCTTCTTGCTTGGTAATGACACCGGCATCAGCCATTTCAATCGCGATGCGGACGGCGGCGCGAGCGGTGCGCTTGCCATCACGGGTTTGCAGCATCCACAGCTTGCCTTGTTCAATCGTGAATTCGACGTCTTGCATTTCGCGATAGTGCTTTTCCAATTGGCTGGAAACCTTATGGAATTGCTTGAAGACTTCGGGGTTCTCGGCTTCGAGCTTGGCAATCGGCATCGGGGTACGAATACCGGCTACCACGTCTTCACCCTGAGCATTCATGAGGAAGTCACCGAACAGCTTATTTTCGCCGGTCGATGGGTTACGTGTGAACGCCACGCCTGTACCGGAGCTGTCACCCATGTTGCCGAACACCATCGTCTGGATATTAACAGCGGTTCCCAAATTGTGGGGGATACGGGCAGCATTACGGTAATCGATAGCGCGCTTGCCGTTCCATGACTTGAACACGGCTTCAATGGAATAGGCCAATTGTTTATAAGGATCTTGCGGGAAATCTTCACCAACGGAGGTGAAATAAATCTTCTTGAATTCAGTGGTAACTTTCTTCCAGTCGTCCGCATTCAGATCCACGTCCTGCTTGACACCCTTCTTCTTCTTGGTGTCAGTCAGATAATCTTCAAATGGTTCGTCGGCAATACCCATAACCACTGAGCCAAACATTTGAACCAGACGACGGTACGAGTCATAAACGAAACGGGGATCGCCCGTCAACGCCACCATACCTTCGGCCACTTCGTCATTCATACCCAAATTCAGGACGGTATCCATCATACCGGGCATCGAGAACTTCGCGCCGGAACGCACAGATACCAGCAGCGGTTTCTTAGGATCACCGAGTATCTTGTCGGTGTTCTTCTCAACCAACTTGAGCGCCACCATCACCTGATCCCACATCGTTGCCGGGAATTGATTGCCTTCTGCCAGATAGGCATTACAGGCTTCGGTCGTGATGGTGAAACCGGGCGGTACAGGCACACCAGCGCGTGTCATGTCACCCAAACCGGAACCTTTACCGCCGAGCAAGGCACGGACTTTATCCCATGACCCACCGACCAGTTCCTGTGCTTCGTCTACCTCTTCAAAACGGTAGACCCAGCGTTGGCTCGTATCTTTGGCTGCAGGCTGTCGTCTCGAGACAACTGCTGTTTTTGTAGCTGTAACCATTGTCATTTCCTCCCAAGTCAAACGATTTAATTTCAGATTACCCAATAGACTTTAATCAGATTGTCGTACTACAGGCGCTATACAGCCTAGTGATGTACGACATGTTTTAGATATGGCGTGTAATATCTATAGGGGTTACAAGGATCACGCCCCAGCGAAGATGCGCGGCTGCTGAAATAAATTTGTTTAGATTTGGGGATGACTAAAAGGCATCACATATGCGGGTAAAGATATGGATGCCTGTAATGCTGGAAACTACTGCGAAATGGCGACTTCACTGAACTGAATAATCGTCTCAATGTTGGTGTAATTGGGCATGTCACCTTGCAGCACTGACGCCTGCGGCATGAAAGCGGCCAGAAACGCATCAACCGTATCAAACAGGTAATGACACATAGCAACATAGGTTGGCGGCGCATCTGGCGTACCACCGCCTAACCCTCGCTCGACCGAGACACCCTGATACCCCGGCGCGGCACTCAGCAGCTTGATCGACAGCGGCATGTGCTTCGTCAGGTAATAATCCATATCAAAACGGCCATCAGGCTTGTTGGGATACAAAATACTGACTTTGATCATAGACAACCTCACATCCAGGTTAAGTGTGAGGAGTAGATGCAGATCGGCTGACATCTCTTACAGTTTGACAGCCTAAAAGCAGCTGGACATGAGGAAGGCCAAGCGAAAATAACCGTGTTACTCCATCCACTTGACCGCATAGCTCTTCGCATCAGGCTCAACGAAGCGCACCAACGGTTCGGCCTCGGTTTCCATTTCGCTGCGCTGCGATTTAGTCAGCGGTACAAGCGGTTCTATGTTGAGTGTCGCCACACCTTTGACCTTCTCGACCTTCCACACGCCACCTACAAACCCATCCACTAAAATGGTCGCCGCCACGCGCAGCGCTGGTAAATAGACCTTTTTCTTGTGTTCATCGGCCACGACACGTGTGCGAACCTTGTGTGATAGCAAAAGATTGTCGAATTCCGGCAGGAAACGTATTGGAGCAGGTAAATCTCCATCAGGAGCAGAGGCATCAGCTACATCAAATAGTTCTTTCTTCTTTTCATCATGATAAACGGTAAGCTGCGGGCGCAGTTTTTCAATCGCTTCCTTGAGAGTCGGTAAGGGCAGGTATGACCACGTTTGTATATCCACAATGCTCGCTGGCCCGAAGGCCGCCAGATAACGCAGCACCACCTCGCGCAGATTGTCATCGGCGGGGATCGGCTTGCCCAGCCACCCATCAGCCAAAGTAAAGGCCGGTGTGCCGGGATAGCTCCATCCGGTTGCAATCGGCACTTGCACCATCGGGATATGCGTCCGTACCGTATATCGCATCGCACCCACATCCGCATCAGGCATCTCGGCGCTTAACATAGCGCTAATCTCTGCGAAAGTACGCGGCTTTTCGGCGATGAAGTCATGAGCGACCTTGAGAACGCGTTCCTTATCAATTGGCGTACGATTTTTGGCAATCGACTCGGCAGCGCCTTCCAACACCGGATTAAACGTTGTCCTGAAGCGTAGATAATCCGCAGCGCTGACCAGATGCAGTGTTGCCCGCATCAGCGTCACCTTGACCACTTCACGGCTCTCAATTGCACTGGCGAGATCACCGCGTTGGAAGGCTTTCAACCGCGTCCATAATCCCACGAAAGGTGCGCTGGCGAGTTGCGCTTGCATTCCTACTAACTGCTCAATCGCCGCGGTGGCGTTCTTAGTCGAGCGTTCTAGCAGCAGTTGACGCGCCAATGTTGCCCGATTGATTTCACGCAGACTCAATATTCGCTCAGCCATGCCTTAGCCTTTTGGTGTCATTGGATGGGAATTTATGTTCTATGAATAATACCATATTCAACTCATGACGACCAGCAAGCCATATACCGATTTGCGCCAAAAAAGAAATGTGCAGTAATATTAACAATAATTACCAGGCTTTCATTCCACTGTTCAACTATCAGCCTACCAACCTTTGGAGCCTTCAGGAATGCCAGTATCACCCAAGTGGAAGGATGATCGCAAAACCACCATCGTGATCACCTATCAAAACCCGTGGATATGGGATGAATTTCATGATGGCATTCTCTCCACCAATGCCTTAATGGATACTGTTGAGTATGATGTAGTGCTGATTCATGACACCAGTCACGGCGGGATGCTGCCAATAGGCAACGTGGTCACACATGGTAACGAGGCTGTAGAGCGTTTTTCAAGTAATGTGGCGCTGATCATCGTGGTAGTCAATTCGACTCTCATTCGCACCTTCCTTTCGATTGTCATCAGTATGAATCCGGCGGGACGCGGCGACAAAATCAAGATGATGCCGACACTCGAAAAAGCCTATGTACTAGCCGATGAAGCGCTTCAAAATATATGAGGTATATTCGCAAACTCCACTTGCATACCAATACCATTTCATGTATTGGCTCGACCCCTTCTCTCACTAAAAATTAAGGTCCGCGAAAAAAGCTTTACCTGTACAATATTTATACAATAAGGTGACACAGTAGATTTTCTAAAGGAGACAATGTCGATGCCAATCTTGCCGCAGTGGAGTGATGAGCGTAAAACGTCCATCGTTATCAATTATCAAGGACATTGGACGTGGGAAGAATTTCAGGCTGCGGTTGAGGCCACCAATGAATTGATGAACAGCGTCGATTATCCAGTGGTTTTGGTACACGATACGATCCAAGGATCGACCCTGCCGCCGGGAAACATCGTTGCACATGGCAAAACAGCCATTGCGGGTTTTGCTGATAATCTCGCGCTAATTATTGTCGTTTTGAACTCATCGCTTATTCGGACGTTTCTAAATATCGTAACGGGACTTAATCCCGCTGGACGCGGTAAGATTATCAAGACAGTTTCCTCGCTTGAAGAAGCCTTACACATCGCTGAAAAGGCGTTTGCTAATCCGTCGTAAGGTGTGTAAAAATTCAATAAAAAAGCCATCTCGAAATAGATGGCTTTTGTTTTTACATTGCAAGGCTGATTATTCAATCGGCTCTTTGTAGATAATGTAACGTCCGATGTCGTCACCCTTACCGATGCAGGTCGAAAGATCCACTTTGAACTCGCGTCCGCCGGATACCCAGCGCAACCCTTCTTGCAGCAGCCCTTGACCGACATAACACACGGCCTTATCGGACTTGCGTCCCCAGCACATCGGGCAGCGTTCCAGGGTATAGATGATGCGGTCATCGCCTTCTTCACGCACATTGCTGATCTGGTCGCTGAACTGGCTGAAAATATTTGCCATTGCTGGCACACCAACTTTCAGCTTAGCACTGAGTGGCAGCACCTTAAACGCCAAATCACCGACGCCTGCCAGCGCACCGAAGCCGCGCAAAGCATCCGCAAACAATGTACGTCCGACGCGCAGCGCCAGACCACGTCCACCACGCGGGCCGTACATTTCTTCAAGCGCTACACACAGGGCCGTGAAGTCCGCGAAGTCAAAGACCTTATCCAGATTATCGGGTGGATAATTACCGATCAGGTTGTCAAGATCAGCCAGATGCAAAACGGCATTCAGACCGTTCTTCCCCATGACTTCTTCCATTGCATCGAGGAAGATACGAGCGAATTTGTTGGGATAATAGTAACCACTCTTCACAGGTGGCATAGTGTCTCTCCTCTACAGCGACGCAGGATAAAGCTGTGGTCACCATTTGGGCGCAGCAATAAATATTGTATAGTCTATCACAATTGCGCTACCCGCGCAGTAATCTTAAGTCTATTATCAATAGTCCATATGTCCGCCTGAAATTTCTTTCTCAATGTCTGCTATTCGTTATACTTCCTTTCAGTAATGTGTATCATGCCCAAAAATCTTGGTTGTTCGCCCGACCTTCACATATGATTTGGCTTTTACAGTTCGCACAGTGCTGAAGTATAGGCTTGCCTGTCGAACGTGGTTAAGCACTCATGCAAAAGGCGGTCATCGTATGCGGACGGATCATCAATCAATAGATTTGACAATATACACCCAACGAGGGTCAAACTCGGGGAGGATGCGCTGATGGACTATCGCTTCATGGGCAAAACTGGTCTAAAGGTCTCCGAACTCTGCATGGGCACACAAACTTTCGGCTGGGGTGCGGATGAAACCACAGCCCATGCGATGGCTGATCAATTTGTGGACGCCGGAGGCAACTTCTTTGATACATCGAACACCTATAATCAGGGGCAGTCCGAGACAATCCTTGGAAACTGGCTGAAACAAAAAGGCAATCGTTCGCGTTTGGTCATCGCCACCAAAGTGTTCTTTCCGGCAGGCGACGGGCCGAATGATACTGGATTGTCTCGCAAGCACATTTTTGAGCAGATTGACGCCAGCCTGCGTCGGCTGCAAACTGATCATGTCGACATCTACCAGACTCACTGTTGGGACGCATCCACGCCGATTGAGGAGACGTTTCAGGCGATGAACGATCTGGTGCGTGCCGGTAAAGTTCGTTATTTGGGTGTCTCGAATTTCACACCCGCACAGATTGTACGCGTCAATATGATGTGCCAGCAGCACGGCTGGGCACGCATTGTATGCTTGCAACCGGAATATAGTCTGCTGGTTCGCAGCACCGAATGGGAACTGCTGCCCGTATGCCGTGAAGACGGTGTCGGTGTCATTGCCTGGTCGCCTCTTGCGGGTGGCTGGCTGACTGGCAAATATCACCGTGACCAGCCACCACCAACCGATAGCCGCGTCGGTCGTGCTGATCGATGGGACGACCAACCGGAGCAGCGGGCAAACGAAACCACCTGGCAAATTGTAGATGTGCTTCGATTGATCGCTCAGGCGCGGGGAAAGACTCCCTCGCAAGTCGCGCTCAATTGGCTGCTGCGGAAGCCTGATGTAACAGCTCCCATTTTTGGCGTACGTACCAGCAGCCAACTGGCTGATAATCTGGGTGCAGTAGGTTGGTCACTGTCACAGGAAGAGATGGAACGTTTGGACAACGTGAGCAGTATCCCGCTTCCATCACCTTACAGCTTTATCGAGCGTTACACCCGTCGGCGTGGATAACCATCTGCCCTGTGCAGCGCCGAACGCCATCTGTAGAAATCAATATATGAGTTGTGCGACTTCATTTGAAGATGTCGCATATGCTCGTGCCTTGTCTGATGATAAAATACACATCTCACATCATCTTCAATGGCAAAGAGGTTTATCACTGTGTCCACTTCGATTAAAGCCTTTATCTTCGATCTGGACGGCGTCATTACCGACACCGCCGAGTTTCATTTTCTGGCATGGAAGCAGTTAGCAGAGGAAGAAGGCATTGTTTTCACCCGCGAGGATAACGAGCAGTTGCGCGGAGTTTCCCGCCGTGAAAGCCTCAACCGCATGTTGAAGGGCCGCCCGATTGACGACGCCACCGCCCAACTTTGGATGGAGCGTAAGAACGTTTACTACAAGAATTATTTGACGACCATTACGCCGGATAACGCGCTTCCTGGTGTGCCACAATTCTTAGCCGAAGCGCGTGCCGCTGGTATCAAAATCGGTTTGGGATCAGCCAGCAAGAACGCCGCTGAAGTGTTGGAGAAGTTGCAGCTTGCCGCCGCCTTTGATGTCATCGGTGATGGTTACAGCGTGGTCAACAGCAAACCCGCGCCGGATTTATTTATCTGGGTAGCGGGTGGCTTGCATGTTCCCCCTAATTACGCTGTGGTATTTGAGGATGCCGAAGCCGGTATTGATGCCGCTCTAGCGGGTGGTTTCTGGGCAGTCGGATTAGGCAGCGCCAACGTCAAAAAAGCCCATCTCACAGCCGACGGTATCGCCGATTTGAATGTGCAAACCGTTCTCAGCCGCATGGCCTAACAGTCGCACTGATCACTCTAGCATTGGCTGTAGATATTCCATCGCCTCATCCATCGTTTTGAAGTACTGCGTATTTTTACTTCCGCGTGTGTTGACGGCGGTGGTCTCGTTCATCATGACTTCTAGCGGATTAAAACCAACCAATACCCCCCGCGCGGCCATCGGATGGCTGTAGGCAGGGTGTCCCGGTTGACTGCGTAATACATCTTTATCGCCTTCGGTTACTTCCGCCCAATTGATCAGCACAACGACCGGATGCTCAACGGTATCCAGTGCAGATGACATATCATCCAAACAGGCTTTGAGCGTTTCGGGTGTTTGGTGTCCTTGATAGCTCACATATAAAACACGATCTTGCTTCAACCAACGAATCTCGTGCGCCATCACATCACCGCCTGTTTCTAGTCATTCATTACGATTCACATTATATGCAATATATCGGCCAAAAGCGTCACTTCGTTTAGCGCAAGATGTCATGAAAAATCACCTCACTTATCAATCTTTGAAACCCTACTTGACTCTCCGGTAACCGGAGGCCGCATAGTCCATATCAACACCAACGTAGATGATGAAGGATGTGCAGCATCATGGATATGCAAACGGTACAAATTGTGGCAGGCAGCATTTCGTCATTCTTGTTCATCACCAGCAATGTTCCCATGTTACTGAAAGCCTTCAAAACCAAAAACATGCACTCCTACAGCTTCACCAATATCCTTTTGAATAATGTTGGCAACCTCATCTACTGGTTGTATATCAGCAGCTTTCCACTTGGCCCCATTTGGGTAATGCATACCTTCTACACCCTCACGTCCGTTATGATGCTGGTGTGGTATATTCGTTACGAACGGTCATGGACGCACTTTCACTGGCGCTTTGTTGTCGGCAAACGCCTGGCATCCGAGCAGGTTTACGAGGTGGGGTAAATCATGTCCGAAAACGCGTTACTCAAAATCGGTGAATTTTCACGCTTGAGTCAGGTGACGGTTAAGACACTCCACCACTACGGTGACATCGGCCTGCTCACGCCCTCACATACCGACCGTTTCACCAGCTATCGCTATTACACCTTGGATCAACTGCCACGCATCCACAGTATTATGGCGCTCAAAGAGTTGGGACTCTCACTCGAGGAAATTACACATCTTCTGTCTGAAGACCTGCCGCCGGATCAGATACGCGGCATGTATCGCCTCAAATTGGCAGAAGCCCAACAGCGTGTCCGCGAAGAACAAGCCCGTATGGCACAAATTGAGTTTCGCTTACGACAGATCGAATTGGAGGGTACCATGCAAACAGTCGATATAGTCCTCAAACAAATCGAACCATTCTATGCGCTCACCTTCCGACATAACTATCAAACACGTCATGAACGAGAGGTTATCGGCAAGGCCATTGCGAAAGCCATTCATCAAGGCTTGATTCAAACCCGATTGGAAATGTCTGCGCCCGTCAATATTTTCTATGAGGATGAATTTCGAGGCGAGTATTACAATACTGAAGTTGTTGTACCGGTCGAGTCCACCCATCCACCGGTAGTATTGTTGGCGGATGTAGGTACATTTAAACTGCGTCAACTGCCTGCGATTGAGTTAGCAGCAGTTTATGTACATCAAGGGGATTATGACACGCTAAACGAAAAATATTTATTCCTACAACGTTGGGCGGTCGAAAATGGCTACAGGCTCAGTGGCACATGGCGTTTCATCTATCATCGCGGCCCTATGCACTATGTTGATCCCGCACAATATCTAACGGAGCTTCAACATCCACTTGAACCAATCGGACACTAGCTCGCTGGACTTCCACACGAATCACGGATAATCAAACGAGGGGCAATTAAAGTGTGGCGTGGCACATCGTCATCTTTGTTCAAAATGGCTTCCAGCATTTTCAGGAGAGCTTGTGTCGTTTCGGGGATAGCCTGCTGAAGCGTCGTCAAATGAGGCCGGATGTACTGTGCCAATGGTGCGTCGTCAAACCCCACCACTGATATATCGCGCCCGATCACCAATCCGTGTGCTTCTGCCGCGCTCATTACACCACTAGCGACCAGATCAGTGATGCAAACCACAGCCGTTGGGCGTTCCTTGGCCGGGAGTTGCATCCAGCAGTTGAATGCCCGTTGTCCGGCTTCCTCACTATGTTCACCGCGTTGAATATAAACGGGGGGAATGGATAATCCGGCGGCTTGCATGGTGTTGATATAACCATCAGCGCGTACTGTTCCTGAGATTGAATCCTCCGGCCAGGCCGCCATCGCAATACGACGATGTCCAAGATCAAGTAGATAGTCCACCGCCTGCTCGATACCTTGCTTGCCGTCTGTATCGACCCACGGAAAATCCCACTCAGGGTTGGATCGTCCAAAGCTAACGAACGGGAATCCCAATTCTAGTAAATACGGGATACGCTTATCGTCACTGGTCGTATCGGATAGCACGAAGGCATCCACCCGCCCCGATTGGATCATTTCTTCGTAAACAGGCAACGGTCCTTTAGCGGTGTGGGTAAAGGTCAACAGATGATACCCCGCCGCCTCGGCAGATTGCGCCAGATAATAGGTGAAGCTGTCCAACACCGAGTTCATACCGCTGGATGGTGCCACATGCCATGCGTAGCCAATCAGGTGCGACTGGTTCGCCTTCAAGTTACGCGCAGCAGCATTGGGGGCATAACCTACCTTTTTCACCGCTTCCAAAACCAATTCACGCGTCGCGGGGCTTATCAGGTAGGATTTTTTCTGATTCAGCACATAGGAAACGGTTGCCGTCGAAACACCAGCTTCGCGGGCAACATCTTTTATGGTGGGCATAAGCCTTTTGTCGTACTCTTCACTGCTTGAGTAAATCATTTAATCTAATAAGTATAGCGAGTCTTATGAGCAGCGTAAACCTGCACCTACAAAACTTGTTGTCGTTCTAAACAATCCTGTTACACACCGCTCTATATTTAGTGATGACTATCATCGAAGAGGGAGTAAAATAAACTGCGATAATGAGAAATCATGAAGTCTTGGTTATTCGATTTTGTCTGATCTGGTGAATGTTTAGGCAGGTTCCACCATGAATATCTCGCTTCAGCCAGTTCATTTCAAGCGCTTTTATCTGATTACCATGTCGGTGGTCATGTCGATTGCCTTTATGTGTTATGCTGCGTTAACTCAAAGTACCCAGAATGAGCTGCTGACTTCCGAACACAACAATTGGGCGCTGCAATTGCAAATGCAAGTTGTCACAATTAATACGCTGGCCGAACATATGCTGGAAGCTGCTTCAAGGCCAGTCGAAATCGATACCCTTCGCAAAGAATTGAGCCAGGAGATTTCCAACTTACAGGCAGCCCATCAAGTCCTGTTGAATATGCCGCGCTCTGAAACGGTTCAAAGCATTTATGATCAATCGCCATATGCCTTGGGCACTCATCTCGACCACGAGATTCAGTACGCCACAGCTATGTTGACAGGTGCCGGACTAGATAACAAACCGCTGTTGGAAATTCAGCCCGATCTATTGAAAGGTATCATGGCACTTCGGGATCAATTACGTCTTGAGTATCAGGTGGTTTTGAATGCCAAACAAGTTCTTGAGTTTGGAATTCTGCTTGCAGCAATGGTCAGTTTGCTGGCGCTTGGATGGTTCATTTTTCGACCGATGCAGCAGCAAATTATTGCTAATGAAGCGCGTCTTCGCCAGGAAATTGATCGGACTCAGGCCATTGCGGTTGCGCTGCGCCAGAGCGAAGCTCGTTTTCATACCTTGGTGGATTTTGCGCCGGTTGGAATTGTCGAGTTTGATCTCAAAGGGAACATGATTTTTACCAACCGATATTGGGATCAAATGGCTGGTGGATCAGGCGACCACTTTTCTGGAAATAAAATCATCCCTACGTATCACCCGCTTGATTTGGAACGTATGGAAAAGCTGCACGTCGACATAACTGACAACGGACGTCCCGTTAACCATGTGGAATTCCGTTACTTACAGCCCGACGGTACAGTGGTGTGGGCTGATAAAAATGGAAGATCCATCCGCGATGTACAGGGTAATGTAACAAGCTATATCTGCATCGAAACGAATATCACGGATCGGAAGCTGGCGGAAGAAGCCTTGCGCGAAAATGAGCGGCGTTTGCGTCTGATAACCGATAATATTCGCGATGTTGTCATGCAGACCGATACCGAAAACCGTATTGTCTTCATCAGCCCTTCCTGCCAAACCCAATTGGGCTATGCTCCCGATCTGATGATTGGTGAGCTGGCTTTGCAGCGTATTCACCCTGACGATGCTCGGGATATTTTGACCAAGGTTCAAACCATGATTCAAAGCCCCGCCCGAAGCATTTTGCTTGAGGGTCGGGTATTACATGCGAATGGTCACTATATCCCGATCGAGATGATCTGCACCTTTATGTTTGACGCAGACAACAACTACACCGGTTGGGTCAGTGTTGCGCGTGACATCACCGAGCGCAAACGTCTGGAGACTGTACTGCGCGAAAATGAACAGCGGTTGCGCCTGATTACCGATAATATTCAGGATCTCATCTCACAGGGGGATGCCGATAATAAGTTAATCTTTGTCAGCCAGTCATATGAAACTGAATTAGGCTACGAATCGCACGCCTTGGACGGTAAACTCGTTCTCGAAATCCTCCACCCCGATGATGTGCAAAGCATGTTCGAGACTATTCAACTGGTCGTTCAGGATGCGAACCGTAATATGATTATTCAGGGACGAATGCTGGCTGCCGATGGTCATGAAGTTCCTGTAGAAATGAACTGTACCTTTACCTATGACGCTGACGGCAATTACACAGGTTGGGTGAGTGTTGCCCGTGACATCTCCCAACGTATGCTCTTTCAAGAACTCGAAGTCGAAAGCCAAAAATTGGCGGTCGCACTTGAAAAAGAACAGGAACTGAACAGCCTCAAAACACGCATGATGGAACGTATTAGTCATGAATTCCGCACACCTCTTGCCATCATACAAACCTCGACGGAAGGCTTAACGACTTACTTCGATCGGTTAAGCCCCGAGCAGCGCGCCAAAAAAGGTCAAACGATCCGCTTACAAGTCCGGCGCATTGCGGATATGCTCGCTGAAATTGGTACGGTTCTCACTGGCGGTCTGGATAGTCCGGAAATATCGCGTATGCCATTTGATCTCAGCCGCGTCTGTCGTGAGGTTGTGAAACAACTTGAGTTGACCTTCCAACAGCCGGATCGATTTGTTTCGGATGTGCCGGAACAGTTGCTTATTAAAGCCGATGAGATGCAAATGCGTAGTGTCATACAACATCTGCTGCACAATGCAGCGCGGTTTTCCCCCGGTTCATCGCCTATAAAGATCTGTGTCATGTTGCAGGATCAAGATGTTAGCCTGGTGGTGATTGATCATGGTATTGGCATACTGCCACAAGAACGCGATCACGTATTTGAGCCATTTTTTAGAGGTACCAATTTTGATGAAGTCGGCGGATTAGGTTTGGGATTGACTATTTCTCTGGGGATTGTCAAAGCGCATGGGGGTCTTTTAACCGTAAGCGATAGCGTTGGGGGAGGCACAACCGCACGGGTATGGCTTCCGAATGTCGTCCTGTAAAATCCCGCGTCGCTGAAAAAAATCTACACATTTAATAAAAATAGAATGAAAATGGCACTGTGCCATAGTGCTGATTTATTAAGAATGCACAAACGATTGGCACTTGTTACCAAAAAGCTGGTACACTATTGGTGCTTTCAATCCCATACGGGCCGTTTGCTTTTATGTTTTACTTTAAACAGGCATTCGAGTTCGCCAAGTGCGATCAGCATAATTTAGGTGCTATTATGTTCGTAGATCCTGCAAGACTGACAACCAGACACCGCAGCTCCCTACATTACAGTTTTTTTTCGTACCATCATTACTTTCCCCCTGTCTCGGTGCAAACGGAAATTGTATTCACCCCTGTAGGTGCTTCTTTCCACACTGATTTCTGCATCAATCTCTGAGTAACCACATCGGCTGATTTTGGCTGTTCGCCGGGTATTAATGTTCCCGGAGGCTGGTCATATCAGTTATTTTTGCGTTCATAACTCAAGTAAGGGTAAATATGTCTGATTTTATATTTAAACAATTGATTAATGGGGAATGGGTTGATGCTTCTAATGGTGGCACTTGGCCGCTGCTCAACCCTGCGACCGAAGAACTGCTGCTGGATATTCCATTTGGCAATGCTTCAGATGCGAGTGCGGCTATTGATGCAGCAGCCGCAGCCTTCCCCGCCTGGTCACGCAAGACTCCTTACCAGCGTGCCGAAGTGCTGATGAAAGCAGCCGATTGGCTGTTAGCGCGCGTTGAGCAAATAGCGGTCATTACGACCGAGGAAAGCGGCAAACCCATTGGCGAATCACTGGCCGAATGGCGCAGTGCCGCCAATTACATGATTTGGAACGCCGAGGAATGCAAACGCACTTACGGGCGCACTATTCCGGCTCGTGTCACCACCCGCCGTATCATGGTTATGCAGCAGCCGCTCGGTGTGGTCGGCACAATCACTGCCTGGAATTTCCCGGTTTATAACGTCGTCCGCTGCTGGGCAGCCGCCTTAGCTGCCGGATGCACGGTCGTCGGCAGACCATCCGAATATACCCCGCGCTCAGCCATGATTATGGCGCAAGCCCTACATGAATCGGGCGCGCCCGCCGGAGTAATTAACTGCATCAATGGCGATCCGGCACAAATGGCACAGGTCATGCTCAAGGATGCCCGTTTGCGTAAGATCAGTTTCACCGGCAGCACCCGCGTCGGTAAGCTGCTCATGGACGGCGCATCGCAGACCGTCACCAAATTATCGCTGGAACTTGGCGGTAACGCCCCCTGCATCATCTTCCCCGATGTCAACGTGGAAGAAGTCGCCAAACAATCCGTCGCGTGGAAGTATCGCAACGCGGGACAGGTTTGTGTCGCTCCACAGCGTTTCTATGTCCACAGCAAAATCGCTGATGAGTTTACGGATCGGGTCGCCAAAGCCTCCCGTTCGTTACGCGTAGGTAACGGCATCATCAAGAGTACCGAAACAGGCCCGCTCATCAACGCCGTACAGCGTGATCGTGTCGAAGCAATGGTCACGGAAGCGGTCGCCGCCGGAGCCACCACCCTCAGCGGTGGTTCGCGCCCCTGCGATATGCCTGCCGGATACTTCTACAGCCCGACAGTCGTCACCGGTTTAAAAGACAGTATGCGCCTTTACACCGAAGAAATCTTTGGGCCGGTCATGCCGATTGTCACTTTTGACGATACCGATCAGGTCTTATCGCTGGCGAATGCCACGCCCTATGGACTGGCCGCTTTCGTTAATACCAATGATTTAAATACATCCGTCCGCATGTACGAGGGACTCGAATTTGGCATGGTGTGTGTCAACGATTGGCTGCCTGCCACGCCCGAAGCGCCTTTCGGCGGCATTAAACAAAGTGGACTCGGTCGCGAAAGCGGCCTTGAAGGTCTCGAGGAATATATGGAAAGCAAGACGGTATTTATAGGAGGTGTCACATAAACGCCAAACATGTCCCAAGAACCGTAGTCGTGCCAACCCAGGCAAAATTTGCCCGTGCGTTGGCGAAGATGCAGAACGTGATATTCCCCACGCTCACCCATGACGAACTTCTGCGTGAGGAGCATTACCTCCATCATTTGGAACTATTCCCACAGGGGCAGTTTACAGCGCTGGTGCATCACGGCGATAAATGGACGGTCGCCGGATCAACCGTGACCTTCCGCGTGAAGTGGTCCTTCTTCGAGAAGCCCCACACGTTCGTGGAAGCCGTGTCCGATGGTTGGATGGATAACCATGACCCCGAAGGCGAATGGCTTTACGGTGGCGACCTTAGTGTCCACCCCGATTATCGTGGTCTACGCCTGGCGAGTCAGCTGTATGATGCCCGCAAAGCAGTTGTGCGCCGTTTGAATCTCAAGGGTGAAGTGGCAGGTGGGATGCTCCCCGGCTATCATCACTATCGTGAACAAATGGGTATCGAAGCCTATGTCGATAAAGTGGTTCATGGTGAACTGACCGACCCGACACTCACACCCCAATTGCGGAACGGCTTTAAGGTCAAAGCGGTGTTATACGATCACATCACCGACCCGCGCTCCGATAATTGTGCGGCGCTCATCGTCCGCCCGAATCCCGGTCATGAACCCTATCGTGTCCGTGCTTACGCCTAACTTATCCGAGGATCGAGGTAAACAAATCAATCCGTAATGGAAAACATAGAAACGTCTTGGTAGGGGCGAAACGGCAATCCGGGTCGCCCCTGCTGATTCTAGGCAATGAGCCTCACATTATATCGGAACGGCTTCAATGATACTGATCACCGAACGTGTCGGCACAATTCTTGTTAGCTTGAAACCCGCTGCATCCAGAAGTGTTCGATACTCCGCTTCCGAACGTTCCTGCCCGCCCACAATGACCAACATATTGAGATCAGACCCTGTGACAGATTGAGTCTTAGTCGAATGATCAATCTCGGTCGGAACCACACGCTCCATGAGCAGCAGCTTATGCCCCTCAGACATCACACTACGGCAGTTTTTAAGGATTGCGATGCTGTGTTCATCATCCCAATCATGAATAACGCGCGATAAAATGTAAGCATCGCCTCCGCCCGGCACCGAAACGAAAAAGTCACCTCCGACACTGGTACAACGATCTGTGAGTTTCGCAGCCTCAATACGCGATTTCGCTCTTTCGGCGACATGCGGCGAATCAAAGACAACCCCGCTCATGTTCGGATTACCATTGAGTAGATAAATGAGCAGCCCGCCGTTCCCACCGCCAACATCCACAATGTTCCGAATCGTTGAAAAATCATAGCTGACAAGAATCGCCTGATTAATAACACTAATGAGACTTGCCATCGCTTCATCAAAGACTGCTGATTGTTCAGGATGCATCGCGCGGTACTGCCACACATCCATACCAAACTGGTGCTCGAAAGCGGTTTCGCCCGTTTGTATACTGTGCAGCACATCACCCCACGCCTGGTAATGGGCGTCCTCAAGTTGATGAAGTGCCCATGCGCACAGTGAACCCGGTTCGCCCGTCCGCAGCGTCGCTCCCAGCGGGGTCAGCCCAAAGTAGTTGTTTTGATCTCGTGTTAAAACGCCAACGCTGACGAGTAAGTTCATCATGCGATATAGAGAAGGTGCGTGCGTCCGGGTAGCGTCAGCCAGCTCATCTGCACGCTTAACCTGATCTTTGAGCATATCAGGAATACCGAGTTTGACCGCCGCATAGAGCGCGCGGGAAATCCAGGCACCTGAAATCAGTCGAAGCATTTTGCGCGCACATCGTGGTAACTCCTTACACTAATGATGCTCATTCGGAGTCATCTTACCGCGATCATAATAAACGATATTGAATCACCTATTTCACCGCTGTAGCTGTAGCTGTGGCCGTGTTAACTGGCGTAACGGTCGCTTTAGGCTTAAGTTCAGCCTCAGCCTGTTCCAGATAAATTTGGTCGGCAAAGGATAAGGTTTCGCCCAGCGCCTCGAATTGCTTCCAATCAGCCACCGCATCTTTGTACTGCTTCAAGAGAAAATAACATTCGGCACGGAAATTGTAGGCGTCCGCTTTCTGAGGATCGAGCGCAATCACCGCGTTAAAATCACTGATCGCCTTGTCATAAGCTTGGAGGAAAAAATAACTGATGCCTCGGCTGTAATAAGCCTGTGCGTTCTTTGGATTCAGCGCTATGACGATGCTGAAATCGTCAATGGCCTTGGCGCTTTCGTCCAAACTGCTGTAACTAATGCCCCGATTCATGTAGGCCGCGATAAAACCAGAATCGAGTTCAATCGCCTTCGAGTAATCGGCGATTGCCTTGGTATACTGCGCTTGATTATAGTAGGTGATCCCACGATTGAAGTAAGCGAAAGTGTACTTCGGATCGAGCGCAATGGCTTTTGTGTAATCGGCAACTGCCTTCGCATATTGGTTCATGTTAGTGTAAGCAATACCTCTATCGTTATACACATTAGTCGTGCTGGGGTCGAGTTCAATAGCTTTTGTATAATCGGCAACCGCCTTGTCATATTGCTTGAGGAAGTTACGCGCGAAACCGCGATTGTAATAAGCCAGCGCAAAACGTGGATTGAGGTCAATAGCCGTATTGTAATCCGCTAGCGCTTTGTCATACTCCTTTTGGTCGAAGTAGACTTTTCCACGGGTGGTGTAGGCCTTTGCAAATCGGGGTGACAGGCGAATAGCTTCGTTAAAATCCGCTAGCGCCTTGTCATCTTCACCACTTTGATAGTAACTTAAGCCACGCTCGTAGAAGCCCTCCGCATCAAATGGTTGAAATTCACCTTGCTCAACGGTCGGTATTGAACCTTCTATCACCCTATGCTTGCTCGATTGTGCCATCACGACCGTCGGCACTGTTGCGACCAGAAATGCAGCGCCGAGCCAACTAATTCCACGCCGCACAATTTGTTCTTTCAAGCCAATCATCTTCATGCTTATATCATTTCACCAGTTAATTCGGATTTTCGGGATTTGAACTTACGACTATCCTTAATCATAAATCGAACACTTCGATATAATGTGTAAGATCATTTCAAGTCGGGTTTTTATCCTATTTTGACCCAATAAGAATATCCCAAATTCTCGCTCAAATTTCCCAAAATAACCCTTGCATTAATCGCCTTTCTGTTCTATAATTTCCATCTCGTTTTCAAGCGTTTTCTTTGTGTCCTCCGCATCGCTGCGGTTCAACTTTCTCCACATTGTTGTCAAATGTCCGGATTATCAGTACGATTGCGAACCATAACTATTTGGTATCGCCTCTAAGTGTCTCTCTGAGTGAATTGGAAAACCCACATGCGTTTACTCAAGAATCAGCAAGCGGTAGCCAAAGACAATCTCGATACGACCGTCTTCTTGGAGGGCGTTGCTGGCACAGGCAAAACCACCGCTGCCATCGAACGCGTCAAGCAGTTACTCCGTGATGGAGTCGCCGCCGACTCGATCCTTATTCTTGTGCCACAGGCCACCTTAGCCGCACCCTACAAAGAATCACTACGCCGCGCTCGTATCGAAAACGGCACTGATGTCCGAACGGCCACGCTAGGCAGCCTCGCCTATCAGGTTATCGATCTGTTTTGGCCGATTGTCGCCTCGGAAGTGGGTGTCAGCCATCCCGAAGAACGCCCCCATTTCCTCAGTCTGGAATTGGTGCAGTACTATATGACACGCTTCATCGAGCCGGAAATTGCCCGTAAGGATTATTTCAACAGCATTCACGCCAGCAAAAACCGCCTCTATACCCAGATTGTCGATAATCTCAACAAGGCCGCGCTGGTTGGCTTTCCCTATCGCGCCATTGGCGAACGCCTCAAATCCGCATGGACAGGCGACAGCGCGCAAGCCTATGTCTATGATGACGCGCAAGCCTGCGCCAACCTTTTTCGCGAGATGTGCCGCCGCCACAATCTGCTTGATTTCTCGCTCCAGATGGAAATCTTCGCCAGGAACCTCTGGACGCTGCCCCAGCCGCGTAAATATCTCACCGATCAGTATCGTCATCTGATTGTGGATAATATCGAAGAAGAATCGCCTGCCATGCACGGCATCGTTGCCGATTGGCTGGAAGACTGCGACTCAGCCCTGGTGATTTATGACGCGGAAGGCGGTTATCGCCGTTTTCTGGGGGCGGATTCAATCAATGCCTACGCTCTCAAAGACCAGTGTAAGGTACATGTTACGCTGGATAAACCCCGCGTCATGTCGCCCGAAATCGAAGCCTTTCAACTCGAAATGGCCCGCAGCCTCAGTCGCCCTGATGCCGAAAAAGCCGAAGCCGATCCGCGTGAAGCCATTGCCTACGCCGATAACCGCTACCTCCCACAGATGATCGACTGGACAGTCGATAATATCGCCGCGCTCATACATGATCAGGGTGTTTCGCCCAAAGAGATCGTCATTCTGTCGGCTTTCTTGCCGGATGCCCTCCGTTTTGCCCTGCAAACCCGCTTGACCGAACGCGGTATCCCCAGCCGGACGCATCGCCCCTCACGCGCCTTACACGAGGAGCCTGCCGTCCGCACGTTGATTACACTGGCGAAACTCGCGCACCCTACCTGGGGAAATCCGCCCGAAAAGTTTGATATGGCCTTCGCCCTCACCTCATCCATCGGTGAATTGGATCTGGTACGTGCCCGTCTCCTGATCGACATCCTTTTCCGCAACGGGCAGCTTTTGCCCTTCGAGCGCATCACCGATGCCAAAGTCCAGGCCCGTATCACCTTTGATTTGGGTACACGTTACGAACGCCTCCGCAAGTGGATCGACAAGTACCAGCAGGGCGAACAGTTACCGCTGGATGCCTTTTTCAGCAAACTTTTTGGTGAAGTCTTGTCACAACCCAACTTCGGTTTCCACCAGCAGTATGATTCCGTCAACGCTGCCGCTAATCTTATCGACTCGGCTCGTGAATTCCGTCAGACAGTCAGCCGCATCGAACCAGATTTGCCGACCGCCGCCGAGTACATCCGCATGGTGGATAATGGCATCATCGCCAACCAGTACGTCCGTGACCGCGAGGCCGGTGAGAAAGACGCCGTTCTGATTGCGCCTGCCTACACTTTCCTAACCGCCAATGTGCCGGTCGATTATCAGTTCTGGCTTAACATCGGCAGTACAGGCTGGGGGCAACGCCTTTATCAACCCTTGACGCAGCCTTATGTGCTCAGCCGCCAGTGGATTGAAGGCGATAAGTGGGATGACGACGACGAAGTAGAAGCCAATCAGGCCGCCCTCTATGAACTCGCCGCCGGACTCATTCGCCGCTGCCGCCAGCGCATCTATCTCGGCTTCAGCCAATATGGCGAACAGGGTTATGAACAGCGTGGCACCTTATTAGTCGCCGTCCAGAGTATGCTCCGCCGCTTGTCAAGAGAGGACAACCATGTTTAAAGCCCGTCCTAAACAACAAGAAATCATTACCTATACCAGCGGGAAAATGGGCGTGTCTGCCGTTCCCGGCAGCGGCAAAACCTCGACGCTCTCCTACCTCGCCGCCAAAATGGTCGCCACCGTTGATCTCGCTGAAGGTCAAGAAATCCTGATCGTCACGCTGGTCAAATCGGCTGTTGGCAACTTCGGGCAGGCCATGTCTCGCTACCTCAAAGCCGAGTTCAACCTCCTGCCGGGCTTTGGTTACCGTGTGCGGACGCTGCATGGCCTCGCCAACGACATCGTGCGTGAGCGTCCCGGTCTAGTCGGCCTCGCCAATGACTTCCGCGTCATCGACGAGCGCGAAGCTGACGACATGCTGGCAGATGCAGTCGAAGCATGGGTACGTGCCAATCCTTCGGCAGCCGATGATTACCTGACCGAAGAACATTTCGCCAACGCCTACACCCGCAGCAACCATTGGCCGGACACCGTCAAAAGCATGGCGATGAACTTTATCCGCCAGGCCAAAGATATGCAGTTGACCGAAGCCCAGATCCACGACCGTTTGGATCGTTACGGTCTGCCGCTGCCGTTGGCTGCCATGTGCCTCAACGTTTATGAACAGTACGAACGCGGTTTGCGTTATCGCGGCGCGGTCGATTTTCAGGATCTCATCCGCCTGGCGCTCAAGGTTCTCGAAATTGACACCCATTATCTTGCGCGTTTGCGCGAGCGCTGGCCTTATATCCTCGAAGATGAAGCACAGGATAGCAGCCTGCTGCAAGAACAAATCTTGCGTAAACTGGTAGGTGATAAAGGGAATTGGGTGCGTGTCGGTGATCCTAATCAGGCCATCTTTGAAACGTTCACCACCGCCAACCCGCGTTATTTGCGCGACTTCTTGACTGAACGTGGCGTACAGGCGCGCACACTCCCCAATTCAGGACGCAGTACGGCCAGCATTATCGACCTCGCTAACCACATGATTAGCTGGTCGTTGCAGCATCCCATTGATGAAATCCGCGCACGCCAGCCGTTGACTGAACCCTATATCGAACCCACGCCGCCCGATGATCCGCAGGGTAATCCGCCTGACACAGCCCTATCCGTCCAACTGCGCGGCGAAAAATACACACCCGATGAAGAACGCAGCGCCATCATCAACTCGCTCAAGAAATGGCTGCCCGAAAATCCTGACAAAACCGTTGCCGTATTGCTGCCCATCAACAGCAGCGGGGCCAATATGGTGCAGGCGCTCCGCAAAGCAGGCATCGATTATGTCGAAAACTTGCGCTCGACCACTGGCACACGCGCCGTTGTCGGAGCCTTGGCCTTCCTGCTGGATTACTTGCTCGACCCCAAGAGCAGTCCAGCATTGGCAAGCACCTATCGCGTTTGGCGTCGGGATGATCGCGGCGACGAAGAAGCCGAGCGCGGCATCGCCAACATCGTTACCGAACTGCGGAAAATCCCTAACTTGGAAGATTTTCTCTGGCCGCGTACATCCGACTGGCTGGATGAAAAGGTATCGTCCGCCGAACAGCCTGATCTTTACGCCCACTTACTCGAATTTCGTGGGCAGGTCCGCCGTTGGTTAGCCGCTGCCAATCTACCCATCGACCAGTTGATCTTGACTGCCGCTGCCGACCTCTTCACGCTCGAATCCGAGGTTGCCACTGCCTACGCCGTTGCGCTTTATCTGCGCCGATTTGCCGAACTTCATCCCGAAGCGCGTCTGCCTGAATACGCCGAGGAACTTCGCGCCATCGCACAGGGCAAACGCAACTTTAGCGGTGTGGGTGATGACGATGAAGCCTTTGATCCCGACAGCCACAAAGGCGTCGTGACCGTCACGACCATGCACAAAGCCAAAGGCTTGGAATGGGATCGTGTCTATCTCATGTCCGTCAACAACTATGACTATCCTTCGGCGGATCAGTTTGACACCTTCATTGGTGAAAAGTGGTTCATTCGCGATCAGTTGAATCTGGATGCCGAAGCCCTGTCGCAGTTGAAATCACTCGTCTCCGGCACGGATTACATCGAAGGTCAGGCTACCCGTGACGCCCGTGTTGACTACGCCGCCGAACGCCTGCGCCTGCTTTATGTCGGTATCACGCGCGCCCGACGCGAACTCATCACGACATGGAACTCTGGCCGCAAAGGTGACCAGCTCGAAGCCCGTCCCCTCGCCGCGCTGCGTGGTTGGTGGGAACAGCAGCACGCTCAACCGACATGAATTATTCCCTCCCCTGTTGCTATGGCTGAGGAGAGGACACCTTTTGCGGGAATGTTATTTTTAAAGAACAAGTCTTCCCGTAGGGGAGCACCTATGTGTGCTCCCGAATTGAATTTTCTTGATTACGGTCTCCCTCATTTTCAAACATGTCCTCTCCTCAGTGTTGCTATGGGGGAGGGTTAGGGTGGGGGTTGGATTTGTCTTTCTCTGCGTCTCTGCGGTTCAATTGTATTTTTCTGAGGTATGTCCCATGAATCTTCCTGACGATTTCGTATTCAGCCAGAGCAGTCTGCAAGACTACGTCGATTGCCCGCGCCGCTTCCAACTAAAATACCTGCAACAGCAGCGTTGGCCCGCCCCTGAAGTCGATGACATGCTCGAATTCGAACGCCGAATGGAGCAGGGTGAAATTTTCCACCACCTCGTCCACCAGCACCTCGTCGGCATCCCATCGGACATCCTCGCCGTGCGCCTCACCGATCCCGATGTGCAGCGCTGGTTTGCAGCCTACCTTAAATCTGGATTGACCGATGCGCCTGCCCAACGACGGCCAGAGGCCACCCTCACGGTTCCATTAGGGGATTATCTGCTGCTCGCCAAGTTTGATCTACTCGCTGTCGAACCAGACGGACGCGCCCTCATTCTCGACTGGAAAACCGGCCAGCACATTCCCCGCGCCGAAAACCTCGCCCGACGTCTGCAAACCATCGTCTATCGCTATGTCCTCGCCACGGGCGGCAGTCATCTCAACGGCGGCCAGCCCATCCCGCCTGAACGGATTGAGATGATTTACTGGTATGCTGACCACGATGGTGCGACTCTGCGTTTTCCTTATGACGCCGCCCAATTCGCTGCCGATAAAGCCTACTTATTACAACTCATTGAGGACATCAACACCCGTCCCGACTTCCCCCTTACCACCGATGAACGCCGCTGCCGCTACTGTGTCTATCGTTCCCTCAACAATCGCGGTACCGAAGCCGGTTCACTCAGCGAGTGGGACGAAAATAGTGAACTGTCACTCGACCTTGATGACCTGTCCATCGACATCGAACAAATCGCCGAAATCGAATTCTAGAACGTTGATTGCTTTTCCAATGTAGACACGAATAATGCGACTCAACTATTTAACCATCAGTGCAAGTGTACTTTTGGGTCTTTTTGAGAACCCATTCAAAAATGTCTATTGAAGCTAAAATGGAGGCATGAGCTGACATGACTTGACCGATGAACAATGGGCGGTAATCGAACCGCTCATTTCGAAGAAAACGAATAAGCACGGTCGTTCTCGGAACGACGACCGCCGCTCGTTGAACGGCATTCTGTATGTCTGGGCAGTGCCCAACCGCATGAACTCACGTTGACAGAAGCAACTGTGCGGACGATCTGAGCAAGAAGTTTATTTTTAACGTCTAGAAGCATTTCCACTCATACCTCTACGAACCTGCTCGGTGACATTTACGGTTGACATTTTTCTGTGTCTCCAACGCTGGTTTGACAAGCAGTTTCCCCACGTTATAGACTTTTAACTTCCGCGCATCCCAACCCATTACATAATAGGGCAAGTCTTCGGAGTAGACTCTACGCTGTCAGGGATCGAAACTCCGCTGTTGTAAGGAGTTCGCGCAGTCGGCTGTTAATGGTTGACCCACCCATATCATTATTCGACAGTACGGCCACGATATATCCTTCATCTACATAAAAATCGAGATTGGAATTGACACCCGGGAAACTACCGCTGTGCCCGACGATGCGTGAACCATTGACGCGATCATCGACAAACCCATAGGCATAGCGCGTGTTAGGGGACATGCCCGTATCGACTTTGCCTTGGGTGAGCGTTTCGACCATCCCCGCGCTGACGAGAGTCCCATTGGTTAACGCTCGCACGAACCGATACAAATCGTTGACGGTCGAATAGCCGCCGCCCGACGGACTCCCGCGCATCGGCAGAAGCGCCGTATTTGGGCGCTGTTCGCCGAGTGTGGGTTTGCCAGTCTCATCGTTGCGGGTGTAACCAATGGCGAGATTGGGAACATCTTCATCACGCATGTATTCCGCCGTATCGGTCATTCCGGCGGGTGTGTAAATGTGTTCCCGAACATAATCGAAGTAATTCTGCCCGGTGACTGCTTCAATGATCGCGCCGAGCAGCGTGAAATTGGAATTGCTGTATTCATGGCGCGCCCCCGGCTCAAATCGCAGCGGTTCATCAATGAACAGTGGGAAATAGCCGCGAACGGTGTCCGGATTATCCTGATAGGCGACCCAATTCGGTGACTCGAAGAAACTGCCGATCCCGGAAGTGTGGGTCAGTAGATGGGCAACGGTGACCTGTGTAGCGATTTCATCCGGCAGATCGGGCAGATATTGGCTAATGAGCGCGTCAAAATTGACCAGCCCTCGTTCGACGAGCCGCGCGATGGCAACTGCTGTCACCATCTTGTTCATTGAACCGAGATTCAACTTCGTATCGCGCCGATTAGGAGTGTTTATCTCCCGATTTGCCAGCCCGAAGGCGTTTTCGTAAAGGACTTGATCGCCCTTAGCAACCAAAACCGTTCCAGAGAACAAACCTGCATCCGTCAGCCGCGCAAGATACACATCCAGATAGGCAGTCAAATTTTCTTCCGTGACATCGTGCCGTTTTGGCGCGTCGGCTGGCGCTTGCGTAAAGGGCCAGCTCAAGCGCTCCAGTTTGTAAGGCGCTTCGGCGCTGATTTTTGCAATGACACGCGTCCAAGTCTCAATCATTTCAGAATATATCAGCAGCGAGCCTTCTGTTTCGCTGCGAGCCTCGAAGCTGTGCAGAGTCCAGGGTCGGCGGCGCATCATACCGGACTCAATCGCCGTGCGAGGCTCTGCCGGCATCCATCGTAGTGCTGCCTCGCTGTAGTTTCTAGCGATAAATTGCCCAAGCGCTTCGACATCTCCAGAAATAATGATTGTCAACCACTCCGTTAGAAGCAGCTGTGCTGGATGCTCAATTTGGGCGTGTGCTGCTGTAAAGGTCATGAGGATCAGCTCAACGGTTGGGGTTTCTCGCCCGCTAAACGAATGCGGGTGGAGCGTTGAACCCGCAGTAAGTAGCGCCAATGCAGCTCACTCAACCGGGCTTGCCAAGTCGGTGATGTCCCCAAGCCACGATCTGCCAGCAGCAAGGCGGCCTGATCCTGAGGCAAGATGTCTCGTAATTGCTGTAACAATTCACTGATGAGTTCCACTTGGCCTTCTTCTGGATACGCCTCGACCTGATAGGCTCGCCAAATCAAGGGAATAGCACTTCTAACCCTACCATCATCACGGCCACATGATCGCTTAGTTTGGTTTCATCCACTAAGATCAGGAAAGCCGCCTTTCCCCATAATTGGACGATCCACCATTTGAAAATCAGCTTCATTACGATCCGGTCATTCGCCAACCAGCGTTACAAGCGTCGTTCCATACTGCTGCCATTGGCTTTTCCGGTCAGATGTTTGGCTACCGCCCCCAAGCGACAGCTTTCCGCCTTCAGTATTCCATAGCTCAAACTTGCCAACGTTTATTTCTGCCATTGTCCCAGTTTCATAAATTGCTTGTCAATCACCGCATTCCATTGGTACAGTTCTAGTGAGTTCATAGGTGCATCCTTTGGTTGGTTTGGTTACTTCCCAATATGCCCTATGAACCCCTTTTTGTTAATCCTTTTCCCTTCCCTTAAAAGTGTCGTCTCCTGAACCCTGAGGGCGAGGGTTGGGGTGGGGGTAAATTTCGCCGTCCACCACTTAACGCAGTCCTGCCACAGCGCCTATATTTTCTACAATGGAAGCGGACGAATACTATTGCTGGCGAAGTTCCACCGTAAAATGGTAGATGTATCGAGTGCCAGATAATCAAGGCCAGTGCTGCCGTTCTCGGACCATAGGCGTAGATGCGATATACCCAACGTGCGTACAGGTTGTGGCTCACTCACCGATTCGATACTAATACCCTCGCCGCTGACAGACCAGCGCACGACACGCAGGCTGTTCTGGTCGCCCGTTGGCACGATTCCCCGCTGCTCAAAAGCCAGATAGGTATCCGACAATGCCAGCGCGGCAACATGCGTGCCTGCCGCAACTGGCAGCGTACCTACATCCTTTTGTGCGGTCATGTCATGTATATGCAGCGTTTCGCTCTGAACACCGTTTATGCTGTGACGTGAGACATACGCCAGATACTGACCATCTGGACTGAGTACCGCATACTGTGCGAAGGCTTCATCAAGTGTCAGGCTATACAGCAAACGCGGATTATCCGGCGTTTGAATATCCCAAACTTTGGCTGACGTTGCATAGGCATTAGTAGCAGGGTCCATATATGCGACAATCGAGGTTAGGCGATGCTTATCCGCGCTGAACACCAGCGCGGTGGTTCCCATGTTGTTTTCCGAAATGCCCGTACGCATCGTCAGCGTTTTGGTGTCCCATATCATGGTTCCTTCGCGCGTACCGATGGCGAGCAAACGGCCATCCGATGAATACGCAATGTTTTTACCCTCAAATGAAGTGGGATTACTATCACCGCTAATCGGCACTTCCTTCACCACTTTGCCGGTTGCGACATCCCATAATTGCAGCTTGCCGTTGTCACTGCCTACTGAGGCTAGCAGTTTTCCATCCGGACTAAAGATCAGTCGGGGTGTACGGAGATCCAACACCTGTGTCAGTTTGTCGCCCTGATAAATATGGACATTCAGTGAGCTAACCGCCACCAGATTATTATCGAAAAAAGCAATATCAACGATAGGGGCCATCGAGCGGTTGATTGAAGCGGTGTCATTGGATTCCACGACATTTGGAATTGCTGCTGGTGGGGTGGAGGGCAAGCTGCGTGTGAGCAAAAATATCAGGACGATTCCAACGGTCATGCCAGCCGTTAAACTGATAGCAATCAAGCGCCAGGGCATGTAATTGAATGAGAGGCGATCTTTGTTTTTTCGTTTGCGTTTACGGATAGCTTCGGGGCCTTCGTCTTCAATGATTTCGAAACGCGAGTTGAACTGGTTCACGGAAGTAACCTTGTGAAATATTATACTAATAGTATTATATGTTCTAAAAAATAAGGAAGCGTTGAGGCAATGTGATCGTATGACAATCGTCAGGTAATTTTCCTTTATTATCGGTAGCGTCTAGTGTGATCCTGTCCAACTGGTCGATAACGAATTAGTCTAAATAGTGGATTCCCGTGACATTAATTTATGTGCTAAAATAAGTAAAATTACCGATGGATAAGCTTATGATGGCCTTTCCTGTACCAAATGACGCTCCTTCTGATGTCCTGTGGCGCTTGAACAACGAGTATCGTAAGCGTTTGTCTCAGGCTCAAACCTACCTCGACTTGCTCGAGCAGTTACTCATGGTGCAGGATGATGACCGCAGCTTTGAAACCATCGAAGCCTTACAGCAAGCACGCCACGAACTGGTCATTCTCACCGAAGAACACCGCAATTGGCGTCACCACTTCTACTACGACTCGCCGGAAACGCGCCGCATGGTGCATGATAACCGGGCAGTCAATAAAGCGCTGGCGCGCTTCAGCCGGATGCGATCCCAACACGAACGCCGCCTCTACGAAGTCTATAACACCATCGCCCAAATCCCGCGTCCTGACGCCCGTATGACCCGCGTCCCGAATGGCGACCTGTGGGTGATGACGCAGTACGCCCTCAATGACCTCATCGTTTTTGGTGATTACGTTAGCAAACTCGGCGTCCTCAACTAAGCTCAAAAACCAAGTTTATCCATAAGTTTGCAGACACGGTGGTGTCTCTCTGATGAGGTGGTAACCGTCAGTTTGCCCCGGCGTTTTCGCTCAAAATTGTTTCTATGAAGCCGTTTGAAAAATCATAGTGGTGTAGCACACATTCAAAACAGGCATAGGTTTTCCGTAGCGGCGGTGTCTCTGCCCCGCCCTGTATGGAATGAATCACGCTTTTCAAATGGACTCTAAAAGTTGACCGATCCCATTGATCAAAGTTGCCAGAGAAAGGCTCGTCATTTTTCGCCAAAAAGTGTCAATCAATCGGTTGAATATCCTTTCCTGCGACATGGTAGCGATTTGAAATAAGTGACGTAAAGTGGGGTTATCGTGACTTATTTCACCGTTCAATAATAAGCAACGTATGCATAACATTAATTTATCGCCCTACTCCACTTTCTGCCTATCCTCCGCAAATGAAAGAGCCTGTATTTTCACAGGCTCTTGCCCGTTGCACCGAATCTCATGCTCAGGTTCCAGAGGAGGATCAGTGCTAAGAAGCCTGAAAAGATGGAGGAAGAGCTAAGTATCCAACACAGGATAATTTCAATAACATGCTTCGCGCTCTGATCAATTGTGGTCGGTGTCTGTCGCCGTAGGGGTAGCGGTATCAGCCCGCGTTTCCTGAATCGTTGAGACAATGGCTTCGATCAGCGGCTGATCTTTGGGTAGTTCACCAGATGGGACAGACACTAATACATTCACCAGTTGCTCATTCGAGTAGAAAACGATTAGCATTCCGTCGTTGGGTCGGGCAGTAAAAGTTGCTTCTACACCCTCCACTGTGCCAAGCAGGAATGGCTGCACCTCTCCGAAGGTGTAGTTGAGAGGCGCACCCCGATATTCGCGCACTATGGATTTGGCAACGTCGGCAGGCGAGGGAGAGATTTGCGACGGCCTTTGCATTACACTACTAGGCTTTAGAGTTGTGGAATCGCCGAGAACATGACAACTTGTGCAATTTACATTGACGATTATGTTGCTCACACCCGGCTTTATCTTAGCGCCAATGACCCCATTCATAATCTCAATTGCGATCTGTCCCGGTGCCAATTTAGGTTGACCGATTTTCTCTATCAGACCTATCACTTGTTCATCACTCACCAGCGCGAGGGCATTCGAACCAACCTGCGTAGCCCACTTCTCTGGATAACTAACGGTGAATAGACTATCCTGGTAAACCTTCGAGAGCTTAAACTGAGCGATAAGAGCAGTCGCGGTAGCCTCTGATTGCATTGTGTCAGTGGCAGGCTGTGTCGCCTCTGGAGTATGTGCGCTCGCCAGAACAACTATTGGCGCAACGCTGAACAATGGCGCAAGATAAAAGCCGAGGACAATGCCGAGGGAAGCCAACACAATGGCAAACAGCTTGATACGCATCAGCTTCAACCTCCATAAATATCGTAAGTTGAGCCTGATGGTATCGCTAATTGCATAATTTGCAAAAAAATAGGTCAATTATTTATAGAAAGTTGTATTAAAAAACAACAAGTAAAAAAGATCCGCCAAAACGCCTGAAGGCGCTGGGCCTTGAAACCGAGTTTGGAAGAATGATATTTAGGCAACATGGCAGCCATAACCTATACGTGTTATGGTTATGATCTAGAAAATATTACTCAAGAGATTATATGTCCAAAATAAATTTTGTTTCTCGTACTGGCGAACTCAACCGCCTACAGGGATTCATGGTAAAAGCTGTAAGGGGGCAGGAACAAATCTGTTTTGTGGGTGGGGATGCAGGTGCAGGAAAATCATCCCTGTTGGCTGAATTTGCGCGCCGTGCTGAGATCGCTGACGAAACGCTCGTCGTGGCTCTCGGGGAATGTAACGCACAGACCGGCGCGGGCGACCCCTTTTTGCCCTTCCGTGAGATTTTGGCACTGTTGACCGGTGCCAGTGATGCCGAAATCGAAGGTGAGAAGGAGACGGAGCAGAATGCCGCTCGACTATCGAGGTTTGTGCGTGTATCGAGTCAGGCCTTGATTGAGGTTGCACCGGACATTATAGGTACGCTGATTCCGGGGGCACAAATCGTGGCAAAAGCTGCCAAATTTGGTGCTGAAAAGGCTGGTTGGTTGACTAAGCTGGAGAAAAAGGCCGCTGCACCCACCACCAAACTTGACGAGAATATGATTTTTCAGCAAATCGCCAATCTGTTGGTGGCACTGGCAAAAGAGCAACCGCTTTTGTTGATTTTGGATGATTTGCAGTGGGCCGATAATGCCTCGATTGCTTTACTCTTTCACCTCAGCCGAACGCTGACGGATGCGCGAATCTTGATCATCGGGGCATATCGTCCGAGCGATGTGGCCTTGGGTCGTGATGGGGCACGTCATCCACTTGAAGCGACCCTCAACGAGATCAAACGCTACCGGGGCGATGTGCTGATTGACTTGAATGAAACCAGCGAGATTGACCGACGAGCGTTCATGGAAGCGTTGATTGACAGTGAGCCCAACCATCTGGGCGCGGAATTTCGCGCTGCGCTTTTCGCCCATACCGGTGGATATCCGCTGTTCACAGTCGAATTGCTGCGGACAATGCAGGAGCGCGGTGATCTGGTCTGGGATGGGAACACGATGAACTGGTCGCAGCCCGGCGAGATTGATTGGGACGCGATGCCGGCTCGTGTCGAGGGTGTGATCGAAGAGCGGATCGGGCGCCTGCCCGGGAACTTGCACGACATTTTGACCACAGCTTGCGTGGAGGGGATGCAATTCACAACGCAGGTCGTCGCCCGCGTGCGCGCCATTACCGAACGTGATCTCCTCAAAAACCTATCGGATGAATTGGAACGACGGCACCATCTCATCGTAGAAGGCGGTGAGGAGAAAATCGGACAAGATCACCTATGGCATTATCGCTTCGGTCACGTATTATTTCAGAAGTATCTGTACGATGCCATGAGTCGAGGGGAACGTCGTCTGCTGCACGGCGATGTCGCCCGCATTCTGGAAGAATTGTACGGCAAAGCGGTCGATACGATTGCCTTACAGCTTGCACATCACGATGAGGAAGCCGGTGAGGATGAGAAAGCGGCTCATTACTATCAACGTGCTGGCGAACAGGCTGCTGCTATCTATGGTAATGTGGAGGCCATTCAACATTTTACCCGTGCACTAGAACTCTTGCAGAGTGAGGATTCCTCTACACGATACGACCTGGTGCAAGCACGCGAACGGATTTACGGTCTGCGCGGTGAGCGCACACTACAAGCTGCTGATCTAAAAGAGCTCGAACGACTAGCAGAAGCGCTGCATGATGATCTGAAACAGGCGCAAGCTGCACTCCGGCATGCTAACTATAGTTTTGCCATCAGTGATAATCCAGCTACCATTACCGCTGCGGAAAAAACGGTTGCCTTGGCACAATCGCTCGGTCTTATCAGCCTCGAAATTGAGGGTCGCCTCCGCCTAGCCGAGACTTATGGTCGTCAGACCGGCTTAGAAGCCGCGATTGCCGAATTCGAGCAAACGCTGGCCTTATCACGGACTATCAATGCCCGTCATCTGGAGGCCGATAGCATGATTGGACTTGGACATGTGGCCTTTTATCAGAGCAACTTTGCCTTGGCACGGACAAACTTCGAACAGGCTCTGGCTATTGTCCGTGACCTAAACGACCGCGTCCGTGAGGCTGATGTGCTTTGCGACCTCGGTATTATCGCCGCAACATTCCGAGATCGGCAGGGACTTAAGCTCATCGCTGATGCAGAAATGCAAATTAGTCGCGAGACGGGTTATGGCCCGGCGGAAGGGGCGGCACTCACGTCATATGGACTGGTGTCGGTGCTGTCCGGTGATGACAATAAGGCTCAAGCGCAACTGGAAGAAGCACTTCAGAAGGTACGCACTATCGGTGATCGCTGGACGGAAGGATCAGTATTGCTTTGTTTTAAGATTCTTGCCTACAAACAGGGAGATTACAGTCAAGCAAAAGGATATATCGAACAATTTATGCGGCTAGCACACGAGATCGGCAACCGCTCAAGGGAGTTGACCGGGTTATGTCATCTCGCAGGTTTGCTGGTAAAAGTTGGAGATTACGACCAAGCACGCGCCATTCATGAAACTGTGCTGCCACTCAGCCAGTCACTGGGCAATCGCTTTGAGGAAGGCTGGGCACTCATTGACTCTAGTCGCATCAGTCAGCGAGAAGAACACTACAAGCAAGCACTCGATCTGGCACAAGCCGCGGTCACGACAGCCCAAGTCATCGGGAACAAAATCATGGAACAGACTGCGCAACACAACATTGGACATGCGCTGGTCGATCTGGGGCAACTAGAAGAAGCTGACGTCTCTTACAAGCATACGATCACGCTCCACCGAGAGCTGTATCAGACCCATGGTGTTGAAGCGCTGGCGGGGCTGGTGCGTGTGGCGCTGGCGCAACAAGATGTGCCTCACGCACTTGAGCTTGTCCAAGAGATTCTGTCCTATATTGACATCAATCCGGGTGAAATTGGAGCTGCAGACGAGCCTTGCCGCGTTTATCTGACCTGCTACCAAGCACTGAAAGTGGCGAATGCCCCCCACTCCCACGAAATATTACACAAAGGATATGATTTTCTGCAGGCGAGTGCTGTCAAAATCTCAGATGAGTCCATGCGGCGCACGTTCTTGGAAAATGTCCCGTATAACCGTGACTTGATCGCAGCCTGGAAAGATCGTTGATTTTCATGTTCACTTGGTTAAACGAACTACGCCAAAACGTAGGAAAACATGCGGAAATTGAATGACCCAAATTGATATGTCATTAAACCACATCACATCTGTTCCCCTACTAACGAAATTGCAAGAGAAACGTTCAGTTGTTTACCCCGAAAATAGCAAAAGAATCGGTTGAATATCCTTGCAATCTTCTGTCAAAAATAATCCTGCAATGCCCTTTCTTTTGCTAAAGACATTCTTTGACTATTTTAAGAACAAAAATTCTATCACACTTTTCCCGTTTTGATCGTTTGAATATGGTTTGTCTTTCCAAGCGTTATCTTCATAAATGGCCTTAAAACAGCCTGTTTTTACCTGTTCCACCTGCAAAGCAGGTAAAAAACGACCGAAATCTTCGTAATAATCACCTGTTATCGCCTGTTTATCAGGTAAAAACCCACCACCCCCAACAAAAAAGCCACCGTCCATCACCTGAACTGCGGCTTTTTTCACCACCCATCGTCCCTCATCGATTGTGTTGGTAGCTTCTATCGACTAACGACTTGCTCTCAGCACCTACAAAATCTCCGCCAGCCCAAACTTCCCCACCAACCCCGGACTACGGAACGTAATAATATCTGCTATTTGACCTTCACTGAACGTCAGCACCTGGATGGCATATGCCCTATAAATCCCCTTCGCCCCGTCTTTCCGATACAACCCGAAAGCAATTTGACTGTTCGCCCGTATCGGAATCAATCGCCACCGTCCACGTGCCTCACCTCCAAAAATCGTCTTGCCCAGCAGCCCACCAATCGTCTCCCGCCCCTGATACCACGCTGGAATAGGTGGCATACTGAAGGTCGCATCTTCCCGCAGTAACGCCAGCAGCCCGTTAATATCAGCCGTTTGCCACGCCTGCACATACGCTTCCAGTTGAGATTGTCTCGTATCATCCAAAATCTGTGGTGCAGCCCCTTCAAGATTTGCCCGTTTATGTGAAGCCATCGTCTCCCGTGCCCTGTGCAAAGCACTCTTCACTGATGCCACTGACGTCCCCAACAAATCCGCCACCTCGGATGCTTCCCACTCTAATACGTCTCGCAAAATCAGTACCGCCCGCTGTCGTGGTGGTAACAAATGCAGCACCGTAATAAAGGCCAGTGTGATATTTTCTTGCGTCGTGTAATGTCCATCCGGCCCTGCGTCATCCCACGCCAGCCATTCGTCAGGAAATGGTTCCAGCCAGATCGGTTCATTGACATCTGCCGGAATTGGTTGATCCAACGTGGATGCCTCACCCCGCGTAAAAGGCACGACTCGCCGTGTCCGTTTATCCAGCGCATCCAGACAGG
Organism: Aggregatilineales bacterium; assembly: GCA_044226325.1. Classification (GTDB taxonomy): domain Bacteria; phylum Chloroflexota; class Anaerolineae; order Aggregatilineales; family Phototrophicaceae; genus CFX2. The sequence goes on from JBGAHG010000004.1 coordinate 118,707, forward strand.
CATTAGTCGCAATTTTGTAAAGCCATGCCCGCAGTGAAGCCCGACCTTCGTAGCTGTCCCGTCGCCGCCACGCCCGCAGAAAAGTTTCCTGCACCATGTCTTCTGCATCCTGTACCGAACCCATCATCCGGTAACAGTGAACCTGTAATTCACGCCGGTAAGGTTCGGTCAGTGTACTAAAAGCTTGTTCATCAATTGCACTGATGTTCATGAAAGATGACCTCTATTTGAAAGTCAGTATACGAGTTTTCTTGTAGACCGCACCCTTTGGCCCTTAATCTCCGTCATAACATTGAACGCAATTGATATAAGGAGTTTCGTGTCATGAAACGCACCATTATTCAGTACACCGTGAAGCCCGAATTTGCCGAAGACAACCAGCACTATGTCGAAAAGGTATTCGAGGAATTACGCCGGAATAGTCCACCCGGTTTGCGTTACGCTACTTTCAAACAGCCTGATAACTGTACATTTATGCATCTGGTTTCGGTCGAAATTGAGAACGGAAATATGCCACTCAGCCAATCAGCTTCGTTTAAAGCGTTTCAAGCCGACCTCGTGAATCGCTGTGAAATACCGCCCGTCGCAACCGAACTCGCGCTTGTCGGTTCCTATAATTTCTTTGATTAATCAGAAAGTGGTCACGATGCAATCAATGCTAGCCAACGGAAAAGCCACCAGCTCACAATCGACCTTTAGCCGTGTTTGTTCGGTATCCGCCAACATCCGCGCCAAACCGGAAGTCATCTGGGGCTTATTGACCGATGCTGCCAATATGTCCAAATGGAATTCGACTATCATCAGTGTCGAAGGTCGTATCGCCCCGGGTGAAAAAATCGCCCTCAAGTCGATTTCCGACCCGAAGCGCACCTTTAATCTGAAAATCGCTGAATTCAATCCACCTACCAAACTGGTATGGTCTGATGGTGCTGCGCCGATGTTTAAAGGTGTACGGACTTACACCCTGACACCCAAAGCGGATGGCACAACCGACTTCAACATGACCGAGGTGATTAGTGGCCTCCTGCTGCTGATGATTGGCGGTTCGCTGCCCGACTTCAAACCCACCTTCGAACAATACGCGGCTGATCTCAAACGCGAAGCTGAAAAATCATAATAATCATAATTAGGAGGAAACATGGCACAAGGTAATGGAACCAAAGGAAGCCCCTGGGTATTAAAAACTCCGCCCGGAACATCCGATTACACACTCTATAAGGACGAAACGCGCACACCGCCGGCCCTGGTTTGTCAGGTTGGTACAACGACCTTGCTCTATGATCTGCGCTGCATTGACGATTTACATGCGATGCTCAAAGCGCACGGTGATTGGATGGAACAGGCAGCGCCGACGAGCAAAAACCCGCCAAAGAAGGCACTGTCGAAGCATGGGGACGTTCCCCTGATAATCCGGCCGGTGGCTGGTACGGTTTGAAAAAAGGGCTGCGTGGACGTTTCGGCATGTATATCCCACCACTGCTGGAAGTGCTGGGATTAGCTGAACTTGAACATAACCCCAAAGGTAACCGGATACGCGCCCTATAGGTTTTGTCGTGGTTACACATGTAGCTTAACTGGTTGGTGTGCCTTTTAGTTAAAGGCGGAGGCACACCTTCCCCTACGAAAACCCGGTGGAGTGAAATCAAACACCTTTACTCCACTGCCGCTATGGGCTGCATGTCTCCGGCACGCGGTTTGAGCACCCGAAAATAAAGTGTCATAGGCACGATAGTCAGTAATGAGGTTGTGACCAGTGCTGGAACAATTCCAATACGGTCGGCCAATCCCCCTAGCAGAAACGAGAATACTGCAAAGGCGATACTGCCCACAAAACTGTTGAGTGATCCCATCGTTGCGCGCTGCTCGTCGCTGAATTCATGCTGAATCAGGCTTTGTTTCGCCACATTATTCACACCAAAAAAGATAGAGTTCGAAGCCATCAAAGCTGGTGACAGCACCGTCGGCACGAGCAGTCCAAACAGATTAATGCTCTCACTGATTGCCATGCCGCCTACCAGCAGCCGGAATTCCCCGAAGCGCTTGATAATGCGTCCCGCATAATAAAAGCTGAGTGCCGCAGTTGCGTTCCCGATCATTTGCGCGATGCCGATAGCCCATACCGGCCACAAGGTCACAATCCAAGCCGAGCGAATCAACCATGACGACTCACCAACGGCATAGCTGATGATCGATGCCAGACTCAACGTCCGTAGACGTGCGTTCTGCCGGAAGTTACGGAAGGCTGTTGCCATATGGGCGTAAATATTGTTTTTAGCGCTCACATGGACATGCGGCTCAATTAAACGCAGGCTGAAGATCAGCGCCAAGACCATCGGCATGATTGAAACAACCATTACGGTATGAAAGGAGATGGTCGCGATCAAGCTGCCAATCACGGCTGAAATCGCCAGCGCCAGTTGGTACATGGACGAGGTTTTGCCCAAATATTCCTGAAACGTTTCGCGCTGCTCCATTTCGGCCAACGTGTCGTAGAGCAGAGCATCATTATTGCCGCTGTAAAACGCGCGCCCTAATCCTTCAAAGATCGCGCCAGTCAAGAGAGCCAAATAGGTGCCACCGATTGCGTAGAAGGTCAATGCGAATACACTGGCAACTGCCCCATATACGACAGTCTTCTTCCGCCCCACCATATCCGAAAGCACACCGGTTGGCATTTCGAAAAATGATTGTGCCAACATGGCCGCCGAAAAAATGCTCATGCCAAGGGCATACGAGCCAGAGACCTGCGAGTAGTAGAGAATAGCTATCGGCCCATAAGGACGGAAATCCGCCCAGAAGTTAAACCATCCCAGCCACCGAAGATTACGGGCAACCAACATCATCTTGTCATTTCCACAACGAATTACGGCGGCTTATTGTAGGTCACTGGGGGTTAGAGTCAAGTGCGATTGATGAGGATATATCATGCTGTAGGGAAGGTCTGTGACCCTCCCTACGGTGTATTTGAGCGGCTTATTAACCAACGATGCAAGTTTAACCCCTCTTCCCAACCCTTCTCCCCCGTACGCAACTGAGAAGGGCTTAAAGACATGCTATTTGGGCGACAAAACCATATCCGAAAGGGTTGCAAAAACAAGAAAGTTTGTTTGCGCCATTTTGTTATACAAGTGGATTTTACTTCGAATTCCACTTCACCAGCACATCGCCCATCGTTTGGACAATAGTGTCCACTTCATCGGCGGTGATAATCAACGGCGGCGAGAAGGCCAGCGCATTTCCGACCACACGCGTCCGCAAGCCCGCAGCCATTGCCGCATTAGCCAAACCGTTGGCGGTTGCCATGTCGGCTGTGCGGCTGGTCTTATCCTTGACAATTTCGACGGCGCAAATCAAACCCTTACCACGCGCATTATCGACCTGCGGGAATTCGGTCAGCGTACTTAGACCGTCCAGCAGAATTTCGCCGCTGGTACGCGCATTCCGCACCAGATGATCGCGCTCCAAAATTTCGATATTCTTGAGTGCAACCGCGCAGGCCGTCGCATGACCAGAATAGGTATAGCCGTGCATATAGGATTCAGCTTCAGGCGCGTTCCAGATGGCATCGTGGATAGCATCCGAAATCTGCATCCCGCCCAATGGGATATACCCGCTGGTGATGCCCTTGGCGAAGGACAAAATATCCGGCTGCACATGCCAATGGTTGAGCGCAAACATCTCGCCTGTGCGCCCGAAGCCGGTAATCACTTCGTCAGCGATGAACAGCACCTCGTATTTATCGCAGATAGCGCGAATCAATGGGAAATAATCATCGGGTGGGACGATCACGCCGCCTACACCCTGTACTGGCTCGGCAATGAAAGCTGCTACTGTATCGGCACCCTCGCGCAAAATTGCTTCTTCCAAGGCGCGGGCTGCGGCTTGCCCGATTGTTTCACCAGCTTTGATGTCGCCATCAAAACGGTGGGGATTCGGCGTGACGATATGCAAGAAACCGGGAAACTGCGGCCCAAAGGGTGTGTGATAGCGACCGATACCTGTGGCGGCGGTGGCTGCCATTGAAATGCCATGATAAGCGTTGTTACGAGCGATAAATTTGAGCTTGTTTTTCTTGCCCATACGCTGCCAATAAAACAGCGCTGTTTTAAAGGCGCTTTCATTGGACTCCGAGCCACCCGATGTAAATAGGGTTGTTTTCAAATTGGGATAAGCATAACCGGATAATTTTTCAGCTAATTCCGAGGCTGGCACATTAGTCATGCCCGCGAAATTGGATGTAAACGGCAGTTTGAGCATTTGCTCACGCGCTACTTCCGGTAACTCCGTGTTGCCGTAGCCGATGTTGACGTTCCATAGGCCAGCCATGCCGTCCAAAATTTTCTTGCCGTCGCTGGTATAGAGGTAAATACCCTCCGCCCGTTCGATGACCAACGGGTTCGTATGGCGGCTGGGGTGTTGAAGCGGATGAATCTGATGCTGATCGTACTCAATCCATTCTGCGGTATTACTTGTCATTTATGACTCCTTCGTACTTAATTGCCGAGACTCTAACACAATTGATCATGAGCAGAAAGTGATGTTGGTAATGCGAAATTCAACCGTCCAAGCATTATCCTAACGCTACGTCTAGCAGCATCATTATGGCAAAGCCTACCATTGCCCCTGCTGTTGCCAGATCAGTATGACCGCCGCGCTGTGATTCGGGAATAACTTCTTCCACGACCACGAAAATCATCGCGCCAGCCGCAAAACTCAGTGCATAAGGCAGTAGTGGACGCATCGTAACAACTGCCGCTGCGCCAATAATGGCAGCAACAGGTTCAACGGCTGCCGATAACTGTCCGTACCAAAAGCTTTTCATTCTAGATAGGCCTTCACGGCGCAGGGGGACAGCAACCGCTATGCCTTCGGGGAAGTTTTGCAGTCCGATACCAATCGCCAGTGCCACTGCACCCGAAAATGTTGCGGATGGCACCCCGGTTGCTGCTGCCCCAAATGCTACACCGATTGCTAATCCTTCGGGGATGTTATGCAGCGTAATGGCTAGCACCAGTAAAATGGCACGATGCCAGGTTGTCTTTAATCCCTCTGCTTCTTGACTCGGAAACCCTAAATGTAAGTGTGGCAAAATCTTGTCGATTCCACCTAGAAACACGCCACCTAACAAAAATCCACTGACGGCAGGCAGCCACCCAGGTACTGAGCCACCTTTCGACATCTCAATTGCTGGCGCAAGCAGTGACCAATAGCTCGCAGCAATCATCACCCCACCGGCGAAGCCCAACATTAAATCAAGCAGCTTGCGGCTCACTTCCCGCGTAGTGAAGACTGTTGCAGCACCTAACGCGGTTACGCCCCATGTAAAAAGTGTTGCCAGCAGTGCCTGGGTAATTGGGGAAAAGTCTTTTAGGATGTCTAGCGACATGATTTTGTGCTTAGTCAATAAAGCGTTTGAAGCAGCTAAGCCGCATTATGCGTCTTTAGCTAGGATGTTTTCAGGATACTTTGTCGTGGTGTTGTATACATCCAATGAAGATCATTGAATTAGGGTTATTTGTTTCGTGAGATGTAGAATAGTCAGTGATGCGAAAGGATAAGATGATGACTCATATGGCGAAGTGGATAAATGTACTGGCGGTATGTGCAATCGCGCTTGTGATGTTCATGGATCGCGGGCAAGCGGTGAGCGCCGCCGCTGATTGCTCGATTGAGCAGGAAAATTACACCGTCGAAGCGCAGCCCAAAGATGCCATGCGCTTTGCTGTGATTGGTGATTTTGGCATCACCGGCAAAAAAGAGAAGGCCGTTGCTGAAATGGTCGACAGTTGGAAGCCGGAATTCATCGTCACCACGGGTGATAACAATTATGATTTAGGTCTTGGCATGACTATAGATCCCAATATCGGGCAGTATTATCACGCCTATATTGGGGATTACACGGGCACTTATGGCGAAGGCAGCAAGGAAAACCGCTTCTTTCCATCGCTCGGCAATCACGATTGGGGTGTAGACAGCATTGATCCCTACCTGAGTTATTTCACGCTGCCCGGTAACGAACGTTATTACCGTGTGGTACAAGGTTCGGTTGAGTTTTTCATCCTCGATAGCGACACGCGCGAACCTGACGGGGTGAGCAGCGATTCAATACAGGGTAAATGGCTGCAAGCTGCGCTGGCAGATTCAAAAGCCATTTATAAAGTGGTGGTGTTTCATCATCCACCTTATTCCTCGGCAAAACATGGTTCAAATGACTGGATGCAATGGCCGTTTGCTGAATGGGGTGCGACGCTGGTGTTGAATGGTCATGATCATGTGTATGAGCGCATCGTCAAAGACAATTTCCCTTACATTGTAAACGGGGCTGGCGGGCAAAGTTTGTACAAATTCGACACGCCGGTTGATGGCAGCGAAGTCCGTTATAACTGTAATTTTGGCGCATTGTTAGTCGATACGACCGCCAAAACGATGACGCTGCGCTTCATTACCATTAAGGCTGGATTGGTCGACACTTACACAATTGACGCGAAAACACCCTAACGGTCCAGCACGTTTTCATCATATGCTTAATTACGGGTTGAGCTTGATTCTTAAGTCTTATACATCAAATCTTCACAAATTCTCCATATAGGGCGGCTAATCTAGTGGAATGTCCTTTGAGTTCGTCATTTACGTTGCGTTCATGATGTTCCCCCGCTCGAAGGACACTCCATTTTCAGTTCTATCATAAGGATAAGAAACCTATGTTCAGTCGTATTCGCTTGTTTGTTGTACTCGTCATTGCTGTTTTCATGTCTAGTGCTGTGCTGCCGGTGGGGGCGCAGGATGCCACCCCCGAAGCCACCGCGACTGTCGCAACAAGTTTTACCCGTTTTAATCTCAACACCGCAACCGGTGATGAATTTCTGACTATTCCTGATATGAATAACCGCATGGTGCGTGAATACATGGAATATCGTCCTTACGTCAGCATCCTGCAATTCCGGCAGGAAATCGGCAAGTATGTGGGTGATGCTCAAGTCGCGGCATGGGAACCTTACGTCTTTGTGCCTGTCCAGATTGATCAGGCAGATGTTGAAACCCTCAAGCAAATTCCAGGTGTGGATGACACCATCGCCAATGAGTTGATTGCAGCCCGTCCTTACACGACCAACGATGCCTTCCTCAGCAAGCTGGCAACTTATTTGACACCGGAGCAGGTGGCATTCGCCCAAAATTTCCTAAATGGCTACACACCTGAAGTTACAGCCACACCAGCGGCCTAATCACCCAAGGATAGATCCATGAATGCGGTTATGTTCGAGCGCTGGATGCGGCGCTTCCTGTTGATCATTGTGGAGTGCCTGACTGTAGGCACGGTCATTGAACTGCTGCTGGAGAAGCACTACAAGGAAACCAATCAGTTAATCCCGTATGTGTTGTGTATCCTCGGTTTTGTGAGTGTGCTGGCTGTGCAAATCCGACCTAATCGCAAAACCATCTGGGTACTGCGGATTGTGATGATCGCGGTTGTGCTTGGCAGTTTTCTGGGGGGCTATTTGCATCTGGCTAGCAATGTCGATTTCCAGGTGGAGATGCGCCCCAACCAATCCACTGTTGACTCATTCCTCGCTGCTCTGATGGGCACAGCGCCCATACTGGCACCGGGTATGCTTGGCCTCGCGGGAGTGCTGGCTTTGGCCGCCACCTATTACCATCCGGCAATGGGTAAACGGACGAGTGAGGCTTTGCCACAAACCGCATCCTAGTCTCGTCAATCGTTGAGTTGATAAAACAGGGCAATCCGTAATGGGTCGCCCTGTTTTTTTGAGCTTATTCACTTTTCGCGTCAGCCTAAGCGTTAATCAGGCTGGTTTTTGGCTCTTCGATAATTTCCGCTGCGCTGCATGGTTGTTGGGCTTTTTGATTTCAAAGGAATGTTCTCTCGACCACAAATCAATAAACCATATGCCAGCGACGATTACGCTAATAAGCGTCCCCAAGCCAAAATAAAATATTTGCAGCGCTTGTGCGACTCCCTCGGGCGAGCCAATGACCAGTACTTCTACAAATTCAAAGAACATAATGACGATGGCGGCGACTGTTGTGGAAAGCAGGGCAAACTGGCTCTTACGGGCAAGGAGTATTGTTGCCAGAATAGCGCTCCCGCTCCCTAGCAAGAATAGGCACAGGCCTGGTACCGTATAATTTTGAAAGATTGATCCATTTAAATAGGACACGGGCGGAGTACTGATGCCCGCCGCAAGGCCAATTCCGCCTGCAAAGGTCGTTAATGCCAGAAAACCCGCCAGCACAATCAGCGTAACATAAGCAATTCGTCTAACTTTGATCATTTTTTCCTCCGTCCAAATTCTAGTCATTCGCTATATTTGTTTATAGCGATCGTTTTGGTAGATAGTTTATCCCCCTAGCCGTAGCACTGGCATGACGGATGTCACCGGCACGAACCTATATGCGTCATCCATTTTAGGTTGGTCGAGACTGGTTTCCGGTGTTCAAGACCTTGCTCACAGGCCAAACGAGTCGGAGGACGACAATCGGCTCATAACCACTCAGAAAATTTGATCAAATAGCGCTAAACTCGAGCGATGATTTCACTACGCCGGAATACTTTTCTACACACCCACAGCAGACCTAAATCCAGCGCCCACAGCACTAAACCGAGTAAGGCGACCAACCCGACATTGATGTAGATGACTCCAGTTGCTTGCCCTATCGTCAGCAATACTACAGGCAGCACGACCATCGATCCCATTTGATAGGCTTCTTGAAAAGTTTGCGCGCGCAGTGAAACTAGGACCATCACGCCCAGTGCGAATCCTGCGGCTGCGGGGGCAACCCAAAAGACGAGGATAATCCACGTCCAGGTTGGAAAGAATAGTTTGCCCATAACCGGCCAGCCCGCTACGTTGGCTACGATGCCGTAAATCACGAATCCGCCCACCGCTACGGCGACGGCTGGAATCCATGCTGAAAGCTGTTTACCGAGAAATAGTTCCTGGTCGGTTGTCGGTGTGTAGAGCAAGCCCTCAAGCGTTTTACGTTCCTTTTCTCCGGCGAAACTGTCAGCGGCGATCACGCTGGCAACCATCAACGGAAGGATGAGAAAAAGGGGCGCCATCATGTAGTTGATCAGCAGTACAACGGTCTTCTGTACATCGGAGTAACCGCTTAATTCAGCCAGCAGAGCGGGCGGCATTTGTTTCAACATCGCCTGGGTGTTGGCCGTATTTGGCAAACTTGAATTCGCTATCGCTTGCGCCATAAATGCCGCACCAGCAGGCATCACCACTAAGAAGATAACTGGCACAATGATCAACGGCAGCATGACGCCTTTACTGCGGGTGATCACTTTGAGATCTTTATAGGTGATGGCCAGTACAGCCCGGTAATTCATCAGGACATCCCTTCTGCTGTTTTCTGATTTTCAACAGGTGTGTTTTCTCCGTGCAAAATGAAATATACGTCTTCGAGCGTTAAATCTTTTGGATCGGTGCGGTATACACGGACACCCGCACGGATTAGTTTCTCCAGTATGTCCGGAATGAGTTCACGCCCCATAACATCGAGTACCAATAGATGTTTCGGCGTATCGGTCGTGAGATGAATTCCAGCAAGCGGTTGTAGTTCCTTCATTGCAGCATCAAAGGTGGTGGGGTCGATTTCAATTTCGATGCGCAGATTACGTTGTAACTGCTGCACCAGTTCGTGCGGTGTTCCCAATGCCATGAGTCGTCCATGTTCCATGATGCCGACCCGGTCGCAAAGCTGCTGCGCCTCGGTTAAGTTGTGCGTACACAGGAAAATGGTGCGGTTTTCCTCGCGGCTCAGTCGCATCATAATGTCGTACAGGTGATGTGCGGCTATCGGATCAAGGCCTGAGGTCGGTTCATCGAGGAAGACAACTTCGGGGTTATGCAGCAGTACCCTCGCCAGAGCCAGTCGTTGTTTCATGCCCTTGCTATAACCGCCGACTTTTTCACGGGCACGATCCGCGAGGTCGAAGAGTTTTAAGGCTGTCGTGATGCGTGTGGCAACTTCAGTTCCGGGAACACCGAAAAGCGCTGCCGAAATCTCCAGATTTTCCTGTGCGGTCAATCGTTCCTCGAGGGCTGGTGTTTCAGTTAATACACCGGTGCGAGCGCGTAAGGCTGCGCCCTGTTCAGTTGGTGAGAAACCCAGCACAGAAGCGCGACCTTCCTGCGGGGTTAAAATTCCGTTCAAGAGACGCACTGTAGTCGTTTTACCAGCACCGTTGTGGCCCAGGAATCCGAATATCTCACCACGTGCAATCTCAAAATTCAGATGATCGACTGCCGTAAGCGTACCGAATCGTCGTGTCAGATTTTCGGCAATAATTACCGGATCTGTATTCATTGCGGTTATTCCTTAACTCGCTTTATCTTCCACCTGCTACAACCGATCCAATCGCCATGAATGAGAATATCAGTACATCTTGAAGGAAATGAATTAGCCAGGGCCAGAAAAAGCCTTTGGTTTCGAGCATAGCCTTACCCAGCAGCCAACCCAAAAATCCCGCCATCGCGACGCCTAATATGCCATAGGGTACACCATAAAAATGTCCGATGCCGAAAAATGCAGCACTTAACAGGATAGCTTGCTGCTGGCCGACCGCCCCATTTAATGCAGCCAACAACGCGGCGCGATAATTCATCTCTTCGCTAAAAGCATTCATTCCCGCGAAAATGATAATCATGGGCAGCATCGGTAGGACTTTGAGCAGCGTGTTACCGCTTGGCGCACCTGACATCAATAAAAAAGCCAGCGTTCCGAGGCTGATGCATATCCCGGCTATCATCCCAAAACGCATCCATGAGATTGGCCCGTTTATTCCCAGCCAGCGAATAGGTTCAACCGGAGCACTGGTATGACCGATCACGAGGAAGAATTGGCTTCGCCACCGCTTAATCACCAACAAAGCTGCTATGATGATTATGGCAACCAGCAGCCGCAGCAGTTGATTACCAAACATGTTGGCCGTAAACGGCGTATTGCTAAACCAATGTTTCCATTGAGGTGTTTCACTGATCAGGCCAGCAAACCATTCGGCTGCATAGAGTACAGCCAGTATGATGAAATAATTCCGCAGCGGGCGGATCGCTTTCCATAGGGTGCTGCCCAAAATTAGTAAGCCCAGTAGAGCGAGTTTTGCCCACAATAGCCACGCTGATGAACTTCCCATTAGTTCTTGCCAGATGATGTTGGGTAACAATGACACCAACAGCGTCGTACCTATGGCTACATAAATAATGGGCGAAACGTATTGCTTTTGTGAAATTGACGGTTCTGAAAGGGGATGTCCCACTTTGGTATTCACGGTTTTAATCCTTAGCGGCTTGGAGAGTAAGGTGGTTACTTAATCGAGATTCTCCAGAATACTCATCCGGGGGTCGATAATTTCCATGTGTGAGAAAGTTCCGTGTATAGAATCCATGCGATGAAGAACACCCATTGTATGAACCCACCAATCGTAATGCGTTCAATGAGGCCACCGATTGGACTGCCGTTAGCTACACTTGCGGCAGCTAATCCACCTGCCACAAACACAATGAGGACAGAGATGAAGGAATATAGGCTGTAACGACGCAGGTGAGGGATGCTCCTGAGCCAGAAGCCTATGAGTAGTATTGACAGTATCGAGGTCAACGCACTGAGTCCTGCAAATACGATGTGGAGTTTGCCGATGCTTGTTGCTTCTGAAATGGCTCCCACATCTTCAGGGAAGAACAGGGTGATGAAGCCGAAAAGCCCTTCAAGTAATAAGATGACGGCACCGATCATTCCGATGCTTCTTCCTCGATTCTGGTTTTCTACACGTACACATTGCCATAAACCCAGTGCAAAAACGGCGACCAGTAGGTTATAAATGGCAAACAGCGGGTCGAGAAGTGGCTTGTTAGGCGCGCCAGTTGCGATCAAGTCGCTCACAGGCTGCGTGATATGACTATAATCCGGCCTCAGAAAACCGCCCAGGATTACCGTCCCGACATAGACAACAGCAGCAAGGATTCCAGCAAGTATAAATAGTTTGTTTTTCATGTTGGCCTTTGTATTTCCAAACGGTGCCTAACCGGTTTCTATTACGGAAACTCACGTTTCGGTTGGCGCTGTAATCTTTATCTATTTGTATTTTTGCGATAGTAATATCAGCGGCAATAAATGCCATGTGACGAATATCACGCTGTTTTCTTAGCAGTGTCACCCTCAATAATCACGCCTAACAGCCAACTTAAAATGATTTAAGGAAGATTTGTGCAAATCTTCACAACTCCTGAACACCTCTTCGTTATTCTGATAACAAGTCAGCGGACAAACGAATTTACAAACAAAGTTTCGCTGGCATTCATCAGGTTTTCACCACACGGAGGTGTAATATGGCAGTTCAAACACTAGCGGCTCCCAAGCGCACAAGCAATCGTTTCAAGATCAATACAACCAAGCTCAATCTCTTTTTGGATCTGGGCCTCGCACTGGCTTTCGTCGTTGAACTTGAGCGGCATTTCACCGGTTTGCGTAACCATGAGTTGATCGGTGTGGCGCTGGGTGTGGCCTCAATCACCCATATCGTCCTTCATTGGAAGTGGGTCTGGAACATCACCAAAACTTTCTTCCGCAATCTGTTCCACAGCTCACGCTTCAGCTATATCCTCAACGCCGCGCTGCTGGTGGATATGGCGGTTATCATCGTCACCGGTGTTCTGATTTCACAGACGCTCGGCCTGAATCTAGGCATCGCACGGGACGCGCAAATGACCTTTAAAAGCCTGCATGTGCTCGCCAGCAACTTTAGTCTAATGCTGGTTGGAACGCACGTCGCCATCCATTGGAAGTGGATTTTGTCCAACAGCAAGAAGTACCTGTTCCGTTTACCTATCGGCAAGGGCAAAGCATTGAAGTCACCAACCGTACCCGCTTTATCGCTTAAGCAATCGACTGCACAGGAGTAAATCATGAACCGCAAGAATAATCGACGCAAAGCACTCTGGATTACGATTTTCGTCCTGCTCATCGGGATAAGTGGGTTGGGACTGGCTGCCAGCGGTAACTTCGAAAATCCATTAGGCGCATTCGTTGGCAGCGGTGGCGCAGGTGGCGAACATAGTGGCCCACCTACCGGTTCACAACCACCGCAGGGCACAGCTCAACGCAGTGAAGGTGGCGACCAGAGCAGTATCAGTTTGTCAGCAATCGGTGGAGTTCTGTATAACGTATGGTTCTTATTCGCCGCAGCCGCAGTCGTCATCATCGTGCAAACAGTTGGTGGCGGACTCATCCAGGCAGTCAAACAGCGTGTGCCGAAAGCCGCTAGCCCGTGATCCCTTACCGGTACGTCATGCGCACAATCCTTCTTTCACAGGGCAATCCACAGTGGATCGCCCTGTTTTTTTGCTTAAAATGACCCTTCCGACCAGAAAATACGATTTTAGGTAATGTTATGGAAATCTCCACCACTTCTCCATAGGGGCTTGCTAACCTGATAAGCGTAGACCTGAACACATCGGGTGTTCAGAAAAGCACAAGGAGATTTCGGATATTATGAAACGGATGAAGCTAGGAATAGTAACGCTGGTGATTGCAGTGCTGGCGATAACAGCGGCAGCAGTTGCAGCACAGACGCCGAGTGCCACTCAGACTCCGGCACCGGGACAGAATCAGGTTCAACCGCCTGCACAGGGTCAGGGCCAAGGTCAACGACCGGGCCGTGGCCAAGGTAGGGGGATGGGCGTCGAACTTCAGATCATCGCCACTGCTCTAGGCGAAGATGAAGCCACCTTGCGAACCGACCTGCAAAGCGGCAAGACGATTGCCGACATCGCCAAGGAAAAGAATGTTGAACTCAGCACCATTGTTGATGCGGTTGTCGCTGAACGTCAGACGACGCTCGCCACGGCTGTTACCGATGGTCGCCTGACACAAGAACAGGCTGACGCTCAGATCGTTCTGTTGAAGGCCAACCTGAATACCTTATTCACGCAGAAAATGGATCAACAGCCTGGCAATCGCCCTGGCTTCGGCCAACGTGGTAGTGCCGTTCTCGATGTCATTGCCAAGGCTTTGGGTGTCGACGCAGCCACGCTCCAGACCGATTTGCAAAGCGGCAAGACGATTGCCGACATCGCCAAGGAAAAGAACGTTGAACTCAGCACCGTTGTCGATGCAGTTGTGGCCGACCGACAGACCAATATCGCTGCGGCTGTCACTGATGGTCGTCTGACACAGGAACAGGCTGATGCCCAAATCGCTCTGCTTAAGGCTGACCTGAACGCCAGCTTTACCCAGAAGATGGATGCTAATGGTCGCGGCGGCTTCGGCGGCCCGATGGGTGGCATGGGTGGATTTGATGGCCCGATGGGCGGCATGGGTGGCTTTGGTGGCCCCGGTGGTCGCCAGCATGGTAACGGCGGTCCTGACAATAATGCTCCGCTAGCGCCAGATGCTACACCGGAAGCAACAGCCGCCGCCAACGCATAATTGGCACGGTAGACAAAGGGCGAGCCTCGGTTCGCCCTTTTTTGCGTTTCACATCAATTGTGTCTAGACTACAGATACAGCATCAAGGGATTGAGATTATGGCGCATCGGGTATTAGTGGTGGATGACGATCAACAGATTGTCCGGTTGGTTCGATCCTATCTGGAACAAGCTGGTATGACTGTGTTGATGGCCTATGACGGTGAAAGCGCTATGCATACCATCAAAAAAGAGCGCCCTGATTTAGTCATTCTCGATCTGATGCTGCCGGGACATAATGGTTTTTCGATTACGCGCTGGTTACGCGCCGACGCACATCTTTCGGACATCCCCATTTTGATGTTGACGGCCAAGGTTGAAGATACCGACAAAATCAGCGGTTTAGAACTCGGCGCAGATGATTACCTGACCAAACCTTTCAATCCGTTGGAAGTGGTCGCACGTGCAAAAGCCATCTTAAGACGCTCACGTGGTGCTTTTCAGCCACCGCATGTGCTGGAAAACGGCACACTGCGACTTGACCTTGATCAGCATACCGTCACCCACGATAACCAGATGGTCGAACTCACACGCACCGAATTTGCGATTCTGAGTGCGCTTATGGCAAATCCTAATTATGCGTTTACCCGCGAAGAACTGGTTGAAAAAGCGCTCGGCTACAGTTACGATGGGTTAGAACGTACCTTAGATACCCACATTAAAAATCTACGCAAAAAGATCGGTGATGATCCTGCCCGCCCACGTTACATTGAAACCGTTTTCGGCGTGGGCTACCGCTTCTGTGAGAGTGCGGCATGAATCGCATCTGGGTGCGTCTGACCATAGCCTTCTTAAGTGTTGCGCTGGTTACAGTCATTATTGTCGCCGTACTTGCCGGATGGGGTGCAGGCGACCAATTTCATACTTACGTTACTGAACGCAATCAGGCGCTTGCCACAGCGCTTGCAGGTACGCCACTCCCCGGTCAAAATCGCCAGAATGCTCCGCAAATGCCTTTTGACCCGATGAATATGAATAGACCGCACGATGATCGTTTTCCACCTCCACGTTCGCCTGAAGATCGCTTTCTAGATCGCTTGTATGTCACGTTGATTATCGCGGCTCTGGCGGCAGGTGGTATCGGCGCTGTGATTGGTTTTGGCATCAGCCGGACCATTGCCGCACCACTAGCCGGACTCGCCAGCGCTGCCCATGATTTCGCTGCCCGTAAATGGGACCGACGGGTTAAAGTTCAAGGCGCAGACGAAGTGGCTGAAGTGGCAATGGCCTTCAATTCGATGGCGGACGCCTTGCAACGTGCCGAGATCCTGCGCCGTAACCTCATGGCTGATATTGCCCACGAACTTCGTACACCCCTAACAGTCATGCAGGGTAATTTGCGCGCGCTGTTGGATGGAGTTTATCCGCTCGAAATGCGTGAAGTCGCGACGCTCTATGACGAAACCCGCCTCCTCAGCCGTCTGGTAGCGGATTTGCGCGAACTGGCTCTGGCGGAAGGCGGACAACTCCCACTAAATTTGCAAACCGTCGAACTAAAAAGCACTTTAAGCAGTTCGATTGAGCAGTTTGCGTTGGCTGCCGAGGCACAAGATACCCATATTGAAGTGAGCGAAGCGTCAGTGCCCACCGTTCGTGCTGATCCGGATCGTTTGGTACAGGTTATGCATAACTTATTGGGCAACGCGCTCCGTTATACCGCAGGCGGACGTATCACCATCGCCACCGAACAGCTTGCCAACCTCGTTCGCATCCGCATCACTGATACGGGTATTGGCATCGCGCCCGAAGATTTGCCACACCTGTTTGACCGTTTTTATCGAGGCGATGACTCACGGTCGGGCAGCAATACCGGCCTGGGACTCGCGATTGCCAAGGCGTGGGTTGAGGCGATGGGCGGCAATATTGGTGTCGAAAGCAACGCAGGCGAGGGCAGCAGCTTTTGGTTTACTTTACAGGCTAGTTAATAGTAATAGCCATATCGCCAATTAAAAACGGGCGTTTGCAGCCCGTTGTGCATAACACCATCCAACAAATTATTTATTTGTGATAAGTGGCTTAACCTGTTCTACCAATTCTGGCGTTACTTCCAGGTGATGGACAGTGACAGCATGTTCAGCCACTTGCTTCAAAACCTCTTCTTCGGTTTCCGCCTGAATTTCATGGTCACAATCAAAACCCAAATCTTTACAGCGTACCTGCTTCATAATTTGTCTCCTTTAAATATTTAGCCATCTAATCTAGAGATATTGTGATTTCAATCGATGCTGAACGTGAAAGTGTGGTGTAAATCGGGCAACGAGTTTGGAATGCTTTCACCAACATTTGCGCCTGCTGGTCGTTTGGCCCATGCATCTTGAGTTCGACGCGGAATACTTGCACACGAGGGTCAACCGGATCGCCACATACACCGCGCGGATCAAAATCTCCCTCGACTTTGGCCGTAATTGCGCTCAGTGGGATGTTTTGCTCGATTGCGACTGTTTCACAGACAAATGTGGCACATGTTGCCAGCGCCGAAAGCAGCAGATCAACCGGATTAATTTCTTCGTTTGGGCCACCCAAGGGCAAAGGGGAGTCGACGATCAGATGGTGGCCTCGTGCCGATACGATGGCTCTGCCACGATTCGCCGTAAGCTGAGAACTGACTCTGCCTGTGGCAAGTGGATTAGGCATGCTGCGTTCCTTTTCCTATTTATTTTATTAAAGATAGTGATTTTAATGGACAACTGGCAATACAACGTTCGTTGTATCTATATGAGGTTCCATTCATTTGCACGATGGGCAGCTTCAGCCCGGTTCTGTGCTCCGAGCTTAGTAAAAATATGATGGGTGTAGCGCTTGACCGTGCCTTCAGCGATGTTAAGTACTCGTCCAATTTGTGAATTAGTAGACCCGTTGACCAGCAGTCGCAAGACTTCTTGTTCACGCTCGGTGAATATCGGTCTTTCGCTGCTTTGCACAGTGTTGAGAAGTTGTTGCAGGCTGAGTAATTCCTCCGGGGTGATCGTCTCTATGGCATAACGCGATCCCACTGGAAGTATGTCAGTTATGGGGTGTACATCCATATGCTTTGCCGAGTGCTCAAGTACAGTCCCGGCATAACGTTTCACCTGGAAATCGCTGGCGGGATGCCCCCATGCCCCTTTTGCCAAACGTGCCGATGCATCCCATTCACCGCAGCGTTCCAGCAGTGCTGCGGCAGCTACCATGATTATCGGTATCGGATAGACGACTTGGTGTAGCTCGCAGAGTCGTAGACTGTCTAGAAGATGACCTCGTGCCGCTTCCAAAGCATTGATCTGCGCCTCCACCAGCGCCATGTAGCCTAATATAAAGATTTGTCCTGGGACCTGATCTCGTAGTTGGCTGATCTTCAGCGCCTGTTGAAGTAAATCGCGCGCGCGCTCAAACGCTCTTTGTTCATAATGCATTTCTGCCGTGTAAATCTGCACTATCCACACGCCATATGCCCAATCAGCAGCCTCAAAATGGTTTTTGGCTTGAGATAAATCAACAGCCGTTTGATGCGTCCGTTTGAGCGCGCGAACGATTCGTGCACGGTATAGTAATGCCAACCCTATATCCGCTGATGATTTCGAACTTTCGTCCAACAAACTCAGACTCTCGTCTAACCGTTCCAACGCTTCATCATGCCGGTCGAGGCAGTGCAACCAGTAAGCCTGGCTGATTAAAGCACGTGCTAATGCCAAATCCCGTTTTACACAGGGGCCGCATTGGCGTAGATAATCGACAATTCGGGCAAAATCTTGCTGGCCTTCCCGTAACCAACCTGCCTGCTGGTACAGATAATTCAACGCCATAAGCGACTCGCTGATTTCCGCCACTCGTTGTTGTAAGAGCAGATAATTCAATGCGCGCTGGATATTATTGATTTCCTGCCAAAGCTGCTCAAGATTAATAGTACCCACCATCATGTGAAAATATTGTGCCTGATGCTGTATAAAGTGGGAATAATGGATGGCGCACTGCTTGAGCACCTGTTGATGTTCCTGGCTGTTTTGTTCCAGGCGAATTTCACCATATTGACGCAGCAGTTCATGAATGTTGTATCGGTTGTCACGTTGTCGGCGTACCAGTGATTTGTCGATAAGTGCATCAAGTGTTTCCAAATCAATATCAGCCACACTCTCAGCGGCTTCACGACTGAACCCACCGCGAAAAATGGTCAGCCGCTTGAAGACTGTTTGCTCATCAGGCATTAACAGCTTCCACGATTGGTCGAATGTGGCCTCGATGCTACGATGGCGCGGCTCTACATCCCTATATTTAGTCTGCAAAATATTCAGGTTATGCTGAATTTCTGCTGCAATTTCAAGAGGCGATAACGTCCGCATCCATGCTGCCGCTAATTCAATCGCCAGCGGCATCCCTTCCACTAACTGGCAAATGCGAACCACATGAGCGTATTCATGTGTGAGCGAGAAGTTGTGCTGAATTTGTTGTGCCCGTAGGGCAAAAAGCTCTATCGCATCATAGTCCGCAACTGCGGCTTCAACAGAAGTTTGGGCAGGATAGTCCATACCACCCAGTTGCAGCACCCATTCACCTCGCAAATTCAGAGGCTCGCCGGACGTTACAAGGATGCTGACATTTGGACATGTTTCAAGAATCTCTAGTACCCAACCAGAATGTCCTAACAAATGATCAAAATTATCAAGGATTAAAAGGATCTTTTTGTTACCCAATACCGTCGGCAGTTGTTGCGAATATGATAAATCCAGAGCAAGTGTCTCTAGAATATGCTCAATAATATGATCGCGTGTTGCAGCCGAAACCAGCGATATAAAATACGTGCCTTCTGCGAAAAGCTCTGTTACTTGATGTGCTGCTTCTATCGCCAAGCGTGTTTTACCAATGCCACTTAAACCAAGGATTGTAACCAGATGAATATTCGCATCACCCAGCAAATCTTTGAGTTTGGCAAGTTCTTGCCGACGCCCGACAAAAGGCGTTATTTGTTCTGCCGTGCGTACATGTGCATCAGCCACACTTCACCTGTTCGTTACTTTCTCCAAACAGTGTCAGATTCTTTGTGAGATGTCAAGTACGCAAGCGAAATAGGGCATTTTGCCCGATCAGAATGATGCACTTCAAATTAGGGAAATCTATAAATGTGTGACCAACTCGGGAATATAGTGTCCCTACAAATGAATTTTCGTAGGGACAGCACGAGTTTTATGATTGGTCGGGTATCTCTAGTAGAACTTGATGACAATATCACCTAGCACGTTAGCAGCTTGCTCGGCACCGGTGACTGCACGGAACATGTGCCGGTAAATTTCCCGCATCTTAAACATTCGCACTACATCATTAAGGTCGGTTGGCGCGTCAAATAAATGAGCCAACGCTTCGGTGTAGAGCCGCTCCATCCGGTTACCGATGGCCTTCACCCGCATCGAATGGGTATTGGCAACCTGTGGCTGATGTTCAAGGTTTTCAATCGCTAAATACAATTCTCTGGCGCACTGGTGCAGCAGTTCTGCCATTGCACATAAATCGTTGGTAGGTTTGACACCCAAAACGTACATTTCATTGGTGGTCGAATACGCATAATCCAGCACATCATCAATCGCCCGTGACAGTGCAAACAAATCTTCACGGTCGATGGGAGTGACAAAACTACGGTTGAGATCGTCAATTAAACTGCGGCGAATGGCATCGGCTTCTTTTTCCAGCCGATAGACGCGCGCGGCTTGCTGCTTTTCGGGTTGGCGCATAAACGCTAGCAGCGCCTGTGTTCCCTCAATGCTTTTGGCGGCCTGTTCGCTAAGGCACACGATAAAACGATTGGGCTTCCGTTTAAAGAAACCGTGAAAATGGCTTGTGACCTGCGTAAAAGCGCCCACGATAAAACCCTTTCATCCCATATCACTCGACTGAGCTTGTGTGATTCCAACTATTCAGTCTGTGATACCGTCTGTTTTTCATGTTAAGTATTCTTTAAGAACATGAACGGTTCTTTAAGAATATGTTAAATGCCTGTTTTACACAAGCAGCAAATTGGTCTATGGCTAAGCGACTTGAAGCCAGCGATAATGTATCCTTATGTTCATTCTGTATATCGACATCGACAAAGGGTTATTCAATGCCTCAAGCATATATTGCCGGTCCGCTCTTTAATGAAGGTGAACGTTGGTTTGACGAACAGATCGAGCGTATTGCGGCAGAGGCTGGCTATACAACCTTCCTGCCACACCGTGACGGTAAAGAAGGCAAGATTAAAAGTGAAGCGAATATTCCCGCAATCTTCGCTGAGGATGTAGCCGCCATTGATCGGGCTGACATTGTGATTGCTAACCTGAATGGCATCACGACTGATGATGGAACGGCGTGGGAAATAGGCTATGCCTATGCTAAAGGAAAACATCTGATTGGCGTCTATACTGATTGGCGTTTGCAGTATAAATTTCAGGTCGTCAACTTGATGTTGGAATGTTCACTCCATAAACTTGTGCGCTCGTTGGATGAGCTGCGCGTTTATTTACAGGACAAAGCATAAAACATTTATTTAATAATGCCTTAACAATTCTATCGCAATCACAGCATGATTTGACTGAAATCGGGCAAGTGCATCTGTGAAACGGATGGTTTGCGGCACGCCTTTAGCTGATCAAGGATAATACGCATTTTGATGCGATTGCTGGCTGAATAAAGCCCTCGCACTTCAAAGCGTTTAGATTTATCGTTATACTGCATACCTGTCGATCATCAGGAAACAATCTATGCGTGATGTGGTGATTATTGGCGGCGGCCTGAGTGGACTCGCAGCCGCCCACGAATTACAGCGTCTTCAGATTCCCTACCGTCTCATCGAAGTGAAGAAGCGGCTCGGTGGAAGCATCATCAGCGAACAGCGCGAAGGCTTTACGTTGGATGGCGGCGCGTTCGCGTTTCATCGTGATGAAGATTGGTCGTTTCTAAAAGAACTCGGTTTAGAAGATGTGTTATGTCCGGTGTTTGACAGCCATCGGCGTGATTTGGTGGCCTTTAGCCGGGGCAGCCAAAGCGTAGTCGATGCGTTAGCGCAGGGCTTAACCGGCACTTTCATTCATCGTATGGCTGTCAGCAGTATCGGCACATTGGATGGCAAATTTACACTGTGTCTCGAAAACGGTCTGATGTGGGAGGCCGCTGCTGTAATTGTGGCCGCACCTGCCCGCCATTCCGAGCGCATGTTACGTACCCTTGTACCTGAATTCAGCCAAAGGTTAATGGATTACGGTTACGATACCATCACCCGCGTCTCAATTGGTTATAAAAAGGGTGACATGCCTGTGCCGCCCATCTTCCCCTGGGACGTAGCGATTCCTTTTTATTCGTGGACAGACGACCCCAATCGTGTACCAGCCGATCATATTCTGTTGAACGTCGGCGTGCGAATGCTGCCGCGAGCAGTTAAGGCCGATGCTATCGTGCAAGAACTCCACCGCGAGATGAAGGCCACTGGACAACCGATCGTCAGCCGCGTGGATTTTTGGGAAGACGCCGATCCACTACCGCCGCATTTACCGAAGTTCGATGAAAAGATGACTGCACTCAAAAGTCTACTTCCTGCCGGAATGGCTTTGGCGGGCAGCGATTATGATGGCTTTGAATTTGCCAAGCGTATCGCAGCGGGTCAGTGGGCAGCGCGACAAGTCGGAGCATTCTTAAAGCCATGACCGATTTGCAGTCTCAATTCCCGCATTTGTTCAATACAACTTACCGCGAACCTATAGAAATGCGGTTCGAGTTGTGGCATACGCCACCCCAAGATGACTTGATAAGCAACGTCAATCTCGTGCCTTATATCGGGGACAAGTGGATCATCATTCAAGTGGATCATTACTATTGGGAGCTGCCCGGTGGTACGCGCGAACCCAACGAACCACACGCCGAGACGTTAAAGCGCGAGTTATTGGAAGAAGCCGGTGTGCGTCTGAAAAGTGTAACTGCCCTGGGTGCATGGCACTGTCACTCCAACGCGGCCCAGCCGTACCGCCCACACCTGCCGCATCCTGATTTTTACCGTTATGTGAGCTACGGCGAGGTGGAAATCGTTGGCAAGCCGCTCAATCCCAGTGATGCCGAACAGGTGACGCTGGTGGAACTGGTTACATTACAAGAAGCCATTCGCCGCTACCAATCCATCGGGCGAGATGACTTTGCCGAACTGTACACGCTGGCCGCCATGACGCGCGACCAAAAAATCAAATCGACTTAAACTGTCGTTGTGGGATTCTTCAGTTCATCCAGCACCGAACGGGCAATACGGAAGCCGCTGCTATCGCGTGCTGCCGGTAATTTACCCGCATCAATCAGCCCCATTATTTCATCCGGATTCATCCCCATGTAGGCGGCAGCTTCTTTGACGGACAGCACATTTGCCACTTTGATAGGCTGCGAACCGGTGGACATTAAACGGTCTAGTGGATGACGTTGAGCGGGACGCTGCTGCTGCTTGGGCCGTGATGATGAGTTTGAGGGCGGCTGCGATGGTTTGCCACGGCGTTCATTTTGAATTTGGCCCAATATACCCGGAAGATTCGGCGCATTCGGCGGGTCGGCAATCAGGATATAAGCCACTACTACGGCTACGATCATCATCACCAGTTGTAGAACGGAAAGCAACGCTACTGATTGCGATGAGCTACCCCCGAATAGAATGCTAAGCGCGAAGCTCAACAATACAAAAGCGGCTGCTGGCAGCATCAAAATTGCCCCGGCTGCTTTGACATGTCGCCCTTCGGTTTGGATGGAACCGAAGTTGAATTTACCCTGCCAGAAAAAGAACCCACCGATACATAACAACGCAATCAGCATAATGCTCATTGGACAAACCTTTCACTATTCCGGGGATTATAACCAACTTGTGTGAAGGCCACATGAGGATGTTGGCATAATACAAACTCTTATCATGGTCTAGCGCAGTCAAATTGTCGAGTCCACCTGTTTGGGTTGCAGGCGAATTGTGGATTACAATAGGCACATTCAGATCGTGTTATGTCAGTTGCAGAGATGCGCCAGCGTCCCTGTGTGAAAGTATCCGCTTATTGAAGGAGCAGTTTGATTATGACCACGACCGCCGAAATTGTGAAGAATAATAAGGATTATACGCTTGCCAGTTGGTCGGTACAGAATGCGTGGAATCCAATTGTCATGGATCGTGCCGAGGGCGTGTACTTCTGGGATACCGATGGTAAACGCTACATTGACTGGTCATCCCAACTGGTGAACGTCAATATCGGTCACAGCCACCCGCACGTCATCGAGGCTATCCGCGCACAAATTGGTAAGCTCGGTTATGCACAGCCCAGCCTCGCCACCGAAGCACGTGGTCAACTCGGCGAACTACTTTCCGAAGTCACCCCCGGCAAACTCGCCAAAGCCTTCTTCACCAACGGCGGCACAGATGCTATCGAAAACGCCATCAAAATTGCCCGTTTATACACTGGCAAACAAAAAATCCTGACACGCTACCGTTCATATCACGGGGCGACGTTTGGTGCAGCCACAGCTGGTGGTGATCCGCGCCGTCATGGACATGGCCCCGGTGTGCCGGATATTGTTCGCCTGCCTGATCCGTACGCGTACCGCAGCCCGGTCTATAAAGGACGGACGCAAGAAGAGGGTGATCTCATCATGGCCGACATGGTGGAAGAGATCGTCCAGATGGAAGATCCAAAGGCTTGTGCGGCTATTTTGATCGAAGGTTACAGCGGAACCAGCGGCATCATTCAGCCGACAGAAGCCTATTGGAACCGCCTATACCAGATTTGCCAGAAGTACGGGATGCTGCTGATCGTCGATGAGGTGATGAGTGGTTTCGGGCGTACCGGTGAATGGTTCGGTGTCGATAATTACCCGAATGTGCAGCCGGACATCATCGCGGTCGCCAAGGGTATCACCAGTGGTTATGTGCCGTTGGGCGCGACCATCGTCAGTGAGGAAGTCGCTAATTACTTCAATGACCACATGTTCTCGATGGGACTGACCTACAGCGCTCATCCTCTGGCGATGGCTGCCGGTGTCGCCAATATCGAGGTTTACCGGAGCGAGAACCTGATCGAAAACAGCCGCGAGATGGGTAAGGTACTGCGGCGCGGATTGGTTGATCTGGCCGAGAAGCACAGCGTTATCGGTGATATTCGCGGCACCGGTTTGCATCAGGTGATTGAACTGGTCAAGAACCGCGACACACGCGAGGCACTTTCGGGTTTCCAACAACCGTTTAGCGAGCCGCTGCAAATCGTCTACAAGACGCTTAAAGATGAAGGCATGAGCACTTTCGTGCGCTGGAATATGGTGTTTAACTGCCCACCGTTGACCATCACCGAAGCCCAACTTAAGGAAGGGTTGGACATCATCGACCATGCCCTGACCAAGATCGACGGATATTACGAAGGGTAGTTTTACCCCCACCCTAAACCTCCCCCGTAAACGAGGGAGGGAACCAAGACGAAAGCGGTGGGTGGAAGCTCGCCGCTTTTTGTTTCACAAAATGTACGAGTTGACTCCTTTGCGAATGGTTCGGGGGGCGATTTTGAACGAGTGAAGTGCCGAAAATGCGGCAAATGCAGCAAATGCGGCAATTTCGTAGATCGGCTTTTGGCTTTTAGCTCATTCAAAATGCCGTAAGGAAATTTGATCACCGTTGAAATGGTGGCGGCATCAGTGCCAATGGTAGAAGTGATGCTGATGCGACAAACCGGACTTTTCATTTGCAGCTACTGTCTATGGCAAAATTGGCAGCAAAGGCAGCAATGGCAGCAATGGCAAACATGGGATTTATGCCAGATTTGCCAATCAGACTCCCTAACCGCAGGCTCATTTGCTGACCGCCCTCATCCACAGGAGGCTTCGCACTGGGAAGAGGAGCAATACAAGCTACCCAATTTATATTTTAAGGGATATGCAGACACAATGGGTTACATTTTGGAAGACCATTTGGTAACTGTTTCGGGATGTTGGCGTTAACCCTTTTGAGGGAGTGGAATTGTTAAGTGGGTCGGTGGATGGTTGGAAAAGAATTTGTCGGGTTAACCGAAAATAAACCTGAATCATAATAGGTACTGCCGAGGCCAGCCCAAATGATAATGAGCTAGAAGAGGTCAATTATGTCCGTAAAAACATCCCCTGTTTCGAAGCCCAATGCTCACCTGCGTAGGGCGCTGACTGTAATGGACAGCACCTATGAGCAGCCATTGAGTGTCGAAGCGATTGCCAGCCACGCCGGATTCTCACATTTTCATTTCATCCGCTTCTTCCACCGCACGTATGGTATCACCCCGCACCAATATCTGACGCGCAAACGTATTCAACAGGCGCAGCGCTTATTGGCGTTAAGCGAACTCAGTGTGACCGAGATTTGCCTGGCAGTTGGCTTCCAGAGTCTTGGTTCGTTTAGCAGCCTGTATCGCCGTCAAACGGGCTATTCGCCCTCAGAACACCGCGTCCGTTTGCAGGAACAGCAAAAACGTTTGGAACTGGCTGCACCCGCTTGCTTCCTCTTTATGCATGGCGCGATTGAGCAATTTTCGAGAAGCGCATAATCGAAAACTTGTGCTATTCTGTCTCCGATGATGATAATCGGTAGGATAGCATTAAGTGGTGGGGCGAAATTTACCCCCACCCCAACCCTCCCCCGCAAGCGATGGAGGGAGAAAATACAAGTTTGAGGGTCATTTGATGCACTTTTTCAGCGGCAATGCGATGTCCACCATATAGTGTGGTGATTTGTGATTACAAATTGCGTGATGATAGGGTTTACAAATGCCAGACACGCTACAGCGTGTCCCTACAAATCAGCCTATTTTTAGAAGATAGAATCACATTATCACTTGCAATTTGACCACTCATCTATTCCCTAATCAGCAGTAAATAAGGAGATGGAAATGATAAATTATGTGGGTACCGTTTGCGTCTTTGTCAGCGATCAGCAGCGCGCGAAAGCCTTTTATATGGATAAACTCGGTTTTGAACTGCGACAGGAAGCACCGTTATATCCGGGCGCGGCCAATTTATGGATCGCGGTGGCTCCCAAAGGCGCAAAGACCGAGGTGATTCTTTATCTACCGGATGAGAACTGGCAGCATTACAAGCAGGTGGTCGGTCAATCGCAAGCGGTGACGTTGGATGTGACCGATATGACCGCTGTTTGCGACGATTTGAAAAAGAAGGGTGTGCAGTTCACGCAGGAACCGGATAAGCAACCCTGGGGAACGTACGCCACCATTGTTGATTCGGAAGGCAATAAGATTTTGTTGGTCGAGCCGCCGGGGAGATAAGGCAGAGAAATCCTCACGCCCTGGCTATTTCATGTTTACAAGACGACAGTTTTGGTCGATTGAGGGAAAAGCGGAAGGCTCTAAGAGCCTTCCCTACGGGAGAAAGATGTATAAGACTGTAAAAGTATCGTCTCGTGAATACTACGTGGGGAGGGAACAAGGCAATTCAACCCTGCCAATTGCTTCATATAAAAGTGTCGTCTCCTGAACCATTTCATGGCAGAAGGGAACCAAACCAATAAATGTACCAAGAAATTCCTCACATGGTTAGCAAAAGAGATTTCGCAACAGAGAAGTTCTATAATGGGTGGCATGAGTCAGCATAGTCAGGAAGCAAGTGATGATTAGTAGACTTTCTCATACCACCCTGTTTGTATTGGATCATGACCAAGCGTTGGATTTCTATGTGGGCAAGCTGGGTTTTATGGTGCGGAATGATGTGAAAATGGATAATGGTTTCCGCTGGGTGACGGTGAGCGCCAAAGAGCAACCGGAACTGGAAATCGTGCTGTACGAGCCGCATCCGATAGGACAAATTGACCAGGAAACGGCTGAACAACTGCGTGTTTTGCTGGAAAAAGGTGTTCTGGGCAGCGGTGTTTTTGAAACTGACGACTGCCGCCGCACCTACGAAGAACTCAAGGCTAAGGGTGTCGAATTTACACAGCCGCCAAAGGATACTTTTTACGGAGTCGAAGCACTGTTTAAGGATGGCTGTGGCAACTGGTTCAGCCTGACGGAGCGGACGCCTCCTACAAGCTGAATGCCTATTTTTTGACGACAGATCTCATCATTTAAATGCACCGATACACATTAATGTGGTATTAGGTCAGCGGCTGAGGCGTGCATCAGCCCTACCAAAATTCGCTGATAGCCTATGCGCAATTTTAAAAGACGACATTTTGCTGTTGTAAGCAAAATGTGGGAATTATAGAGAGGGTCAAAGACCGGTAAGACCGCATTAAGTGGTGGGCAGCAGTCAAAACCCCACCCCCAACCCCACATCAGCAACGTTCGCAGGCTCACTCTGCTGATAGCCGAAGCGTCAGGGAGGGGAGAAAATGCGAAATTCGGGTGCAAAAATGACTGGTTTTCGGCTAGAAAATATCTCCACCATTTAATGTGGTGCTATCCAAAGACACTCCCGTACAGGAAAAACTTCGCATAACTTCTAAAAGTGTCGTCTCCTGAACGCAAGTGACGGAGTGAGTAAGAGTATTTTTAGGCGAAAACCTGTCAGTCGACTGACAGGATAAAGTCACGGATTTCATAGCTTTGGGCCACTTCGTTCCAGCCGAGCGTAGGCTGTTTTTCGATACGCAGCGATTTGATCGCCAAGAGCCGCTGCAAGAAAATATCGGTTTCTTTGATCGCCAGATAGGCACCGGGGCAGCGGTGATGTCCGTCGCCAAAACTCATCAGCATCGGCGGAATATGTTCGCCATGCAATGGACGCGCCGGACACAATTCACGCGGGGAATCACCGACCACCTGCTCATCGGTGTTGGTGCTATAGATATGGAGATCAATGAGATCGCCCTGCGGAATCATAACAGTTTTGCCTTCACTCTCCACGGCAATATCAGCCGTCGCACGGCGGTAGATATGAGCGATCACAGGTTCCAAGCGCAACATTTCGTGGAGAATTTCATAACGTCCTTCCTCATCTGCGGCCAGATACTGCTCCCGCAATTCGGGGTTTTCGAGGAAATGCCAGACCGTGATACCAATAAATTCACGGGTGGTGGTCATTCCGGCGGCGGCATAGGTTACACACTCGGTCAGAATTTCAATATCGCTGTATTTGTTTTCAAGCAAGTGTGAGATCAGATCTTCCTGCGGCTGTCGTTTGCGGGCGTTGATGGCCGGTCGTACATCGAGGAAATAAAACGATAACATGTGACGCTGCCTAAGCGC
The DNA here is from genome assembly GCA_044226325.1 of Aggregatilineales bacterium. Taxonomy (GTDB): domain Bacteria; phylum Chloroflexota; class Anaerolineae; order Aggregatilineales; family Phototrophicaceae; genus CFX2. The sequence continues at coordinate 147,361 of JBGAHG010000004.1, forward strand.
GCCACGGAGCTTTAGGAGCGGCGTCCAAGTCGTTTTTGTAATGTCTGGCTGAAAAAACCTTTCAACGCGCTTATCCATTCCCGACATGAGGTTGTTTGTCAGGCCAACAACCTTGCTGACAACGGCTGTGGCCAAGGTGAGGCTCATTTTGTCCAAGTCTTCGCGGTGGTTGCGCTTGAGATTGGCGATCAAATCATCGGCTAACGATTCGATAAATGTGGTGTAGTCCGTAGTGACCGTTTTGGGTGTAAAGAAACGTGCCGTCTGCCTGCGCTGTGATAGATGGGCTTTGCCTTCAAGGTAGAGAATGGGGAGGTTGATAATGGCTTTCACATTCATCACCTGAGACGCACCAAAACCGGCCTGCTTGGTCGTTTCCGTCCCACGCAGGATAGCGCGCGCTTCATCAAAACCACGGACATGCCAGACGCCTTGCGCGTCACGTTCAAGTGGTTGGGTGGAGGTATCCGTCTGAATGGCGGTTTTCTGATGCGAAAATTTCGTGTGATCAACGGGGCATTTTCCTGCCGCAGAGTCGGAAGCCGTGTGAATTGATTGAACAGTTGGCGTTGTCGCCATAAAGCGAATCTCCATTTTCATAAGTTCATTACGATAAAGTCTCGATAAAGATATGATATATTGTATGTCATATGTCGTGTCAAGCGCAGAAATGGATAAAATGAAGATCCTTCCTAAATTGATGTTCATTTAAGGGATGCTCCATACTGCTAGCGGTTGGTCCGCGTGCAATACGTATTGAAAACTTAAAGGACAGGTCCAGCAAGCTTTGACCGACTAACACTATAAACTTGCTCCATCCCGCACACAGGCGTAAGATGACTCTCAGTTTCCATGTTTCAATGGCATTCTAAGGATAACAACTATGCAAAGCGATGCTGTACGGGCGGCCATCAAAGCTGCCGGACTATCGCGTATCTCGCCGCATCTCGAAGCGCTGATGTCCAATTCGATACGCGTTACCAGCACAGTCCCGACCGAAAAAGTGCTAGAGGTGGGTACGTCGAAGATTGGCGGTGAACCGGATTTGCCGGATGAGGTCGTCTGGCCGTCGATGGCAGATGTGCCGCTGTCGTTCGTCGCTCAATTCGATCTGAGCGCGGTGCAGCCCTACGATGTGGATAGGCTTCTGCCGCCAACCGGAATGTTGTACTTCTTTTTTGACGCGAACCAGCAAATCTACGGTTCTGATCCGTCTGACCGCGCTGGTTGGAAAGTCATCTACAGCAGTGTTGATCAATCGGCTTTGAAACGCCGTGCCTTCCCTGACGAACTGCCCGAAGAAGCCCAATTTACAGCCTGTGCTGTGCGCTTTTCGACGGAGGTCACGCTGCCGCAGCGACCTAATTTGCTGGATAAAACGCTCGACTGGAACGACAAAGAACGGTATGCCTATTCGGATTTCATCGCGGCGTTTCCTTCGGAGGCTGATCGTAAAACTTTACATCACCGCCTGTTAGGGCATTCCGATGATTTGCAGGACGATATGCACCTGCAAGCGCAACTGGTTTCACACGGTTTCAAGGATGACCAATCACCGGAAGCGGCGGCATTGGTGGCTGGTGCGACTGATTGGATACTGCTGTTCCAACTGGATTCAGACTTTAACGCTCATATGCAGTGGGCGAGTACCGGTCTACTTTATTACTGGATTACGCGTCAAGATTTGCAGGCACGGAACTTCGATAGCGTGTGGGTGGTATTGCAGAGCGAATGAAGATGATAGGCCGATAAGAGGTCTCTGGTGTACCATGATCATTAGTTCTAAAATGGATATGCTTCTTTAAATTCACCCAACAGGAGCTTTGACTGCGCTTTAACGCGGTCGTTTTAATCAATATGGCTAACAAATCAACTCATCAGGACTCACAGCTTACCGCACTCGGTCGCCGTATCTTCGGCATTTTTATCGCAGTTCTGCTCATTATTTATACGCTTACCAATGCCGGATCAGGCAAAGGTGGGACGATACTCGCGCCGGGACAGGGGAGTTCATCCAACCCTGCCAGCCAACCAGCGGTTCCGGGCAAGCCCACAAAATCATCGAACTGTGTCGCGGTCAACGGAGTACAGGATAAAGCGTGTACCCCCGGAGCCATTTTCCCGGATGCAACGGCTAAGGAAATCTGTGTTCCCGGCTACAGTTCGTCCGTGCGTAATGTGTCCATTGCATTAAAAGATGATGTTTATGCGGCGTACGGCATCAGCAGCCACTTCACAGGCCAATACGAGATTGACCATTTGATCAGCCTGCAACTCGGAGGGTCGAATGACATCGCTAATCTTTGGCCGGAAATTGCTGATCCCCGCCCCGGTTTCCATGAAAAAGATAAGGTCGAAAACTATCTCCATAAGCAAGTGTGTGACGGTAAGATGTCACTTCAAAAGGCACAAGAGTTGATCGCCAGCGATTGGCATCAGGTCTATGATCAAATGCCTCAAGTCAGCGCACAAAGTCTCAACGGTGAGCCAGAACCCACCGAATGCCCCGAAGGCTGCGGCTAATTATTTCTCCGGTTGATCAGACTCCCGCCCATGCAGCGGGAGTTTTTATTTGTGCCATTTGCGATGAAAATTTTGGGCTTTAACAGGCTTATGCGCCATAATCACCGGAAATTGTTTATACGGGAAAGGTTCTTAACATGCATCAACTAGGACAAGGGTGTATTACTACGGAAAAAGATGTCGATCAGATTATTTTTGATTGGGGCAAAATACATTTTCTCTCGGATGAAAAGGTGACGGGTTCAAAAAGTGTCAGCTTTGGCACCGTGTTACTGGAACCGGGCAAGGGGCACGTTCGCCACAATCATCCTGATGCCGATGAGATTATCTATTTTGTATCCGGCGAGGGTGAACAGATGGTAGATGATCAACCGCCTGTGAAGTGCGCGGGTGGTGCTTGCGTCTGGATTCCCAAAGCGGTTTATCACTCGACCATCAATACGGGCAGCGGGCCGTTGATGCTGGTGGTGGCTTATATTCCGGCTGGCTCGGAACAAGCCCTGCGGCAAGACCCCGCCGTGAAAATCATTCCGGCAGGCCAGCACTAGCCCGTTTTGACGGCTTGCAATTCAAGCATTACGTAATCGAACGGCAGAGTCTTATGGCGACCATTCTTGTCATTGATGATGAGGACAGTATCCTTAACATCGTCGAAGCCTATTTGAAAAGCGACGGCAACACCATTCATCTGGCGCGGGATGGTGTACAAGGATTGGCCGCCTTCCGACGGTATCACCCTGAACTGGTCATTCTGGACATTATGCTGCCGGAGATGGACGGACTGGAAGTTCTCCAACAGATTCGGCGCGAATCGGATGTCTACGTGATGATGCTCACTGCCAAGTCCGAGGAATTTGATCGGGTGATGGGATTAACAGTTGGTGCGGACGATTACCTGACTAAACCGTTCAGTCCACGTGAATTGGCGGCGCGCGTAAAAGCCATCCTGCGGCGTGGACGGAATACTTCGCAGAGCGAAGCCCAAGTCCTCACATTCAAACACTTGAAAATTGATATGCAGCGCCATGAAGTCCAGCGGGAAGGCGAACCGATTGAGCTAACGGCGCTCGAGTTCAAGCTGCTGTCGATATTGGCAACCTACAGCCAGATGGTTCTCAGCCGCGAGCAGTTGTTGGAGCGCGTTTGGGGTTATGACTTCTACGGCGAAGAACGGGTTGTGGACGTGCATATCGGGCATGTCCGCCAAAAACTGGAGGTAGATGCCTCCGATCCACAATTCATCGTGACGGTGCGCGGGGTAGGCTATAAATTCGCGGATGAGCCACTATGAAACTCTCCTACAAGCTGTTCGCTTCCTACCTGTTTATCGTCATTATCGGCCTTGTGGTACTCGCCATTTCGACCGCCTATGTAGCGCCGGTCAATTTTTCTCAGCAGATGAATCATATGGGCGGCAATCTAGCCGGTATGATGGGGCAGCACCGGCTTGAAGTGACTGCCGAAATCGAAGCCAGCTTCCGCAACTCGCTCACCAATGCCCTGATTATCGCAGGACTCGCGGCAACGCTGGCAGCCGGTGTTGTAAGCTGGTTTGTCAGCAATCGCATTGTGCGTCCCATTCGGGCGCTTGTCACGTTGAGCCAACGGATTGCCGGTGGACATTATGAGCAGCGCCTACGCCTAGATACCGGTGATGAACTGGCTGAACTGGTTGAGAATTTCAACCGCATGGCCGCGTCACTAGCCGAGACAGAGGTGATGCGTCAGCGCTTGTTAGGGGATGTTACCCACGAACTTAAAACGCCACTCACCAGCATCAAAGGCTATATGGAGGGGTTGCAGGATGGTGTGCTGCCTGCCACGCCCGAAACCTTCCAACTGATTCACAACGAAGCGGACCGGTTACAACGGCTGGTACAGGATTTGCAGGAACTTTCGAGGACAGAGGCGGGGCAAATCCATCTTGAGATGGTCACCTGCGCCCCTAATCAGATTATCGCGCCTATTGTAGAGCGAATGCGCCCGCAGTTTCGCGAAAAAGAAATTACACTGGATACGTCCATACCAGATGATCTCCCACTCATCCGCGCCGATGTGGATCGTGCCGCGCAGGTCTTGACGAACCTATTGGGTAACGCCCTTCAATACACTTCGGCGGGCGGCAAAGTGAATCTTAAAGTCGATAAGGGCGAAAACCAGGTTTGCTTCTCCATTCGTGATACCGGAGCCGGTCTTGATTCGGGTGATCTTGAGCGCATTTTCCAGCGCTTTTACCGGGTGGATAAATCCCGATCACGGGCCAGCGGCGGGAGCGGCATCGGCTTAACCATTGCCAAACAACTGGTAGAGGCGCAGGGTGGGACGATCCACGCGGAAAGTGCGGGCATCGGCCAAGGCAGCCAATTCAGCTTTACACTGCCTCTCGCCTAAACTTTACACAAACTTTATATAAGCAACATAGACACCATAAACTCCTGTGGCATTCTGGGATCATACGCAAATGATTTTAGCAACAGGAGTTTATGCAAATGACACGTAAATCAATGATTATTCTGGGCGCGGTTATCGTTTTGGTGGTCGCTGGTGTATTCACAGTGGCTGCCCAAAGTGATACTGCCACGCCAACTTGTCCTGGAACGACGCAAGCTGGACAGGGCATGATGGGCATGGGCAATGGCATGATGCAAGGCAACCGTGGTTTCATGATGGGCGGTATGATGGACGATGACGAAGACACAATGATGGCTGCTGCCGCTAAAGTGTTGGGGTTAGAGCAAACAGCCTTTGTCGAAAAACTGCACAGTGGTCAGACATTAGCCGAAATTGCCAAAGTGCAGGGTGTTGAGGTTCAGGCGGTGTATGACGCCATGCTGGCACAAGCTAAAGAACATATGGCTGCCCGTGTTACAGCCGGTACGATGACACAGGCACAGGCTGATGCACACCTGACATGGATGCGTGACAACATTGCCACAATGCCGATGTTTGCTGGTAGTGCTGGCAACTGCATGGGGAATATGGGCAGTAACGGAAATGCCGGTCATGGTATGGGCATGATGGGACACGGCATGATGGGTGGGATGATGCAACATGGGCATGGAATGATGGGAAATAATTCATAAATTATTCACAAAGGCGGTACGGATGCTCGTTATGGCAACGGACATTCGTGATTTCAGCCTATGATCGCCTAACTAAAGGGGCGCGGACATCATTCTGCGCCCTTTTGATTAGGTGACAGCCTTTTTCAGTTTCATGTCATATCCGATATAATATCATCCAGCATAGTTGTTCAACATGATAAAAAATTCCACCCATTTCGGGTTTGGTTTCATACGGATATTTATTGGGTTTCGTGAGAAAAAAATATGGTTAAGCCGTATCGTTTAGGAACGTGGTTTTCTATTTTCGGTGTTAGTATTGCCTTACTCCTGTTTGTCACGAATCCCTTCGTTTCGAAGGCTCAATTAGTGGTGACGTCGCTTAACCCAATTGCTGACACCTACGTCGCAAGCGATTCGCCGACTACGGTCCGAGGCACTGATCCCACGCTTCAAGTCGATGGAAGCCCTATGAAGATTATCTACATTAAGTATGACCTCTCGTCGCTCATTGGTTTGAGCATCAGCAGCGCAAAGTTACGTTTCAAAGTTGTTGATTCATCAAGCTCCGTACAAACGGTGAAGCAAGTCTCCGATACAAGCTGGAGCGAAACAGCCATAACCTACAATGCCAGGCCAGCATTGGGTTCACCACTCACTACGCTCATCGGCGGGAAGTCGGGTACGTTTGTCGAATTGGATGTCACGGCTTACGTCAATGCAAAGCTCGGTCAAATCGTTTCATTTGGCATCGACTCGACAGGAAGTGACGGACTCGATTTCAATTCGCGAGAGGCGACTACAGACAAACCCACACTGGTGATTAATTCGGGTACGGTATCCGCCAGCCCGACGCCATCGATAACACCGAGGCCGTCAGCAACACCGGTACCGTCCCCGACCCCCACGCCTGATCCATCTTCGGGTTCTGATCCGGTGATTGCTGCCGGAGGAGATGTGGCTTGCGGCTCGACTACATCGACCAGCTATCCATGCAAGCAAAAAGAAACATCAGACGTATTGTTACAAATAAACCCGACCGCCGTTCTGGCACTGGGTGATTTGCAATACAACAGTGGCAAATTGGTTGATTTTCAGAATTATTATGAACCCACATGGGGACGCGTAAAAGCTAAGACGTATCCGGCTGTGGGCAACCATGAATACGGAACCAGTGGTGCCGGTGGATACTTTGACTACTTTAATGGTGTCGGAGCTATGACAGGGCGTGCGGGAGTACGCGGTCAAGGTTACTATAGTTTTGATGTGGGGACGTGGCACATTATTTCTTTAAATAGTAACTGCACCAAAATTGTCGGTGGATGTGCGGCTGGCGGGGCTCAGGAACAGTGGCTGCGCGCTGATCTGGCGGCACACCAAACACAGTGTACGCTGGCGTTCTGGCATCATCCAAGGTTCTCATCCGGACTGGATGGCAGCCCGATAACCTTCTCACCCTTCTGGCAAGCCCTTTATGACTATAATGCTGATCTGGTTCTCGTGGGTCACAGCCATGATTATGAGCGATTCGCCCCACAGCGAACAGATGGCACCAAAGATCTTGTACGTGGCATTCGTGAGTTTGTCGTGGGAACGGGCGGGCGCGATTTCTCGGGGTGGACAGCACCCATAGCGCCTAACAGCGAAGCGCGACAAAACACGATTTTCGGTGTCTTGAAATTGACACTTCATGCCACCAGTTACGATTGGCGGTTTATGCCTATCGCTGGATCAACTTATTCAGACTCGGGCACACAGCAGTGTCATTAGTAGGGCGGACAGCACACATGTCAGGCATCATAGGATTCGTGTCATTGATGCGACAGTATGCTAGATCGAAATGAAGTGGACTGTCGCATCGCACGAGGATAAATCGCTTGTCCGATCACAAAAAATGGTGTGGTTTACGTCGCTGAGGGCTAAAGCGGCTCATGCTAACCAGAAGACAAGCCGACTCAAGTGGCTTCAAATCCGGTCATTTCCATCGCGAATAGAATGGTCAACTTTTACGTCGTTTTATTGATACAACCCTATGTCGCGCAACACATATGGCGTCCGCTACGCCCACTCAATTTTCAGACGGGTTCTCAATGCGTTTGTCTCTCAATATCTGGAATTACTTTCGTCCAGCCGCTAACGTCCGCGTGATTTGCTCGATGTGCGCTTCGCAGTGATTGTTATAGGTATTGAGAATATCATCAATGTTGATCTCGCCAATTTCCGAGTGAATTCCGGTGCGGGCGAAGTCGGCGTCACTCAAACTGCTCAGCACCGTACACCAGCGTACATGCAGATTGCGTAAAAGCAGCAGCGAATGGGTAATCGGCAGCTTATAATCCGCCAGCTTAGCCCACTCGGCCTGAGCATACCCTTTGAGCGCAGGTTTATCTTCTGTCAAAATCAGGCGGGTGCGGACATAGGCGTTCATATGGGAGTCGGGCAGATGATGAACGTTTTGTGCCACACTCCACTCGTCGGGGATAAAAACGGTGTACAATTCTTCTTCGCTCAGCCCATAAACGAGTTGTTCCAGTTCATCGGGAAAGCGGCGTAACCGGTCAATCTTAGCAATCCGTTCTTCAGGGGTGAGGTGAGCAGGCATGGCAGACACTCCTTCTGTGATTGGTGATAGGCGCATTGTAGCCGAGGTCATAAATGTTTATAGCCCCACTTCAGACCAAAGCTACTCAAAACCCGCCCTAGAAATCCCACAAAAACCCGCTACAATCCATCGTTACACATTAGATTTGTTATCTGTCTGATTAGATCAGCGGTTTCCCGCGAGGTTGTGATTTATGGGATCCTATCATGGGCCTAAGGCTAGAGTAATGCGGCGTTTCGGCGAGGTTTTGATGCCACGCCCCAAGTATGCCCGCATTCTGGAAAAACGTTCATATCCGCCGGGAGACCACGGCAAAGAAAAGCAGTTCCGTTCCGGTCGCCGCAGCGACTACGGTATGCAGCTCACCGAAAAGCAAAAGGTTGCGTTCATTTATAACGTGCGCGAAGGTCAACTCCGCCGTTACTTCATGAAGGCGCGTCAGATGCCCGGCAACACCGGTGCTAACCTGATCGTGCTGTTGGAACGCCGCCTTGATAATCTGGTCTACCGCGCTGGCTTCGCTGCTACCATCTGGGCAGCGCGCCAATTGGTCACACACGGGCACATTCAGGTGAACGGCGAACGGTTGAATATTCCGTCGTACCTCACCCGCCCCGGCGAAGTGATCAGTGTGGTCGAGAAGATGCGTAAGAACGCGCATGTGGTCGAAGCGATGGAATCCAACGCTTATGCCCCTCAATACCTGACTATCGACACCAACACGGCAACTGCCACTTTCAGCCGCCTTCCAGAACGCGGTGAAATTCAGGTTCCCGTCGATGAATCGTTGGTGGTTGAATTCTACAACCGTCTGGCCTAATTCATCCGGACAACTCAGCTCTTTAAGTGCCCTGTCAAATATGACGGGGCATTTTTGATTCTCAACAGATTTTGATGTGCTAGTGCCGCGCCGAGTGGCTATAATGGTGGGCATAAGATCAATTAGGCAAGTAAGGCAGGTTAAGTATGGATTTTTTTAAGAGGCTATTTGGTGGGGGCGGAGGCGGGCCACGCGAGCGTGGTCAATTCTATTACGTCAAACCGACCGGCTGTACCGAAATTGTGCGCGTACGGGTCGATACCATGAACGAGATCAGCCAAAATGATGAAAATGACGGCTATTTCGTCCGCAAAAGCGCACGTGGAACCAGTTATAAATGTACGCGGACGGCAGAACTGCTCCTGACTTACGACGCACAAAAACGCCTAAAAAATACAGAGATATTGGGTGGCACGCTGGTTACTGAGGCCGATTATGAGGCGTGGTTAAAAGCCGAAGGGGCTGCTCGTAACTAATGGTGCAAGTCCAACTCCCTCATCCCAAGCCTTCTCCCCCGCACGCAAGGGAGAAGGGCTTTAAAATACGCGTTTTGGGCAAAAAGTGTTCGTGAGGGATAAGGTGATCAATGGTTAGGATGTAATACTTTCGTTATGGCTGTGTAATCTCTTGCTGGTTTCATACAGACTGAAACTATTTGGTGGAGGTCTATATGAAACGATTACTCATTGGCGTTACAGCCTTTTTGGCCGCGGCGGTGGCCTTGGCACAGGGAAATGGGAAGCCAACGCCTACCCAACCTGCTACGTCTGATTCTCAACCCGGCTACGTGTCCGATATGCCGGATTTCGGTGCGGTGCCTGAATTCACTAACGAAAGCTGGCTGAACACGGATGTTCCGCTGCGCTTGTCGAACCTGCGCGGTAAAGTTGTGCTGCTGGATATGTGGACGTTCGAGTGCATCAACTGTATCCACATTACCCCTTACGTGCAGGGGTGGCATACCCAATATGCCGATCAAGGGTTGGTCGTCATCGGTAACCATTTCCCCGAATTCAGCTACGAGCGTGACATTGCCAATATCCGCAAAGCGCTGCCTGATCTCGGTATCACATATGCGGTGGCGCAGGATAACAGCGGCGCGACGTGGGCGGCGTGGGCTAACCATTATTGGCCGACTGTTTATCTCATCGATAAACATGGACGGCTGCGCTATACGCACATCGGGGAAGGCAGTTATGACAGCACCGAGGCGGCGATTCAGGATTTGCTCAAGGAAACTTATACTGCTCCTGCCGAGTCTACCGCAGCGCCTTCGGATACCCACACGCTGCAATACTTAAATCCAACCACGACCGTCAATGTGCGGACTGGTGCGAGCAGCGATGCAGATGTCATCGGCAGTATCGAACCCGGTGAGTCGTATGTCATCCGCAGTGCCGAAAATGGCTGGTATCGCATCGGCTACAACGATGGCGAGGGCTTCGTCAGAGCGGATCTGGTGAAGGTCAACGACGAACCGGCGGCCTAAGGATCTCTCGAAATGAAATGGACGGCAGATTATCCATGCCGTCCAATGAATATTTTTCTAGCTGATATCATCCAAAATCTTTTGACGCAGGCGATCATACTCGTCGCTCGAAATAAGCCCTTTGTCTTTGGCATCCTGTAACTGGCGCAGTTTGGTGGTCAAGTCACCACCTTCGGCAGCGGCTTGCATCTGAGCTTTGAGCGCTTGCACTTTCTCGGGGGTTAGGCCATCCAATTTTACCTGGAAACCGTTGACGCTTAACGCCCCATCCTGGAAGTCAATATTCTGGACATTGCTACTGCTGGTATTCATGACGGCGAAATCCGCACCGCTATAATTATTGGAGAACGCCTCAAAGGCCTGAGTGGTTCGGCGGTGAGCCGCAGCCGATGCGCTCGAAATCAAGGTGAAAAGGCCAATCAGGAATGGTACGACAAACCCACCTGCACCGATCAACACCCAGCGGCCCGTGACATCTTCGCGCTGGCGTTCGCTGTTCACACAGTAGGGGGTCATTGAATAGCTGGTGCCATCCGAAGTCGCGGGTTTGGTACTGTTCACGAATAAGCTTTTCGCCGGATTTGCAGAGCAACGGCGTCAGATAATTAACGTGAGTTTTGGATAAGGTGGGACACCTTTCGGAAAGGCGATATGCTTTTCCAAGCTGAAAAAAGAAAGGAGTCCCAAGATGAATTTAACCGAACTTTACTGTCATGTCGATGATTTCTGGAAGGGATATGCGCCACAGTATCAACAGCAGCAAGTGAGCAGTGGCGTGCGCCAGCGACAACGCGCGGGACAACTGGCCGAGAGCGAAATTATGACGATCATGATCCATTTTCATCAAGCACACTACCGGCATTTCAAAGCCTACTACACCGAGCATGTGCAGGTGTATTTACAGGGCGATTTCCCTCAATTAGTCAGTTATTCACGCTTTGTTCAACTCATGTCGCGGGTCCTGGTCGTGTTGTGTGCCTATCTGCATTACTGTTTCGGGCAGTGTACGGGTATTGGCCTGATCGATTCGACCCCATTGGCGGTTTGCCACAATCGGCGCATCGCCCAGCATAAGGGTCTTCAAAGAGACGGCTGCGCGCGGTAAGAACTCGGTGGATTGGTTCTTTGGTTTCAAATTGCATCTCGTGTTCAATGATTGCGGTGAGATGTTGGCTTGTTGTCTGACCGCTGGTAACAGCGATGATCGTCGTCCCGTTCCCAAGTTGGTCAAGCGCTTGTTTGGTAAGCTCTTTGGCGACAAAGGTTATTTGTCGCAGGCTTTGTTCGAACTGCTCTGGGAACACGGTGTCCAACTCATTACCAAGATCAAATCCACTATGAAAAATCGCCTCATGGACATGGCCGACAAGCTCTGGCAACGGCAGCGAGCCGTTATTGAGTCCATCATCGATCAATTAAAAAATGTCTCTCAGATCGAGCATACTCGTCATCGTTCTCTCGCTAACTTCATGGTCAATGTGGTTTGTGGCTTGATCGCCTACTCTCACCAACCTAAGAAACCCTCTTTACATCTGTTTGGCAATACTGAGTTCGCTATCCTTATCCAAAATTGACGTTAATTAAACACAGAAAAGTACTCGTTGAAGAATTGCTGTGGGTTGACGTTCAGTGCGACCTCGTGAGGACCAGTACTATCTTTCGACCAAATCGTCGTCCCGAGCAGTCGTGAGCTAGTCAGTTCAATCTCAACTTTGCCACGCTGAAAACCACATATTTTATCATTGAAAATTGTCGTTGCTGCAAGAGGGTCATGAAAGGTAATAACATCGCGTTCCCGAAACCAAACCTCAGCGAAATCGAGCACCGGTTTAAGCAATCCTTTTTGGAAGCGCTGTCGTACCTCTTTCGAGTCCATTTGTACCTGCAAAGTAACGTCTAATCCCACCGAACGATGTACAGCTATTGGTTGTTGATACATTTTGGCGATAGCATGGGGATCGCAGATGGCGTTCCATTCCTGCATTCCGCCGTCCCACGGATTGGTGGTAGTAAACACCCCAACCATCATTACGAGTGACTTGAGCAGCTTTGGAATCTCTGGGTCGACTGCGAAGAGTAGTGCGACATTGGTCATCGGGCCTATTGCGAGCAGTGTTATTTCGCCGGGATTGTTACGTATAGTCTGCCGCAACCAATTAATCGCCTCACCTTGGGGAAAGTCCGTGTCATGCGCCCACGAGCCGAGGGCGGCAGCCTGTTGTGCAAGCGGCTGTTTCTGCTGAATTAGAATTGGGGATTCGGTGCCGGGGAAAATAGGAATGTTACGATTTGCGGCCTTACAGATAACACTGGCAATCTGCGCACGCTCATTGACTTGTCCACTAACAGTTGTAATACCAAGCAAATCGCATTTTGGCTGAGCTAGTAAATAAGCCAGGCAAATTGCATCGTCGATGTCGGAGCCAATATCAGTATCAAGTATGACTTTTGTAGCCATCATTTTCCTTTTGAATGAACTCAATATTAAATTTCAATTTGTCGCTTCAACTTTACTCTTTAATACCGCTGCTGGTGATCGCTTGGATATAGTAGCGCTGGAATGGTAGCAGTAACAGAATAGGCACGATGGCAGCGAGATTCGCCCCGGCCAGCAGTCGGTTCCAGTAAGTCTGGAACTGACCGACAAACATGGCAATATCAACCTGAACGACGCGCAACTCAGGACGCGGTGCGACCAACAACGGCCAAAAGAAGGCATCCCACTGAGATAGAAACAAAAGAAGCGCCGCAGTAATGAGTACTGGCTTCGATAAGGGTAAAATGACCCCAAAGAACAAGCGTGACCACGATGCTCCATCCACTCTTGCAGCATCTATCAAGTCTTGCGGAAGCTCCTCGAAGAACTGCCGGAATAGGAAAATAACCACGCTGCTTGCCAGTCCTGGAATAATCAGTCCCGGCCAAGTGTTTATCCACCCTAAACTATTAACGAGAATATAGCGAGGAATAGCGGTCAAATCGACAGGGACGAGAAACGTTACCATCACTACAAAAATGAATAAAAAACGCTTACCACGAAATTCAAAGCGAGCAAATGCGAAACCCGCCAGTGCGTTGACCAATCCTCCGACAAACACAACCACCATACCTAAGACAAAGGTATTAAGTAATGATTGCCCGAAACCATGTGCAAACAGAAATGTGTATGCCTCTACCGTGAAGTCGACGGGAAAAAACGCCCGAGGTGAAAACGGTGAAGCATATTGAAATACTTTTTCATTCGGTGAAAATGACGCAGCAAATGCCCACAACATCGGCAGCAAGATTAAGGCCGCAACGAAAATCAGTAGTACATAAATCACAATTTGATTGACAATTACTGACCGATTTAGGTGTCGTGTTCTCTCTACGGGTACTGTATCTTGACGTAATTTCGAAGCTACAGCCATCAGTTAATCCTCATTTATATGGTCATTGCCGCTGGCGCAGTACGACAAATTCTACAGCGATTACGGTCAGCACGAAGAACAGCATGACCGAGAGCATAGATGCAGACGTCGCGATGTCTCCATAGACGAAGCCACGACGATAGGTTTCGTACATGATCAGATTGGTCGAAAGTTGGGGGCCGCCTTGTGTCAGGAGTAATACAGGTGCAAACAGCAGGAAGTTAGCCACTGTGTCGGCCACTGTCACAAAGACGAGAATACCCCGTAAAAGTGGAACGGTGATGTACCGGAATATTTGCCAACGACTGCCGCCATCGATTTTAGCTGCTTCAATGACATTGTCAGGGATGCCTTGCAAACCCGCTAGAATAAATAGTGCCCACAGTGGCACGCCTTTCCAAGTCGCCATTAGAATAATCGACCAGAGCGCATGTGATGGCGCAGTCAAAAAGGGCTGTTTGGCAATACCCACGAGTGTAAGCATTCCATTGATAATGCCTGAATCAGAATTGAGCATTAATCCCCATACAATCGTTGTTACATTGATAGAGACTGCAACCGGGATCAAATAGACGCTGCGGAAAAAGGAAATGCCGCGAACTTTCTGGTTAGCGAGTATCGCTAAACCGAGCGCCAGTATCACTTGTATGGGGTTGACAAGAAGACTGAAAACGAGAGTAACCTGAAGCGATTTCCAGAATATCGGGTCTTTAAATACGCGCTGGAAGTTGCTGAGTCCGACGAAAATGCGGTCGCCGCTTATCAGGGATGTAGCGTGCAAGCTTTCGTTGAGAGTAGCAATCGTCGGAAAAAGATTGAAGATGACTAACAGCGCGAGCGCTGGCAGTAAAAATAAGTACGGTACAATCCACTCGCGAGACTTCATAACATCTTCTCGTATAATCTAGCAGGCTCGTTGGCATTAAACTGTTTAGGTACATGGATCGAATGCAGGCAAATCGCTTAAAACGCGAAGGTGAGCCGCGCGGCTCACCTTCGTATTAAGATGGATTATTGCTTGTACTTTTGCATTTCGCTAGTGATGCGGTCGACCGCAGTGTCGAGTGCCTGTTTGACATCAACCCCGTTACGGATGTCAGAGAAAGTGTTTTGCAGGATTTGCTCATATTCCAAGTAGCCGGGTGTCACCGGGCGCGGGAACGGATTCACGGTTGCTTCGTCAGCGGCAGTACGCAGGAATGATGAAGGAGCTTCAGCAAACTGTTTGTCCGTTTGGAACAGAGCCAGCACAGATTTTTGTGCCGGGAAGTCGCCACTGCCATTACGCCACCAGTCTTCTGCACCCTTGCCCGTCGAAAGCCAGTGGACAAACGCCTTGGCTGCATCGGGTTGGGCCGTGTTCTTATTCACGCCGATGTGCCAGCTACCGGTCGCTGTCACAATCTTGCCATCCTTGAAATATGGTTCTCGGGATACGCCCCACTTGAATTCAGGGGGTGCCGCGATATAACGATTGATGTTCCAAGGGCCACCAATGAACATGGCAATGTGACCAGCCGCAAACATGTCTGGAACCTGTACGGTATCATCTTGCGGGGCCGCCTTGAGTACAGTGAAGTTCTTCTGGTAGTATGTGAAAGCATCGATCCAAGGCTGCGAGTTGATGACACCATCAACCGTCAAACCATCATCACCAATTGCTTTTCCGCCCAAACCTACTGGCATCGGCTCAAGCTGGTAAATGCGGTTGGTCTGTTCCCAGTTGAAACCCCAGACATCGGTAGTGCCATCGCCGTTGGTATCTTGAGTTAGCTTGGGTGCCATTTCGGCGATTTGTTCGTATGTTAGGCGGTCATCAGCACCGGGTGGCGTGATTCCAGCTTTTTCCAGCAGGTCTTGATTATAAATCAGAAGCTGTGTAGAAGTGCTTACGGGCGCTGCTAGAAGTTGACCGTTATAGCTGCCAGCCTCAAGTGCTGCGTCGAGCCAATCGGCCTTTTCGGCATCAGTGTAGGCATCATCCAGTGGTAGCAGCCAATTGCGCAGACCGTAACCAGCGACCAGAGGTACGTCAACCGAGATTACGTCGGGCGTCGCACTTTTTGCGCCTAAGCGCACTTGGATCTGTGTGAAAAGATCATTGAACGGAACGGACTCAATTTCAACGTGAATGGTGGGGTTTGCCGCCTCAAAGTCGGTGACCACTTTTTGCCAATTGCGATCGTTCCAAGCGAGTGTCAGCCAAGTGATCGTGGTTTTTTCCTGTGCTGCCGCAGGCATGAGTGCTAGCAGCATTAGTGAGACAACAATAAGGCCGAAAAAAACAGGTACTTTGCGTATTGACATGGACTATTCTCCTAAATATTTTTCTGCGCTGAGCACCAAGGGCAAGGGGAGTCCCCGATGATCTTGTGTTAAAATTCACTGTAGAAGGATATAGTGTTATTAGTCAACGACTTGAGTGCCGTCTCTGTGCCGGGTCGTGCCAAATAGTAGGTTTTTATGGGAAATTATATGGATTTTGTCGCGCAAGTGACGAGCGCATATCGGCATCTCTACGATTTCGTTCAGCTACGCACACATCCACTGGCTGACGCACTCATCGACACATCAAAACTAACACCTAAGGAACGAAGCTGGGAGCTTCACCAGTTGCTGCTGGGTGTCATTGATGAACTATCGCTTGGTGATAGTTCACCGATCAACTCGGGAGAGTGGCGGCGTCACAAGTTGATGGTCATGCGGTATATCAACGCACTAGAACCACAGCAGGTCGCAGATCAACTGTCGATTAGTCGACGACAATATTACCGGGAACATACTTTAGCCATCGAAACTCTGGCCGAAATTCTGTGGGAACGTCGGCGTAAGGTAGCAACCACGCCGCCCTCAGGACGCGCAGAAATGGTGCAGATTGAGGTGGCACGGCTGTCGCAAAATGAGCAGAGTGCTGCCGTGATTGAGGTTGTCGATGCAGTCTTGGGGCTGCTGCGCAATCTAATGCACGATAATGCTATTTGTACACAAGTGAATTTCCCGCCAAGGCTGCCAGTCGTGGGCATTTCGCGCAGTCTACTCCGTCAGGTTTTGATGAGCATTCTCGGCACACTTGCTAAAGAGATGCACGATGCCCTGTTTGAGTTCTCCGCACACCTGAGTCCTTCGGAGTTGACGTTATTGATTGATATTGGCTCTAACGTACAGATTCCTGCATGGGAAGGGACAGAATGGTTCACGACCGTACATGAGATGCTTGCCGTCAATCAAGGTAATCTGATTGTGAAATCAGAACGCAGTGGTGTATGTACCTTTGCGCTGACACTATCAATTTCGCGCGAACACACCATCCTTGCTATCGATGACAATATCGACATGTTGGCGCTGTATGAGCGCTACCTAACTCCACACGGTTACCGTGTACTGACTGCACAAACGGCTGATGTCGCTTTTGATTTTGTTCGTCTGACCCAGCCCTTCGCGATATTGCTTGATTTAATGATGCCTGATCATGATGGTTGGGAACTGCTTCAGAGCCTTGTCAGTCAGGCAGCGACAGCGCATATTCAGGTGATTGTGTGCAGTGTACTCAACCAGCGAGATTTGGCCCTACGACTAGGGGCAGCTGGATTTATTCAGAAACCAATTACCGAACAATCCCTTTTGTCCGTACTGAGTGATCTCCAGCAAAGCCTACAATATGGTCGATAATGCTATTGGTGAAGTCTCTACACTAACTATCCATCTTCGTGAGTTACGCTCGATTTCGTTTAGTCGCATTGTCATCTTATTAGACATTATTTGCTACATCGCCTTAGTCTGGGCGCTCTGGCCGACCAATAACGGCAGCGTTCGCATGTCGGTCGCTGTAATAAGTGTGGTGGTAGTCGTTGTCAGTACGGCGGCACAGTATATCCAGCGTCTCTTCATTGAATTCGCCTCAATTTGTCTGATTGGGAGCATCGTCGGAGCTATTGGCCTGCTCACACGCTCATTGCAATCTGCCGATACGGCTTATCTGTTTGTCGTTCCTGTTATTTTTGCTGGTGTACTTCTCGGGCAGACAGGAACAGGATTGGTGGCTCTTTCCTGTGCCGCCATCATGCTGATGTCGACCAGCACAGACGTGGCCCTGCATAGCTTCCTCTTTCCATTGTTGATGCTGGCGTTGGCAACCGGAGCGGTAATGGTTTCGACGAGTAATCTCTATACTGCTCTGGCTTGGGCACTCAACGGCTATGATGCTGCCTTGCGTAACCAGAACATTGCCCGTGACCAAACGGGCAGATTGGAGCAAGCGCTTAAAAGCCTTGATATTGCTGCGCATAATCTCTTTCGCCTCAATCACGCCCTCGATATGGCGCGCGCACAGGCCGAGGAAGCACGCCGGATGAAGCAGGATTTTGCTCAGATTATCAGTCATGAGCTGCGTACACCACTGAACTTGGTTGTTGGTTTCACCGAGACGATGATCCAGTCTCCGGAATACTATGGTCAACCGCTGTCGCCTCTCTACCTTCGCGACCTCAGTATTGTCTATCGGAATGCCAGCCATTTAAGAAATCTGGTTAATGATGTGCTTGATCTCGCGCGTGTCGATACGGCGCAGATGAGTTTGTCGATGGAGCCAACCAATCTCACAGAGGTGGCCGAAGAAGCCGCCGATACCGCGCGTAGTCTGGTAGAGACGCGTGGATTGACGTTCCACAGTAACATCGACTCTCACCTGCCAAGTTCGTGGGTCGACCCAATTCGTGTTAAGCAGATCATCTTCAACCTACTCAATAACGCCGCCAAGTACACGGATCAAGGTAGCGTAACTTTCAGTGCATTGCGACAAGATGAAGAGGTTTTTTTCGCAGTCGCCGACACGGGTATTGGCATTGCTCCGGAAAATATCAAAAATATCTTTGAGCCTTTTCGGCAAGTTGGAGATCCTCTACGGCGACGAGCAGGTGGTGTAGGTCTTGGCCTCACGATTAGTCAACAAATGGCGCGATTGCACGGCGGGCAAATCCAAGTCGAGAGTCAACCGGGTGTTGGCAGCACCTTCACATTCAGCCTGCCACTTAATGTCGGCGAGACGCTGACACACGAACATATCGATCTTCCTGCATATAGCGTTTCCCGCAAACATACTGAAGAAGACATTGTCTTACTAGTAACGCGTAGCCCGGCGGCAGCTTCGACAGTTTCCCGTTTTTTGCGTACCTGCCGCACCATCGTCGTTCAGAATGTCGAGCAAGCCGAGCGAGCGTCCCGCCAAATGCTGCCTCAGGTAATTGTGGTTGATACTGCCGATAACCTGATTGATGTAAACGCGCTGTCGGTCAACGTGGCTACATGGGGCGTTGAGCCAGTGTGTATTATTACGTGCCCTTTGCCAGGTACAAATCGCTTAGGCGGGCTGCTGGCCGCTGATGCTTACCTGACCAAGCCCGTGTCACACGGTGACTTGTGGGACACGCTGCGACAGTTTGGTGAGTTGGTGTATGAAGTTTTGGTTGTCGACGATGACCAAGACTTCCTACATCTTATTGAGCGAATGCTGAAAAGCCCGCTGATGCGTTATAACGTCTCAACAGTGCGTGGCGGTCGAGAAGCTCTTGAACTGATGCGTCATCACCCGCCTGATTTAGTTTTACTCGATCTCGATATGCCGGATATGGATGGCTTTGAATTTTTGGAGCACTTACGCTCCAACCCCAAATGGCAGGCGGCACACGTCATCATTGTATCTGGCCAAGATAGCTGGAACACGTCAGAACTGCTTACTGGCTCAATGACTGTCACTCGCCCGATTGGGATGACACCAAGCGAGGCTCTTAAGTGGCTGCAAAGCCTAATTGCTGATGTGACCGGCGTGTAATCGACGTTGTGGTCTACTCTACGAAGTCAGTTGATGTTCAGGCTGCAAAAGAAACAAGTGAAAGGGCTTAAAAATAAGTGAATCGCCTATGGTAAGACTGGAGTTGACCCGAAATAGTGGAGAGTAAGGAAATGTCACAAAATGAATGCCGCCTCAAAAGCAGCGGGAGTGCAATAGCCTAAAGTGGAATGTAAACGCTGACGATTGTAATAGACCTCCAAGAACTGAAAATGACAGAACGGGCATGAGTGCGAGAACGAAAAAGATGAAGGGCGACACCTTCAGACTTGAGCGTACGAAAGAGGCTCTCCATGACGGCATTGTCGTAGCAGTTGCCTGTTCGGCTCATGCTGACGGTGAGGTGGTGTTGAGTGAGCAAATCTTGGTAGGCGTGAGCGGCATACTGGCTGCCACGATCGGAGTGATGCAGTAAATCGGTGGTCGGCTGACGCTGAGACAAGGCCATAACTTGTATGTTTGGAAAAGGGCGAAAAATGGGTAAAACTGTTTCATCATCCCCACGAGTTGGTGAGGTCGGAAGCCTGCTTGTATGCAATATAAAAAGTGCGATTTGCCACTGCAATAATCTCCCACCACTAACTTGAAAGTCGCGCCGCCATCGAGTAAATAGGATTTAAAGTAGTAGTTATCGATAGCATTAAGCAGCGATTCATTGCCTACATTATAGTAGCTAACGCCTTTAGCATAGGGCGTTCCTGACTGTCCAAGCGTCTCGATGATTTGTCGGGCGATGCGCGAATCCGGTTGCATGCTTATGCCCCTTCCCATTCAATATCAGCTATAAAGCGACCTTCATATGGGCTGTTGTTTTCGACAATCCATAGACACTTCAACGGATTATCAGTTTGAACTTTGGTCGCGATGTGGGCGCGAACGTATTGATTTTGATAAGCAACATGCTGCTGGTTCGTGAAGGTATAAAAGTCATAGGCAAATTGGGCGCGGCTGTAGTCTTTGATGGTGCGGTGGCTCGGCTCGATTGCAAATGCCTTGTTTTGGCGCAGCAAAACCATTTCCACATAACAATCCACGATATTTACTCGCTTATCTGGATTATTGCGCTTATGTTTAGCTATTTCGCTCGCTTCATAAAATTGAGTTATCCATTGTTGGGCATTTTCGTTTCGTCCGGTCAGCAGTTGTATTGCGGATTGATAGGCTTTAACCGTCGCTTCTACGCTTAGGGCAAGGCATGGAATAACGATTTTCTTGCCGTAACGTAGGATAGCAACATGTTTAGCGAAGTTTGTTTCCAATTCAAAGCGCCATAGTTCGAATTTGTTGCTATGTCTGGCAATCATGATGCCTTGCGCGGCGAATGCTTCCCGCAAAGATTGCCCAAAGGCATCGCTTAGTACATCTTGCGCGATGGTAAGTTCTTGGCGCAGGTCTGGCAAAAGGGTTTCAATTGCTGGCGTCAGATTTGTTTCAAGTAGTTCAAGTGATTTCGCCAATTGTGTGACATTGACTGGTTCACTTCGCAATGCTGCAATGGTTGCTTTGAGAGTCTTGCTTAACAGCGTCAATGGCTTGATTTCTCGTCTTAGATACTGACTGGCAGGATCGATTGCTTCTGCCTTGAGTCGGGATTGTGTGAAGCCATCTAGCGCTTGACCAATAAGGCCGGATGGTGGTGTGTTTCTTTCTGAAAAGTCTTTGAGCGCGCTCACTTTTTGTCAAACTACTATTTGTTGTCTTTAAAGCTGCAAGTGCAGCATTAGCGGATTTCAAAGTTTGTGTGTAGAAACCTGCAGCTTCTTCTAATCGTGTGAGCAACTGTTCATTCGCCATATCAACAATCCTTGGTGAACCGAGCGACAACTCTCTATAGTAGAGTTCCCAAATGATTACAAACCAAGTTTAAAAAATGCTGTTAATTAGCTGTGAAATGGGAGCGAATTGACTAATCCAGAATAATACTAGACTTTACATCTTGTTAATCTGCTCGACCCACACCTAGTGGATGCCAAGTTCCTCATCAAGTTGTCGGCAGTTCATCTCTTGAGTACGTATGATGTGTATTTCAACTCGAAGTTGATTTTTATCGAGATATGTGTTTGCTTACTGAAGATTTGGGAGTGTGAATGTCAAATAGGATGCTATGCCTAGTTAACGGAACTCTTCCCCTCGGGTCCAAAAATGATTATAGACTGTTGAGAAGCGGGAATGTTTTAATACGTTCCCGTTTTGTTTTATTACATTCTTCGCCAGTTCATACCTTTTGCCCCGCCTACCTTGACAGCCACCTTTCCGGTCTTTTCATCGTTTACATGAGCTGTCCCATAGGAAAAGGAATCGGTGAAACTCAGCTAGCCGAAGCAACCAACAATGGAAATGCCTCTATTTCTGTGATCGAAACAGGAAAGATGGAGCCTGATGCTATTAACCTTAGTTTAATAGCGAACAAATTACAGAAATCGCTTACCTATTTTATCCCACCTTACGCAAGAATATTTTCATCTTTAGGAGGGTTAAATGACGATGATATTGAACTTATAAATCAATTTTGGCGAATGTCAAAAGGGCCAAGGAAACTTGTTATTGGACAAGTGGATCCGCTCCAGTCTCGGCTGCGTCGTATTGTACACTCTTCTAAAGGGATTTGTTCAGCAATTTGATCCAGAACACACTGAAGCTTGTAAGAAATCATACGTTCACGTGCTTCCCGAATACCATCAAACTCAGGCAAGAGGAAACGTTGAAACATATGATAAGCCGCTCGGCATAGTGTATGTCTTCACAAAGTTGACAAAATACTTAATTTAGGGCAATCTAATCATACATTACGTATTATTTTTGTTATATCAAATAAACGAATTAAAAAATTTAACAAGAACTAGTACAAATAAAAATAACATATTAGTAATTAGGGAGTCGGCCTAGCAATATAGTTTGCGACTTGTGGACTTCATCACATTATATAGTTGCTATTTAAGCCGATGAAAACAGATGTTCAGGGGGTTACATATTTAAGCGGACGCGGATGTTTTTTACGCACCCTTTATCCACACTGAAAATGTAAGCTTTAATCACAAAACACTAGTATTCTCATTATACTATCCTACACCGCGAAATAATCCGGACAGGTTAGAAGAAATGGGAAAAATAGGCAATGCTTTTAGTTGCTTGCAAGGTATTTGATGTAGGAATTCCCTAATTCGAAATCAAGTTATTGTTTTCTAATTGTAAATTAAGGGGGTAATTATTGGTAAACCATTGAAAAATTCGGTAATTGCAGGTTACCTTTCTTACGATTCGCTGCCAAATACATTATTTTTTACATTGTTAAACATATCACTCATTCGGTGAAAGGTATCCCTAAGAAAGCCGGGACTCTGATTCAGTTTCTGCAATTCAATATAGGGGGTATCTGGATATGCGTTCGCTTGTAAGCAGAGTATTAGAATTTAGATTCCTTGTTGTCGTCATAGCAGCCATCTTAATGATTTTTGGCATTATGCAATTTCGTCAAATGCCAATCGATGTTTTACCCGAGTTTTCACGCCCAACGATTGAGATTCAAACCGAAGCACTCGGACTTTCCGCACAGGAAGTAGACGAGTTGATTACACTCGGTATGGAGCAGGATCTTCTCAATGGTGTGCCCTGGTTGGATACCATTGAATCCGAATCGTTACCTGGTTTGTCTTCAATTGTTCTCACATTTATGCCTGGAACTGACCTCAATCGTGCACGGCAAATGGTGGCCGAACGCATGGCTCAGGCATTCGCACTTCCACATGTTTCAAAACCGCCGGTTATGCTCCAGCCAAAATCCTCCACAAGCCGTGTCATGATGGTGGCACTTTCATCAAAGAATTTGTCGCTCATCCAGATGTCGGTGCTTGCTCGTTGGACGATCACGCCCCGATTGTTGGGTGTTCCGGGAGTATCGAATGTGGCGACATGGGGGCAACGTGATCGACAGTTACAGGTTCAGGTTGATCCGCAGATGCTGAAAGATAACAAGCTTTCGCTGCTGCAAACATTGGAGACAACCGGTAATGCCTTGTGGGTATCATCATTAAGCTTTTTGGAAGCATCAACCCCGGGTACGGGCGGGTTTGTCGAGTCTCCAACCCAGCGCCTTGGCATCCGTCATATTCTCCCAATCGTTTCACCTGAAGGTTTGATCCAAGTTCCCTTTGAAGAGTCATCTGCCCAACTCGGTGATATAGCCAAGGTCGTAGAAGGCAATCAACCACTTATTGGTGACGCCATTACGAATGACGGTCCCAGCCTTTTGCTGGTCATCGATAAATTCCCGGGCGCCAATACACGCGACGTAACAAGCGGTGTCGAAGCAGCCTTGGAAAGTATGCGTCCCGGTCTAGGCGGAATCGATATCAATACGGATGTGTATCGAACGACTGACTTTATCGATTTGTCCCTGAGCAATGTATCGAGAGCTCTATTGATTGGCCTTGTTCTTCTAGCATTGGTGCTAGCCGCTTTTTTCTTTAGCTGGCGCACTTTAGTGGTCAGCTTTGTAGCCATCCCGCTGTCTATACTGGTTGCAGGGCTTGTCCTTTACTTGCGTGGGGCAACCGTTAATATCTTCACGATTGCTGGATTTGCAATCGCACTCGGGGTATTGATCGATGAAGCTATTAGTGACGTCAATCATATTGTGCAACGGCTGCGCCAGGAAGATGCCACCAAATCATCGGCGAGAGTTATCGTCGATACCGTGCTTGAGATGCGTATTACTAGCCTATACGCAATCGTGATTTTGCTCCTTGTTTTGGCTCCAATTTTCTTCATGGAAGGCCAAAGTGGTGTCTTCTTTCAACCGCTGATTCTGTCCTACGCATTAGCGGTTGTGGCATCGCTGATCGTTGCATTGATTGTTACACCTGCCTTGTACATGCTTTTCTTGGGTCACATGTCCCGAGAACGCAGCGAACCGCCTCTCATCCGATGGTTTGTAGGCCTTTATCAATCGATCTTGAGGCCCATAATTACCCAACCTCGCGCGATGTGGGTCACGGTCGTAATAATCACATTAGTTGGTCTGGGAACCTTGTTTGTCCTCAAACCAGCATTAACGCTTGCGTTTCAAGAGCCAAATGTTCTTGTCCAATTAACCACCGCACCTGGTACGTCTCAGCCTGAAGTGAGTCGTATCACGGGCTTGATCAGTCAGGAAATACAGGGCGTTCAAGGAGTCCGTAGTGTGGCTGCGCGGGTCGGACGCGCCGTACAAGGTGATCAGATGGTTAACATCAACACAGCGGAACTATCAATCGGAATTGATATGACGTCCGGTTATGATCAAACAATAGCGAACATACGCCATGTGCTTCGGGGTTATGCTGGTGTTCGATATAAGGTTGAGACCTATTTGCAGCAAGTAAGTGACCAGTTATTGGCGCAACCGGGTAACACACTTGTTGTACGTGTATTTGGAGATCGGCCTGATACCCTTCGTACGCAAGCTGACCAGGTAAAACAAGCTGTAACAGGCATTAGTGGGATTTCAAACGCAAGTATAGACCTCCCCTTACAGGAACCCACACTGGAAATTGAAGTAAACCTCGACTTAGCCAAACAATACGGTCTCAAGCCGGGCGACGTGCGACGCGCAGCAACGACTTTTATGTCAGGTATCCAAGTCGGAAATCTGTTTGAAGAACAGAAAGTATTTGATGTCGTTGTGTGGAGTACTCCCGAAACTCGTAACAGCGTGAGTAGTGTCAGCAATTTGTTGATCAATACTCCTAGCGGTGGGTCTGTGCGTTTAGGTGATGTGGCAAAAGTTAGTATCGTGCCTAGCGATAGTATCATTCGGCATGACGCGGTCAAACGATATCTTGACGTCGTGGTTGATGTGGAGGGACGCGATCGCGCCGCCGTAGCAAATGACATCAACGGTCGCTTGAAAGACATTCAATTCCCGCTCGAATATTATGCAGAGGTACTTGGCAGTTTTAGCAATCAGCAAACAGCACAAACCGGCTTAATAACCTTAGCAATTGCTGCCGCGATTGGTATTTTCTTCTTGCTGCAGGCTGCCTATAGGAGCTGGCGCTTAGCGTTGATCTCATTCCTGACACTTCCGTCAACTGTGGTTGGAGCATTGGTAATCACCCTAATTACAGGCGGTGGCATATCCGTTGGCTTGTTGGGTGGCATACTAGCGGTATTTGCGATCTCCTTACGAAGCCAGCTTCTGCTGTTTAGTGATTACCATCGCCTCACAAAAGATAAACAGGGGGAGTTTGATTTGGCATATGCATTAGAAGGTGCCTCCGGTCGCTTGCCATCGGTAGTGATAACAGCTTTTGCAACAGCATTAGTGTTCTTGCCAGCATTACTTATGGGCAAAGTTGCGGGTCTTGAAATCCTGCAACCTCTGGCGATCAGCGTTATAGGGGCATTAATTACTGCGGTCCTGATCAACATATTCGTATTGCCATCGCTCTATTTAGCAGCACGAGTACCCTTTACTGAAGAACTTGATCTTGGGCTTGAAGAGGCGTCAAGCACACATGAGTCACCGACGTTGGCTCCAACAGCGCATTAGGACTCGATAACGACATTTTCAAGTCTTCCGGAAATGAAATTGACAATAGAACTCTTAATGAGGAGAAAGTCATGAAGCAGAATAATTATCCACTACATATAGTACTGGTACTTGTCGGGTTCGTCTTCTTAGCACTTACCGGCTGTGTGCCAAAAGTTGATTCAGCGAGTCTTGAAGCTGATGGCGATGCTCCTGCAACGATAGAACGTCTTGACGGCAGTATTCCGACGCGGTTGACGCTAACGGAAGATGCAGCCACACGGATTGATATTCAATCCGTCGAGGCTCGCGACGTTATGTCAAATAACACTAAAGAAACGGCAGTACCCTACGGCGCAATTATTTACGACATTGATGGCAAAATGTGGTTATACACGAGACCCGAAAAACTCATTTTCGAGCGTACTTCTATTGTGATTGACCATATCGATGGCGACGTTGCGTTTCTTTCGGTCGGTCCGTCGGCAGGTACTCAAGTTGTCACTCGCGGAGTTGCAGAGTTGTACGGCGCCGAGACCGAATTCGCGGAAGAATAACTAGGGTAGGAGGATTTCCGACCATGATTCGCTGGATTGTAGGATCAAGCCTTAAGTTTAGGTTTCTAATGATTATTGCGTCGGCGGGGTTGATGTTCTTCGGTATTTTGCAGCTTAGCGCTGCACCAATCGACGTGTTTCCAGAATTTGCACCGCCGCGCGTTGAAATTCAGACACCCTGTCTCGGCCTAACGGCTGAAGAGGTGGAATCGCTCGTTACGGTACCGTTAGAGCAGTCGTTCAACGGGATACCCGGACTCGATTTACTACGTTCAAAATCGATTCCCGATCTATCCTCAATCGAACTCCTTTTCAAACCGGGTACCGACTTGTTGCTCGATAGACAATTGGTGGAAGAGCGCATATCTACGGTAATTAACTCGTTGCCTACATGGGCTGCACCACCTGTTATGATGCCACCCGTATCATCAACGGGGCGCGTTATGAAAATTGGTCTCTCTTCCGACACGGTCTCGTTAGTGGATATGTCCATGATATCGTATTGGACTATTCGCTCGCGGTTGCTTCGCATTCCCGGTGTAGCAAATGTCGCAATCTGGGGCGAACGGATCAAGATTCCGCAGGTTCAAGCCGACCCAAAAAGGATGGGGCCATACGGAGTTACGCTAGATGACGTCATGCAATTGACCGCCGATGCGCTGGATGTAGGGATTTTGCATTTTTCAGATGGGGCGATTATCGGTACCGGCGGTTTCATAGATACTCCCAATCAGCGGCTTAATATTCATCCAAAACTAACCATCCTTTCCTATAAAGATTTGGCCCAGATACCGGTTTTTGATAAGAAGAAGGCTGATGGTACACCGCTTGTTTTGAGCGATATTGCCGATGTAAAAGAAGACACATGGCCGCTGATTGGTGATGCCGTTATTAACGATGGCACGGGGCTCATGTTGGTCGTTGAAAAATTCCCTTGGGCCAATACCCTTGATGTGACGAAAGGTGTCGAAGACGCGCTGACCGCATTGCGACCTGGCTTACCAGGCATCAACATTGACTCTACGATCTTCCGGCCAGCAGACTTTATTCAAGTAGCGTTTGAGAACCTCGGGAAAGCTTTAATCATTGGCTGTGTGCTCGTGATGATTGTCATTACACTCTTTTTATTCGAGTGGCGCACGGCAGTAATCAGCCTTATTGCCATCCCACTGTCGCTCGTAACTGGCGCTCTCGTACTGCACTTGACGGGGACGACTATCAACACCATGATTCTTGCAGGGTTTGTAATTGCTATCGGTGTGGTAGTTGACGACGCCATTATCGATGTGGAAAACATTGTGCGTCGGCTGCGTCAGAATAGACTATCCGGAAGCCCTAAGTCCACCGCCCGCATTGTCCTGGAAGGCTCTTTGGAAGTACGGCAGGCCATCATACATGCTACGGTGATTGATGCGGTTACATTGATACCGGTCTTTTTTATCGGAGGTGTGTCCGGTGCGTTTTTCCAGCCCCTAGCAATTGCCTATGCCCTAGCTGTATTGGCATCTATGGTCGTTGCTTTGACTATTACACCTGCTCTGTGCCTGATATTCCTGGCTAATGCGAAAATTGAGCATCGCACATCGCCACTAGTGGGATGGCTTATACCCCTCTATGAGCGCGTTTTGACACGGATCACCAGGCACCCGCGTATCATGTTTGCAGTAGGGCGGCTCGGCGATCCGATCATCATCATACTCATCTTCGTAGTCGTGCCTCTTCTCGGACAATCACTGTTTCCTGAATTTAAAGAAAGAGATTTCTTAATTCACTGGATCACCAGACCCGGCACTTCAGTTCAGGAAGAACAACGGATTGTAACGCAAATCAGTAAAGAACTGCGTGCTATTCCGGGTGTCCGCAACTTTGGATCGCATATTGGTCAGGCTTTGTTGGCAGATGAAATCAACGGTGTCAATTTTGGCGAGAATTGGATAAGCATCGACCCTTCCGCTGACTATAATGCGACACACGACGCCATAGAGGAGGTTATTAATAAGTATCCCGGTCTGTTCCACAACGTCGAGACTTACCTAAACGAACGCATTGACGAAGTTCTAACGGGAGCCAGCGAGACGTTCGTAGTACGTATCTATGGATCTGATTTGAAGGGTATCCATAACAAAGCGGACGAGGTAGAGGCGGCGCTTAAGGGCGTACCCGGCATCGCTGATTTACATGTTCAACTCCAATCTGAAGTTCCCCAGATACAAGTTGAAGTCAATCTTGCCGCAGCCGATAAATATCGCCTCAAACCGGGTGATGTCCGCCGGGCGGCAGCGACATTGATGGCCGGTGAAGAAGTGGGTGACCTGTTCATAGACGGAAAAGCCTACGATGTGAATGTGTGGAGCACACCCGCGACGCGCAATAGTCTCGATAGCTACCGCAATCTCCTTATTGATACCCCGCTCGGGACACAGGTTCGTTTGTCTGATGTAGCCGATGTGCAAATACGTCCGGCTCAAAGTGTTATTTATCGGGAAAGTGATTCACGTCGCATTGATGTTGCCGCCAACATTCAGGGTAAAGATCTCGCCGCTGCAATGGCGGAAGTGGATAGCCGCCTCAAGAAAATCGAGTTCCCGCTCGGCTATCACTATGAGGTCATCGGTGAGTTTGCTGAACGACAGGCGGCACAAGATCGGTTGTTGTGGTTTGCTCTGGCTGCCGCTTTTGGAGTGTTCCTTATTCTGTGGGAATCGTTCCGAAATCTGCGCCTCGCGATCCTCGGCTTCTTGACGTTGCCCTCGGCGCTGATCGGTGGATTGCTCGCAGCATGGATAACCGGCAGTGTCATCTCCATCGGCTCACTCGTCGGTTTCCTCACCGTGTTTGGCATTGCAGCCCGTAACAAAATTATGCTTATCAATCACTATCAACACTTGGAGAAATATGAAGGGGAAGTTTTCGGTATACACCTTGTGGTACGCGGCGCGGTAGAACGGCTTTCGCCGATCTTGATGACCGCTCTGGCGACTGGATTGGCATTGGTGCCGCTGGTTGTCTCTGGAGACATCCCCGGTCACGAAATCGAGTATCCGATGGCTATCGTCATTGTCGGTGGCTTGGTGACTTCAACCTTGCTCAACCTATTTATCGTACCCAGCATGTATTTGTTGTTCGGGAAATCAGGTAAGGCAAAGGCAGAAGCAATGGCGAAAAAAGAGGCTGAAAGTGCGCCTGAGTCAACCTAATCTACCTAAGATTGTTTGTTGAGGTTAGAAGTGTAAATGTGGCAAAGGATGTAATAAGATTCACCCTTTGCCACAATGATTTATTGATCGCATGTTGTTTGGTATCAGAGGGAATTTTGTTCTTTATAACCATTGGCGAAAGCTCGGGCAATTCCGGATAAGCTAACTAAGGGGGATCGAGATGCGGCGTTTATATGTTGTTCTGATCATGCTGTTTCTTATAATTGCAGCATCATCCCATGTCGCCAGTCAGGATGCGACGCCCACAAGTGCGGGTTCTGATGTGATGTGGGAAGACTTCAAGCCTACCAATTTCACAAACCCCACCAGGATCGACAGTCAGTGGTTACCATTGAAACCGGGTACTCAAACGGTCTATGAAGGCAACACTGACGAAAATGGAACGCTAGTTAGCCATCGGCTCGTTTTCATCGTCACAGGTTTGACCAAGGTGATTGCTGGTATACCCACAAGCGTCGTTTGGGATCAGGATTTTGCTGATGGGCAACTGGAAGAGTCGGAGCTTTCATTCTATGCTCAGGATAACGATGGAAATGTTTGGCTGATGGGAGAGTATCCTGAAGTCTATAAGGACGGCAAGTTGGTCGAAAACCCCGCTTGGATACACGGCTTTCAAGACGCACATGCCGGCATTATCGTAATGGCAAAACCGCAGGCTGGTAGTGCAAGCTACTCCGAAGGCTGGGGACCTGCCGTTAACTGGTCAGATCGCGCACAAGTAGATCAAATAGGGCAAGAAACCTGTGTTCCGGCGAATTGCTATAAAGATGTTCTGGTCGTTAAGGAATTTAGCGTGGATGAGCCTACTGCATTCCAGTTCAAATACTATGCACCGGGAGTAGGCAATGTTCGAGTGGATTGGGGTGGTGATGATACCACTAAAGAAAAATTGGAACTCGTCAAAGTCGAGGAACTGAGCGCTGATGCCATATTTTCAGCGGACTCAGAAGCACTTACCATCGAGAATCGCGCGTACGAAATTAATAAGGATGTCTATGGACAGACGACGCCTTCCGTGTCTGCGAGTGGCGCAACGGCATCAGTAACAACAACCCCTGCAACGGCAATTTCACCGCCCAGTACCGAATCAGCAACCGGGCCGAAAAATGGACACTGGGAAGGAACAGTTAGTTTTGGTGAAGGCGATAGCACTATTGCCTTCGATGTTATGCCCGAAAGTGAAATCGACAATATTGAATTACAATTTGTTGTTAATGGAACTCAGTGTACTGCTGAAGTCGATCTTGCCCCACTGAACCTGGATGGAACATTTACGTTGGAGCCTACTGCTAACGCAAATGGTATTCGGGGTATTTTTGAGGGCGCAAACGCTGCATCCGGCACGGTAACTATCCATGACTGCGGTGGAAATTCGTTACCGGCATCAGGCAATAAGGACTCATTCGATTGGAGTGCCGGGTGGGCAAGCGACGAGGTCGGATGAATAAGTATATGATCACATGAACTAAATTCATGTTACAAACATTCCATAATTGCTTGATCGTACTTTAATGATGGAGCATATTCGGAAAGAGTTGGATTGACGGGGCTATTCGGGATCGTTCGTCTTTGAAATTCAGTGGCACATGTTTGAACAGGAGTATTTGCTGTGTATTCGACAACCCGCCGTCTACTGTTCGTTTTTATAACACTTGTGAGTGTCATCATCATGGTTATACGGGTTTCGCCCACCCAAGCTCAATCAACTGTTTTGACGCTAGCTGTACCCAGCACAAATCGGCAGGTGTTAAGCAGTGAAGTGATCGCGAATTTTCAGGAGGCGAACCCGGGGCTCAGTCTGAATGTCGTCATAAATGACGCAGTAATTCCATCGCCAACCAAAGGATTAGGCCCGCACCTCGATGCCACACAAAAATACGTTAGTTCAGCAGATGTTGTGATTGTTGATTCAAGCCACATCACGACTGAAGGAACGTTAGCCGGATATTTCCTCGATTTGTCTCCACTTATTGCCGCCGATAGCCAGATGAATATACCCGATTTCTATCCACCACTCTGGCGCTCTTTCCAATGGGATGGTGGTACGTGGGCACTGCCTGTAAGTGCCGATGCCTACATGATTTCCTACTTGCCATCTGCTTTTGATAACGCCCAAATCCCGTACCCAACCGAAAATTGGACGATGGATGATTTAGTCAATGCAGTAAGAAAACTGGCTGTGAAGGATGGTTCTGGACAAGTAACTCTGCCGGGCATTGACATACCAGGAGACATTGAAAAGGCATTCCTGTTTAGGAGCTTGTTGGGCACAAATCTCGTAGACGAAACGGTGTCACCCAATACGCCACGATTTAATGATCCAAATGCCGAAAAGTTGTTGGATGCTTGGGCTAAACTCCAAAGTGAGGGGCTTATCGGTAGCGGTAATGGCGAACCCGGCCCTCAGAGTGCGCCGATTAGTGTCAGCTATGCCGATGATGTGCTTTTGCAGAGCGGCGTTAGCCCGGATCAGAAGCGCACAGCGATCCTTTTACCTGGTGCTAAGGGTGGCTTGGATGTTCTCGGTGTTGCCGTTAGCGCTGGCACACTCTATCCTGAGCAGGCCTACGCGCTTGCGCGTTTTTTGACAAACCAAGTTGAATTTGTCAGTGAATCTTCCTATATTGACTCTGCGGCTGCTCGTATCAGCGTCGCACAACTNACCTACATGATTTCCTACTTGCCATCTGCTTTTGATAACGCCCAAATCCCGTACCCAACCGAAAATTGGACGATGGATGATTTAGTCAATGCAGTAAGAAAACTGGCTGTGAAGGATGGTTCTGGACAAGTAGCTCTACCGGGCATTGACATACCCGGAGACATTGAAAAGGCATTCCTGTTTAGGAGCTTGTTGGGCGCAAATCTCGTAGACGAAACGGTCTCACCCAATACGCCACGATTGAATGATCCAAATGCCGAAAAGTTGTTGGATGCTTGGGCTAAACTTCAAAGTGAGGGGCTTATTGGTAGCGGTAATGGGGAACCCGGCCCTCAGAGTGCGCCGATTAGTGTCAGCTATGCCGATGATGTGCTTTTGCAGAGCGGCGTTAGCCCGGACCAGAAGCGCACAGCGATCCTTTTACCGGGCGCTAAGGGTGGCTTGGATGTTCTTGGTGTTGCGGTTAGCGCTGGCACACTCTATCCTGAGCAGGCCTATGCCCTTGCCCGTTTTTTGACAAACCAAGTTGAATTTGTCAGTGAATCTTCCTATATTGACTCTGCGGCTGCTCGTATCAGCGTCGCACAACTTGACGCAGGCTTACGTGAAAACCTGCCGCCTGATCTACTTAATTTGGTCGACCGTGCATACAACGATGGCATAGTTGCATCTGATCTGCGCTATGTTGATTATCTACTCTCGGCTCTCGCGCAAATGACTACTGCCAATGTACCCGCTCAATCCGCTCTAGCGGTGACAGGCGGCCAAGCACTCAGTGACATGCAAACAGCGGTCAGCCAGAAATCCACCACTCTTGTTTCTGTAGCAACACCCATTCCAGTCATTCCACTTGAGACCGGGAAAATTGCCCTGAAATTCGGGATCAGGCCATCGGGCGACTCAATAGCACGATTGGATCAATGGTATGCATTGGCGTCTGACTTTGCCAGCACAGATCCCCTCGTAGGACAAGTCACCATTGATCAAGGCACAGACACGCTAACAACATCAGCCAGTAAATTCGATTGTTTTTATCTACCCTACAATGCAGTGTCTGATGCCGATTTAACGAAAATCTTGAATCTCAGTCCTTTGGCAGATAGTGACGCGACTTTTGATCGGAGTGATTTCATCGGTAATACACTAACCCAACTGACACGAGACAACAAGTTATGGGGGCTGCCGATCCAACTTGAACCTGCCATACTCATGTATAACAGTCAGCTATTCAATCAAGCTGGCATATCCATTTCGAACAATGAATGGACACTCAATGACTTCAGTAATGCGTTAAACTTTTTACGCACTGATCCAAACGCGCCACCATTTGTTCCGTTTGCTCAGTCACAGGATGGCACACCTCTGCTTATGTTGATTGCTGCCTATGGTGGTGTCCCGATTGATTATCGTACGAGTCCGCCGACGATCAGCTTCACCAATCCAACGACTATTGCCGCGATCCAACAGGTGCTTGATCTGGTAAAACAAGGCTACATGCAGTATCACCCCTTTGGGCCGGTAAACAGCGAAGACAACTCTCCCGGACCGAGTTTGTCCACAAAGTTATTTGCTGATGTATTGAACATGAACAGTTTCTTTCAAGGGGGTACTCCAGTATATAAGCCGGTTCTATATCCGCGTGGGAGTCAATTCACCGGCGTTTCATATAGCACTGGCTCTGCCTATATTAGTGCCAATGCGATAAGCCCTGAAGCATGCTACCGTTGGATTAGTACCGTGTCTCACCATCCTGAACTGTATGACGCAATGCCTGCCCGTCGCTCTCTGATCAACGATCCCATATTGTCTGGCAGCCAAGGGCCGGACATGGTAGCTCTCTACAACCAGATTGACGTTCTAACTAACGATCCGAACACAATCCCTATAGAGTCACAATTGGGCAGGAAGGCCTCCCCAGCAGCTTTCCTTCTTCAATACTGGTTGTTTAGCGCTTTTGACAATTATGTACTCAACGGAACTGACCTCAGTGCTGAACTACAAACCGCTGAAATAGCAACCGTCGCATTCCAAGGATGTGTGGCTCAACTTCCACCTTATGATGCTTCGAACGTGGCAAGTGCACAGGCTTATGTCAGACAATTCAGTGACTGTGCAACGAAAATCGACCCAGCACTGCAGCCCTATTTTGCAACCCTTACCGGATAAACTCTTAGAATAGTGTTATGAAATATTGCTCCAATCAATAGAATGAGGGAAATTATTGCTGAAAATGGATATATATAGAGATGTATAGGGTTTTCGATCTATTTCGGCTAACTTTTGAGCGGTTCAAGACTAACCGCGTATTGGTAATTTTGGTACTGATCGGGCTAGCAACGGCGACAACGCTAGCATTGAGTGTTCCAATTTATATCGATGCTGTAGGTACGCGGTTGCTCCTTTCTCATTTACCTGATCCGCCCTATGCGTTTCGTTATCGTTACCTGGGAAGTTGGAATGTCAATATTGGGGAGGATGATCTCAATAACGCCACTAGAGCAATTGAGACGGGTTTTACCAAAAGAATAGGATTACCTGTCAAACGTGCGGTTGAATTCTCACGCGGCGGGGCGTGGACCATTCAAATGGTCAACAACACGCGTAGCGCGTTCAGTATTGGATCGCTGGATGGCGCTGATGCACAAATGAATATTACTGCGGGTAAATGGCCTCCGCCACCAAACAAAGAGGGTGATCCTCTTCCGGTATTGGTTCCTGAGAAATTCCTGTATGATGTTGGTGTTCAGGTAGGGGATAAACTCACTGCATTTGTACCCGGCGGGAAAACGATAACATTAAGCGTGGCCGCCCAATGGAGTCCGGTCAACCCCGACGATCCTTCTTGGATTTTTCCTCCTACCTTTTTCGATACAATACTGCTTGTTCAGAAGGACGCACTAACGAAAGTGTTGGCTGGTATGAATAAGCCCATCGAAGAGGCTGCGTGGTATCTTATTTTTGATGGTCAGAATGCGCATGCTTCGGATGTAGATAACCTACTGCTTGGTATAACAGATGGGCAACGTGATGTCAGTGCGGTTCTACCCGGTATTCGGCTAGATGTCCTTCCAGTAGATGGCTTAACACTATTCAGCAAAGAGGTCAATCAGCTTACACAGCAGTTGGCGACTATCATGTTACCGGTGGGCGGACTGGTATTGTTTTTTGTTTCTATGATTGCCAGCTTACTAGTGAATCGTCAGCAAACGGAAGATGTTACACTTCGTAGTCGCGGTATCAGCCGTTGGGGTGTGCTTCGTATTCACTTTTTGATGTGGTTGTTGTTAGCCGGACTATCGTTGATGTTAGGGATTTTGTTTGCGCCGATTGTGGTGCAGCTTGTTGGACAAACCACCTCGTTTATGCGTTTCGATAACACTGACGCTCCACTTTCAGTGAATTTTACGCCGACAGCATTGCTGGCTGGAGGACTTACGGCATTGTTGGCGGCCAGCTGTGGTTTGTTCATTGCATGGCGTACGACTCGGCAGACCATTACCAGCTTTAAGCAACAGTCGAGACGCGCTTCGGTACCTTGGTGGCAGCGCGCTTATATCGATTTCCTACTCCTCATTCCAGCCTACTACGCCCTATTTACGATGTCTCGTCAGGGCGGACTGGTGACAACAGCGGAAGACCCCTTCAGTAACCCACTTACATTTTTGGCGCCAACCCTCTTCGCCCTCGGTCATACACTTTTGTTTTTACGGTGTTGGCCTTTTGTCTTAAAACAGGTGACGCGCATGGTCGCTTACGGACAAAGCATCGCATTGCTGATGGCGCTGCGAGAGTTAATTCGATCCGGTGGACGCTATCGGGGCGGTATGCTCATGATGTGTTTTACCCTGAGTTTAGCCGCGTTTACGGCATCAATGGCGAGTACAATCGACCGCAGTCTGGTAGATACCATCAATTATCGTATTGGTGCTGACGTGGTGTTGGTGACAGTATCAGCAGCGAAAACGGGTGTTACGGCTGCGGGCACGCGCAAGATCACTGGCTTCAACACTTTACCAGCGAACGATTTGCTGACTATTCCAGATATTAAATATGTTTCACGGGTCGGGCGTTATGACGGTAAATTAATCTTGCCCGCACAAGTACTAGATGGGGTTATTCTCGGTGTAGACCGGAACACAATCCCAGCAATTGCCCGTTTTCGCGTCGACTATGCTAATGAGTCCATAGCCCGCCTATTTAATAAACTAGCGGGTCGGCGTGAGGGCGTACTCATCAATTCGACCACCTTAAAACAATATCATCTGCAAATCGGTCAAGAAATTGCCTACCAGATCAGTGTTTTGGGCACGTCCTACCAGACCAAAGCGCCTATAGTGGGGGTACTTAATTACTTTCCAACGCTGGATCCAACGGATAAGTTTTTTTTGGTCGCCAACATTGACCCTCTCTGGGAGCTTGTAGGAACAGAGCTGCCTCATAATATTTGGCTTAGCCTAAAGCCGGGGGCAGATAGCGAAAAAGTTGCCGCAGCGGTGCGGGCAAAAGGCTTTCCGGTAGTTGAATGGCAGGATTCTGCACTGGCGTTACATGCGGCGCAAACATCACCTTCGCGTCGCGGTGCGCTTGGTTTCTTGTCAGTGGGCTTCGCAGCGTCAATTTTACTGACGTTGATCGGTACAATTGTGCAGAGTTCAGCATCTTTTCGAGAGCAGACTGTTCAGCTCGGTGCGCTGCGTGCAATGGGCCTCAGGCGCATTTCGGTGACGATCTATCTGATTGTATCCCAGGGACTGGCCGCCGTTGGGGGCATAGGAGGGGGAACGCTTATTGGTGCGATGTCAACCGTGTTATTCTTACCGCTGATCGATTTTAGCGGGGGACTGCCACCATATCTCGTTCGTGTGGCGTGGAGCAATATTTTTTCAGTTTATGCGCTTTTCGCAGGAGCAATATTCCTAGTGATTCTACTAACCACATATGTAATGGGCCGCCAACAGTTATTTGCTATCGTTAAACTCGGAGAGGCCGCCTAGGCAAGTTAGGATGTGCTATGCACAAAAATATGGCTTACAGTGAATTGTTCAAAACATGGCACATTTTACGCATTGTACTAGCCACATGTCTTCTTTGCATCGCTTTGAGCATAGTTTCGTGCAGCGGCGTGGAAGTGCAGCAAGCAGCAGCGCAAGAAGCACCAACTGAGACACCCGTTCCGACGATACAGGCGGCAGCACGTCCAACCTATGTTGTCCAGCGTGATAATGTGGAAGAGATTCTGCCATTCTCAGGGCGTTGGTTGCCAAGCGATCAGACTCAGCTGGCTTTCCAAATTGCCGGGGCTGTGCGCCGCGTCAATGTCAAACGGGGCGATAGCGTAAAAGCAGGGCAGCTGCTCGCAGACTTTCAGATTTCACAACTCGAAGATCAACTGGCGGCTGCTCGACTACAATTGCAGTCAGCCCAATCGAGCTTATCCTCAGGACAAACGGGCAGTAGCGGCTCAGTTGCAGATGCTGAAATCGCGCTGGCAAATGCCAAATTGCAGAGAGATGCGGTCAAAAGCGGCAACCCTTGGGCTGATGTTCAAGTAGCACGGGCAGACCTTGATGCAGCGAAACGTGGTGTACTCAGTGCCCAAAGAACCTACGATGATGCTATTAGTCGTTCTAACAATCCGGCGGCCACAATTGAGGCAGCTTATGATGCGTTGACTGTCGCAAAGGATCGGGTGCTATCGGCGCAGGCACTCTACAATAAGGCTGCGGTACTTTATACATCCTATCAACCGTCAATTGATACAGCCGAAAATCAGGTCATCGCAGCCGAACTGGCATTAGAACGAGCCAAGGTCGGCGGAACTGATCCTCAGAAAGTGCAAGCTGTGACTGCTGCCCAATTGACAGTCGATCAACTTCAGGAAAATATCAAACAATCTTCACTTTATGCGCCGATTGATGGCGAAGTACTTGATGTCATTATAAAGCCGGGTGATCAGGTGAGGGCATTTGATGTCGTAATTACGCTCGGTATTCCAGAACCCAAAGAAGCGGTCGCCACATTACCCCTTGCGGATGCCCAGCGATTGAGCGTTGGTCTGGTAGGGGTGTGTCAGGAGATCAATAAACCGGATAGCGCCGTACAATGTATTGTCCGGCGCATCCCATTGGATCCACGTGAAGCGGATCAAACGACACGGGTCGCGGCATCTTTGGAAGGCATCTTAACCGGACAACTTATCGAGATTAAGATGCCACTGCAAGTCCGCAAGAACGTTTTATGGCTGCCACCATCCGCCGTCCGAACCTTTCAAAATCGCACTTACGTTGTTATCCAAACACAGGATGGTCAGCAAGTATCGGATGTTGAAATTGGGCTTCGTACGCCTGATCGGATTGAAATTAAAAGTGGTGTGGCAGAAGGGGATATTGTGGTTGGACCATGACAGATAAAGATGCACCCAATACGGCGCCATCTGCTGCACTAGAAACGACTACGCCATACGTATTATGCCGTAGCGTTGTCAAAGTCTACCGCGTCGGGGACAGTGAAATTGTCGCCCTGCGCGGTATTGACTTCGCTATGACCAAAGGCGAAATGATCTCTATCATCGGTCCAAGCGGAGCCGGCAAGAGTTCGCTGCTCAATCTACTCGGTGGGCTGGACACACCAACAGCAGGTAAGTTAATCGTCGATTCGCTCGATTTGCTCGGTCTAAAAGGGAAATCACTGGCTGACTATCGGCTGAATCGTGTCGGCTTTCTCTGGCAGCAGGTTGAGCGTAACCTCATCCCGCACCGGACAGCATTACACAATATTGCCCTACCGATGCTGTTAGCTGGTGTGCCTCCATCCAAGCGTAAATTACGCGCGCTCGAACTTCTTGAGATGGTGGGTCTGGCTAATCAGGCCGACAAACTGCCTTCTCAAATGTCTGGCGGTCAGCAGCAGCGCGTTGCACTAGCGGTGGCCTTAGCCAACCATCCCCAGCTCATTTTATTAGATGAGCCTACAGGTTCTTTGGATCGAAAGACTGCCGGACAAGTAATGGCGCTTATTCAAGATATGCGTAAGCGGTATAACTTGACCGTGTTGATGGTCACGCATGACCTTAATATGGCTAGCTTTGCGGATCGGGTTTTGACTTTACGCGATGGAGCACTGGGTCAGGACTTATCGCATGTGACAGATAGTTCACCCACGTTGGATTCGGCAGGACGTATCACATTGCCTGAACTCGTGCGTGCTCAGTTAGCGGAAGCCCCTCGAATCGGGGTCGAAATACGTCCGGAAGGTGTTCTTTTGCGCCCTGAATATGACACCATCGATTCTCATATTTTAGG
The DNA here is from genome assembly GCA_044226325.1 of Aggregatilineales bacterium. GTDB lineage: Bacteria > Chloroflexota > Anaerolineae > Aggregatilineales > Phototrophicaceae > CFX2. The sequence goes on from JBGAHG010000004.1 coordinate 187,358, forward strand.
AGGGAAGTTGCTACCACAAGACGCTGCACCAAAGCGCAAGCGATTTCGATTGTTCGGGCGTACAAATGCTACTATGACGCATAAATCGGGGTAGCAATGTCAATAATGGCAGCGGATATAGTGGTCAAATGTGCCAATGTACGACGTACATATGGTAAGGGCGAAACCGAAGTACATGTCCTGCGCGACCTAAATCTAGAGATCAAAAAGGGTAAACTGGTGGTGTTGTATGGGCCTTCGGGGAGTGGTAAGACAACCCTGCTTAACTTAATTGGTACGCTCGACATGCCAACCGGGGGGACAGTCAATGTTCTGGGGAATGATATTGTTAAGATGAACGAAGAGGAACATGCTAAGCTGCGCCGTCAGAAAATCGGATTTGTATTTCAAAGTTATGCACTGCTGCCAACCCACACAGCTTTGGAAAATATTGATCTCACGTTACGGCTTCCCGGTCTGTCGCATCGTGAGCGGAGGCTGCGATCACAGGAGGCATTGGAAGCAGTTGGCTTAAGCGCATGGGCTAATCATGTGCCTGATGAATTAAGCGGCGGACAACGTCAGCGTATTGCCATTGCCCGAGCCATCGCACTGCAACCTGAACTTATTCTCGCTGATGAACCAACCTCAGGTTTAGACACACGCATGGCAAGGGGCGTAATGACCCTTTTTAGGGAGATTGCCCATGTGCGTGGTACAACATTTCTGCTCGTTTCCCATGACCCTATGCTTACCGAGTACGTGGACACTGCTTACGACTTAAAGGAAGGACGCTTGGCACTCAGGCTGAAGGATGTCGGGTCTGAACGAGCGCAGGAGCAACATTAAATGGGGATAACTATTCGGTTATGGAAGCGGGTTGGGATACTCATCATGGTATTAGGTATGATGGGATTGGCAGCTTGCAATTTGGTGCGAAACCTGCCCAGACCAGAGGTTAGCATCCAATCGCAAAACTCAACAGTCACACCCACCGAAACGCTTCCACCATACACACCCTTACCATCATTGACCCCATCAAGAACACTCAAACCGCCACCAACCTTTAGGATTCCAACAGCTACGGTCCAAAGTACTTTTACACCTGCGGCTACATCTTCACCTACGCTTGACCTAAGCATCCATATCCCCGGCCTGCGTGGGGCAGAAACAGCGACACCGAGTAGTACGCCAGGTTGTAAGCCGCGCGAAGACTGGAAGCTAACCTATACCGTAAAACAGGATGATGCCTTATGGCGAATTGCTGATTTGTACAGCATATGGGTCAAGGATTTGGCAGCGGGAAATTGCCTGAAAGATATGAACGTGATTATTGTGGGGCAGGTGCTAAAAGTGCCGGGTACATCTCAACCCATATTACCAGAAGTGGAATGCACTCCATTTGAGTTGCTAACGCCGGTAAATGGGACATTTGGTGTTACCGGGGGCGGAACGCTGACGTTTGTCTGGCATGGGCCACGCGCACCACGTAACTTGATACGAATATTTAGGCCGGACGGCAGTAAGTTTGAGGCAGTTGTTGATCTGCGTCAAAATGAGGTGATTGATTTGGATCTAAACTTACGGCCTGCCGGAACGTACACATGGTATGTACTGCCATTAGACAAGAACTTTGTCCAGACCTGTCCACAGGGTGGACCTTGGACATTCACAAAACCGTCGGCACCTAGCCAGTAATGGTGTGGTTAATATGACATTGAATGTCCTGGAATGCGACCGCACTTTTAAAGTTGAATTGATCTTGCTGCAAATTTTTAGTGAAGGGTCTTTATAATGACTGTTCGCCCATTTAAGCACATCTTAACGATATTGATTGCCCTTCTAATAACAGTCGGCTTTCAGAGTACATATTCACAAGATTTAACAGAAGCACCCCGGTTTTCCAGGCCAACGCCTATTACTAATCCATTCTTTCCTATTTCGGAGATGAACCGTACCATTTCATTGGGTAAACGTGACAGTACTAGCATACGTGTAGAAGTTACACTTTTATCACAAAATCGGAATATTGAATGGGGCGGGGGAGAGATTGAAGCTGTCACCACTCAGTTCTTAGAATATGCCGGGGGTCGGCTGATTGAGATAGCGTACGATTACTTTGCCCAAGCCGATGATGGCAGTGTTTATTATCTCGGTGAGGACGTTACCAACTACGAAAATGGGTCAATCACCAATCATGAAGGCTCATGGTTAACGGGTAGGGATGGTGCCCAACCGGCACTTATTATGCCCGCTAGACCAAAAGTCGGTCAGGTTTTTAACTCCGAGAATCTACCAGGGATTGTGTACGAAACAGATAAGATCGTGAGTCTTTCAGAAAAGACAACGACACCCCTGGGATCAATCACTGATGGTTTGCTCGTCCAGGAGACATTAATGGATGGGAGTGTTGAGTCCAAAGTATATGCCGCAGAGTTCGGTATTGTTGAGGAACGTGAAGGAAATGAGCATGTTAATCTCGCGCTATTCAGCAGATCTGAAACGGCAACGGGTAATGTGCCAGAGGCACTGCAAACAATCGAAGCTCAAGCCGAAGATATTGTTGACATCGCGCCCGATGGGAACTGGGCCCAAATTGCCAGTGATGTTGCTATTATTGCCGAAGCATGGAAAACATATCAATCGTCAACTTCTGATAATGCGATCGTGCAAGCATTTTACGATTCGTTTATAACCGCACTCACTCATTTAACCGAAGCATCCACAGCCAAAAATACAGAGTTTACGCTGCAATCCGCTAATAATGTGAGTGCTGCCGTCGTTGACTTATTCACTGTATATAATCCCGTTATTCCAGTCGATTTGGGATGGCTCGATGTCATTGAACGGCAAACTGTTTTCGACGCGACAGCAGGTCAACTTTCTGCCGCTGCCGACAGCATCGCTAAAGCAAATGCCATCTGGGTGCGCTTGCGACCTTCTGTGCTGGCTCATAAGGGTACAGAGGTTGCTCTAGAGTTCGAAGCAAATCTCTATGCCCAGAGAACAGCCCTTGTTGCCAACGACGCCTCAAGGCTTATCCACAATGCTAACGGTGCCCTTGAAATTGTCGATTCATTGGAGCAATTGTACTAATGGTAATTTCGAAAACTCCTGAATCGTTAGATTTGAGAAGATTATAAAATTTCATGACAGAGTAGATTTACTCAGCTTTTCTAGTAATGCACAACAAAATATATGTCATTGAAACAAATGGTTGAGCAATAGACGTATTTAATTGTCAGTGATTTCTCATTGCTGCACAGTATGTTATGGTATTCAGAAAGGAGACATTCTTCTCGCTTTCTATTCGGAAGATGTTAGGTGTTGGCAAGGAAATTATCTCATAATTCTATGGTAATTAATTAATTATTCTTGATGGTTATTTGAAATTTGGTTTGAAGTGCGGAACTTATGATTTGGACGATTGAATGGAAAATCTTCCGATCAGAGGCAGATTGATCTCAAAGTGTATCAGTACAGTGAGTTGATAGCCCATTAATGATTTCTGTTCGTTGATATTTTCTGGTAAGCAATTAGGTTTGTAGCACAGCATTTGTTGTTCCATCATACACTTACTTCTCACCAAGACTACGAATGATTTGGCTCGATTCCGCTGCAAAAGGGGGTAGTTGTGGATTTCAGCCGACGGGTATTGTCTCCAACCCAAACGGAGACCGAAAATGAGTTTCACAATGGGGTTTTTATTAAGGGTGTTCCAGCTTTGGAACTCGATTCTAAGGCGGAAGAAGATCCAATTATCGAAATAAGTATTGTGAGTAACAGTCAACTTTTGAGGGAAGGACTGCCTACACTCCTTTCTCCCCATCTTAAGGTACAGTTGGTTGCGACTTACTCGGGTGAGTACCGTTCTACTATACAATTGCTTAATCCGCCGGGACACATGGTTTTGCTGGATAGTAGTGTGGGCATCAGCGTCGCTACTAACTGGATACGACGCTGGCGTGAACTATTTCCACCGACACATGTGTTCATCCTGGAATTAGCTAGTGATGTCGATCTTATAGTAGCTTGCATTGAAGCCGGCGCAAGTGGATATACTCTTCAAGGAGCCTCAACGTCAGAGGTAGCACAGGCGATAAAAGATGCACGTAAGGGCAAAGCCAATTCTTCGCCTGAAGTCATATCGCGATTGTTTGCACGTATAGCCTCTCTTAGTGCTACGGCCAAACAGCGCTCGACTTCACCCCTTACAGATCGCGAATCGGAAATCTTGCGGGATATAGCAGCAGGCTTAACTAACAAGGAAATTGCTAAGCATTTGGTTATTGAACTGCGAACTGTGAAACAACACGTTCACCATATCCTTAAGAAGTTAAATGCTCACAGTCGTTGGGAGGCAGTACGTTTAGCTGCACAACAAGGCTGGATTGGTTACCACATATGTCTAGCACTGGCTCTAATTTCTCCAAGCATCCTAGACACTATTATGGATTGTGTCAGAATTGTTGTTTGTAATGGGTGTGAGGTCTAGTTTTCGCTCCGTACTTCTTTTTGCATAATTCTATGGTTGGATAAAGGAGAAATTATTCCTTTTGCCATGATTTGAGTTGCATTAAATCTCCACGTTGCCTGCTTTTTATCAAGTGAACAGTTCGATGTTAGGTTATTTAACTGCCGGTTCGATAACCCTAAATAAAAAGCTGTGAATTGATGAGTTAGTTTTGAGAGTTTCTTCGTTGTATGTGTTCATGGATACATAAAGATGTATCTCGCATATCGCAAAAGATATATCCCCCGATACATTTCATCTCACCTAAATTTTGTTAGGATTTCATTTCACCTAAATCAGACAGTCGTTTTGCGATTCGTGGTACTGAGTTTTTAGTGATAGTCACTTAATTAATAGTGAGCGATGACCATGATCACAGAAGATGCCTCCGAGCGGCAGTCAGCTCCAATACACGTATTCGTTGCTATTACATCCGGTGTATTGCTTGAAATTGTCATGCAAACACTTCAACAGCAACCCGATATCGTTATAACACATCTTGTTAACGATCCGCACGAAATAGATGTGGTTATTAAAGATCAAACGGACGTACTTATTTTAAGTGCGCCTTACGTTTATCCACCTCCACAGATATGCAGCAACTTATGGCACTCTTTTCCAACTTTGAAAATTCTAGTCATGACACCCAATGGCGATACTGCCGTAATTTACCGCTTACATTTGCATCAGCACCGGTTAAAGACGGTTGCTGCTCATACACTAGTTAGGACTATTCGTCGGGTTCAGCAACTCGACTTAACGGATGACAAGAACGTCAATAACCAGATCAGGGAGTACGGAGTAATGCCTGGTTCTATCAAATAACAAGTTAATGACAATGGGAGGTCTTGGTGGTTAATATGTATTTATAATAAATTATTTGATTGGATTTGTTGTCTGATTATGAAAGACCTGTACGTGTTATTGGATTATGAAGTTGGTCAGTTAGATAAGAGTTTGACGGGATATTTTACCCGTGGCGGTATTCATCCAACTCAATAGACAGTAGCTGACCTAACTGCTACTTGAATTCAGAGGAAGCACATCGACAAGTTTAAAGCGATCTACTAGCGGAGGACTTGGTAGACCGCCGGTTAAGGTGATCAACTCACCGGCACATTTCATGTCCATTTCAAGGGGGTTTATATATGTTACGCTGGATAGTTAATCTAAGTCTTGGCCTTCGGTACCTTATTATCGCCCTTGCTGGTGCGTTAATAGTCTTCGGGGTTGTACAACTCCGTGAGGCACCAGTAGACGTCTATCCCGAGTTCAACCCACCATTCATAGAAGTTCAGACGGAAGCTCTCGGTTTGGCTGCCAAAGAAGTAGAATCTTTGATTACTACTCCGCTGGAGGCTGATTTGCTGAACGGTGTGGCATGGCTTGACCGCATTTACTCTCAGTCAGTTGCTGGGTTATCGTCAATTATTATGGTATTCGAACCTGGAACTGATCCTCTTTTGGCACGGCAGGCAGTTCAGGAACGATTGACACAGACATTTGCGTTACCAAATGTATCTAAACCGCCGACTATGCTGCAACCGCTTTCATCTTCCAGTCGGGTCATGGTTGTAGGACTTTCATCCGCTGATCTATCTCTTATTGAAATGTCCGTACTTGCACATTGGAACATTAGGCCACGTTTGACGGGTGTTGCGGGTGTAGCTAATGTTGCAATCTGGGGTGAGAGGGATTCGCAACTTCAGGTACTGGTCGATCCAGCAAAGTTACATACTGCTGAAGTAACTTTACAGAAAATCATCGAAACTACTGGCGAGGCGTTGTGGGTATCACCATTAAGCTATTTGGAATCGTCGTCACCCGGTACAACTGGTTGGATTGATACACCCAATCAAAGGCTTGGCATCCGTCACAATCTACCCATCTCAACGCCAAATGATCTTGCTCAGGTGGTTGTCGACGACAGCGATGGCCTGCTGCGTTTGGGCGACGTAGCCACTATTGTAGAAGATCATCAACCGCTGATTGGAGACGCCGCAGGGAATAAAGGTCCTGCGCTGCTACTCGTTGTTGAAAAGTTCGCCGGAGCCAACACCCTGGATGTTACACGCGGCGTAGAGGAAGCGCTTGAAGCTCTTCGCCCCGGTCTCGCTGGAATGAACATTGATACCTCCGTGTTTCGTTCGGCCAACTATATCGAAATGGCGCTTAGTAATCTCAATACGTGGTTGATTATCAGTGCTGTCCTTCTCGTTGTGGTTTTAGCTGTCTTTTTCTTCGGCTGGCGTACTGCTGTCATATGTTTAGTGACAATCCCGGTATCGCTGCTCGTTGCCGCGTTCGTGCTGGCCTCACGTGGTGCTACTTTTAATGTGATGATTTTGGCGGGTTTAGCGGTCGCACTTGGTATTGTCATTGATGACGCTGTCATTAGCGTAGAAAATATTGCACGCCGTCTGCGTGAGCAGGAGACTGGCAGCGAAAAATCAACTTCCTCCATAATCCTTGCCGCTACACTTGAGACGCGTGGCCCTGCTTTCTTTGCGTTGTTGATCGTATTGCTGGCTGTGATGCCCATCTTCTTCCTGGAAGGAGTAGCTGGTGCATTTTTCCGACCTTTGGCTGTCTCATACGTAGTGGCAGTGTCTATATCCATGCTGACAGCATTGCTTGTTACTCCCGCTCTGAGTCTGGTTCTTTTTGCTAACGCGTCGCACGGACATCACGAACCTCCTCTTGTACATGGATTACAGAGTATTTATAGCGGTATGTTAGCGCGGAGTATTCGACTGCCGAACATGGTTCTTATTGTAACTGGTGCCGTTACCCTTGTTGGCCTTCTGGCATTGTTACCCCTACGCCAGTTGCTGATGCCAGAATTCAAGCAGACAAATCTGCTTATCCAGTGGGAAGGTGCTCCTAGCACTTCACGCCAAGAAATGAACCGAATCACCGCTCAAGTAACTAAAGAATTGAGCGCCGTTCCTGGCGTACTTAATGTGGGATACCATTTGGGACGCGCGATCACTGGAGATAAGGTGGTCGGTATCAATTCCGGTGAACTCTGGGTAAACCTTGATCCGAAAGCCAACTATGAAACGACCGTTAGCACTATTCGGGATGTCATTGGTGGTTATCCTGGTTTGTTGCGAGAAGTAGAAACCTATAAGCCTGATCGAATCGGACAGGTGCTGACACCAACAACTGATGATGTTGTTGTACGTATTTATGGTGATGACCTGACGCTTTTAGATGGCAAGGCGACGGAGCTGAGTCAGAACCTCGCGGGAATCAACGGACTTGTCGATATACATCCTATTCATTTGATTTATGAGCCAGAAGTAGAAATAGAAGTCAAGCTCACTGAGGCTCAGCGCTACGGTCTCAAACCCGGCGACGTCCGCCGAGCAGCAGCAACGTTACTATCTGGCCTTCGAGTCGGCAGCCTCTACGAAGAGCAAAAGGTATTTGATGTAGTGGTATGGGGTGTTCCTGAAATACGTACCAACCTAAATGCTATTTCTAACTTGATGATTGACGGCCCCAACGATACACAGATACGTCTAGGTGACGTTGCCGACATACGAATTGTGCCAACTCCAATATCCATACAACGTGATTCTGTCTCACGTTACATTGATGTGGTTGCCAATATCAGTGGTCGCGACGTGGGCGCTGTTATGGCTGACATCAAAGCTAATCTCGCAAGTATCGAGTTCCCACTGGAATTTCATGCAGAAGTATTCAATCAGTCTGGCGACCGGCAGGCTAATCTGATGCAAATATTAACCTTTGTGGTCGTAGCAGTAATTGGAATATTCCTTGTGCTACAGGCGGCTTTCGATAGTTGGCGTTTGAGTCTCGTCGCCATTCTGACGATACCAATGGCAGGGGCGGGCGGGGCAGTTGCGGTGCTCTTAGGTGGTGGTGTCCTTTCGCTCGGCTCACTTTTTGGCTTTTTGGCAGTGCTAGGTATTGTGGTTCGTAATGGCATTACGATGACCCGGCATTTTCAATCTCTCACCCGGCAGAAAGGCGTAATTTTTGGACCAGAGCTTGTTCTGCGCGGGGCGCAAGAACGCATGGGGCCGATTGTGATGTCAGCCTTAGCAATAGGCGCGGTCTTTTTGCCAGTAGTGCTTGCCGGTGATGCCGCTGGTAATGAAATCGTGCGTCCCATGGGAATTGTAATTCTCGGTGGGTTGGTCACGACTACGATGCTTGATTTGTTCATTCTGCCCGCTCTTTACCTGCGCTTTGCCCCAACCACACAATCTGTCGATTGGGACTCTGTGATGATCGACCGACCGACGCTTACGGCAGCTGGAGACTGATAATGATCTACATAAATATAGTATCCGGAAGGAAGTGTGTAATGCAGAACTATAGCAAGAGCATTGTTGGGGCACTGGCAATCGTCGTTGCGTTAGTCGTTTCAGCTTGCGGTGGTGCAGTGACGAAAGCGACTACAACTGAAAAACCTGCCATTATATCGACAATTGAAGGATCTGAATTCAAACATATCGCGTTGACTGAGCAGGCGGCCGCTCGGCTAGAGGTTAAGACGGCTCCAGTACGTAACGAACAAGTAAACGGAGTGCAAAGTCTGATTATTCCCTACAGTGCAGTGATATATGACCTTAAGGGCGACACATGGGTTTATATAAGCCCTGAACCGCGCACTTTTGTCCGAACAGCCGTCACGATTGATCATATTGACGGTGATAGGGCGATTTTGAAAACTGGGCCAGCACTTGGTACTGAAGTGGCTACTGTAGCCGTGTCCGAGTTGTATGGTATTGATACTGGAGTTGGAAAATGAGAGAGATGCAATGGATCGTTGCAACTAGTCTCAGGTATAGATACCTTGTTGTTTTCGTCGCTGTAACATTCTTGATATTTGGTATTGCTCAAATTCGAGCTATGTCGGTTGACGTTTTTCCCGAATTTGCCCCGCCACGTGTGGAGATTCAAACACCCAGCCTCGGACTCTCCTCTGCTGAAGTGGAATCGCTTGTGACCATTCCCTTGGAAGAAGTGTTCAATGGGCTTCCAGGGTTGGATATTATGCGCTCCAAATCGGTTGAGCAGTTGTCATCGATCATCCTGATCTTTGAGCCGGGTACCAATTTGATGAAAGCGCGACAACTGGTACAAGAGCGTCTGGCAATTGCAGTGCCGGGATTACCAACTTGGGCCGCGCCCCCGGTTTTGATGCCACCTCTGTCGTCAACGGCTCGTACCATGAAGATCGGTCTTTCTTCAAAAGATCGATCAGTTATTGATATGTCGATGACCACCTATTGGAGTATTAGGCAGCGTTTACTCCGCGTACGTGGCGTTGCCAACGTGGCGATGTGGGGTGAACGCATTCAGATGCCACAGGTGCAGGTTGACCCTGAACGGTTGGCACTTTACGACGTTCCGGTAGAAGAGGTCACTCAGGTCACCTCGGATACGCTGGATTCTGGGATGATGCAGTTTTCTTTTGGGTCGACCATAGGTACCGGAGGTTTTCTCGAGACACCCAATCAAAGACTTTCAATTCGACATGTTTTGCCCTTTCTATCTACTGCTGACCTTGGGCTTGTTCCTATTAACAACCGGGTCAAGGAGGATGGCACCCCATTACACCTTAACGATGTCGCCAATCTGGTAGATGGCACCTGGCCGATGATCGGGGACGCGGTCATAAATGGCGGAGAAGGACTGCTGCTAATTGTAGAAAAATTCCCATGGGCCAATGCCTTGGAAGTGACCAACGGGGTTGAAGCGGCATTGCAAGAGATGAAACCGGGACTTACCGGCATCGATATTGATACCACAATCTTCAGACCAGCGACGTTTATCGAAGATGCGCTCAGGAATCTAAGCGAGTCTCTGCTCATCGGCGCTGGATTGGTAGTGCTGGTGCTGTTAGTTTTCCTGTGGGATTGGCGTGTTGCTCTAATCAGCGCCACCATCATCCCGTTGACCATGGTGATCACAATGCTCATTCTTTCTCTGATGGGCACAACCATTAACGTGATGGTACTAGCAGGGCTGGCAATTGGTATCGGCGGTGTCGTAGATGACGCGATTGTCGATGTGGAAAATATCGTCCGTCGATTGCGTCAATTTCGTGCGGAGGGGAGTACGTTACCCACGTCGACTATTATCCTGGAAGCTTCGGTTGAAGTACGCAATGCCATCATCTATGCTTCGGCGATTGAAATGACCGCGTTGCTCCCGGTGTTTTTCATGCAGGGCTTGGCGGGTGCATTTTTCCAACCGCTCGCTCAGTCATACGTCATTGCAATGATCGTATCACCGATGATTGCTCTGACGGTTACACCAGCGCTGATCCTGATTTTTCTATCTAATGCTCCAGTTACAGATCGAATTTCACCCGTCATACCTTGGCTTCATCGGGTCTATGATGCTGTGCTGTCACGCAGCCTCAGTACGCCCCGCTTTGCCTATGCATCTACGGCCGCTCTCCTGTTGGCCGGTATCGTTATCGTGCCAAAATTAGGACAGGAACTTCTTCCGTCATTCAAAGAACGAGATTTCCTGATGCACTGGGTTACAAAGCCCGGCACATCACATCCCGAAATGGTACGTATTTCGCAGATTGCTTGTAGGGAGCTGCAAACCATCCCGGGCGTCCGCAACTGCGGCTCGCATATTGGTCAAGCTTTGTTGATGGATGAAGTGTACGGTATCTACTTTGGCGAAAACTGGATTAGCGTGGATCCCTCGGTTGACTACGATAAGACGTTAACGGCTGTTCAGAGCATGGTAGATGGTTATCCCGGTCTCGTGCGCGACGTGCAGACGTATCTAAAAGAACGCATCCGCGAAGTCTTGACAGGAACGAGCCATCCTATCGTTATCCGAATTTTTGGCCACGATCTTGAAATCCTTCGTGAGAAGGCAGAGGAAGTCGAGGATATGATTTCAAAGATTCCAGGGGTTACCAATTCTCATGTGGAACTACTCGTGGACATACCTCAGATACAAGTTGAAGTCGACATGGCAAAGGCTCAGCAATACGGACTAAAACCGGGTGATGTCCGTCGTGCGGCGGGATATATGGTCGCAGGTGAAGAAGCAGGTGATATTCATACCTCGAACCGGACATACGATGTCAACGTATGGAGTATTCCTGAAGCGCGCGGCAATCTAGATAGCTTTCGCAATTTGTTGATCGATACACCTGATGGTGGGCAGGTACGCTTAATAGATGTTGCGAAGGTGTTCGTCGCACCGGTTCCAAATGCCATCAATCACGAGGGATTGGCGCGCCGCATCAACGTTGATGCTGATGTGACCAGTGCGCGTGATCTCGGCTCAATTGTTGCCGATGTGGAACGCGGTCTAAAAGAAATCGAGTTCCCAACTGGATATCACCCGGAGTTGATAGGCGAGTATTCTGAGCGACAGGCGGCGCAAGAACGCATAACTGGTGCTGGGATTGTCGCTGGTCTTGTCATCTTCTTTCTGCTGCGCGTATCGTTGGGTAATTGGCGTTTGGCGATTATGTCATTTTTGAGTTTGCCGATGGCAATGGTGGGAGGTGTGTTGGCTGCGTTCTTTATAAGCGGCGGTATTCTCTCACTTGGTTCACTGGTCGGATTTTTGACTATTTTAGGTGTAGCAGCGCGCAATGGCATCATGCTGATAAGCCACTATCAGCATCTAGAGGATTTCGAAGGCATGACTTTCGGTCTAGAACTTGTTAAGCGCGGAGCGAGAGAACGCATTTCACCAATAATGATGACTGCATTAACGGCAGGCTTAGCGCTGGTGCCGCTTGTTCTGGCTGGAAATATCCCCGGTCATGAGATCGAGCATCCGATGGCTATCGTTATTCTAGGCGGCTTGATTACATCAACCTTAGTTAACTTGTTTATTGTGCCGTCTTTGTACTTGGTCTTTGGAAGGCGTAACGTATTGCCTCATCGCGACGGAGGCGTCATTCAATCAGCCTGAACAATTCTGGCTTCAGGATGTCAATAAATACCTGGGCACACTCAATGAGTGTGCCCAGGTAAGAATGATGAAGTGTATTTCGTAAAGAGTGAGGTGCTGCATGAATCGTTTTTTTCGTACTGTACTAAATAGTTGTGTTTTGTTCCTGATTACTACGCTAATGGTTGGTAATCTTCATGCACAGGATGTCGCCCCAACCTCCGTTGCAGTTTTTTACGATTTCGACCCTAAAAATTTTGATAATCCTACTACTGTCGACAATAAATGGTTTCCGCTGCAACAGGGGACGCAGTACATCTACGATGGTATTACAGTAGAAGATGACGGAACATCAGTTTCGCATCGTGTGATAATAACTGTCACTGATTTGACGAAGATCATCGGCGGCGTTCGCACATCTGTAACTTGGGATCGAGACTATAGTGACGGTGAGCTTGTGGAAGCTGAACTAGCTTTTTTTGCTCAAGACAATGAAGGTTCTGTTTGGCGTGTGGGTGAATATCCGGAAGAATATGACGCTGGCAAGGTTATTGCCTCTCCAGCCTGGATCCACGGATTTGAGGATGCAAGAGCAGGTATCATGATGCTCGCACAACCGAAGTTGGATGCGCCAGCTTATCGGGAAGGATGGGGGCCAAAAGTGAATTGGACTGACTATGGCAATGTAGACCAGCTAGGTCTTCAGACGTGTGTACCTGTAAAGTGTTACGAAAATGTACTGACCATTGCTGAAACCAGTGATTCAGAACCGGATGCCTATCAAATTAAATACTACGCCCCCAATGTAGGTAATATAAAGGTTGATTGGAGAGGCGCGGGAGAAAAGACACAAGAAACTTTGGAATTGACTGAACTCAAACAACTCAATCCGGATACATTAAATGAAGTTCGAGCAGAGGCACTTTTACTAGAGCAGAACGCTTACAAGAGCAATATAAACGTATATGGAAATACTTCGCCGCTAGAATATCCACCGGGTACACCAGTGTCAGCCAGTGTAGCAACCTCAACCGAAATCGGAGCAAAAGGTGGTCATTGGGAAGGGACGGTAAGGAGCCCTGAAAATGATGTAATCGTATTTGATATTACACCCAAAACTGAAGTTGATAATATTGAGGTGGAATTAGTTGTTAATGGTGCTACTTGTGTTGCCGAAATCGAATTAACTTCACTCAATCCGGATGGATCCTTTAATTTGGATGCTTTACCGGGAGCCAACGGCATTCAAGGTGTGTTTGAAAGTGCTACAACAGCGTCCGGCACCGTTACACTCCATAATTGTGGTGGCAATCCTCTAGTACCATCGTCGAGTGGGCTTGTGTATGAATGGAGCGCTCAGTGGGTAAGTGCCGAGGTTGGATTCGCGTCTCCTTTCAGTAGATGGTCAATAACATGAATATAATTTACGCGAGAAATTTGTTATTTTTGAATAATAACCAGTGATGCCAATCATATAGAGAATTCAGTGACCCTGAATTTGAAAACCTGCTCAGGACGCAATTGGCGATTTAAACCAATTAGACCAATAAACATGGCTGCTGTTTCGTCGGAGCCAGACTCAAAATGGGGCGCCGTGCGATAGGACATTTTGCATGTCCGTCTAATCGGGTAAGTCCAAAAGATAGTTAGATAGATAAGGATGGGAAGAGGATCTTCCCACCCGAAAAATAGTATGTGGATCTTCTAAACAGGCAGCGGAATCATCAGGTTGATGTCACTGGAATCGCCACTTTGACCGTCGATTGGCAACCCGCTTCGCGAATACCCGGTGATGCGGTAGTGATAGTTAAATGGCGCGTCGACGTCTGGTTGGACGACAATCAGTGTACGATCATTTATCTGGCTGGATGTAAATAAGACCTCGGATATATCTGGCGTTGAACCAGGCCCTGTTACATGGACTTTTACAGCAACCAGGTTAGCTGAATCTAAGTTAGTGTTGATTAGTTTCACCTTAACGCGCTTGGTTATGCCAATTCCGTCAGAAATTACCAGTGGGCTTAGATCGTCACCGGTTTTCTTAATCGGGTCGGATTGAAAGACTGAACCATCAGATCGAATGATTGTGAGATCATAGGTGTAACCTTCTGGATTTTGAGCCAATGTGGGAATCTTGATGGTACGAGCAGCTAAAGCATCCGGTGTAAAGATGATCGCCATCCGCCGTTCGTAGCTTGTATCGGATTCTTGGTAGATTAGGTTTATGTCAGCCTCTAGCAACTCATCGGCGCTCAAGAGCGGGAACAAGCGTACTTCGAGCGCGCCTGCAAATGGGTCATTAATGACGCATGATGGATTTTCTAATTCCTGCCAGTCAGTACGATAGCGGACCCCACTCTTTAGGAAATATGTAACTTGATAGCGGTAGCTATGTTGCTGTGAGTCCGAAAGGCGTAGGGGCCAATGGGCAGTTGAAGCGCCTCCCGGTGTTAACACGAAGTTCTGATGGGCCTCGAAGTCGCTGCCCACGTCTTCATAGGCCATCTCCACTTGGATTTGGCTGACTTCATCAGTGCTGACTGTGCCCAACGATACCGTAACATCAAATAGGCCAACCACATCCAGCGGATCAAGCGTCAATTGGCGATCCCGTGTGACGATCCAATCGGTTGTGACATGCGCTTCTTTGCCGACCCAAGGGGAGTCCGGCTTAAAGTGAATGTCCATCATGTAGCGATAAGACAGATCTTTGCGATCATTTAGCCAAGTATTGAAGGTATGTGGCGTCATCGACTCAGGCGAGAAAACGAAACCATCGATATGGGAGGGTTCTTCACCAAATAACCGTGTTCCCGGATATTCTAGGTTCACAGCAACTTTGCTGACTCCAGCTGCCGCCAGGTCACTACCTATTGAAATTGTTGCTACAAGCCGCCTGAAGAATTCTTCATCAAGGCTGACTTCTTTTATGGCGCGGCGCAGATCAAGACCGTTGACTACTGTCGAGAACAATCCTTGTGGGGCAGCGTTGCGAGCAACCGCAGACTGCTGTGAAAACTCAAAAACCCGTGTCTTTAGCTCCTCTTGATGATAGTATTTGAGCGAGAAAGCTACTTGGAATGGTGAGACTGAAGTTGGGCCACCCGACCCTCCCCCACTGCCACCGGTCGCCGCACCTGCTGTCCCTGCGCCTGCCGCGGCACGATTGGTCTCAGCCGTGCTTTGTACCCCAGAATCGATGCTGGTCGCTGGGGGAGCCGGGGTAGGAGTCTGTGTTGATGGCGCGCCGCGCTGTGGTTGAGAGGGAACTGTTTGCGATGTTCCCAACGAACCAAGCAAACTGGTGAGTTGACCAAGCAGCCCGCCAGAACTGTTAGCACGCATGAACGTCGGTGGTTCGAGTGCCGATTTGAAAAAATCCTTTAATAGTTCGGTTTTGAACCAGTTCCAGCATTCTTCCGCCTGTTTCCGCAGATCATCATCATCGGTGAAAGTGACAACCTCTACTTTGATGGCGCCATCATCGCGCAGCTTCTGGAAGGCGGCTGCAATGTCTACACCCAATGAAACTGCATAAATCTGCCCACGCGCGCCGAACTGCGTTTCCAGATGATCGTAAATGCGCTTATATTCGGCTGTTACCTTAACATTGAACGCAGGACGCAGTCCTTCAAATTCTAGGTCGTACAGCACCCCAATAGGACTGATACCGGAACGCAAGGCTGCTTCGACCAATGTTGCGCCTTCCTGTGATAAGACAACCGTGAAGGTCGCACGGTTGAACCCATATAAGGAAGGTTTGGTCGCACCCATAATTTCCTCAAACAGTACCAACCCGCGAGGCGTATCCGCCGGGGCATCTTTGATATCAGCCTGATCTTTAGATATTGAAAGCCGCACCGAACCTTTGCGAAATTGGATGGGCGTTAATTTTACTTCGCCATCGGCGAAGACCGCCAACTTTTCTTTGATGGCGTCCAACTGGTCGTCTTCCATACCTAAGTCGACCGTGAATGACAGGAAACCGCCTCCTAGTGCTTCCTTCGCATCCGGATCAAAATCAGCATTATCAGTGATGTCACGGCGATACTTCAGAAAGACAAATTCCGGTTGACCGTCATTACGCGCCAAACGAGGGCGCTCCGGTACATAATAGAATAGGCTTTTATCCGCATGATCGCGGTAGATCATTACCCCGCCGATGGGGCCAATCGGTTCATCTAAATATAACATAATCATCCTCCCTTTATATAATGGCTGTATCCGGTACCCAGTAACCTTTAATCCAAGTAAGTAGATCGCTCTGGCTTATCGACTCCAGCGAATTGCTGGGATCTTCATAGCGACGTGGTGGATTGGAGTTTGTACCTCCCGCGATATACCCAATGGGAGGATTTGACCCCGGATACTGGGGATTCTTGTAAAAAACCCTTCCGCTTTCGGCTCGAATACCAAGAACGACATGTCCAGCTGAGTACGGTGCCCCCCAGAACATAGCCATCAACATCTGCTGTTGTCTGCCCGGTAGATCCCTGACAAGACCATCTCGGATCGGTTGCTGCGCTGCCTGCCACTGGGCTTGAGTCACTCCTGCCCCCATCGGAATATAATGGGTGGTAAAGTGTGTGTTGAAAATGCCACTTAAAGCGCGCTCGGTTTCGTTAAATGCAAATCCCCCCGCGACAAGAGCTTGAAAAGTCTGCGCCAAACTTGCAGGTGTGCCCGTAAACGCGGGAAAATTACTGCCTTGTCCATACTGTAGAATAGCCGATTGAAATGCCAGTTCCGCGTAGGTACGAATCAGGAATCCAGCATTTCCGCCCACACCTGCGCCCGTTAGGCTGGCAGCAGTCGTGTAAATGCCGGGCGGGATCGGTGCTGCGGCACCGTTTGCCAATTCGGACGTTCCGCTGCTACTCAACCATCCCACCTGAAGCCGTGCGTATTCTGCAGGGTTAACTGTAATGAGTAAGGTTTGCATTGAAGTAGGTGAACATGTCCCTGCTGCACCTTGATTTACCTGACCATTCGGATCGAGAATTTCAGTAATCACATCGTCCAGCAAGTGTTCTTGGGAGATAACAGCGTTTAAGTCAGGGTGAGGGGTAATAGCCAATAACCGGAGCAAGTTCTCCACAAGGGTTTTACCACCTCGCAAATCGGTCTTTTCGATTATGGGTATCTCGACACCACTGCCAATGACCGTGCGACGACTGAGTAGTGCGGGAATAAGTTTACGACTTTCCTTCCCGCCAAACAGCCAGAGTTTCAGGATATTAGCACGGGTTTGCAGGTTCGCGCCTTGGAAGTTGGCATGAGCAAAGATGCGCACCAATGCTTGACGGCTGGTGTCAGATTCTGGCAGACTTTTCCACATCATTCGCAGCATTTCAGCAAACAGGTTGGGAATTAGTGGGATGCCACCCATCTGGGTTACAGCTGCATCATCGGGTACAACCATGGCTGAGGGAGACGCACTTAGCGGCGCCATACTAATATGTGGCGAACCATCGTTTCTCGCATGTTGTAGAGTCGCTTCCGGTGGCCAGCTTGTGGCATTCGAACTACCGGGCGGCGTTACGCGGACGCGGTAGTAAATGTTGCGAGAAAAGGTCGATGCGGGTGGTAGGCGTATAGTTTTCAGCGACTCCTGTAAGTAGGCATCCCACAAGGGCTGTGGCATAATCCACTGGGCACGGTTGCCGACAAGTTGGATAGTCTGCGACGGAACATTGACCGTCCGGCGAGAACCATCGTCATTAGTCAGTGATTCGCTGAAGGTAGTATCCGAATTATAATAGCGCAACGGATCGGAATAGGTAGCTGGAGCCACCAGTGACTGTGGATCCCATGCGAGTTCAACCACTGCTGTGCCGTTTTCGTCCGAACTGATGTCAAAAACCGGGGGTGGCCCCCCGCCTGCCCAATTCTTAATCATTGGATGTATGCGTACCCAACTCATGACTCATTCCTCCTAGTGTCCAACAAGGTTTGATGATTCTTTACTTCCGGTATAGAGAGAAAACACTCCACTGCCGTGACATGTCCTTCAACCAATTCAACTTCTATCGCGCG
Source organism: Aggregatilineales bacterium (assembly GCA_044226325.1). Taxonomy (GTDB): domain Bacteria; phylum Chloroflexota; class Anaerolineae; order Aggregatilineales; family Phototrophicaceae; genus CFX2. The sequence goes on from JBGAHG010000004.1 coordinate 205,803, forward strand.
ACCAATACGTGCGTTGGGCTCACTCACCGAGCTGATGAGTTTGTAAAGCCCTTCCGCAAAACGTCCATCGCCTCCGATTTGGTCGAACAAGGTCGCAAGACGCTGACGTTTGGCTTCATCTTCGATTTGCCGCGCCCAACCGGTCGTTCCGATCCGTACTAATGGGCTGTCTTGATGAAGGTAACGTGTGATACTCCACGGCCCAACACGCGAGGATGGATACTGCCCCAACAACACCCGAAGCGTTTCCATGGCAACCTGCCAATCTCTTTCAAGACCAGCGTTTGCCAGTGCGATGTCCGGTGGGTAAGCGTGGTCAAGCTTCCAGCTAACTGTAGCTTCGGTGTCTGACGAAGCAACACAATAGATGCGGCCTCGCGGTCCCAAGACAGCTTGATACTGTTTCAGGCGTTGTTCACCATTGACTAGATTGGCCGCTGAACATGCATGTTCCCAAGCCGCTGCTTTTTCGCGCGTGAACATTCGTGTCCGCCAAAACTCGACTTTACCGTCTGAGTAATAGTAAAGTCGTCGCCAACATGTGCTGTTTTCATCATCTCCTTCTTCCCGCATTAAGACCCGCAGACTGCGTTCACCCGGCGCAAGCACAGAGAACATAACCGGACTGCCGGCGTCGATACAGGTGCGTCCCTCTTTTGATTTATTAAGCAATTCGAGATTGTCCAACAAGGTTGCCTTGTCTACTGGTGTTCCGGAAAGCAGTGCCGCGCAGTAGAGGACGTTCGCTACCGAATCGCGTTTATCCGGATTAAGTGGACTCAAGGTAAATGGGTTGGGCGGACTTGCAATAGTGTTCATCATTCAATCCTGTGGAGGAAGCGATGAAATCATCAAGAAAGTGTCCGTACTGACCAGCGGGCCAATCTTCTTTTCGAAACCCGACATCAACAAATAACTAACTTCATAACTGTATTCACGCATTGATGGATCCCGTAGCTCCAGCGACCAAGTTTCCCCTTTACCGGTTTGCCCAAAGATCATCTCTTTGTCGGCGCGATAGTTATTTGCGTCATCAATATAGTGGAGTTTGAGCTTCACCTGTGTGATATTGTGATTGCTAAAATTCGGCCCAATCAGTTCCGGCTGCACTTCCCATTTTTTGGCGTAAATTGTGCCTACCGGCAGAGTATTGCGGTCGTCTTGAATCCAGCCGGTAGAAAGGAGATTTCCATCCATTTCAATGATGGTCTGGGAGTACCAGTAGCGGTGGCGCAATTTGTCGGCTAACGCCAAGCGCCATTCCTTTGGTTCGTTGATATCGGTCTGGGTGAAGCGGGTTGACCAAATTTCAAAGATATTGTTTTCTGGGTCTTCATATCGGAAGTCCAATATCAGTTCCTGGATTTTCTTGCGATCCCCGGCGATCAAGATACGCACTGGGAATAAATCTCGAGGATCATCTACCAGCACCAGACTTTCAGTTGTACTCGTCCACTCACTTTCCACCGTGTTTTTGCTCTGGTAATACGAAAGACGGTAGTCCACATCCGCTGGCGATCCGATCGCTCTGCGGAAAACAAACTCGTCGTGAGTTTTTTCGGCGCTCAACGCGGTGCTGGCTTCATGTGTCCACCCATTGAGTGGATCGTTGTAGCGAATATGAACCATTACTTGCTGGTAAATGTCGGATGGGAAGTTCTTGAGAAGTTGGAATTCAATACGCCGCCGGGTATAGAGGTTGGTTGGTGTTGCTATGACGAGATTGCCGCTGCCCGCCTGCCAGCCACTGTTTATCTCCATCACCGGGCCGGGCAGCCCTCCGGCTGTGAAGATAGGGTTATAGCGATAAAGAAAATCGCTCCCAATATCCGGCTTGTACCAAGCATGTTTCTTGATAACTGTATTGGTGTCTTTTAGTAAAAATGGCCAGACGATGGCGTCTTCGCCCGGCTCATTACCGTTTTTGGAGTGCTCATAAGCCACGTCGACCTTTACGCCGAAGAGGCCGTCGCCTTGAAAATCGGCATTTGCCTGGATAGTGAATTCCACTGCCCTCCACATATCGTCATCACCATCTACTACAGTCACAATGTCATCACGAGTCAGGGTGTAGTCTTCAAAAAACACACTCAAATGGGCTTGCGGTGCGATCACCCTTTCCACTGCGCGTGCCATTGTGTAGTCGGCATTAAAGGTGCGAATTTCGGTGACACTTAGTTCCTTATGGGTATAACCAACGTTGATAGGAGAAGCGAGGTCACGGAGGCGACGAGCTATGTCGACAATGCCATCGACCACGTCGCGAGCTCCGGGTTTAAGCGGATTAGGTTGCGCTGCAAAAAACTTTTCTATCACAAAGTCAGTGAGTTCTTTCCTTACCTCCTTGAACTCGCTTTCCATAGCTTCCTCGGCTACGCCTTCTAGCGAGGCTTCGATTTTGATTATTTTTTTCTCGATGAATTCCTCGACCATCTTTTCAATATCACTATTGAAGAAGATCACGCTGGTCGTTTTCTTATCCTGGATTGCGGTGTATACCTGTTCCCAATCCGCTGTGACCTTCACATTGAAGGCACGCTGCATCCCAACGAAGTTAAGTTCATAGACAACTCCTGCTGGGACGAAACCCTCAAATGCACCGAATAAAAGTGCCGTAGCTTTTTTGGTCAGCTTCGCAGTAAATATGGCACGATTTTCGCCGTACAGTGATGGTATACCGCTGGATTCGAGAAAAGTGACCCATTCTACAGATGGTTCATCCGCATTATCAGACGGTTGATCACCTGGAGTGTGTGACTCGGGTGCCGTTTGGCGGTCGAGAAAAGCCAGACGCACAGTTCCACTTCGATAGAGGAGAGGCACAAGCCGAGGAAGCATCTCCAGTTCTAGATCATCCTGAAGCCGTTTGGCGACTTTCTGGAGTGTCTCAGGGGGCCAAGCCAAGTTGGTATCGAAGAATAAGAAACCAGCCACCTCATCGACACTAGCATCTAGTTCGTCCAATGCTTCCCGATAAACCAGAAAACGGATAGCCGGTCGATTCTGCTCATCAACAGCCAGGTGGGGGCGATTGGGGAGGTAGTAAAATTGCAACGGGTCGTGATAATCTGGATAAACGATCACGTCCTCGTATTGATAAGCTGCTGCATTTAAGTAAATCATCAACCATCTCTCCTTCGTACATCGTTCAGTTCGCTACTCGATACTTGTGGCTATCCTCTCTTCAAGACACCTGTCAGGGGGAGGATAGCCAACTTGGTTTCAGGCAGTGGGGATATAGCGCGGAATGACAATCTGGCTTTTATCCAGATGTACCGGGTCGCGGGTTATGACGCTGCCATTCGCCAGATAGTAGGTGATTGTCACTTGATACTCTCGAGGCGAGTCTTGGGCGACTTGGAAGCGGAACCGCTGCGCCTGCCCGTCCGTGAAGACCAAGGTTTCTTCGCAGTCAATTCCGCGATTAGGATCTTTGTATTCGATATAGGCTTCGACAAGCGGGGTCGCCCCATAGTCGATCATTTTTGGCTGAATGAGTGCAGTCACTTCCGGAACGATCAATTTCTGCAAGACAAGAGCAGTTTCATCGCTAGTAGCTTCAGGCACACTCACCACTTGGCCTTCCCTAGTGTTATAGGTGACTTGATAGCGATAGGCACGTTGTTCATCCCGTGAAATCGGGAATGACCACAATTGTTCGGAAGGAGCGGTAAGCGCAAAGGTCTCTACCTTGTGCAGATTATTTGAAGTGTCGTCATAATGCATAGTGACTTCGACCACTGGCGTCACAGCGAAATCCAGTAGAGTCGGTAGCAGTTTGACATTCAGTTTTGGCTTCTGCTTGACCAAGATTGGCAGCGTTTGATCACCATCGGCCTCGAGCCACTGACTCTCGACAGGTAGTGATCCATCCTTGAACGATGTTAGTACCTTGTATTGGAACTTGCGTTTGTTCGGGTCTTTGACGAGAACTGCCCACGAAAGAAATTGGTCGGGCGTCGTGAGGCGGCGATTGTCATCCAAGAAGTAACCACTTGACTGGTCAACATAGCGCAAATTGACGATTGTTTGCAGAACATTGCTCCAATCGCCAACTGGTACAAGCTGTACGTCCAGTCGATTCATTGACGATGGCTCGTTGATGACTAGTTGACGATTGGTTGTTTCCTGCCAATTGCTTTCAATCGACTGGTCGTTCTTTAGGAAGAAGCGTGTGCGATAGCGTACTGGCCGATCCCAGTCGGTATAGATATAACGCTGGTAGTTATCTTCCAACTGACCGTTTGCTAAGATGACAGTGGTGGTTTCTTCCTGTACATTCGTATCCGCATAACTTAGGTCAACCTGAACCTGTTTAGTGATCTGGTTGAAATCGATATTGCCTGCTAATACGCGGACGGCCACCTTGCCAGGATCAGCGAGACTAATATTCAGGTTTGGCGACGTGTCGCGTTCCCAACGGGTGAAGTCACCCGGTTCATGTCCTTGAAAGCCTACACGCCAACGATAGCTATACTCCCGCTTGCGCCCGATCAAACTGGGATCCCATTCACCACTGGTGACGTCCTTAGTAAAGGTAAAGGTTTGGACTTTCTCCACATCCTGATTGTTTTCGTCTCGCCCTGTATAGCGGATTTGGGCTTCCACAAATGCAATCGGTTCATTAGCCCAGTCAGCGAAGCATACTACCTTCAACCCCAACGTTTGGAAGAATGAATCCGCTAGATCGACCACTCGTACATATTTCCGCATTTCACTGGCGGAAACATCGGCCAAGAACGTTTGCAGTGTACCCTGCGGATTGATCGGCCAGCGCTGCAAACTCTCAATGCGCTCATGATAGGCAATGCTCATGGACTCCGCCTGGAAATCGGACTTCATGTAATACACATCACTGTCGCGATTGACAAAATCCTTGGTAGGGTCATCTGGATTATCTGCGGGTTTGGCCTCTTTTTTGTCGAACCATTTATCTTTAATCATGTCCATGACCAACTTCATGGCACCACTCCGAAGCTCCTTTACGAAGTCATCGGAAAGTTCGAGCATTCCAGTGTCGAACTGTACGTTAATCAAATTGGATTCCACTGCCATCTGCATATATTGTTCAGAGTGGTTGACACTATCTTCATCGCAACCGCCATCCTGGAAATCATGAGCGATGGACTTACAAGACATAAACATACTGCGCGAATCTGCTGTGATATTCATTGTGACGGGTGGAACACGTGCTAAGAATTTCAGTTGAAAAACAACTTGGATAGGTGTCAAATCGGTTGCGCCGCTGCCATCCAGATTAGTCAGCGTTTTCTCCATAAAAGTTGCGCCGGCTGAGGTAAGTTCCATACTGACAGCGGCGACGTTGTTCCCGGTAAGTGACAGTGGCCCTTCAGCTAGTATATGGGAGACAAGGTTGGCGCTTTGGGGTGCAGATACATGGAATGTGCCTTCTGTCCATGTGGGATGACTGATGATGACTTTGGGCGGTGCATCGCCGGGTGGCGCACCCGGGCCTTCTGGTCCTAAGCCTAAGAGCACATCATCTACACCCAAATTCATAGATGTTTGTAGACCATGAACATTGTGAAAGCTGTTGAGTCGTAACCCACGAACATCTTGATTGTGTGAGTCGGCTAGCGTTTTCAACTGATTCCAAGTGTTGTTTACGTCCTGTTGGAGCACGGCCACTATCGCCGGATAATCAGCCTCGCGCACGCTCATCTCTACGTCAAAGACCATAAAGCCGCCACCACGTGGTAGGGCTGGGTTTTCTTCCCGATCTTGATCATCAAACGCATATTTGATGAGCAGAAAGACAGGGTTATTATTGATGTCCCGGCGAATCGACACATAATCAGGAATGAGGTAGTACTTCCAGAACATAGTGTCATCTTGGTAAGCGGTGACACGGTAATCCGGGAAATATCGTTCAGCAGGAAGTTTAAGCATGGGTTTCTCCTTAGTGCGAGTTAACTAATAAATTTCGGGATAATGACACGCGGGGAATCCTGATATTTCAGGTCGAGGGGATATTCAGCCCCATCCGTCGTAAAGTAGGTGATCTTGTAGCCAAAGCGATTCTGGTTGATGTCTTTCAAGTCCACTGACCATGACTGAGTTCCACGCTCGGTAAAGGTCAATGAATTGGCTTTATGGACTTGGTTCTGATCGTCATCGTAACGTAGATCAACGATCACAATCGGTGTTGCGGCGAAGTCTACTAATGTGCCAAGCACAGGAATGTTGAGCGTACCGGGTTTGGATGGTCGATAGGCTGGCAGTACCACGATAGTGTCTTTTTCCAGCACTTCCGGCTGTGAGACGGGTAACTGACCGGGTGGGTTGTGAGTGACCTGATAGTAAAATTCCAGCGGATAATTGTCCTTTGGTACGTTGATGATCCAAACTTGAGGTTCCTTTTTGGTGAAGACAAAGGTTTCCTGAGTAGTGAAGCCGTTAGCCTTGTAACGGGTAGTTACTTCAGTAACGGGAGAAGCCCCGAAATCCAACGCATCCGGCACGAGTACTATTCGGAAACCAGAGCGATTCACGATTACAGGCACTGTGGTTTTATCTTCTATCGTCTGCCAATTGCTCTGCTCGAACGCGCCATTTTTGTAGCTGATGTTGGTACGGTATTGGAATGTCCGCAGATTTTTGTTGCGTAAGAAGACCTGCCACATTTTAGACTCGTCTCGGCTGCGTAGGGCAAAGGTTCCATCGGTGGTAAATTGATTGGCAGTATCTTCGTAGTACATATCAACAATGACTTGAACCACGTCGTCCCAGCCATTACCGCTTGGCATCAAATTCACACGCAGGATACTTTCAGACGGCTGATTAATTAAGATTTGCGGCCCATTTACATCGTGCCATTCGGCATCTTCTCGCACTTCGCCGGATTTCATCTTGAAACGCGCTTGATACTTCGCTTTTTTATTTACTGGCTTATAAATGAGACGTTCGTACAAGCGTTCTGTGACTGTTGGCATTAGTGTAAGCACAGATTCTTCGTAGGGGACTGCCTGATCAGCATCCTGGTAGCCAATGCGTACCTGCACATTTTCGACGAAATCAGCGAAGTTCACATCACCGAGCAAAGCAGTAATATGTAGGCGTCCGACACCGATGAGAGATATATTTAAATCAGGCGCACTTTGCGGCAGACTCCAGTCGCTAAAGGACGATGGCTCCTGGCCTCGATATTGGACACGATAGCGATATTGATAGTCTCGCTTTCCGTCAATAAGCTGTGGCTTCCATACTTGAGGCTGAAGACTGGTGAACGTGAAAGTGTCGCTTTTTTCAATATGCTCACCATTTTCTGTGCCCTCGTACTTCACTTGAACCTCGACAAAGTCAATGATTTGGTCATCAAAGTTGGCAAAAGTCCGCACCGTCAAATTTAGGTTCTGAAAAAAATCATCTTGCAACCGGATGGGCCGTACGAATTGCTTCAGTTCTTGTTTACTCATTCCCTTGAAAAAGGTTTCCAGCGTGCTTTGTGGATGAATTTTCCACTCGATGACACTGTGTTGTTCGAGGTTGAACTCGATATGCATTGAGGTGTTTTCGTAGGTCTGGCGTAGATATTTTTTGGTATTTCCGCCGTAGGGATAGTAGGTCGCATAATCTGTATGGGGGCGGCTATCAGCATTATTGTCCTTGGGATGCTCTGGCTGTTCGTCGTTAAAGAATTTGGATTGCACCATATCCTTGACGAGTTCTAGAGAATATTCGCGAAGTTCTTGAATCACGCTGTCTGGCAATGAGCCGGAGCCTGTGTCGATTTGGACATCGATAGCGCCAGTAACGCTTGCTGTGGTCGTGTCTATATCGGTGTTCTGGAAATCGTAAGTGGTGCAGTAATCGACACCACGACCTTCCATCTGCTTGCGGACGTAATCATATATCTTTTGTGAATCCGCTTTGACATTGATACGAACCGAAGGCAGTCGCGCCCAGAACTTCAAGTCATAACGCACTTGAATAGGTGTCAAATCGGTTTCACCAGCACCTTCTGAGGAAACGAGCACGCGTTCCATGAAGGATGCTCCTGCGGATGTTAGGTCGAGGTTAAATACGGCTATATTGCCGGCTAACAGTGAAGGTGCGCCTTCGGTGATAATACCTGTGACAAGTTCGGGCGCATCGGGAGCGCTTAAGGTGACTGCTCCATCTGTATAGGTTGGAGCACCAAATTCTACGGCAGGAGCCTGAGACATGCTGGCTACCCGTGAGCGTTCCTGCGAGGTTCCGTTTCGAAGCCGTTCCCACTCTTGATTCACCTGTACCTGAAGTTGATCGTGGACTCGCCCTAGTAGAGCAGGCGGTATGGAGAAATCAATGTCAAAATTCAAGTAGCCACCACCGGGGGGAAGTGACTGATTATTTGCACGTTCGTCGTCTGAAAACGAATATTTGACCAGTAAGAAAATAGGTTTGCCATTTTTGTCAAGCCGAATACTAGGGGCTTGTGGAATGGGATAAAACTTATAGAACAGTGCGTCATCCCCGTAGATGGTCACGCCTTCGATTTCGGTATATGCAGGTGTGGTTAGCATATTGGGCTCCTTCTAATGATTTGAAAAATAATCTTATACATATTGTTAAAATAAATTATAAAATAAATATAATATTATATTAAATAAAGCCAAGAATAGTCGATTGCAGAATATAAATTGCGATTACACAAAATGTTTCAATTAGGTTTTCGGTAAGTACCGTATAACTCTATAACATTTGCGGCATATCTACATAAATGCTGGAATTGCTGATTTATCACAAAACCCAAAAAATTGACTAAACCGGGATGTCATCGCAACGGAACGCCCTAATAGCACGCATGGTTACCAAGTCCATATGTCGCCAATGAATATTCAGGTCAAGATTGTCAGACATCTGGAGATGGTTGTAATGGGAGGCAGGCAACGTAAGTCCAGCATAAGTCCCGCACGCAACAAGTCGATATGCCCATTCGAGTATTACAAGTTGGGTGACTTCGTCTTTGTAGGTATCGTTTAGAATATTACTTTCAATACGGATGGTTAGCCCACCTTGTACCACTAAATCACTCAGAACCGAAACTAGTACATCAGCGATGCTTGTATCCCATTCAACTGTTTCTCCGAGTCGTAACGCTCCAACAATCGCTTTGACAGATTCAATATCACCGGTTGCATCCACTGAAAGATTGGCTAATCGTGCTTTGCAAGTCAATTCGGCTGCCACGACCAGCGGCAAACCGACATTGGCGATCGTAGTTGAGGCACTTAGTACTGCATTGGACATGCCCATACCGGATGTTTTACCTTTGGCGAGCAGCTCTCGCGGATTCCAGACATATACTGGGCTGGATGACCAAGGCATGGGCAATGAACGTCTTTTACTTGGAACAATATCAGAGTAATCCTGCATTGTTGGCGCATAGCGGATTTCACCGCTCAAAAAAGCACGATTTTCCGGAAGAAGCATCCAGCGCAGAACATGCGAGCCGTTTACCGGAGCAGGCGTGCGGATGTCAATATAACTCAGTTGAAGGTCGTCGGAGTCGGTATACAGGAGAACGCGAGGAAAAGCCGCACTAGAAGGCAAGGTTATCATAGCCTAAATATATCTCCTAGTGTGAGGGATCGACGATCAAAATCGGTTCTGTGCCAGTAAGCCAATCGGTGGATACTAGTGGTGTTGTCTGACCGGCTGAATTGTAGGTTATATAGTCGATCCGGTAGCGGTAACGGAGTGGCTCAAAGACACTGATGCGATATATGTTCCAGTAATATCGTTTTCCGACTTCCAGGTGGTAGTAATGTCCCTCCGTCGTCAGCGGCGCAATTTGTATACCCACAAAGGCATACTGAGTCTCGATCTCTCGCTTTAGCCACACTTCAATTCGATCTGGCTCTAATACTTCTAGCTGGTAGGCAGCCAACTTAATTTGGCGCGCAATCAGTGGGCCTTCATACACGGTAAAAGTTGATAGTGAGTTGTTCGGTGGCGCAGCGCTTACACGAACCTTAATTTCAGCAGATGGTTCGATACCAGGCAGGGCTACCGAGGTTCGTAACCGTTCCGATGTAAGTGTTACGCACTCCAACAAAGAGTTTTCTGTGCCATACAACTGCACTTCCAATGAAGGGCTTTTGAGGAATAATTCGGGCTCGGCTTCAACTCGCACAAAATCAATGCCAAGTCTTTGTCGGCTGATCTCTATAACCAGTCCATCTGCAGATACAAAATCACGTCGAATGGTTTTCGGCCATCCGACTCCGGAAGGTGCAGCGATTTGTGCACTGAGGCGGTATTCGAGATTTAGCCCATCGGTTAATGCTGGGTAAAATGTACTAAAGTTCGCTAAATTTTCTGTACCGTTAAAGGTAAAGGTGCGCGCCTCCAGAGCGCTTGTCTCGCCAGTATAACGCACATCCACCGTCACTTTAGTCAAGTAACATGGGTCAAATGGTACCTGGTTGAAAACAAAAATATCAACATTTTCAAATGGTTTTATTGTCCGTATTGATGGGAATAACTTTTGCCTCGCTTCTGGATCGTTAATTTGATGATAAAGCTGGCTGATTGACCATGTTGTTAGTTGGCGGCGTTGTTCCAAGCGTGGAGGCAGTAAATCCCAATTGATGGTTTCTGGTTCTTCTGAACTGAGAGGGAGCAAATGAAATAGTGTTGAATCTCCTTCGTTAATAGGGGTGAATAATCGGTTAAGGGAACGGAGCGCTAGTTCGGTCAATAATTGGTCGCGCGGGAGAATTTCCACCCCGTCTTCTAAAGCGGTCTGCCGTAATCCACCAACGTTAGTGTCTGGAAGGCTCATAAACGCGGCGATTATCATCTCAACAGTCGCGGGCTTACCTTGTAAAAGTGTCCACAATTGTTCCTTGAGTTGAGCGGTTTGGGTAGTGACCATCCATGGAGTGCCGCGTGTCATACCGTAGTATATCAATTCCAGTTCAGTTTCGATCGTATTCCGTTCATCATCGAGAAGCTCACGCAAAGTCAGGGCTTCATCCGGCGATAGACTAACCGCAGGGACGATAATCTCCTGAGCTTCCAGTACGGCTGGATGCCACTCTCCGAGGATGCGCTGTTCATCGTTAATCCAGGTGCGTAGCCGCAGTTTGAAACGACCGCTCTCAAACGAGATTGCACGAAGATCCCATCCTGCGTCGCATAGGCGGGCAATTTCCGTCTCATCAGCCGTCAATCTTTGGCGCATTCGAAGTAACCCACCGCCCGTTTGTGTGCCACGATATCGTATGAGTGAAAAATCGGGGTTGCCCTCTTTGGTATATGCTAGTTCTAAAGTCGATGGGAGGTAATACAACAGCCGCTCAACTGCATGATCGGGAAATAATGTCAGCGTTGACATAGGGATTTCTTGGGCAGATCCGAATAACAGCATGATTTATGCTCCGGTTGGCAGAACAAGAAGGTCACCAAACCCAGTTTGCCATGCCGAACGCAAACCCAGCTTCGGCACTTCCACACTCCCGTGCAGATTAGTTGTCCGGTAGCGGTAGAACTGACCGCCTACGTCTTGAAGGAGGAAAGGCAACAATGGTATTTTCAAGGTTACCTTTTGTGGCTCGGTGGTGTTCAACTTCACACTCACGTCCGGTTCAAATTCGACCAGAACACCGGTCAAAGCTTCGCCTCCAGCGGGTGTGCCACCTAGGTATCCATCTTCTAAACGAACATTTATGGTGAAGTTGTCGTTCTTATAGCGTTGGTTGATTAACAACCTGACGATCAGTTTAGCTAGGTTCGGCTGAATCATGGTCGAGAGATGAGGTGTAATCTCCGCGACTGCGATTTCTGATGGGCTAACACTATAGTTTATGTCGAAGGTCTCCCCGGGTTGAATCGGCGTCGTTGGCTCGACTGTCATTGACGTAGCTAGTCCATTAGGCGGGAGCGATATATCGTAGATCCTGTTGATATAAACCGGGCTTTCAATCCGGTTAGTTAAGGTCACACGATACATCCCCGCACCCAGAGCAACGGGTTGACTAGAGCGGAAAACGGAACCGATGTTGTGATTGAAAGAAAGTTGAATCGGAACAAGAGCCGTGTTTTCGCCTAACAACGTTGCCTCAATATTTCCCTCTAGCCCAACTCCATCTAACTGTTGAAAATTGGTGATGACGCGCTCGAACTCCGTTTGCGATAGGTCAAGCGAATCACTTATCCCTCCCTCGCCAAAATCCACCATCGTCTGCGTACGTTCTACGGGAGTCAAAGCTCCATTAGAAGCATCGGTGGGTACTTGAAGGATCATACGAGTTTTACTGGGCGACAGGGCAGTAAACCGTGCTTCTGGCCTACCAATCCGTGCCTGCTCCAGCACATCCGGGTCAATGTAGGGTAGTGCGCGATAGCGCATTTTTACCTGGTAATGCAAGGTGGTATCCGCAGCTTCCTGGCTAACCACATTTAAGAAAATAAAGTTCAAATCGGGATTGTAGGGCGGGATGTCCTGCCGCTTCAAACGAAATTCCTGCGGTTCATAATAGAATTGATCTTGTAGAGCAGAGTCTTGATAAATTGTGCCGATAGATTCGCCGCTCTTCCCGAAGATCGTGTAAGGAAACAGCGTATGTGTAACAGTTGGCCGTAAATCCCCCGGCATATCAAAAATATAGGCATTTGTATCTACTAGGAACCAAAACGGATCAATAGATTGCATGACCTCGGCTTCTGTGCGAAGCAACGCAGGTTGCTGTTTCTCGTCAAGCAGTAGACGGAGTGGTAGTGCTTTATATGTGATGTGATTGAATGGTTCCTTGACCACCAAATCGCTGGTCGCGAGCATATCACTCAGATTTTTGGCGTAGGCACGATTGAGAACCGGGCTGAGGTCGCTAATAGGTTGAGTAAGCTGCGCCACGTCGATAATTGGTTGGGTGGGCTGTACTATGTTAATTATTGGAATAGTGGGTTGCGCCACATCAATTATTGGTTGGGTGGGCTGTATAACTTCCAGACTGTGTGATGGCAGGTTAATAAGGTTAATTGGCACCAATGAGGCCTGATTAGATGTAACTGCTGCGGGAGACATCGTCACCATCGGGGGACTATCGGGAGAAAAAACACCGCCACGCATTTGATGGCGAATGGCGGGATTGGCTATACGTGCGTTTCGAATAGCTGTGCTCAATTCATCTGCAGAGAAATTAGACAATCGAGTGACCGCTGCCGCGCTTCCAGTATCTAAAGTCGTGGGCAAGTTGAGCCGTGGACTATCCACTATGAGATGTGAAACCTCTACGGAAGTCATAGGCTGCACATCGACCTGGTGTAAGTCAAGCTTATAAGACGCCATATTGGTTGCTTGAATTGGCAGATTTGCCAATGTCTGGTCATCAAGGATATTGGTGAATAGCAATTTTTCTTTTGCTAAGGCCGATACTTGCAGCCCCTCGTCGATTCTCCCTGTCACAATTTGCCGCCATGTTCGGTATCCAATGGTGGCGAAACAATGGACTTCCAGCCGTCCGCCAAATTCCCGTTTAGTCATAATCTCATAAATGCGGTCGAAATCGTATTTTTCCAGCAACGGATAATAACAGCGTCGCACATTCCCCTCTCTAACCTCAAACGGGCCAAGCTCGATAGCCAGTTCAGGTCCAGAGGAGACCGTCCCGTCTGGATTATGAATCGGGAGCTTGTATATAATACGCCCAATCATCACATGTGGAATTTCGCGCAATGTCATTCCCTGTGCGCTTGGCACTTGCCCAGCCAGGTCAACGACCAGAAATGCAATCGCCCGTGTCACCGGGTCTTTTGCAATATTCCACTTCAGGCGTGTGGTATATAGACCGTCAACCGTATTGAGTTGATAGGTTGGTAGATAGAAGCGTACCGCCGATTCTGAATCGGAAGAAGATGGGTACAACGTACCGGGTTTGAGGGTACCATCTGGTGAAACCGGGATGCCCGGCTCTTCATGCCCATGGACTTTATCCGCGGATGTTAAATGTTTAAATAGAGAGTTATAACGAACATATCGATCTGATAAATGCCCCTGAACCGGGTAAACGGAAAGATCATCCTCCACTATATAGTATTGCTCACTCATAGAACACTTCCTTTTTCTATAGAAAAGAGACTGCGAAATAGACTTATGGAAGATCTGCCCCCCGTCGGAGTAAGGAGTTGAAATGCCGGTTTAGTGCCAGTCTATTGCTAGATATATATTATAATATTATATTTTTAAAAGTCAAATTGTATGTGATCGGATCAAACCGGATAATAGCTTTAAGGCCATGTGGAATGAATTGAGTTCGACAGTCACAATTTTTCTACGTATCCTAAAGTGGACAGTAGTGCTTGACGACGACCATGTGGGCGCAGAAAGTCGAGCAACTCCTTATCAAAGAGTCTGCCTATAGGCTGGATTTATGGCAGATCTCATCAATCAAATCGGTCAAGCCGCGTTGATAGTCTCTGGTGAAATCGACATACTGAATTTTACTTAACCAATCAGGTATATTCTCACAGGCTTCATATAGGACAGGCAGAATGGCCTTTTTCATAAGCCGCGCTTGATCTAATTCCCACTTAACATTTTTAGAAGATAAACTCGAGGGTGACATTATTAGCAGGCAAACATTCATCACTTCGATGGCTTGTGAGAGTTGTAGCTCCCATTCCTCGCCTGCGCGTAAGCGGTCGTCATACCACACCCCGATGACCTGTCTTCGCAAATCATTGGAAAGCCGTTTGATGAAATCCTTATTCTTCCGCGAGTATGAGATAAAGACTGTTGGCACTTGATTCAGCATATTATGCTGCTCGTGAAAAAGCAGTGAGGAACTGCGGGCGATTTCAGTGAAAATTTCTAGATCATCGCGCGTAAAGCGTACATTCGGTGAAACGGAGTTTACGTGCAGTACACCGATAATCCGATGGTTATAGGTAATGGGTGCGTACATGGCTGTAACGACTTTTTTTAGGCTAGGGGCGTTTGGTTGGTTTCCTGAAGTGCTGGATTGGTCCCATATAAAAGCGATTCGCTCATCCATCACCTTTTCAACGAGCGAAAAACTAACATAAGATTTCTCGGGTGGTAGAAATGCCAGCGGAATCGGTTGTTTATCCTCGTAAACTACAACACCAACATGATCTGCTCTTTTGCCAAATAACTCCTGGATGGATCGTGCCAGCATTTCCAGTCCGACCTGTCCACTATGGTATTTGCCAATACTCGCGACACGACTAAGCATTTCAAGTCGCATGGATTCTGATATTTTCGGAACGGGGTCAAAGGGATTAATGGTATTGTAGACAATTCCGTTTTGCGAACCAGTCACATCTTCGGCTGAATCGCCGTAAAGCAGTCTCAGATGTGTACTCCCTATCACAATTACACCTCCGGACGGGATCATGGTAGAGGTCTTAATTGGTTTGTCGTTATAATAAGTGCCGTGTGTACTGCCAGCGTCTGTCACCCACCAACTGTTTCCTTTAAAGTAGAGAACAGCATGGCGACGTGAAGTTGAGCCATCAGGATAAAGATTGAGATCAACTGTCTGACTCTTGAGGGAGGAACGCCCGATAGTCAAGGTGTCGCCATTAAAATCGAAGTAGCTCTCTGGTTCATCCCCATACTTGTAAAAAATCTTGAGTAACATGTGCTTGTGCCCCTCGTACAAGTTCAGTACCGATAACCTAAGCGAATTGCGCAGATAAAATTGGATCAGAACAATTTATTTGCTTCTTAACACGGTATCATTGTTTTAATTATTTTTCGAATATATTTGTGATATTTATTGTAATCACTGCATTTATATAGTAAATCGCGCGTCTACATCAATTAGAGATGTTTGATACAAGAAGTTGTAATTATATTTCGTATATAGTATATATTCCCCCATAATGTTTGGTGATAATTATCAAGAATAGGGCATTTGTATAAGTTAAATGCAAGTAACAGGGAATTTATCACAGGCAGAAGGAAATTATTAAAAGATTGTAATATTTTATCTATAAATACTGAAAACCAACCCTGTGGTCATAATTTTGTAGTTTTATCGGGTTCAATGTTTATTCATGCGGAACCGCCGACTGTAGCAACGTTGTAGTTTGCTTATATAAGAGAGGGATTTCTTTGAAAAAGACAAACAAAGCGGCACAGTTGAATATCCGTTATGCCTCAAATGATGGTCAGAAATTGATCGTTCCGGTAGGTGAACGTGATTTAACAGTGGGTTCGACTGAAACTACTGATATTCACATCAACTCAAATACTATCTCTCGCCTTCATGCGCGAATTGCATTACGTGATAGCCGTGTCTATGTGACTGACTTAAACAGCCGCAATGGCACATTCATAAATGGAAAGCGCCTTCAGCCGAATGTTGAATATGAATGGCTGCCAGGTGATCACTTGCTGTTGTCTGAAACACCTCTTGAACTTGAACAGCAAGCCTTTCAACAGGAACTTGTGCATAGCGACTTGAAGCTGGTTGCTACCCCTTCATTGGTTAAGCCGGGACAAACTGTCCGTCTGACGCTGAGTACGAGAGGCGAAAGTCAGCAAGTGACACTCCAGTCACAATCTATTGGTTCTGGTCTGACCGTTCAATTGAATTGGCAGGGTGGCGAGTTAAAACCGGATATACCCTTAGAAATACAGGCACAGATTCGCACCACAAAAATATTCCTGACTGGTGGGGAACGACGAGTGCGTTTCGTCGCGATTTCCCAAAGTAATCTCATCAGTACAGTTGAGGTGACTGTACATTTGCGTAAACGCCTAGAGACGCTCCTTTTGCTCCTGTTTGTGCTTACTGGTTGTAGTGCGGCCAGTCTGGCAGCTATAGTCGTACTGCCTCAAATCATCAAGGCGCTCAATCCGCCCGTTAATACGCCGGCCATTATTGATAGTCCTGTGCCTCCGAAGACAGCTGTGGTGATTGCCCCTACGGTTACTGAAGTTTCACCAAGCCTAATAGTACCGACTAAGGCTCCTACGGCTACAGATGCCCCTATTATACCGACCGTCATAACGCCGACGATTACACCAACGGTTTATGTTCCGACCCTGTGCCCGCCGGGTACGACGCTCACACATACAGTTAGGGCGGGAGAAACACTGTTCAGTATTGGGCTTCTTTACAACACGAACGTAGATGCGTTGATGATCAATAATAATATTAGCGATCGCAACAAGATTTTCACGGGTCAGCTATTGACAGTTCACTGCGGTGAGCATCGGATTATACCTACGACTGAAGCACCTCCGATTTGCGAGAGTGTTCGTCCGACTTCACCGTTAGACGGGTTGAACTGTGGTCCCAATACATTTTACTGGGATCCTGCAACGGGCGCAGATCACTATCAATTTAACCTGTATGACGAAAAAGACCAGCAGGTGCGTTCGCTGAGTACCAATGGCAATGAAACTAGCCTGACAACTGTGATCGATGCGGCATCAGCCGGTGGCGGATTGAGCTTCACTTGGGATGTGCAGGCGCTGCAAAATGGACAGCCCATTTGTAGTTCGCCGCGCGTGACTATTCCCCGTTCACCTTGCCCACTCCCACGCCCCGAAAAACCGGATCTGATCGTGAGTAATATCAAATTGGTAGCAGATCCAAACTGGGTCAAACAATGTACTGTCCTGTCGATTAATGTTGTATACACCATTACGAATATAGGCAAAGGATCGTCGGGATCATTCTTTAGTAATGTCAGTTATCGAGTACAAGGTGAAGAAGTAGATGCACAATGCGGTGGCGTACGTAGTAAGGGCTGCCCAGAATCTTCGCTGAATCCGGGTGAATCGGTGACGATTTCCGATCAGAGTTTGATTAGTGTCCAAGTTTTAGGAGAGACAAGCGCTATTACAGCTATTGCAAGCGCTGACATCGGTGTACCGGGCCAGGTCTGTACTAATCCGAATTACTGCCGTGTTGATGAAACTAATGAAGGCAATAACTTCTCCAGTCCATTGGACTTTACCGTCCCGAATTGTTTACAGACTGATCTAGGAATAGCAATAAATCAGGGCAATGAAACGTGTACTGGTAATAATAACGAATTATTCCAGCTTACCTACAGCTATACCGTGGTAAATGACGGGCCAACGGATGCAAATGCAATCACTATCGTTGAAGACCCTCAGCTAACTCTTGAATCGGATCTCCCGATTGATCCGTCAGCAGGCGTTAAGAACAGCGATATGTTTCAGATTGCGGTCGATAAAAGCATAGTCATTACCAAAACATTGACTGTCGGTTTACCGGGAACAGGTTCTGACGGGGGTTTAATCAGAAATTTTACAGCTGTATTCCATTTAGAAGTTACGGTTAAAACTG
Source organism: Aggregatilineales bacterium (assembly GCA_044226325.1). Lineage (GTDB taxonomy): Bacteria > Chloroflexota > Anaerolineae > Aggregatilineales > Phototrophicaceae > CFX2. The sequence goes on from JBGAHG010000004.1 coordinate 224,102, forward strand.
ATAATCCTACGGACACAAATTCTGCGAATAATTTTCTTAAGTTTGATAGCAGCCTACCAAGTACACGCGTTCAAAACTGTGTTCCACCGATACTCGGATGATCAATAAGGCTTCGGCATATTATGATTGACACAGCACCTGACAGCACACAAGATCAATTGCTCGGCCAGCGTTTTGAGGGCTACGAATTCAAGGCGCAGCTTGGTCGTGGCGCGTTTGGGGTCGTCTATCTGGCACGTCATCCGCGTCTGAACCGTGATGTGGCGGTCAAATATCTCGAAACTAGAGGCGTAGAGGATGCGCGCGCCATCGGTGACGAAGTCGGCATTCTGGAACGGCTTTCGCATCCGCGCATTGTCCGTATCGAAGATCATTTCCCAAAAGACAAGTTTCACTTTATCATGCTGCAATACGTCAGCGGGGGCAGTCTGCGGCATCAGTTGGAGAATTTGCCAAACAGGCGGCTGGATATGCCTACGATCTTGCTCCTGATCGAGCAAATCGCGGCTGCACTAGATTATATTCACGCACAGGGCATTCTCCATCTTGATCTGAAACCAGAGAATATCCTGCTGGAGTCAACTCCCGGCAATGAAGCGCCTAATTTTTTCCTGACCGATTTTGGTATTGCACGGTTGGCAGGGAATAAAGTTGAGGGAATCGCTGGTACACCGCCTTATATGGCACCTGAACAATTCGGGTTTGATGCGGATGACATCATTGATCGGCACACAGATATATACGCGCTGGGCACCATTCTATACGAGCTGGTGGTCGGTTTCACTCCGTTTCGCAAAAAAGGTGTGTTGGATATTGCTTACCAGCATCGCAGCGAACAACCTAAGCCGCCATCTAGTATTGTAGATGTGTCTCAGGCGGTGGAGCAGGTCATCCTGCGAGCCCTTTCCAAGAACCCGAAAGACCGTTTTGAGAGTGCTGGAGCGCTGTACGCAGCTCTGCGAGAGCAACCTTTATCTTCCTCCATGTCTGTTAACAATGGGGCACAGCAATTGAACTTGCTTGCTAATAAGCGCGCTGAAGCGATCGAAGCAGAGGTACAATCGCTCCGCAGCATTGAATTGCCTTCTGAACTATTACTAGCGTTGATGAAGCCTGATGGGACGGAACAGAAATTTAGGTTTACCAAGACACCTGTCATTGTTGGTCGTGATACTCAGGTTGATTTGTGTCTCGAGGGCGACCCGCAGATTTCCCGCAAACACCTTAAGCTCGATTTGGATGGCACTGGTCGCCTCATGGTGACAGATTTGGAGAGCAGCAACCATACCTATTTGGACGGACAGATGCTTGTGCCTCAGCGACCATATCAATGGTCACCGGAGCAAAGCCTGATCGTGCGGGGATTTCTGCTACGGCAGATGTCTAAAATGGTTCCCCAATCTCTTCGCTCGGAAGAATCGCTGGGACAATTGGTTGGTTTGCTTAATCAGGTACAGGAGCAAAACCGAGAACCGCGTTTGGCAATGTTGGTCACGCCAGAGGTTATTCGCGTGCGGGCTGGTCGGACACATTACTTAAAAGTTACGGTTAAACCGCAGTATACATCTTCAGCCCAATATGAACTTAAAGTATTGGATGTGCCGGATGGCATTAATTCAAGCTGGCTGACTCTACCGGCACCAAAGGTAATTACTGCCGGAGAGAGTTATTCCTTCGACATGATGATTACTCCACCGCAGATTAATGCCGGAACTTATGACATGTATATCGGTGTTGTGGCGGATAATCCTGACATTCCAGAAACCGGGCGAGTGGTAAAAGTGGTAGTTGAGCCATCGGTTATGTTTAACCTAAGTTTGAAACCCACGCCCGTAATGCATCACCGTTTCTTGCCGCGTTATGCCGAGCTGTCCATCGAGAACAAAAGCAATATTGCTGAGACTTTTAGTGTCGATGTGACAGCACACCAACTCTTGCGTGTCACGCTGGTGGGTCAGCAATTCTCAATACCGCAAGGAGCGAAGCGTCGCATCCGGATGCGGCTTTGGCCACGACGGGGCGCAGATGCAGTAGGGCATCTGTGGTACACGGTTGTTGTTCATGCTCAATCAACCAACGACCAACACGATATTGCTGGAGCCTATCAGTTCTCGATCATGAGCGGTCGCCATTTGTCACTTTTCTGGTTGACCATAATTTCACTTTTGAGTTTACTTGCTGCTTTCATCATTTACCGATTGGCGAACAACGTACCCTTTGACCAGATAATACGGGAATTACAGGGTTACATTCTACAGTTGCGTGATCAGCTTCAACGTCTTGCGCGAGGAGTGTCATCATGAGCATGGTCTATCAGGTGATTATTCGGCGGGCTGGTTCGATGCCCCAAAATGTGACAGTCGGTGAGAAACTGCTGCATTTTGGTTCAGGTAAAAATAGTGATCTGGTTTTGGCTGACGAGACTCTTCCGGCAATTGCTGGACGGTTGTTCATGAGCAGCGGAAATCAAATTATTTTGTTCAATCTGGGAGCGCATTTTACGCTGGATGGCACGCAGGTTCCCAGTCTTGAGCCGACCATCTGGAAACCGGGTGTACAGCTCCAGATCGGAAACTATTCACTAGAACTGAAAATAATCGATATTCCTATATCAAAAATAACACCCGATGAAACTCCATTGAGGGAGGATCCTCAAACAACACGACCGCCTATAGTATTCGCTGCTCCTGTGCAACTATCAGCCGCAGTGATGCCAAATGCCCTACCTGAAGTCTCGACCTATGTCAGTTTACATGCCCCTGCTGGCTCTGTGTCTCGACTTACCGGACAGATGGGTGAAGAGGATAAGAAAACTATCAAAGATATAGATAGTTTTAGAGCTTTAGACATTAGTGAAGTCGAAGTTACCGAACCAGTCGAGACAGGCGCAAAACAGTGGTTTGGATACAGTGCTGATCGACAGACGCAAGCCATGCCACCCATCATTGAAGACGACACTCTGGAAGATAAGGAAGGTTTTACCCGCTTTAAGAATTGGATGGAGCAAGATAAGCTAAGCGTTCAGCTTGGCTTGAAAACCGTGAATTTTGCTCCGGGCGAGCGCATCATGCTGCCCCTATCCGTCCGAAATAATTATTCACATCCGCTCGAACTCCTTGTGAGTGTGGTTGGGATACCCGCTGATTGGGTAATTGACGATGCGCCAATTATTTCGTTGGCGGCAGGTGAACTGAAAACCTTTGAAGTCGTCCTTTTGACGCGACCTACAACTTTGACCATGCAGCTAGACGCATTTCTATATCTCACAGATCGTGTAACACCAGAAATTAGTGCTCACCTGCCTTTGCCCATCACGCTCAAAGATCAGTCTGATCTGACCGGAGGTTTCGAGCAATCGCGTACACTTGTTCCCAACAATGTTTATCTGACATTGCAGAATCAAACGCTTTCAACGGTAAAGATCCGGTTAAGCATTGGCCCTCATGATTCTGCTCTGCGAGTGGTGCTGCCGAATTCTGAAGTTGATTTGGCTCCGTATCAAAAAGTGCGAATCCCGATACGAGTAGACGTTGTCAGGTTTCCACTTTTTGTTAGCCATAATTGTGCCTTACATATCAGCGCTCAACAGGGTACACGCGCGCCACTAGATTTAGCGACAGTGGTCTCGGTGCAGCCGTCACTGCTGCGCTATCTCCTTCTCATCATCATAATTGGATTGTTGGGTGTATCATTTTGGGTAATTACAAAAATGCATGGTGGGCTATTGATATTGGCAACTTCTACACCTACATTGACCACTACTTTCACTCCCACCGTCATATCTACAGCTACAGTATTGCCAACTGAAATCGCTACCTCTACAGTAGCCCCAACCAATTCCCCACTTGTGATTCCAACTGAGGTAATTTTACCAACCAACACAGCGCTACCTTTTATCGACCCACGAGGGGAAGCTTGTCAGGCAAGCATAGCAATCCCAAATGAATGGACGCTTTATATCATCCAACGCGGGGAAAACCTGTTCCGCATTGCTACGAACCATAACATCAGTATGAACGAGCTGGCGCGGGTGAATTGTATTAGAGATGCGAAGCATATTAGCGTGGGACAGAAAATCCTAGTCCCCCATGCTTCATAAAAATGGATGCAATAAATAAATCTGACTTCGCCAGTGCTACTTAACCAGACTTCAACGTAAGAATTTTGATCTCCTGACTCATGATCTCACCCAAAGTATTCTCCCTGATAATAAGGGATTTTGAGAAATGGATATATTAATAAAAAGAACATGTTCGCCTGTTGAGGAATCAGCCTGTTATTGAATGTTTTGATAAAAATATCTAGTACTTATCAAAAAGTAGATTAATGCTTTTATGCTCAAATTACGTACTACATGCCCGGCCATGTCTGCCGCTACTGTAGACCCGATGAATAATTGGCGATCTTGTTGATTTATGTTATTCTATCATTCCAATTACAATAAAATAACAAACTCACTATTTAAGCAAGTAAGGGATATTACTCAAGTATTATAGTATTGAGAGAATTACAGGATAAGGTTCGCATTATCTGAGAAATACTTAACATGATAGATTGAGTACCGACGTCGTTTTTGTATTGGCTTATTTGTCACAGGAACTCACGCATGACTCAGCTGCCATTCCTTTCGCTTTCACAAGTCATACAAAATTGTGAAGAACAAACATCGAATTTTATCCATAAACGCGTTTCGGATACACGATATTGTTTCGAATTATTCCGTCGCGCACTTTCCGAACGCAATAGCGATGCTATAAGAGCCGTTTATGAAATCTATCGCACATTGTTAGAAAAATGGGCATTTCAGCACCCCTTGCTTGATCAAACAAATGAAACGGCAGAATATTTTGGTCTAATAGCCTTTCGTTCATTTCAATTTGCCATACGTCCGGAAAAGCTGTCCAAGTTTGATGATTTACGCCAGATCCTCGCTTATTTAGCAGCGTGTGTTGATACAAGCATCAAACAATATGTTAGGCGATTTCCGCGTGATGAGTTGTTTAAGCCTGAACAGGATTTTGGCTATACAGTCAATTTTGAAGAAACGATAGGATATGAGAAATTATGGGAATACGTGTGTAAAGTACTCGAAGATGAGGATAGTATTTTGTTAGCACATTGTATTTATGTCCAACAGATGAAACCACGAGAAATTGTCAATCAATATAAAAATATCTGGCCGGATACCGAGGCGATTCGGGTACATGGGCAAAAAATTAAAAGAAAACTACATAATGATGTGAAGCTGCGGGGGTGGGGACAACAATAATTTTATGGTCCGCGCATCTTTATTTGATATGGGATTGAGAACAACGTCGCCAATTATGAACAAATGCATGTTTTAGGCTTTTACTGTGAGGAATGACATATATTTGCATTTACCTAGTTAATGAAACTTTCCAAGGTTTGGGATTTGCCTTAATCCGTTGGAAATCAATTTCAAGATGACCTGTTGCCAACGGGTCCGTAGGGAGTCATTTATGACTTGTAGTTTTTCAGCACCACTTAGCGAAGAACAGATTATGGCTGCGCTCGACAATGATGTTCCCTCAGAAATTGCAGATCACCTCCGTAATTGTGAGGAGTGCCGCGCTCGATTCGAGGTAGAACAGCGGTTGGAAGGAGAGTTAATGCATGGATTATTCAGAGTTGATTGCCCATCTCTAGATAAGTTGCGCGACTATGCATTCAACCTACTGACGGAAGATGTCCAAAAAATGATTGACAAACACCTCAAACACTGTGCTCATTGTCAGCAAGACATTGCATCAATGAAAACTTTTTCTGATAGGGCATCCAATCAAGTGGAAAGTGAACGTAGTAGCAAGCTTGCGCCGATGCATAAGTGGCCTTTAGTGCCACCGAATGCACTGTTTGGTCGGACGAGTTCGATTGATGTGATCAAAGGGCTTCGAGTTCGAGGATCGATTAACGGTATCTTGTTGGAAGCAAGTGATGTCAGTATTGCCCTAGAGGTAGAACAAAATGATGATCATGGCTTGACGCTTGTTGGTCAAATGATTGTGCCAGATTTACAGGTCTGGAACGAAGCATTAGTCGAACTCTGGCGAGATGGGCAGATAATACGCTTCGCCATGGTAGATGACACCGGCGTATTTGAATGCAATACCGACTCAGTAGCCAATATCCGACTGGTAATTACAAACCAGAATGAACAAGTGGTGATATTCAATGATATAAATTTCCCAACACAGTAGAGCAACAGCTATTAAACAGAGTATATGACAATAATCCATCATTTCATCCAGCAAGTTTGAGAAGCCTACAAAACGCTAGTTCTTCGCAAAGATCAGGTTATCCGCTATGGATATTGAAACGATTATACAGCGAGTGATTGATGACCCTAATAACTTTGCGCATTATTGCGAGGAACTCTGCCGTATATCAGACCCTGTTGTTTCAGAGTATGTCGAGGTGCTTAAACGCACAGTCGACGAAAATTGGTCAAAAGATCCTCACGTCTCATTACATCATGCGAATCTCATTATTGGAATCGGATGCTTACGGCACGACCGCCGGACGCTTGCGTTGGGCATGATGGCACGAGGCGATACGGTGAAACTTCTTGGACGGATGCAAGAAGCTTGGGATACCTTGGAGTTAGCAGGTGAACTATATCGACAAGCTGAAGATGAGGTCGGCTGGGCACGAACGCGTATTGGTCGCTTGTTCATCAGCCCAAATCTAAACCGTTTTGGCCAAGCCTTAGCCGAAGCTGACCTAGCACGCGAGATATTTTTCCGTTGCCATGAATATGAGCGCTTACTGCGACTAGATTTGAATACGGGTTATTTACTTCAAGAATCGGGCTGTTACAGCGATGCGCTCAATGCTTATTTCCGTGCCTTAGAATTGGCAAAAATCCTTGGAAAAGTTGGTGCCTCTTACATTGGAGCATTATGCATCAATATGGGGGGAACTTACTTTGAGTTGGGGAATTTCACTCAAAGCGAGCGCTATCTCAAAGAAGCATATGAAGTGTATGTACAAGGTGATGAAACGGTCATGCAAGTGGCCACACAATTAAATTTGGCTGAACTCGCACGATTGCGTGGACATTACAAGGAAGCACTCAGACTACTACTGTTATTAGATGACGTCAAATTTGAGGAGATACCTGTCGAATATATTGGCATTCATTGTGCCTTGTGTGCAACCTATTTATCACTCAACCGACATGCGGAAGTAAGAGATCTTGCCCGTCGGACAATTGACCTTTGCAGGCAGCTAACCGATGTCAAACAAGAACTTGGCTATACCCTCCGTTATTTGGCAATTGCTCAAGCTGAAACTGGGCAATTTGAAAATGCTCAGAAAACGCTAGACGAAGCTGAGGCCATTTTTACTTTTCTGGGTGCTCGTTCTTGGTTAGGAGACGTGTGGCTAAAACGTGGTCAGATTGCACTTAAACAAGGAAATTATGAACAGGCATTATTCGAGGCACAACGCGCATCCACTTATTTTAGTGATAACGGACAAATTTTAAGTTACGCCGAAGCATGTCTTGTCGAAGGTCAAGCAGCATTCGCTTGTGAAGATGACAGTCGAGCATTAAAGGCCGGACAAAAAGCATTTAGGTATGCGCTAAAGGCACACGCGTCTTGGCTAAAATACAGCGTCCATGTCCTTTTAGGGCAAATCGCTGAACGTCAAAATCGTATCCCCGGTGCTATTTGGCGTTACCGTGCTGCCATCGAAACCTTGCATCGTAGTCAGCGTGATTTAACAATTACACTGCGCCCAGAGTTTTTACAAGACAAAATGGAAGCACTGCGCGGACTTATGCGCCTTTATCTCGCCAACCGCGAAAATGAACTGGCTTTTAATGCACTTGAATCGACTAAATCACAGATGTTTATGAATCATCTTTCAGGTCATGAACATTTAAAGTGGCTCAAGAACGATGTACGCTCGGAGAACTTAATTGCGGAACTTGAAAGCTTACGAACAGAACATCACGCCCATAATGAAATTGCTTTCAAGATGTCCGCTTCTACCGAGCGTACAGCCGACCAGCGAGAACGGTCAGTACAGGCAATAGCAATTTGTGAAGCGCGTATGCGCGCTATCACTGAGCAGTTGTATTTATTCAATGAAAATACGCTACAAGTTCTAACAACCTCCTTAAAGCTCAGTGCTATTCTTTCTGAATTGTCCGCTGGAAAAGTGATGATTGAATTCTATAACGATTCGCACCACATGTGGGTATTTGTAATCAATCAATATGGATTGACTGTTCATAAGCTACCGATGACCGTCCATGAACTGAACGGACATATTAAACGCTTCCAACGCAATATTACGTCAGCTCTGATTGCATGTGGGAAAATGGGAGCGGCATCTAAAGAAGCCAGTAGTTTGACTCAAGGTATTCAGAATGAATTACATGCTCTTTATTCTGGGATCTTAGAGCCGATTGAGCATTATTTCCAAGACATGTCACGGATTATAGTGGTTCCTTATGGTGAACTGCACTATCTACCCTTCCATTTGCTCTTTGATGGCTCAAATTACTTGATTCAATCACATGAAGTGGTGGTGTTACCCTCCTCCGGTTTGCTGACCCTCAAATCTCCGCAGCGAACAGGGAGCGCACGCATACTTGCGAATTCGTGGCAAGGGGAATTGCCACAGACTATAAATGAAGCTGAAATGGTACAAACCATTTTTGGTGGTGAAAGCTACTGTGAAGACGCCGCATGCCGCACACTGCTTGATGCCACACCCTCAAAAGTGCTCCATATCGCCGCACATGGCGAATATCGCATTGATCATCCTGATCTCTCCTTTATTCAACTTGCTGATGGACAGCTTTATACCGATGATTTGTTGCAACAAGATATGAGTTATGAACTTGTGACGTTAAGCGCTTGCGAAACGGGACGGGCCAGGGTTGCGCCGGGAGATGAACTGATCGGCCTGGGGCGCGGCTTTTTATATGCGGGTGCAGGAGCGCTCATCACTAGTTTATGGCGTGTGGAAGATTCCATCACAGTGAGTTTGATGGAATGCCTTTACAGTGCATTAAGAAAGGGAGCTTCTAAAGCGGCGGCACTGCGCGAAGCTCAACTCCATTTATTGCGGGGCGCACCACATCTCCACCCGGCATTTTGGGGCGCGTTTCAATTAGTCGGGAATCCTGAACCACTTTCAAACGCCTGATTTTATATTTTGTTACGCAGTTAAGGGGAACAACATGGCATTTCCAGATCCTCAGGTTCAACCGCCTCAAGTCCGACAGCCAAAAGCATATCTCGTTCCAAATCAAATCCGCTATTTAGTGCGCAATAATGCAGATCGCGGAGCACAGATTGGTAATCGGAACGACCTAATTGGGAGATTACACGAGATACTAAATGCCATTGCTCCGGAATTAGCGGAAGACATAACTAATGAATCACCCGTTGTCACGTTACCCGGCTTGTCAATCGTTTTCAGCGAGGTTAGTGCAACGTTTGCTCCAGACGATGTCACTCTGCTACAACTCATCGAAAAAGTAAATCAAGAAATTTATGAGCCTTACCATAATCGCGAAACGAATGAAATAGAGATAAACAAAGACAAAGACCCCTTGCAAGTGTTAGCCGCTGTGCCCAATTGGTTAAGCAGCGCACAACAGAGCAGGCCAGTTGGTACGGGTGGCCCCGGTGGTTTGCCAATTCAGGCCGATGCAGAATTATTCTTGAACAGTACTCTAGGTTCACAGATCGTAAACAAAATGCCACCTGGTGTAAGACCTGACCAATTTAATGTGTATATTTTAGATACCGCACCACCATCTGATACTGTTATTCAAAAATGGGAAAAGTATAAAAACCTTCAAGAGTCTGCAAATTTGGTGGACATACTATTCGGCAATCACACTGCTCCTACTGGGAACAACGATGAAATTCACTGGGATGATCGTTTTTCAATCTATTACAACACCCAATTTGATAACAACCTCTATATTCCCGGTCATCACTACGATATGAGTGATCACGGATTATTCATTGCCAGTCTGATAGCTCGACATTATCCAACGTTTTATGAGGATATTAGAGCTGTTACGGGTGATACGACTAGCGAACCACCGCTAAAAATCCATCTTATTCAAGCGTTAAGCAGGTATGGTGTTGGCTCGTTCGATAGCTTTCTTTGGGGATTAGACAGGGTGATTAATCTACAGAACAAGCCAGAAAACGCAAATATTCCGTCAATCGTAAATTGCAGTTGGGTGCTTGCTGCTCCCTGCCACACTGCTCACATCACTGATCCAAACAATGACAACTCTATTATGACCGATCTCGAAAATTATATGATGATTGAGCTCGATAAGGCTAGACGCTTGCTTCCCCCTAACGCCCATATTACTGAGTATGTCTCTTACTTACGGGGGTTGAATGCTTTGCATCAACACTTGGCAGATCTTAGATCTGCCAATAAGGCAGTGATTTTTGGCTGTGCAGGCAATGATGGCAAACGCGGTCAAACGGATCGACCAATAGCACACTTACCAGCTGCTTACGCCGAAGTAATCGGTGTAACTGCATTAGGAAATCTCGCAGGCAGAGCGACCGCTTCTTACGCAAACATCGCCGACGATCCGAAAAATGCTGGATTTGCCATCTGGGGTGGCGATAATGATCCACTAGGTTACAACACTGTTGATGAGACCGTTTACTTTTCTGCGTCAGGAAATAGCCCTGTTGGATTATACTTTAACGATGCTTTCCCGGATGAGTATGGACGTGAAAAGGTTCCTCCAGTCTCTCCAAAAGGAGCGGAAAACCAAACCGGTTTAGCGCAGTGGTCAGGAACTTCATTTGCAACGCCTTTGGCAGCAGCGATATTTGCAGCAAATCTGGCATTTCGATGGAATAAAGTTTCAGATATTTTCGATACAACCGAATTCGCCGTGCGGAATACGACAGCGTTACCAACTGGCGATAATGAAACAACTATTCCCCTGGTATCATGATGTCATAAAAGTCTTGAGCGGAATCCGTGAATTCCGCTCGAGATAATTCCTATAATCTCAGTTACACGAAACGAATATTCCAGTTAACATCAATTAGGAGGAAGTCGAGTCTCATTCAGAACAATGGTTTATTGACTTGAATGGTTTTTTTGCTTGACTTGCCAATGTCACATTAGAAAGTTGTAATCGATTGTAGCAAGTCATTTCACGACAGTTTTAAGGTCAATAGGGTTCAAACTTCACTTTCATGTCTGGATTTATCTCTCCACCAGTCTGCAATTCGGCTGCAATGCTGATCTGCCCCCAATGACTAGACCAGAGAGAGTAAGAGTCGAGCCTGTTGTGCAAAAACAGTCCAAGGCAGATAGACTAAGCTGCTCTCCATACTAAATTGCCGAAGAAACATTTCAGCCCCATTGATCAGGTGAGGACTGAATATCGACGGAAGGCGTTTCTACTATTTCATATGATGAGGTTATCAATAACACGCTGTCATTTTGTTGCTGGCATATCCGAGCAAAATATAGCCGTATCTAGACTGGACAACCTTTTAGCACCTGCTCCGTGTGGGTCTTACCAGCCGGTTCATTCTTGGCTTACTTTATTCGTCGCATATCCTTTTGCCTCACTCAGTAATATTATGCATCTGGTTTTTTGAGTGATCATCGGTTGGTCATTTTGGTGTCTTAAGCAGTTCTGCAAGATTGGCTTGTACTTTTTTGATGGCGTTGACCGTATCATCCACTCCCTGCTGACCGGCGCGAAAAATATTTTCATCCAACCAAACCGCTTCACCTTGGCATGCATTTTCCGCTTCTTTAAAATACATTTTCTCGAAGTCAAAACGTTCTGGGAAGGCATTGGGTACTGCAAGCCGGGAAAGTTTGGGCTGGAATAATTTATAGTGTGTCATGGCGTTATAACCCTGTGAGCAGGGGATGCCTTCGGCTTCTAAGGCTTGGCACAATACATCATGAGTTGTACCAAATGTGGCCGGGTCTATTGCGAAGGCATAACTATAGAATGAGCGTGTTGTATGGCGTGGGTCACGCTTCAGCAGTCGTACTCCCTCTACTTCACTTAATGACTCGTCCATATATGCTGCCATTGCTTCTCGTTCTGCGGCTTGTGCTGGAAAGCGTTCAAGACCAACCAGTGCCAGCGCACAATGTAGTTCGCTCATCCGGTAATTAGCACCCATTGTATATTCTTGTTCGGCTGCATCGTGAGGTCGCCCACAGTCGATAATACTGGATGCCCGTGTTGCCAGCTCTTCCGTCCGGCAAAGCAGGACTCCACCTTCACCAGATGTCAGAGTCTTAGATGATTGCAAACTGAAGGATCCGAAATGCCCAATCGTTCCGGCGCCGCGTCCACGCCATTTAGCACCATGTGCGTGGGCACAGTCTTCTATAACAATCAGATTGTGTTTCTCAGCCAGTGCCATGATGGCATCCATATCGGCCATCTGAGCGGCTAAATGTACCGGGATAATGGCCTTCGTTTTGGGCGTAATTGCGGCTTCAACTGCTTTAGGATCAATGCAATAGTTTTCACGGTCAATATCTACAATGACTGGAATAGCCCCAGCAGCTATGGGTGCCGCTGCCGTGGCTTGGAAAGTGTAGGCTGGAACAATCACCTCATCACCCCAACCAATATCCGCTGCCCGCAGAGCAACTTCCATCGTCACAGTACCATTGACGACAGCTACCCCATATCCGCCGCCCTGCATTTCTTCAAACTTTCGCAAGAATGTCTGTGTGCGTGGCCCCGGATAAGGATAACCTCCCCATCGCCCTGATTTGATAACATCTGTAACTGCCTGTATATCCCTTTCGTCAAAAACCGGCCATTCGGGATAAGGTTCCGTACGTAATGGTTTTCCGCCTCGTATCGCAAGTTCAGACATTATATTTCCCTCTTCGCTGACAATCTGATAGTAAAGTTGATCAATTTTGAATTTGAACAGTCTCGAGCAAGTGCCGCAGCGCTGCTATCAACCGCACTGCCGCCTCTGGCCCAACACTCATTGTTTCTTCATAATGGTTGCCCGGTTCAAATGGATTGTCCGGATATATATAGTCTTCCTGCGGCAAAATATAACCGATTTCATCATTTGCCAATCCGACCACTACAGCCATTTCAGCACCTGCCTGTTTGAGCTCGGCTTTGATTTGCAGTCCTAATTTGGGCAACAATTCACCAGGAATCGTGGCCAACCAGCACGAACCAATTTGAAGTAAACTGACTTCTGTGACAAGCTCCCCGTGTTCATTGCGATTATCCTCAAGCAAGCCAGAATTCAAAGCCTGCTCAAGAAGAAGACTTTGAAGCGGAATTGCTAACTCACGGCGTGACACACTGATCCTGCCAATTGGCAGCGCTTCAATATCTTCAAGGGAATGCAAAGCTGCCCGCGCCAGAATCGTACCCATTGTAATCGCTTCCTCAAAGCTATGGTCACGTACATCAGGCGTCATCATGCCACCCAAGGCTCCTACCATGAACACAGTTGGTGCGCCGGTTGCTGACTCCACCTTTTCTCGAAGCCGATAAACATAATCGGATGTGATATGGGGATTGTTGTCCCACAACACCTCTGGGTGACAGGGAAAAATCAACCAAGTGACAATAGCCTTTTTCGTAATTGGCTCACAGAATTGCAGACAACTGAGTTCTTCGTCGCGGATTTCGGGGTTACGAGCATTCTTCGCTACGCCAGTGACGACTACCGAACTGCACCGCAGTTCAGCCAGTCTACAATTTTCAATCGCGCATTGTACGGTGGCAACAATGTCATGTTTGAGGTGTGTTATATAGGCTGCATTGACTCCGGAAGTTGCATCATCGGGGCCCCAAAGACCTAGTGTATCAGGGCCGTGATGAACGTGAGTGCAGGCAATAATCACATGGGTATTGGGCTGCACAGAATTAACGGTGTTTTCAATTTCCTGACAGTGATGGCGCGACAGACCTAACAAATCAAGCGCCACTAATGCGATGCATTCACCGCCACAGTGTATTGCCAGCACACGGACATACAAGTCATCATGTATGGATTGTGCCACACGGTTTTGACCGAAGCCGGCCAAATATACGGGCGGTAAGAGTGCCGGTGTAATAATCTGTTGAGCGTATCCGACTTCTGCGGTCGGCTTAACAGGCATAGACGTTTTCCTCGTTACCGTCGCGCTATTATGGATAGGCTGATTTTGCCCCTGAAAGTGGTTCAGAGAGTAGCGGACAATGTCGAAATGGTCAAGTTTGGGGAATTATTATGGCAGACGAATTTGACTCTTCTTCCAGTTCATTGTTACACTGCCGAATCGTTCAGACTGCACCTTCTACCAGATTATTTTGCTTTAGGGGGGCTTCAAATGAAACGTAAATTAGTAGGGTTATTGTTAGCCGTTGCTTGTTTAAGCCTACTCACCGTTTTTCCTGTCGTCGCACAGGACAAAGTGAAAGTAACGATATTTGTCGGCCTGGGAACGGGAACCGACCCTGAGCAAATCCCACCGCAAGAAGCATTAGCAGCTAAATTCAATTCAACACACGATAATATTGAGATTGAATTTCTGATTGCGCCCCATGATGAAGCACCAACACGACTTTTAGCCATGATCGCCGGTGGGAACGCCCCACAATTGGTCGGGCCTAACGGTATTTCGACTGTGGCCCAGTTCTTTGATAGTTGGGCAGATATTACCCCATTTATCGACACTGAAAAATTGGATAATAGCGATTTTTATGGTCCGGCGGTGGCGTTAAACCAGTATCCTACTATCAATACTGGTTTGCCACTTGGTCTCTATCCATCTTTTATAATCTATAACACCGACATGTTCGATGCTGCCGGACTTGATTATCCGCCATTCGATTTTGATGATAAGTCATGGAATATGGACAAAGTGCGGGAATTGGGGATGAAGCTTACCCTTGACTCCAATGGTCATGATGCTACATCGCCTGACTTCAATCCTGATAATATTGTCCAGTGGGGCTATGGTGACCAATGGTCAGAGATGCGTGAATTATTGGCCCGTGAAGGCGCGCCCGATGTTGGTCGGCCGACCACATCTGACTATAAGACTGCAACGGCTAATTCGCCGGAAAATATTATGGCGATGCAGTGGTATAGTGACGGCATTTGGAAAGATCACTTCATACCCAATTTGGAACAGGGAACAGCGATGGATTCTACTGGTGGCTCACCAATCGAAGGTGGGACGCAGGCTATGTTTCAAACCCACACCTGGTATTTGTCAGAGGCTATAGTCAATCTGCCTTTTGATGTTCAACTTGCCGCACCACCATTCAACCATAAAGGTGAGCGTGTTGCTGTCATCGACGCCGACAATTTCACTATACCCAAAGCTGCTGCCCATCAACAGGAAGCGTGGGAAGTGATGAAATGGCTGACAGCCCCCGACCAAATTGTGGATGTCTGTTTGATTTACGGTTGTATTCCGGCACGTAAATCGGCCCAAGAGCCATTCCGGACCGCCTTTCAGGCAAAATTCCCGAATCTGAATTTGGATGTGATTTACAAATCAATTGACTACCTTGATAACCCAAATAATGAAGCTTGGGTACCCAACTGGGGTCGCGTGAACGAAATTATGGAAAATGCCGGCAGTCTCATCAAATCCGGAAGCAATAAGGATGCTAAATCTGTTCTGGACGAGACGAATACTGAACTCCAAAAAGTTCTAGACGAATATTGGGCTAGCCATTAGTCACCATTTGAAGCACTTCGCAAGAGGGGCAACATTAGTTTTGCCCCTCATCTGTTGACCTACAATGAAGTTCAGACTCAGGTGATTTTATGCAATTGTTGAATAGTCGTATCCAGCACTGGACTCTGGCACGAAGAGAAGCTGCGACTGCATATATGTTTCTTTCCCCGTGGGTTATAGGCTTTGTGCTGTTAACTGCCGGACCCATGCTTGCGTCATTATACTTTTCATTCACACAATATAATATTGTTGATCCGCCCAAGTGGATTGGCACAGATAATTACGTGCGCATGTTTAGCGATCCACTCTTCTGGCAATCTCTCAAAGTCACCCTATATTTCGCGATGATGTCTCTACCATCAGGATTAGCACTGGGTTTTGTCCTGGCAATCTTGCTGAACCAGAAAATCCCGGGTGTGAACGTGTGGCGAACTCTGTATTTCTTACCGTCCATTCTTTCTGGTGTAGCCGTAACCCTATTGTGGATTATCCTGTTCAACCCTCAGGTGGGTGCTATCAATCTACTGTTGGAAAAATTTGGTGTCAAAGGCCCCGGTTGGCTAAATGATCCCGATTGGGCTATTCCATCGCTGGTCATTATGTCACTGTGGGGCATTGGACAAAGTATGATCATCTATTTGGCTGGTTTACAAGGGGTTCCAGTTGATTTATATGATGCTGCCAAAGTCGATGGGGCGAATAGTTGGCAGCGTTTTCGGTCAGTTACGGTTCCTATGATGACACCGGTACTGTTTTACAATCTGGTGTTAGGTCTCATCGGCACCTTTAGCTATTTCACACAGGTGTATGTCGCTACAAGGGGGCTTGGTGGACCGGCCCGCGCGACCCTCTTTTACAACCTTTATCTGTATCAGGCCGCTTTTAAGTACAATGAAATGGGTTATGCGTCGGCTATGGCGTGGGTGTTGTTTATTATCATTCTGTTACTCACAGGGCTCGTTTTCCGGTCATCGTCACTTTGGGTTTATTATGAGGGTGAAGTGCGGGGGAAGACATAATTATGAGCAGCATACCAAACATGCCAGCCGCAGCACCTGTGAGTCGGACACCATTGGCTGAACGTTGGAAATTAGGCTTAAGTGGCAGCACATTCGTAATCAAAGGGTTGACAACACTCGTCCTTGCAGGAGGTGCAGCAGTCATTTTGATTCCGCTACTTTATATGGTGTCCATTTCGCTGAGAGATCGGACTCAAGTGCGGCAGGGATCGCTTGAACTCGTACCTTCCCGGCAACTCGAAGTTCAGGTCAATGGTAAAGATGAACCGCTTTATACAGTGACGATTGATGGACAGCTCAGCCAGATGGCATTGTTAAAGAAGGCTCCGGGAGGTAAGGGAATCTTTGCAGATCCAGCCCATCCCGATAAAACTTATCCATTGGTGTTGAAAGATCAAACACCCGTGACTGTAGTCGATGCCCATCCCGAAAATTATCCGCAGGCCTTGACGGCTGTGCCATTTGATCGCTATTTCATGAACACCATGATCGTGACGTTTGTCTCAATGGCAGGGATGCTGTTTTCGTGTTCCTTAGTCGCCTATGGCTTTTCACGTTTTCGAGCACGCTGGATAAATATCCTTTTCCTCGTACTTTTATCTACTATCATGCTGCCGAGGCAAGTGACGCTGATCCCGGTTTATGTACTATTCCAGAAAATTGGTTGGGTGGATACACTGCTCCCGCTAATTGTGCCGGCATTCTTCGCCAATGCTTATGATGTATTTTTACTCCGGCAATTCTTCATGACTATTCCGCTTGATCTGGACGAGGCTGCCAAATTAGACGGCGCATCACCGCTGCAAATCCTACTGCACATCATTATGCCAATGGCGCGTCCCGCAATTGTGGCGGTAGCGATTTTTCATTTTCTTTATTGCTGGAATGATTTTTACGAGCCGCTCATTTTCCTCCACAGCCGCGAAAACTGGACCATGGCTGTAGGCCTCCAAACCTTTGATGCCCTCTATTCTGTGAATACCCATCTTATTATGGCGGCTTCGGTGGTCATGATTGTCCCACCTATTCTCTTGTTTTTCTTCAGTCAAAAAGTTTTTACTCAAGGTGTTGTCATCACTCGTATGGCTGAAAAGTAGACGGACGGTTGGAAGCATTCTTCAGTTTATCGCTAATATGAGAGGGGATGAGTAAAACGGCAGTTTGGACATATTATGCCTTTGATGTGCGCCAGAGTCTTCATCCTATAAATTGGCGATTTCAGATAAACGCGTGACGAATCTATGCCTCACTGTTTCTCTATTTCTCTATACCGCATATCCTTTTGTCTCATCATCAGTACTGTTTCGTGAAGTTGAGATTTATCAGTATGTCTCTGTATAGAAATTGGAACGCCAAAACCTTGTTTCTGACTAGGAAACGTAACGAGGCTCCTCGGGTCCAAAATGATAAAGATGAATTGAAAACCGCCACTTATGATGGTGGTTTTTGTTTGCCTATGGTGTACGCCACTGCATGTTTGAAAAGTCTCGCTCTAGTCAACCGTGAATTATCTGCGGTTCATATAGGCAGCACCGCTAAGATAGACCGAGCTTGACCGCACAATCGTGATAAACTTTGATGATTTTTTCGCAACCTTCTGGTGTTAATTGCGGTGCAACCGGGATGAGGCATGTACGTGCAATCAAATCGTCCATTTGAGGCAGAAGACCTTGGTGGTAGTCAATGTCTTTTGCCCACGCATTCAATGGATCACTCCAGGGACGCCCCGCGGAATTGACCGGTTTCTTTTCTATTAAGCTGATATTGTTGTAGTAGATATGCATGCCCCAATCGGTCATGCGGATATTGCCTATGCCTTTCGGACCGGGACGCACACCGGCTGCACGTGTCGCATCGACCAGTTTTTGGCAGATTTCGGCGGTGGGCCATGTGATCAGTACAAAGGGACCACTATCTCCGGATGGATCTATGATACGGCGAGGTTTCGCACCGGGTATTTGCGCAAAGCCTGCATACAATTGTTGATTGTGTCTGCGCATCGTACCGGTTATGAGTTCTAACTTTCGCACCTGTGCGAGCAGCATGGCAGCTGAAACTTCGCTCATATGGCTGCCCTGACCCCATGTTTGGACAGGGCCATTTGGATCAACACGACCTTGTTCGTTACGCGAGTACCCCATATCATGATAGGCCCACGCACGATTTCCGAGATCATCTCGATCAGAAACGACAAGACCCCCTTCACCAGATGTAACGTTCTTGTTGTATTGGAAACTAAAGATCGCCATATCACCGAAACTACCCAGTGGTTTTCCATGAAAGCTTGCGCCATTGGCTTGAGCCGTGTCTTCGATTAGGACGACATTGTGGCGTTGACAAATGTTAACGATGCGTTCGACATCGCCACAAGCGCCACTCATATGAACCAAAAGAACGGCTTTGGTACGTGAGCTGATTTTACGCTCAAGGTCATCGGGATCCATCGTGAAGGTGTCATCAATGTCAACTAACCGCGGGATACCACCGGCACGAATGACACCGGATAGACAGGCGACCCAGAGATAACCGGGCATGAGAACTTCATCACCTGGGCCTACGTCAGCAGCAGCAAGGGCGACAGAAAGTGCGGCTGTACCGCTATTGACCACGACAGCATGTTTACGACCGAGTCGTTCGCGGTAAAAATCTTCAACTTGATCGGCATTATGCAGGAGATCGTGACCATAGAAGCGGAAAGGGCTGCGTGCTAATAATACCTTAGTTACTGCGTCAATTTCTTCCTCACCGATAAAATAGCTACCCGGCCACTCGTAGGGTAGTATTGTTTCGTCAGTAACGTTTTGTAATGTCATTAGAATCTCCTTGTATGAAATATTCTTTTTGGTGCTTACGCTATTTATGAACTGATGGCATTCCTGAGCACCTGCGTGATCAATAATACGAACTAAGGATATTTTGTGTCGATTTAGACTGTGCCTCGTTAACGGAACTCTCCCATCGGGTTCACTTAATGAGATCGAGAAGCCAATTTTTGCCCCGAAGCTTTTTCACGCCGATACCAATACGTCGGGTTGAAAGCCTATTGTACAAAATTAATCTAAGCAGGCCGAAAGTGGCATAATGTTTCGTGTGTCGCACTTATTGTGTGCAAGGGCGGTGCTTGTTTACGGCAAATTGCTTGCGCGATTGGGCAGCGTGTGTGGAAGCGACATCCAGTTGGTAAATTGAGAGGGCTAGGGATATCGCCTGTTAGCGCGGCCTCGCGATGGCGGCGACCGGGTTCAGGACGTGGGAGCGCACGTAGCAGTCCTTCTGTATAAGGATGCTGTGGGTTATGGAAAACTTCGTCGGTCGTACCGGTTTCAACAATTTGGCCGAGATACATGACTGCAACGCGCGTCGAGACATGTTTAACTACTGACAGCTCATGCGCCACGAAAAGCATCGTCAATCCAAGCTCATCGCGCAAATCTGCTAGCAGGTTCAGCACCTGCGCCTGAATCGACACATCTAATGCCGAGACGGGTTCATCCGCAACGAGGAATGTAGGCTGTACTGCTAGCGCTCTTGCCAAGCCAATGCGTTGTCGTTGCCCACCACTGAAGGCACGGGGGAATTTGTCAGCCGCTTCGGGACTCAAGCCAACGGTTTTAAGCACTTGCTGTAAATGGGTTTCAATTTCATTTGGCGGGCAAATGTTGTGAAAACGAAGGACTTCACTAATGGTTTGACGGACGGTCATGCGTGGATTGAGCGATGAGTACGGATCTTGAAAGACCACTTGCATTTTACGGCGCACAGGCTGTAAGGCCTGATGACTTTTGTGTGTAATGTCATCCCCTTCAAACAGGATGCTACCCGACGAGGGTTCATACAAGCGCAAAATCGTCCGCCCCAACGTGGTTTTTCCGCAGCCACTTTCTCCAACTAAGCCCAATGTTTCGTGACGTTGGATTTTTAAGGATACATTATCGACGGCGACTAAAGTTTTCGCGGCACGCCGTTCAATAAGATCCAAGAAGCTGCGAGGAGACTCGAAGCGTTTGCTGAGGTTGCGGACTTCGAGAACGGCGTCGTTCATGGTTAAAGTCTTTCTGGATACAAACAAGCGCTGAAATGCCCCGCTTCGATTTCGCGCAATGCAACCGGCGTCTCGGCACAATCCGGTGTGGCAACCGGGCAGCGATCACTAAACGGGCACCCTTTGGGCAATTTGAGTAAGTTGGGCGGTTGCCCCTGCATCGGCGTGAGGCGTTCCACCTTATTTTCCATGCGTGGGATGGAGTTCAGCAAGCCCACAGTATAGGGGTGACGCGGATTGTTGAAAATACGTATGGTGGAAGCAGTTTCGATTACCTGTCCGGCATACATCACAGCGACCCAATCAGTCGTTTCGGCAACGACACCCATATCATGCGAGACCAGCACGATTGCCATGCCAGTTTGCTCCTGGAGTTGAACCATCAGCGCCAAGATTTGATCCTGAATTGTCACATCCAGCGCGGTAGTCGGTTCGTCCGCGAGCAATAGTTTGGGCTGGCAGGCCATAGCCATCGCAATTACCACGCGCTGCCTCATCCCACCCGACATTTTATGAGGATGGTCATCAATGCGTGTCTGTGGGCTAGGGATACCCACCTGCAGCAGGAGGTTGATGCCGATATCACGGGCTTGTTTGCCCTTTATTCCCTTATGAACGCGCAGGCTCTCGGTGATTTGATCGCCAACTGACCACACTGGATTGAGGCTGGTCATGGGATCTTGAAAGATCATACCAATGTCTACACCTCGAATGGTTTGCATCTCGCGTTCAGATAGTTTCGTTAGGTCATGTTTGCCAAACCAGATCTCACCGCCGATGGTGCGTGCAGGAGGAGAGGGGAGAATACGCATAATGGAGCGGCATAACACCGACTTACCGCTGCCGGATTCTCCAACGATTCCCAATGTTTTCCCTTCGTCAACCCAGATGGATACGTTACGATTGGCAACGATTGTTCCGCCCGATGTGTGAAATTCGGTGGTCAGGTTATTGACTTTAAGAAGGCTGCTTGTTGTATTTGCTTGAGACATAGGTGCCTGTATGTGCTTGTATGATGATGTCAAAAAACAATCGACTGCCTAAATCGTTAATAAGCGGAATCGGCTACATGAATGGCTAAATATAAGAGTGCGAAGAGGGTGCCCATTCCGTCGCGCCAATCATCAAAGGTGAACTCGATGGAACGATCATTCTTGCGTCTTATTGTTGGAATCCAACTGCACACTTCAGCCATCGCGGTCGATGTGAATTCAAAACCCATTGAAGCGGGCGACTCTACTTTCAAGGGTTTCAGAGTGGGTAGTTTCTGAAGAGCTTGTTGCGCGGCTGCGCGGATTCGAGCTTGCGCCACTGTCGCATGAAGCAATTTTGCCGTGAAGCGTTCGATACCCTCTTTGACAATTGCACCTTCAATACCAGGTAACAATGCCTGTGCCTCGGCCACTGCGGTCTGATCGCCGCTGATGAGCGCAATCGGCACGTTCATCTGACCAGCATAGGCGGCATTCACCGCAATCTCACCTACGGGCTCGCCATTCATAAATAAGTTCTGGACTTCTTTGCCCAGCATGGCATGATTCATGATGCCGCGTGCAGTACCATGTTTCGAGTGGTAACCGACGAAAAAGACTGCCGCAAAAGTTTCGTCCAACCCTTCCATCATGCAACCACGTTTGATATTGCCGCGAATCAGCTGCGCGCGTGGATCGAGGTCTTCGGTCAATAGATTACGCATCGACGCATGTGATTCGTTGACGACGACTTCGGTCGCTCCAGCATCAAATGCACCCTGAATGGCCGCATTCACATCCCCTGTCAAGAAGCGTCGTCCACGCTCAAATTCCGCACCACCGTACATTAAATCATCACGGTCAGTAATTCCGGATGCGCCTTCCATATCCGCAGAAATGAATATTTTCACAACTTTTTACCTCATATTTGAAGTATTCACTATTCCGGTTCAAGAAATAAGAATTTCGTTTAATGGCCTGTCGTATGCCGTTGACCGATGATTTTTGATAATCCATCACCAATCAGGCTTAATCCCAGACCGGTCACAATCAATGCGATACCGGGCAGCGTTGTAATCCACCACGCTTGCAACAAAAAATCCCGACCGTCCGAGACAATCGCGCCCCATTCCGGCGCAGGAGGCTGCACACCCATTCCCAGAAAACTCAGTGACGACGCCAGCAGAATATTGAGTACGAAGTCGGACATCGAAAACACAATTGAAGACGCAATAATATTCGGCAGTGCATGACGAAAAATGATGCGAAATTTGCCATAGCCCAATGCCCGTGCAGCCAGCACGTATTCCTGTTCACGAATGACAAGCATCTCGGCGCGGGCTAATCGGGCATACATCGTCCATCCGACCACGAACACCGCAATATACATGTTCTGGATACCCGGCCCAAGAATCGCCAGAATTACGATTACAAGCACAATAAAGGGAAAGGCGATTGCCAGATCAACCACTCGCATCAGGATGGTATCGAACCAACCTCCGACATAACCACTGATGGCACCCAAGGCCAAACCGATACTAAGCGGCACATAGGTGGTAATAAAACCAATTTGCAGATCAATCGCTGCGCCATGCAGCACGCGTGACAATATATCGCGCCCCAGATTATCGGTGCCAAAAGGATGTTCAAGACTAGGCATTTTTAATGCCGCCCGAAAATTGCCCTTGATTGGATCATAGGGGCTGAGCACCGGAGCCAATATCCCCGCCAGCGCAATGATCCCAATAATCACTAATCCGACCTTGAGACTTAACGGCCACTTTGCCATGCGTTTGAAAACTCGGATGCGGCGAGCTGGTGCTGCGGTTATCGTGTTTGAAGTGCCGTTTACGGTCATCTGAATATTACTCTCGGGTCGACAAGGGCGTAACTGAGGTCAGCGATGAGATTGACGAGCATCACGAGCAAACCGAAAACCAGTGTCAAGCCTTGTATGGTCGGATAATCACGCGTCAGAACGGATTGGATCAGCAATCGTCCCAAGCCAGGAACGGTGAACACGGTTTCGATGATGACTGTACCACCAATTAACCAACCGACGTTGACAGCCAGAATGGTAATTGTGGGGATTAGCGCGTTACGTAGCACATGTTTCCACATGATGCGATTAGCGCTCAAGCCTTTGGCGCGTGCGGCTTCGACAAAATCCGCTTGCATGATGTCCAGAAGTGACGATCGCAAAGATTGGGTCAGTATAGGGGCAAGATACAGCCCAATGACGAGCGATGGGAGAAACAATGAATAGAGGTGTCCAATGAAATCATCCCCCCAACCAGATATGGGGAATAGTTTGAGGGTTAATCCCAAGAGGAGAATCAGGAGTAAACCGAGCCAGAACGAAGGCATCGCAAAGGTAATCATACCACCCAGTCGGATGATATGGTCCAGTGGTCGTTCGGCAAATTGCGCCGACATAACGGACATTGGCAGCGCGACGGCGATAGAAATGATGGCACTGTACACAATTAGAAAAATGGACGGAGCAAGACGTTGGCCGATGATATCGGTCACCGGTGCACGCTGCGTGATTGATGTGCCCAAATCACCTTTCAGGGCATTACCCAAGAATAAGATGTATTGGGTCGGCAGCGGTTGGTCCAAACCCAATTTGGCGCGTGCCGCCGTTATGGTTTCCTGGTTCGCTCGTCCCCCGAACATGATTTGAATAGGATCACCGGGCAGCAATTTGATGAACGCGAACGCGAACAGGGTAATCCCGATTAAGGCAGGGACCATCTGGATGAGGCGACGAAGGGTATAACTTAAAAATCTCACAAAAGTTTCTCTCTAGCACTCGGATTCAACAGGGGTGATTACCAAGATCACCCCGAGCTGCACAATTTATACTACTTATCGAGCCAAACTTTACTCAGCCACCACCAACCGGTCGCGACATTCTTCCAGCCTTTGACATAATTGTAGTAGCCATTGACGTATGGCGAGAAATTCAGCGGCACACTATAGCCATCATCGTAATAGGCTATTTGTTGAACTTGCTTATAAAGCTCTGCCCGCTTAGCACTATCATCTGTAGAGCGTGCCTGCGCCAGCAAATCATTCACCTTGGGGTTATCGTACCAACTGAAAAATGAGAAGAAACCGCTTTGAGCCGAGCTATCCCCTTGCAGTGTGGCCAACTCATCATCATCATTGATGTCGCTGGTAATATAGCTCACATTTGCTTGATAGTTGCCCTTAGCCAGTTCACCGAATATGGCACCGCCATCCATCTCCTGGAGTTCAACATTGATGCCCACGTCACTCCAGCTTTGCTGCAAGATCGTGGCAATTTGTTTGGAGGGCGCATCACCTGATGGAATCAGCAGTGTGAGTTTTTCCCCGTTATAGTTCGCGCTTGCCAGCAATGCTTTGGCTTTTTCAGGGTCGTAGGGAATCATGGGCACATCTGGGCTGTGAAAGGTCATCTTTGGCATAAAGCTGTTGGGCAGTTCGCCGTAACCGAAGAACACCAAATCGAGAATGGCCTGACGATCCGCAGCGTAATTGAGCGCCAGCCGGAAATCCTTATTATCCAAGGGGGCGGCTTTGTGATTCAAATAGACATAATCTAGGCGATACAGGGGTGCGACTTCCAGTGTGATCCCATCCACGGTGCTTAACCCTTTAGCCTCGCTGTAGGGCACAATTGCGATCACATCGAAGTCGTTGTTACGGAAACCCAAGACGCGCGAATTGCTCTCTGGCACATACTTAACCGTAATCTTATCCAAATAGGGCAGCGGTTTGCAATCTGCGCCCAGATCCCAATAATTGGGATTCGGGACGAGTACCACTTTATCCCCCCGCGTGTACTCTTGAACCATGAATGGGCCGCTGCCAACTGGCTTGCTGCCAAAGTTATCCGGATCCGCTGTAACAACCGACTTAGGCACAATTGATGAGGCAAATACCGACAGCGTAGAAAGCATCGGCGAAAATGGACGCTTTAAAGTAATCTTGACCGTCGCATCATCTATTTTTTCGATCTTGTCCAACGGTTCGAACAAGAAGGCATAACCGCGTCCTGCCTCACGCGCACGCTCCAATGAGAACACAACATCATCTGCTGTCACGGCATCACCGGTGCTGAATTTGGCTGGCCGCAGATGGAAGGTATAAGTAAGCTTGTCATCTGAAATATCCCACGACTTCGCCAAACCCGGTTCCAATTCTGTTCCAGTCGGGCCGGGGCGAACCAAAGTGTCAAACACCTGAACAATCAAATAGATCGATCCGTTATCGCCGGGAACTTGTGGGTCAAATGTGAGGGGTTCTTCCCATCGCCCGAAGCGTAGTTCACCACCGCGTTTGATCGCTTCACCGGATGGTGTGCAATCCTGTGCTGCCACCCGACCACCGACCAATCCTAATTGGAGTGTCAGTACCATCGCCAACAGCAGCATGACAATGATTCGATTCAGCTTTACCCGACCTTTAAGCCTGTACATTAACTCTATCCCTCCGATATTTTTCGAGTGTCAACCCTAATTGGTTGACTATAACGCTTATTTATATTGTCGACAAAATGTAAAATGTGCAAAAATCGATCGTTGTTTTCTGTAAATATTGCTATAGGTTACGATTCGCTGCCGATGGCAACATTGCCCATACTCGGCAATCAGAGAGGTTAGGTTATGCCGCAAGTGTCCATTTCTACTGGTGCACGCCTGGATTATGAGGAATCTGGTTCGGGCACACCCATTCTTGTAATCCACGGTTTCCTCGGTACTCCGCGCACGCACCTTGGACCAGTGATTGATTGGGCTAGTGCAAATGCCCACGTATTTGCGCCGACTTTACGTGGTTATGGTAAATCACTACCCAAGCCGCGAGACTTTCCGGCTGATTTCTATGAACGCGATGCGCGCGATGTCTTGGCGTTTATGGATGCCCTTGGTATTCAGCAGGCTCATATCTGGGGTTATTCGGATGGTGGTGAAGTCGCTCTGATGGCAGCCGGGATGCAGCCAGAGTGCTTTCTTTCAGCTGTAACATGGGGCGCATGTGGTATGGTCGGGGAAGAATTGCGTCCTATCGCACAAGGTTTACTTCCTGCTACCTGGGTCACGCCGGAAGACAAAGCCCTGCACCATATCGATGATGCGGATCAATTTATACTTCAATGGCTGGATGCTTTCAATCAACTGCTGGATGCCGGTGGTGAGGTCAGTATCAAATATGCTGCTCATATCACTTGTCCAGTATTGCTGATGCTTGGTGAACAGGATCAACTCAATCCTGAGCGTTATGGGCGACAGTTAGCCAATCGTATCCCACACTCGCGTTTGCATATGATTGCTAATTGCGGGCATACTGTTCATGCTGATCAATGGGAACAATTTCAACAACTCGTGGGAACTTTTTTGCAAAGAAAGGATTGATTATGTGCGATTCATTTGTGGCTTTATCGCCCGCTGTCGTAGGCAGTCGGGTGTTACTCGGCAAAAGTGCCGACTGTCAGGTCAACGAAGCACATCATTTGGTTCGGTATCCTCGTCGTAAGCACAACCCCGGCGCAGCCTTTCGTGCGACACATTTAGTGCTGCCGCAAACACCCGAAACCTACGAGGTTATCATCAGCAAGTCTTTTTGGACGTGGGGAGCGGAAATTGGCTTTAACGAATATGGTGTAGCCATCGGTAATGAAGCAGTTTTCACCACTTTGCAGCATGAAGAAAAACAAGATGGTCTGATGGTCATCGATATGCTGCGCTTAGGACTGGAACGTGGCAGAACCGCACGTGAAGCCGTTGAAGCAATTGGTGCGGTTGTCGAAGCTTTTGGTCAGGGTGGAAACTGTGAACTCGCTGGCAACTCGCATTTCGATGGTAGCTGTTTGATTGCTGATCCGAATGAAGCATGGGTAATCGAAACCGCAGGACGCAGTTGGGTCGCTAAACGCCTCACAGACAGCATCGGCTCGATTTCCAATGTCCTAACGATTGGCACAGACTATGAGCTATCCTCTTTTAAAGAACCAATCAATTGGGCAGGTTCGTATATTGACGAAGAAATGACTGCTAGCGTTAGCGCACGGGAACGGCAGGCTTGTTCACTTAACGGCTTATCCTCGCTGCGCGGTAAAATTACTGTCCGATCAGCCTTTGATGTGCTGCGTATCCATGATGACCACTATTATCCCGAAGCGATTGAAAAGTATACCAACATTTGTGTGCATGCTGGATCGCCTAAATCGGCACAATGGCAAGCAACTGGGGCGATGGTGGCTGAACTCGGTCATGACGGTATAATGGGGTGGTTTACAGGAACTTCATCGACTTGCCTATCCATTTTCAAGCCGGTGTTTCTGGGTGTTGATTTACCATACACCGGCATCCCTAATGAACAATTTGACGCACAAACACTCTGGTGGAAGCACGAGCTGCTTCATCGCCGTGCCATGATGGATTTCGCTAACATCCAACCTGAAATTCGCAAGGATTTTGATGTTTTGGAAGCACATTTCTTGGCCGATGCTCCTGCTGTCCTGAAGGGAACACCGCGAGAGAAGAAAACCTTTATGGATGATTGTTTTGCCCGTGCCGAACAGGCAACCAAGACGTGGATAGATCGTTTAGCGGGGCGCAATGATCTGGCAATCGCAGATGCAGAGTACGCGGCCATGTGGGAAAAATATAATCAACAATCGGGTATCGAACTTCAAGTGGTTCATGCCTGAATACCAATATTATGGGACACATAGGAATATTGTGCTCATGTGTCCCATAATAGTTGCCGCATGACAAAGCCCCTCGGGTCCAAGTTTGTAAAACTAGAATAACAGTTCGCCAGGGAAAGGAAATGTGTAGTCAATCGTTCCTTTCGCATCTTTTCTGCTCGCCAATTTAATCTCCGGGTTTCTTATCTTTTCCGGCACTGAATCAGGGCAAGTCCCATATTACTCGAGTTTTCGTCTGAAGAAATTGACTCATGTTTAGATACTTGCTTTGAATTAGCTCTAGTTCAATGATTTTAACGCCAGTTTACTATCAAGAAATTAAGTCCATTACTGCTTAGAAGCCATTTGAATATTAGGAAAGGAGCCGAGTGAGAGTAGTATGAATAGAAGACAGATAAATCATGCCCTCACTACTTGAGGACAATTTCTCATAATCTTTACTCAAACGGCGATAATGACCAACCCAAGCAAAAGTACGTTCAACAATCCAGCGTTTGGGTAAGACCGCAAACCCATTTTGAGTAGGCGGTGGTGAAACGATTTCCAAGACAATTTGCCATTGTAACCAACACCATTCAATTAACTGACCTTTATAGCCACCATCTGCCCAGATTTTCAGCAGTCGTAAACCTAACATGGGTATCAGTTTTGTGAGCAACAACTTGGCTCCATCACGATCTTGAATATCCGCCGTATGAACTACGACTGCTAACAAATGACCTAGTGTATCGACTAAAATATGCCGTTTGCGTCCCTTGACCTTTTGCCTGCATCATAGCCTTTTTCGCCTCCAATCTCGCTGGTCTTCACGCTTTGACTATCCATGATTGCAGCGCTCGGATGGGCAAATCGACCTTCTTTTTGTCGAGCCGCATAATACAAGGCCCGATTAATCTGTTCCCAAATCCCTTTCAAACACCATTGCCGATAGTGATAGAACACGCTCTGATAATTCGGAAACTCGCTCAGCAGATTTCCCCATTGGCAACCTGTTTTCGCCACGTACAGCATAGCATTCACCGCTTCACGCAGATTGATTTCAATTGGCCTTCCACGTCCTTGTGGATTTATTGGCAACAATCCATAAATGATTTCCCACTGCTTGTCAGTCAAATCACTGGTGTAACGCTTCCTCTTGTGACACACTTAGCTTCTTCCTGTTCGATTAGTTTGGGTTGGTTGGTACCTCCATTCTACCGAACAGGATTATTCAAATGGCTTCTTAGCAAATACATCCTTGATTGCTTCTAAATACCCCATACCGTTGATTGTATCCGGTTCTAAATAACTGCCTTCTGTCCACTCGTTCCAAGCATTGATATTAAATATTTTGTGGGGTTGCGTATCCAGAAATAGCTTAACATCCTCTAGTGCTGTTCGGAAAGCATCCGGAGTATTGCCACCTAAAGTGGGGGTAAAAGGATAATTCAGAAGATCAAATCGGTCAGATTGAACGGTACGCGGGCTGGAATCCCAACCCATCGTGACATTTGGATAGTAAGGCAATATGTATTCCGCAGCGGTTTTCAGATTGTACTGCTTCATACTTTCGCGCACATGATGATAATCGGTCACCGGAAAATCAGTGAACGGAATATGATGAATCCAAACATAAGAGGTTACGCTATCAAAACCCAGTTGGTCTAGCATGTCACGGGGATTAGTCAGCCGCGTTTCACCGGGTAATAATTGCACACCCCACACCACCGCATTTAGATGTAAATCAGGAAAGCCAGCGGCACGAGTCTTTATCCGAAAACGTTCCAAAAGCTGCTGTGCTTGGTCTATTCCCCCTGCGCCTTCAATAAATCGAAACAGTTCGTACATCGAAAAATACGGGCATCCATCAATTTTCCAATAGCTTGGCTGTGAAAAATACTTTTCGATTATGTAATCCATCATCACTTCAAAAGTCTGGTCGGTTATTGATCCGGGATACAGGAGCAAAGGATTCTCGTATTGGCTGCGTTTGAGCGGGAAAATATCCACCCAATTATGATTGGCCCACATCAAGGCGAACTTGAGTCGATCCCGATTAGTCGCCTGTAAATAACCTTGTTCAAGACCGCGGTTGAGAAAAGCGCCATCGTTGTACCAATACCAGTCGAAAATAAAGCTCGTGAGTCCATGATCCGCTGCCGCATCGATCTTACGTGCGAATACCTGAGGATCGGCTTCATTCTCATAGCCCCAAAACGGTATGCGCGGCTGATGGTGCCCTTCAAAACGAGGGCGGGCGTGTTTGACTAATTCCCACTCAGTCCATCCAGCCCCATATAATTTCTCGTTACGGGGATCGACATGATAATTGGGAAAATAATAAGCGGCAATTTCATAATTGTTCGTCATGAAAAACTCCATGTGTAAAATTTATGTGAGGGCACCTGAAACAATGCCATCTTCGAAGTAACGCTGCAACAGAATATAAGTGACAATAAGCGTAAAACATAATGTGTTGCCCATCAAATTGATGGTGACTTGCCTGATGTGAACACGATCGAGTTATAAAACTGGCAAATCATCTGACAAGGACATGTTGCGGTTCAGAAGGTAAACGGTTGGTTGGGACACTCGTTTTCCTGTTCATCTGTTATGTCCGTGTCCAATGAAGCCTAACGACCTTTCCAATTCAAGTGCATCACGCATTGGCAGTCTACACCATCACGAGTTAGTTTATGATAAATTGAAATATTCATAAGGACATACTGATGAGTAATGTGGTTAAGATAGCAGTAGTAGGAACGGGTTCCATGGGAAAGGCTCACATCAGAGATATTGCCGCATTGGAAAATACAGAATTGGCAGCAGTTTGTGATGTGAACCCTATAATCGCCGATGCTTTTGCAAATGAAATGCAAGTCCCTGCTTATTATGATTTTAACGACTTGCTTGAACACGAAAATCTTGATGCTATTCTCGTTAGTACGCCGCATTACGACCACACACCGATCAGCATCGCTGCGCTGCAAAAAGGTATTCATGTTCTGGTCGAAAAGCCGATAGCCGTCCATACCAAAGCTGCACATGAGATGATTGCTGCTTATGAAACAGCCAAACAGACTACCCCGAACCTGGTCTTCGCCGCCATGTTTATGCAACGGACATATGGTTTCTGGCAGAAAATAAAAGCACTCATCGAGAGTGGAGAATTAGGTCAGCTGGTACGTACGACATGGCTGATTACCGATTGGTTTCGCACACAGAGTTACTATAATAACGGCGGATGGCGCGCCACCTGGGAAGGTGAGGGTGGTGGCGTTTTGCTGAATCAATGCCCGCACAATCTCGATCTATATCAATGGTTCGTCGGAATGCCCAGGCGCGTTACAGGTTTCGTGGCATTAGGTAAGTATCATCACATTGAGGTCGAAGATGAAGTAACTGCCTATTTTGAACACGAAAACGGCATGATCGGACATTTTATCACTAGCACCGCTGAATCCCCCGGCACGAATCGGCTGGAAATTGTCGGCGAGAGGGGCAAACTCGTTTATGAAAAGGGCAAGCTCACCTTTTACCGCAATCAGCGCTCAATGTTTGACCAAATCCAACATGCATCGGGCGGTTTCGACAAAGTGGAGATGGTGGAAGAGGATGTGCCATTTGAACCACATGTAGATCCGGGACATCGTATCGTCATTGAAAACTTCGCCAATGCCATTTTGCACGGCGAAGATCTAATCGCTCCAGCCACAGAGGGCATCAACTCGGTGATGCTCGCTAATGCCATTCTCAGTTCGTCGTTCGAAGGTAAGATAGTTAATCTGCCATTCGATGAGGACGCTTACGAGCAAAAATTGTTTTCGCTGATCGCGTCGTCATCAGCCTCAAAAGCAAAATCTGGTTAAAATGCTCCCAGATTTACCATAAAGTAAGTTGAAGCAATCGTTCAAGATTTTCTATAGAGGCATATCCATGAAGCTATCCTTCACTACCCTCGGCTGCCCCAACTGGGATTTGGACATGATTTGCCAAAAAGGGCGTGAATACGGTTTTGACGGTGTAGATTTTCGCGGTTATCTGGATGAAATCGATATTACCAGATTAGCGCTGTTCACGACTCAATCGGCTGAAACAAAAGGGCGTCTGGATGATGCAGGATTGGCGATTAGTGGCGTGAGCTCAAGCCTTAAGGTTTGCGAATTGGAGCGCAGAACGGAAAATATCGAAGAAGCCAAACGCACGATTGAACTGGCACAGAAACTCGGATTTGAAAATGTACGGGTTTTTGGTGGTGGCAATTTAGATGACTCAGATCACAAAGAACTCGCCAAGATTGGTCTAGAGTGTATGCTAGCAGTTCTTGATTTGGATGGTGCAAGCGAACTTCATTGGCTGTTCGAAACCCACGATAATTGGGTGACATCTGCTGATTGCACTTTACTGCTTAACCAGATTAGTAATCCGGCATTCGGGGCATTATGGGATCTAGGACATACTGCCCGTGTTGGCGGAGAAACACCCGAGCAAACCTGGATAGCAATTGGCTCGCGCGTCGGCTACACACATATAAAAGATGCTATTTATGACACGAGCCACCCGCAGGCCATGAGCGATGGTTGGCGGTATGTTCTGCCGGGTACAGGTCAGCTACCGCTGGAAGATGCAATAGGCGTTTTACGTGAACATGAGTATGACGGTTGGTTGATGTATGAATTGGAGAAGCGCTGGCATTCCGATCTCGAAGAACCCGAGATTGCTTTGCCTGCATTTGTGGAGTGGATTATGCCATTGATCGCAAAGGGTAATAGGACAAAAGTGTAAGGAATTTTGTGTGTGTGTTGTGGATACTAAACGTAGGGAGAATATCTATCTGAAAGCATTTAACACTGGTATGTCGATGGGCGTTTTTTGCTATACCAATTCGGTAGACAAATTGAAAAATACGCGATAAAGTATTTTGATTAAACGATTAAAAAATGTCTTGATCGAAACTGTGGCAGAAATTGTAGTTACACAGTTCATTATTAGTTTGATAGCTTCATTACAGACACGACATAAATGTTTAAAGTTATTTTTACCGATGCCACTTCAAGCGCATGTCTCGATCAATCACGATGATTGAACGGGATATTGCCGACTATGCTTTGATGTGAACTCATATGGGCCGCTAAACTGAAGCAGCCCGATATGATATTTTATTGCAGTTCGACGTATGACGCAGTCCTGAGCATCTGATTGTGTGAAAATAAGGCTCATAGGACGGCAGTTTAGATTTTTTATTGGCTACACAGGTCTACGGGACATCTATCCCGAACCATGAAGCGTCTGAAGTGAATTAGTAAAATAGGAGTTTTTATGTTCAAAAATCGTGTCCGAACTCATATATTGTTGTTGTGCAGTTTGCTGCTTATCGCAGTAGGACTGCGACCCGCTCTAGCTCAAGAACCGACGCATGTTTTGTTCTGGGACAACCTGTTCGCGGTTGATGAAGCCGGAAAGCCCGAAGATCAGTTTATTCTGCGCGCGATTGATATGTTCCAGAAGGAAAACCCCAGCATCGTAATCGACCGTGTTCATCAGGCACCCGATCTTGGAACATTCGATCAACTGCTACGCGCGGCCAGCATCGCCGGAAACGGGCCGGATGTATTCAATGAATTCGCCGGTGGCAGCCTGATTAGCTTCGCGCCGTTCATTGAACCACTGGATAGTTATTTCAGCAAAGAAGAAATGGCTCAGCTCGTCGGGTGGGACTCGGTGCGGAATGATTTCCGTGCTGATGGAGAGCTGCTCGGCGTGCCGTATGGAGCAGGTTCGTACTTCGCCATCTATTACAACAAGACCAAGATGGAAGAAGGCGGCGTTGATATGGCTAATTTCAAGCCGCCGCAGACCTGGGAAGATCTGACAAGGGTGTGCTGCCGTTCGCGATCGGTGAGCAAGAAGGTTATACCGGCGCATGGGTGATGGCAACGCTGGTTGGTGGTTTAGTTGGTCCGGATGTGTTCTTCAAGATGCGTTCGCGTGAACTCCCGATCAATACACCCGAATGGATTACCGCATACAACGCATACCGCCAGATGTACGATCTTGGTTTGACCAATGTGGACGCAGGCTCGAAGCCGAGCGGCGAAGGTCAACTCATGTTTACTCAGGGACAATCCGCCATGTGGATTCAGGGTGGATGGGCGAACAAGGATTTGAACAACGTATTTGGCGATAAGGTCGGTTTGTTCCCGATCCCGACATTGGCGAATTCAGTGTATCCGGGTGGGATTGCAGGTGGCCCGAATATTTCTCTGGCAATCTCCAATTACAGCAAGCACAAAGAAGAAGCAGTTGCCTTCATCAAGTTCTTGCTACGGCCAGACATTCTGGATCTGTACGTGTCACTCAATCAGACTGAAGCATCGAACAGCCTGAAGGCTGATACATCGGTGATTAAGAATCCACTGCTGCAAGAGCAAGCAAATGAACTGCTTAGCGGTAAGACCATTTATCCGTTTGACAACATTATGCCGGGCGAAATCAATAACATGTTCTATCGCCTGAACGCTGCTGTTTTCATCGGCCAGATGACTCCTGAGGATGCGAGCAGTGAACTACAAGCGGCATACGAGGCCATGAAGTAGTTATCCTCGCTTTATCACTGTCCCTTCCTCCTGTTATAACGGGAACTAGGGGAATGCTTAATGAGCACACGGCGTTCATATGAACGTGCTTCAGGAACGCCGTGTACTGGTATCGAGTCTCAATGGATCGAAAAAACATACTAAATACGCTCTTAATGTTATTGGGAAAAGAGTCTCTTGTATGAGTAAGCTGGCAAGAGCCGAACAACGATTTGCTTATTTAGCCATTTTGCCCGCCGTACTGCTAATAAGTGTGCTGCTTCTTTATCCGATCGGCTACGCTGTTTTTGTCAGCTTCAACCGGACTGCTAATGGCCTTAACTTCAACTGGATTGGCCTCGACAACTATACTCGCTTGCTTAACTCACCGACGTTGTGGCGGGTGCTTGCAAATAACTTCTTTTTTCTGATTTCCGTCCCTCTGGTTTTGTTTGCGTCGCTCGTTTGTGCGGCGCTGATTTACGAGGAAGTTTGGGGATGGCGATTCTTTCGCGTTATTTTCTTCATGCCGTCGGTGATTTCTACGGTCGTAATCGGCACCTTATTCAAACGACTTTTCAATTATTCTGGCCCAATTAACCAGATTTTGACCGCCTTCGGTAACAAACCGATTGATTGGTTGGCGCGAGGTAGCACTTCGGTATGGGTCATTATCCTCGTGCTGGTGTGGAGCGGATTCGGTTACGGAATGCTGATTTTGCTGTCTGCAATGACTTCCATCGACCCAACGATTTTTGAATCCGCGCGTTTAGATGGGGCCAATTGGTGGCAGCGACTGCGCTATATTACGATCCCGCTCATTGTCAAGGTGATTGCATTCCTCACCATCATCAATGTGATATATACATTTCTGTCGCTGTTCGGATTGATTTTTGTGCTGACGAATGGCGGCCCCGGGTATGAGACAACCACCCTCGACTACTTCATTTATCAGAAGGCCTTCAGTGGTTTTGACTTTGGTCAAGCGGCGGCATTGGCTTTGATGCTGGCGGTAATTACGCTGATCCTGACGGTTATTCAACTTCGCGTCGTCCGCTTTGATGAGGAAAATTGATGATGGAATTGCAACTACGGACATTGCCACCTACACCAATCAAGCGTATGGATCGCGCGAGACTGCGTCATATCGTGCTGGTGAAGATTCCTGTCTTTTTCCTGCTTTGTCTGGTCGCGGCAAGCACCTTACTTCCTCTCGCCTACATGACGATGACCGCGCTTAAGGATCGCACAGAATATCTTGTTAATCCGTATGGGCTGCCACGGGGATTCTACCTCGACAATGTCCGTATCATGGTGCAAAACTATGGCTTCCTGCAAAGTTTTGGCAATTCGGTATTCATCGTTGGTACGGCACTCATCCTTACACTGCTGATGGGCAGCCTGGCGGCGTTTGCGGTTGCTAAACTACGATTTCGTGGCAAGCGTTTTTTCTTCTTAATGCTGATCTCTCTTCAATTGATTCCAGGTCAGGTACTGCTAATCCCGATTTATTTACTGTTTTCCCGGCTTCAGATGATCAATAACTATTTATCGGTCATTTTGATGTACTCAGTAGGGAGTTTGCCATTCAGTGTTTTCTTCCTTAGCGCCAGTTTTCGCAGCATTCCTGATGAACTGATTGAAGCGGCGAAAATTGATGGCGCGTCATTATGGCAGATTTTCCTGAGCATTATCTTACCGATTGGCAGCCCTTCTATTCTGACGCTCGGCATTCTGAATTTCCTCAGTATGTGGAACGAACTGATTCTCGCACTGCTGCTGCTGCCTGATGAAAAGAAGCGCACGATCACGACATCGGTGGCGATGGTCGTGGGGCGCTTTACCACTAACGAACCACTGCTTATGACGGGGCTGCTTTTGTCTTCACTGCCTACGGTTGTCGTACTTATCATGTTTTCCAAATATCTGGTCAAAGGTATTTCGGCAGGTATTGGAAAATAACTTAAAAGAAAGTTTGTGTTATGACCACTGCACATGATATCAACTTGTCTACTGCCAGCCTCGATTGCGCGCTGCGGCGTGATGCGAAGCACCTGATCCCACTTCGCTATGCCGGTTCTGGCTATACATGGCTGCATCCCAACAGTGAAGGTGCTCTGTTTGCCGTGACTATTGATGGGCTGCGGCATACGAACCAGACGCTTGAGCTTAATGAGATTGAGATGGATTATGCCCAAGCGGGGGTGAAGCATCTGATCGCCCACTTCACCGGCAACGGATTTGAAGTAGATCATCACCTCAAGGTCTATCAGGATACGGCTTTGACGGAGGCATGGCAGATCATTCGCTGTACAGGTAACCAACCGATTCACGTGAGCCGCATGGATTCGCTCACGCTGGATATTCCGGTGGGCAGTTATGATCTCCATTCCTATACGAGCGATTGGGGAGCTGAATTTACATCGGTTCATGCCGCCTTAGCGGGGACGAAAATCATTGAAACGCGGACGGGACGCTCGTCGAAAGGTATGCATCCGTGGTTTGCCCTGAAACAATCAGCAGGAGAATCGGTGCTGTCCGGTTCGGCAGCGTGGTCAGGCAATTGGGTGTTCCGATTTGAACCGCTTCCGGACGGTGGCTATCGTCTGAGTGGTGGTTTGCATGATTGGGAATTCAGCAAAGACCTCGCGCCGACTCAATCCATCGAGTCACCAATAGTAGTATTGGTGTTGGGGAAAGATCTGAATGCGGTGTCGCACCAGTATGCCAGCGTCGGGCGGCAGTACTGGTATCCGCGTACGACACTCTCCGCGAAGGTTCCAGTCGAGTGGAATCACTGGTGGTCGTACGAAGACGACCATATCAATGCGTCGATTTTTCATGAGAATATTGCCATTGCCGAGCGTATGGGTGTCGAAATCTGTATGCTGGACGCGGGGTGGTTTGGGCCGAGCGATCCCACGACCTTCTGGTACGATTATCGTGGTGACTGGGATGTTGTGAATACGACGCGTTTTCCTGACGGCATGCGCCCATTGGCCGACGATGCACACGCACGTGGTATGAAATTCGGGATGTGGTGCGAGATCGAGGCGTTGGGCAATAAAGCGCGCCTGGCAGAAACACGCCCTGAATTGGTGGCGCTGCGTGATGGTCAGAAACTTGGCTACGTGTGTTTGGGTAGTCCAGAAGGCGAAGCGTTTGCATACCAAACGCTGTCGCGGCTGATTCGGGATTACGATCTTGACTGGATCAAACTGGATTTCAATCTTGATCCGGGTGCGGGATGTAACCGGACTGATCATGGTCACGGGGCAGGAGACGGTCTGTACGAACATTATATGGGATACTACCGCGTGCTGGAGCGTATCCGGCGCGAGTTCCCTGAAGTAGTCCTCGAAGGATGTTCGTCCGGTGGTCTACGCATTGATTTGGGGATTATACGACGCCTTGATATGCTCTTTCTGAGCGACCCCGATTATCCAGTACATGATTTGCAATTATTCTGGGGCGCGACCACTTATCTGGCTCCGGATGCATGTTTACACTGGAGCTTTGGTGACTGGATCAACAAGAATCCGCCTCCGCCACAGAACTTCAATCCGCGTGATCCGAAACTCAAACCACATCAGTTCGATTACTATACACGCATGTCGATGCTAAACGTGTTCGGGTATTCGCAGAAGCTGCCTGAATTGCCAGCATGGGTGGAAGCACGTCTGACGACTCATACGCAGATTTACAAGCAGCATGTGCGCCGTTTCGTGCGTCAAGCCGATTTATACCGGCTCACCGGACAACCGCATCGGGATGGTAGTGGTGAACGCTGGACAGCGTTCCAGTACCGTCTGCCTGACCAGAGTGAAAGTCTGTTATTCGTGTTTCGGCAGCCGGGGGCTGAAGCAACCCACACCATTCAGTTGTGTGACTTGCAGGCAGAACGCTTGTATCGTATTGTCGGGTTCGAAGGGGAAGACAT
This sequence comes from Aggregatilineales bacterium, assembly GCA_044226325.1. Classification (GTDB taxonomy): domain Bacteria; phylum Chloroflexota; class Anaerolineae; order Aggregatilineales; family Phototrophicaceae; genus CFX2. Next base: position 263,051 of record JBGAHG010000004.1, read on the forward strand.
GGGGGCAGTAAGCGGAAGCGATCTGATGCGAATAGGTCTGCGTTTCGACACACTGCCCGAAGAAGGTTCGGTACTGCTGCGCGTCATCCCTGTGTAGCGGCAATCACGACAAGTCATTCTTTATCTTGTAACGCATATTGATCCAGTATGAACGTGAGCATAGTTGAAGGGTGACTTTTTCGAACTTTTACAGTACCGATGGCTCATGCTTCGGATTTGGATTCAGCCGTATCGTGTGTAAAAGCGATTTTTGCGTTTCACCCAGTTGAGGCGTAAAAGCAACCGGTAGACTACCGATGGCGTCACTCTATTGCCGGTATTCCTGTATAACGCCCCACTGATAAGCGCTTGAAGCTTATATATGACCATGCGCCGTGAATATGGTCATTTATGGCGTCCTTTTGGACATCATTTTAGTGACAGCGATTCCTTACAGTTATTGGGCAAATCACCAACCGCGAGATATAAGGGTCTGGATTCATTCAGCCTAAGAGTGATTTTTTGTCAGGACACTCAATCGAAACAAGATCTATAGAATCCTAACCTGATCTTTATCAGGATTGCGTAAACCAGAAGATTATACGGTAGGATATGACTGGTTAACGTAATGCTTCTCCTCGTGTCCATACAAGACAATACAGATACTAAAACGATTCTATTTGAATCGGGATCGTTTTGTTTATATTCCTAGCGTTAGTATATAACTTAAGGGATTTGGCAAATCAGCGCTAAAATGGATGGAGTGCGTCTTTACCTACCAAACCTAATTGTGGGATGATGCCGTAAAAAGGATAGAATCATGATCACATTTGATTTACTCTCGCCCCGTCAGCAATTGGTGCAAATCATGAACCGAATTTACTACGGGGGTATGACGACACTTTCAGGTGGTAATTTATCCATTCGCGATGATGATGGCGCAATCTGGATTACGCCCAGCGCTGTCGACAAAGGCAAACTCACCCCTAACGACATTATGCATGTTGCTCCGGATGGCACCGTGTCTGGACTGCATAAACCATCCTCTGAACTCCCGTTTCACCGTGCGATTTATGCCCAACGTCCTGATGTACGCGCAATCGTTCATGCACATGCACCGGCACTGGTCTCGTTCAGTATCGTGCGAAAAATTCCGGATACCAGCATCATTCCACAAGCATCGCGTGTGTGCGGGCGTGTGGGTTACGCGCCTTACGCTCTTCCCGGTAGTGAAGCACTTGGGGTCAATATCGCCAATACTTTTGCCCAAGGTTTTGAGGTGGTGTTACTCGAAAATCACGGCGTAGCGACCGTTGGCGAATCCCTGCTTGAAGCTTTTCAGCGGCTTGAAACACTCGACTTTTGCGCGCGCACACAAATGTATGCACAAGGGCTGGGGAAGATTAATACGCTGACGGATGAACAACTTGAATTATTTGACCGGCGGGATCATCTCCTTCCAGAATTGACGAATAGTAAGCCAACAAGCCGTGAGCGGGAACTCCGTGAACAACTGGTTGAATTGGTTCAGCGGGCTTGTCAGCGACAGCTTATGATCAGCACACAAGGCGCTGCTTCTGCCCGTGTCGATGAACGATCTTTTCTGATTACGCCCACTGATTTCGACCGCCCGAACCTCACCCATGAGCAACTTGTACTGATCCGTGACGGACACCGTGAAGCGGACAAAGCACCAAGCCGTGCGGTTCGCTTGCATGAAGCCATTTACCGCCGACATCCGGACATTCAATGTGTACTGACGTCCCAAGCGCCATACATTACCGCGTATGCGATTGCAGAACGCTCGATGGAAACCAAGACGATCCCTGAAAGTTACATCATGCTGATGGATGTACCGAAACTTCCTTACGGCAGCCAGTACACTAAGCCTGAGGTCATCGCGGAAATGCTTTCGCCACGTACACCGGTCATCCTGCTGCAAAATGACTGTGTTCTGACCACAGGAAACAGTGTCATGAATGCCTTTGACCGCCTGGAAGTGGCGGAGTTCACTGCGCGCTCACTGATTGAAACCGCGTCGATTGGCAAGCATATCGCTATAGGTGGGGATGAGATCGACGACTTGAAACGGGCATTCGCGCATTTAATGGGTTCATGAGGCTGCGACTTATCGAGATGTTATTGGCGGTTGACGGAGTAATTGGAACATCAAAGGTCAGAACGTGCCTAGTTAACGAAACTTTCTTCCCTGGGATCAAACTAGACAACCTGATTTGAAAACCGCCACTTATGCTGGCGGTTTTTGTTTGCTCTATTTACTTCCAATCCGTAGGTTACGGTCGCAAATGAACAGTTTGTCCGGTACGGGCGGATTCGCGGGCTGCATCGAGAATTTCAACGACCACAAGGTTGTTAGTTAAGCTGGATAAATCATTGTCGGCTACACTCACGGTCTTACGTATGACCGCTGCCAGCCATGAAAATGGATCATCAAACGGCGATGTACGGAGGCTCAGCTCGCGGTTCTGTTCAAGACCATCGGCACTTTGACAATAACGAAGATTGGTTCGATCCAAGGCGTAGATATAACCGGTCTGACCGTAGATTTCCATATCTTTGCGTCCAACAGGCCAATTCCACGATCCCTGAATAATCCCCTGACTGTGTTCATAAGTGATAATGATGGTTGCTTCATCATCGACATGTGGATAAATATCAGGCTTGAGCTGCTGAAGCACAGCTGTAACGGAATTGGGAAGCTGGTTATCCATCAGCCAGGTAATCAGGTTAGCACCATAGCAGCCGAAGTCTACTACTGCGCCACCACCATTTAGAATCGGGTCGGTCAGCCATTTCAGGAACTCGGCTGTGCAACCGATTTCCTGCGGTCCATTATGACCATCATGCACGACCACTTTGCGAATCTGACCGATCTGGTTTTCGTCGTGAACCATTTGATAGGCTGTATGATTGCTGGCATACCAGGTCGTCTCGTAGTTGGTCAATACCTGTATATTGTACTGGCTTGCCAAGTCGGCTATCTGGCGGGCATGTTCCATGCTTACTGCCAGCGGTTTTTCGACCATGACATGAATTCCACGTGGCGCACAAGCTCTCACCACTGCCAAATGATCAAAAATCGAGCCGAATGCGGCAACAACTTCCGGATGGGCTGCTTCCAACATTTCTTCGAGATCAGCGTAGACCCGATCCATATTGATGCCAAATTGTTTGTGGTAGCGGTTAACCAGGACGTTATCCGCTTCTGCTATACCTACAATTTCAATATCACCCTGGGCTGGATACTTCAGCAGGGAATGGACATGATCGTGGGTCATTCCGGCAATACCTAACCGGACAGGTTGTACATCGTTTGGAACTGGGGGCATTTCTATTCCTTTCCGTGGGCGATTAATCATTGAGTGTTAAGGGCATACCACGAGACTCAACGATACATTGTTCAAAAAATACAGCGTTTCGATAACGGAATTATCCTTTTGCAGTAACTCTTCAGGTAATCATACCAAGCTATTCAAACTTCAACGATGCATAAGGAAGGAGATGGTTCAGGGGAGAAAGGGAGTCCTATCTCACAAGGGACTTACTGACGAAGATGGGTTGTCGATGATTGTTGGTCTATATTTTACTGTCAGTTATGGATAAGTCTCCAAAATGTCTGAAATGTTGTAGATGTTGCTGCAAATTCCGCATATTTTGCAATACTTCCGCTGAAATAGCAGGCGGTTTTACGGGAGCAAGGCGCTGAATTGACATTTTGTGCCGGCGGGAGGCTCACTTAATGCTGCCGAAATGGCACTTTTGCAGCGGAACGCCCGGCTAATGCCACCGCCATGCAAAGGGGGAGGCAATTTGCGCGGTTACGGCGTTTGCTTTCCTGTTTCGAGGCGGTTGACGGCATACAGCATTCTCCAAAATAGTTCCTGTGTAGGTGCATTAGCTGAAGTGGTGCTATCCACTCTTAGCACTATCAACCCCCAATCTTATTTTAGAACAAATGTTACTATTTGTAAATATGATTTGGTTCGAGTTTTCTAACTTGTATCGTGATCCTATCAATCTGATTATGCAATGTAGCTGCGTCCAGCTATAGTAAGACGCGGATAGCAGCCCAATATGTTGGGCTGCTATCCGCTTTTGAGGGATAAAACTGACTAACTAATGGTGCAAGTCTAACCCCCTCATCCCAACCCTTCTCCCCCGCACGCAAGGGAGAAGGGCTTTAGGACACACTTTTTGGGCGAAAAACAGTGTGCAGAGAGGAATATAAAAGATCACAACTTACACTTGCACCACTGGTTAATTAGAGGGCTTTTTCCAACCCGGACATTATCTCATCAACAGCTTGTTCGACCGTCGCATCACCGACTAATACTTTTTGGTAAGCTGGCAGTACGACATTGGTGGACCATTCGGAATAACCCACAAACGTCTGGCGCACACGCCCGATTTTGAGTGATTCAAATGCCGCCCCGTAAAGCTTGTTACCCGTGACACGCGAGTCATTAGCGAGAATTGATGATGCGGGGAAATAACCCGTCTTTTCAAGGAAGGCTAGCCCCGGATCGGCCTCACCCCAGAAGCTCACCCAATCCCAACCGGCTTCCAGATTATCGGCTTTGGATACACCGTTATATTGATAACTGAGGAAGCTAATTGTGTTTTCAGGGCCTTTTGGCAAAACGGCGGTCATGACCTTATCACCGAGGGTCGTGCTGAGATCAGTCAAGGAGCCGGTGTGGTGGAAAACCATTGCGGTTTGGCCGACCTTGAAGGCTTCCATAATGCCGCTGAATGCATCGCTGGGGGCACTGGGCGGTGCAACCTTGTGAACCGTAAAGAGTTCCGACCAGAACTTGATGGCCTCGATGGCTTTGGTTTTGTCGATGGCGGCTTTGCCATCGACCACGATGGGTGAACCAAAGGCCTCTAGCATACCGATGACATACCCCTGCCCACCGCCACCACCACGCAGACCAAAACCATAACGATTATTTTTAGCATCGGTTAATTTGATAGCCGCATCCTGAAACTCTTCGAAGGTCGTCGGCGGCTTGTCTATGCCTGCTTCTTTAAAATAATCGACGCGGTAGTACATCCAGTCGATGAAAGAAAAAGCTGGCACGCCGTAAATCTTTCCATCGGCGGTAATGCCATCCCATGAATTGTCAGGGAAGTTCTTTTTTAGATCCCAACTGTTAACTTTCTCAGTAAGATCAACCAAACTCTCCATACCGTTCATATCGGGGAAGCGTTCTGCGGCGACCATGGTGGTGCTGGGCAGCGAATTGGCGGCTACGGCAGCGGTGAACTTCGCCATAAAGTCAGCATTGGGGATATTTTCTTGAGTCAGCTTAATATTCGGGTATTTTTTCGCAAACAACTCCATTACGGCTTCTAGCCCCTGAAATTCCTGGTCACTGGTGAAGTGATGCCAGTAATTGATGTCGCCCGAAGCATCTGACTGGGCGAAAACGGGCATCAAAACATTTGCCAGCGCTAAAGTTCCTCCTGCGGCGGCAACGGCTTTCAGAAAATCACGACGACTGAGTGTATTTTTGGATTGCATGAACATATCTCCTTAGTAAACTATTTGAGGCAATAAGTAACTAAACGAATAGCTCCCGGTTAGCCTTTCATAGCTCCGGCAGTAATTCCACGAATAATGGATCGCTGAACGATGGCAAAAAAGATAATGATGGGGATGATACTTATAATGCCTCCAGCACTAAATGATCCCCACGGGAGTTGAAACTCACCGATCATTAATTGCAGACCCACCGGCCATGTACGCGATCCCTGGCTGGTCGTCAGCATGAGCGCGAACAAGAACTCGTTCCAAGACGCGATGCCGATAAACACAGCCGTAGCGACCAAGCCCGAGCGAACCAGAGGCAGTGCAATTCGTATCAGCGCTCCTAAACGGGTGCAGCCATCGATACGGGCTGCTTCTTCCAAATCAACAGGTATCGAGTCGAAAAAGCCTTTCATCATCCAAACACAAAAGGGTAATAAGAAGGTCGTGTAGGCTAAAGCTAAACCAAAGCGTGTATCCAATAGACTTAAACGCCGCATAATCACGAAGAGCGGCACAATCATCAATACGACCGGAAACATACGAATGACCAGATAGAACTGCAAAATCCAGTTGCGACCACGAAATTGGTAACGTGAAAGGCTGTAAGCCGCCAGGGTACCGATGAGCATCGTCGTCAACAGTGTGAACACGGTCACGATGGCGCTATTCGTGATCAGAGTCGGAAAACCCGAACGATTCCAGATGGCAACATAATTGTCGAAGGTGATGCTTTGCGGAAGATATTGCAGATTGATCGTAATAATATCTTTTTCGACCTTGAGTGATGTCAGGAACGTCCAGATGATCGGGAAAAGAGCAAAGCTGACGACCGCGATAATGATCAAATAGGTGAGAACATCCAATATCCGCTCGGTTTTGCGTTGATCCTGAAACATACCGTTTTTACTCCTTAGAAATGCCGGAGACGCGGATGTATATGACTGAGAAAGCCATCAAAATGAGGAGCATGACCACCGACAAAGCACCGGCATATCCAAAGTCAAAGCTCTGGTACGCAGTTTGGAACGCATAGGAGGATAATAATTCTGTGGAATGCCCCGGCCCACCATTCGTCAGGATGACGATGAGATCCGGCGAGTTCACCATGCCAATGACTCGCAAAACTACTACAGCCACGATGATGGGCCTAAGTAGGGGAAGGGTAATATGTAGGAACTGCCGCCAACGAGTCGCGCCATCAACAGCCGCCGCTTCATAAAGGTCTTCGGGAATACCTTGTAGACCAGCCAGCAGCAGCAGGGCGAAGAAAGGAAAACCTTGCCATAGGGCCACCAGCAAGGCCGCAGGAAAAGCGGTATTCGGATCAGCAAACCAGGCTTTATAACTTTGAATGATTCCTAGCTTGACCATGATGTCGTTCAGCACGCCCAACCGAGAATCGAGCAGCAGCACCCACATATTGCCCGCCACGACCGATGGCAAAAACCAGGGGATGAGTACTAATGTGCGAGCCAACTGCATTCCACGCAGCTTACGGTTTAAGGCGAGTGCAGTAATCATCCCCAACGAGAATTGACTTAAGATGCCGCCGATGACCCACCACAGCGTGTTGAGTGAAGCTTTTACAAATACTGGATCCTGCAAGAGTTCGGCGTAATGCTCCAGCCCGATAAATCCATTTAACTTTGGGCGATTCAATCGCATTTCCTGAAAGCTGAGTAAAACGCCGGAAAAGATGGGGTAAACCACAATAATCAACACAAGAATCAGGCTAGGTGCAATCAGAAGATAGGCCCAGTGATGTCGCTCGGAAAGGGAGGCAAGAAAATGGAAGGGATTGAGATCCACACGATGGGGCAAAACAGGTTTTTGCAAATCTTGTTTAATAATGCCCATTATTCTCGCCTAAATTCAAGAATTCGATTTATAATTTATAATTGACACTGTACCATGATCATTTCCATCATGCAACCAACTACCCAAATTGGTATTAAGCCTGCAAACCCGTTAGCAGCAGGCCTTAAAAACCACCCTACCGTGTGAAAAGTGCGCCACGTAAATAGTCCGCTTCATCAGAGATCATGAAAGCGATCACTTTTGCTACGCCTTCCGGAATGCCATAATTTTTTCGTGCCTTCTCTAATGCTTCTTCCACAGACGTGCCGTCACGCTCGGCCGCCGCAACTTCGACCGATAATTTCATCTGGGTCACTATATTTCCGGGGCAAAGCGTATTAACGCGAATATTGCGATCTTTGAGGTGATTTGCCAGAGTCATTGAGAAGCCATTGGCACCACCTTTGCTGGCGCCGTAGGCCAATGAAGAGCTTGGCCCGATTACGCCTGCGCCCGATGCGACAACCACGACCACGGCTGAATCACTCTCGACCAGCAGCGGGGTAGCATATTTTGCACATAAAAATGCGCCTTTCACATTAACATCCATCGTTAGCTCAAATTCTTCAAGCGCTAACTCTTCGGGTTGCAGCCACGGGCCGCGCAGCACACCAGCCGCGCACACCATCTTATCGAGTCGTCCATGCCGCTGCCGGATAAATTCGATTAAGGCGCTGACACTATCCGCACTCCTCACGTCGGTTTGCACAAAATCGGCCTGCCCGCCCTGTTCACGGATGGCAGCGGCACTGCGGTCGCCTGCTTCCTGGTTCATGTCGGCAATCACAACCGCCGCGCCACGTTCAACACATAAGCGTGCAGTAGCCTCACCGATGCCGTTTGCACCGCCAGTAATCAGCACCACTTTTCCTGTCAGATCAAGGGGGTTAGATAAAGTTGCCATGAGCGATAATCCTTCGTGTAAATTGAGATAAGTATGACTATTGGGCAAATGCAAGGGGTCACTGTAAGATCGGAATATTGAGCTGCTTCAATTTTTGCCTGACATAAACATTTGCCTGCGGAATTTGACTTTCGGGTAGATGTTCAATGAACCCATAACCTTCTGGAAGCACAGCTTCAAAGCGACGGAATAATGTGTCAAAGTCAAAAATGCCATCACCGGGGATCGTCTCACTGATATGGACGACATGTCGATCTTCGACGTAAACATCTTTGATATGGGCGGCGGCAACATAGGGGCCAAGAACATCAAAGAGGTGGTTAAGTAGATCAGTGGTATGATGCGCCGACCGGAGATCATTGATGAAATTAACGGGATCCATATTCACCTTGATCCATTTAGAATCCACGGCTTCTACAATGCGACGTACGGATGCTGCACTGTTTAGCGTACTCGTCACATGGCATTCCAAGGCAATCGGTACATCGTGGTTTTCGGAGGCTGAGACGATTTCACGCAGGCTGCGGATAAGGCGTTCCTCGGTCACTGGCGAGTCATTTTCGGGATGCGGCCACCATGCACCACGGGGATTAAGACTGGTAGGGCGAATGCCAACCATGTCAGCACCCAGATTTGCAGCAACACGGATAATTTCCCGGGCCGTACTTACACCTGACTGCCTAACTGACTCATCAGGACTAATGATGCAGTCGTATGAACCCCAGAACTGAATGATGCGGATACCCTGCTGTGCCAAAATAGAACTCGCTTTGTGGCAGCTCTCCAACGAGACGGCTTTTGGATCGCCTGCAAGATGTGCCCCGACCCCTGTAAAACCCAGTTCAGCAATTTTGCGGGCAAGGCGCACATCCACTTCATCAAGATTGCCGGGCATCATTCCAGTTACGCCTAAACGCATATGCTTCTCCTCATGTTATTTTGTAAACAATCTATCTACGCAAGCATCGCACCCGCATCCGCTACCACAATACTGCCAGTGATTGCGCTGGCTTCATCGCTAACAAGATGTAATGCGGCGGCGGCGATCTGCTGGGCGGACATCATATAACCACTTTCGCTCATTCGATCAAACGCACTCCGATCACCACCCCGTACTTCAATATCCCGATGGAGTGCTGGTGTATCAACAGCACCCGGACAGATACAGTTGACGCGAATGCGATAGGGGTGAAGTTCCTGGGCCAAGCTTTTGGTCATGGTGATCAAGCCGGATTTGGAGGCACTGTAGGGCAAATTGGGCGAAAACACTTTGATGGCGGCTGTTGAGCTAATATTCAAGATATTGCCCCTGGTCATTTTGAGCGCCGGAAGCGCTGCCTGAACCACAAAAAACGGTGCACGCAGGTTGACAGCCATGAGCAAGTCCCATTCCTGAACGGTAATTTGTTCAACCGGTTTGGGTAAGAATACAGCAGCATTGTTCACGACAATATCTAATCTGCCACATTGCTCGATGGCTGATTGAACAGCACGCGTAATGTCTGTGGGTTCTGCCAGATTGGCCTGTACGAAATAGGCTTGCCGGCCTTGACTGCGGAGGGTCGCTGCGGCATCGTCGCCACGAGCAGCATCACGATCCAGTAATGCGACGGCTGCCCCTTCTGCTGCTAGTCTTTCGGCAATCGCGAGGCCAATTCCGCTGGCTGCGCCTGTGATTAAAGCTGCTTTGTTGATAAGCCGCACTGTTGAGTCCTTTCTAATCTCCGCAATGTTTTGAACTTAGGCTTTGAGTGCGCCTGACATAATTCCACTAACCAACCAGCGTTGAAAGACAAAGAAAATGATGATTAAGGGGATGGTCGCAATTACACTACCCGCCGCCATTACACCGTATTGGGGTACCGAGAGTGTTGCCCCTTTGAAGAGTGCGAGTACGAGTGGCACGGTGTTCATATCGGCACTATTGAAGATGATGTTCGAGTAAATGTAGTCGTTCCACGCGTTCATAAAATTCAATATGCCAAAGACCGCAAGCGCAGGCTTAATCAAAGGCAGAACAATACGCCAGTACGTGCCAAACAGGGATGCCCCATCAATGGCTGCGGCATCAATAAGTTCATCAGGAACCGTGGCAACAATGATCTGACGCATGAGGAAGACACCAAAGGCGGGTGCCCACCATGGAACCCACAGCGGCCAGAATGTGTTGATCCAGCCCAGGCGTGACATCAACAAGAAGAAGGGGACAATGGTGCTCTGGTAAGGGAGCATCATGGTCACCAGCACACCAATAAATAGAGCATTTTTGCCGGGGAAACGCCGTTTGGCAAAAATGAAACCGACCAGCGACGTGAAAAATAAAGCGGGTACAGTTTGCCCTACGGCCAGTGCCATACTATTGAAGAGTGCTCGCAGAAAGGGCGTCTTGAGTTGGATGTCTTTGCCAACGGTGCCAGTAACAAGGGAGATGTAGTTGTCAGCGATGAATGGACTCGGCCAGAGATGCGGTGTCACCGAGTTGAGGGCATTGCGTTCCATGAACGAAGCTACCAACATGGCATAAAAAGGAAAGATGAAAAAGAGCGCCAGCGCACCTAAAAACAAGTAAATAAGCACACGCTGCGAGATATTCCCCCAACTCCATGCAGTTTTTTTGGGATGCGAGATCGAGATTGATGCCATATCAAGCCTCCACCGTACGTGTCAATCGAAGTTGGATGAGAGAACTCACGATTACAATCACCCCGATGATGAAGCCGAGCGCTGTAGCTTCGCCGTAACGGGCGGATTGGAAAGCGGTTGAATATTGAATGGTATTAAGTGTGGCGACGCTCTGATTCGGGCCTAATCCCTGTGTACTGGAAAACAAAAGCCAGGGTTGTGAGAATAGATTGAGTAAACCAATGGTAGCGGTGATGCCCACGAACAAAATCACGCCGCGCATCATGGGTACGGTAATTAGTAGGAATTTTTGTAGATTGTTTGCCCCATCCACGCTTGCAGCATCATAGAGTTCAACCGGAATACCTTGTAAGCCACCCAGCATGATGAGGACGTTATAACCTGCGCCACTCCAGAACACCATCATCATCACCGCCGCACGTGCCGGCCACGATTCGCCCAGCCAACTGATGCGAGGTAATCCGATGGTTTGGAGCATTCCGTTGACCCACCCAAAATTGTCATTCAACAGGAGTTGAAAAATAATCGCTACAATGACAGCGGATGTCACATACGGCAAGAAATAGAGGACGCGAAAGACATGGCGACCGACCACTTTGGGACTATTCAGGAAGGTTGCCAGTATTAAAGTTCCGCCGACAATAATGGGCAGCATAATCACTAGAAAAATCAGCGAATTGCCCAATGCATTCCAGATGCGATCATTGTTTAGGAGTCGTTCGTAGTTGCCCAAACCAAACCATTTTGGTTCGCCAATTCCCTGCCATTTATGAAAGCTTAACCAGAGTGACCAGACCAACGGGTATCCATGAAAAATGCCAAAGATGATAAAGAAAGGGGAAATCAGTAGATATTCGACACGATGTTTCCAAAGCGTACGCCATAATGAGGATTTGTGGCGACGATGTGGAATAGATAGTTGTATTGCAGACAGATCTTTTTGTGCGGTCATGATCTCGATCACCTTCTACTGGTCGACAAATCAGTCAGGATGCACCGGTGTTCGTTAGGCGCATCCTGATATGGTTTGAATTCAGTTATGTTTGATAATCGGGTAGAACTTCGTTGACCTTATCAGACAGTTCCTTCATCGTTGTGTCAATGTCTGCTCCGCCGGTAATCATGGAGTCCATCGCAGGCACCAAAATTTCCGAGGTGGCGGCACCATAGACAGCGGTACGGCAGAAGGTTGTGCTTAATTCCTTGGCGAGATTCAACCAGATCGGACCAATTTTCTGATCACCAAATAACTTGGTCTGAATGTCCTGGAATGGGCCTTCCAAATAGGGCAGATAAGCCGGGATAATGCCCCAATTACCAGCGGCCGTCGCGCCTTCCATCGACCCGAAAGCGAATTCCATAAAGGTCTTTACCAGATCGGGACTCTTGGTTGTGGCAGGCGAAATCAAGGTCGCGCCACCCCAAACACCGGTACGCGATCCATCTTTCACGGCACGTGGGAATGGTGCCAAGCGCCATTTACCTAGAACACTCGCATCCACATTGCTTTCCCAGAAGCCACGCCCCCATGCTGGTACCAGGTCGAGTACCAACTGTCCGGTGTTGATTGCGTTCCAGTACTCGGGTGTCCAGAAATCAGCCTGAAGTGTTGCACCTGTGTCGTAAATCTTCTTGATGAGTTTGGTGGCATTGATACCCGCTTCGTCTGCCATTGTGATCGATTGATTATCACAACTTGCAGGGCCAGAACCACCGTACTGCGCATCAAACCACGTCCACTGAGCGCCTGCAACAAACGTTCCGCCCTTTGGATAAAGAACAGCGTTCTTGCCACCCGCAGCGATCTTCTTGAGAATTTCGAGGAAATCCGGCTCATACATCATGTCGTCGGGAATCTCGATGCCCATTTCTTTGAGCAGATCTTCACGATAGTATATGCCGCTGGTTGATAGATCTCCGGGCATACCGAAATAGGCATTTGCTGATGTGACAAAGGCTTCGGCTAACTTGCCGGGGATAAATTTATCTTTTTGTTTCTCGATAATATCGGTGGTATCGAGAAGCGCACCCTGGCTACCGTAAAGCTGAACTGCATCGGCTTCTGACCAGTAGAGATCAGGCGCACCAGTTCCTGCTGCCATAGCGGTCTTGAATTTGGCGGCATGGTCAGCGTCTTGCACCCAATCCAAAACGACATTGGGGTATTTTTTGAGAAAGGCTTCACGGATCGGATTCAGCGGATGATCCCCGTGTCCCCAGAAAGTGAGCGTTCCGGTAAGTGATGTGTCGGGCTGAACCTCTTGTGCCAACGCCAGCCAGCTACCTGCCTGCGATGCCATAACTAGACCAGCCGAGGAAGCACCAGCAATTTTAAGAAAGTCACGACGCGATAATTTTTTCTGAAACATGTTTGGCTCCTTGATGAGAGTATCTTGCTTATAATTTATAATTTAAAGTGGTAAAAAATTCGTCAATGGTTTTGCCTTTCTTTCTCAGGTTTAACTATGCTTGAAATGGGAACTTGTACTGGTCGCCGCTGACTGGCGCAAATACGCTAAAAGAAAATGGACACCTCTAAATCAAGTCGCCAATCTCAATTTTGACCCGATTTTCGGGGTCAACCACATTGTGCAAGCTCATTTCAATGTGTTCAATCATCGCTTGCTGGGCTGTGTACGGGTCACGCTGTGCGATTGCACGCGCAATCGCTTTATGCTGGTGTACAGATGTCACAAAACGATCTGCGGTTGGCTGAGGCATTTTATTGCTGATAGCGTTCCAGACGATGCCAACAATAACACTGATAAGGATACTCAGGACAGCATTTTGACTAGCCTCTGCCAGTAATTGATGGAACTCACGATCGAGTTTTCCCCAACTTATCAATGATTTTTTATAGTCGACATCTTCGCTTTCGAACGAAATATTCTCGAAACTGTTGGCTATTTCGGTGAGGCTGCGGATTTGAAGGACAGTGGCGTTCTGCGCAGCTAACGCCGCGGCCTGTGGTTCTAAAAGCTTGCGGACACTGAATATATCTTCAGCGTGAATCTGTGAACGATGGAAGGCAAGTAATAAGGCATCAACAACCGGTTCAGTGAAGTCTGAGGCGACAACCGCTCCCTGCCCTCTGCTAATCGATACCAATTTGCGAGAAGCTAGAAGTTTGATGGCCTCTCTGACAACAGCACGACTGACCTGATAGTCATCCTGCAATTCTCGTTCGGAAGGTAGCAATGTACCAGGCGGGAATTCTTCGGCGACAATGCGCTGGAGCATATTTTGAGCAATTTTGGTTGGCAACGTATCGCCTTGCTTCGTCACCGAATGAATTCCTAGCATTTTCTTAAAGCGCGGGATGGTAGCACGACTGGTCTGACAAGTCAACTTTTCAAATAGACCATTCGTTTGCCTAATCCTTGTTCATTGGGCGATGCACTTTATTTAATAAACGGGTATAAAAATAATGACTACGCATTCGCTCGTGTTGATTTAGACATTGACGCCAACTGCTCAAGTTCCTGAATACCGGTTGAATTTTTCGCTTCCTCTGATAGCGCTCGTCCTAATTTTCCAGCATTATCGCGGAACATCGCTTCGCCAAGGATGCGTTGAACTGCTGCGCGGATTGATTCGACATCCGTTCGCTTGTCGAGCTGCAACCCTGCTCCTAATGCCTCAATTCGTCGCGCATTTCCATCTTGATCACGACCGAATGGGATACCCAGAATTGGTACGCCATTCGCTAATGCGCGCATTACAGTACCGTGTCCACATTGAGTGATAACTGCTGATGCCAGTGGAAAGACCTGTGAGTATGGAATAGATCGACGTACAGTGACATTCGATGGAATATTAAACTGCGCATGTTCTAAGGCAGGCCCGAGCGCCACCAGTCCGCGTACCGGCAGGCCAGCCATTGCATCTATAACTTTCTGAAAAAGTTCTTCCTGTTTCTGATATGTCGTGCTGGGAGCAATCACAACGAGCGGATCAGGATGATCAGCCGACCACGGCGATTGCCAATCTTCTACCCAGGTTGGATCGTCAAGCATGGGACTGATGTAACGCACATTTGGTCCTGGCTTTGCTTTGAAATCGAAAGCGCGGCTGGTCATCATGAGGATAAGGGGAAGGCCGTGAAGATAGGAAAAAAAGCTTCCGATGGGTGCAAGCCCAAGTCTTCTGCGCGAGTTTTGCAGATCGCCAAAGGCTTCTCGAAAGAGAACATGTTGAAACATAAACCCTTTCAAAAAGAGGCTTGCTTTTCCCCTCAGTCCAACCCCGGGAGGCGGGATACTACTGTCACGGTACGGTGCCAATAATACGGCAGGAATCCCGGCTTTTTCTGGTGCGAAAAGCGCACCCATTAGCAAATTATCGACTATACACACATCGACAGGATTTGCCAGGATTTCTGCCAAAGCGTCTTGAGCATAGTTGGGATTCAAGAACTGTTTGAGATACATGCGC
Source organism: Aggregatilineales bacterium (assembly GCA_044226325.1). Taxonomy (GTDB): domain Bacteria; phylum Chloroflexota; class Anaerolineae; order Aggregatilineales; family Phototrophicaceae; genus CFX2. The sequence continues at coordinate 278,425 of JBGAHG010000004.1, forward strand.
ATCGTACTTATTGGACCTTTGGCCTCATAGTCTTTTAGTAATGTGCTGGCAGCAGTCTTGTCAACACGATTTGGTGCACGGGAATAAGCTGAAAATTCGCAGCCTGCTGCAAGTACCTCCTGTTCGTTACAGGAGTCACTTATAACTTTGACAAAATGCCCCCGTTTCACGAGGTGTTTGGCTAGACCCAAAGTCGGTGGTACGTTACCGCCGCCTTCCCATAGGACAAACAAAAAACGGCTTGATGTTACAGAAGATTCTGACATTTAACGTCCTCGTTCGACGGTGATTTATTTGTCACACCGGGCATGACACTGACAATTGGCGATTAGTCGCATTGAGGTCTGATGCAGAGCATATAAGAGACCATTTGAAAAGGTAGCTTATTCCATGTAGGGCGGGTCAAAGACCACGCCCATTCCCCAAAACGTGTTCCTTTTTTGAATATGCGCTGCACCCATATGACTTTTTAAACGGCTTCTAGCGGATCACGCAGACCATTTTAGAACTTTAGCTCATCACAAGCTACGCTAACCTATTTTGACTAACAAATTTACACGGTAAATGAATAAATATTTACTTTCTTAGTATTGCGTCAATCAATTCTGCAGATATGGTATCTCAAGTATGTGCTAAAGTGAAATAGAGAGGCCGTTCTTGAAATTAATCTTGTTGGTTCTCGTGACGGTCGATTCATGATGCAAATTCTTGACTGTCTTCAATGGATAAGCATGTTGGACAGTTTTTCAAGATCATGGGATTGGAATGGGTAAAGTTATGGCTAAACATTTGCTTGTGCCTCATACGAAAACTGATGACATTATATCACTCGCAAGTGTATGGGCATTCATTCATCCGGCAGTACCTGATACTCTGCGTGAGGTGGATAAAGGATTATATGAAGCCAGATGGTGGAAACCTGTACCCAAAATGGATATTGAAATCATGAAACGCACGGATGGGGTCATTTTAGAAGGCAGCCCCTTTGAACCTGACAACTTATACGGTGGACTCGCGATTCAGTTTCGATTATTTGAGCGTTAAACTTGTGCAATATCTTAAACTGGTTATTATCGACCAAAAAAGAGAACCGGGTTAAATCAAATGTCATTTACAACAGAGAAAACGCCGTACAATTCAAAGTCAACATTTGATGATTTAGTCAATGATTTGAATTGTAGCGATCAGCAGCGTTCTCATGAAGCCAAGAAGAAACTTATTTCTCTTGGCCATACTGTTATTCGTGATCTCATTGAGATGCTGCCATTAGCATCAAACAAATCGCGTTTTCGGATCATCATGACCCTTTGTGAGACTAAAGATAAAAGTCTCATACCCGATTTGTTACCCTACTTACAATCGGATAACTCAACAATTCAAGCCGTTGTGGCCCAATTTATCGGTGAGTTTGGGGACGAATCCGCAATCGAACCTCTCATTGGACAATTGACCCAAAATACAGAAATATATTCTCATACATGGACTATTCAAGCATTAGGCAAATTGCGAGCCAAAAAGGCTGTTAAACCGTTAATTGAGATCATGCATAAAGCAGATTCTGGTTCCACCCGGTATACGGCGATTGAAGCCTTAGGATTGATCGGTGACCCTTCTGCAATAAGCGAAATTAACCTGTACATAAACGATACTGATCACCATGTTTCGGATCGAGCCAAAGCTGCCTTAAATGTACTGAGTAATGGAGCAGTAACCGGGTCTTGATTGTATTTTGCTCAGAATATTCCTTCAGCGTATCCACTATTTGATTGGAATATCCAGCAAAGATTGTACCCAGTGATAAGATTTTTCTTCATGCAGTGAACGATAGCGAAGACCTCGATCTACGATCCAACATTCAAGACCACAATTCTCAGCAAACTGGCCGTCTGACCACGGGTCATCTCCAATCATACAAGATTTCTGAAGCTCAATTCCGCTCTCAACTGAAATAATACGTTCCCAAAGACTAAGATGTGGTTTAGGGTGAATGCCATTGGCCTGGTCCGGAATAAAGAATTTCTTGAAATAAGTGCTAATACCCAGTTTCTCGGCGATTTGGCTAGAGTATGGGTTATTTGAAACAACATAGAGTATTTGATTGTGATCGTGAAGACAATTCAAAAAAGGGAGCACGTCATCAAATAATTCTGGTCGGAAATTTGTCATGACGGCAGTATAAAGGCTATCCTGAAGTACAGACGGCCATCCCATCGAAGCAAATAATTCACTCAGAATGACTCTGTGATCTATACCTTGATTCTCTTTAGCCTGCGCGACCAATACAGCATCTGATAACTGACATTGATTACAAATCAGCCGATTTTCGTCAATGAACTTAGGCAGTGCAAACTCCACGCTCCAAGTAATGGGACCCGTTGCTAGCGTATCATCGAAGTCAATAAACCACAGCTTTTGCATACGTACCTATTCTTACAACTGCGAGTCAGTATCTTGCGCCATTATGGTGCGAGTGAGCCCAACAGTGGTGTTTGGATCATTACTAAGTTCTATAACCCGTTGATATTCTGCCTCTATGATTTCAGGGGGATACTGATCCTTGTAGTCCATTTTGAAAGAACGCAGGATTGGCTTTGGAAAAGCAAGATCTTCTAGAATACTCTTCAGGGTATTTCGTGTAACAAACAACGATGGATAAGGCGTAAAAAAGAAACGACAGTTTCCGCCGGTTAAAAGTGAGATGGGATTCAATGAGCGTATTTTAATATCCCCATTTCGGTTTGACCCTAAATAGAAATGAGGCGTTGGTATCTCTGTTCCATAGACAGTGGTTGAATAAAAGTCGTTGAGCAACTTAAACATCGAATCCATAGTTGTAGCATCGGCTAATGCTTGACTGATTTTGTTCTTTGCTTCCTCGCCCAAGACCTCTTGTGCTTTCCAAAATGAAAAAATCGGAATTGCTGCGACTTCCCAGATCAATTTATGACGCCCTGCTTGATAGGGCCATGATTGATTGAACGCAGACAACTGGGCGCCAAGTTCGAAGGCGGGATTACTTTTTGGCAATTGGAGGAGGGTGTCAATACCTACAAAATAGGGGTCCATCTCATAATCACGATAAAATTGTTGAGCTTTTTCTTCAATAAGTACTAAGGTGGCTTTTAATATAAATTGCGCATAAGCTTCACCACGTGCGCTAAAACTCTGATAACCCAGAATAGTGATAATAATATTCTGCCCACCTAAATCCAAAAACATTTTTATGAGGTTGAAATATCCAACCAGAATATCGTCAGCATAATCTGAAAGATCCGCAATAGCTCCGGGTTCAGAATGCTGACGATTGTGTTCTAGTATATAGCTCGTACGTGTTCCGCCGACGGCAAAAATGCCGGTTAAGCCTTCTGGAAAAGCAGCCTGGACCCGTGCTGAAAAAGCTGCATCGTCACCCATATTTGTTTAAGCCTTTGACTTGAGGATTTTTGATAGTTGATCCATTAGCGTAATCACGCTAATAGGTTTGCCGATATAACCATCGAATCCTGCATTCATAATCTCCTGTTCATCTTCTGATCTCGCATGTGCGGTCACAGCAATAATCGGAATACTGCTCCATTGTGGGTTTTCACGGATTCTCTGAAGGAGCTCATAACCTGACATTTCAGGCATTTGAATATCAACTAAGAGAAAAGTTGGGATTTCAAGGGCTAGTAAGGCTAAACACTCTTTGCCGGAGTATGCCGCCCGGACTTTTGCATCATTGAATTCAAATACCATCTGCATAACACCAACATTATCTTTTTCATCATCAACAATAATGACGTTCCATTTTGAATAATCGACCATACTTTTACTACCTTGATGTATTAAATAACCTGACAATCCTTATGCTTACAATATTTATAACACTTTTGCTGGCGCATTTTGATCGGTTAGTTTGAATACTAGCAAATCAGTCCAATCGACTTATTAGGTAGTCGATTAACTTAGTTGCTTCAAAAGGCTTCGATAGGAAGCCATCAAACCCATGATTCATAATTAGCTGTTCAGTGTCATAGGAATAGTAGGCTGTGATTGCAATAATCTTGGATGACAGATCGGGTAAAGTAGCGCGTATTTTTTCGAAAGCTCGCCATCCATTTATTTTGGGTAACATCAGATCAAGAATGATAAAATCTGGATTATGAGTCTGAAGATGGTTAATGGCGTCATCAGCGGCTTGAAAGACCGTAATTTGCCAATCGTAATGCGCCATAATTAAACGAAATAAATCACAAAGATAGACATCATCATCGACTAACACAACAGACTTTGATTCATCATTTACTGATGGATCCATCACATTTTGGTGATTGGGCTGACTTTGATTACTAACCATTGCAGATCTCCAGTGTTGACGGCTACTCACTCTTTGCCTCAGAAGTGAGAATATAAGGCAGTGTAACAGTGAAAACAGATCCTTTTCCCGGCTCGGATTCCACAGTGATCGTACCTGACATTGCTTCAATCAGGCGTTTTGTGATCGCGAGTCCCAAACCCGTTCCTTTATATTTACGTGAAGCACTGCTATCCAGTTGCTTAAATGGATCGAAGATGACTGATAATGAATCAGCACTGATTCCGATGCCGCTATCACGGACACTTAATTTCCATTGGGCATTACTGATCGCTTGAACTGCAATGATCACTTCTCCTGTCGGAGTAAATTTGATGGCGTTACCGACCAAATTTGTGAGGATCTGTTCCAGCTTTTTCTTATCCGCTTGAATGATTTCGGGCGTATTTTCTGAAATGTTGATGCCGAGGTGTATATTTTTCTCTTGGGCAAGGCTCTGTAAACTCTGCACAATTTCATTTATTAATAACTTTGGCGAAACAGGAGATAAATAAAGCTCCAGTGCGCCGGCTTCTATTTTTGAAAGATCGAGAATGTCATTAATGACTCCCAATAAACGCCGCCCGTTCTTTTGGATGTGACCCAGAAGTTCTGTTTGTTTAGGGGTAAATGTACCTGCCATTCCGGCCAACATGGCTTCATCAAAGCCGATAATGGCATTCAGCGGTGTACGCAATTCATGACTCATGTTGGCTAGAAACTGTGACTTCGCTTTATCGGCCTTTTCAGCGCGCTTTCTATCATGATCAGCCTGAATTCTTGCTTGCTCGGACTGTTGCTTTGCCTGCTCTGTCTCGTTAATGAGTTGACGCATTGTTTCAAATCGTGCATCAAACTCGACTCTAAGTTGCCTAAGCAGGACACCTTCCATAGATAAAAGTAAAGAACTCGATATCATGTGCGGCCACGCGGCAGCATCGGCTTGAGCAAATTCACCAACCGGCAATAAGTATCGCGAAACTGCAAACGCGGTCATCGACAAAATAGTCGCATATAAAATGGCATTTTGTTTCAGCACGAGTGCAGCAACCAATGGGACGAAAAAAAACATTGTTAATACATAATCTTGATCGGCAATGATTCCTTCCTGCCGTAACAAAAGGATGATACCGCTGGCTCCGACCACTACTGTAATCACCAAGAACCAACCAGAAATATCAAGATTGCCTCGCATTAACATGATCCCGGCCGAACCACACAACGCCAGTGCTGCGAGATGTAGTGTCGGAAATGAGATAAATGACCAGGGATCATGATAAATAAAGATCGTAGAAACGAAACTCAATAAATCCAGCACCAATATAATTGCTACCGCAGCACGAAGAATACGCTCGCGGAATGCCTCATCTCTATCAATTGCTCGCGGCTCGAACCAGCTACCTGCAATACGTCGTAGTGTCCAAATTCGAGACTTAACTATATTTGATTCGCTCATTAGGAATCCCAACAGTAATAGCGAAAAAGCGCGCTCAAAATTAAAGCTTTTACCACATTGTGCGGTGAGTAAAGGCTTTTACCTATCCAGAGTGGAGCATAATGTTTATCAGTAAGATGCAACATCAGATACTGTGCAGCAGAATCTAAACTAGCCTGATCAATCCGATTAACCGTCCTATCCCAAAACAGTAGGGCCTCAAGGCAATATGCTGTTTCTTCTGGTGTCGAAACACCAAGATAACCCCAACCGCCATCATCATTTTGTGTTCTTAGGAGCCATTTCAATCGCGATTGTGCAAGATCATCCGCAATTGTATGTAAGGCAAATAAAGCTGCACTATTTACATAATATGGTGAGGCATGCCACTTGTCTGACCAAAAAGATCCATTTTGATCGAATTTTTGAAGCGCGTGAAGGATTTTGCTAATCCAAGCTTTACATTGTTGATCGTCAGCAAATAGTCGAAGTGCAGTTAGGAGACGAATATGAATGCTAACAGATGGATCTGTTTCTCCACGAAAGCAACAAAAGTGATCTGTTAGTTCATAAGATGCGAATACACTTGGGCTAACTGGATAACCTCCCCAGTTTAGAACCGTAAATGCCGCAGCAGTATCATCAATCTCTGGTAACGATAGAAAGGATGAATAGCCAACGCCAATCTCGTTAGACCACGCCAGGTTGAGCGCTGTTAATACGCGTCGGACTTCAAAATTGTCATTTTCTACCGCACCATTTTGCCGAAGGTGGTTCAATGACCATGCGATTTCAAATGTATCAATCGGGCTTAGTGCTGGTACACCACCGAATGGATCGCTTTGTATAATTTGTTTGAGGTATGACAAGGCGTCTGGGTCATTATGGGATAGGAGATATCCGGCGGTTGCAGACGGCGAGACACTGGCCGATTTGTTTGATTCCAAGACATTGTCGTCTGATTTGACAAAAGTTCTCATTGCTTCTAATGAAAAGGAGAGAGAGGTCGTACGCCAATCGCGACTAGACTGACTCAGTAAATTCGTAACTTTTTGCCGGTATCGTTCTCCAAACCGAACGGGCGGATGGGGCACATCTAGCCCGAGTTTAGTAGCTTCTTCTGCTAACGAAGCCGACAAAATCGGGAAACCTACGGTATCGTTATTATCCCAGCCTAATTGCCCGATCAGTTTCCATAACGCAGCTTCACCACGCTTAATGCGTCGATGGTCACGGAGTTCGTGCCCAACTTCCTGCAATGCGACAATCGACGCTAGGGTCGATATGAAGCGATCATGATAATGAACGAGTGGGGCGCCCCACGTACCGTCATCATACTGATTTTGGCGAAGCCAATCTAGCGAGTTTTCAAACCCATGATCCGGATAATGTGGCGCTAGACGGGCTACCCACGCTGTATCGTAGGCAACTCCATCTACTCGACCCTTTCCCAATTCACCGAGTAACGCCTGAATCCCAGTTGTTATCTCCTCAACTATATCGAGTTTGGGTTTAGCAACTGGTGTGGACACCTTTTGTACGTTTGTCATATTGCTATCCGCAATTTAGGCGGTCTGAGAATCTTTATAAAATTACGAAAGATCAAAAACTATGACGCAGAGTATACAGCAAATACTTCAGATACAAAAACATTGAGGTGATTGTTAATTACTATAGAAATGGAATTTGCAGGTAATTTTTATTGATACAGTCAGCATGGAAGCGTCTTATCTCTGCCATGCGGCAAATTTCGCTTTATGTACTCGAAAACAGACTCAAACATATTTGTGAGCCACGCAACATTTTTATGATTGTCAAATTCGCCTAACAGCGCGTGACCAGATAATTTTCAGTGTTTCGTTGTAACTTGTACACTGCTCTTCCATCGACAGGATTATTTCGTGATGTTTATTTTATCACGGGAGACTGATTAGGGTATAAATTCAAAACACTGTTTCTGAAAAGGAATGTGACGAAATCTTTGTGTTCATATAACCCTAGAGGTACGTCTGTGGGTATTGACTCAGCCTCGTGTGTGCTTTTGTTTCAATCACGATATGCCCCTGGCTGAATACGATTGAACCGTCGTGGAATACACTCAAATTCAGCGCTCATGCTATCTGTCAACGGATGCCCACGATTATTGATTTTTCTTGTGACTATGCTTTTTGGAAGCCAGAACTGCACCGGTTGAGCCACGAATTACGAGTTGACTTGGGACGAAAATCTCTTGAGGCGGTAAAGCAGGATCTTGTAATCGCCTAAAAATCAAGCGAGTGGCGGCGCGTCCTAATTCTTCAGCATCCACGTGTACTGTCGTCAGCGGTGGATTCACATAAGCGGCCACGTTAATATCGTCAAAGCTGGCGATCGAAATATCATCTGGTATCCGCAGCTGATGATCATAAATCGCTCGCATAGACCCGATAGCGAGCATATCATTGATGACGATAATAGCCGTAGGGCGCTCGGGCAGATTGATGAGGTTCGTGGCTGCGCGATAACCCTCATCGATAGTGGGACTGCAGTATTGAATGAGTGTTTCATCTACACTGACACCAACGCTTAGTAATCCTTGTCGATAGGCAGCCAAGCGGTCTGTTCCCTGATCAGGATAAGCGGCCCCAACGCCGTATATTAAACCGATGCGCCTGTGTCCTAAACCCAACAGATGCGACATAACGGCAATCGCACCTTCTTTGAAACTCGTTCGCGCGATATCGACGCTGCTTTCAGAGGTACCAATGAGTACAAGCGGTTTGCGCTGACGAACCAACGAATCAATTTCAGCCCGAACATGATCATCAAAAGTAAGCAGCAGAATCAAGCCATCGATACGGCGCCGTCCTAGTGTACGCACACTTTGCAATTCACGATCCGGATTCAAAGCGGCATTCATCAACAGGACATCATAGCCTCTAGTTTGAAGTTCCTCTTCGACTCCGTAGGCAATTTGCCAATAGTGAGGATTATGCATATCGGGAATTAATAGACCGATTGTGTTCGTAGTGCCATAGCGAAAAGACTGCGCCATTGCATCCGGTTGATACCCCAGATCGTCAATCGCTTTTAGAACGCGGGTGCGAGTCTCGTCAGTAATCGTCACATAACCATCGGTCAGCCCATTAATAACATAAGACACGGTAGCACGAGACACACCTGCTAATTTGGCAACATCAACTTGGGTGGGACGTTTCATACCGGATTTACTCAGTCAAATTGGTCGGTGAGATATGCATGACGAATGATAGGGGAAGTCATAGCGGTTTGGCAAGTTATTTATCCGAGGCTTTGAAAAAGGCCTAACTATCTGTCATATCAATGTGTGAAAAATAGTACTTTCGAATTTCGAACCAAAATTGTTGACAACCCCTAACGTAACATGTTATTTATATGATACTGTGTGCATTACACGTGTCAATAGATCTATTTTAAACAGACATACACGTGCAATAATGCATTTAAACTATTTGTTCATACGATACCTATAAAGATTTGGGTTCTTCAGCGTAGGACTGACAATAGCAGTTCAAAGAATATTTAACGCTGCTTCTATATCAAAAGTCATTTGGTCAAAGGAGGGAAATATCCAAGAACTGTCTTTTGTGTTCCGTGCAGAAATATTGTGTATTCATGAAGTAGAGGAAAAATGACTAAAACTAAACATATGAGTCGACGCGAATTCCTCAAGGCCAGCGGCAGTGTGACCGTCGTTGCATTGGCTGGTATCACCCCCCTGGCTGCACTTGCCAGTAACAAACCTGCAAAATCAGCCGTTTTTCAAGAAGCAGAAGAAATCAATCTTCTGATTCGTACTGATATTCGTGGTGCGTATGCTGGTGACAAGGCACTCGAAGGTTGGAACGCTGCGTTTCCAAATCGGAAACTTATCCTTGATGAGCCGGGTAAAGATGATGTGGTCGATACTAAAATTCAGGCCGCCCAATCAGCGGGTGATTTGATTTGGGATGGGTTCGCCGTCATTGAAGGCCCGTGGTCAATCAAGCAGTGGGTTACTCGTGGATTGGTTGCGCCTCTAGACGATTTGATTGCGGCTTCAACCATCGATGGAGCCGATAAAGTTGTACCCGGCATCATTCCGACTGTTTTGGAATCCAGTAAGTACGAAGGCAAGCAGTACACGGTTCCCGGTAACGTTGGTAGTGTCGCGCTCGGTTGGTACACCAAGCCTCTCAAAGATGCGGGTGTTGAGCCTCCTGAAACATGGGATGAAGTACGCGCGGCTGCTGAGAAAATCAAGGCCACCAGTCCTGACCTCACCCCCTTTGATGTGCCTTTGAGCGCCCTCTGCGATCTGTTCGCGATGATCTGGGGCGCGAGTGACAAGCCAATTACCGATGATGGACTTATCGACATCACCGGTGAAGCCTCCATCGCTGCCCTTAAATGGCTACAAAGTATGACGGCTGATGGTCTGATGCCGGGTGCCCATTCCGAAAGCTTCGGCAACTGGCTGAAAGCCGGTACAGCCATGCTGCTCTCGTTCGACGTTCAAGGTACACTGGCACAGCAAGCCTTCGGCCAAGATGCGGCAGCCACCGGTATAAATATCCGCCGTGATAAGGATAAGCCCGCCGGAGGTTGCCCCTTCTGGTTGAATGGTTCGGTTGTACTCAACCAGGCCAAGAATCCCCAGGGTCTAGCTGACTTCTTGCTGTGGTGGTTCGGCCCGAACAATGATGATATGGGCAAGCAAATTGCCAGCGTTGCCGCTAAACCAGCCTACGAATACACCTACGAGAAATTCATCAAGAATGATCCGACACAGGCGTGGCAGCTTGATGGTATTGAGTTGGTTCGTAATTCGGTACCCTTCCCAGCCAACCTCTACTGGGCCACGCAGAATACGGTTGTCGGGACCTGGGTGCAAAAAGCTGTTGATCCCGCTAACGGCTTGAGCGCTGAAGACGCGATGGCCGGTGCAGCTGAAGAAGTCCAATCCGAAATTGCAGATATGGCGAGTTAGTCCGATAAGTTATAGATGGCACCGACCGAGTAACCACGATGGTACTCAGTCGGTGCGCTAGTGCTGCAATGATAGGAGGGCACAATGGCAGTAAGTGAGATCGAGAACATAACTAATCCTACTGGATTGCGCGGGTTAATTCGCAATTGGCGGCAAGGGCATGAAGCCCCTCAAAAGACGAACCCGCTCGGCTATTTATTTATAGCTCCGGCTTTGATCCTGTACCTTGTATTCAATATATGGCCGATGGTACGCGGTTTCTTGATGGCCTTCACAGATTACCGTTTTGTATACCCCGACACCAAATGGGCGTTCAATAGCTTTGCCAATTTTACGAAGTTGTTTCAAGACAAAAAAGTTATTGCTTCGTTTCTAATAACCTTAAAATATGTAGTTATTGTTATTCCAGTAGTGGTCATTGTCGCCTTGCTGGTCGCGGTACTCATCAGTCGGGTTCGAACCGGCGCGGGCATATATCGTTGGATTGTCTATCTGCCATCGGTCTTACCTTTGGCCGTCAGCTTCTTAATGTTCAAGGAGATGTTTGGTACCAAGTTTGGTTTTGTGAACAGCGTCTTGCGCGGGGTGGGAGTAGCCAATCCACCAGAGTGGTTTTTGAGTCCCAATTCAGCCCTCACAACCGTCGGAGCGGCCCACATATGGATTCTGGTGGGATTTCCGACACTCTTGTTCCTGATCGGTATCTACAACATTGGTGAAGAGCTGTATGAGGCGGGATCGCTGGACGGCGCAAACGGATGGCAAAAACTGCGCTACATCACGCTGCCGTTACTCAAACCAACCTTTGCCCTGGTACTGATTTTGCTGATTCCTGGCATCATCGCTGTTACCGAACCCATGCTCATTCTCACCCTGGGCGGGCCACAGGACTCGACCAAAACACTCGGCTTAAATCTCTACCAGATTGCCTTCCAAAAGGGTGACTTGCGGCTGGGCTATGCCTCGGCCATCAGCCTTACCATGAGTCTCGGCGTTTCGGTTGTAGTAGCCATCATTTTTTGGCTATCCCGCGAGAAGAACTAAGGACGGTTGTGAAAGGATTAGATCGATGAACTCACAGAGCATCTTACCGGGAACAACTGCATCCCACCTATCTAGCCCAGACCGTAACAATTGGCGTCAGTGGATCAGAAAATCGAACATCAGCGCACATTTGCCTCTGCTTATTGTTGCTTTTATTGTCTTGCTGCCAGTGGTTTGGATTGTTTCCACTTCATTCAAGAACGCGCAGGAATTTTATACTCATTCCGCCAATCTCATTCCTATTAATCCCAGCCTGGTCAACTTTGAGTATATGTTTACCGCCATTCAAGAATTGCCCACCTACATGTGGAACAGTATTGTGCTGGCAACAGGCACCACTATCCTACAGGTGTTGCTGGCATCGCTCGCCGGTTATGCCTTTGCTCGAATGTACTTTCGAGGGCGGGATGTGATTTTCATTGCTTTGATCGTTTCGATGTTTATCCCGCGTGGTGGCGGACTGATGGCCTTGTACGAGCTGATGAACTTTTTGCACCTACGCAACAGCCTGTTCGGTTTGATTCTGCTGTTTGCATCGGGCTTGCCCATACCTATTTTCATCATGCGCCAAGCTTTTTTAGCAATTCCCAAAGAAATCGAAGAGTCCGCCTTGATTGATGGCGCAACATGGTTACAAGTGTTCTGGAAAGTCGCGCTACCACTGGCTGCCAGTGCAATGGTTGTTGTGGCGACGCTGGCGTTCGTCGGTGTATGGAGTGATTTTCTCGTTACCTACACCATGATAGACAAGAACGATCAGCTCACCATCTCGGTGGGTGTTCAAAAAGTTTTGGCGACAACGTATGAAAGTGCAGTTGCCTTACCTCATTTGCGTGGAAAATTTGCCAATGAAGCAGCGGATGCAGCCATGCTCTTGTTTAGTTCGCTTCCGGTTGTGTTTATCTATGCCGTCCTACAGCGTTGGTTCATGCGCGGATTAACCGCTGGCGCTGTGAAATTCTAAAGTTTGGATTATTATGCCAAAATCGCGGGTTGTATTATCTCCTGATGCCAGCAAACACCTTAGCAAGGGGATTGACCTCATCGCTGATCTGCTGGCAGTTACCTTAGGGCCGACGAGCGGCCATGTTGTGAATGAACGCGCTGAAAAACGCGGGCCGGAATTCTTGGATGATTCAGGTGTCATTGTGCGCCGCATCATCAACCTTGGCGGACAAGAAGAAGATATTGGCGCGATGCTCCTTCGCCATCTCGTTTGGAAGGTCGGGGATGAGGTCGGCGACGGCGGTGCGATGGCAGGTGTTCTCGCACGTGCCCTCTACAAAGATGCATTACGAATGGTAACGGCGGGAGCCAGCGCTGTATCCATCGAACAGGGTGTTAATGAGGGCGTTAAGGCAGTTGTAGCGGCACTTCGCACGCAAGCCATGCCCATCACCGACGAAAATCAACTGGCACATGTCGCTCGATTGATTGTACATGATGACCCTCTGGCAGCCGTAGTCGGTGAGATGAGTTATCTTTTGGGTCCCAATGCACAGGTCATCATCGAAAATTACGAGGCATCGTATTTACAACGCCGCTATATTGCAGGTACGCACTATCCAGCTCAAATCCTCAGTCCTCATTTTTATACTGATGTCCCGCACAAACAGGCTGTCCTTATTGATACGGCGATTGCCTTAACTGATCACTCGATTGAGGACATCGAACAGGTTGTCGCCATGATGCAAGCGGCCTTGAAATCCGGTCGTAACTGCCTGTTTATCATTGCACCCCACATCAGCGAAAAAGCGCTGGGTGTACTGGTTGCAAACCATCGTGCTTCAGAAATTAAGCTGACAATCGGTGGGGCCATGCTAAAAGACTCTGGTGACACACGACATTTTGCCTACGCTGATTTAGGCCTGATCACCGGAGCTACTTTGCTAGGGAATCAGCATGAACGTACGGTTGATTCGATTCGTCCAGAGGATTTAGGCTATGCCAGGCGAGTCGATATTGGTCAGGAAGGTGTCGTAGTAGTCGCGGATAGTTATCAAAACGCGCAGGTTCAATCCGAGGTTATACGGATTAATGAGCACTTAGCGAACATGTCTTCAAATGCCGAAAATCGCTCCTTACTCGCCAAACGGTTGGCGGCACTTACCGGTGGGATTGGGGAGTTAAAGATCGGCGCACTGAGCAAACCAGCCCGACAATTACGGCGGCAACAAGCTGAAAGGGCGTTGAAAGTCTTGTCGCTCGCGCAGCGCTGCGGCGTGGTGCCTGGTGCTGGAGCAGCACTTATCCACTGTAGTTGTGCACTAGACCATGTGAAGCTGGAAGGTGATGCGGCAACTGGTGTTCAAGTGCTTCGACGTACCTTAGCTGTTCCGATGCGGCAGATATTGGAAAATGCCAAACTTGATGATGCCGGTTTTATTATTTCAGAAGTTCAGCAAGCGGGATCACCGATGACCTATGATGTGCTTCAAAGCAAAATCGTCAATGCACATCAATCCGGTTTGCTTGATCCAGTGGAAGTGTTGATTGCTGTCGTGACCAAAGCGGCCAGTACCGCCATGAAAGCCTTATCTACAGGCGCCATTATTTATCACCGGAATCCAACTGTAGAAGGGACTACACCCTAATATGCCACCCATAATTTCATTGGCGCTAACGGATTGCGGTTTATGGGCTTCCGGACCTGAAGGACTATTACTCATAGCAGATGAAACCGTGCAGACAGTTTTACAACCACAGGAACAATTGTATTGCAGTCATTCAGTTGGCAAATCCGTTTTCGTCGGTGGTCTGCCACACGGCATCGCCTTGAGTCCCGATAACGGAGTGAATTGGCATACAGCAGAAATTGATGCGGTCAAAGAACCGATTTTATCGATTGCGGCTCATCCGCAGTTCATTGAAAATGGGGTGATGCTGGCCGGAACTGCTGGCGCAGGCATCCTCAGGACGGATAATCGCGGCTGGAATTGGAACACGTGCAATTTCGGCCTGGAGAATTTCAATGTCCTCAATTTTGCATGGTCACCCCCTATGGCAACATATGCATGGCCGCGCTGGGATGTGGTCTTTGCTGCAACCGAGGATGGTTTGTATCGCTCACCTAATGGCGGTTTGGGATGGCAGCGCTGTAAAGGTGTCGAAGGAATTTTCCAAACAGTGCTGGTATCACCGGATTTCCACCGGGATGGTTTAGTGTTAGCTGGTAGTGACGGAGATGGTTTGTGGATATCGACTGACGGTGGACGCCAGTTCGAACAAGTGCCTCATACACCCCAGCACGTGAATGCTTTAGCCAAAACATCGCTTGGATGGCTTCTTAGTGATGATGAGGGTTTATATCGTTCGTTAGACGGTGTGGATTGGAATCTAATACCCGATACCTTTCCCGCTCTGATTTTGCTGGACACCCCAGTCGGCATATGGGAAGGCACAGAAGAGGGTGTGAATTATCTCTCAATCACGGATCTAGAAAACCGTTCTTGAATAATGGGTTTTTGGGCGCGACGATTAAATAATGCGATGACCCATTTGGAAGCCGTTCGGGATATTTAGTCGGGAAATAAATAGGGCTATTGAAATTCCTTAAATCAACCCAAGTTTAATGTGCGTAGCGCTCCCTATTCGTACGCTAATTAAGCAGCTTCAATGCACGAGGCGATAGTTATGCAGCGCACATGTTTTACGATCAAAATCAAAGCGGAGCGCATCGATGAATACAAGGTCTGGCACGCAACTGTCTGGCCGGAGATGCTGCAAGCCCTGACTAGTTGTGGCTTTCGTAATTACTCTTTATTCATGCGCCCGGATGCCATGGTGTTCGGGTATTTGGAAAGCGATGATCTAGCATCCGCGAACAACTGTATGGCTCGAGAGGATGTCAATGCGCGCTGGCAAGCAGAAATGGCTCCATTTTTTGAATATGTACCTTCTGATTTATGGATTGAAGTTTTTCATTTAGCTTAGACAGTTCGGCCAAAGGATATACGACGATGACGATTCGGGTAGGTTTAATTGGCTGCGGTTTGATGGCAAGGGCACATCTACCGGGATATCAGGCCGCCGCTGAGCGAGCTGAGATTGTGATGTGTTGTGATAATGATGCTGAGTTGGCTCAGGCACATGCCAAGAAAATCGGTGGCAACATCGAATTGACCACGGATTGGGAACAAGTGATCGCTAGTGATAAAGTGGATGCGGTGGACATCTGCTCACCACATTACCTACATGCGCCTATGGTTGTGGCAGCCGCCAAAGCAGGCAAGCATATCCTGCTTGAAAAGCCGATGGCAATGAATCTGACCGAGGCTAAGCACATGGTGGATGCGACCACCGCTGCCCGTAAAATATTTATGGTCGCGCAGAATCAGCGTTATTTGCCCGAACATCAACCGATTAAGCACTGGCTCACTCAGGGGGCTATCGGGCGGGTGATTGCTGCTCGCATTGATGGGAATCAATTCCTGAGTAAAGGCTATCCCAAAGGTCACTGGCTGTTTTCAAAGGCGCTAACGGGTGGCGGTGTCATCCGTACCACTGCTATTCATAAAATTGACATGCTGCGTTACTTTCTTGGTGAAGTGCGCCGTGTGACTGCTTTTTACTCCACATCCGGTATGAACCCGGAAATGGACAATGAAGATGTTGCCACGATCGCTATGGAATTTGAAAATGGCGCCCTAGGTGAAGCTTTTTTCACCTTTGCCGCGCATCAAAATCCCATTCCTACTGCCAGTCATGAACTGGTTATCCTATACGGAACCAAAGGCATGATCAACAACATTAATGGCTGGCATATGTACAGCACTGAACTAGAAACTTACAACAAGGCAATGACACCAATGGGTTTACCGAATGCAGATTATGCCCTGTCATTTGTGCGCGAAGTCAACCATTTTTTGGAATGCATCGAAACCGGTGCAGAACCTCTCACTTCGGGACGGGACAACCTAAATACCATCGCAGTCATTGATGCTATTTATCGGGCCGCCGAGTCCGGCCAAACGACATTAGTACAACGAATCTAAAGGAGAATCTTAAAATGCCGAATCTACGTTTTGCAGCACCCAAAGAACGTCGTGTCGCGATTGTGACCGGTGGAGCGCGCGGTATTGGTGGCGCGAGCGCGTTACGTATTGCCGAAGAAGGCCGCGATATTGTCATCGCAGATCTCGAAGATGGGAGTGAAACCGTCAAAAAAATCGAAGCGCTGGGGCAAAAGGCCTTATTTGTTAAAACTGATGTAAGCGATGAATCAGCCGTTCATGCCCTGATTGCCAAAACCGTGGAAACCTTCGGGCGTCTCGATATTTTGATTTGCTGCGCCGGTATTTTGGGTAAAGAAAAACCCTTTTTGGAACAAACATCCGCCGAATTCATTAAGCTGATGTCTATCAACGTAAATGGCGTATTTTATGCCCATCAAGCCGCCATCCCGCATATGCTCAAACAGGGTTGGGGACGCTGCGTGACCATCACTTCCGGCGCACGTCATGGCGCTACCAATCTCGTTCCCTATGGGACATCCAAAGGTGCAGTATTCTCTTTCATAAATGCCCTCGGTAATGCGTATCCTAAACAAGGGGTGTTTGTGAATGGCGTTGAACCGGGACGCGCGCTAACCGAGATGGTTGTTCCCCGTTTTTCAGCCGAACATCTGGCGAACCCCGGAACACCTGTTGGTCGCTATTCCGATGCTGAAGAAGTTGCGGAAGTGGTCGAGATGCTCAGTTCCGAACGCAACACCTACACCACCGGTTCGGTTTGGAGCGTCAAAGGCGGTACAGGGTAAACCAATTGAATGGCCTATCAAATGAGGATTTACTTTGTTTGATTAGGCCAGTTTGATCATGCAAATCCTCTTTATATCATATCCAATCGGGACACGTGTCAGTCATATTTTCACTTTGTACGACGTTGCTGAATTGCTAGAGATCCGACAAGTCTTGGCCTCGTGAAGTTGAGATATTTCAGAACGTCGCTGGGTAGAAATCGTAATGATGTCCTAGATTATTTGAGAGTAAACCTTCATAATCGGTCCGGACATAATTGACTGGCTTCGAGTCTGAATTCCACTATAACTTGTGGCAGATTTCACTTCCCCATATGTTCATTCTGTTCGACAATTTCGAGCAATCGTTTCAGGATGATCGACTCTTCACCGGCTTCCAAGGTCATGGGGTTAATCTGGATGCTGTTTTCCTCGAAAGGCGCAACCATGATGGATGGGTTGCCTGAAGCTAGTTGCTCCACCAGCGCATCACGGCTCACTCCCAATCGTCCAGCGTCGACTGTGAGCTGACAACGAGGTAAGGGCTGTCCCGCCTCGTTAGGGTAACTGCGACTGGCCTTCAAACCGGCAACGCGATTAAAAGCATCATTCCACAGTTTTACAGCGTCTTCACAGTATTGCGAACGCTCCTCGTGATCAAGGTGAAGATAGCGTTCAACTGCGGCTAACAGACCGAGTATTTCTTCCTTGCCAACTTTCATTGGACGTCCGATATTCGCATTGGGGCTGCCATGCAAGCGACAGGCTTCAATTAAATCCTTACGTCCGAGGATCAACCCGCTAGACTGTGGACCGCGCAAATCCTTACCTCCGCTGAAAATGGCTAGATCCACACCCATTTCGGTGAAGGCCCAGAGATTATTGACGGGCGGCAACTGAGCAGCAGCATCGACCACCACCGGAATAAGATGCGCCCTGGCAATACGAATAACTTCTGGCAAGGGAAGATCATTCGGTGTGGTCATGATACCTTGAAACCAGAAGACGGCTGCGGTTTGAGGGGTAATCGCAGCTTCCAACTGTTGAGCCGTTGTGGCGGCAGTCGTACCAATTTCAATGATCTTCGCTCCGGTCTGGCGCACGGCATAGTCGTAACCATTGCGGTGAGTGCGGTGGATGATAATTTCGTTTTTCAGCCTGCTGAGATCGGGAAAGCGGTTGACCAATTCAGGGTTTGTGCCGGTTATACAAGCAGCAGCTGCCAGCACCAAACCAGCCGCAGCCCCCGAACTGACATAGGCTGCCTCGTTATGAGTCAGTTCAGCGATACGCTCACCCACACGAATGTGAAGGTCGGGCAGGTCGACAAAGCAGCGGGCTGCTTCGTGCATAGCTTGCAGCACTTCGGGCGGCATCAATGACCCGCCGAGTCGTGTGAGGGTAGCGTACGCATTGATAACAGGGCGGACGCCGAGAGATTGGTAGATGGTCAAAAGATTACTCCGATTTAGGGTCCGGGCTGCCGAATCGTCCAATAGTCAGCAGGGGCTTCTTCCCATAAAGGCTGTGCCATGCCAGTGGGATCATAAACCACTTCACCTGCACGAATGGTCATACCACACAAAAGTTTTTTGCTGCCGATATATTTGGCACGACCACAGTCGGAATAACCAAATTCTCCCTCTTCGAGAGTCAACAGGGCGATATCGGCTTCAGCACCTACGGTTAGCGTACCCAATTCAGGATGACCGATTTCATGTGCAGGGGTGACCGTTGAACGATAAATTGTCTCTTGCAGCGGCATTCCGATACTGAGTAGTTTGGACATTGTGGTCAGCATATCGACGACCGGACCATTGATGTTCCCAATATGAAGATCAGTGCTAATTGAATCCGGACTAAAACCACCGACCATTGCAGGGATGGCCTGCCGAAACCAGAAGCTACCCGCACCATGACCCAGATCAAAAATAATGCCGCGCTCACGAGCTTCAAATAGAAATTTATTAGGCTTTTTATTTTCATCAAGAACCGGAAATTGTTGGGCATACATATGGGTGTGGATGTCGCCGGGGCGCATCTTCTGCAGTAATTCCGGATATGTACGTTCGGGACGCGGCCAGAAATCCACCATGAGGGGTTTCTTACAAATAGCGGATGCTTCCAGCGATCGATCGACGGCTGCCCACGGCGTATGCACTTCGTCCCAAGGCTGATATGTCCAGTAATGGGCCGTTTTGATGCCGACACAAATTTCGGGATAGGCAAGTACGATGGACGCAGCTAACTCCGGGTCCATTTCGTTGACGTCTTGCTCAAAATCACCTATCATGCCTGATTTGACAATGTTAATAAACGCAAAAATGCGTGTCTTCGACATATCAATTACTGTGCGTTTGAAGTGGAGAAAGTGTTTCGCGCCGGCAGTGCCGGTATCTACCATAGTCGTTACCCCCGAGCGAAAAGAATGATGGTCGGCCACAATACTAAGACCTTCTGGCTCACGGGTATGATATGCATGTACATGAATGTCGATTAGACCGGGGGTGATATAAGTATTAGATGCGTCCACAACCCGGGCAGCAAGATTGGGATCTAAATCGGGCGCGACTGCTGAAATGCGGTTTTTACTGACCGCCACATCCATAATCTGATTAATATTGTTTGCAGGATCGATGACGTGACCATTTTTGAGCAGAAGATCCAATTGTCTTTCCATCTTTATTGTCAACATCTTTCTAAGAATGATCGGTTATTTTTCTTGCAGAACACGCTGGTAAAGAGCGGTTCCATAAAACTCGTACGAGGCAGCCTGATCTGGTACATCCACAACATGCACGGTGAATCGCGCTGGTAGACCGTTGTCGGGACAATGTTCTTTAAAGTAGTTGCGGTAAGCGCGTGAATACGCCTGCCTCAGACGCTCTAATTCTTTAGCATATCCAACCGGATCAACGAGTGGGTTGGGGGTTTTGGGCTGGCAACCAAAGGCATGTATCTCAATGAAATCCACTTCAGCAATGGACTTGATGATGCCTGCTTCTTGCAGCCATGTTTCCCAGCATTTGAAAACAAGCGGAATCTCGACGTCAGGATTCATGAAAGCTACGTCATCCAATTTGAGTACGTTTTTCGCTGAATACCCACCTGTTAGGCCGGACAAATATAGTTTCAAATCACCATCTGGAAGGGTTTCGACCACCAGACTGGATAATACTGGGTCATCACCTTCATAGTAGTAGCTTAATTTGCCCCGTTTCTTTACGTTAAACGCCATAATATCCTCTTAGCCTTGTTCATCAGTCGTGTGTTTTTTAGGACGAGCGAGTGGTTCCCAGTTTAAAAGTTTTTTGGCCTTTGACATGTTCATTATCTTATTGTCATAATCTCCGCTAATGGTGAATGTATTGAAGCCGCCTTGATAATTGAGTGCTGCAAGAATCGCTCTAGTGACATCTCCTGCACTAGTAGCAATGGTTGGTGTGCCTTCTATAGTCTGGTCATACCATTTGTCTTCGGCGGTTGGCAGACAAAGACGGAGCGCATTAACATGAATTCCCCATAAGCGCGTGGCATTCAGGCAAACTTCTTCGCCCAAGCGCTTGGTAAAACCATACAGCTCGGGCGCATCAGGTGTGAGACATTCATCAGAGAAATACCGCTGCAAAATATCACCACCATAAATGGACATCGTGCTGGTATAAACGGCCTGTTGAATATTGCTTTCGTGCGCTGCACGCAGTGCCAGATGCAAGCCTTTGATATTGACATCAAAAGCACTGACGATGCCAGAAATATCGGTCCAGTTTAAACTTCCCATTGCCATATATACCAAGGCATCAATGCCCGTTAAAGCGGATTTGAGATCCTCATAGTGGGTTACATTCCCCTGAAAATACTCGCCGATTGCTACTTTTGGGGGATTAAGATCAAAAACACGGACATCGTGAGTTTTTGCTAAAAGCGGTACAACCAATGATCCGACGATACCGCTACCGCCGACAGCTAATATTCGCATTCAAAACCTTTCAGTACCTCGGCTGCTTCGATGAGGCGCTCGACTTGATCTGAAGCCGCACCTATCGAAGTTATAACTTTATTTTTCTGTAATTACTTTAGGAAACCTGCACGCTAAGAGTATAGAGTTTTATTTCCAAAGCACAAAATCTGGGATGAACCTTAGTTGTAAGAAAGTTGTGAAATATTTTTGGTGATCTAGTCTATCCGCGTTCAGTGAATATCAGGAAGCATAGCCAGAGTGGCCCACGAACCTGATCATTTCACCCTCAGTGAAAACAGGTTTTACATTCCGGTTTTTCGTAATAGGCTTCTTGGATGGACTCAACATGTATTCGGTTGCTTCTATGCTTACGACACCATTATTTGCTGGAATGTTAAACCCTGTTTACTGAAACTTAATCCAAAACACGTTAATCTGTGGTGCTGGTTTTAATCCGTGCAAGTTAGTATAATACAAGTAGAGACATGTAAAGACATGATTAAATTTCAAATATCTAAAACAAATCCACTTCCACTTCATACCCAACTCCTTGATGATCTGCGTCATAAAGTCTTGACGGGAGTATTTCGTCCTAATGATCGCTTGCCAGGGGAGTGGGAAATTGCCGAGGAACTCGAAATCAGCCGGACAACCATCCAGAAGGCATGGCAGGGAGCCGAAGAAGAAAACCTCATTTATCGTATTCACGGCAAAGGAACTTTTATTTCGGGAACACAACCTTCCAATACGGTTCGGTTACCAGTGGGATTAGTTATCCCCGACTTCCGCAGTGCTTTTGCAGCACATCTCGTTCATGGGGTTGAACGCGTTTTTCGGCGTCAGGGTTATCGGGTTCAGGTTGCTGGCAGTGAATACAGCGTCGCTGAGGAAAATCGCGTACTTCATCAAATGCGTGGTGATGGTGTAGCCGGATATATTGTCTGGGCAGTACATAGCGATAATCATGATCGTTTGCTCAGCGAATTGTCTGCGACTGTGCCAACCGTGCTGCTCGACCGTCCAGTATCCCAATTACATCTACCCTGTGTCAGCAGTAACAACTATGCGGGTGGTATACAGGCCATGGATCATCTGATTGGATTAGGGCATCGGAAGATTGCATTTCTGGCACGCCCTCACCTGCATTTGGCATCGGTTGCCGAACGTTATCGTGCCTATCGTGATGCACTCTATGCGATTGGCGAAACACCATCGGAGCCAATTTTAATTGGCACGGATCAGGAATTGAGCAGTTATGATGCATATCTCACAAATGACGATTCGTCGCTTAAACCTTTGATTGACCGCTTACAACACCCTGATCGACCGACTGCGATATTCGCTGTAAATGACTGGATGGCGCTCCGAATCCTTCGCGCAACCGCTTCTATTGGCCTGCATGTACCTGATGACATTTCACTCGTCGGGTTTGACAATCTGGAAGTAACCGAATTGTTGAACCCTCCGCTCACCACAGTCGCGCAAAATACTGAACTGCTCGGATCTGAAGCTGCACGCCGCTTATTGGACTTAATAGATGGAGATAAAATGTATGAGGTACTAACGTTGATACCCACTGACCTAATCGTTCGACAATCGACCCGATCAATAGAATAGTGCGAAATATATCTTTATTACCAGGGCTGTACAGCTATTAAGCAGCAGTTGCTAATGGGCCCGGGACCGCTGCAATTTTTGTTCAGAATTGATCGATTTATTTAAGGAGAGAATGATGTCTAAACATTCGACTCGGTACCTGACGCTTGCGGCGGTACTGGCATTTGTGGTTGCTCTCAGTGTGAATTTTCACACCTTTGCAGCCGACCCTGTCACTGTGAGCATTTTGGCGGGTGGCAATGAACTTAAGTGGATTACCGATACTATTAAACCTGCTTTCGAAAAGACGATGGCAGATGCCGGAACACCGGTTGTTGTTAACCCGATCGATAATTCCAATATCAGTGATGCCAAGCAGCAAATCGCACTCGACCTGAATGCCAAGCAGGGTTCAGATTTGTTCAGCTTTGATGGTTTCTGGTTGCCCGAATTTGTTGACGCTGGCTTGCTCAAGTCACTCGACGAATTGGTCGGTGCCGATGCCATGAGCTGGGAAGGCTGGAGCCATATGCCCGAAAGTATCAAGACTATCTTGCAGTATAACGGCAAGACATATGGTATTCCCCGAGGTACTGATGCCCGTGTGATCTGGTACAACAAAGATATTATCGAGAAGGCTGGCTACCCCCGTGATACATTCCAACCTACTAGCTGGGCAGAACTGCTAGACGCTGCCCGCAAGATCAAGGAAACATCGCCTGATGTAACCCCCTTCCAACTCAATGCCGGTACCGCTATGGGTGAGGCCGCTACGCTTCAGGGCTACAGCATGGCTATCCTGGGTGCGGGTGAGCATGTGTATGACTTCGAACAGAAGAAATGGATTGTCAGCAGCCCTGCGATCCTTGATACATTGAATCTCTACAACACTGTTTACAACACCGATGGTTTGGGTGATGCCCGTTGGCAACTGGTCAAGAATGGCCGTGATCAGTCGTTCCAGGCATTCAGCGAAGGTAAAGTCGGTATGTTGATTGAAGGTGACTACCTGTGGCGCTCTATCCTTATTCCTAAGGGTGGAGACTTCCCAATGGCTGACCGCGATACGAAGGTTGGTTTCGCCAAAATGCCTGCCGAAGAACCGGGCAAGGGTTATCGTGGTCAGGATTTTGTCACTATCTCAGGTGGTACAGGTTATGTGATTAACCCCAATACCAAGGCTGTCAAGGAATCGTGGGCATTGTTGACCTTTATGTACAGCAAAGATCAACTGCTTGAACTCCAAAAGCTCGAACCCCGGATTCGTGCTCGCTTGGATGTGCCAGTAACCGGTGACGATGTCATGAGCAAGATGGTGACTGATGTGCTGCCATTGACGACCATTCGTCCACAACTCCCTGACTATGGCAAGGTGTCGGAGCAAATTCAGTTGATGACCGAACGCGTTGTTTCGGGCGAAATGACTCCTGAGCAGGCTATGGCAGCCTATGCTACAGCCGTCACCGAAATCGTCGGTGCTGATAACGTCATCAGCGTCAAGTAAAGTGCCTTTCATCGCAGCAGCTAGAGGTGAGGCAACTCACTTCTAGCTGATTTCATGAGGAGTTATTATGGCGAGTGGTGCAGTTAAGGGGCAGCCGATTCTTTCTCGGCGTATCAGCATCGCTTTTATAAGTCCATCGGCTGTACTTATCATACTGTTTCTGATTTATCCCTTCTTCTCTATCATTTCTATGAGCTTCACGAATTACTCATTGACGGGTATTCACGCGAATAATCCGGATTTCGTGGGGTTCAAAAATTACACCGAATTGTTTACAGCATCCAAGTGGATGAACCGGGGTGAATTCGGCGCAAGCCTACTGCTAAGCGCACAGTTTGTGATCGGTTCCGCGCTCATTGGACAAGCTGGGCTCGGAATGCTTATCGCCCTTATCTTCCGTGGTAAAAGCGGATTTCTACGCCAGACCGTTTATTTACTCGCTATTCTTGCATGGATTATGCCCGATGTTGTCATTGCATTTGCGTGGTTTGCTTTCCTCGATCCCTTCACTGGCACACTAAATAATATCCTCGGTGGGTTAGGATTGGGCAAACCGGATTGGTTACTGCACTATCCGCTGCTGAGTGTAGTGGTTTTTAACACGTGGCGTGGTACTGCCTTTTCAATGCTGCTGTTTACATCTGCTCTTGGTTCGATACCACCCTCATATCTTGAAACAGCTGATGTGTTGGGTGCATCCATGTGGCAAAAGCTCCGTGACATTTTATTTCCATTGCTGCGTACCACCATTGCTACGGATCTCATCTTGATTACGATGTGGACATTTAACACCTTTACCCCTTATCTGCTGACCAACGGTGGCCCCGGTTACCGTACGGATTTAGTAGCGATCTATACCTATCGCATCGGCCTCAAAAATCTCGAGTTTGGTAGGGGGAGCGCTGTGGCAGTTGTTGCGATGATCATCAACCTGTGCTTAGCCAGCGTCTATTTGGTGATTAGTCGTAGGAGACGTCCACAATGAAACGTCGTTTAACAGTCAAACAACGGCTGGCCCAGGGTGTGATTTCACTGATCGCTATCTCAATCGGGTTATTTTTTGTTTTGCCACTGCTCTGGTATATCTTCGCACCATTTAACCCGACACCTTCCCTTGCTGTAGAACTGCCGGAGACGTGGTCATTGGCGAATTTCGTGAAGGTGATGAGCAATCCGGTTGCAATGCGCGGACTCTTCCCCAACAGCTTATTAATTAGTGGTAGTGTGATGATACTGGCAGCCGGTTTTTCGACCCTCGCCGCTTATGGCCTTTCACGCGGAAACTTACCCGGTCGCAATGCTATTACCTACGTGCTGATTTTGTTCTCGTCGGTGGTCACTGGAACGGCCAGCATGGTGCCGATTTTTGTCCTTATCTATAACCTGGGTATGTACGATACCTATCAAGGTATCATCCTGACGATGGCTGGCGGTGCGCTCCCTACATCCATTTTTATTTTGAGCGATTTTGTAGATGGCATCCCGCGTTCTTATGAAGAGGCGGCGTTGGTGAGTGGCGCACGTCCTTATCAAGTATTTCGCGATATTGTTGTACCTACGCTGCGTCCGGGTATTCTCGTCACTGGCATTCTGGCGTTCGTCGGTGCATGGGGATCATTTCTATTACCGCTCATTTTGCTACGGAACCCCAATTATCAACCGGCATCCATCACCATTTATCAATTCTATGGGCAGGAAGGCAACCCGAATATCCCTGCTGTGGCGGCCTATGCTGTCCTGTATACGCTGCCGGTGCTCCTGTTGTATCTGCTCATCAACTGGCGTTACGGCTTCCGCTTTTATGGAGGAATCAAACAGTAAGATGGCAGTATTGAAATTGCAAAATATCTCGAAAAGCTTTGGGACAGTGCGTGCCGTTCAAGCGGTTGATTTGGCGGTAAAAGACAGTGAATTTATCTCACTGCTCGGTCCTTCGGGCTGCGGTAAGACCACTACCTTGCGAATGGTTGCCGGTTTGGAACTTAGCGACAACGGAACTATCATCATTGGTGACAAAGATGTGACCGCGCTGCCCCCCGGTGACCGTGATATCGCGATGGTCTTTCAGGACTATGCGCTTTATCCACATATGAATGTGATGGACAACGTAGGTTATCCGCTCAAAGTGCGCGGTGTGCAACGCGCCGAATTACAAAAGCGTGTGCGCGAAGTTGCTACACGTCTGCAAATCGAAACGCTACTGGAACGCCGCCCCGGTCAGCTTTCAGGTGGCCAGCAGCAGCGTGTCGCCCTGGCACGAGCAGTTGTGTATCCCGCGAAAGTCACCCTGTATGATGAACCGCTGAGCAACCTCGATGCGCAGTTGCGTAATGAAGCGCGGGTTTTCCTCAAGCATCTTCAGCAAGAAGTCGGTGCGACCTCTTTGTATGTAACGCATGATCAGGCCGAAGCGATGGCGCTGTCTGATAGGATCGTGGTCATGAATCAGGGTAAGGTGATGCAAATTGGCACACCTATGGAAATCTACCGTACACCGATCAACACATTTGTTGCCTCTTTTATTGGTAACCCACCTATGAATTTGCTCAAATGCAAAGTGGATGCTGCCGACCGCTTATTCCAATTCGGTGATGCGGCGGCGCTGCCTTTTGGAGATATTCGCGGTGCGGGTGCTTTGAAAGATAAACGTGAAATTACGCTGGGTATACGACCCGAACACATTACGCTGCACAACGAAGCAGGAGACGGTTGGTTACCCGCACGTTTGTACATGGTGCAGAAACTAGGAAGTGAAACCCTAACGGTTTTTCATGCACAAGGACACTTGGTTACGGTACGCCTTTATACGGATGAACCGCCGCCACTTCCTGAGAACATATGGCTAGAACTTCAACCAAAACATGTTTTTCTGTATGACGAAAATGGAGATTTGATTGTATGACCACATCACTCCAGCTTTCCTGTCATATTTTGCCCGATCAAATTTGTACTTATATCAACCTGCCGTTTGATGTCCCATCTGGAATCGGGCGCATCGATGTGCGCTACAGCTACGATGCAGCCATCAGTTCAGATCCTAATATCAGCGGCGGTAATACGGTTGACATCGGAATTATTGACTCACGCGGCGCCCAATTCATGACTCAAGGTTTTCGAGGATGGAGTGGCAGCGCTCGCCAGCAATTCTATGTCGCACTGGATAGTGCTACACCCGGCTACCTGTCCGGGCCTATTCAGTCCGGCATGTGGGCGATTTGTTTGGGTGCATACAAGATTGTGCCGCAGGGCTGTAATGTTCAGGTTGAGATTACCCTGACACCCTCCACCAGCGATGCGACCGAAATGCCACCCTTACTGCCTGTTCGTACCGCCACCAATCGTCCTGCAAATGCAGATCACTGGTATAAAGGGGAACTGCATTGCCATACGGTGCATAGTGATGGCGATTCGACAACGTCTGAAGTCATCCAAATCGCTGAGTCGTTGGGCTTGGATTTCCTCGCCATTACAGATCACAATAACCGTTCACATCTGGTTGATTTGGCTTGTGCCGAAACCTCGGTAACCCTTATCCCAGGATACGAAGTTACCACTTACTATGGACATTGGAATATCTGGGGCAGTGGAGATTGGATTGATTTTCGCGTTCAATCGCCTGCGGATCTGCAGCGTGCCATTCAGGCTGCTACCGAACAAGGTTACCTTGTCTCGTGTAATCATCCGCGTCCTTACGGTCCGGATTGGGCGTTCCCCGAAGTCGAGGGTTATGCAACTGTCGAAATTTGGAACGGGCCGTGGGAACTGCTCAACGAGCGCTGCTTAGCATTCTGGGAGGCACGGCTGAAGCAAGGCAAACGGCTTGTAGCGGTTGGTGGAAGCGATTTTCACTCCTCAAAAGAATCGCATGATGCGCACCTTGCCCATCCAACAAACTATATCTATTGCTCTGAAGCTCCCTCTGCACAGAACCTTCTCAAAAGTTTGCGTGCAGGGCATACGTTTGTCACCGAATCGCCCACTGGTCCTCGCCTCGATTTACGGGTTGGATCAGCGATGATGGGTGATATCTGGCAGGAGATAGAGGTACCGCCCTGTATCTTGACCGTTCAGGACGCGAAAGGCAATGAAGCCCAGATATGGACGCAAAACGGCATAATACATCGTTTTAGGATTGATAAGGATCAACAAGTTTTCGAATTTCCGCTGGCCGGTTTGGACATCCGATTTGTCCGTATTCAGGTATTCGATACCGACACAGGAAATTATAGAGCAATCTCGAACCCAATCTATTTTCAAAGGCTTTAATATCTCATCCAAATGAGAAAAAACAACACAAAAGCGACCCCGGTTGCTTTTTGTTTGGCTTTGACGTCTATCTATTCGTATCCTGTGCCGGTCGTTGAAAACGCCATCGTATGATGACGGTTGTACCTTGATTGATACCTGCACTATGGATGTCTATGACGCCGCCATAGACGTGCAGAATTGACGAAACAATCGATAATCCCAATCCTGATCCTGGTACATCCCTTAAGCGAGCACGATCAGCACGGTAGAAACGATCAAATACATGTGGCTGAACGTTGGATCCTTGATTATTTTGTAATTGCCACCATTAACCATGAGCAGGTATTTGATGTATCGTTAACCAAAGATAGCCTGTCTCGATTGTTCTCATAATAATTCTGTAACAATGAATATCGATAAAGAGGTTATTACCACGAATAGATTGGAGTAGTGGTCAATTCTCAAAAAGTTAGGTATGAATACAACCTTGTTAGCATTGTTACTAAATGGATTTTGTAAAATGAGATCGATTTATTATGGCAACACGTTTGATCATTGTCGGTGGTTTTCTCGGAGCGGGAAAAACCACACTTTTACTG
Source organism: Aggregatilineales bacterium (assembly GCA_044226325.1). Lineage (GTDB taxonomy): Bacteria > Chloroflexota > Anaerolineae > Aggregatilineales > Phototrophicaceae > CFX2. Next base: position 307,872 of record JBGAHG010000004.1, read on the forward strand.
AAGAGTGCGCGAATGCTGACCGAGCGTGGGTATCGCGTTGGGTTGGTGACAAACGATCAGGGTAAAGACCTTGTGGATACTATGTTGCTGTCACAGCAAAATTTCCCGGTGACAGAAGTTGCAGGGGGTTGTTTTTGCTGTGCTTTCCCAGATTTGTTACAGGCGCTGCATCAACTACAAGATACCGTACAACCAGATGTGATTCTTGCCGAACCCGTTGGAAGCTGTACTGATTTAGTTTCGACTGTATTGCGTCCGCTTGCGGCCTATTATCCGGGACAATTTGAAGTAGCGCCTTTGACAGTGTTAGTGGATGCAACCCGTGAATTAAGCCGGTTCTCAAACAATGTTTCCTACCTCTTTGATCGTCAGCTTGAGGAATCGGAGATCATTCTGCTCAACAAAGTTGATGTGTTGGAAGCCGATGCATTGACGCATAAACAGACTGTCCTTCAGTCTCAATATAGTCGGTCGCGTTTGTTTAGTGTATCGGTACGGACGGGCAAGGGCATTGATCAATGGCTCGATACTATGCTGGGACAAACAAGCACCAACCCGTTCGACATGCCAGTCGATTACCAGCGCTATACTGAAGCCGAGGCCGAACTCGGTTGGTTGAATGCCAAAGGTATCGTGCGCTCATCTACGCTGTTTTCAGCCCGTAGCTGGACAGCGAATTTGCTGGGTACACTCGCACAAGCTCTGGGAGATTTCCCAATCGCGCATATCAAAGCCCACGTCAATACGTCCCAATCAATGTTTAAAGCCAGCATCATCCAGCATGACCTTCCCCCATCGTGGGATATCGAGTCGCTAGATTGGCCTACCGAACAGCTTGAGTTCATTCTAAACGCGCGGGTCAGTACTGATCCTAATCTTTTGCAGCAAGTGACATTGCAAAGTATTGATGACGTCAAACCAGATTCGTTAGCGCGTTACTATCTGACGCACTTTGAATGTTTCCGGCCGCTGCCACCGCGGCCCACTCACCGATTATCTGCTTTTACTCACCAGAATTAGGATTTCACCATGACTCGATTTATTTATCGCAATGATCATCTCAACCAGATTAGTTTTCCTTTAGGCGGTTTGGGTACAGGCAGCATTGGGCTTGCAGGGAATGGCAGGCTAATTGATTGGGAGATTTTTAATCGACCCAACAAAGGTTCGGTCAACGGGTTCTCTCATTTTGCTATTAAGGCCGAACGTGATGGCAATCTACTGGATGCCCGTGTGCTGCACAGCGATTTGAATCCGGCCTATATGGGTGAAATACATGCTCCTCGTTGGGCTTCCTATGGGTGGGGGCCGCGCCGTGAATACCTGACGGGAATGCCCCATTTCAAAGATGCTGAATTTCATGGCGAATTCCCACTGGCAGAAATCATCTTCAACGAGGAAAGATTTCCCGGGCCGGTACAGATGCGCGCCTTTAATCCATTTATACCTCTTAATGACCACGATTCAGGTATGCCTGCCGCCTTCTTTGAGATTAGCGTTACGAATACCAGTGATCAGCCGATTGACTATACTATTGCGGGGACGCTGCGTAATCCGCTGCCTGCCCATAATCTCAATCGCCTGGTGAAAGAAAATGGCCTTACGTCTGTTCACCTTACTTGCGATTCATTGGCGGTTACTGATTCTCAATATGGAGACTTAACATTAGCCACTGACGCATCTGAAACCAGTGTTCAGCAGTACTGGTTTCGCGGCGAGTGGTTTGATGCGCTCGAAGTCTATTGGCGTGACTTTACAACCCCCGGGCCAATTAAAAACCGAACCTATCCGAACGATGCCAGCGGTGATCAAAATGAAGCCCTTATTGCGGCCCACATACGGGTTATTCCGGGAGAAACACAAGCAGTACGGTTCGTCATCACTTGGAATTTCCCCAACTGCATCAACTATTGGAATCCGAATGCGGCGGACGCAGTAGCTAAAGCAGGTATTTCGCCCACATGGAAAAACTTTTATGCCACTTTATGGGACAATTCACAGGCTAGCGCACGCTATGCCTTTGAACATTGGCAGCGTCTTTATGACCAAACCACGTCCTTTAAGGATGCACTTTTTGCCTCGACATTGCCTGATTCAGTAATCGACGCCATCTCTGCCAATATCTCGATTCTAAAAACGCCCACCGTGTTGCGCCTGGAAGATGGGACTATCTACGGCTGGGAAGGATTGCATCCGAACGAAGGTTGTTGTGAAGGATCTTGTACCCACGTTTGGAATTACGCACAGGCGCTGCCCTTTTTGTTTCCTAAACTTGAACGCAGTATGCGGACTGCCGATTACGTCTATAACCTGCGTCCTGACGGGGGAATGCCATTTCGCATACAGCTTCCTTTAGGCGTCGGTTATTGGGATTTTCGTCCCTGTGTCGATGGACAATTTGGTGGGGTCATGAAGACTTATCGCGATTGGAAAATCTGCGGTGATACTGATTGGCTGCGTTCGATTTGGCCGCAGGTAAAACAATCGCTGGAATTTGCGTGGAGTCCAACCAATGAAGACCGCTGGGATCCCGAAAAAACCGGCGTTATATGGGGACGGCAGCATCACACCCTTGATATGGAACTGTTTGGGCCAAACAGCTGGCTAACGGGTTTCTATCTGGGCGCGCTAAAAGCAGCCGCCGAAATGGCTCAGCATTTGGGCGAATTTGATAGTGCCAGCGAATACAAAGCTATTTTTGAGCGTGGTAAAGCATGGACAGATGAACATCTCTTTAACGGGGAATTCTACACACAGCGTATTGATCTGAAGGACCGTGAGCAGTTGCGCGTATTTGATGGTGGAAGTGTGACGTTGAAGGCTGGAAAATCATCGGATGTCTATTGGAATGGTGAAGACGATGAAGTCAAATACCAGATTGGCGACGGATGTGTCATTGACCAGATTCTTGCACAGTGGCACGCTCATCTCTACGGTTTAGGCGAGATTTTTGATCCTATCCAGACGCGCACGGCTGTTGAGTCGCTCTACAAATATAATTTCATACGGCAGCGTGATGTTTATAACCCCTGTCGGATATATAGCTTGAATGACGAAACCGGCATGGTCATCTGTACATGGCCTGATTCGCACTATAAACCCGTTATTCCCGTGCCTTATTCTCAAGAAACAATGCATGGATTCGAGTATTCCGCAGCAATTCAGATGATGCAATACGGTATGGTAGAAGAAGGCCTAAAAGTTGTTGAAGCTGTCCGCGAACGCTATGACGGCAACAAGCGCAACCCCTGGAATGAAATTGAATGTGGCAATAACTATGCCCGTTCTATGGCATCTTATGCCTTGCTCAATACGTTATCCGGTTTTTCCTTTGATATGCTCCAAGGCATGATTGGATTCCACCCCATCATTAATCAGAAAGACTTTCAGTGTTTCTGGTCTTTGGATTCAGGTTGGGGGGAGTATGTGCAGACCGGCACAAAGATCGAACTGCATGTGTTATATGGTAATCTTCGATTGAAGATGTTTATGCTTTCAGCACATTCTAGTAGCCCAATAAGCTCTGTGACACTTAACGGACAAACCATAGAATTTCAGGAAGACAACGGAATACTTATATTTGTTGATTGGATTATGATTCAGCCCAAAGAAGCCTTAGTTTTATATTACTAATTTCGGCGCTGATCTGGGTATGATTTTGCCAGCGAAATATTCGTGCAGGCACAAACACAGGGAGCCATGCCCGTGAGCATTCCCAATACTCACTTTGCGGCTTATGAATTAATAGGACAATAATGATTCCGTATCCCAACGTACGTTTTCTCCTTATACTGATCCGAGTCATCAGGTCATAAAACGACAGGAGTATCATTTTGACACATGGCGAAATAACCCTTTCTGAAATCAATAGTCAACCTGAGGTTTGGGCACAGGCACTAAGCCTATTTGAAAAGAAGGTGGACGAGAGCGCTGCTTTTTGGAAGCAGAATAATTTCGAGCAGGTGATTTTTACGGGTTGTGGCTCAACGTATTATCTGGGTGTGATTGGGGCTGCGCTCCTTCAAGAAGCGACCGGTACGCCTGCCAGAGCCTATTCTGCTTCCGAGTTGATGTTGTTTCCACAGATTAATTTTGATCGAACACGTAAGACATTGCTCATTTGCGTTTCGCGTTCCGGCACCACGCGGGAAACAGTTGAGGCAGCACGTTTGTTTCGTGAGTACGCTGTGGGCAGCGTCGCGGTCGTCACCTGCCAGAGCGACAGCCCACTGGCCCAAAATGCCGATTTACTGCTGGCAATTGACGCTGCACAGGAACAAAGTCGGGTGCAGACACGCTCATTCAGCAGTATGGCCGTCATAATCACCGCACTAGCTGCTGCATGGGGTGGTCAGGACTGGCAAAGTCTAAAAGCTTTACCAGACGTACTTAATACGCTTATGGCAAGTTCGGCTGATCTTATGCGCCAGCTTGGCGAAGATTTATCCATTACCCGATTTGTTTTCCTGGGGTCGGGCGCTCAATACGGGCTTGCTACTGAAGCGATGCTCAAGATGACCGAAATGACCCGCGTCCCCAGTGTGAGCTACCACATTCTAGAATTCCTGCATGGTCCCCGTTACGCCACAGACGTGAACACGCTGGTAGCCGGCCTCGTGTCCGACCGTATCTACGCTGAAGAAGTAAAGGCGCTTAAGGGGGCGGCATTTCGCAAAGCGCGTGTACTTGCCCTTGCAGACACAGATCAGGGAGCAGGCTTGGCAAATTTTGACTTCCAGGTCTTAATCAAGTCGGGCATCCCTGAATGGGGACGAACCATTCTCTACCTGCCACCATTGCAACTGCTCGGCTTTCATCAGGCCATTCAGCGCGGTTTTAATCCCGACAATTTGCCTTTTGATCCACATGACGCCGTAACACCTTAGGAAATCTGAAAACATGACTCAGGCTAAAATGACGACTGTCCTTGGGATCGATATTGGCGGGACCAACACTAAACTCGGTCTTGTACAGCCCAATGGCGACATCCAATTCTCAGGTAAAATCCCAACTGAAGCGAAAGGGACGAACCCTGACGTATTTTTTAACCGTTTGTTTGCAGCTACTGATGAATTGATTGCCGCATCATCCCATACAGACCTGCTCGGCATCGGTATTTCGGCGCATGGCGAGGTTGACCGTGAACGTCGTCGCCCGATTATCGCCGGAAATACACCCGCCCTCCGCAACGTGGATGTGCGAGGAACGATAGAGGCTCGCTACAAACTGCCAGTCGTGATGAACAACGACCTCACCGCCCACGCACTGGGCGAATACTATTTTGGCTGCGGTAACGGTATTGAGCGCTTTCTGTGCATGGCTATCGGGACAGGATTGGGCGCAGCGCTGATTGTCGATGGTAAGCCACTGATCATTGACGGTGGAAATTCGGGCAATACCGGATTGATCATTCTCGACCCTCATGCTCCCCGTGACAACAATGGTATTCGCGGCTCTGCCGAAGGGTTGTGCGGCGTTTCCGGAATTGAGCGGCTGGCCCGCGAACAATATGGTCGTCCGGTCTTCGCTCATGAGGTCATCACAGCGGCACGTAACGGTGGCGATCCTATTGCCCAAGCGGTTATGACGCAAATTGGCGCGTGGTTGGGACAAACACTCGCCAGCCTGAGCGTCATCTTTTATCCACACCGTATCGCTTTGACTGGCGGTACCTCTTTAGCGGGCGCGGTTTTGCTTGAGGCCTGTAAACTGCATTTTAATGATCTGGTCGGTGACTTTTTCCGTGACCTCGCGGCTAATACCGGTGGCAACTTCAAGGATGTAGAGATTGTCCTAGGCGATGGCGGCAGTGAAACGGGGCTTCTTGGAGCGGCGGTCGAAATCTTCCAGCAGCACCACCTGATTTAACGTCTAATATGGATCGTACTTGAGGGCGAAAGCCTCGAAATATAACTTATATCGTAGTAGTAGTTGCATGTTTCGCAAAATTTGCATGATTTCCGCTGAATTAGCAGGCGGATGTGAGGGAGTGAGGCGCTGAATTGACATTTTGTGCTGGCGGGAGGCTCGCTGGCTGCCGCTGAAATGGCACACTTTCGGCGGATGGGTCGGGTGCTGCCGCCGCCTGCTATTTGTGCCAACTGCTGCTGTGGCTGCTTTCATTTTAGGTTGCAGGTTGTGGGCAGTTGAGGTCATGTGGTGTTCTCCGAGATCATGAGGGTGGAGAGGACGGGGCAAAGACGGGAAAAGTGGGTTTTACAGTATGTGCGGAAGAGGCAGGCCTCTTCCCTACGAAAGACAATGGTTATTCGTTTTATCACTAAAAAGCTCATCCACCGTTTAGGGTGGTGCTTATCGAGGTAAGACTGCATTCAGTGGTGGACGGCGGTCAAAACCCCACCCCACCCCCGACCCACATCAGCAACTTTCGCAGGCTCACTCTGCTGATAGCCGAAGCGTCATGGAGGGGGAATACAAAATTCGGGTGCTAAAATGACTGTTTTCGGCTAGAAAATATTTCCACCGTTTAGGGTGGTGCTACCTCAACCGAGCTTATGACTTCATTGTAGAATAAAAGTTCGATTCTTGTCAACGCGATTCAGTTCGAGTTTCCAAACTTTTCGTCCGGTTGAGGCCACGATTTTTATGAGGGAAATTCGTTAGGAAGTGCTCATTAGTCGGTGCGCCATAACCGGACAAATATTGTACCC